>CAZIVP010000013.1:0-109484 GCA_964542915.1 uncultured Calditrichaceae bacterium | reverse complement strand
TAGGTGTTACTTATTTTAAATGCTAAAAGTCCAATTCCCGCTGAACCAAGACAGAAATTGAAACTTATAATATTGCTCATCATAGTTATATTCTTTCAAAACTGTAGTGAAAATCCTACAGAAAATTCAGAAAACTCAAATTCTCAAATTGTATATATTTTTGCTCGCCATTCAGATAGATATTTTGATCCAAATCTTTGGGATTATATTGATGAACAAAATACCAGAATCTATGGGCGGGTCGATAGTGAACCTATAAGTATATTTGAATATCTTAAAATTAACAACAACAAATATTATGCAAATGAGATTTGTGAAGATGAATTGGGATATACAACTTTCGGATATGATTTTGATAAAAAAATGATGTTAAAATCAAACTTTGATACTTTGCATATAGAGCTAAAAACTGACAATGGAATTATTGAAGGTGAAATTATTTTGCCTGTCAAATCAGAAAATATAATTGTAAATACTGGTGATTCTCTGCAATTAAACCAACCATTTTCATTTTCATGGGAAGATAGTGGTGCAGATTTTTATTTTGTATCTTGCCGTTATGAATGGAATGATGAAAATATCCGTAGACATTATTTAGATTTAGAAGAAGTAATTTCAACGAATCAAATTACCTATCCGGATTATGTCTTCAAATACCATGGCAAAATAACTTCGATAATTGTCAAGTCAATAAATGGTCCTATTCCCATAGAAAAAGCCAAGGGCAATATGAATGGATATGGAGTAGGATTTTTATATTATGAAAATGAAGATTACTATCTACAGACCAATATTATTGTCGGCGATGGATATTTTGGAACGAATAAAAATATTATGTCGTCTTTAGATAAGAATTTAACTAATTTTGCTTTAGAAAAGTTAATAATGCAATTTTATAACTGATATCGATTAGCAAACTAACCAGCGCTTCAACACCGACACAAAACGCGTTCTGGTTTTGGGTAAGTTTGTTCAGCCGTTCACGGTTATGGTGCATTTTGAAATCACTGGCCGCCTGGTTTTGTGCGGGTTAAGCGCGAGCCGATAGGACCGACCTAAACGGTCGGCCCTATCGAGGCGGCGGCTTATCAGCGGATCGAACCGACCGTCCCTTTTGAGCGCAAGCGCTCAAGGTCCGACGGCTCATCCGCCGCCTCGTTAGGCCATTATAAAGATAGGAGGTTTGTTAATTAAAAATGCGAGAAACGGAAACAAATTCACCCCGAGCGAAAGTGTGGATCTCACTAATTACCACAACGTTTGGAGTACTTGCTAGTTTGATTTCTGCAATAATAAACTCTGCTGAAATTATTCAATTTTCGAAAGCAATTATCGCTGCTGTTTTCGGTATTTTTATAACCGCTACTTTTACATTATTTTTAGCAAGAGGAGAACGAGGTTCATCTAAAATTACAAAGTTAAAGAGTGAATTAATATCGAAATATATGGAATGTCTTGATCGAAGCTCCCTTAATCCAAGTAGGGAGGGATTCAAATGAAGGAGATGACTAATCATGAGTCACAGGTACACGCTGTTATCCGAGAAGCAGATCAACAATTAAATAATATGAATTCTTCACCTTTTTCACCTCAAGCTTTTGATGCACTTAAAAATAAAATAGCCCAATATGTAAATGAACTTGTTAATGAATCAGTAAAAGTATCTAAACGGCATCGTGCAGATACCATCTCCGCTGCCCATGTTGAACGAGCTAGTGAATATTTGGTCTCGAGCACAGCTAAAAGGTTTTTTAGGCATCTCGGTACAGTTGGAGGAATACTCCTTGGAGCTTCACTTTCCAATATGCTTGCAATGACTCTTTCTGGACAATACACTGGTGGTGGAACGATATTATCTGCATCGCTTGGTATCATTGGAGCCTTTACGATCGCACTTCATATTGCAAGGGATTAATAGAAATGAACGATTATGAAAAATATAGCCTACTTATAAATAGCTTGGGAATATTTGCAACGTTAATAATTATCATAATTGC
This sequence comes from uncultured Calditrichaceae bacterium, assembly GCA_964542915.1. Classification (GTDB taxonomy): domain Bacteria; phylum Calditrichota; class Calditrichia; order Calditrichales; family Calditrichaceae; genus CAZIVP01. Next base: position 107,487 of record CAZIVP010000013.1, on the reverse strand, counting down.
AATTTGGGGGGAGAGAATTCGTCAAAAATGGAATACTCCAAAACTTCAGCTTGATTTGATAGAGCCAACAACTAACGTGACAGGACATGGTAGAAATGGATGGTACTATTTAATACAAGTGAAGAATAATCGAAAATCAGTTCCAGCAAAAAATACTAGAATACTGCTCAACAAAATATATAAGAAAGCACCAGATGGAACATGGAAAGAAAAAGAATTTAGCGCTCCAACGCAAGTAATGTGGCAATGGCCAAATATTAGTCCATTGTATGCCACGATCGGCCCTCCAGAAATAGCAACATTCGGTGCCTTGCTAGAGGAATCATACTCTATAGCTCTAAAAATGTATTGGTATCCAAATAATTTGGATCGCCAAATTTTGCCTAATGATCCAACAAGGCTAGATTTCAAAGCTGTATCGGACACGAATGAATCGAATAATCTAATAGTAGAAATATCATGGGATGGTGAGTGGAATGCAGGAAGATTAGAAATGAAAACTCATTGTGTTGTAAAACAAGTTGCATAATTATCAATAAATATTTGGCCTAACCCAAAGCTGCGCCCGACTGCAACAGCAGAGCGCTTTGGCCAGTTTTGGCGGGATTTGAACAATCGGTAATTTCCCTAAGCTTAGTTCTATGCTGTTGCAGCGGGTGAGCATGGGCGATAGGACCGACCTAAACGGTCGGCCCTATCGAGGCGGCGGCTTTTCAATCCGCCTCCCGGCCGCCCTTGGCGGCCTATCAGCGGATCGAACCGACCGTCCCTTTTGAGCGCAAGCGCTCAAGGTCCGGCGGCTCATCCGCCGCCTCGTTAGCAACTTTTGAGATATCAAATTTTTATAAAGCAGGCAGGATTTGCTTTTGATTTAAAAAATTCGTAGTACATTTATCGATTAAGGGCAGAAATAAAAACAAGATAATTTTCTCCTCCTTATTGTTTTGTTTTAAAACATGGGATTTCAAAATTATGTATATAGCTTTTACGCATATTCTAATCCTTTTAATTAGCATAATCTTAATAAACTGTTCTGACAAAACTTCACCAGACATACCTGAGATGTCCAATCATTTTAATTTTACCGTCCATTATACGGATTCATCGAGCAAAGATTATGAAATGGAATATTTTTTAGATTCAAACTGTGGAGCATTTTACAATTCTGATACAGCCACTACCTGTATAATGTATTCCTATCCAATAAATAGTATTCCATATTTAGCCATTATGTCATTTGCTGGCTCTGATACTGGCTCATATAAATGGCAGGGTATTAATAGTTCAACAGATATTTCAATTAGTATGTCCCGCGAATATGGCGATACATATTACGGATTAGAAGGTCAGACTATAATTAGAAAATATGGTAAAATTGGAAATACTGTTGAAGGAAGTTTTAACGGAATTTTCTATAGAATGAAAATACCGGCTATCGATACAGTTTTAATAACCGGTAACTTTGTTTTAATAAGGAATGAAGATAAAATATATAACTGAAAACATAAAGACAGGTAGTGAAATTATATTTTTATCAATAGATATTCAGTGCAGTTGCTAACCATGCGTTTCAAGCTGACGGAGGCACGCTTCTTGGCTGCCGTCATGCTTTGTTGCCCGCAGCTTAAACGCGGATGATAGGACCGACCTAAACGGTCGGCCCTATCGAGGCGGCGGCTTTTCAATCCGCCTCCCGGCCGCCCTTGGCGGCCTATCAGCGGATCGAACCGACCGTCCCTTTTGAGCGCAAGCGCTCAAGGTCCGACGGCTCATCCGCCGCCTCGTTATACTGCTTAAGCACCTAAATCAATAAGGAATTGATTAATGGAAAAATTAAAAAAATTTAATTACGTGATGTTTGCGATAATGTCTATTGTGATTACTATTGTTGCAATCACCTTTTTGACTGACTTTACTCTGAAAAAATGGAAAAGAGGCCGTTACAAAACTAGAAATGAAATAATTTCCAAAGATAAAGCACAAAAATTGTATAAAGATAACAAACGGAAGTTTCTAATTTCATTTAGTAGTTTTCATCTAATAGATTCGTTAAATCAGATATATTTGATTCCAATTTTTCAAAAAGAACTTGAAAAAGCCCAACAGAGAACTAAAATTCAATATACTAAAATACCATCATCTGACTATTACGGTAAGCGTTCCTATAATAATTTGGTTCTATTTGAGTTGCCGACTAATTCTTCGAAAATGGTATTTGATAAAAGAACTTGTATAGTAGATTACAAACAATACACGTCCAAAGGAAAGCGATATTTATTCATCGTTGCAGGTGATAAAGATACAAATTCTGATGGTATTTTAAATAGTAGAGATATGATGGATATTTTTCTATATGATATATCCGATGATAATCTTCAAAAAATTAGTGAACAGAGTACTTTTATTCTATCTGCCAAGAAACTCGATTTTTCTGATTCGTTTATAATTAGAATCGGTTTAGATGAAAATAGTGATGGCAAATTTTCATATAAATATGAGCCTTCTGTTTTAAAGCGTTTTATAACAACGACACAAAATATTCAAGAAGTTTTAGACCAGAAAATTTTTAACCAATTACAAGATTTACTTGATGGAAAAACAGATTAACTATATCTGGTAACCAAATGCAGTATAACAAGGCGCATTAACTGCGACGCCTTCACGGGTTGGCTTTGCGGGTTTCCGAAGGTAGGTTTTAGTGTCGTGCCATTGGCCAGGTTGACGGTGGGTCACGGCGCGCGTTATGCGCGAAACGATAGGACCGACCTAAACGGTCGGCCCTATCGAGGCGGCGGTTTTTCAATCCGCCTCCCGGCCGCCCTTGGCGGCCTATCAGCGGATCGAACCGCGACCGTCCCTTTTGAGCGCAAGCGCTCAAGGTCCGGCGGCTCATCCGCCGCCTCGTTAGCCCGAATAAATGAATAAAAGGAAGAGTCATGTTATTAACCATTTTAGCATATGCACTTCTGATTTTTGGTTTACCTTTAGCAATTGGTGGATTCACTTCAACAATATTTATTGTTGTCTTAGAATTTATCATTAAAGAAAAATGGAAAAAAAATACCTCAATCAATTTTTGATTTTATTGACGGTCTTGGATCTACAGTAGTCGCAATTTTAATGTTTTATCTATTTGGAACTAAAACAACTTTTTACATTCCAGTAATTTTATCCATTGTCATTATTATTTGGAATAGTTCAAGAAAAGAAATTAATGGGTCTTATGCTCAAATAATTGGAATTTGGGTTGCTTGGCTCTATTTCTTTTATTTTTTGGCATGAAAAATAAATTTAAACTCTCGTGTGTATTTAAGAAAATTTAAAGAATTGCTGGATATATAAAACGATAATAAAAAAGAGTTGGAAATATGAAAGAACTATTAAAAGAACAGGCATTGGAAATCAATGAACTATTATCATTATATATCAAAGTTCACGATTCCATATTTAAAAAATCGGCCACTTTTCGAAGTTTATTTAAGCGAGTTGATTTTAATGATATTTATAATCAAACAGAAAACTTGCTATCACACTTCAATCAAAAAAGGCAGGAATTAGTTAATATCAAATCCAATTTTTATGAAACTATGTCAGAAGAATACAGACAATATTTCCAACAATTATTTACGTTTTTTGAAAGACTATATGAGACCGTTGTTCTATTAAAGGATAGGCAATATCAATTGCTATTAAAAAGTAAAGGTGAAAAATACAGTTTTAAAGAATATATGGAAATAGAAGACAAATATAAAAAGTCAGTAGAGATTTACATGGCAGAAGGGCAAAAATTAAATAGTATTAATTATCTCGTCTTCAATTAAAAGGGCTAACAAATGGCTCAACTTGACCGCAGGGGCTGTGCGGTTTTTCCAGTTTTTAAGCTCGCATCAATTTTTTTGGTTATTCAAAGTCTGTGCCCCGTAATCTTGCGGCAAGTTAGCCAAAACGTTATACCGCTTGCAGCTTCTTTGAATCAATTCAGGAATTAATATATTTAAAAAAGTCGCTCTATATCGAATGAGGCAAATTATATTTCTATTGGCACTCATCAGTAGCACTACAGTTGTTACAGTTGAGTCTTTTTCTCAGGTTCCCTCCCTTCCCGACGGCGCCCAGACCCATTGGATTGTAGACCAGCCAAAAGAGATTGTCAGCTGGAACTTATTTAATCCTTCCACGGTTGAGAATCGACTTCCATTTACTTTAAAATTTACTACAGTCGGGGAATTAGCTTCGACCGGTATTGGATGGGCAGTGGACTACCTGTCCGAAAATCCAAATAAAAAAACCTGGGGCATCTCCTTTTTGGAAATTATTAAAACGGGAAAGTTCACCATCGATGGGGTTGCACCTGAATGGCCTGAAAAAGGTGCCGCTGCCCTTTGGTTTGCTCGGGTTACCCCTGCAAAACCACAAGACGATCCCATACCCGGCGGATCATATTTAGCCCTGAATTTTTGGATACCTGATAGTTTATTCGCTGTGACGATGCGCGAAAAAGGACACTATGCCACATTTGGAAATGTAACACTTTATCAGAACGAAGACGGGTGGTGGAAGGGAGTTATTGATACAGATGGTCTGAAAGTTGTTGGAAACTGTCTGCCAACCGAACCGATTTACGGAGGATCCCAATCCGCCGGAATGCAGACGATTTTTCCTCCCAACGCATCCGGTGTTACTGATGTGGTTCGGATAGCATTTGCCGGGCACCGAATTCAATATTGCAAGGATTCTTCCACGTGGACTATCAATGGAAGCCATCCATTGTCAAATGGAGTGATTCTTGAACCTTTCGAATTCCAGTTTGGATATGATATGAAAGGTGGTGCATATCATAGATGATTTATTTTAATAAAAACCAGAGTTATAGCTAAGCAGCGGCATAACCAGCGCTTCAACTCGGACGCACTTCCCAGTACCTGCTCGTTTTGATTTCTAAGTGCCAAATAGTAAACTGAAAACAAATCAACGTTGGCCTGTGCGCCGGTTAAGCGCAAGGTCGTTAGCACCAATAACGCTTGACATTATTATTGCAATACGTTAATATATCGGTATGATAAAAACTTTTAAAAGCAAGGAATCTGAAAAAATCTATAACCGGCAGATTTCAAAAAAGTTGCCTCTAGATATTCAGAGAAATGCTTTGAAAAAGTTATGGATGTTGGATGCAGCACCTGATCTTAATTCTCTAAAAGTTCCCCCTTCAAATCATTTGGAAGCTTTGAAGGGAGAACGCAAAGGTCAGCACAGTATAAGGATAAATAAACAATGGCGCATTTGTTTTATCTGGAAATACGGTGATGCATTTGATGTTGAAATTGTGGATTATCATTAAGAGGAGAAATTTATGAGTAATAAAAAAATGGCGCCAATTCATCCCGGCGAAATTCTTAAGGAGGAATTCTTAGATGAAATGGGTATTACCCAATATAAATTAGCAAAAGATATTAGTGTACCTGCACGAAGAATAAATGAAATTGTCCACCAAAAACGTGCCATTTCAGCAGATACGGCTTTACGTTTGGGGCGATACTTTGGAATGGCCCCACAGTTTTGGATAAATCTGCAATCGCATTATGATTTAGAGGTCCAGATTGATAAATTGGGTTCCAAATTAGAAACTGAAGTCAAAGTATATACAAACGCTATTTAATGAAGTGCTAACTCGGTCGATAGGGCCGCCCTTGGCGGCCTATCAGCGGATCGAACCGACCGTCCCTTTTGAGCGCAAGCGCTCAAGGTCCGGCGGCTCATCCGCCACCTCGTTCGATGAAAAATATTTGATTTATCAAAAATTATGTATTATCCTTACCAGTAATACGTAATACTGGAGGAAGAAATGAGAGTGACGACAAAAGGGCAGGTTACGATACCAATTAAAATACGGGAAAAATTAGGGATAACCCCAGATACAGAGATTGATTTTTTACAAGAGGGAGACCGGGTCTTTTTGGTAAAGCGAAAAGGGACAGGTCGCGCAACCCGCAAGTTTAAAAAACTTCGTGGTGTTGCGACTGTCAAAATGACCACAGACGAAATTATGACACTCACAAGAGATGATTCATGAAAGGTCTTCTTGTTGATTCCAATATTATCCTGGATGTTTTTCTCGATGATCCTGTTTGGGCTGAATGGTCGGAGGCCGCTCTTTCTGAATATGCCCATCATACTCCTTTATACATTAATCAAATCATATATTCCGAAATTTCCATTGGATTTAATAAGATTGAGGAGTTGGAAGTTGCTGTTTCAAAAAGCGGATTTCAGATGTTGGAACTTCCAAAGGAATCCCTTTTCCTAGCTGGCAAAGCTTTTTTCAAATATCGAAAACATAAAGGTGCAAAGAAGTCCCCATTGCCGGACTTTTTTATCGGTGCACAAGCAGCTGTATTAGATCTTGAGTTAATCACACGAGATAAAAATAGGTACCAAACCTATTTTCCAACTGTTAAAATTATTTCTCCGGAATAAATGAGCTCATCGAACCAGCGGGTGAACTTGACCGGGCAAAACGACGCGCCCGGCAAGTTACCCGCGACGATAGGGCCGCCCTTGGCGGCCTATCCGCCACCTCGTTAGGCTAAATAATTTTATTTGTGTATAATATTTTGAAGACATTTTCAAGAAAGGAGAAATGAAATGGGGTAACAATCAAATTCATAAGTATCTTTTTGCTAATAATATCATTCGGCTGCAATACCAATCACGAAAAGATAATCCAAACTCTTGAACCTGCTGGCGAGAAGGAAATTACCCTCTCTACCGACTCTCTCACTTATCATTTTAAAGGAAATAATCTGGTTATTCCAATCCAGATCAGGAACAATACCGGTGCGACAATTTTTTACGGAAAATGTGACGGAACTCCAGTATTTGCAAGGAGCAAGTATGATAATGGCAACTGGTCAACAAGTGGCTTTTGGGGTAGTCCTTGTTTGGCCATATACCTTTTGAAAACGAAGAATCTCCTACCATATTCAACTTCATTTGATTCGCTTTACGTTACCGGCACAGGAATTTACAAATTTCTTTTGCTTTATGGTCGGAATTCCGGTAAACCGATGGCTGATACTTTAATGAGCAATCAGTTTCAAGTAATAGATTAAGAAAGCAGCCTAAACATCCGTTAGGCCGTCATCCGAACAAGGGAGGAGAATCATGAGTAAAGTATTCGTCAACATTGCGCTTAGCCTTGATGGCTACATGGCACCGGAAGGGATGACCATGGAAAATCCCGGGTACAAGAACTGGGGCGAAAAGTGGGGCGCGCTAATGGCTTGGCTCCTCAATCAACAGTATATGCGCGAGAAGCTCAAGTTCGGTCCCGGGGGAGAGACTGGCCCAATCAACGACATGGTTCGCCACACCTTTGAGCGTACCGGCGCCAACATCATGGGCAAGCGAATGTTCGTCCAAGGCGAGCTCTCCTGGCCTGAGGAGGCTCCGTTTCACACACCGGTATATGTTCTTACCCATGAGAAACGCGAACCCTGGGTGCGCCCCGGCGGGACGACCTTCTACTTCATCAACGACGGGCCGGAGCGTGCCCTGGAGCTGGCTCGGGAATCCGCAGGCAGTCGTGATGTTCGTATCTCGGGTGGAGCGGATGTGATCCAGCAGTACCTGAATCTGGGTGTCATCGACGAGCTAGAAATCGCCCTGGCACCCGTGTTGTTCGGCGGCGGGCGGCGTCTCTTCGAGAACCTACGCGAGCCCGGGCCGCAGTTTCGCATTGACAGGATTCTTGATGGTCCAGCCGCCACACACCTGCGCTATGTGCGTCAGTGAGGGCGGCCTAACAACCGGTTGCAGCGGACGGCCCGCTGCGCGGCCCGCCGCTGAACCGGAGCGTTAGCATTCATAAACAACAAAGGATATCTACCATGAAATTTGAAAATCTAAACAATATTACCGGTGAAGGATTTACTGGATTTGAAAAAATTAGCGCTTTAATGTCAAATAGATGTAATAATGTTCCAAAAGTTAAAGGTATTTACTTGGTATTAATCAATGAAAAGCCAATCTTTTTGAAAGAAAATATTGGTGGTCATTTCAAGGGTAATAATCCAACAGTTCCTATCTCAGAATTGGAATTAAACTGGGTTGATAAAACAATTGTAATTTATATTGGAAAAGCGGGTGGTGGCACTTCAAAGGCAACTTTAAATTCTCGTATAAAACAATATACTAAATTTGGAAGTGCACAACCGGTTGGTCATTGGGGTGGTAGATTGATTTGGCAGTTATCAAATAATAAAGATTTTACAATTTGTTGGAAAGATACTCCAAACGACAATCCGAGAGAATTAGAAAAAGATTTAATTGCTGAATTTGAAAATATCTATTTGAAAAAACCTTTTGCGAATTTGCAAGGATAATTTTTATGTCACCAGAACAATATGAAAAATATGTAGCAGAATATTTTATTAAAAATGGTTACCAAGTTGAATTAACAAGTTTTACTAATGACTAGGGGGTCGATATTTTCGCTATAAAAAATTCACACAAATGGGCTGTTCAAGTGAAAATGTTCGGGAATACCGCAAGAAAAATAAACAGAAAAATGGTTATGGAATTACATGGTGCCAAAGATTATTTTGACTGCGATCAGGCAAAGATTGTTACTGATGGTGAAATTCTCCAGGATGCAATACAAGTGGCAGAAAAATTAAATATAAAATTGATATACTTACCTGTAAATTCAGTTATGAATTCAACCAATGATACTGATATAAATTTTGATTCAATATGGCAAAAATATATTATACCACTTCAGGGTAAAACTCTTTTTAGAGAAAATGGTGAGAAAAATATAGTTACTAAAGTTGATTGGGGGGGGAATTGAACGAATTACATCTAATCAAAGATCACAAAAAATAGAAATTGAAATCTTCAAACAGACGATTAATCACATTTTAAGATACGGCTGTATAACAAGAAAGAAAATAAATGAAGAATATTCAAAAAGGGCTTCTTCGGGAATCGTATTAATATTGTCTCAAGTGCCTTTTATTGAATTGAATCTGAACAGACCAATGAGTTTAAAATTAATAAAATGAATTGTGTAAATATATATAAAATGCTAACAACGGTTTCAACACTGACGCGAGCACGCGGCGGTTTTTCGGTAATGGCAAAATTATAAATGCGATCGCTCATCTTAAACCATTCGTTAGGCGCTTATACGTTGAATAAAATTTTCAGGTAGAATCAAAATATTATTTATTTTGCTCGAAAGTGAATATAAATAATACTACATTAAGAATCGTAAAAATGATGGTGATGGAGTCCACCTGTGACCGCATATAATGCTGATGACTCCTATATATTTTTTAATAGGAGTCAGTGATGTCCAAATTATTTCTCGTAGGTGTCGGTGGATTTTTAGGTTCAATTTTACGCTATATCACAAGTGGAGTTATTTTTCGAATTTTGGGAAAGCCATATTTTCCTTATGGAACATTGTTTGTTAATATATTAGGTTGTTTTTTAATAGGCTTTTTTAGTGGTCTTTCCGAAAATAAACAATTATTTAATCCCGAAACAAGAATATTTATTTTTGTAGGTTTATTAGGTAGTTTTACTACATTTTCCACTTTTGGATTTGAAGTATTCAGTTTTGCTCGTGATGGTCAAATCATAAGTTCTTTATCAAATATCGCACTTCATATAATTTTAGGAGTTGTTAGTGTTTGGTTTGGGTATTCAATCTCTAAATTAATTTAAGGAGAAAAATAATGCTTCCACAAAAAGGGCACCTTCTGCGAATTTTTATTGGTGAAAGTGATAAATACGAAGGGCTTCCATTATTTGAGTGGATTGTTCGAAAAGCTAGAGAAAAGAACCTTGCTGGCGCTACCGTAATCAGGGGAATGGAAGGCTTTGGCGCTCACAGCAGACTCCACACTGCTAAAATATTAAGACTATCAGAAGATTTACCAATTGTTATTGAAATTGTAGATGCATTGGAAAAGATAGAAAATTTTATCCCACTAATTGATGAAGCAATTGAAGAAGGTTTAGCTACTATTGAAAAAGTGGATATTAGATTTTATAGAAGCGGTAAACAGAGTTCGTAACTTATCGCATAACCATTGGCTTCACCTGACGGCGGGCGCCGTGCAAATTTAAAATTAGCAGCCGGTTTGAAGTTTTTTGGTTTGTTAATGTTTGTGCTTGAAAATTCCCGCCGCAAGTGAGCCAAACGTTATGTTTATTCTTATAATCGAGTAAAAATATGAGTTTTAACCTAAAAGAAGCATTCACAATCTTAAAAAAAGAAGTTGTGTTCTTGCATGCAAGATGGCAAATATATGAACAGATATATGGTATTTCTACTGACAGAATTGACTTAATTAATAAATCTGCTTCAACTTTCTTTTATAACCTGCAATTCATTTTATTGGATGATATTGAGTTAACAATTTCAAAATTACTAGATCCAGCTAAACAGAAATCAAACAAAAATCTTTGTTTAGAAACTATGTGTTCTGCTTCAGATGGAATTGGACTTCCCAGGGTAAATGTTTAACATAACCTAAACTCAATTATAAGGGAGGTCCCGATTATGGCAAACCATAAGCGCTATTCAGCCGAAGAGAAAGTGCGCATCCTCCGCGAACACCCGGAGAACAATAAGTCGGTATCGCAATTAGCAAAAGAATATGGAATATCGCCCAAAATGATTTATCAATGGAAGAAGCATCGCGGCAAGGCCAATGCCCACAATGGACGGCATCCCAAAAAGCATTGGTTGTTGCCCGAAGAACGGGCGGCTCTTTGGGGCTATTGTCGCAGTCATGGCGCTATTGGCTACCGGCGTTTAACCTATCGGATGCCCGATGATGAGGATGTGGCGCCGCGTCAAAGCCGTTGATGATTTTTGGAATCAGAACCCATTTTAACGTTTAAATCAGAGGAAAAAATTGTGAAGAGAATATCTTTAACAATTTTAGTCGGAATTATTATATTGTTGAATACTGCCTTTGCGAAGGAAGAACCACTTGCAAAACAAATTCAATCCAGGGTTCAACACGAAGCTTTTACCATAAATGCATTGTTACAATCGGGTTTCAGGTATTCAATAGCAAATGATAACTTTCAGGGCGGGCGCACCTTCGAAGCCGCTAATGCCCGCTTGAGTTTCAGTGGCAGGCTTGACGGCAAGTTTTACTATCGCCTATTTTTCAACATGGTCAAGGAGCCCAATCTGCTGGATGCTTTCATTGGCTATCGCCTCAGCGATGCTTTACGCATCTCCGCAGGTGCGATGAAACCGAGACAAACACGTGATTACATTCCCGATCCGGGTTCTACAGACTTTATCGACAGGACTCAAATAACCGGTCTTTTGGTTCAATCCCGTGAACTTGGCATTTCTGCCGTGGGTGATGTGAACGGTTTTTACTATTATTCCGGACTGTTTAACGGCAACAAGATGTCATCAAATAATAATAACAAATTTTACGGCATCGGACGGTTACAATATACGTTCAAGAATATTTTTCCCGGTACACTGCAATTAGCGGTCCAGAGTTCTTATGGTGATTCGCCCAATGTTCGCAGTGGAAGTTTCGGGCCGATGCTCAGAGGCGAACGAACCATTTACGGCGGCGACATGCAACTAGAGACTGGCCGGCTATTACTTGCCGCCGAATATCTGGCAGGTCGTGTTGAAATTGTCGATATTATCGATAAAAAAGAAGAAATCAGCGGCTATTATGTGACGGCGGGTTATCAGGTGCACAGCGAAACCATGATTCTGGGACGCTGGCAATCGTGGGGCTATAAAGAAATGAATTATCGGGATAATCAATTTACTTTGGGGATTAATCACAATTTTACCAGCATCACCAGTTTTCGGTTTAACTTTGATTCCTATTTCCCCGAGCATGGAGACAAACAGCATGGCCTTTCTCTTCTTCTTCAAATGCAATTTTAAAATGGTGGGACTAAGTTACATAAAAAGTCTATTTTGTTGAGTTCCTAACCTGGCCGAGCCCCGAATATCGGGACAGGCCGGAACCAAATAAGTTATAAATATATGCCGGGGTATTGATATCGAAGCATCAAACTTGTTAAAACAATTCTACTTACCCCGAAGGATCGGAATCTTCGAAAGGATCACCACGAAGTGGTCCTCCAAAGGAGTCCTTCGGACCTTTGGGGAAAAGAATCAAATCCCGGTTTCGTGTTTCTAAAATTCGCGAAGCGAAACATAAGAAACGCTTTATCGGGATGGCCGTTCCGCTTCGCTTGGAATGATTGACAAATGATTTTTAGACCATTAGGGGCAGTACCGCTTGCTAAGTTCTGCCAACCTTTCCCGATCTATTCGGGATAAAAAACAAGAATTTCACGACTAAGGTACTAACTATTTAACAGTTGCTAATATTCATCATTAAAGAGGCAACCAAAACATTGCAAAAAGTAACCTGATATCACACAAGACATATAGCAAGCAAATGCAGCCGATTTCAATCACCGATTGTTCGGGTAATATTCGTGGAAGTTTCGGGTTCAGTTTGTTGGCGCGGTTTTGTCCGATGCGGTTAAAACGGATGATTTAATTGTTATGTACTCAAAAAACCGGCTGGCGGTCCATTGCACTCGATATCATTAAAATATTTATAGATTACGCTATCTAAATTGTTTTAAAACGGAACGCGTCAAAGGCAATTCTGTTCTTTTTGGCTAATGTATTAAGCGGTCGCTCAAGACGCTTCCGAATCCCTACCCATTCAACGCCACGTGAGCAAACACTTTGGCGTCGTTTATCATATTGCTGATCACACAATACTCGTTGGGTTGATGGGCCAAATCGTCGATCGTCGACCATACCGCTGCAGGAAAACCGGCCCGTCTGAATATGGCGGCCACCGTTCCCCCGCCGATGCCCATCGGTTGGGCTTCTATTTGATAAACCTCTTTAATGGCTTTGCGCAGCGCCTGTACGACCGGCGCATCTTTATCCGTCGCCGGTGCAGCCTGCTCTTTCTGTTCCGTCGAAATATCGATTCGCACCTTGAATTGGTGTTCGATGTCATCACAGATTTCGCGCATCGTCTTCATAACCGCTTCAATATCATACTGAGGCAAAATCCGGCAGTCTAAATAGAAAACGTCGTCACCCGGAATGGTGTTGACGTTGGGCACATTGGCTTCCTTCTTGGTGGGTTCGAAGGTGCTGTATGGAATGTCAAATACGTCATCCCGTGCGTTATAGATGGTGTGTAGCTCATCCAAAGCCACCACAAGACGCGCACCGGCCTTAAAGGCGTTGATGCCCTTATCCGGCGTACTGGCGTGAATCTGTTTTCCGTGTATTTGAAACCGCACCCACATAATCGACTTTTCCGCCACTACGATCATACTCCCGTCGGGTTCGCCGGCATCCGGTACGATAATCAGGTCATCTTCACTAAACATTTCCGCATGATTCTCAACCAGATACTGCAACCCGAATTGGCTTCCCGTTTCTTCGTCCGCGACCATAACCAAACCAAGATTATAACGGGGTTTCATTTCCAGATCGATCAATGCCCGGGCGGCAATCACCGAACTCACTAAACTTTGATGATTATCTTCACTGCCGCGACCGTAAATTTTACCGTCTTTTACGACTGCTTCGAACGGATCGCTCTCCCACCTGGCGAGATCGCCCGCCGGCACAACGTCAAGATGCGTTAATATCCAGATCGTACGGGTGTTTTCACGGCCTGCCAAACTGGCCGCCACATTGGGACGCATCCCACCGGGCGCTTTGGGATCGGGCGCCGGCAATTCGCGGATATCCTTAAATCCCGACGTTCTCAGATAATGTTTGATAAATTCGGCCTTTTCGCCTTCGCCCTGACCATCGTTCAGCGGTCCCAGGGCTTTAATAGGTATAATCGCCTTCATTAAATTAATGGCTTCTGTTTTTAAACCGTCAATGTGTTTATCGATCTTCGAAAGATGCTCCTGCTGCATATGGCGCCCTCACATAACGTTTGGTTTTCTGATTTTTTTATACACGCTTCAATTCTACCCTGCCCCGCCTATTGCTTCGTCTTAATCCCGTTTTATTCCCGAATTTGTAGTTGATCGATTTCCGGCACGATAATACGCGCCAGCAAATGCGAAAAATATCGGTCGGTCATCCCGGCCATAAAGTCTCTGACTTTCATGGCATCGGGGGTTCGGTCGAGATACATATCCGCTTTGGAATTCAGGAAATGGGTAAAAATTTCGCTTTCACGGTTTTGCTTCTGCAATGCTTCCAGATAATAGTCAAATAAGAATTTGAACCCGCGCTCGATGCGGTCATGGTTAATTTTCAATCCTTGACTTTTGTAAATCGAATGGTAATTAAATTCCTTAAGCGTTAAAAGGGCATCGGAAATGCGTTCGCTAAAGCACACATAATTCTTACCGTAGCTCTGCGTTACAACGTCGTTGACCAGGGTATCCACAATTTGTCCGTTGTAGGTTCCAAGAATTTCACCGGCTTGCGATGGCAATTCTTCCCGTTTAATAAGGCCTACTCGAATGGCGTCTTCGATATCCTGCCCGATATAAGCGATGGTATCGGCCAGCCGCACGACGCATCCCTCCATGGTCGCCGGCATCATATCCACCGTTTCTCCCGCCTGCATGCGGTCGATGTAATCCTGCAGATGTTTCTCCTCTTTGGATTCAAACGGCTCGATGGCCTGATTGTGTACCTCGCCGTTGTGCGACAAAATGCCGTCTCTGGTTTGAAAGGTTAAATTCAATCCCCGGCCTTTCTTCGCTACGCAATCCACCACACGTAAACTTTGTATATTGTGGTGAAAGTAGCCCAAACCCTTCGCCTGACTGATCTGGCATAAAAATTTTTCTCCGTCGTGGCCGAACGGCGGGTGTCCGAGATCGTGCCCCAGTGCAATGGATTCGATGAGATCGTTATTCAAAGACAACATGCGTCCGATGGTGGTTGATACCTGCGCCACACTGAGGGTATGCAAAATGCGGCTTGTTAACTGCTCATCCAGCAAAGAGACAAAATAGATGACCTGTGTTTTGCCCGTATAGCGCCGGAATGCGCCGCTGTAAAAAATACGATCCCGATCCAGAGCGAAAGGCGGTCGGACATTGCCGGCGTCATCTTTCTCTTTACGATAAGCATTCCGGTTTGATGTGGCGGCTTCAGAGAGGAGTTGTTCTTCCTTTTTATTGATTTGATCGGCAATGTGCTTTAGATCGTGTTGCATGAAACTACCTTTTAAACCGTTCTATCGATTTTACTTTTATAGGCCTCAATTAACGTTTCCGGTAATTTAACGGGGCGCCCCTCCAGATTGGTTGATACCCAGGTAACATGTGCAACGGTCGCAATCGTATTATCTGATTGGCGGATTATTTCCTGGCGAAACGTCGCGGAAGTATGTCCGCGTTTAACCCATTCAATCGTTAGCGCCAAATATTCATCGGCAAAAACGGGTTTTTTGTAGTCGATTTCGATTCGGATGATCGGTAGCAAAATGTTTTCTTTCATCAGCGATTCCAGACTGAAATCCATATAATTGAGCAGCTCCACCCTTGCCACTTCCATATATTGCAAAAAGACGGCGTTGTTAACGTGGCCGTAGGTGTCGCATTCATAGGTTCTTACCTTCAGAGATGTCTCAAATTTAGCCATTCCTTCTCCACGTTGGGTCAAACAAGCAAACACAGTTGAATGTCGCGCTGATCGGTTTAATACAGTTAGGCCGGAACACAAACGTGCAATGCTTTGGGCATAACACGAACCTTCAATTCCGAGCCGCTCCACTTTGGTTCACCGTCGGTGTGCAACCAGCCAGGTTCGTCCCGAACAATCGCCATTTCATCGGCCACATATTGTTGATATACTTTCGATTGCAGAATTTTACCGTTAAATAAATAAGGGACATTAAACGCCGCCTGAACAAAGCTTAAATCTTCAATGATGCATACATTAAGTTGACTATCACTCGCATCGGCGTTGGGCGCAATAACAGCGCCGT
Organism: uncultured Calditrichaceae bacterium; assembly: GCA_964542915.1. Lineage (GTDB taxonomy): Bacteria > Calditrichota > Calditrichia > Calditrichales > Calditrichaceae > CAZIVP01. The sequence goes on along the minus strand of CAZIVP010000013.1, from coordinate 91,477 downwards.
TTCCGTATTGTTTTGTATTAGCCACGGTTATCAAGAGCGGCCGTACCTGCACCGTTTGATCCGGAAGTTTTAAGGTGTAGAGCGTGCTGTTGTATTTTATTATTTCCCTGAGGCCTAAATAAAAATAAGGTAAGGGTCCCCGTATTCCGAAATTCTGATATCGTGCGCTCAAACGGGCGTCAAAACCAACACCGCTCACGCCAAAAAAATAAAATTCGTTTATGCGGCCCACATCAATTTTTTTTTCGTTATGGCGGCGCAAAATCTCAAAAGCGCCATTAATATTTTTTGGAATCCCCATCGAGCGGGCAAATCCGTTTCCCGAACCGATCGGGATGATGCCAAGTCGTGTCTGTTTATGAATTAAACCGATGGCCACCTCATTTACGGTCCCGTCTCCACCAACAGCCACGACCACCTCGCAGCCGGCGTCGGCTGCTTCCTTTGCCTTAATGGTGGCCTGGCCGGGTTTTTCGGTAATAGTAAATTTAACCGTGCTTTTGGTTCGGGCGGGGAAGGCATTTTGAATTCGTTGGATGATGCGCTTTTTATTTCGTCTACTTCCGGAGATTGGATTGATTATGAAATGGTATTGCATCATGTTTTTAAATAATTGATTGCCGGTCGTTAAAATCGTTTCTCAGCGACTTCGTCTCTGCCAGGGCAACCGATCAAATGCAGCCCTGACGGCTCTACTCTCTGAACAATTATATTAAGCGGGTAAATTAGTATCGTTGTACATTACAATCAAATTTTAATACGGGCAAGTGTTTTGTGTAAAAAAAGGCAGCTCTGACGGAGCTGCCTTCAAAGTTCATTAACGAAGTTTGAAACGGAAGGGAATATTCATTTTTACTTTTACCACCTTATCCCTCTGCTTGGCCGGTTTAAATGTACACTTACGGGCTGCATCAAGCGCAGATTCATCCAGCATGGGCAGGGATTTAAACACTTCTGCCTTTTCCACCGTACCGTCCGTATCGATCGTAACCGTTACGACAACCGTTCCTTCAATACCGGCTTTCCGAGCTAAATCGGGGTATTTCGGGGTCTCTTTATGAATAATTTCCGGTTTTTCGGATACCGCAAAAAATTCATAAACCTCTTCTTCTTCCGGCGGCGGAGGCGGAGGCGCTTCCTTATTCGGTTCAAACGTTACATCCGTATCTTCGATGGTAACATCGTCCAGCATATCATCGTCCTCGGCCTCAACAGGAATGGAAGGACGCGAAGGGGGCGGTGGTTTGGCAATTTGTTGCGTCTGTGGAATATCCACCGTTTCGATGGTGATATCGGGTTTTTCCGGAAGCTGCAACGAACTCTCGAAGCGCTTAAAGGAATAGAACAGGATGGTGGCGAGTATAAGCGTAATAGCCAGGCTTGCTTCCAGCACTTTACGATATTTTAAGCGCAGATCGGCTTCCGGTTTTTTCTCTAGTGCTTTCATTTATAACTCACCTCCCGGCTTGGCAAAATAATACACTTTTAATGCACTGGCCTTTCTTAATTCCTGATGTATCTCATTCACAAGCCCCATATCCACACCGCGGTCGATCTTTAATGCAATCACAATCTGTGGATCTTCAACCAACTTCTGATAAACAATGTTTCGCAAATCAGTTAGTTTCTTCACATTGATATCGTCGCATACCACCTGATTCTGTCGGTCGGCCCAAATTGTAACAACATGCCGTTTGGAGCCAGGGATCTTCTGAATTTTAGCCGCATCAGGAAGCGTGACCTTTAAACCGGAGTACTGCCGGAATACCGTCGAAACCATGAAGAAGATCAACAACATAAAGATGATATCCGGCAAGGCCGTCGTCGGAATTCCCGTCTTCCGTTTACTTTTCTGCTTTTCAATTTTCATTATGCGGCCTCCACATTATTCTTCTTCAGGCTCGGCTATCGATATTTTCTTTGCGCCCGCCTTCTTCAGCTGATCCAGTACATCCACATACGTTTCGTACTGCGTCTTGTTTGCTGTTTTCAAAGATACAATCAGTTTTTCGTTTTCGTAAATCATTTGTTTAATTTTCCCCGATATGGCTGATATCGGTACGACTTCTCCATCAAGGAGTACTTTTCCCTCGGCGTTGATCAACAGGTTGGTTATATTTTCTTTCGGTACCTTAAATTCCTGATCACCCGGTGGTGGCAACACCAAATCCAGGCCTTTTTCCGTATCGATGGATGTCGTTACCAGAAAGAAAATCAATAACAGGAAAACAATATCAGCCAACGAAGACATCGGTATTTCAACCTCTTTGTCTTTTTTCTTTCCCAGTAACATGCGTTTTACCTTACTTTCTATTGATTATTTATTATTTTTGTCTTCAATTTCAACCAAAGCATCCATCAGCTCAACGGAGCTTTCTTCCATATCGATAATCAGTTTATCAATGCGTGAGGTAAAGAAATTATAGAATACCTGAATAATCATCGCTGTTACCAGACCGAACAACGTCGTTAAAAGCGCCTGAGAAATACCACCGGCAACAATGGCGGGGGAAATGTCATTTGCTTTTTTAATGGAGTCGAACGCGTTGATCATACCTGCAACCGTACCGGTAAAACCTAACATTGGTGCAATCACGATAACTGTTGTCAGAACTATCATTCCGCGTTCCAAGAAGGCCATTTCAATGGAACCGGCATTTGTGATGGCTTTTTCTACGTGCTCCACGCCTTTTTCAGCACGCGAGAGACCGGCATGCAGAATCGAAGCAACCGGACCCTGGGTTTTTTCACATTCGGCGGCTGCAGCTTCGATGCCGCCGTCCTGTAGGGCGTTATGCAATCTTGCCAAAAATTTTCTTGTATTTATTGAAGCGCGTGTGAGCGTCCACAATCTTTCTAATGAGAATGCCAAACCTATTATCAATAGGGCAAGAATCGGCCACATAAAATCGCCGCCAGCTAGGAAAAGATCAACCATAACATAAACTCCTTTAATTAATTTTCATCAATGATTGCGTTTTAATTTATTTGTTTTAACGATTTAGCCCAATTTTACTATTTTTAAAAATCAAAGTCAATTTATTTTTCTCCATTCGCTTCAGCGTTTAACGCTTGTATTTTAAGCGCTTCGGGGAATAATTCAAGAGCCTGTTTATACTGGTTGTCTTTCTGTAAAAGTACCTGATAGTAACGATCCATGCCCCACAAATTACGCGCAATCTCAGCTTTTAATCGGATCCTTAAAAAGGTACGATCCGATTTCAGCATTTGATCCGTCAACCCGATTTCCTGTTCGCGGGCGGCCTTCTGCAACGCGATTAACATTGCGTCGGAAACCTTAAACTCGGTCATAAAGCGCTCGAAGCGGGCACCAAAATTTTTCGCCTGCGCTGCATAACGGGCGGCGACCGTAAAAAAGATTCGATTCTGATACATTTTTTGCGTGACCGCCTGGTTTTTGGAATAGCTTACATATTTTACTTCCACGTCCGGCATAATACCGCCGCCGCCGTAAACTTCACGGCCGCCTACGGTCTGGTAGATGTTGTGTTGTTGCAACGAATCTTCGGAGACTTCGACCGTATCTGCCGTGTCAACGACGGCGTCATGGTAATACTCATCCCGTTCCTTGCCTTCGTACGGCTTCTGGATTAAACGTCCGCTCGGCGTATAATAGCGGGAGACGGTCAGACGAATACGCGACTTGTCCTGCAGACGAAATTCATTTTGCACGAGCCCTTTTCCGAAGCTATTCGTTCCGACAATCAAGCCGCGATCGTAATCCTGGATGGCGCCCGCCACAATTTCCGATGCGCTCGCCGAACTGCCGTCTATCATGACGATCAGGGGAAAATCCTTTACAAACGGCCGTCCGAAATCATCCGTATAGAAATTGTTATTAAAACGCTCCAGTCTTCCCCGTGTATACACCACTTTCTTGTGGCCTTCAATAAACATACCTACAATTTTCACCGCCTGTCTTAAATAGCCTCCGCCATTTCCGCGCAGATCAAGAATCAATCGTTGCATGCCGCTTTTTTCCAGGTTCAATATCGCTTCTTCGATTTCCCTGTCTGTGGTCTGGGCAAAGCGATTCAACCAGATATAGCCGGTGCGTTCATCCGCCTTAAAATAGGTATGGATCGTATGGATGGGAATTTCATCGCGTACAATGGTCACCTGAAAAGGCGCATCGATGCCCCCGCGTTCGATGGTAACTTCCACTTTTGAACCCTTGGGGCCCTTCAATTTTTCAGGCACTTCGGACATCTTGATGCCTTTCATGGATTCGCCCTCGACGGCGATGATCTTATCGCCGGACTGTAATCCCACTTTCTCGGAAGGCGAGCCCGGAATAACAGCAATTACGGTAGGATAGTTATCGATGATATCAAACTGGATACCGATGCCCTCGTAGCGTCCTTCAAAATTTTCTTCATTGGTTTGCACCTGGTTCGCCGTAATATATACGGAATGAGGGTCCAGCGTTTCCAATACGCCCTCAATGGCGCCTTCAACCGTTGTATCCCAGTTCACATCCTCAACATAAAAGCGATCGATATAACTCAGAACGCGGCTCAGCTTCTTGGCATTGGCGTCCCTTCCCGCCTTGCTGCTCTGCGGGCCGGACACGATTTCGTCCAGATGGGCCGCCAGTACACTGATGATTACGGCAAGGATGATTAAAAAATAAAAATTCGATTTTCTTGTATGCATGGTTCTATTTTGTTTATTGTTCGATTCGTTGAACGCGATGATCCAATTTTACGGACCATTCGGTTTGCACATTCGCCGCCCATACAAACACTACCGTGGAACTTTGATATCCGCGTTCAAAACCGGCTTCGGACAGCGAAATGGTTTCCACCGGCGTCCGCCATACGGTCGCATCCTGATCCGCCTGTAATTGAATATCCAAACGCATGTATTCATCGCGCAAACCGATCAATGATTGATTGCTCAGAATGCCGCGGCTGTCCAGGTAAGCATTTTCCAATGGACCGTCTTCCAGGTAATAATAGCGGTCGTCGCTGTGTCCGGCCTGCAAACCAAAATTGAATTCGACGCCGAACACCAGCTGCAGCGCTTCGTCTTGCGGATTGCGTAAACGATAACGCGCCTCAATCAGTCCGGTATCATTGAAGATGGTTAATTCTTTTTCGATATGAAGCGCTCTCTGTCTTCCTTCGGTCCAAACCGCCCCTTCCCGTGATAACGTCAAAATCACGCGGTCGTTCAAGCGTTCTTTCTTTTTAAGCTCGTACGGCCGGTTCACAAAATCGCCGCGTTCTTCGTAGCGGGCGGCTGCAAAATCTTCCAGACGTGCATCCTCCGCGAATATATGATCTATAAAAGACTTTTTCTGATACCAGTCATAATTGAGATGATCTTGCAGGTTGGGCTCTTTGGCTAACACCAGATCGTGAATACTGGCGGTCTCCTGCGGCTCTTCCGGCTGTTCACCGACTACTTTAGCGTGTTGCAGGTCTTTATGATAGCCCTCTTCCCTGCGCGACATCGTATCCAGAAGATTCTTGCCCGCCTGTTTCACATCATATTCGAACATAACGCCGCCCTCTTGCAGCCTGAAATAGGCGTTTTGAAATGCCGTTTCCACCAGCGCTTCTTTCCGGCCGTCCATATCGAAATCGGTAATCTCGATCACAGGCAGATCGGGCTTCGCCATCGTTTCCCAGGCATTTTCCGCCATAATCAAATTATAATAGATGGCGTGGCGCAAGTGCCCGAGATATAACCCGCCGAACACGCCGTGCCAGTACGGGCAGTTACACTGACCGGCCCACAAATGATCCAGAGCGGTCCCGATGTCGTCGCCGTTCTGTTCGGCGGCCTCCCAAAGCTTACGGCTAATGCGCAGCATTTTTTTGTGCATGACATTCACTTCGGGATACTTGACCATAAAGTTACGCCAGAATCCACCCCGGACAAATATGCCGTACTGATCGAGCAAACCCTGTTCCTCCAACAGATGTTCGAACGTTTCGAACCGGTGATAGGTTTTTGGGAATAGCGACCACTGCATCATTTCGGCGTAAGAAGCGGTTGGTAAATAAATATTATCTTTGGGCAGCACCTGTTGAATGGCTTCATCAAAATGGATCATTTCAATCCAATCCAGATTTTGTTCGATGGTTTGAAAGAATTGCTCCAGCCAGCCGTTTTCGTAAACGTGCCGGAACGTGTCGGGCCACACGCCGAACTTCTCGCCGTCGTCCGCGAAAACAATGATTGTTTGTCCGTCTTCACTTGCCATTTTCTGCAGATGTTTGATGGTTTCGTCGGGATGCTGGAAAGGGATTGTGTATCGTAATTTCTTGCTGATGGGAAAGAGATTAACGCATTTGCCCATCTCCTCGCTCCCGAAGTAACCGGTCAGGTCTTCTTCCGTTAAACCGGCGTATTTAAAATGGGTATCGTCGATGACCGAATATTTAATACCGGCGTCATGCAGACTTTCGGGAAGCGTGGGCTCCCATATACGCTCCGCCAGCCACATCCCGCTGGCATCATAACCGAACATATCTTTAACCCGGTTGGTCAGTTTTTTTATTTGTCCGATGCGGTCTTTCTTCGGGATAACGGTTATGATCGGTTCGTAGTAAGCGCCGGTCATCATTTCCAATTGGCCGCGTTCGGTCATCATTTTGATTTTATCGATCAATTCGGGATGATGTTCGGCGATCCAATCCAGCAAAATGCCGGTAAAATGAAGCGCGATGCGAATTTTAGGGTGTTTTTCAAGCACTTCGAGAAACGGTAAATACGCTTTCTGGTATGCATCTTCAAACACAAATTCGAAATTCCCGATCGGCTGATGATTATGAATACCAAATACAAATTTAATTTTATTCATTGCGCGTCCATCCGTATTTAAATGCCATAAGCTTGTAAATTAATCGTGCCACCGTAAATTCCGCATGATGCAAACCATTTACCGGACTGGTTTCCACAACATCAAACCCCACCACGTTACGTTTTTCGAAAAGCTTCTTCAAAAAACGCACACTTTCCGTCCAGAAAAAGCCTCCCGGCTCCGGCGTACCGGTGGCGGGCATCATGGAAGGATCAAAAAAATCAACATCAATCGTGATATAAACATGTTCCTCTAAATCGTCTATAATACGTTCGTTTAAGCCGTTTTGGCGAAGATCGTGTGCATAGTGGGTGTGTATGCCTTTCGTCTCGATTAAGCGCGCCTCTTCCACACACTGAGCGCGGATACCCACCTGTACAATACGGGGATTCATTTCCATGATACGGTGCATAACCGATGCGTGTGAGTAAATGGATCCTTCATACTCGCTGCGCAAATCGGAATGTGCATCCAACTGCAGAACTGAAAGCGGTTTGTAGCGCTTATCAAAGGCGCGAAAAATCGGAAATGTAATGGAGTGTTCTCCGCCCAGGGCCGCCGGAAATTTCCCGTCTTGCAGCAAGTTTGAAAAACGATCCGTTATATTGTCAAATACGGTTTCTATATTTCCTTCCGTTTCCACGGGATCGCTGGTATGAACGCCTTGCTTATACGGTTCGTAGCGAAGCTCCTCGTCATAAAGCTCCACATACGCCGAAGCCTCAATGATGGCTTGTGGTCCGTATCGCGTACCACCACCGTAGCTGGTGGTGCGTTCGAACGGAACGGGTACCACCACAACCTTGGCGTCTTCATAATTACTAAACGCTTGATCGATGCCTAAGAAATTGGGCACTTAATAATCCTTTCCCGGCCTTCCAGTCCATTCTACGGAAGCAGAATGGCGGCCGCCAAAACCGTCGTCCATCGTTTCTTTTTGTCCCCGACCGCGGCCTGTGTTATGTTTTGCGTATCGACGATTTTATCAGAAATTCGCCAGATATTGCGTTTTTCATCCCAGCTTAAATCCGGATCAAATTCGACGCCGAGAATAGTGGCCAACATCTCTGCCGCCAGATCCTCGGCATATTCGCCGGACAGTACTTCATCTTCTCCAAACCCGTGGTGCTCACTTAAATAACCGTAGGCGTCGGGATCTTTTGGGATCGCAAGGCCGATCGATGCCGATATCAAGCGTCCCCGTTCGCAGGTCTGGTTTTTACTCATGACCACATGCATGATTTGGCCCGGATACATCTCTTTTAAGCCTTCTTCTCGGCTGATCAGTTTGCAACCGGCAGGATAGATGCTGGATACGGATACGAGATTAAACGGACCGATCCCTGCGGCTCTCAACGCCAACTCAAAACTGGTTAATTTTTCGGGATGGATACCAACGCCTCTGGTCAGAAAAATTTTTTGGGGTACGTACACGTTGCTTCACTCTCCTTAATTTAGGGTTCGATAACGGGAGGTTCCGGATACTGATCCTCTTCCTCTTCCCAATGTCGAATGCGGCGTTTATTACGCCGCCTTATGACAATAAGCGCCATCACAAACAAAAATGTAATCGACATCCATAAAATATTTTCGAGATTTAAAAAGACCAACCAGCGATAGCGATCGTGCAGGTCCTGATACCATTTGATTTCAAAATCGATAAAATCATAACCGACCGTTTGCTCGAAGGCGTCGTTTACGGAGGGATAATAACCGATATTGTGCAACAATTGTTGCAATTTCGCGACGCCGTGCTGTTCAATAAAATAATCAACGGCCGTCCTGGCCTGGGCGTAGGCCAGTTGTGCACGCTGATTCTGAAACGCCAGCAGAGAGTCCAGCGTCTCCAGCGGTGGTATGCTGCCGGTTTGCATGGCGTTTGCAATAGTGATTTTATCCTGCAATGAGAGGGCGTCTCCGCTCAAATATTCTGCAATTCCCTCATTAAGCCAAACGGGAATGCGCTCCGCAGGCGCCATTTCGGCAATCAGAATATGCGATAATTCATGCGCCATAATCCTCGGCAAACGACTGATCGCTTCCGCCCGCTCCAGACGAACCACAATGAGCCGTTCGCCGATAAATGCAACCGCCTGGCTCCACTCCGGCACTTTACCGACGAGATAGGATCGGTATTCCTGTTTGGAGCGGGTTATGATTATGGTTACCATGCCGCCCGGAGATTCGCCGAAGAATGATTCCATTTGGCTGATGGAGGGGCCGATCTTGTCCAATAATTTATTCACCAAAATGCGATCCGATGCATTAAATATGACGGTATAATGCTGGCGGAAGAGTAATTTCTCCTTTTCCGATGCCTGCACGTTTGCTTTCGCTGTCAATAAAATTATAAAAACAATTAATATAAATATTTTACACGCTTTTAACAAGAGCGCCGCCTCACTACCGGTTTTACTTTAACGCGCTAAAAATTCGCGTACACATTGCAATTCGGTTTTGTTCCTTTTTTGCATAATGGGACCTCTTCCGTCTTGTAGCGCAATTTAAACATATTTGTCCGGTATGGAAAATATCATTCGAAGCAAAGGGCCGGCGGATACATCTTTAAATATACAGCTCAGCCAATTTACCGGGATATGGGCTCATAGGGAATGTTCAAAACGAATGGCGTTACAAAGGTATATTTGGTAGAAATTTAAAAACCCGTGCCTATCCTCTTCATTACTTTCCTCGCTCTATGTGGCTTCCGCAGTGTCCGCACTTTCAAAAAAACAACTTGTACAGGAGTTTGATATTGCGGCCGGGTTCCGGCATTATTTCCTTAACACGATTGAGGTGTTTACGATAGACTTTGTTCGAAACATTGGTCATACTTAGCGAGACTGTGTGTAAAAATTTACCGCTTGAAAAATAATAATCGGCCGAAAGATCAAAGATGGTATAAGCTTCGGTCGGGCGTTGTTCCAAAATAACATCACCGTTGGCATCGGTTTTAAATGCCCCCTGCGCATCATATACCGGAAACAGATTTTCGAATTTCCCGAGCCGGTTCTGCTGTCCGCCAAAACGTAAATGCGCTCCGAGCGTAAGCCGGTTGGCGTGATAACTGATTTTGGCTTTTCCGCCCAGGGGCGGAATGCGGGGGATGGCTTCATTTCGCTCGGTCAGCTGACCGTGGGTATAGCTGAGGGAACCGTAAGCCGACCAGTGGTCGTTAATGTGCCAATTCAAAAGCGTCTCAAACCCTTGCATGAGGGCCGCCTCGCCTTCGTACTGGTAGAGAAATAGATCAGCGCGGCGTAAACTTTTTCGTCCGGTATTTTTAGGGAAGATATACCCGCTGATCGCATTGCGGAAAACCGCCGCTCGCCAGCGTGTACCGGCAGTCGATTTGTACTCAGCGAAGAGCTCGGTGCCGACAGCCGTTTCTTTCATCAATTCCGAATTGCCGACTTCATAAGCATACGCCGCAAGATGCGGTCCCTCGGAGAACAGTTCTTCGACGCCGGGAGCCCGGAATGTTCGCATAAACGATGCGCCGGTGCTCCAGCTGCGGTTCCACTGATAAAGCGCTGAAAACGCGGCCGAAAAATCCCTAAAGGTGCGATCCCGGATGTTGAGGGAAAAATCAACCCGATCGACCTGCTTTTCTTCCGTTGGATCCACTTGATGCAGATCGTATCGGAATGCACCGTTTGTTTTGAACCGGCCGAAGTGCACTTCCTGATACCAGTACAGCGCTGCCCCGTACTCATAAGATCGCGGCGTATAGCTGGCGCCTGACGTGGCGTAATCCCGGAACGAGGTCCACAGACCAACCCTGCCGTTTTTAAAACGCCCGCGATTGCGCAAATGCATCACCGTCGAAAGATTTTGCGTAATCACGCCGAATCGAATTCCCACATCGCCGTCTGATTCGAACTCCGTGTGTTTGTATTCGGTAAAGGTGTGTTTTATATCGAGATGGCAAAAACAATCTGCATCCGGATAATACTGCAAACGGGACTCGACGTGGCGGCGTTTTAACTCAATATCCACGCCGCTGGGATGTCCGCCGAACGGATCGGGCGGGATTCCGTATTTCGAATCGTAACCACTGCCCGCTACACCGATAAAGCCCCATTTGGGGACATAACTAATCCCAACCGAACCATTCATTGTTTGTAAATCCGTATTTTGGAGTACACCTTCCGGCGTATACAAATCGTCTCCTTTGCGATAACTGCCATCCAGGTGAACGGCAAATGCATCCAAAGGTGCATTGAGCGTAAATCCTACGCTTTGTGCAGAATTGACCGATTGCGTTTGTAAACTTACCGTTCCGTTGAAGCGATGCGGAACATGGGTTGGGATGTAATCGCGGTGTACATTAATCACGCCGGCTAACGTATTGGAACCGTATGTGAGGGCCTCCGGGCCGCGAATTACTTCGATACGTTCGGCGGTCATCGGCTCGATTACCACGGCATGATCGGAAGAAGTGCCCGATAAATCACCGGTGCGTTCGCCGTCTTCCAGCATTAAAAGCCGATCGCCGCTCAGGCCGCGTAAAACCGGCCGAGCCGGCGCCGGCCCCATCGTGCGCTTTGATAATCCCGGTTCATCGTCGATAGTCTCCGCAATGGTCTGTCCCAGGCTCTGGCGCAATTGCTTACCGCTAATCTCAAAGTCCCGTCTGCGGAGCGGCGACTGATTGCTGCTGTCGCGATCCGCGATTACAGTCACCTCGGTTCCAGAAAAGGGCGCTTCCATTAACTTCAGTTGTATCCGGGTGGTATCCTGACCATCAATGGTTACCGTTTGACTGGTGTTTTCATAACCGACATGGAATGTTTCCAGCCGGTAGGAGCCGGAAGGGACGTTAAAGAAATGAAAACTTCCGTCCTCATGCGAAACCGCCGTACGGTTTAAATCTTTAATCAACAAATTTACCCAACCGATGCCCTCGCCCGTTTTACGATCAACCACTTCACCAAATAAAGCGCCGGATTCATTGCGGGCATTTTCCGCCCTGCTTGTGTGCAGATTAAACGCCAGAAATAAAGCGATCCCAATCAAAGGGATCGCTTTGTTTGCATGTATTCGCACCATTCTTAAACCACCTTATAATCGTTTTCGTAATGCCACAACGCCGGTATGGAATTGTTCGCCTGCTCCCGTGGAGATCACATTTTCTACCATACCCTGCGCCTTCGATACCATAACCGGGATGGGCTTTGATACAAAATCGGGGTGATCGTGATGCAGAATGGATATCTCAATCGATGTTTGCCCTTCTCTCTTTCCAATAACATGAAAGGCGTAATCCTCGCCGTCATGCTGCTCGATCCCGGCTAAGGCAGTATCGGCAATTTCCAGTTTCAGTCCGAATTCATCGCTCTCGGGAACGCCGGTATGTCCATCTTCTGTCAAAAATTTCACGGAGAGCAAGGGCGTTTCCTCGCCAACCGTCGCCTCGATTTGTCCGGAGACCTCACCGCCGGTATAAGCCGCAATCGTATCGCCGCTGTTGATAACAAATAAACCGATCGCCTCAAAATGTTCATCGTTGTGATCATCGTTTACAGGGTTGCTATCGTCACTACACCCCAGAATAAACAGCCCCATTAACACGATGGATAAAACATAAATCTGAATTTTCATAGTCATTTTTCTCGCCTCTTTACTGATTGTTTGCGTTTTAGAACATGATCCAATCGACCCGGCTTTTAATATCGGGATGGCAATGCATTTCTGCATGTGTACCATTCCTGTAAGGTCACACATTCAATTAAGAACAGATATTATCCGATGTGTATCCGATTCTTCTTAAGATGCTGTGAACGGATACAAGAATCCTCAGGTCGAGAGTTGCTATGTTAGTTGTTCATGCTAAAATGGAACATCAAATAAAAGGAGGCGAGCGGGGTAATGTGGGGATGGTAAAAACAGGATCAATAAAACGATCGGGAAGGCCCGCAATAAATTGCACCGGTTCATTCGTAATCGTATGTGGCGTTTCCGCCGTTATTCCGCCGGATAATTGCGTTTGAAACTGATGCACCGGACATTTGCTATGATCCCAATGGGTGGTATCATGTGTGTGGAAAAAATCGCCGCCTAACGCCACCGTACCGAATAACAAGAGGGTTAATATGGCAATATACGTCCGCTGCATATGATTATTACCTGTCTGACGATTTCGTTATTTTTAAATCAGATCACTGTTTATGATTTTATTGCATAGATAAGCGCTTAATATGGTTATAAAAATTTCTGAATTCAAAATTTTTTAATGAAAGCGTTCGTATTGTCGGATTCCACCATTGTAAGTTTCAGGATTATCCGTGGTCCGATGGACCTTGGAGGACCGGCTTATGTGACTCAGGGGCTAAACGGCAACGTATATTTATTCTGCATATCCTAGCAGAACATCGGATTGTTCGATCGTAAAATTATTATTTAATAATGTATAGGCCCAGTAATTCTTCATGACTTTTTTGACGTAATCGCGGGTCTGGCTGAATTCAATATTTTCGATAAACACATCCATTTGATAAGAGCCGGGCAGTTCCTGCCAGCGTTTAACGCGATGCGGTCCGCCGTTGTAGGCGGCCAGCATTTTATACTTATTACCTTCGAATCGACGCTGTAGCTGTTTGAGATAGAGCGCACCGAGGTGAATATTCAATTCCGGTTGATACAATTGTTTGGCGGAATGCAGATGGACGCCCGCGAGGCGCGCCATATCGCGCGCCGTCGGGAGAATCAACTGCATCAAACCGTAGGCATCCGCCCAGGAACGGGCCTGATGATCGAACAAACTTTCCTGCTTTATTAATGCAAGCAGCAGTTCATTTTCGATGAGGTAACGACGGCTGTACTTTTCCACTATATCATCGTAGTAATATGGAAAGCGTTCCTTGAGCATGAATGCTTTTTGTGTGTAAGATACATCCTTATAATATCTACGATTGATGTAATCAAATACCCGGAAGGCACGCCCGTAAGCGCCAAATTTTTTATAAATTTCACCGACGGCAATCCACTCCTGCCGGGAATCGACCCTTAATTTGATATCATTAAGCGCCGCAAGGGCGTACCCATCTCCCAGCAACTCCTTAATACGAAATGCATCATTAAAGTACCGGAGAAGATTCACATATCCCGTTCCGTAAAAGGTCAGCGGATTGGCGGTTTCCTTAAAAATCCGGATCATGTTGGAGGTAGAGTCAATATAATTTTTATGAAGCAGATAGCTCTTCATAGTATAGTAATCATCCCAGAGGTCGTTGGCTAAATCCGCCCGCAACCGCCGTGCTGTGATGGTATCGCCGTTGATGGCTCTGCAAAGCGCAGACCAGTATTGCGCCCGATGGACGTGCCTGTCCGACAAACGACGAAAGCGAATGTCATTAAAAATGCGATCGGCGTTCTCATACTGACCAAGCCGGTAATAGGTGAAACCTTCACGGAAATGCGCCTCATACGCGTAGGAGCTGCGTGGCCACTGACGACGAATCTTTTTATAAAGGGCCAGGGCTTTTTCAGGTTGCTGCAATTCTTCGTATATCCAGGCCGATTTCCAGACGGCTTCCGGTGCGATGCGACGACGGGGAAATCGTTCGGCGTAATCCAGATAAGCTTTGATTGTTTGCGAGCGGTTGCCCAGCCGGTAATAACTGCGCGCTATGTAAAGCCGGATGTAGGGTTCCAGCCGTTCATTTTTCAAAGATGAGAGCAGGGATTTAAATCCGTATAAGGCATGTTTGTAGCGCCCTTCGCGATAAAACAACTTCAGAAGGTAATAGCGACCTTTTTCTTTTACATCGTGTTTTCCGGCCTCTTTTATATGCGCTTCCAAACGGGGCTTGATCTCAGAAGGTTTGCTATTGTTCAGATACACATCCACAACATCAAAAAAATGTTCGCGGTAATAATCGGGCTCGTTCTCTTGCAGCCACTGACAAAATCGGAGCGTGTTCGGATCGCTTTCGTAACGGTTCAGAATCTGGAAAAAATATTGGCGCGCCTCCTGCTTTTTCCCGCTCAAATATAGGGCCTTTGCGGCCCGAATACGAAAATAGGCATTATTATTGCGATCCACTTTATTATGGTAAGCCTGCTGGTAGTATTCGAACGCCTGATCAAAAGTGCTGTTGGCAAAAAGAGAATCGGCCAGTAAAATTGTAAGTGAATCGCTTAGCGCGCGCTTTGCAAATGCATTCACAAACTGCTTTGCTTCCTGGACCGCTTTTTGGCTGTTATAATGCCAGAGGGCGCGAATTCTGAAAAAACGGCTGTACAACGGCAGAAAACGGTCGTTTTCAGCGAGCCTATAAAAACGATCCGCGCTGCTTTTGTATTGTTTGGTGCGGTAAAGGGCGTATGCTCTTTTAAAACGGTAGGCAGGCGCTTGTGTAGCTCCTTTTTTAGCATTGTTTAAAGCATCCAGAAACGCAGAATATTTTTGGGCGTTGTAGAGCGTGTCGGCGTTCTGCAATGTTTGATTGGTAAAGACATCCGGCGCATAACGGGTAACCTCTCCCGTGGAGATGGCGGTTACCGATATTAAAATTATAATGGGGACGGCAGCAAATACATTGGTTTTCATTTCTTCCCTGAGTTATTTCCCGGCTTGTTCAATTTGGATCGTTTATTCCGGCGTATCATATTTTTTATACTCGGCTTTTTTTCAGAAAAATACAAATCAAATTTTTTGCATATTGTATTCCTGAGCAAATTTTATAACAACCAAACTCATGTCGTCATATTGTTTTTTCCCTTTGGTAAACATTCGTATCGCTTCAAAGATTTCTTCCACAATCCTTTCCGCACTAAGGGTACTGTGTTGTTGAACGACGGTTTTCAACCGATGTTCACCGAATTCTTCATCGTTTTTATTACGAGCTTCCGTAAGACCGTCAGTATATAAAATCAAATTATCGCCCTTTTGCACTTTGAGCCGCGCCTCTTTGATATAACGGTCGAAGACGGGGCCGGAATCGAGCCCCAAAGCGATGCCGCTCTCTTCCAGTTCCATTAATGAACGATCCTTATGCCTAAGCAACAAGGGCGGATTGTGGCCGGCGCGCGCCAACACCAGTTTGTTTAGTTTTGGATCACAGAGAGCGTAAACCATACTTATAAATATATCGCTTTGCACGTTTTCAAATATCAAAGCGTTTAATTTTTTTAGTACGGTGGAAGTCGAATAATCATTACGGCTTAGCGCTTGTAAAATGCCTTTTACCAACGTCATATAAAAAGCCGCCTGGGTCCCTTTCCCTGAAACATCGCCGATAGCCGCCGCCAAACGTCCCCGGCTGTCAGGGAAAAAATCGAAGTAATCGCCGCCCACTTCCATTGCCGGCGTGCACCTTGCGGCAATTTCCAGCCCGGCTACATTCGGCATCTGCTTAGGCAAAAAATCGTTCTGAACGCGCCGTGCAATTTCCAACTCGCGCTGGAGGCGTTCCCGTTCATTAATAAACCGTTCAAAATTGGGACGAATGCGTTCAAATGAAACCATGGGATCTTTACTTAGATAGGCATACAATCCATAAAAGAGCAAAATGGATATGATTCCGCAGAGATACCATCCCTGAACGGCCAAAAATTCTGTTCCGGCCAGAAAAAACATCCATCCCTCGTCGATCACATTGAAAGCAAAAACCGCTAGGATAAGGGTAAGCAGATCGTTAAACCGGAACAACAGCACGAACAGAATTCCGAGGGACAACCAAATCAACAAACTGTTGCCGAGCGGAATAGCCCGTCCGGAATAAATGAGCGCAATTGAGACGGCGCTTAATGCAGAGCCCCAGTATATATTCTTATTTTTTACCCGAAAGATCGACAAAACCAGCAGTAAAGCGGCTGTAGCGATATACAGACTATAGGAAAGTTTATCGCTTAACAGGTGGATGAGCGGGTAGTCGGCGTTGATGGGTTGCAATTCCTGGTATTCCGTATAGAGAAGCTGCAGATTAAAGCCCAGAAGATCGCCCAGTCGCACCAATAACATCCAAACCGCAAGCGCCGCGGTCCCGTAAGCTACGCCCTTTATGACGCTTTTACCCGTAACCGAATGCGTCAGATAGCCGTTGCTTAACAAATCGATAGCCTGAAATTTGCGGTCATACACTTCACGCCCGAGCGATTCCGCCACAGCCCATAATGGTATGAACACACCTCCCTGAAAGAGTGGTAAAAAGATGAGAGCCAAAATCATTTCGAGTGGTTGCAGGTAACGGAAAGCCGCTAACAGTTCAGTAACCGCCAGTATCGCCATGAAAACACCGCCGCTCAGCGCCAGTCGAAATCCCATCTCGTACGAGCGCAACCTTTGCAAACCTTTGCGAATGGCCATAATCCCTATGATTGCGATCAAAAAAACCGATATGACGATCTTGAAGATTACCGAAAGAGTATTATCCCGATAATCAGGATGGGGAATGTCAAAACCGTATCCGGCCACACGATTTCCGACGATATCCACGTAGATGGCGCCTTCTTCTTTAAAGGCCGCTAAAGTAACACGCCACTTGAAATGAAAATCCACGCGTTCGATGGTTTGTTTATCCGCTTCGCTCTGCGTTTCTTTGCCCTCCTCACCAACGGACAATGCCCAGCTTTGTTCTTTTCGTTCAAAATCCTTGAGCGCAGTGTCGGGGATCAAATCGCGATAAGGCGTAAAACGATTTAAAAATGTAAGCGCTTTGACGCGTGCTTCCTGTTTGCTCAGGCTGTATATCCGCAAGGAATCGGCGATATTCCTGCGTAACGCGATTAACTCGCCCTTGAGGTTGAACTTTAATTCCAGATTTTCGATGAATGCATTACCGCTTTCAGAAAAATTGGCGAGAGAATCTCCGCTAAAGGTAAGCGGCCGCGGTCGTAGCCATACCACTTCGTAATAATAGCTGGGCAATGCTTTACGTACCAGACGATTGGTTTCGCCAATGCCATACCGCTCCTGGAGATATCGTAACAGCGGGCGGTCTTTTCGAATCCGTACTTTTTTTTCATAGGGTGCGGGAACGTTAACTTGTAATGTTTTCAGAAGGCTGTCGATCCGCTGGCTTAAACGTGATCTTTCCATTTCGATCTTGAGACCGGCATTGGGATGGGTTCTGGGATAAAGCCAGACGATGCCGGTAACGCCGATTATCAAAAGCAACAGACTTATCAGAAGAAATCGTACTTTTTTTGCCATCATCATCTATCAGTACCTATTCAAACGGCCATGCGCTCTGTCGCTTTAGTTGATCCTTTAAACCGTGTTTTTTTAACATTTGTTCGGTTTGCTCAACGCTCCGGCGTTCAAAATCGATTTGCGGATTATTGGCCATATAGCTTATAAAAATAGATACAACGGCCGAGGTTTCGGCCAGGTATTTTTGGCTCACTTTGTCAAAACTGTCTCCCAGAGAATGATAGTGCTTAACCATCTCCTTTTCCAGATGAGCGAGCGGTGTAAAACTCGGAATTCCGGCCAGCATAAAGGGTGAATGATCGCTATTGACCCACGGATGATTGACAACACCGCGATCGAGTTCAAAGGCGTTCAACTTCTTTACCAAACCTTCGATCGATTTTTTATAGGATTCGAATCCCATCACATTAAACCCACGGGGCGAACCCGTCATATCCATATTCAGCATCGCTGCAATGGGCTCGTTTTTGTGCTGCTCCACATAACGTTTTGAACCCCAAAGCCCCAATTCTTCGGCGTTAAACCATACAAATTCAATCGTATAACGGTTGGAGGGCTTATAGCGGTGGAACAGACGGGCCGTTTCGAAAAGAACCGCGCTCCCTATGCCGTTGTCAATGGCGCCCTGCCCCAAATCCCAGCTATCGATATGGGCGCCAACCACAATTTTTTCTTTGGTTTTGCCGGGCAACGTCACGACCACGTTTTTACTCCGGATCTCCCGGCAGTATGATTGGGTCTCCATTTTAACGGTGGGCTGTACACCGCTTTCGCAGAGCCTTTGTAGCCACCTACCCTCCTCGTAGGTTACGCTGAACGCCGGAACAACAGTCGGTTCGCCCGTAAAACTTCCCGTGCCGGCCAGCAGGCGCTCTCCGGATTTACGGTTTATGAACAGTACGCCTTTGGCGCCATGTTTACCGGCGGTTTCAATCACCTCAAAGCGGTAGGGCGCCTCTCGCTTCGAAGCGGGCTTTTGCGAAGTAATCAAGACAAGCTTATCCCGGCAATCCGCTTTTTCAAATTCTTCCGGAAAGCCATTGCCGACAAAGGTGAGCGGCACTTCGGTAACGGGACGCTTCTGAACATAACCCAGGGCAGTGGATCGCAGAACATGTTTTCGCGGCTCAACGACGGTTAAACGATCTTCGCCGCGAAACCAGCCGGGCATACTGAACGGTTCGAAGCGTACATCGCAGCCAACCTCCATAAGTTCCTTTTTAAGAATGTTCAACGCTTTATCGTTTTCCGGGCTGCCGGCCAAACGACCGCCGGCCCGGTCGCATATTTTTTGAAGTAAGTCGTACGAACGGTTTTCCAGGAATGCCGAACCGATAAAGAGCTTCCAGTGCTGCGGAATGGTATCCGCTGTAACCAGCGTGAACAGGCTGAACAAAAGCACACTTACTCTGATGAATAACGATTGCATATTGAACTCCGCACTATGTTTGTAGAATGTTTTACGTCCCTTGCTTTCGGCAAAGGGCATGATTTACCACAATACATCAATTGTTCCGAATCAGGCATGAAAATTAACATCTATCATTAAAAATCCGAAATAAAATTGCAGCACGCCCTGTTGGCGGGAAATGTTTGAATAGAGGCAAAGGTATTTTACCCGGGTCATATGAAAGGCGAGTCGGCGTTCCGGTCTTAAAAAATTTAAGTATCTAGCCTTAACGATTTGTCAGCGTCCGTCGGAAAATACAAATAAAACGTACTGCCCTGGCCAACGCGGCTTTGTACTTCCACCCGCCCCTCGTGAACCCTGACGATGTGTTTCACAATGGCCAGGCCCAATCCGGTGCCGCCGAGTTTACGGCTGCGGGCCCTATCCACACGATAAAAACGTTCGAAGATACGGGTTAGTGAATCTTTCGGGATGCCGATACCCTCGTCCTTCACGGCGATACAGATTTCGTTCTCCGTGGACTCACAGAGCACTTCAATGCCGGTATTCTCGGGGCTATATTTGACGGCGTTTTGCAGTAAATTCACCAGCGCCTGTTCGACCAGCATGGGATTCATCCGGAATCGAATATCGGATGTACATTTAATTCGAATTGTAATACCCTTCTCATCCGCTCCGGGCTTACAAATTTGAACCGCACTTTGCATTACACCTTCGATTTCGCGCTCTTCAAATTGAACATCGGCCCGTTCTTCATCCTGTTCCAGGTTGGCCAGCGCCATCAGATCATCGATAATGGCGTTTAAACGATCGGTCTGTTTGCGAATAATCTCCAGAAATTGCCGGGCGGTACCCGGATTATCAATGGCGCCTTCGGAGAGTGTTTCCACAAAGCCTTTGATGGATGTTAACGGCGTCCGAATCTCATGGGATACATTAGCTACAAAATCCCGGCGTATTTTTTCCAAACGGCGGATGCGTGTTACGTCGTTCAAGACCACAAGCGCGCCGATCGTCGCGCCGGATTCGTCCTGTAAAATATTGCCATGTACCTGAACGTAAAAAACCTCTTCCTTCCGCAGAATAATCTCATCTTCCAGCAAACGTCCCGTGTTTAGCGTTTGAGAAATAATTTTCTGTAGCTGCGTGTTGCGAATCACTTCCTGAATATAGCTTCCTTCTGCCGTCCCGCCGTCCACGCCCAGAAGATTACGCGCGGCTGTATTAAGCATAATGATTTTTTCTTCACCGTCCACCGCCAGAACACCTTCGGCCATGCTTTGCAAAACAGCTTGTTGCTCATTCTTCTGAAATTCGATGGTTTGGATTTTTTCACTCAATTGCCTGGCCATAGCGTTAAGTTCACTGGCGAGACGGTTAATCTCCTTGTTTTTTGGCACCGGCAAACGGTAATCCAGTTCACCTTTTGTAAAATACTCCACTCCTCGGGTCATATCCTCAAGGGGTTTGCTTATACGGCGGGACACGAACAAGCCGAACAGGGCTGTAAATAAGGCCACCACAAGGCCTCCCAGTAAAATGCGGTTCTGTATATGTTGCAGGGTTGTTTCGATATCTTCGATGGGCAGCGACGTGCGGACAATCGCCAACAGTTCATTTTGACGGTATAACGGTATGGCCACATACATCAAATTCATTTCGATGGTATTGCTGTACCGAATCGATTTGCCCACGCCGTTATGCAGGGCTTCCTGAACTTCCGGGCGCCGGATATGATTATCCATTACGGCCGGCTCCTCTTCGGAATCCGCCACAACCAAACCATCGGGCAAAACAATGGTAATACGGATATCCGTCGCCCGGCCCAGTTCATTTATCTTTCGTTTGATGGTATCGTACTTTTGGCTCCGGAGATTATCTTTCGTTTGGGCGGCAATTAAATTTGCAATGGATTTTAAGTTTTGCGAGGTGTCTCTAATATAGAAATTTTTCGCAAGATCCCGTGTATACCAAGTTACCGCAACCAACGCCAATAATAGAATAACAAAAAAGGAAACGAATATTTGATAAAAAATGCGGCGATAGCTCATTTCGTTTCCTTCATGCGGTACCCGACGCCGCGGACCGTTTCGATCAAATGGCCGGCCTCGCCCAGTTTTTTACGCAACCCTACAATTTGGACATCAACCGCGCGTTCGGTTACCGGATAATCTTCGCCCCGCAGGGCGTCAACAATTTGATAACGGGTAAATACCCAACCGGGACGTTGCGCTAAAAAGTGGAGCAGTTTAAATTCGGTATATGTTAAATCAACGGATTCACCGTCGAGCAGCACCTCATGCCGGCCGGGATGAATCATCATGTTATGGATACGAACCACCTCGCCCGGATCTTTATCTTTTCCGGCGCGACGACGTAATACCGCCTTTATGCGTGCCACCAACACTTTGGGGCTAAAGGGCTTGGGAATATAATCATCGGCGCCCATCTCCAAACCGGTGATAATATCCGACTCTTCGCCTTTTGCCGTTAACATAATGACGGGGATGGCGGCCAGAGCCGGATCGCTTTTAAGAATACGGCACACATCGCGACCATCCACGCCCGGCAGCATTAAATCGAGAAGGATTAAGTCCGGTGCATTTTTACGGGCGGTTGAGAGAATTTCTTCACCCGTCGTAAAACAACTTACTTCGTAACCTTCTTTTTTCAGATTATATTCAACCAGGTTCAAAATATCTTCTTCATCATCCACAACATAAATTTTGCCTGTACTCATGGTATTTCCTCGCAAACTTTGGTTCGATCATTCGGAAAATTCTATCCACTCTTCCGACTCCGCTATTGATTCTGTCTCCGATTCAACTTAATCAATTTTGTACAATTACATGAATTTAAAAGAAACGGTTAGAAAACGATTAAAAATACGTTAATTTGCTGTTATGGCCGGAAACAGTCGCCTTTTCCTATTCAGCCTCAGAGTTTGCCTCCGGTTTGGGTTCCGACGTCGTGGGAATTTCGAGGATTTTATGCAGAGATCGGGCGATCAATTGATTCACGGCGGCGGCATCGTTCGATTCATAAAAAAGGATGTTTTGAGCATTGGCTTTCAGGATCGGGTGGTCGCTCTGACGGGGATCGATTTCTGCCTGGGGCTGCCAGGTAATGAAGATCAGCGGGGTCTCATACCGTTTCTGATAATTCTCGTATAGTTTCTCGATTTGCGGTTCATCCCAATCGAACACCAACCAGGCAAAGGGAGAGCGCGGAATGATTCGATCCCATAGATGATAGCCTTCCAGACCTTCGAAATGCGCCAGGAGATAGAAAAAGATGCTTTCTTTGTCCGGATGTAATTCATATTCGATATGACGGAATCCACGGTAATTACGATCACTGGATTTGGGAATATGTTCCAACAAACCCAACGGCAATTTTTCGAGGTGCGCCAGGATCGGAATTTCTAAAACGTCAATCAAGATGAATGCTCCAGTTCTTTTTCGAATTTCTTTAAAAGAGACAGATTATGAAACGCGTAGGGTCTTCTGTGAATTTGCTTTTGCATTTCGCGCAACATGGGGTCTTCGTCTTCGCTTTCATTTTCCTGCAAATGTGATTCTTCTTCTTTTTTAAAGATGCGTTCGACCATTTTCTTGATACCGGATTTTTGTTTCTCCTCTTCCAGATGTTTTAACCGTTTGCGGTATTCCTCTTCCGGTATAAGCCACTCTTTTTTACACCAATCCAGCATTTTTTTCATCAATAAAACAGGATTTTCCAGCTCACTGTCAAAAAAATTCCGAAGCGTATTGCCCTCTTTAAAGGACAATAAACGATTGCGATCGTTCGGCCCCATTTCTTCATAGTCGATATCCGGCGCTGCGTACAGTAATTGATTTTCCGGCGGTAATTGATTGGAAAGATTGTTTTGTTCATTAATAGCATTCATGCATTCCATAATCATTTGTTGATTATCCAGTTTCAGACGCTCCCTTTGTTTAACCTCTGTGAAGTGTGCATCAAAATACCCATTAAACCAGGACGCCATGATCGCAAGCGCTTCCAGAGCATCTTTTTGTTCGTACTGGGCATCAATGACTTTTCCATTTTTAACGAACACATGGCCTTTGCGAATACCGTTCTCAAGTTTGATGATAACGTTTTTCTTACCGCCTTCGAAAGATTGGATTAAATCCAGAAGATGGAAATCGCGCAGAACGCCGCGCATCCGTTCCTGGTCTTCATCCTTATGATTATCCAAATCGCTCAACCAGGTATAGAGAATACGCTCAAGTTCACTTTTGAGAATGGGTAAATGGATGATATCGACCACGCCGGCCTGCCAAAGCGTTTCCCGGTTCTTCCAGTGCATTTTTGCGGTAAAACAAACATATGGAATCTGAATCCCGTGATCGCGTATTCTTTGGATCCACTCCAGTTGTTTTTCCACATCCATGCCGACAAACAAAATCATATCGGTTTTTTCACGATTAATGTGCAACACAAAGTTATCGTCCGCATCCATCCATGAAAAATGGATTTGTAAATGTCTGAAGTGGTTATAAAAATAATTGAAATATTCTCTGCGATCGCCAATGATCAGAAAATCATTCATCGTCTTTCGTTTCCGATTTTTCCGTCTGACTTTTTGTTTTTAATTTTTTATGCACGGGCCGAAGGTGCAATAAAATATCGCGAATATCGCTAACGAGTTCGGGATTGTAATTCAACCAGTGAAAATCGAACACATTTTCGAAGATTTTTTTAATGTCCTCGGCGGGAGTATCGCCCTCTTGATTGAAGACTGCCAATACCGACGGGACCGGATAAATATTCAGCAACGCATTGATAATATAACGCTGGTATTCAAACGCTTCGCTGCGCTGCGCATCAATTAAAAAAACATAGCCGGCCAGACCTTCAAAAAGGGATTTGATTTTGTCCACTTCCACATCGTCCATGGTCATGCCCAGAATGAACAACTCGAAAGAATGGGCGAGTTTAACTTTTGCCACATCCAGTTTATTGCGATTATCGCGTTTAAGCTGCGTTCGGGTCAGGCGTTTGATAAACTGGGCTTTACTTTCCCAGTCGGCGCTTACCACAATCAACTTACCTTTTTGGGCTTCCCTCAATCCTAGAATTTCTTTAAAAATCTGAATATCTTCTTCCGAGAATACGATTTCTTCCAATCCCGATTCGGCGCCGCTTAAATTTTCTTCGAACGTGTCTTCAACCAATTGTTCGTAGGGTTTATTAATCAGAAGGTAGCCGGAATCCCTGAGCTGTATGAGTCGTTCAACCGTTTCATCGCTGGTATAAAACGGATTTTCGAGCAATCGCGTGAGTGGTTTGGGGCGTTTCAGGTACTCCACAAATTCCGGTTTAATATCCATATCCGTGTTGGTTAAATCGCCTTCGTTCTGGATACGCACCACGCTGCTTTTATCGCCGAGGTGTTCCAGGCGCTGAAGCAGTCGGTGCCGGAATTTTTCCCCCAATAGCATTAAACCGATATTGCTTAAATAGATTTCGCCGGTCGGCTGGTAGTTAGGTATGGTTGTGAAAGAAAACACGCCCGCTTTCCAATAGAGCATTTGGATAACAGCCCGCATTCCGCGATGCAAACCAACCGTTGCATCGTCGATGTGACCTTTGTAAAAATAGATTTTACCGCTGTTATTGTCGGTCAGTATTTTTAACAAACCGGTTTGGTCTTCTTTGCCAATGGTATTGATGAGCGTTGCCAGGTTGATGTCTTCCAGCCGGCCGGTCGAATAATCCTGTGTTTTTTCCTGTTGTTTCACCAGCCGTTGCAGCCACAATCGTATGCTGTAGTAAACCTCTTCGGTCAGCCAATTGCTGTCGAATACACGCGAGGCGCCCAAATCATAAAACGCCATGCGCTGGGCTGCATTACGCGGAACATTATATAAAACCAGGGGCGCCTGTTCCACTTTCTTAAAGAATCCGACCACATCGCTGCGTTCCGTTCGTGTAATAAGATGATAGTCCATTAAGGTCAGTAAAATATCTTTTTCCTGAAGTTCCTGGCTGGCTGAGGCTAAATCCGCAATAAGTAAGGGATTAAAATGTTCGGAAAGGAGGTAATGTTTGAAAAGATCGGCATCGCTGCTCTTCGCGTTTACAACCAACACATTTTCATTTGCCATGGATTACCCCGGAAACATTTTATTAAATATCTGAATATAGGTGAGTTACACGATTATGTCAAGGATTTGCTCATGTTTACAAACGCTGTAAATAGGAACTGAGGATATGATATAAGACCACGCCGTAAGCGACGGATACATTGAGCGATTGCTTTATACCGAACATCGGGATTTCGATGCAGTGATCGGCCAAACGAATCGCCGGCTCCGAAACGCCGTCCACTTCGTTGCCCAGCACGAGGCAAACGGGATATTGGTACTCCAATTCGTAATAAGGCACACTGGCATCGGTGTGTTCCAACACCACAATGCTCACGCCCGCTGTTTTCAGTTTTTGAATAACCGCACCGGAATGGTCGGCGTAATCCCACGGTACACTATCCGTTGCGCCCAATGCTGTTTTGTCGATCTCTTTACGCGGCGGGCGCGCCGTAAAGCCTGTAAGAAATAATTTGCGAATACGGGCTCCGTCGCTGGTTCGAAAAATGCTGCCAACATTATACATACTCCTAATATTTTCGACCAGAGTAAAGATGGGCGACGTCTTAAGAGCTTGCAATTCCTCCAGAGAGGGCTGACGGTCAAAGATTTCGTCAAAGGTCAGTTTCCGGATCATAATGTCCGTTCCAGTTTTACAACCGTTTCAATATGATAGGTTTGTGGAAACATATCCACCGGCTGTACCCGTTTGACTTCGTATTTGTCGGTAAGAATGCGTAAATCCCTGGCAAGGGTTGTGGGATTACAGGAAACATAGACAAGGCGCTCCGGTTCGACTTGATTAATATAACGCACGACTTTTTCGTGCATACCCGCCCGGGGCGGGTCGGTAATCAACACGCTCGGTTCAGGCGCGGTATTTGGCAACGTCTGCATTAAATCGCCGGCGACAAACCTGATGTTATTAAATTTATGCTCCCGGATATTCTGATTGGCATTATCGACAGCGCTCTGCACAGCTTCGAATCCAATCACTTCTTTGGCTTGCGTTCCCAGAAATAAACTGATCGTTCCTGTTCCGGCGTATAAATCCCATACAACGGCATCCTTGTCTAAATCCGCAAATTCCATTACCGTTCGATACAGACGTTCGGCCTGAAACGTGTTGGTCTGGAAAAACGAATTAGCGGAAATTTTAAATCTGAACGGCCCGAGTTGCTCTTCAATCCACGAACGCCCCGCCAATACCAATTCTTTCTCGCCGACGGCAATCTGGGCAGGTCGGGTGTTAATGTTATTCACTACACTCTGCACGGCCGGGAACTCCTTCACCAGACGCCTGGCAAGCTGTTGCAACGCTTCTGGTGCTTCATAAGCCGTTACGAGGTTTACCATTATCTCTCCGTTATAACTGCTTTCACGAAGCACCAAGAATCGTAAAAAACCGTCATGAGATTTTATGCCATACGGTTGTAACTGATGATCGCGGGCATATCGGTTCACGTAACGCAAAATTTCATTGGCCGTCTCGGATTGCAGCATACAATGGTCGATTTGAAGAATCTTATCAAAGGTACCCGGCACATGTAAGCCCAGGGCAAAATAGTTTGAAATGGCTGAATCGCCCAATTCTTCGGGTAAAAGCCAGCGCCGCGCTGCAAAAGAGAACTCCATTTTATTGCGGTAACCGAATGGCTTTTGCGCGGGCAATACCGGTCCAACATCCATGTCTCTGATTTGCCCGATATGTAGCAGAGATTCCGCCACAATCCGTCGCTTATATTTTAGTTGATCCTCATAAGCCAAATTTTGCCATGTACAGCCGCCGCACCAATCAAAATAGGGGCATGGCGGTTGAACACGCCTTGGAGAAGGTGTTTCAATTTCCAGCAATCGGGCTTCGGCGTAAGCTTTTTTTCGTTTGGTTATGCGGGCCTTTACGGATTCTCCCGGCAGCGCACCTTTTACAAATATCACATAATTGTCTTTACGGGCCACGCCTGCACCGCCAAACGCTAATTTTTCAATATCGAATGAATAGCTATTTCCGCGTTTAACCGGATATTTTTTTTCTTGCATCATATTTGCCTTACGACCTGTCTGACCGTGCTACCAATGGCTGAATCATCGAACAGGATGACCTCTTTCTGGGCAGCTTGGTTCAAAACATGACTGAAGGATCGCGCTTTTTTAAAGTTCTCATAGGTCATATCATTTTCACTTAGTGGGAATATGGACTTGTTGGTTAGTAAGGGATCGACGTTTGCGGTTATTTTACCTTCATCCACGGCACGTTGAAATTCCTGTGTACCGGGTATCGGTGAAAACGAAGCCAACCTTACCTGCACGCCGAGATTATGTATAAAGATGATACTCGCGATTACTTCTTCCAGCGGTTGGCCGGGTAATCCCATGAGTACATAAGCTTCAATGTCTTTACGTCGGTATCCGGCTTGATGCAGATTTTCGACCGCCCGGATCATTTCCTCGTTATTCACTTTGGAATACATATCCCGTCGCCTCTCTTCGTTGGAGGTCTCGAAGCTCAAACGAATCGTTTTAAAGCTGCTTTCATACATCAAACGCGCCAGTTCAGGGTCAATCAGTTTAGCAAATAAACCATTGGGCGAATGGAACCGTACCGGCAAGTTCGCCCCGATTACACGTTCCAAAATGGGTTTGATGTGCCGTCTTCGTCCTATAAAGAGTGCATCGTCGTAAAACGCGAAATCGTGTACGCGATATTTATGAAAATGGCTTTGTATTTCATCCACAACATTTTGGGGCGATCGCTGCGTAAACGGCATTGAAATATGTTTCTGCGCACAAAAAGAACAATCGTAAGGACAACCCCGCGCGGTTATTATTACAAGGTAATCGGGATGGTTGACCAAATCAAAGGCGGGATACGGATAATCATTTAGGGATTGGGGCAATTGGGTAGAGTCCGTTTTGCATTGAAATCGATCTTCCAAAATATGAAGTACTTTTCGTTCGCCCGGTCCGGTTACCACATGGTCCGGCGCGATTACTTCGTCAGCGTGTTGCGGCATTAACGTGGCATAAATACCACCCAATATGACGGGCGCATGTGGTAAATGCTCTCTTACTAATTGAACAACGTGCTTCACACCAAGATACCAATACGTCATTATAGAGGTAACCAACACCGCGTCGGCATCGTTATGATTGCGCAACTGTTCAACAAAGGCTGTTTCGCTGATACCGTAGCGGGCATAGCGACGCGGGACGTGCTTTAAAACAGACGGTTTTTCCACAACCGTGCGCGGATAAGGGCCTGCACCGTATCTTTTCTTTCGAACAGGTTTCGTATGATTATCATTAGGTGCGTATTGATCCAAGCAATCAATATATCGAATTTCAAATCCGAGGTTTCTCAGGAATGAGGCTATATAGAGCAAACCAAGCGGTTTACTCCACAAATCATAAGCCGTAAAATCATATATCCAGGGATTTATGAGGAGCAACTTCTTATTCATAGTGTTGAAACCGCCCGGCGAACATACTGCTCACGGTATTAACGACGTGTTCATGCCTGCAATTTCCAGCAAACCGGTTAAATTACGGTTTCCGTCGGTTTGAGGTTGGATTCGCGCTTCTGGGTTTGCGATTTACGCCCTTTAGGCAATTTGGTGCGCTCCAGTTCCTCTTTACTCAGGCGATTTTCATAGATTTGGTACTCTTCGCCGTCGATTTTATATCGGTTCATCAGTTCCACCCAGGCATCCAGTTCGGCTTTTACAAAACGTATGGTACCACGTTCCGAATCAAAATAAGAAGGAAGTTCATCATTGAAGGCTCGTTTAGTCAGATCAAACGGACGATCAAAACCGAGATACCGCGCAGCAGTTGCGGCGTTCCACATACACTCCTCATACTGAGCATGGGAAGGGAGTTTAAAGTCCCACTCGTTTTTAATTTTTTCCTGAAGCCAGGTTGGGTCGTCACGATAAATACGATCCAAAAGCTGCTTAAATCCTTTCCCTTTCCTGAATCGTAGCTGTGCCCGGCCAAATGTAACTACTTTCGGTTCTTCAAACTCTTTTTCAATTTGTTTGAATATATTCTCAGCTTTTGAGAATTCATCAATGTGTACATAGGCACTGGCCAGTTCTTTTAAACTGTCCGGGCTACGGTCTTCCTCAGCACAGACGATGAGATGATCAATCGCTTTTTCGTATTCGCCCAACTTTTGCAGAGCCATGGCGATCTGCTTATTGGCGGTTACATCACGCGGTTTAAATTGCAAGGCAAGTGTAAAATCATCCACAGCATTGGACCAAAGATCGCCATTCATTTTATTGATACCGCGGTTGAGGTGAACATAAAATTTAATATGATCTTCCAAGGCCTCATACTCATAATCATTGTAGAAAAAATCCAGGCTGCGCGTGGAAATCATACGCGACTTACCACGGGAACGTTTATTGTAGTTAAATTCTTTTAGAATCTTTGTAAGATAGAGTGTTAACTTGCGCTTTACCTCAGGATCATTCACAAGCTGGATATTAATGGTATTCAATTCCACCGCTGGATTATTGAGGAGCTCCCGCTTGTGTATCTCCTCTTTGGCTTTCGAAAACAGATGGCTTAGAATTTCATTGAGTAGATTGGCCGGGGCACCGATACGCATTTCGATGCGCTGACGCGCATAACCGTATTCATAGCAAAAAGAATAGTTAATCGCTATTCGGTTATCGGTATAAGACCATTTTTTTAAATAAATAGATAATAAATAGAGCTGGTATGTCTCCATCGCTAAACTCCCGAATCTCGCTTTATGACACTTGCAGTCCAGAACGATTAAAAAAAGATAAACTTATTTTACTAACATATTAAACAGTCGTTCTCTTCTATTTAACGAATACAAAATCACGCTTTTGTAATAAAAAGATCAAATATTAAGAAGGCCAAACGCAACGACTTGTTAAAAAACAAGATAAGTTGCAGTGAATATACGTTCTTACAAAATAACTGTCAAGGAATCTTGTGAATATTTTATACAAACCGCAGATATGCCTGTAAACAACGTTCTGATCGATTAAACTTGGCTGTTGCAAACTGGTTCCATTCGTTTGTAATAACGGAACCTTATGCTGCCGCTACATGATTAAATCGGACAGTTATGGTTAAACATAAAATGTTTTTTACGCATTTATCGGCTTCGATCGTATTCTTATTTTAAAACGTACCCACCAGGCGATAAAACATCTAAAGCGAAATCCGTGGTCACCGTTATAAAGTAAAATCGAATCGATCATTATCATATTTATAAATGTAAAACATATTTTCAAGAATGGTATTCATCTAAATAATACGAATCGCCCGGGAAAAACCCGAACTTTAATTCTCGTTCGAATCGATTTGTTTTTGAATCTCTTTTAAAATTTTTTGAATAACATCGTCTTTACTTCCTTCCAGACGGCAACCGGCCGCTTTCGAATGACCGCCGCCATTAAACGCTTTCGCCACCACATTGACATCCACATTAGATTTCGAGCGAAAACTCACCTTATGGAAATTTGGTTTAATTTCCCGGATGAACAGACCGATCTTGCCGCCGCGGATGGCGACGCTGTAATTCGCTAATTCTTCAATTTCTTCGTAATTACTTTGAGTCATATCTTTATGACTCAGATAAATGACGTTTACCATACCATCAAGATGATTTTCAAGCGAACACAGACCCTTACCTATGGTTTTTAATGCATTAAAACTGTTCTCAAAAAAAATACGATTGGTCAGCTCCGGCGCATCCGCTCCCGCCTCTACCATACGAGCACAAATATATAAATCACGAGCACCGGTATTGGAAAATGAAAAACGGCCCGTATCATAAACAATGCCCGTATATATGGCGCTGGCCATTTGTTTATCGATAGCTATGTCCGATAATTCGAGTATCTCGTAGACCATTGCTGTTGTGGACGATGCGTATTCGTCCACCCATTCAATCTCGGCGAGCCGATCCTCCGACGGGTGGTGGTCTATTTTAACAACATTTTCCGGAGCCGGCACTAGCCTGGAAACATCTCCCAAACGCTTAAGTCCGGGTACGTCGAGAAAAATGGCATGTTCTATTTTTCCCGATGGCAGATACGGTTTTAAATCAAGATCCGTTGAATATGACAGGATGTCATCAAAATGTTTAAGATAGCGAAAACGGTTATCTACACGTTGATCGCTTAAGACGATCACCGATCGTTTATCCATCTTTGAAAGGAATAACTTCATAGCAATCACCGAGGCAATGGCGTCGCCGTCGGCATTGATATGTGCGGAGAGGAGAAAGTTATCACCGCTTTTAATGAATTCTAAAATCTCGCCGGCAATCGTTTTATATGCTGTAGACGTTCTCAATAATGCCTCCTAAAAAGTGGGCAATATAAGTAATGAGAATTTAAAAAGAAAGTCGAGCTTGCGTTTTTATCTGCCGTAAAAGGCTCTTTTTTTAGGTTAAAGCGCCTTACGATTCCCATTTAGTTTAGGTTAGTCTTTGGATGGTCAGATTGTAGCCGCTCCACATTAATATCCAACGTATCAGATAAATCCATAGTAATGCTGCCAATGCGCCGTAAACGGCTCCGGCAAGCACATCAAACGGGTAATGGACGCCCAGTGCTATACGCGAATATGCCACCAACGCCGCAAAAAACCAGAAATAGAA
This sequence comes from uncultured Calditrichaceae bacterium, assembly GCA_964542915.1. Taxonomy (GTDB): domain Bacteria; phylum Calditrichota; class Calditrichia; order Calditrichales; family Calditrichaceae; genus CAZIVP01. The sequence continues at coordinate 59,311 of CAZIVP010000013.1, read as the reverse complement.
CTGATATTGGCGATAGAAATACGAAAAAACGGTTGCGACCGTAAAAAAATTAGCTGCATGGGAAGACGGCATAGATGGCGATGATTTTTTACCGATAACCAGATGCGTTCCCTCCACCACATTACAGGGCCTTACACGGTCGATCATGGGCTTAAATAATTGATTGACCGTTAAATCGGCAAAACCCACAGCAACAATTACAATAACCAAAACCCACCGGCCCCGGGATCCCCCTTTCCAGCTAAGGCCAACAAGGAGCGCAGCCCAAACCGGCAACCATGAGTATTTATCGGTTACAATAGGCATTATGAAATCAAAAACGGGATTCGCAAGGGTTGCATTAAAAAACAGGAAAAGTTGGGTGTCCAGTTGCAGTAAAAATTCGAACAATAATCCGGCCTCCCTCCGCTGTAAAAAAAAGCATCCCAATCGGTGGGATGCTTGTATCGTGCTGGAGGCGGGATTTGAACCCGCACGGGCATCTCGCCCACTACCCCCTCAAGATAGCGTGTCTACCAGTTCCACCACTCCAGCGCTTAAACGCCTCGTTTAATTACCGCTTTCGTTTTGTTGCTGCTGCGGCTGAGGTTCTACCGGAGCTAGCGGTAAATCGGCAGACGGCGCTTGTTGTTGTTCCTGCAAACGTTGTTCAATCAAACTTTGTCGCGCCTGTTCGGTATTGGATTTATAAATGATGCCTATAATCAGCGCCAATCCCATGTACACGGCAGCAATCCAGGCCGTTGCTTTACTCAAAAAGTCAGCAGCACCGCGCCCCCCGAAAATAGAACCGCCGGCTCCGCCACCGCCGCCGCCTCCGATGGCGCCGGCTAACCCTTTTCCTTTACCCGCTTGCAGCAATATCACAATCACCATCGTGATACTCAGCAGAACAAACAATATCAACAAAAACGTATACATAAGGCCTCAATACTTTACTTTTCTTTATTATCGAAACTTTTAATTTAAATAATAATTTAATGTTTGGCAATTTTTCGTCGTCGATTTTCCTACCGTAATAGGCATAAATTCGATATTCTTTCCGATTTTATCTGCATTCAGCTCTTGAAACCTTTTTCGGGCTCTTATAATCCGATACGGTATATGACTTGTTCAGCCTTTAAAACAGACTCATTTTATTGCAGCCCCTCAGCCGTATGAATAATCTCCGAAAAAGCATCGGCTTTCAAACAGGCGCCTCCAACAAGTGCGCCATCGATATCCTCCTGGTGCAAAAGAGCTTCGGCATTAGCGGGCTTAACGCTGCCACCGTATTGGATGATCAGTTTTGCAGAGGTTTCAGCGTCAAACAATTTTGCGATGAGGTTACGAATTTGATGATGCACTCCCTGCGCCTGCTCCGGTGTAGCGGTTTTTCCCGTTCCAATAGCCCATACCGGTTCGTATGCCAGAATGATATGACCAAGCTGTTCGGCGGTTAAATCCTTTAACGCTCCGGAAACCTGACGGCTAACCACATCCCGGGTTTCGTTATTTTCACGCTGTTCAAGCGTTTCTCCGACACATACGATGGGTTTTAACCCATTATCCAGAGCTGTAATTATTTTTTTATTGATCGTTTCATCACGCTCGCCAAAATACTGTCGCCGTTCGGAATGCCCGAGAATTACGTACGAAGCGCCCGTGCTCTTTATCATACCCGCGCTTATTTCACCGGTAAACGCACCTTCTTTTTCCCAGTGCATATTTTGGGCGCCCAAGCCGATCCCGGAATCTTTTATCAGCTCGTTAACCAGACTAAGGGCTGTAAAAGGCGGACAAATTATAATACCGGTTTTATGGATATTGGTGCTTTTTAAACGGATTTGCTTCACCAATTGCAGGGCTTCCATATTGGTCTTATGCATTTTCCAATTTCCGGCAATAATGATTTTGCGTTCCATAACTGCTCCCTGTTTAATCATTTAAACGTCACTCAGGGCGGCAATCCCCGGTAATTCTTTACCTTCCAAAAATTCCAGTGAGGCGCCGCCTCCGGTGGAAATGTGCGTGAATCGTTCTTCCAGGCCAAATTGCCGGATAGCCGAAGCCGAATCGCCCCCGCCGATTACGCTGATCGCCCCGCGGTCGGTTGCCTCCGCAATCGCCTCCGCAATTTTGCGGGTTCCGTTTGCAAAATTAGGCATTTCAAATACCCCCACCGGGCCATTCCATACAATGGTTTTGGCCTTTTTGATTTCTTTGGAGAATTTCTCCATTGTTTTGGGACCTATGTCAAGCCCCATAAAATCGGCCGGAATTTGATCGACCTCTACAACTTTTGTTTCCGTGTCATTTTTAAATTCCCGTGCAACTTTGATATCGTCGGCCAACATAAACCGCATATCTTTTTGTTTAACTTCCTCGATGATTTCTTTCGCCAGATTGAGTTTATCCTCTTCCAATAAAGATTGTCCTATTTCATAGCCCATGGCTTTGAAAAAAGTATAGGCCATTCCGCCGCCGATAATAAGTGTATCCACCTTAGTCATCAAATTTTTTATAACATCGATTTTGCCGGAGATTTTAGCGCCACCTAAAATCGCGATCATTGGTCGCTGAGGATTTTCGATGGCTTTGCCCAAAAACTTCAATTCCTTTTCAATCAAATAACCGGCGGCCGTCTTTTCAAAATAGCGGGTTACGCCTTCAGTGGAAGCATGAGCGCGATGCGCCGTTCCAAACGCATCATTAATATAAAGATCAACACCCTCTGCCAGTTGTCGTGCAAAGTCCGGATCGTTATTTTTTTCACCGTCATGGAACCGTAGATTTTCAAGTAATAAAATTTCACCGCTTTTAAGATCCTCTTTCAATTTGAGCACCTCTTCCCCCACCGAATCCGGAGCCATGATAACTTTAACGCCTAAAAGTTCGCGCAAACGAGCGGCTACCGGCTCTAACGTTAGCGCCTCATCGAATTTACCTTTCGGGCGTCCCAGGTGGCTGCACAACACCGCACTTGCGCCCTCGTCCAGTACTTTTTTAATGGTGGGCAACGAGGCGATGATACGGCCGTCATCGGTGATGTTTCGATTTTCATCGAGCGGTACATTAAAATCGCACCGTATAAGTACTTTCTTTCCTTTTAAATCCATCTGATCGATTGTCATTTTCGCCATAACACTTCTCCCGGATTTCATACCAAAGGGTTTACAAAAAAAAGAGGCTATCCTCGGATAGCCTCAATCATGTTTTGTATATGGGTTTACTTATAATTGTGCCAGCATTTTTACAAGGTCAAGGGTACGGTTTGAATAACCCCATTCGTTGTCATACCAGGACAATACCTTTACAAAATTGCCGCCCATTGCAGCCGTGGTGAGGCTGTCAAAAATGCTTGAACTGGGATTGCCCACGATATCCGTGGAAACAATGGGATCCTCGCAATATTCCAAAACGCCTTTCAGGCTGCCCTCGGCAGCTTCTTTCATCGCTTTGTTGATATCTTCCACGCTGGCATCTTTCTCCAATTCGGCTACCAGATCAACCAAAGATCCATCGCTGGTTGGAACACGAATGGCCATACCGTCCAATTTACCGTTCAAATCCGGTATGACTTTACCGACAGCGCGAGCCGCTCCGGTCGTTGTCGGAATCATGTTAACAGCCGCCGCTCGTGCACGGCGCAAATCCTTGTGCGGCAAATCAAGAATCCGTTGATCATTCGTATAAGAATGGATAGTTGTCATCAGGCCGCGTTTTATACCAAATTGCTCGTGCAGAACTTTTGCCACGGGCGCCAAACAGTTCGTAGTGCAGGAAGCATTTGAAATAATCTTATCAGAGGCTTTTAATGTATCGTCATTTACACCTTTTACAACCGTGTTATCAATATCATCCTTGGCAGGAACGGTTAATACAACCTTTTTGGCGCCGGCGTTCAAATGCTTCTCGTTTTGAGCACGCGTTCGAAATACGCCTGTCGATTCCACCACGATGTCCACATTCAAATCTTTCCAGGGAAGGTTCGCAGGGTCTTTCTCAGCAAATACTTTTGCGCTTCGATTACCGGCAATCAGTTGATCGCCTTCCGCCCTCACAGGAACAGGATAACGTCCGTGGACCGAGTCATATTTCAACAGATGTGCTAGGGTTTGCGAATCAGTTAAATCATTTATGGCCACAACTTCTATGTCTTTATCATCCTGGGCTGCCTTAAAAACCAGCCGACCAATTCTTCCGAAACCATTAATAGCAACACGTACACTCATCACTAAACTCCTTCATTGTTTTAAACTCAAGTTCAAATGTTATTTCCTGAAGAATTTGAAGCTAAAAAAAGTACTCAGATGTGTCAAATAAAAAGGCGCCTTTTTGTTATTTTTTTTCACTTTTATGCATGTCGGTACATTTTGTTCCGGAATTCATACATTTTTTAATGTTCACTTCCAAAATGTATAAAAGCTCATTAGCAATTAATCCAACAATAAAAATAAAATCATGCTATGAATCCGATAAATCATTAAATGCAAATAAATGCCTCCATTGAGCTTTATACCTGGTCTGATGCATATAGGGCTTTACGCCTGTTGTTTTAACTTGCTCCATAGCATTTAAAAATTTATATTTTTCAACCGATTCTAAATCTCAAATCCGATACTATAATCAATTGTGTGGATGTAATACAAAATAATTGCAACAACCGGTATGGAATCCAGCCTTATTAAAAATGCGGTAATTGTTACCAATAACGAGCATGGCGATGTGTTTCAGGGCGATATTCATGTAAACGGCAATCGTATTAGCCGCATTGGTCCGAATATTGATGATCCTGCTGATAACATTTTTGACGCTTCGGGATTGATCGCCATACCCGGCTTTATTCAAACTCATGTCCATCTTTGCCAGGCTCTGTTTCGTAATCTCGCCGATGATTTACCTCTCTTGGATTGGCTGTATCAGCGCATTCTGCCTTTCGAAGCTTTCCATACCGAACACAGTATGCAAACGAGCGCCCGTCTCGGCCTTGCTGAACTGATCAAATCCGGCACCACAACCATCATGGATTTCGGATCGGTTCATCACCAGGACGTCATTTTCGAAGAAATGGCTGCTTCCGGAATCCGCGCGGTTGCCGGAAAAACGATGATGGACAACGCCGATGTACCCGCCGGACTAAAAGAAAACAGCCGTACAAGTATTCAGGAAAGCATTCGTTTGCTAAAGGAATGGCATGGTTACGATAATGGTCGTATCCGTTATGCCTTTACGCCGCGGTTTGCCCTGTCATCCTCCGAAACCTTGTTACGGGAAGTCGGCGAAGCGGCCTCCGAATATGATGCAATTGTACATAGCCATGCCGCCGAAAATAAGGATGAAACCGATGAAGTTCGTCATCGCTTCGGTATGGGAAACATCATGTTATTTGACCATTTTAATTTGACGGAAAATCATCTCTGTTTGGCGCATTGCATCTGGACTGAAGAAGAAGAGCGCCGTATATTGGAAGAAAAAAACATTAACGTTTTGCACTGTCCGTCGGCCAATTTAAAACTCGGTTCCGGTATTGCGCCGGTTCCGGATTATCTGCGGAGAGGCATTACTGTCTCGCTGGGGGCAGACGGAGCGCCCTGCAATAACAATTTAAGTGTATTCAATGAAATGCGTCTGGCTTCATTAATTCAAAAACCCTTTTACGGGCCGGATCAAATGAATGCCCGCGAAACATTTCGCCTGGCTACGACACAGGGAGCAAAGACACTCGGTTTAACCGATGAAATCGGAAGTTTAGAAACAGGCAAATTGGCCGACATTACCTTTTTAAAGTCGGATTCCATACATGCCATTCCACACGATGGCATCATCTCAAAAATCGTATATTCCATGGACGCATCAGATGTAAACAGTGTAATGATTGGCGGCCGTTGGGTTTTAAAAGATAAAGAACTTTTAACATTACACGAAGAATCCATTGTAACATCGGTCCAGAATGAAATAAAAAAATTACCGGAAATGTTGGCGTAACGTTTAAATCAATATTCAATATGGAGAATGCCATGTTTATATTAAAAACAAGCCTGCGGGTACTCATTTTGCTTTCTTTGCTTTTGACCATAAGTTGTGGCTGGGGCAAGAAAGAAAAGGACATTACGCAACGCTCGCCGGAAGAGATTTACCAAATGGCGAATCAACAATTAAAAGCAGGCAAATACAAGGAGGCGATTGAAAGCTATCAAACGCTTTTAAACCTTTATCCGGCATCGGATTTGCACATAGACGCGCGCCTTCAAATGGCCGAGGCATACGGTGAACTGGATGAATTCGAAGAGCAAATGGACCTTTTACTGAATCTACTCAAAGAAAATATAATTCCCGGAAGAGTACCCGAAATCTATATTCAGATCGGTAGGTTTTATGAGCGCGCTGCAGAATTCAATCCGAATACCGTTACATCGGATACGGTCGATTACAAGAAGGCCATCGATTACTATAAACAGGCGATAAATTACAAAGATAGCGATGACAAAGCCGCCAAAGCCGAGGCTTTATTTAGAAGAGCGTTGGTTGAAGCAAAAATCGGACGTATCGAAAAAGCCATCGCCCACTACCAGATGCTGACCGAACGTTATCCGCAAGAGACGCATGCCTTGCTCGCTCAGATTAAATTAATGAATCCCGAAGACACATCCGAACCGAAGACCGATGCGGATTCCCTTGAACAATACCGCAGCCGTCTGGACGAAGCGGGCAAACAAATTCCCGGCCAGGACACAACCGTCCCGGATGAAAAAGAGGACACGGAGACAGAGGAATCTTTTCCGGTGTTGGAACCCGCCACAGATGATACGAGCGGGAACGAATAATGCGTATCGGGATAGGCAGCCTCAATAAGGTGAAAGTTTTTGCATGTAAACAGGCTTTTACGGACGTTTTAGAAACATTTGGCGAAGACGGCAATCAGGATTCGACTGAATTTCGATCGGCTGAAACGCAAACCGGCATACCCGATATGCCGTTGACCATGGATGAATTGTTAAGAGGCGCCCGGGAACGGGCGTTTTTTGTATACGATCATTTGAACGCAGAAGGTTGGCCGCCGACTTATGCAATCGGGATGGAAGGGGGCGTATACAAATTAATCAGCGAAACCCAACAAGAAACAGCCGTTTTACAGAGTTGGGTTTTCGCATATAACGGTAAACAAGGATACTATGCCTGCTCTCCTGCGATTTCTTTACCTCCAGCCATTGTTAAACCATTATTTGAGGAGCATAAAGAATTGGCTCCGGTTATCGACCAGCTCAGCGGAAAAAAGGATGTTCGTTCCAATGAAGGGACATTCGGCGTCCTCAGCCGTGGCTTAATTACACGAAGCGATTCGTTCCGTATGGCCATAACGAACGCCATTATACCATTCTTCAATCAACAATACTACAATCAAAGAAAGTAAAGCCCATGTTTATTGATCCGGAATTGATCCAAAAAATGCCCAAAACGGACCTGCATTGTCATTTAGACGGAAGCATGCGCGTTGAAACCATTATAGAAATGTCAAAGCAACAGAACGTATCATTGCCTGAAACGGACAGAGACAAGCTGATCCAAATTCTTCGTCCCGGTAATGATTGTCAGAGTCTTGAGGAATATTTAAAACCATTTGAACTCACTTTATCGGTATTGCAAGAGACCGAAGCTTTACACAGGGCGGCTTATGAGTTAGCCGAAGATGCGGCCCGTGAAAATATCTGGTATCTTGAAGTACGCTTTTCTCCGGTATTGCATACAAAAAAGGGATTAAAATTAACCGAAATTGTAGACGCCGTCATTAACGGCCTACGTGATGCGGAACAGCGTTTTCATATTAAAACGGGCGTCATTATTTGCGGGATGCGTAATATTAATCCTGGAACCTCGTTAACGCTTGCAGAACTGGCAACGGCTTATAAAAATCGGGGCGTTGTGGCATTTGATCTGGCGGGCGCTGAAGAAAATTATCCGGCTAAACACCATCGAGAAGCATTTTATCTTATCCTGAACAATAATATTAACTGTACAGCCCACGCCGGCGAAGCGTTTGGCCCGGAAAGTATCCATCAGGCGATTCATTATTGCGGAGCACACAGGATTGGTCACGGTACGCGTTTAATGGAAGACGGCGACTTGCTTAATTATGTGAACGACCATCGTATTCCTCTTGAGATCTGTTTAACCAGTAATATTCAGACCAAGGCGGCTTTATCGTATGAAACGCATCCTCTTAAATTTTATTATGATTACGGTTTAAGAGTAACCATCAATACGGACAACCGGCTGATTTCCGATACTACCCTAACCGATGAGTTTCATCTGGCGGCGCGTTACACCGATTGGAATATTCATGATCTTAAAAATGTAATCGTATCGGGATTTAAAAGCGCCTTCCTTCCGATGAGGGAAAAATCCATTATGCTTAATATGGTCAATGCCGAACTGGAAAAATTCTAAGATTGCTCTCTTCTTTGCTTCATGTATTGGCGATAACGCGTAAACCACTTCTTTTTGATAAGCCCCATACCCAAAAGCAACAACACGATGCCTGGAATAATCGGTAACACCAACCCCAGTACACCCACCACGATCAAAAGCACGGCGATCGGAAGTTTGTACTTTCGGAACCGCAGAATATTATCCAATAAAGTGTTTTTTGAATGCTTCATAAAGGCTTCCCGATGTGGTATCGTATCTAAGCATCACCTAACCGATGATCGAAACGAACGCGCCTGTTATCTCGCTTAGAATATAAAAAAGCCCCCCGGAAACTGCAATCCGGGAGGCTCTCTATGCTTAATCCCAAAGACTGTTTATTTCACTTTTACTTCTATTTCTTTTGGCTTCGCTTTTTCGCTCTTCGGGATGTCAATCCGCAATATGCCGTTTTCGTAATCGGCCTGGATTTTATCTGCATCGATCATATCGGGTAACTCAACATTGCGGCAGAACTGACCGTATATGCGTTCGCGATGTTGAAAATTACGATCATTGGAATCATCTTCGATTTTCTTTTCACCGCTGATGGTCAACATATTATCCTGCAAGGAAACGTTGATGTCGTCTTTCTTCATACCGGGCAATTCCAGCGTAAGGTGAAAGCCGTCTTTGGATTCCTCCAAATTCATGGCCGGCATTAGACGACGACCTTCCGCAGACCAAACGGATTCGTTGTTAAAAAAACGATCCATCCATCGATCGAAATCCGGCTCCCAATTGCTTAATTGCGTCATTGGACGATATTTAACTAACATGGTGTTACCTCCTTCTTTGTGCTGTTTCTTAATTAACATTTATCCAATAACTTTACAATTGGTGTGCCAATTTTTAAATAACATTTTAATTATTTATTTTTTATTGTTTTAAGTAAGGTTGAATATCTGGCCGGACCTCTGACAGCGCACTCAATATGCCTGCCATATATTCATGCTATCATGCCATTATGTCTTTCTTGTGCTAATCCCTTGACAATCAGATGATATTCCTAAGATTATCTCGAAAATCGTCTTCATCATTGTCATCATCGGCGTCAAACATCGTGCTCATCATATCACGGATTTTGAAGCCCGATTCGATGGGATACTTGCTGAGAAAAGAGAATTCGACCAGACCGTACAATGCAAACTCCATCAATAAAAAACGTTCATCCACAGATGCTTTGGGATGGTGTTGCTTAATCAGTGCTTCCAGCCCTTCGATGGATTTCAATTGTTTTTCGTAATCTTTTCGGGAAGCCTGATGGCGCAATTCCACGCTGTTGCCGTTATTGAACCAATCGATGAGACGCTGGTAAGGATTCATTTCCTGTTCTTTTTTTATTTTTTCAGGATCGGGAAAATATCGTATAAACTGTGCCCGCACGGCTTTATTAATCAGAATGTGGGCGATCTTAATCGGCCCTTCCTGTTCACCTTCATATACCAATTCCACTTTGCCCGTAATGGACGGAATAACGCCGAAGATATCGGCAATACGAACCTGGGTTTTTGTCTCGTTATTAACCAGTGCGCGATACTCAGCCGTACTTACCAGGTTTTCATAACCGGAGATGGTTAAACGTGCCGATACGCCGCTTTTTTCATCGATATATTCGCTGTTTCTGGCTTCAAAGGCGATTTGTTCGAGTAAATCTTCCACTAATTCCGGAACACGGACCACCTGTTGCTGTCCTTCATCCACATCGGCTTCCTGTTGTGTAATCTTCTTAGAATAGGCAACGGTTTTTGGATAGTGTGTCATTATCTGGCTATCGATTCTGTCTTTCAACGGTGTAACAATGGAACCTCGATTGGTGTAATCTTCGGGATTCGCCGTAAATACAAAGGCAATATCCAGCGGCAACCGCAGTTTGAAGCCGCGTATCTGTATATCGCTTTCCTGTAAGATATTGAAAAGAGCCACCTGAATGCGTGCCTGCAGGTCGGGCAATTCATTGATAGTAAATATGGAACGGTGCGAGCGCGGCACCAATCCAAAATGGATTACGCGTTCATCGGAATATTCCAATTTTTGCGAAGCGGCCTTGATCGGATCCAGATCGCCGATTAAATCGGCGACGGTAACATCGGGCGTGGCCAGCTTTTCCGTGTAGCGTTGCGAACGGTGTATCCACTCAATCGGCGTTTCATCGCCCTGATCGGCCACCAAATCACGGGCGTAGCGCGAAATGGGTTTGAATGGATCATCGTTAATTTCGGAGCCCGACACAACCGGAATGTATTCATCCAAAAGGTCCACCATCAGGCGTGCAATGCGTGTTTTGGCCTGGCCTCGCAATCCCAGTAAAATAATATTATGACGCGACAATATAGCGCGTTTTAATTCCGGAATCACCGTATCTTCATAACCGACAATACCGTTAAAAATATCTTGATTTTTTTTAATGGCCGATATCAAATTTTTACGAAGTTCCGCTTTTACAGATATTGGCCGGTAATCGGTTTCTTTCAATTGCCCGAGCGTTTTAATTTGACTGCGCTTGTGCTGAGTCATGCATCATCTCCCGTTTATCATTAAGTTAGTGCATTCGTTTTCTGCGATTGCGTATATAGTCTTCAAAAATGTATTCGCCGAGTCCTCTCAAACTGCTGTAAAAGGCCCTCCCGCGATTTGTGCGTGTAAATTCCGCAACGAAGCGTTGCAGATAAGGATCGCGTGCAATCATAAATGTGGTGATTGTGATACCCATGCGTCTGCAACGAGCAGCCTGATTCAGGGTTTTATTAAGAATTCTGCGGTCCAGCCCGAAGCTGTTTTTATAATAGCCTCTGCCTTCCTTTAAACAAGTCGGTTTACCATCGGTTACCATAAAAATCTGTTTATTATGTGTTTTCCGACGGCGTAATATCTCCATGGAAAGCTCCAGCCCGGCATAGGTATTGGTATGATAAGGTCCGACCTGTAAATATGGTAGATCTTTGATTTCAATGGGCCAGGCGTCATTTCCAAAAGCGATCACATCCAGCGTATCGCGGGGATAACGGGTGGTAATCAGTTCGGCTAATGCCATGGCCACTTTTTTGGCGGGCGTAATTCGATCTTCGCCGTACAATACCATGGAATGTGAGACATCGATCATCAGCACCGTAGAATTTTGAGTTTTATACTCTGTCTCCCGTATCACCAGATCATCTTCCGACAATGCAAAATCATCGATGCCGTGATTAATCTGTGCATTCTGGATGGTAGAGGTTAAATCGATTTGCTCCAGATCATCGCCAAAATCGTACTGGCGTTTATCTGCTGCAAACTCATCGCCCACACCCGAAAACGGCGTCCGGTGTTGTCCGTAGTTTGATTTTTTCAGTTTACCGAATATTTCTTCCAGCGAGCGACGACGGATGGTCTGGCCTGCCTTACCGCTGGGTAAAATAGTGCCTTCGGTATTATCTTCCTCAATATAGCCCTCTTTTTTCAAATCTTCGATAAAATCACCCATACCGTACTCATCGTCCGTGAGTCCGTAGCGTTCATCCATCTGATTCATCCAGCGCAAAGCTTCGGCCACGTCCCCGCCGGTATATGTTAACAACTGCAGAAAAATATCCAGCAGGTTCTCAAACGGACTTTTCTCTGCAGTGTTTTGAATATAGCGTGTGAAAAGGTGGCCAATCATGCGTTTCCCCCTATTTTCATTGGAATTGATTGCAACAAATATTCGGGTAAAATTATTCTTAACAACTCAGAACGGACTGTTTTGTTTCGATGCCGTCGATCCGGATAACCAAAATTGTTCTTTTTGATTGAGAATGGTCTCGAACGGCGTCTCTGTATTTATGGAATAGAAACGACGGTAACGGTCCGGGTCCCCTTTAAAATCGAAGACGATACGCTCCGCTAACCTAAAAAATCGGCGCTGGTACGCTCGTTCGGGCGCCCATTCCTTGCGGAGCCTTTCCAGGCTGTTATTCTTTGTTGATTTTACTCCCGGACAGTCGGGTGCAGGATTGACATACACATACGTTATTTTATTCTTGTGCATATCCACAATATGGCCAACCGGCGATAGCGTGCAGATCAATGGTTTATGGTCGGGATGCAGGCGACATAAACCTTTTAAGTTACCATCATCATCCAACTCATTTATTAAAAAGGGACAGAAGGGAGTGGGATACTTTTTAAACCGTATTTGCGGGGCATAAAATTTCGGTTTGCTCTCAACCAGCTCAATCCAGTTTTTCTCAAAAAGATACGATGTTTCGGAAAATTTGTGAAATCGGGCCATCTTGTACAGATCGTATAAGTCCAGTTGAACGCGCTGGTCCCCCGTGCAACAGTTGCCGCACATGGTGCATTCAAAATGATAGTTATCGTTTATGACCGGAAACGGCACACCTGAAGGTATTGGTTCGCTCATTGCGACTGCCTCTCTTCGCCTTATCCTTTTTACATTTTTAAATGCAATATAAAGGTATATTTAATCCTGGCAAGTAGGTCCTTCTCTAAAAATGATACGGAGTTTTTACGACCGGTACGGCTGATGGGAGGTGGAAAGTTGGTTTAAAACAAATGTCTTGCCATAGAAGGAAGTCATTATAATTTTTAAATTTGTCGTTTATAAACGTTTTTTTCTTTAAACCAAAATTAACATTGATTAAATTACGGTTTATCGCGACGGATAAAATCCGATTGATCGACGTTCGCTGAAACCGGAAAAAAGGTGGTTTCCGGTTTAAATGAAGTAACAGAACCGATCGAAATCACTAATAAAGAGGCTTTGTAAATGGCACAAAATTTAGTTGAGAAAATTGCCCAGAGATACGCCGTCGGGCTGGAACCACAAGAAGAAGTTCACAGCGGCGCCTTCCTGACCATCCGACCCGCCTATGTTATGACCCATGACAACACCGCAGCGGTTATCCCGAAGTTCGAAAAAATCGGCGCTAAACGATTGGCCGACCCGCAACAGGTCGTACACACGCTGGATCACAACATCCAGGACAAAAGTGAAAAGAATCTTAATAAATACAAGAAAATCGAATCGTTTTCCAATCGTATGGGCGCCGATTTTTATCCCGCCGGACGCGGCATCGGACACCAAATTATGGTGGAAGAGGGCTATGCCTTTCCCGGCGCCATGGTCGTGGCGTCGGACAGCCACTCCAATATGTACGGCGGCATCGGTTGTCTTGGAACACCGGTTGTCCGGACGGACGCCGCCGCATTATGGGCAACCGGTCGTACCTGGTGGCAAATTCCGCCCGTTGCCCGGGTGAAACTGAAAGGGCGCCTGCGGCCGGGCGTAACAGGCAAAGATGTTATTATAACATTATCCGGTTTCTTTAACAACGATGAAGTGCTCAACCATGCACTGGAATTCGTCGGACCGGGCGTACGAACGCTTTCCATCGATGAGCGCCTGACCATCGCCAATATGACCACCGAATGGGGCGCACTGGTGGGACTCTTTCCCGTGGATGAGGTAACGATCCGGTGGCTCCGTAATCGTGCAGCCTACATCAAAAAACGCGGGCCGGCAGGCGTTCCTTCGGATGAGGATAACAAACAACACCATCCGCGCCTGAACGATGCGCGCATACGCGAACTGGAACAAAATCCGCCAAAGGCCGATCCCAACGCCGTTTATGCAAAAGAACTGGAACTCGACCTTTCGACTGTAAGACCTTTTATTTCCGGCCCCAACACCGTAAAGGTGATGAAATCCGCCGATGAAATAGACCGTGAAAACGTCCGTATCAATAAAGCCTATCTGGTTTCGTGCGTAAACAGCCGGGTACAGGATATTGCGGAAGCGGCCGAAATTGTACGCGGTAAAAAAGTGGCCGAAGGCGTGGAATTTTACATCTCAGCCGCCTCCAGCGAAGTGCAGGCCGAAAGCGAACAACGCGGCGACTGGCAGGCCTTAATCGAAGCCGGCGCTAATCCTCTGCCGCCCGGATGCGGACCGTGCATCGGGCTGGGCGCCGGGTTACTGGAAGACGGCGAGGTCGGCATATCGGCGACAAACCGTAATTTCAAAGGACGCATGGGTTCCCGCAATGCCCAGGCTTACCTTGCCTCACCCGCTGTGGTCGCCGCTTCGGCCCTGGCCGGAAAAATCACTTCGCCTTATAAACTAAATGCGGTGGAAACCAAAGGCACCTTTTCAGCATTGGATGCAAAGCCAAGCAACAGCCGTCCGAAGGTTTCGATACTGGAAGGATTCCCCAAAACCATCGAAGGCGAACTCGTTTTTTGCCGCCAGGACAATCTCAACACCGACGGCATCTATCCGGGCAAATACACCTATCGCGACGATATAACGCCCGAGCAGCAGGCTGAGGTTGTAATGGAAAACTACGATCCGCAATTCGCTTCGCTCGTCTCAAAAGGCGATATTTTGGTCGGCGGCTACAATTTCGGAACGGGAAGTTCCCGCGAACAAGCAGCCACCGCTCTTAAACACAAGGGCATTCCGGTGGTTCTGGCCGGTTCCTTCAGCCAGACCTACAAACGCAATGCCATCAATAACGGTTTTCTTGTGATCGAAGCGACCAAACTGGTTGACGACCTGAAAGCGCAATTTGGCGATAAAAAACTGACGGTGCGCACCGGTATGCAGGCGATTATCGATTTCAGCAACGCCAGCGTAACGGTCAATGAAAAAGACTATCCCATCGGAGCCGTTGGGAAAACCGCCCAGGAAATCATTGTCGCCGGCGGACTGGAAGCCTGGGTGAAACAGCAATTATAAGAAGGTCGGGATTCTTCTGTCGAAATAGAATTATTTCGACAGATACCATTCTCGGATGTCAGGAGTAACGGCGTATTGAAGGATGTATCCAAAAAGGAACGGAAATCATCCGATCAAACCTTTGATCATCGGATAATGCCCGTCCCAATAACCATAAATTAAATACCAAACCTTAACGGTTGTGTTATTAATAAAAATCTAAACGGTTTTCAGCCAATTTCGGACGATCATTCCTGTTCAACTCTATGCAACTCCATTTCGAAAAATTGACGCCACGATTCGCCATCGCTTGAGAATTCGCCCACTTCTTCCCATGTTCCGGTCGAGGCGATAGCAATCGTATAACGAATGGTTCCGCGGTTGCTTTCAAACTGCCAGCGAAACCGTTCATTGGGCTTCAACACTTCAAAAGTTGCCGACCGGCTTAAGCCCTTTGCGAGATAGGTATTCATTTGATAGGTTTGCCGGAACGGATCGTATGACAAAACGCCAAAGGCATGATGCACGACACGGTCATTGTCATCTTTGCCCTGCCCTTCCATGACCAGGAGGGTTTGATCGAGGCGCCACTGAATGTTCTCCCGAACGTTACTGTATTCTTTTTGGCCCTTTTTATTGCTATGCCAAGACCGGCCTTCCCAAACGCCAACCATTTCGGATACTTCCTGCATGGCGTTCTGAACCGACGGTTTAACATCCGGCACCTGGGCAACCGTTTTTTGAACAAGAGCGAACAGTAATAATGTCAGAAAGACTCTCATGGCATATCCTCCCCTTTAATTGTTTCTTAATAAAGATAGGGAATCGCTCAGATATTCGCTTGTAAAAATGCGACATGTATTATAACACGTTGCCGTGATGAATCTGTGTATACAGGGCTATTAATCGGGTTGGATTCATACCGGAGAGATACGATAAATCTTTATTAAAATGCGACTGATCAAAATAACCTGCCCTGAAAAGGGCGTCTTGAATGTCATGTTTTTTTAGAATCAGATCGGCTAAAACAGAGCGCATACGACGGATCCGGGCAAATTCCTTTAAACTTAATCCCACCTGTTGGCGAAATTTCCGCTGTAACTGACGTAAACCCAAACCACACTCCAATGCGATATCGCCTACCTTTCGTTTGCCTTTCGCGTCAATAATGCAATTTACAGCGTAGCGGATCGCCTCATCTGCCCTTGCTCCACGTTGTTCGATGATCTCTGAAAAGACCGCATCGAGATTCTCAAATCGATTAAATCCCGGATATATGCTATCGGCAAAGACAGTCAATGCCTCGTGCTTAAGATAGGAATGAGCGTTAATATTTTTATTACGAAGCGCTGATGCGCTGATATTCAATATATGACTGATTGCCCCCGGGAAAAATCGTACACCGACAACGACGGTAGCGGGATAAATATCGACAGGATAGGGATTGGCACGTGGACCAAAGAGGGTGGCATTGGCAATCTTTCCCTTTTTTGCACGAAAAAATATAAGCGAAGGACAACCGTCGGGAAGAACGATGTGCGGAAAAACGTCGCCGGCCTTTGAGTTGTATTCAAACTTCCAGTAAGCGCTTATAAACTGCCTCAGATTTTCCGCCGGTTCGTACTCACTATAATAAATAGCATTTGCGTCGTTATACATCAATTAAAATAGGTCTATTTTTTAGGTAATGCGCCTCTTGATCGCATACGGGTGTTATTAGTTACAGACTAAAATCATTTTGATACATTTCGATAGTCTATCCTTTGCCCTGTGGCAGCTCCGCCGTTTCTGTCGTGGATCCACCGAGGCCAAAACGCTCTTTAAACAGACCGCTTACCATTTGCCGGAAATAGTTACGCATATCATCAAACAGAGTGTAGGCCCAGGGTACCGCTATGAGCGCGACCAATGTGGAAAAGATCAAACCGCCGATGATTGTTCTTCCCATGGGTGCATAAGGAATGCCGATCATTTTGGCGTTACCGACCGCCATGGGTATAAGCCCACCGATGGTTGTAAACGCCGTCATCAAAATGGGGCGAAAACGGTTTTGTCCGGCTTCGATTAAAGCATTATAGCGGCTGAGGCCCTGTTTGCGCAAACGGTTTACCAAATCAATCAAAACAATGGCGTTATTGACTACAATCCCAATGAGAATTATGAACCCGATCTGGCTCATCATATCCATCGGTGTTCCGGTAATGAACAGCATCCAGTAAGCGCCTACGAATGAGAACGGCACGACCATAATGACCGACAGCGGTAAAACAAAAGATTCAAATAAGATACCCATTAACAAGAAAACAAATGTAATGGAAAGGATAATACCGAAAATCATATTGCTTTCGCTTTCCTGTATCCGACGAAACCGTTCGCCCTTATTCCAGGAATAACCGTAAGGCATCTCAAATCCTTCCATCACCTTATCCACCTGTTGATAGAGCTGGGCGATGTTTTCGGAAGTTGTATTGGCTTTAACCTGTAAAGACGTTTTGCCGTTTTCGCGATGAATTTCACCAAAACCTTTTTTCACTTTAAAATTCGCGATAGCGGAAAGCGGAATCTCTTTACCATTCCGTGTGAAAAAGCTGATATTTTGCAATTGTTCTAACGTTTCGCGATCGGATTCCCGTAACTGAATGCGCATATCCACTTCCCGGTCTTCGGTTTGATATTTGGGTAACTGTATGCCGCGCAGGGCATACATAACCGTACCGGAAACCACCTGAGGATTGATTCCGTATTTTTGAACCTGTTCGCGCTTGAGTTCCAAACGTATTTCGTCGCTACCGGTCTCGCGGTCGGTTTCCACGCTGATAATCTCATCCAGCCGGTTCAGCCTGCGTTCCACTTCTTCGGACAATTCGGCGAGTTTATTCGTATCGTCCCCGAATAACGTGATGGTCAGGGAAGCATCCTCGCTGCCCTGCTGCCTCCAACTGGTGCGCATTTTTACGCCGGGAAAGGTCGGTAGTCGTTTTTTAACATCTTCCACCACCTTATCCCGTTCCATATAAGGTGCCTTGTAAACGCCCATTATTTTTTTTGCGCCGTTATAAAGAACTTCATACCAGCGTTCCGGAGATTCGGAATTCAGGAATACCTGAACGCGTGCATTGTTATGACGGTATCGTACATCAATGGCTTTAACATTGTACACTTCAGCCTTACTATGAATGGTATCTTCAACGGTCGTTACCAGCTTTTCGGCATCCTGCATGGAATAGTTTTCGGGCAAATCAAAAAAGAACCGGAAATCATTGATGTTGCCTTCCATACTGTCGGTACGCGCCAGATTATTCATGGCGACGCTGGTTGAAAGTAAAATAAACAGAAGTAAAATAAATGTTTCCAAACGATGTTCCAATACCCACGAAAGAGCGCCTTTATAATATCGATTTCCAATGGTAATCGCCCTGGGTTCCTGTACCTGGCGTTTACTCACAACGCGGCTGGCAGCCAACGGAATGAACACCATCGCAACCAATAAAGAAGCCAGCAGCGAAAATATAACCGGTAAACCGATGCGCAGCATATAAAAACGAAACCCAACCTCATCGTTCATTAAAATCAACGGCAAAAAGACGACAATAGTGGTGAACGTGGCCATGGTTACCGCCAGCGCCACTTCACTGGCGCCAATGCCTGCGGCGTCGCGATCTTTATATTTCTGCGCTCGTTTATGATAAATATTCTCCAATACCACAATGGAATTATCCACCACCATGCCGATCGATATCATCAATCCCATCATGGTTATAACATTCAAACTCCAGCCCATAAAATAAAGGATGGTAAGGCTTACCATAATGGAAAGGGGAATGGCCACGTTCAAAATGATGGTCATACGTAACCGGCGCAGAAAAAAATACAGGACCAGAAATGCAAAAAATCCGCCCCACATTCCCGCGTTCTTCAAATTATTAACCGATTCCAGAATAAAATGACCCTGACTGAACAACACCTGAACATTAAAATTGGCAAAATCCGGGTCTTGTTTAAACTCCGTATCAAATTTGTTTTCTACCGCCTGGCATATCTCGACGGTATTGGCAATGGATTCTTTGTAAATGCCAAGCTGGATGGCCTTTTTGCCATTGATGCGTTGCACCCAGTTTTGTTCCGGCACATCGTATTTAACATTGGCAATATCTTTTACCTTAATATTGGCGCCTCGAATCGGCAATTGCCGAATCTGTTCCAAACTGCGGAACTTACCCACGGATCGTACATAAATTTTTTGGCCGCCTTCCTCCAGATGCCCCGAAGATAATGCAAAATTATCCTGGCGCAGCGATTCGATCACATTATAAAGATTAATCTTGTAGGTTCGTATGGCATCCTGGTTAATCAAAATCTGGATCGATTTTTCGTCGGCGCCCCAAATTTCGACGTTGGCGACGCCGTCAATGCGCTCCAGCGGTTTTTTAACGCGTTGCTCGGTAAAGTAATAGGGATCTTTGAGCGGTTGGTTGGGAATCAACGCCACCCACATAATCGGCGTATCTTCATCGCTCCATTTGCGCAGATAGATGCGCTCCACATCATCGGGCAACTCCGGTTTAACACGATCCATGCGGTCGCGCAACTGGCTGTAAGCCAGGTCCATATCCGTATCCTGATTAAAACGGATGAACGCCCAGCATCCGTTGGTAAAACTATTGGTAGAAACGGTGCGCACGCCCTTGACCGTACGTACCACTTCTTCGATGGGGCGCGCAATGAACTCTTCCACTTCTTCAGGGTTGGCATTGGGGTAGGGAACCCAAACGCCCAGGAACGGCCGTTCGAAACCCGCCGGGAACAAATCCACAGAAATCTGGCTGTATGCAATAAAACCGATCACGAGAAGAGCCAGCAATGTCATCAGGGATGTAATGGGCCGATTGAGCGCAATGCTGGGCAGTAAACTGTAGCGGCGCTTGCCATGGTCCTGTTTTTGTCCGCCTTGTTCATTCATGATCTAACCTCATTTAAAGTTCAGCGATCGATTGCAATCCCATCACTGAATTTCATCGCCTAATTGTTTTTCGCGGCTAAAAATACTGTAAACCGTCGGTATAATAATCAATGTTAAAACCGTGGCCGTAATTAAACCGATTATCACGGTAATAGCCATCGGGGTGCGTATTTCAGCGCCGTCGCCCATGCCAATGGCCATGGGGAGAAGCCCCAGAACCGTGGTTGCTGTTGTCATTAAAATGGGGCGCAGACGAATTTTTCCGGCTTCGATGATTGCCGTTATCTTATCCATTCCGCTTCGCCGCAAATGATTAATATAATCAACCAATACAATGGCGTTATTTACAACAATGCCCGCGAGCATAATCATGCCCAGAAACACAACGATACTGAGGGGGATATCCAAGATGTACAGAAACAGTATGACGCCAATCAACGCCATCGGAATCGTAAATATAATGACGAAGGGATGGATCAACGATTCGAACTGGGAGGCCATGACGATGTATACCAGAAAAATAGCCAGGGCCAGCGCCATACTCAAGCTGTTGAGCGATGTCTGCATTTCCTCATTTTGTCCGCCCAGTTCATATGAGAAATCCGGCGGTAAATTTAAATTTTCTATGGTTTCGTAAATGCGTTGATTTACCTCATTGAGGCTCGCTCCGGGCGCAAGATTAGCGGTAATCAGCGCCGTCCGCTGCTGATCCACTCTACGTATTTCGGAGGGCCCTTCATTGATGCGAATATCAGCGACGCTGTTCAATGCCACGGGAACGTTAGCGCTGGGATTGACCACCAATCGTTTCAGGTCGGAAACGCTCTCCTTATCTTCTTCGCGAAGACGCACCAACACATCGATCCGGCGATCTTCTTCTTTGAATTCAGTCGCCACATCGCCCCGTACTTTATTTCGGACAATCGATGCCACATTACGAACGTTTAAACCATGATGGGCGATTTGCTCGCGGTCATAGAAAATTTGAATTTCGGGATTGCCGCGCTGAATATTGGATTTGGCGTCCACCAAACCGGGAATCTCCTGCATGCGGTCTTCCAGTAATTTACTGAATCTCTGCAGGTCGGAAAGATTGTAGCCTTTGATATAAACTTCGACCGGAGTTTTAAAACTAAATATGGTTGGACGTGTAATATTGGAAGCAATGCCGGGAAACGCATCCATAATTTCGCGCACCCGGGCGATAATACGTTCTTCCGCGGCTGCAGGATTGCGTGTGGGTTCCAGGGTTACGGTCAATTTGGCGGTGTGCTCGCCTTCGTCCGATTCGGTCGTCGCTGTTTTATCGGTGCCCGCGACGGCAGCCACCTGCTTAACGCCGTCCAGCTTTTGGATTTCTTCCTGGATGGGCATAATACGTTCATCGGTGGTTTCCACAGGCGTACCGACCGGCAACGTTAACTCCAAATTAAACTCCCGCTGATGAACCTCGGGTATCAATTCGCGGCCCAACTGCGGTCCCAAAACAAAGACGCTGAATACAAACACCACAAGCAGACCCGCCACAACGGCGTAGCGGTTGTGTAGAGCATTTTTGAGTATACCCGGATACACGCCTGCCACCCATCCATAAACGATATCGAACGCCTTCACAAGCCCATTGGCCGGAACCGTCGCCAGCAACCGTACCTCCAGGTAAAGCATATAAAAGAACACGCCGCCCGCCATCACAATAGCATGGAAAAAGGAAAATACAAGTTCGAAAAACGCGGCGAGGAGATGACGGATGAGGTAAAACACGCACTTGACTCCGTACCATGGCGCATAAAAGATTCGTTGCCAGCGGTTCAAATCCAGAAATCTGCCTTTTAACGCCCCAAAATTGTCGTAAAGCTTTGCGATTGATTCAACCGTTAGATAATCGGGCCAAACGCTGTTGGTAAACGATAAGTGAGGCGGATGTGTGGATTTTGCAGTCCCTACCACAAAATCGCCGTAACGGAATACATTGCTTTTAAAAAGATTGATCAGACCGATAAATGGCTGTGGTAAGAGGAGTATGTTAATCACAAACTGTTTTAGAACGACAAGAACCAACGAAAACGTAATCCTGATGGTTTTGGTGGCCCAGATCAAAAGCGATTGAACGATGAGCGTTACCAGTTCGCGTAGTTTGACGAAGAATCCTTTCGGGTGGGCATCGCTGAACAAATAATCAATGCGGTCTTTTATTTTATAATTGAGAATATACTCTTTGGGCAGACGGTCGATATTGGCTTCGCGTATAAAATCTTCCGTTTTGCGCGATGATAACATGGGAATGAGGAAGAGCGCTACCGCCAGAGAAGCTAACAGAGCAAACACAACAGTCAACGCCAGGTCGCCAAAAACCTGACCCGCCACGCCCTGCACGAACACAATCGGAAAGAATACGGCGATGGTTGTCAGGGTCGAGGCAATAACGGCGCCGCCCACTTCACCGACGCCGCGCACCGTGGCATGGATCAGCCCGTCGCCCTCTTCACGGCAACGGGCAATGCTCTCCAGCACGACAATGGAATTATCCACCAGCATACCGATACCGAGAGCAAGTCCGCCTAACGACATGATATTCAATGAAACGGAGAACATTTTCATGGGCGCAAAGGTCGCAACAATCGAAATCGGTATGGCCAGGCCGATGATTACGGTCGGCGAAAGCCGTCTCAAGAAAACAAACAGAACCAGAATCGCTAAAAGACCGCCCTGAATCGCGGTGGTTTTTACTTCATTTATGGAGTTTTCAATAAAAATGGATTGATCGGAGAGGGTTTGGATGTTCACATTCTGCGGTAAATCGTAGGTTAAAAAATTAGTCATGCGTTTTTTCAACAAGCCTTCCTGTCGGCCTTCTTCCGCTTTTTGCGCCTCTTTTTTCCGTCCTTCCCTTTCGGAGGATTCCATACGCTTAACGTACGCCTGTTGCTCAGGCGTCCCGTAAAGCCGGTTGTTTACGGCCTCAGCAACAGCGACCAGATTGGCGTCGGCTTCTTTATAGACCTCAATTTCAACACTTTCGTTGCCGCCGATGCGCGTTATGATCTCGCGTTCTTTACTGCTGCGATAAACCCTTCCGACGTCCTTCACTTTCACATTCACATTATTCCATCGTCCGATCACGACTTCACTGATTTGATCGACCGACTTGAACTCGTTCAGCGTACGTACCAGATATTCGGTTTGGCCTTCCTTTAGATTGCCGCCTGCCAAATTGACATTTTCCTCGGACAGACGACTCTTGATGGCCTGGATATTGATCCCGATGAGCGTCAGTTTTTGTTCATCGAGTTCCACACGGATCTCTTCTTCCAATCCGCCTTTCACTTTAACCGCAGCCACGCCATCCACCGTCTCGAGCGCCCGTTTGATCTCTTCTTCCGCAAGGTAACGTAAATACGTCAGACTCCGATCGCCGTAAAGACCGAGCCGCATGATAGGGTCCAGGGAAGGATCGTAACGTAATATAATGGGACGGTTGGCATCTTCCGGTAAAAAGACCTGGTCCAGCTTTTCACGGATGTCGGCCGTCGCTTTATTCATATCGGTATCCCAGGTAAATTCCAGGATGACGTCGGATTGTTCTGCCTTCGATACCGAACTGATCGATACCAAATTATCAATCACGCCAAGGGCCTGTTCAATGGGCCTGGAAATCGTCGTTTCAATTTCCTGGGGCGCCGTGCCCGGATATTCCGTACGTACGGTTAAACTTGGATAGGTCATATCCGGCATTAAATTCAGCGGCAATTGCTGGTAGGATATCCATCCGAATACCACCACGCCGATCACGACCATTAAAATAGCTACCGGACGCCGGGTCGTAAAGTTAAAAAAATGCGTGCGAAGCTCCTGCTGTTGATTATCCATAAACTATCCTGTTTGCAAATGTTTTAAGATTGATCTCCCGGATCATAACAACCGTATCCGTTTTTGCTTTTTACCGATTGGATGAAAGGCCCTGCCTAATGTCTTCGATTGTTGGGTCAGTCATTTGGCGGAAAAATAGTTGAATCGCATAACTCTCCGCGTTAAATCCTCGCTTTAAACGCCCGGCTCTTCGCTTTCGGCAGTTATGCGGCTCTCACGCGAGCGCACCACCTGTACTTCGGTATTGTCTTTCATGCCGGCCTGCCCTACCACTATAATGGAATCGCCGGCAGAGATGCCTTCATTCAATACTTCGACTTTTTCGTTATCTTCAAAACCGGGATTTAACTGGATTTTACGTGCGATACTGTCGCGCACCACATAGACATTCATATATTCATTTTCGTAAACGATGGCGGTTTTCGGCACCAGTACAACATCTTTATGGGTATCGATAATGATGTGTACGTTGACGAACATCCCGGGACGCAAAACGTTACCACGATTGCGTACGCCCACCGTAACCTTGAATGTGCCGCTGGAAGGATCCACCACCGGACTGATGCGTTTGATCCAGGCGTCAAATTGCTCCCCTTCAAGATTATCGGAAGTGATAAAGGCATCCTGTCCGATTTTTAGTTGTTTTAAATACTTTTCCGGGACATATACAACGGCGATGACCTGAGCGTTATTGACGACCGAGAACAGTTTATCGGTCGGCTGGATTCGGGCGCCTATTTTCGCTAAACGTTCACCGACGCGTCCGCTAATCGGGGACTTGATACGCGTGTAGTCGAGATTGAGATTGGCCTCTTCCCACTGCACCCTGGCCGCATTTAGCGCAAATCGGGCGTTTTCAAATTCTTCCACGCTCAGCAAATCTTTCTCATACATTTTTTTGAGACGGTTGAAATTATTCTTCTGTTTTTCGTATTCAATGCGCGCCTTCTCCTCGGCCAAAACATATTCCCTGGCTTCCAAGGTCAAAAGGGTGTCCCCTTTATTCACGTATTGTCCTTCTTCTTTGTGAATTTTTTCCACCACGCCCTGGATACGGGAATAAATATCCGCCATAATTTCGGTTTCGAGATTGGAACTCAGCAGGATAAAATCAGAAATATCGCCTTTAACGGCGCGGGTAATTTCAACGGGTACGGCTTCATTCTCCTTGTCTTTTTGTCCGCCCTTCTTTTTCTGGTCCGAGCGCATTTCGGTCGTATCCTTTTTCTGCCCGCCGCTTTCATCCGTCTGCGCCGGCCGATTTCCGCATTGATAGAACAAAGCGATTGCAAAAACAAGAAGTACCATCGATAATGTTTTTATTCTCAACATGACAGCTCCGGTTTATGTTTTTCATTCAATTGATATGTTGCTTATTTACGTTACTCTACTGGCAAGGTTTCAGGCCAGAACTCTTAATCCTCTAAATGAGTGCAACACAATTTAAGTTTATAATGTACAATAAAGCGGAATGTAATAGTAGTGCTTCAGTTAACAAAAATAAAAATGCAGACACGAAAAATACGTATCTGCATTTTGAGGTGTAGCAGAACATCCTAAACAAAGGAGCGCGGGTTTCAGTTTAGGAAAATTCGTCGAACGCAATCATATCGTTTTCCACCCCGAGGTTATAAAGCATGTTATTGACAGCGCTGATCATCATCGGGGGGCCGCACAGGTAATATTCGATATCCTCGGGCGCATCGTGTTTACCTAGGTATTTGTCGTGCACCACCTGGTGTATAAATCCGACCGGACCATCCCAGTTGTCATCCGGCAAAGGATCGGATAGCGCGACATTGTAGCTGAAATTTGGAAACTCCCGTTCAATCGCTTTAAAATCTTCGTCGTAAAACATCTCGCGTTTGGATCGGGCGCCGTACCAGAACGAAACCTTGCGACCGGTCTTCAGGGTTCTGAACAAATGAAAGAGGTGGCTGCGCATGGGCGCCATTCCTGCGCCACCGCCGATATAAAGCATTTCACGATCCGTATCCTTAATAAAGAATTCACCGTAGGGCCCGCTTACCATAACCTTGTCGCCCGGTTTCAAATTAAAAATATAAGAAGAGGCCACTCCCGGGGGAAAATCGGTGCCGGGCGGCGGCGTTGCGATGCGGACGTTCAGCATTACAATGTTGCCTTCGGCCGGATGGTTGGCCATGGAATAGGCGCGGAAAATTTCCTCATCGTTAGAAGATTTCAAGTCCCACAGATTGTATTTATCCCAATCTTCATGGTATTCTTTTTCAATATCGAACTCTTTAAAGGAAAGCTGATACGGCGGAATGTAAATCTGGATATAACCGCCGGCTTTAAAATCCAGGTTTTGGCCTTCCGGTAATTCCAGCACCAGTTCCTTGATGAAGGTCGCTACGTTTTCATTGGAGCGCACCGTACATTCGAACTTTTGGATATTAAAAATCTCCTCCGGAATATGAATGCGCATGTCTTCTTTCACTTTAACCTGGCAGGCGAGGCGTACGTTTTCTTTAACCTCTTTTCGGGCCAATTGCGATTCTTCGGTCGGCAATACTTCGCCGCCGCCTTCGAGCACTTCGCACTTGCACATGGCGCAGGTTCCCTGGCCTCCGCATGCCGACGGCAGAAAAATGTCATTCGCCGACAGTGTATTCAGCAGATTGCTTCCGGCTTCCACTTCCGGGCTTTGCTCTTCATCGTCGTTAATGATAACCTTCACTCTTCCTTTATTGACCAATTTGGACTCCGCATACGAGAGGGCTGCTACCAGAAGTAAAATGGTGGTCGTAAAAACCCCTGCGCTCAGTCCGATAATCCCTAAAGTACCCACTATCACACCTCTATCATCTGTTAAAGTTGAATGCCTGAAAAGATCATGAACGCCATCGACATTAATCCCGTGATGAGCATGGTGATACCTAAGCCCTTCAAACCCGCCGGCACGTTGGAGTAACGTATTTTGGTGCGGATCGATGCCATGGCGACGATGGCCAGAAACCAGCCCACGCCCGACCCGAATCCGAATACCGCGGATTCGGCGACCGAATATTCACGTTCCACCATAAAAAGCGATGATCCCAGAATTGCGCAGTTCACGGCAATCAATGGAAGAAAGATACCGAGCGCCGCATAGAGCTTGGGCGAAAAACGGTCGATAATCATTTCGACCAATTGTACCATCGCGGCGATTGTGGCGATATAGGTAATGAAACCCAGGAAACTCAAGTCTACATTTGGTAGTCCGGCCCATGCCAGAGCGCCGTCTTTCAATAGAAACTGATTAATCGCCCAGTTTGCGGGTACGGTAATGGTCAGCACAAAAATTACCGCCAGCCCCAGTCCCACGGCCGTTTCCACCTTTTTGGATACCGCCAGGAAGGAACACATGCCAAGAAAGAAGGCAAGCAGGATGTTTTCGACAAATACGGCTTTCACAAACAGGCTTAAATAATGTTCTAACATAGGATGCCTCTTTTATGTTACAATCGAGATTGCGTTTTGCAGTCCTTTTTTATTAATCCATTACTCATGAACGGTTTTGGTTATGGCTCGCTGCGCCCATATCAGGAGTCCCAGTAGAATAAAGGCACCGGGCGCCAAAACCATCAAGCCCATATCGACGTATCCGGCCTCGTAAAGGAAATCCGGGACGATCTGGTAGCCCATAAAACTCCCGCTACCCAGCACTTCGCGTCCCATGGCAATCACCATCAGAATCCAGCTGTAACCGAGGGCATTTCCAAGCCCGTCCAGAAAAGAGGGCCATGTCTTGTTTTGCAGTGCAAAGGCTTCGGCGCGTCCCATGATAATACAGTTGGTGATAATCAAGCCTACAAAAACGCTCAATTGTTTACTGATGTTGTACAAGTACGCTTTTAAGATTTGGTCCACCAAAATCACAAGCGATGCGATGACCGCCAGTTCTACGATAATGCGAATTTTGGACGGAATCCGTTTACGCAGGGCGGAAACCGTAACGTTAGACATGGTCATTACAAAGGTAACGGCGAGCGACATCACCAGGGCGGTTTTCATTTGAACAGTTACCGCAAGCGCCGAACAAATACCCAACACCTGAAACGTGATCGGATTATTTTCGCTCAGGGGTTCGGTGAGCGCCCGTATATTTTTTTTCGAAAACAGTTTCTCCCTTGGCTGTTTTACTTCGGCCGGCTTTGTATCGGTCTGATTAGCCATGAATCTTGCCCCCTCCATTTTGCATCATCTTTTTGAAAAACGGTTCGTAACGTTGTAAATCTTCTTCGAGAAAGTCGTTCAGCCCCCGCCCGGTAATCGTTGCTCCACTGATGCCATCCACATAATGGTATTGTTCTTCTTCAGGTATCTTTTCTTGCACTTTCCCTTTGAGGACGGTAATCGATACCAGCTTACCCTCCTCGTCTCGAATCCGTTTGCCTATAAAGTTGCTCGTAAACCACTCTTTTTCAATTTCTCCGCCCAGGCCCGGCGTTTCGCCGTGTTGGTAAAACGTAATGCCTTTTACGGTTGTGGCGTCGATGCCCAGGGCTAAATAGCCGTAAATAGTGGACCACAGCCCCTTCCCCGATATCGGGATGATATAGGCCTTAATCTCGCCGTTTTCCATTAACTCGTACACAGGCATCAAATCCGGTTCAGCTTCTGGATCGATATCCGTTGGCTTTTTGTCTTCAACAATTTCGCCGTCTTTATTGATTACCAGCTCACGAATGCGTTCTTTGTAGAGCCGTTTTATATCTTCTCGGCTGAAGGATTCGCCTTCTTTGGGCTCGATACCGACCGAAGACAGAATATTCTGTTTTTTATCCAGCTTTACATTTTCTTCCTGTCTCGGCTTGAGCAGAGTGGCCGCGCCCGCCAACAGCACACTGCAGGCAATAGTGACGATTGCCGCAAATCGGAACGTATAGGCATTACTGTGTTGCACGGCTTAACCTCCTGTTGATATTCGCTCTGATGACATAGTGATCGATTAAGGGTGAAAAAATATTCATGAATAGGATGGCCAGCATCATACCCTCGGGATAAGCGGGATTGACGGTACGAATCAAGACCGCCAGAAGACCGATTAGAAACCCGTAAATCCATTTACCCGTATTGGTCTGGGAAGCCGAAACGGGATCGGTAGCCATAAACACGGCCCCGAACGCAAATCCGCCCATAATAAGATGGAAATGCGGAGGCAGGGTGAACATGCCGGTTGAAGCAGGACCTGATAAGACATTCATTAAAACGGCCATGAGATAACCGCCCGCAAAAACCGAAGTGATAATGCGCCAACTGCCAACGCCGGTGATTATTAAAATGGCGGCGCCGATTAAAATGGCTAAAACCGACGTCTCTCCGATGCTTCCCGGAATAAATCCCAAAAACATGTTCATCCAGCTAAAGTCGCCGTAAGCAGCCTGTGTAACAGCTCCAACCGAGGATTCGCCCTCTGGCGTGGTCGAAGCCACCAATAACGGTGTAGCCCCCGAAAATCCGTCCACCACCTGCGCATTGGCCGTATTGACGGCCGTCCAGACTTTATCGCCGGAAATATAGGCCGGATAAGCAAAAAAGACGAAGGCCCGTGCGGTTAACGCCGGATTTAAAATATTCATACCGGTTCCGCCGAACACCTCTTTTCCGAGTACAACGCCGAACGAGATAGCCACGGCAACCTGCCATAACGGAATCGTAGGCGGCAGAGTCAACGGAAATAAAATGCCGGTTACCAGGAAGCCTTCATTAATTTCGTGTTTGCGAACTACGGCAAACAAGACTTCCCAGAAACCGCCGACAGCATAAGAGACTAAAGCAATGGGCAGGAATTTCGCCAAACCATATCCGAACGCCTGTAAAAATCCGACGGATTCGCCAATGGCCTGATAGTGCTGGTAACCAATATTATAGATTCCAAACAAGGTTGCCGGGATAAGTGCGACGATAACCATCATCATAAATCGCTTCAAATCCAACGCATCTCTAACATGCGGACCCTTTTTAGTGCGTTCACTGGTCCAGAAAAAAATGGTATCCACGGCTTCGTAAAGCGGATAATACTTTTCAAGCGAACCGCCTTTTTCGAACCGGTAGCGATTTTTTTGCAGTATATTCTCGATGAACTTCAATGCCATATCCTTTTTTGCTATTCAAACTTCAATGTTTTATCCTTCGCTCTCGATCAAGTCGAGTCCTTTGCGCAACAATCCGCAAAAGTCTGTTTTCGATAAATCGATATAAGAACAGAGAGCCACATCCTCTTCGTCCAGTTCCAGAATGCCGAGTCCTTCCATCTCTTCGACATCTTCCGCAAGAATGCTTTTCATCAGGGCCATGGGATAAATATCCATGGGTAACACGTTTTCATAGCTTCCGGTTTGCACAAAAGCGCGTTTGGCGCCGAACATACGCGTATCCATGGTAAAATTACCATTCTTTTTAAGAAAGGAGGATAAGAAAGTTTTGGAAAAACTCGGTAAATCGGATCCCGGACGAAAATAGCCGATCAATTTGCGTTCGCGGCTGCCTTCCGGTATTACCGTAATTAGAGGATCATAATAACTGACAAAACCCTTTGCGCTTATTTTACGTCCGGTAAGGACGTTTCCGGAGATATACCGTACTTCTTCATCGACGATATCACTTTCCGGTATGAACGTACTAATGGGAGCGCCGACAATCGTCTTGTAATAATTTCGGTTTTTAAGCGACGATCCGGCTTTGGCCACTTTACGTTCATTCGCGAAATAACCCTGTTTAAAAAATTTACCGATCAGCGCCACGCCCTGCGGCTGGACATACCAGACAAAATCCCCCCCGAGGCGAATGGGATCGATATGATGAATGTGCACACCGACATTGCCGGCCGGATGGGGGCCGCTGAACGAATGCTTTTCCACGCCGCGGGCATTCTGCAACGCCTGTACGTGTTTATCTCTGCCGCCGTCTAAGGTGAGGTGAACGTTGCCGTCGGTGAGTTTCTGCAATACCTCCAGACCGGTTTGGAAATCTTCGGCTTCATCTTCCAACAAAAATTCGGGATCGGCCGCCAGCGGCGAGGTGTCCATTGCAGAAATAAAAATTGCACGCGGCGTATCGCCGGGATTGGCGATTTTACTGAAAGGTCTTTGACGAATCAGCGGCCACATACCTCCGTCCAGTAACGCTTCGATGAGCTTATCCCGTTGCATATCCCCGATGTTCCACTGGCCGGTCTGCTCCGCTTCATTCTTGCCGTCATTCTCGATAACGATTTCCAACAGTTTGCGACGTTCACCGCGGTTTATTTCCACCACACGCCCACTGACGGGCGCAACAAATTTGATCTCGGGATGATCCTTGCTGTGGAACAACGGCGTTCCGATTTTAACAGCGTCATCGACCTGAACGGTCAACCGCGGACGAATTCCGTTAAATTCATTGGGCAACACCGCCACGCGTTTAGGCGGAGGTAAAACCTCCATTCGCTTTTCCGCCTGGCCCACAATTTTAAGGTTGTGCCCCTTTTTGAGTTTAAAATCTGCCATGGTTATTCCTGTTTTAAGCACCTTACTTTAAACGTCTCAATTATTAATGATCAATGCTTATTTTCCATAATTGAAAACAAATTATTTCATTCACAAAGCAAAATAAGTCGATGAATTTATAAAAAATTCGCATTATTGACAAAAGAATATTTGATTATTTTTGATTATTTCTGCAAAAATGCACTTTTCCGCTTTATAATTATCCAACAATCTAATTTTGTTCGCTTTTTCACAAAATATTTTGAAGCTTGAATATTCATTGAACAAAACATCCGTGCAATCATGGAGTATCTGTTAAAGCGCAAGCGGAGTATAGGATGCTCTATTACAACCAAACCTTTCCCTATGTAAAGTAGAGATTGATTTGGCATAGGATGTCAGGCAGGAATTAGAAATGCCAAAAGCGTTAACTGGCGATACAATTGGCTGTTAGACTGCAAAAATTATCAACGCATCCGTATCCTTTGGCTTAAGCCCTTCCCTGCGGCCTGTCCGCCGACCTTAGGAATGCAGGCAATGGTATGGGATAAGGCGGAAATTTGGGTTATGAGGCGCCACCTTGAATCATAAAGCCGATTATTTTTTGCAATAAAAATAAAAGCAAAATAAATTTTTTGGTTCATAGACAAAAGAACTATTGGTTTGTACGTCCCATTTCGGCCCAAATTTAGCAGGACGTTCAAACGCTGAGGAACCTTATGCATTTAGCCCCGGAACGAGAATGACGCTAAATTTACCGAATCAATTAACGATTATACGCATTCTGTTAACGCCCCTTTTCGTCTATTTGATGCTAAAGCCGGATCCATTCTCGAAACAGGTTGCCGGGATTCTTTTTCTAATTGCCTCTATAACCGATTGGTATGACGGCTATTTTGCCCGACGTTTTCATCTGACTTCCCGCTGGGGGCAATTTATGGACCCCCTGGCGGATAAAGTTTTGGTCTCAAGTGCTCTGGTCGCCTTCGCTTTGCTCGATCTCGCCTTTTGGTGGATGGTCATTACCATTATCATACGCGACTTCATTGTAACATTTTTGAGAAGCTTTGCGCTTTACATTGGTAAACCCATCATAACGATCCAATTGGCCAAATTTAAAACCTTTTTACAAATGGCGTATATTTTTGCGGTGCTTATCTATATTAATATTCCGGTATTACCTTCCATTGAAATACACAACGCCGAAAATCCATGGTTTTTATGGTCGATCCATCTACTCGCTTTACTGGTATTACTGACGGTGATAAGCGGCGTTCATTATGTCGTTATCAATCGTTCCCATGTTTATGAACTCTTCCGCCGCTTATTTTCACTCTTCACCTGAAAAGCATAAGGAAACACAATGCGTACCCTGGCATACACAATCGGAACAGCTCTCGGAAGCGGATATGCACCGCTGGCGCCCGGAACGGCGGGAAGTATTTTGGCTCTGTTGCTTTATTACTTCATTCCCTTTTCCACCGCTTACTGGGTCTTACTTACGATTC
Organism: uncultured Calditrichaceae bacterium; assembly: GCA_964542915.1. GTDB lineage: Bacteria > Calditrichota > Calditrichia > Calditrichales > Calditrichaceae > CAZIVP01. The sequence continues at coordinate 26,362 of CAZIVP010000013.1, read as the reverse complement.
TTCTTTTTTTCGCAGGCGTATGGGCATCCAATCTTATCGAAAAGGAGAAAGGAGACGATCCGGGATTGATTGTTATCGATGAAGTCGTGGGACAGTGGATCACACTGTGGTTCATCCCGCTCTCGATCAATACGGCCGTCGCTGCCTTCATCTTATTTCGATTGATGGATATCTGGAAACCGTATCCCGTGAATCGTTCACAGAACTTAGGCAACGGCTGGGGGGTTATGTTGGATGATGTGCTGGCCGCTGTTTATGCCAATCTTCTCCTTCAAATCATTTTTAATACGGGTTGGATCTTATGAACAGAGCCGCGGAAATCATTTCAATCGGCAATGAAGTGTTGTCCGGCTATACGGTTAACACCAATGCGGCTTTCATTGCAAGGCAATTACTGGAAACCGGGCTGGAAGTGCACTGGATTACCGTCATCCAAGACGATCGTCGGGAAATATTGAACGCCCTGCATCAGGCGAGCCAACGCGCCTCAGCTGTTCTTGTAACGGGAGGATTGGGGCCGACGCCGGACGACATTACCCGTCAGGCCATTTGCCGCTATTTTAACACGGATATGATCTTCGAAGAAACGGTATTGAAACAAGTGCAACGTTATCTGAATCAACGCGGCATTGAGCTGAACGAAAGCAATCGCAAGCAGGCATTGATTCCCCGCCCCGACCATATTATTTCCAATCCCGTTGGAACGGCGCCGGGATTGATCTTCGAACGATCCGGCGTGTATTACTTTTTCATGCCCGGCGTCCCCGGCGAAATGCGTTATATGATACGTGAACAAATCCGGCCCTTTATTCAGCAACACATGGATTTACCGGCGGTGGTCAACCGTATTCTACGCACAACCGGGATTCCAGAGGCCGGACTTTACGAAAAACTAAAAGATTTACTGAGAGAATTTCCGCAGTTTTCCGTGGCTTTTCTGCCGCGCTATATCGGTGTGGATTTGAGATTCCGATTGAACGATACGGCCGCAAATTCCCGGAGGGCATTCGATTCCTTTTACAACCGGGTTCATGCTACCGTCAAAAAATATGTCTTTAGCGATCAGGAAATGGAACTGGAAGAGGTCGTCGGACAAATACTGCAACAGAGAGGATTGACGCTGGCCGTAGCCGAGAGCTTTACCGGCGGTCTCATCGGGGATTGGATAACCAATGTAGCCGGCAGTTCCCGATATTTTATGACCGGTTTAACAACTTACAGCAATCAGAGTAAAATGGATTATTTGAGCGTCAAACCGCAAACCATTGAACAATACGGTGCCGTCAGCAAGCCAACCGCGCTGGAGATGGTCCGCGGCCTGCAAACCAACACAGGTTGCGACTGCGCCATTGCCGCCACGGGCATTGCAGGGCCCGGAGGCGGCAGCGCCAAAAAGCCGGTGGGTCTAAGTTACATAGCTGCCCGCGTACATTCTGAAGAGATGGCCAAAGAATTCCGTTTCGGAAGCGAGCGGATCATCAACAAAAAACGCGGCGCAATGGCGGCGCTTGAAATGTTGCGACGCCTTTTATTAGGTTCAACTTAACAGAATCGAAAAGCCTTTATTAAATCGGATACATACAAGATAACGAATGCCATCTATAACGGGTACGAAGGTCACACCGAGGCTGTTGCTTCTTGCATGAACATCTTTTCCCGTTTGGTTACGAAACGAATATTTCCGATATTCGAAATAAACATCGGGCGGCAACAAACATAAAAGGTTGGAATATTGTGGCTGAAAAACAACATATACGCGCGTTTATAGCCATCACGCTTCCGGATGCATTGAAAGAAGCCATCGAGCAGTATCAGGCCCAACTAAAAGCGCTTGCGCCGAAGGTGAAATGGGTACGGCCCAACGCCATCCACATCACGCTTAAATTCCTGGGCGAGCAATCGCCGCAATCAATGGATAACGTTGTCCCGGCATTGATGGATGTTCAGTCAACGGGGCGTTCTTTTGAGATGCATGTCAAAGGATTCGGCGCCTTTCCCAACCGCCGGAGACCGCGCGTGCTTTGGTTGGGAAGCGCCGGCGAGCCGCACGAGCATTTGTATCAATTGCACCGGCATATTGAAGAACGGCTTGAACCGCTGGGATTCGAAAGAGAAAAACGGCGCTTCTCACCGCATCTTACGCTCGGTCGCATCAAATTTCCGGTTAACCTTGACGACCTGTGGAAATACGTGGAAAGTCATCCCTTTACGCCATACACTTTTTCGGTTAATGAGTTTGTACTGATGCGCAGTGAATTGCGACGGGATGGCGCTCGTTATACACCCATTCACAAATATCCTTTGCAAGGTTGAATTTAGAATATTAGATTCTGTAAATATACTTACGGTCCAAGATAAATGAAGTGAAAATAAGTCATGTTGATTTTTCATAATTTAAAGATGATTTGTTCACGGTTCAAACCCACCGCCTGACTCCCCCTCCCTGCTAGTCCCAATGGGATCCCTATGGGGCAGGGAGGGAGCCTGGAGGTGGGTCTCATCGGTGTTCAGGTATCAATCTGCAATATATTTGGGACAAGTGTCTGTAAATATACTTGCTAAAGCTAAAAGCAACTCAATTTAACACAAAGGTTTATTCCATGACTGATAATAAAGACAAAACCAAGGCTGTCGAAGTCGCCGTTTCTCAAATCGAACGCAATTTTGGCAAGGGAGCCATCATGCGTCTGGGAGACCGTGCTAAAGTAAATGTGGACGTCATTCCGACCGGCTCCATTTCCCTGGATGCGGCTATGGGCGTCGGCGGCGTTCCCCGCGGACGGGTTATCGAGATATTCGGACCGGAATCTTCCGGTAAAACCACACTGGCCTTGCATATTGTTGCTGAAGCGCAAAGAGCCGGCGGATTGGCAGCGTTTGTGGACGCCGAACATGCCCTCGATCCTTCCTATGCAAAGATTTTAGGTGTGGATACCATAAATTTGCTGGTCAGTCAACCCGACAACGGTGAACAAGCGCTGGATATCGTGGAGACTTTGGTCCGCAGCGGCGCACTTGATATTGTCGTGGTCGATTCTGTGGCCGCCTTGGTGCCAAAAGCCGAAATTGAAGGCGAGATGGGCGATTCACATGTCGGTTTACAGGCGAGGCTTATGTCTCAGGCGCTGCGTAAGTTGACCGGCACGGTCAGTAAGTCCAATACAAGCGTCTTATTTATCAATCAGGTACGGGAAAAAATTGGTGTGATGTTCGGCAGCCCGGAAACCACCACCGGCGGCCGCGCCCTGAAATTTTACACATCGGTGCGGCTCGACATACGGCGCATCGCCACCATAAAAGAAAGCGGCGAATCTGTGGGCAACCGCACGCGCGTTAAAGTGGTCAAGAATAAAATGGCGCCACCGTTCAAGGAGGCCGAGTTCGACATTATGTACGCCGAGGGTATTTCCAAAGAAGGCGACATACTCGATAACGCCGTCAACCACCGCATCATTCAAAAATCCGGCACCTGGTTCTCCTTCGATGAAACCCGCCTTGGACAGGGTCGTGAGAACGTCAAACGCTTTTTGAAGGAAAATCCAGATATCCTGGAATCGATTACCAAACAGGTGCGCCTCAAAATGGGACTCGACAAGGAACCGGAATCCAATACCGAAAAGGAAACCGCCGCGGAAAACACTAACAAAAACGCATAATCGATGTTTATCGCCTTCCGGAAAGAGTGGTTCGATAACGCCCATTATGAACAGCGTATGCGCCAGCCTCACATGCAAACCAAGTTCAGCAATACTTACGCCCGCAAAGCAGGACAATTACGCGGCCTCATCATAGAGCATCATGTGTCGGGCTGGTTTAAAGAGCAATACCCGGATCACTATCGCAATGCGGATAACTACCGGCAATGGACACGCATCTGCAGCCATGATTTTAAGCTTATCACGGATAGCGGCGCGTACCGGATCGATGTGAGCGGTCCGAAGAAAGACGGTGCCTTCGGCTCGTATTCCGGAAAACCGAAAGAGGGCGTCGATTTTCACATTCTGTGTAAACCGGCAGCGTTTGTGAGCTGGAAAAAGATCGACTTTCGAAAGGGATTTGAAATCCTTGGCGTCGTCCGGGCGCAGGATTATCACCCCACCATCGATCCGCAACATATTATCGAATTGAACCAATGGCTTAAACAGTTAGGATTATAACGATGCCCGAACTGGCATTAGACGATTTGTCACAGACCGTACGGAATAAATATCATAAGCGATTAGAGCAGTACCGGAAAAAATACGGCGATAAAAACATCGATCAATACATCCGGCGCCTTAATACGGAGATTGAAAAATATAAGATTCAGCGTCAGCTCACGAGTGCAATTCAAAAGCATTTGAGCCATATTAACGGACGCCTTCAGGCCATTGCCCAATCCGAACTGGACAACGGAAAATACGTGGATTTTTATCATAAGGGCGATACGGAACCTTTTGACCGAATGCTGGATCACGTAAAACATTTACCGCAATACGAACCTGAACTATACAATTCGGATTTCCGCCAGGTGGATATCCGCGATCATTCAATCGATTTAATCATAACCGATCCTCCTTACCCGCGCGACTACCTGCATCTTTATAAAGAACTGGCCGAATTCGCCGCGCAGGTTTTGAAAGAGGGCGGCTCACTGCTCACAATGGCAGGCCAATCCTATTTACCCGAAATTCTGAATTTAATGGCAGTTGAAGGATTGAATTATAACTGGATTCTTTCTTACCTGACGCCCGGCGGGCAATCGCCGCAATTATGGCAACGCAAAGTAAACGCTTTTTGGAAACCGATTTTGTGGTATACCAAAGGCAAAAATAAAAAATGGATGGGCGATGTTATTAAGAGTGCGGTGAACGACAACGATAAACGCTATCATTTCTGGGGCCAGTCGGAATCGGGTTTGGCCAATTTGATTCGTAAGATTTCGTTTGCGGGAGAAACGATACTCGATCCATTCATGGGCGGCGGTACGACAGGAATTGTAGCCCTGAATTTAAAACGTAAATTTATCGGCATCGAAATGGATCCGGAAATTTTTCAAACCGCACGGCAACGCATCCGGGCCATTCCGACCGTCATCCCGTAAAATCAAATCAACAGCGTGGCGCGGGGCGACCCGCCAAAGTACGAATCCAAAACGGAGCATCTTTCATGAAGCATCTTTATTTTCAATCCGCCGCCGAATGGCGTAGCTGGTTAGAGCATAACCACGACCGCTTTAATGAAGTCGGGCTTGTATTTTATAAAAAAGAAAGCGGCGAGGCGTCGCTCTCTTATGAAGAGGCGGTATGTGAAGCCCTGTGTTACGGCTGGATCGACAGCATTATTAAGAAATTGGATGATCGCCGTTATTTGAGAAAGTTTACGCCGAGAAATGATAACAGTCCATGGTCGGAAAGCAACAAGAAACGCGTGCAAGCATTATTAAAACAAAACCGCATGGCGCCGGCCGGTTTAGCGCGCATTGAAGCGGCAAAGCGAAACGGCCGCTGGACGCAAACCCAAAAACCATTCACCGATTTCGATGTATCTCCGGCATTTCAAACGGCGCTTAAAACCAGCCCCAACGCAAAAGCTTTTTTCGAACAACTGGCGCCCACTTACCGCAAGCAATTTACCGGCTGGATTAATAGCGCCAAACGAAGCGAAACCCGGGATAAACGAATCCGCGAATCCATCGCTTTGCTCGAAAACGGCAGGAAATTGGGTCTCAGATAATCCGGAGTTGTCTGCATCTTGAAGCTCACCCGAATTGAAGTTCAAAAAAAACGAGGCAAACGCTACAATCTTTACGGAGAGGAAGACGCCTACCTGTTCAGCGTTAGTGAAGATACGTTGGTCCATTTCGGGCTTCACAAGGGCGGCGTTTACAGCGACGCGGAAATGCAGGCCATTTATGAATATGAACAACAAATGCTTTGCCTGCAACAGGCCTACCGTTATCTTGCACGACGTCCGCATTTGACAATCGAACTTAATCAAAAATTAAAACAGAAAAATTTTAGCGACACAATAATCCGGCGCACCCTTGAGCGCCTTCTCGAAAAAAAATATCTGGACGACCACGATTTCATTCGGCGTTTCACGGAAGACGCCATTCAATTGCAGCATCTGGGGCCGTTGCAAATTAAACATAAACTGATGTCAAAAGGCGCCTCTTCCACAGACGTTGACGAAATTTTGCCCCAACAATACGATGAAAAACGTCAGCTACAAAACGCCCGATACTGGTATCAAAAAAAAACGACGACACAAAAGGAGCAAAACCCGGAAAACCGCCGCCAAAAGCTGGCGGCCTTTCTTCAACGCAAAGGATTTTATTGGGATACAATCCGGCAGGTGCTGGGCGATTGAGTGATTTCTATTAAAATATTTCCCTTTGACGAAGGATCGCATGGCTCTAATCCATGCGATATTTTTCATCGGGATGCATCGTGTGAAGCTCATACTATACCTTTATCAATAATCCGATGCAATAAACTTGCATTTTACATCGTGCTTTGACATACTTTTAATTCAATTGTGCTTAAGGTTTTTCACAACCAAACATTATGTTGACTAAAATAGCGCTTACAATCGTTTTATCGTCCATCGGTTTTCCAATAATTGTTTCTGCCGGCGTTGGCAGCATTAGCGGAACGGTGCGCGATGTCAACAACAATACAGCGATCAGCGGGGTCGTCGTGAAAGTACAGAACACACGACACTCGGCGCTTACCGACCGGCGCGGCCATTTCAGGCTTGCGAACCTGCCGGCACGATCACTGGATCTGGTTTTCATAAAAGACGGCTATTACGCCCTGGTTGTGCCGGATATTTCCGTAAAAGAAAACCGGCAGGTGGTGCAAAACATTCAACTTTATCCCGGCGATCCCAACGAATTCTTATTCTTAAAAATCGGCAGCATCGATGTCACCGCGCCACGTAATCTGTTGCCGGACCGGGCAGGCTCCGTCGATCGTATCAACAGCGGGCAGATTAAGCATATGCAATCCAACAGCCTGGCGGGCGTTTTACAGCATTTACCCGGCAATGAAATGGACGGCCCGTTCGGATTACAGCGTCTTCGCGATGTACAAATCCGGACATTCGAATCGGATCCTTTGGATTTGCATGCGCTGTTCGGAACAAAAATTGTTGTGGATGATATCCCGCTCAGTAATAACGCCGATCTTCAGACCGGCGTCGGAGTTGGCTACGGTACAACGGTGGAACCCACCGGCGGCCGCCAGTATGATTTACGCACCATTCCCGCAGATCATTTGCAGAATGTTCGGGTAACTTCTGCGGCAGCGCCGGTTGAATTCGGAGACCTCAGCCAGGGCCTGGTCCAGGTGGAGACAAACGCCTTTTCCATACCGGCGCGTCTTAAACTCAAAAATAATCCCGACACGCGGGAGGCCAATCTGATGGATCGTTTTCAAATGCTCGATACCCGCTGGATGTACAATCTGAATTACGGATACAGCGAGCGCAACCAGCATATTAGCGGGGACGAATACCACCGTATAGCCGCAACGCTTAAATCCCGAAATACGTTTATGAACCGACGCATACGCTTAAACCAGCAACTCCGTTACAACCGTAAAATCGAAGAAGACCGCAGCGACGCCGATCCCAATCGTACGCAAGCTTATAACCGCGATCATCTCATCACCTATGCTCAGCGCATTTACTTGAATTTGGGAAACCAAAAACGGCTGTATATCCGAAATTATGTGGAATTCAAACGCCGCAACAGTTGGCGTCGGCAACTGGAAACGCCCGACTGGCAGGTGCGCACCGATCGCATGAAGCCGGGCACCCGCGAAGGGATCGTTCATGACGGGGCGACCTATTTTTCGAATGTACACACCCGAGGCAAAGAGTGGAGTTTCGGCAGCAAATGGAAATATCATTGGCGACGCAGAGTGGGCGATAGCAACCACCGGTTTATGACCGGCATCGCCTTTCAGGGCGATGTGAATGCAGGATCGGGTAAACAATTCGATCTGCTGCGTCCACCGAACGGCCGCCTGCAGACGCGACCGCGTTCCTTTGATGATATCCCCGGTACCTATCAGTTGTCGGTTTTCGGAGAAGACCGCATCGATGGCCGATGGTTGATGCCATACGCATTCTATCTTGGTCTGCGCATGGACAGCTACAATCCCGGCGGCATCGATCTGAGCGGTAACGCAGCTCCTTTTCGGGCGCAACACGGCACGTTCGTCAATCCGCGTATAGGCCTGCGCCTGAAACCCTGGCTACACACGCAAATACGTTTTGCCTACAGCCGCTCTTCCAAAGCTCCGGCCGCCCATATGATGTATCCCGAAGATTTTTTTCTCGATGTACTCGACCATACGTTTCGCACGGAAACCTTGCCAACCGGCAACGATACCACCTATAGAGTTCCGCTCATTTCCACCTACCGCTACGATCGGTCTTCCTCTGCATTAGACGGCTACCAGACACGTAAATTTGAAGCATCCATCGACCGCCAATTCGGTTCTGTGGGCATTAGCCTCACCGGCTACCGTCAATCCAGCCGCGGCCTGCCGGTTGCCGTTTCCGAACCGTTCACGTATCACCGCTACTACTGGCCGCAATGGCCGGATTCCGCCAGCAAAACCATCGAAGAAACCGTCGTCGCTACCAATGCCCGTTATAGCCGCTATCAAAACGTGGGCCGGACGCGAACAAACGGCTTGGAGCTTCGGCTACGCACGCATCGCATTCAACCGCTTCATATGCGGTTTCAGATAAACGCCGCTTTTAAGTTCAAGCGCTACGGCAGCAGCCCCTACCGCCAATACGGACCGGTTCGAAGTCTGGCCAAAGGCGATACCTTATCGGGCGGTTTTATCGTCCCAGAGGACATGGATATTATCCCTTACTATCATCCGACCGAACATTGGCGACAAAAAATTGTGATGCACTACATTCTGGATTATATTTTTAAACCCTTGGGTCTTTGGTGTACGCTGAGGGCGCAACAGGTTTTCGGCGAACGACGTCTGGGCTCTACCGTGAAGAAACGAGAAGCCAAAGGGTACTATCACGACGGGCGGCATCACACAATCGACGCCGAGACCTCCGGGAAAATGGGGCTGGATCAAACGTTTACTTCAAGCAAGACCGCCGTGATGAAACGAAGCCCCGATCATCAGTGGCTGTTTAGCATTGTGGTAAGCAAGTCCCTGTATCAAAATGCCGAATTGTCTCTTTTTGTAGAAAATATTTTAAACGACCGTGCTTACTATCGCAATGAACAGGGAATGTACACGGCCCGGAATCCTGAAATATTCTGGGGCATTGCATTCAGTACAGAATTGCGGGGATTGAAGCCATGAGACAAACCACAATTTTGATCATTTTCTTACTCGCCGCCTGCCGCAATGAAATGCCTACACGGTTCGACGGTTCTCTTGAACACACGGTTATTGTTGCAGATCGCTCCGGAGCGGTTCCCTTCGACTCCACGCTGGGCTATGCACCGCTTTCCAATGCCAGCGTCGAGCTCGTTTCAAATCAATATCTGGATTCGGATCATAAGCCGAAGCGATATAATGGCTATACCGGCGTCGACGGCAAAATTCGGTTCGACAATCTGGCCGCCGATGTTTACACCATTCATGTGGAACGCACCTTGTTCATTGATGAAGATCCGGATGATTCGCTTTATATCAGCACTACCGCCACAATCGAAGTACGCACTGCCACGAATCAAAGCGATACGCTGTTTACCAAAGCCGATGTACCCAAACAACTCAGTATAAACGAAATTTATTATTGCGGACCGGAAAATCGTCATAAATATGTCTACGACCAATTTGTCGAATTGTACAACAGCTCTGCCGATACCGCTTACCTTGACGGCGTCATTATGGCGCGTACGGTTCCTTTTCCCCATCCCGACATTGAAAGCAACGATTTTGTACAAGCGCTGTATGTATATCAATTTCCGGGCACGCCCGTGACCGGACGCCAACACCCCCTTCCGCCCGGTCAATTTTTAGTTATCGCTCAGGATGCACTCAATCACCGGCAATATATGTCCACTTCCATCGATCTCAATTGGGCGCCCTGGGAGTTTTTCAATCCCTATAAAAAGGATGTGGATAACGCTGCCGGCAATGTAAGCAATGCAACGCCGGAGAATTCCGAGGATTTTTACCTGAACCTTAAACACGACGGGCTGATTCTTGCCAATGGTTCTCGCTGGTACTACGGCGATTACAGTCCGCAAAATACCGGATACCAATATATCCACATCCCGATCAACACCGTCATCGATGCCGTTGAATATTCCGCTAATTTGGACACAAAAAAATTGCTTACAGCCCGGCTGGATGCCGGTTTAACCGGTATCGGCATTTCCGGTTACAGCGGCCGCTCTGTGGAACGCCGCCTGCCCGGGTACGACTCTGATAACAGCACAGCGGATTTTGTTATATTGGATCGCCCAAGTCCGGGAGACCATCATTAGGCATGTGTTTGCGCAGCTCTATTTTACTGGCTATCGCCGCGGTCTCTCTTACCACATCAAGAACGATCGCCGAAAACACAATCCCGTTACCTTCGCCATTTGGAACCGTTCTACAAACGGACGCTGACCAACCCTTAACGCTTTTAAATATAACCGGCAACGCCGCGGCCCTCGGCGTTGAGGATTCCCCCAATTGGGTCCGATTTTACTTGAACTCCCATTCAATGCAATCAAGACAACCTCGAATATGGGATGCCCGGTTATCGAGTAACTATGTTATGGGTTTGTCCGGTCAAAAACGGATTGATCAACAACAAATCATCTATGCTTCATTTAACTACAACCTGGAGCGCCGATTCGATGTGGACGGCGCTATCGACCGCTATCCGTATGATCTTGACCCCTTTGTGCTGACCGATTCCACCAAAGGCGATTTTCGATATCACGGTCCGCAGCTGCATGTGATCTATCAAAACGCGCCGGGCAATCGATGGTCGTTCGGCGCGTCGATCGATTACCGGGTGTCGCACGGTGTGGAGTGGGAATTCGCCCGGCCCGAGATAACGGAGCGTTACCTGAGCGGAAGCGTCGATTTGATTTACAAGCTGGCGTCAACGTGGCAGCTGGGTTTCACACTGAATCCGTTCCAAAGGCAGACGGTAACAACCCTCAAGAAACAACCCGACGGCCACGATCCTTACATATATCGATACCGCGGCGAATTCACTTACCGGCCGTTTATCGGCCGGAATCGTCGCCAGGCTGTAAGCGAGGGTATCGCCATTCTTCCGCAGATAGCCTGGAGCGCCCTTCCCTATACTGTCATATTGATGACCGGCTATACGCACCGCCGGGATAATGTATTCGATCTTCATGGCGTCGATAAGACCTACGACGGTTTTTTCTTATCCGATATGTACCGGCTTCGGGCTGTCGCACGATACAAGGCCGGGCGCGCTGAACATACCCGCATCACACTGTCGTACGACGGATATTATCTGGATAATGCAGCAGAGACCGCGCAGACCGAACTGCTCTTTTATCAGGATGTTAGAAGGCTTCATCGCGGCACATTGGTCCTTTCGCGCTTTTGGCCCCTTACGCGCTTGTGGACAGCGCTGCGGTTTGGCTTGCAACTTTCGGAACGCCGCGCCGATGACTACCTTGCCCATCGCTTCAGAAACGGTGCGATACGGTACCGGCGATTTGGTGCGGATGTAAAATGGTCGGGATTACCATCATGGATCGTGCGCGCAGGCGGCTCCGTCTCACGCTACCGCGAGGATGCAATCTGGGCCTATTACGGCGATTTTAATGGCTGGCATGTACATACGGGTATTGAACACACGAACGCCGGCAATAAAACCGGTGTGTTACTTAGCGCCGGCAATGATGACGATACTTACGGGCTCGGCAATGTCAGGGCAAAACGGAATTTTTATCATATAGAGTGTTATATGCAACGCTCATTTTGAAGAATGGATGCGGCTTCATCCCCATTTTTTTAAATAACCAACTCAGGGTAAACGCTTCTCCCGGCTGATTGAAATCCGGTTCCGTATCCATCGCATTGAGCGGGGACGACGTACCTGGGACGTGATCATTGCCAACAGGATAAATATAGCGCCCAGCCATTGCCAGCCCTGTAAAGATTCACCGAGATAAATGAAACCAAATAATGCCGCAAACAGAGGTTCGCCGGAAAAGATGATACCGGTTCGGTCGGCGGTGGAACAATGTTGAAAACGATTTTGCAGCCAAAATGCCAACGCCGTCGAAAACAGACCTGTAATTGCAATGTTTTCCCACAGCAGGCTTTTGCGTGGCAATGTTATTTCTTCGAAGAGGGCCATTCCGGCAAAACTAAGGAGCAAAACAACGGCCAATTGAACCACTAAATTCAAAATAAAATTTTCCGAATGGCTGTAACGACTGACCAACAACACATGCATTGCAAAACCCAGGGCGCTCAGGAGCATGATAAGATCGCCGGGATTGATCTCATGCACGTTTTGTAAATCGCTCAAAAAAATCAAAGCCAGACCAATGATGGACAAGAGAGCGCCAAACCAGGAGCGCCGCTCAATAGCCGTTTTCAATAGGCCCGCTCCAAGAACCGGCACAAGCACCACTCGTAACCCGATGATAAATCCGGCTTTGGCGGTCGTGGTGTAAACCAAACCCCAGTTCAAAAAAGCGTAGCCGAAAAATAGCGCAATACCAATCAAACCGCCACGTGCCCATACGCGCCAACCAGCCAACATTATATGTTTTCGGAAGAGCAGTAATATTACCAAAAAACCCAGAGAAAAGCGGTAAAAGAGAAAGGTCAACGGACCGATATGGTCCATGCTGGAACGTACCAGCGGATAGCCCCAGCCCCACAGCATTGGCACGACAATCAATGCCAGCTGCGGCAGGATGCGCGTTGTAGTTTCCGACTTATTTGGTTGTGTACCCATGCGATCCTTTATGTTATCCGATTAAAATGAGCCGTTACGAGCAAAAAGTTCCGGAAGAATCCGGTTGGTCGGTACGATGTTACAACCGATTGAGCAAACCATTACTTCAGGGATCAAAACGATAACCCACTCCGCGTACACTTTTGATATAAGTGGGCTTATCGGGATTGGATTCAAAATATTTGCGCAAGCGTACGATAAAGTTATCCACCGTGCGTGTTTCCACGTCGGAATGGATCCGCCAAACATGCTCCAGTAATTCTTTGCGGGATACGACGTTACCGCGCCGCTCGATCAGGTATTTCAACAACATGGCCTCGTGTACGGTTAACTGAATGGATTGGTTGTTCGCCTTTGCCGTTAAATTATCGAAATTAACTTCATTGCGCCCAAATCGGAAAACCGGCATCTTTTCGCTGGATTCGATATACCAGTGCTTACGTTTCAACATTCCGCTAACGCGCAGCAATAGTTCATCCAGATGGAATGGTTTGGTCAGATAATCATCGGCACCGATCTTCAATCCGTGAATTCGGTCTTTGGCGTCGGTTCGCGCCGTCAACATTAAAATGGGCATTTTGGGATCGTTTGTGCGAATGTGTTCCGCCACCTCAAACCCGTTTATATAGGGCAACATGATATCCAGAATGATCAAATCAAATGCCTGCGATTGAATACGTTTTAAGGCTTCACGCCCATCGCTTACCCAGAGCACTTCGTAACCTTCGGCTTCCAAATTATATTCCAGTCCCACTGCCATACTTTCTTCATCTTCGACCAAAAGGATACGTTCCGATTCAGCCATTACTTTGCTCCACTTTTTTCTCTTTTTTACTCATCCGCAATAACCGTTTGATATAGCGCTTTTTGGATACCCTGTAAACGGGAAGGGTAATCCTGAAGGTAGCGCCGCGGTTTCGACCTTCGCTGTTTACCTTAATTTTACCGCCGTGATACCGGAGAATTTCGCGAACCCAGAACAGACCAAGGCCCGTGCCCCTGACATTCGGATTTTCATCGTCGGCAATACGTTCGAACTTATTGAAAATTTTTTTCTGATCCTTAGGGGCAATACCCACCCCGCGGTCGTGAAAATCTATGATGAAATGTTTATGATTAACTGCAAAATTAACAACTAATTCCGGTTCGTCGCGGGAATATTTAACGGCATTATCCATCAGATTATGAAATACGATTTTCAACCAGGTGATATCAATAACGCACTGGCCCCGCAGTCTTCCTTTTACTTTCAGATAACTGAGGTTAAATTCCTCGGCTTTTTCCCGAATGACGCTTCGAAATACTTCATCCGCTTCATAAACGTGATAATCGTGTGCGATCCTCCTGAGATGCTTGTGTTTCTCCAGCGAAGAGAGGTAGAGTATGGAATTGATCAGGTGGTTTAAGCGGTCGATTTCGTTCAACATGAGCCCCATAAATTGCGAACGTTTTGGTTTGGGAACTTCACGATTGCGCATCGTTTCCAGATACAACTGTAAGGAGGAAAGCGGGGATTTCAGTTCGTGCGTCACATTGGCGATAAAATTATCATACAAACGGTTGAGATTCATTTGACGCGTCAGATAGATAAAAATGAGGGACATACTGACGGATAGTAAGATCAATAAAACCAAACCACCGATGAGGGCTACCAGATTCGGCGCTCCCCAACCCACCTGAACCGCCACACAGTCTTCCACTCTCGAGAATAGCAAATAGTTGGTGACGTACCAGTAAATCCACAGCCCAAGCAGGGCAAACCAGGTGAGTTGTGCGATAATGAACAACATGACATTAAAGAAAAGCGGTCCGGGTTTGCGCATATCCATTCATACTCCGTTTATGTGTAATGTTAGCTAATATAAAAAATTCTACCGTTTTAATAAAAAAACATGCAAATGGAGATCGAAATAGGTTTGTTTTTTACATAACTTTTACAGAAGAATGCCTTGTTATTCATTATAATACATTCATAATTATAGTAGAAATCGAAGCGAGGGCTTCCAATATGAACATCTTATTAGTGTATCCCGAAACGCCATCCACCTTTTGGAGTTTCCGCAATGCGTTACGCTTTATCTCAAAAAAGTCGGCGGAACCGCCTCTGGGATTGCTGACGATTGCATCGATGCTGCCCTCTCACTGGCACAAAAAACTGGTGGACATGAACGTCTCACCGTTAAAAGATAAAGCGATCGCCGAGGCGGATTACGTCTTTCTGACCGGCATGGACATTCACAAAGCCTCATTTAAACAGATTGTACGGCGCTGCAACGAAATAGGAACACCGGTGGTGGCCGGTGGTCCGATGGTAACCATTGATCATAACGAATTTCTTGGGGTCGATCATTTCATACTCAATGAGGCCGAATTTACATTACCGGCCTTCCTGGACGACCTGGAGCACGGGCGCCCCAAAAAAATCTACGAATCCGACGAATATCCTGATATTGAGCAAACCCCGATCCCGCAATGGGATCTACTCGATATGCGCAAATACGCAGGCATGAGCGTTCAGTTTTCACGCGGCTGCCCGTATAACTGTGAATTTTGCAGTATCACGGTTCTCAACGGCCGACGCCCCAGAACAAAGAACGCAGAACAGTTTTTGGCGGAATTGGATGCTTTGTACAACGCCGGTTGGCGCGGCGATATCTTTGTTGTGGATGACAATTTTATCGGCAATAAAAAGATCATCAAACACGAGCTTCTGCCCGCCTTAATCGAATGGAATCGTGAACACAACCAGCCTTTTACGTTTGGAACCGAAGTCTCCATCAATTTGGCTGAAGATACGGAACTGACCAGCCTGATGGTTCAGGCCGGATTTGATCACGCTTTTATCGGCATCGAAACCCCGAATACGGAAAGCCTATCGGAGTGCGGTAAAACGCAAAATTTGAAAAGCGATATGCTGGCGGCCATCCGGAAATTACACAAGGCCGGCATCCGCGTATCCGGCGGTTTTATTTTGGGCTTCGATCATGATCCGCCCGCTATTTTCGAACAACACATCAATTTTATACGCAACAGCGGCATCGTCACCGCCATGGTCGGTCTATTGAACGCGCCGGCCGGAACCCGCCTGTTCCAGCGCCTTAAACATGAAAATCGCTTACTGCAGAATATCAGCGGCGATAATATGGACGGCAGCATCAATTTTATCCCTTCGATGCACTACCAAAAACTGGTAGCCGGATACAAAAAGGTGCTGGAAACCATCTACAGTCAGGGGGAATACTACCAGCGATGTGTACACTTTTTGAAAGAATTTCAACCGCGGGTTAAACGCGCTGGCGGCGTTACGTTGCGGGATATCAAAGCATTACTGCAATCTATGTGGATTCTGGGCGTTCTTGAGAAAGGCAAACGTTATTACTGGAAACTCATTCTCTTAAGCCTGTTCAAATATCCAAAAAAGTTTCCGCTGGCGGTTACCCTGGCCATATACGGGTTTCATTTCAGAAGAGTGATTCGCACCATCTGAAAGTAGCATTGACCATTTGCAGTATTCAACTATTATGCTTGTCACAAATAGCAATCTATGGATACACACCATAACAAAACGGTTCCGGCCTTAATTCCAAATTTATCCGGCTGAAGCACCGGATACTGGCTCTCTATACTTCTTCGTTCATCTTTTAAAGCTTAGAGAATGATGCCCATCTGATTTCTGTGCCACGGCTATCGCAATCATTCCCGACCTTTATTTTAATTTGACAACGATTATATATAATTTTACATTTCGCTAATTTACGAATTAATGGTGTGTGTTATGCGAAAACTGGTGAAATCATTCAAGGCTCTGGCCGACAGCAACCGCATCCGTATCGTGAAAATGCTGGAGATACGGCCCCTGTGCGTGTGCGAGATCACGGACATTCTAAATCTCGCCCCTTCCACGGTATCCAAGCATTTATCGCTCTTAAGGGATGCGGAATTTATTCTTGACTGGAAAGACGGTAAATGGGTTAATTACCGGCTAAACGATGAGCGTTCGAATGAGTACGTTGAGCAATTACTGCCTTTAATCGCAAGCTGGCTTCCGGATGACACCGTAATCCATGAGGACAGAGCGCGCGTGCAAGAAGTGGATCGCAACATGATTTGCGCCCGCTGATAAAAAAATTTTTTGACACGAGTAATATAAAAAAAGGAGGTGTTATGCATCACCGAATACATATAAAGGAAACCGTCAAAAAGAAATACGGCGATATTGCCAAACAACGCGATCAAGCCTCTGGTTGCGGTTGCGGTTGCGGCGATGAGAATTATACCGTTATGCAGGATGATTACACAGGCTTAGAAGGACATGTTGAAGAAGCGGATCTCGGATTAGGCTGCGGCATCCCGACCGAGTATGCCGGCATTGAATACGGTGATACGGTCGTCGATTTAGGTTGCGGGGCAGGCAACGATGTTTTTGTCGCACGGCAATTAACCGGCGAAAACGGCCGCGTAATCGGGATTGATTTTGCAGAGGAGATGCTTACCAAAGCGAAACAAAATAGAGAGAAACTGGGCTACCGAAATGTTGAATTTTATATAAGTGATATCGAGGAACTTTTGTTGGATACCGAAACTTCCGATGTTGTTATCAGTAACTGCGTTTTAAATCTTGTTCCTGACAAGGAAAAAGCTTTCGGTGAAATTTACAGAATTCTCAAGCCGGAAGGACATTTCTGCGTCTCGGACATCGTGTTGGAGGGCGAACTGCCGGAGCCTTTAAAAGAATCGGCTGAAATGTATGCGGGCTGCGTGTCGGGCGCCATTCAAAAAGAGGATTATCTGCACGTAATAAGAAAAGCCGGATTTAAAAACATCGAAATAACAAAATCCAAAGAAATCACATTGCCGGATACCTTATTGCTGGAACATCTCAATGCTGAAGAATTAAGATCATTCAGAAATAGCCGCAACGGCATTTATAGCATCACGGTTGTGGGGTATAAATAATTGGAACGCCAATAAACGCTTAGTTTTAAGTGATACCAAATAGAATCAATTTTACTCCGAAATACGCTCGGGCGATAACCTAACTTACAAGCGCGGACATCCCGAAAGGCAACTGCCGCCGGATTTTTTCAGCGGTGCCAAAGCTCTACATGTTGGTCCTTTATATTTTTATTTCGATTCTCTCCGCAATTGGTTATATTCACGTATATTTTAATTAATTTAAGTTAGGTTTTTACAAACAGTGCCTCAATAAGATGCCACATCTGAACTACTCATTGTTTAATCTTGTTTTTAGCGTATTTTTGGAGGTTTTATGCCACGCCTTACGTTGATGTCTTTATTTATTTTCGTACTCATGCTTCCCAGCCTGATACCTGGCCAGAATTGGGAAATCGTGCGCCAGGGCGAAATGGAACTAAGCCCGAAAGACGGTTTTTTTTACGACGATAATCACGGCTGGTATATCAGTAATAACGGCGCCGTTGTTTTAACGGTTGACGGTGGTTCAAACGCTCAAACCGTACGTGAACCGCAATCCGAAGTTGAAAAATGGAATGCCATTGAGTTTGCCGATTTGGATACGGGTTATGCTTGCGGCGATAATGGCATTATTTATAAAAGTACGGATGGCGGTTATAGCTGGCAAATGGTTGCCAACACGGCACAATTCAGCAGCGATCTTCACGATCTTGCTGTGGTTACCGGAGACACCGTATATTTTAGCGGCAACAACGGGACGGTTCTTAAAACTACCGATGGCGGTGCTTCCTACCATGCCATGGATTATGCGTTCCTCGACGAAGACCTTGACGGAGGCATTGCTTTTGTAAATAGCCGGATGGGAGTGGTCATTTCGGATGCAAACGACGGACATACCTGGTACACGCACGACGGCGGCCAAAGCTGGCGCCATGTGCAGCTGAATTTTCCATACGGCACCATTGCATCGAAGCTTTACGATGTGGCTGCAGGTGGCGATTCCACCTTTGCAATCGCTGCATACCATTACTGCCTGTTCATTTCCAAAGACGGCGGTAAAACCTATACCCAGCGTGCTGATTATACGTACGATTTTAAACGATTCACTTCCGTTGATGTTATCGATGAGAAAATCATTCTTGTCGGCGGCCAGGATGGTCATATCATCATGACGCACGATGGCGGCAGCCATTGGGATACCTTACGAACGGGAAGCGGCCAGTCCGTCAAATTCCTGGATTTTGTCGATGCATCGACCGGCTATGTGTTCGCTCAATTAGGCCAGTGGTTTAAAACCGTTGATGGCGGCGATACCTGGCAACCGCTGCTTTCGTGGCCCAATCTGCCCTTTTTAAACCTTTACCTTCCTGCTGACAACCGGATCGTTGTAACCTCCGAGCATGGCGGCGAACTTACCTTCAGCACAGACGGGGGATGGAACTGGGATTATCCCAATAATTTTGCAACCGGGTCAAGCATGAATATCAATGAGTGTGAGTTTTACAACGCTTCCGACGGAATTATTGCGGGCACCAACGGAGAACTTTATCGAACCGACGATGGCGGTTTAACATGGAATTTTGCGGACAATCCCATGTACCAGAATAGCCGTCATATCCAGGCCCTGGGCTACGTTAATGACCAAACCGTACTGGCCGGCGGACGATACGGCATGTTAATGAAATCCGAAGACGGCGGAGAAAACTGGGCATTAATCGGTAATCAGGGCGGCAATGCCATTAATGATCTTTTTATCGTTGGCGATTCAATTGCGTTTGCAGCCGCGGATAACGAACAATTATACTTCTCTGCAGGTCAACTGGATTCATTTGAAATCTGGATTGATCGAGACGGTGACACAGCCATGAATGCCTTGGATATCCATGGCGATAACGGGATTGTTGTTTCCTCAAAGGGACATATATATAGGTTTAGCCCCAATGATACGGAGACATTCGAAGAAGTGTTTTCAGATACCGAGGCACGTGCATTTCATGATGTGGAATTCGTGGATGACAGTACCATTTATGTTGTTGGCGATAGCCCCTATCTGTATCGTTCCATAGACGCCGGGTCAAGTTGGAAGATGCTTGAAACCAGCCTGGAAGCGGGCTTAAACAAAATTCGTTATCGCAACAACCATCTGTGGGCGGTCGGCAACGATGGCGTCATCCTGCATGGTAATCTCCAATCCGATGCTGCGTTAGTGAATGTATTTATCAATGAATTTATGGCCGACAATGGCAACGTCATATCCGATACGAGCGGCGAATATGATGACTGGATTGAACTTTATAACGCCAATGATGTAGCTGTGGAGGTTGGCGGACTCTTTATCAGCGACGATCTGAGCGATCCGTTTGGATATCAAATCCCGGGCGATCAGTCGGATGCGACAACAATTGCCCCCGGCGGCTTTTTATTGCTCTGGGCCGACAATGATAGCGAACAGGGACTTACCCACCTCGAGCTCCGGCTCGATAAAGAGGGCGAACAACTGGCGTTGGTTCAGTCCATCGATGGCCAACCTCATTTTATCGATTCATTATCCTTTTCTTCTCAGGAAATGAATCGTTCTTACGGACGCGCCTCGGACGGCACTTCTACATGGGCGTATTTCAATCCCGCCTCTCCGGGCGAAAGCAATGCCAAGGGAACGCCGGTTTCCATCGACCAACGTTTACCGGTTATAGTACTGGATTATGAATTATCTCAAAATTATCCCAATCCATTCAATCCGAAAACCAACATAACATTTACAATTAAAAAACCGGGGCACGTCACGCTCGAAGTTTATAACCTGCGCGGGCAAAAAATCGAAACGCTGGTGGATCGCCGCTTACAAGCGGGGACTTTTGAAACCATCTGGAACGCCGGTGCTTATGCCAGCGGCGTATATTTTTACCGCCTTCAGGCCGGCAATTATTCGAAGCAGAAAAAAATGATTCTTGTGAAATAAGGGTACAATTTTTCTCCGAATTGCAGACTATTCTTTTAAGGATTGTGTTTTGGAGACGCCGTTTCCATGCGCAAAAACAGGAAAGAGCATTTTTATTGCAGCAATGAACCGTTTCGGTATCTCTATCTACACCAAGAAACGTAGATACGCATACAACCCGACTTGATAAATTCCTATGATATTTCTATTTTGTTAGTTAATTCACTTGCTTAATAAACCAAAGTGCGGTCGTCATGGAAACGCCATTTCAATACAGGAATGCAAATTTACACATCGAATCCATAAACCTTACCGAATGTGCCTCCCAACTACCCACGCCTTTTTTCATCTATAGTAAAAAAGAGCTTCTACGCAATATTGAAGCCGTTAAAGAAGCCGCATCCGATATGGATGTGTTACCATGCTATGCATTAAAAGCCAATTTCAATGCCGCTTTACTCCGAATCATACGGGATACGGGTTTTGGAGCGGATGTGGTTTCCGGCGGTGAACTCTATTTCGCATTAAAAGCCGGCTTCGCTCCCGAGCAGATCGTGTTTGCCGGCGTCGGAAAAACTTCGGAAGAAATCAAGTATGCAATTCACCAAAACATTCATTCCCTTAATTTAGAGTCGGAAGAAGAATTGAATCTTACGGCGTCGATTGCTCGAAAACTTCAAAAGAAGGTTGCGATCGCTATTCGCATTAATCCCGATATTTCTGCCGACACGCACGAATATATCTCCACCGGCAAACGTCAGAATAAATTCGGCGTCTCTCCCGAAACGGCGCTCCATCTATTCGATATTGCACAAAATGATGCATGGCTTAAGCCCGCGGGCATTCATGTGCATATTGGTTCTCAAATTACGACCGGTGAGCCTTATTTAAATAGCGCGGCTTTTCTGCTCGAATTCGAAAAAAAGCTAAAAAACGTTGGTATCACTATCGATCATTTTGACTTGGGCGGTGGGATTGGCATTCCCTACGATACCGATTATTTTCACGACCGAACATCGTCCCAAACGTATATCAGGCAAATTTTACCCGACTATCTAAATGCTTTCCAGAAGAGCGGTTTGAAATTGATTCTTGAACTCGGTCGCTCCATCGTCGGTTCAACCGCCTTATTGGTCACTCGCGTGCTTTATAGGAAAACGGCCGGTGAAAAACAATTTCTTATTGTCGATGCCGCCATGAACAACCTGATTCGCCCAAGCTTGTATAATGCGAACCATACCATTATTCCGGTTCAGCGGAAGCAATCGGCACTACACAAATATGATGTGGTCGGTCCGGTTTGCGAAAGCGGAGATTTTTTGGGCAAGGATCGGCGTTTACCCGAACTGCAGCAAGGTGATCTCATCGCCATAACCGGCGCCGGCGCTTATGGTCAGGCGCTTTCTTCCAATTATAATCTCCGACCGCGCATTGCCGAATATCTCGTCGATGAGGATAAACTAACGACCATTGCCAAAGCTCAAACCATCGAATCTATTGCAGATCAATACGAGTGGTAATATGGGGCCGACAAACGCTATTATCGACCATAATAACCTGCGACATAATTTTAACCTGATTCGAAGCGCTGTAGGCAGTCGAAAAATAATGACGGTTGTTAAGGCCGATGCTTACGGGCACGGCATTCTCGATGTAGCCAAAACGTTCGTGAAAGAGGGCGCAGACTATTTGGGCGTTGCTTTTGCTGAAGAGGGAATGGCACTACGAGAGAACAATTTTAATACGCCGATTCTTGTTTTCGGGGCGCAGCTGAGTGATTTTTTTGAAAACCATCTCCGATACAATCTTGATCTGACGCTTACCAATCACAAACAAATACGCGATCTGGAGCGGATTTGCCGAAAACTGCAGAAAAAAGCACGCGTCCAAATTAAGGTAGATACGGGTATGGGGCGTGTTGGATTTCGTCATGAATCATTTTTAAAGCACTTAGACGAGCTTTTTAATGCTTCATTTATGAATATCGTTGGAATATATACCCATTTTGCCAGCGCCGATGAAAACGATTTAACATATACACAAAAACAATTACAACGATTCGAAGACATCCGGCACACGGTCCATCACCATTACGATTCATCGGTTCTCTTTCATGCCGCAAATTCCGCCGCTATTATGCGTCTTCCTCAAGCCCATCTGGACATGGTTCGCCCCGGCATCATGTTATACGGCAATCCGCCAGCCCCTGACTTTCCCTTGGAATGGGATTTAAAAGAAGCGATGACCTTTGCTTCAAAAATCGGGTTGATTAAGAAATTACCAGCCGGCGAACCCGTAAGTTACAACCGTCGTTATTATGCCAAAGACGATATGCTGATTGCCATTGTGCCTGTCGGTTATGCAGACGGTTATAACCGCCGGTTTACCAACACCGGTGAAGTTCTAATCAACGGGCGACGCCATTCTGTTATTGGAACTGTTTGTATGGACCAGATTGTGGTGAATTTGAACAACGATTGGACCATTGGAGAAGGAGATGAGGTGGTGTTATTCGGTCGTCAACAGGAAGCACATATAACCATAAAAGAGGTTGCACATAAACTGGAAACCATTCCATACGAGGTAACCTGCTGGATATCGGGGCGGGTTAACCGCTCGCATCGCCATATTGATTAATTTTTGCCTTTTAATTAAAGTCATTCTATTTTAATGTTATCTTTTAAGTTTTATCGATACAGCGAGGTTGCTATGAAATATCTGCTTTTATCCCTGATTATTTTTACCCTCACCGTTACCAATAATGCCCAAAGCCAGGTTCTGATTGTTAATGCGAGCGTTCAGGCCGGACATTTATCGGATGACGTTCAGGATCAATTACAGGATCTGGATATGAAAATTGAACAATATTATAATGGTTATAACTGGATAGAAGATGAATTCGAATATGACGTGCCCGCCAACATAAAAGTGATCATTCAAACGGTCAAAGATAAAACTTTTGAGAAAGTTTTCAGTGCACAATTTTTAATTTCCACGGCATCGGGTGAAAATTTTTATGATAAAGGCTGGGAGTTCCCTTACACCAAAGCAACCTCGCTGAGTCATTTCAAAAGCGATTTTGATCCACTTACGCATTTTCTCGATTTCTATGCATACATGGTACTTGCCGGAGAACTGGATACAAACGGTCTGCTTCTTGGTAACTCTTTGTATAACAACGCAGCGGATATAGCCAATCAGGGTTTAATGAGTCAATACCCCACGGGTTGGAGCAACCGGCTCGAAAAAGTTCAAATGATAACACATGCTTATACGCGTCCGTTACGGGAAGTAAAGCCTGATTTTTTCGAAGCTTTGTTTTTGATGGAAGATGGAAATGATGAAAAAGCCTACAAGGTAGGGAAAAAAGTCTTGGAAGGTTTAGCCCAGACCTATAAAAATCAACCGAACAATTTTTATTTACAGTTGTTTTTTAAGTCTCACTACAACGAATTAGCAAATATATTCGACGGCCATAACAAAGAATTGGAACGATTGGTACGGTATGATAACAAGCATCGCGAAACCTACAGGGATCATATGAAATAAGATTTTATCTGGGCCGATAATCTTAAGCGAAATGATCTATAAAAAGACAGCTCTTAGTCATCTGTAGTCTAATGTTACGTTTCGTTCGTTATTAATCTTACAAATTGACGTTTACCGACTTTCAATATCTGACCGCTTTCAATTTCAACAACCGCAAAGGGATCGGTAATTTTGTCGCCATTTATGGAAACGCCGCCGCCTTTGACCAACCGTCTCGCCTGACCTTTACTCTCTGCGGTTCCGGTCAAAATCATCAATTGATCGATGCGTATTTTGTCTTGATCCAATGGATATTCCGGCATTTCATCTGGCATATCTTTTTTAACGAACACTTGTTCAAACGCTTTTTCCGCCTTTATTGCAGCTTCTTCTCCGTGATATAAACGGACCAAAGTGCGCGCCAATCCTTTTTTAATATCGCGGGGATTCGTTTTTCCTTCTTGTAATTGCGTATGAATCCGTTCCAATTCAACCTGAGCAACATCGGTAAGCAATTCAAAATAGTTATAGATCAATACATCCGGAATGGACATTGTTTTACCGTAAATTTCGGCCGGCGGCTCATCGATGCCTATGTAGTTGCCTTTTGATTTGCTCATACGCTCTTTGCCGTCGAGACCCGCCAAAACCGGTAGCGTCAAAACCACTTGCGGTTCCTGCCCGAATTCTTTCTGGATCTGGCGACCGATCACCAAATTAAATTTTTGTTCCGTAGCGCCGATTTCTACATCGGCTTTGATCTGAACCGAGTCATAAGCTTGCATGAGTGGATAAAAAAACTCGTGAATGCTGATCGGTTGTTGACTGTTGTAACGCTTCGCAAAATCATCTCGTTCCAGCATCCTGGCAACTGTAAATTTTGCAGCCAACCCCATAATTTCAGCAAAATTCATTTTCCCGAACCAATCGCCGTTAAAACATACCCTGGTTTTATCTTTATTTAAAATTTTAAAGAACTGCGTTTGGTAGGTTTTTGCGTGCTCCATGACTTCCCGGTGGCTGAGACGCGGTCTTGTTACATTTTTCTCACTCGGATCCCCGACCATGGCCGTATAGTCGCCAATGATCACAACGATCTGATGTCCCAATACCTGGAACTGCTTTAGTTTTCGTATCCCCACTGTATGCCCCATATGGATATCAGAAGCGGTAGGATCAAAACCCTGTTTAATAATTAAAGGTGTATTATTTTCAATAGACCACTTAATTTTACGTTCTAATTCTTCTTCCGGTACAATTTCTATGGTACCGCGTTTGATTAAGTCCATTTGTTCATTAAGGGGCGGAAATCCCATCGATAACTCCATTTTTAAATCAGGTAAAATTTGGGTGATTTAGAACATTATTGCCATGTTTTGCGTTGGCGTTCCAAATCCCTTTTTTGATCTTTTTCAGCTATAGCCGCACGTTTATCATATTTTCTTTTACCTCGTGCCAACGCCATTTCCACTTTAATCAGATGTTTTTTAAAATATACCTTTAATGGTATTAAAGTTACTCCCTTTTCTTCAACCTGTCGGAACAGTTTTCTTAGTTCACTTTTATTTAACAGTAGTTTACGGTCGCGTAAAGGATCATGTTCATCCATTACCGCAAGTTTATAGGGAGAAATATGGACGCCAATAAGCCAAAGTTCGCCGTGTTTAAAACGGGCATAACTGTCTTTTAAATTGATGCGTCCTTCGCGGATGGCCTTTACCTCGCTGCCTTTAAGCGAAATACCCGCTTCGATCGTATTGATAATTTCATAATCATGTCGGGCTTTGCGGTTACTTGTAACCACTTTAACGGACGAATCCGACATACATCGCTCCAAATGATTGAATTTAAATTCAATATAATAAAAAATAATTATTAAGCGGGCAAACAATTTATAAATGATAAAACTTAGCAAGATTCACTACAGTTACACCTAATATGGATCATGTACATATAAAAAAGCCCTCCGTAGAGGGCTTTTTTCCAATAAATAATTCTGGCGACGACTTACTCTCCCGTCTCCACGTGGAG
>CAZIVP010000012.1:0-114366 GCA_964542915.1 uncultured Calditrichaceae bacterium | reverse complement strand
TAGGTGTTACTTATTTTAAATGCTAAAAGTCCAATTCCCGCTGAACCAAGACAGGAATCATTTATAATTGAAAAGAATGTATAGGGTATCCCTGGTCAATTTAGTTTATTCGATTTGAATTTTTAATCTTTCTATTTTGCCATTATTTTATATATTAAACATGTTGTAATAAAGATTGACAGACCATGAGACAACAACAAAAGTGGAAATTGTTAGAACTTCTTAATACAACATCGCAATTTTTCGAACAAAAAGGGATCGAAAATGCGCGTTTAAACGCCGAGCTGTTATTGAGCAAGGTGCTACAGATAGATCGTGTACAGCTTTACCTCGATTTCGAACGGCCTTTACTCGATGAAGAGGTGGATGCATACCGTGAATTCGTACGTCGCCGCAGCCACAGAGAGCCTTTGCAGTATATTCTGGGTGAAACGGAGTTTATGGGGTTAAAATTTATAGTCAATTCCTCCGTCCTGATTCCGCGGCCGGAGACCGAACGCCTGATTGAATCCGTCTTGAAATTAAAAGACGAGATCGCCGAGGAATCGCCTGTCATTGTTGATATCGGAACAGGCAGCGGCTGTATTGCCATTGCTCTCGCCAAAAATTGGCCACAGGCCCGTATATTTGCAACCGATATTTCGCAAGACGCTTTAAACATTGCCCGCCAGAACGAAGCCATCCATTTTGAAAAAGAGCATATTCAATTTATCGAGCATGATATTTTTAAGCCCTGGCCGGCGACACTGCCGGAATTTTGCCATATTCTTGTCGCCAACCCGCCGTATGTGTCCC
Source organism: uncultured Calditrichaceae bacterium (assembly GCA_964542915.1). Taxonomy (GTDB): domain Bacteria; phylum Calditrichota; class Calditrichia; order Calditrichales; family Calditrichaceae; genus CAZIVP01. Next base: position 113,571 of record CAZIVP010000012.1, on the reverse strand, counting down.
AAAACGAAATGGCAGGCCTCACGCCTGAAATCAGGGAATATGAGCCAAGGGAGGCGCTCACCGATGATAATAACGGATTGCGTTTTTACGAACGTTTTTTTGAAATGGCGAAATACAAGCCCCCTCCGAATATGGACTATCTCATACTCGAGTTAAGCGGTTCCATCCCGGAAAATATCATTAAAATGGCAGATCAATATTGCTTTAAATCATGGCAGATAATCGAAGATTACAATCAAATTCCACGTGTTTTATTAATTAGGACATACTAATGGCAAAGAAAATATCCCCAAAAATACAAAAGGCCATCCTCGCGATTTTGAAACAGCAACCCGGCACACCCGTGAGTCGTAAAGAGATGAGCCACGCTCTGAATATCCACAAACGCGATTATCATCTTTTCATGAGCAGTCTGTTGGATCTGGTGAAACAGGGCAAAGTGATTCATGTTAAGAAATTTCATTACGCCTATCCCAGTAAAGTTCAGAAGTTAATAGGCGAATTGCGGACAACGCGCTCGGGTTACGGTTTTGTTGATATTGAAGGCCAGGACCTGGAAGTATTTGTTGCACAGCCCAATTTGAACACAGCCTTCGATCGCGATGTCGTTGAAGTTCAGCTTTATGCCGCTTCCAAAGGAAAACGCTTGGAAGGTTTCGTGAAGAGGGTGGTTAAACGCTTTCGCGAATTTATCGTGGGCACCTACCATCAAACGCAGTATTACAGCTATGTGGTGCCGGATGATCGCAAGGTTTACCGCGATATTCTGGTCCATAAGGACAAAGCGCTGGACGCCGAAAACGGTCAAAAAGTACTGGTCCGTTTCGATAAATGGGAGCGGGATCAGCACAATCCCGAAGGGACCATCGTGGATGTTTTGGGCGATCCCGATACGCCCGGCGTCGATATCATTTCGGTGGCATATGCCTTTAATTTGCCGGTTCGTTTCCCGAAAAAGGTGGAAGACGAAGCCGAGCGTATTCCCCATGAATTCTCGAATCAGGATATCGCCAGTCGTCTGGATTTACGGGACCTGACGTGTTTCACCATCGATCCCGAAGACGCCAAAGATTACGACGATGCGGTATCACTGGAAAAACTGGATAACGGAAACCAGCGGCTGGGCGTGCACATTGCCGATGTGAGCCATTATGTACAGGAAGAGACGGTCCTTGATAAGGAGGCTTTTCGTCGCAGTACCAGCGTATATCTGGCTGACCGCGTCATCCCCATGTTGCCCGAACGGTTATCCAATGAGTTATGTAGCTTAAAACCCGAAAACGACCGTTTGACTTTTTCTTGTCTGATGGAGTTCAATGAACAATTACAGGTCGTGGATTATACACTGCAGCCTTCGATCATTCATAGCAGACGTCGTTTCAATTACAAAGAAGTCCAGCAGATCATCGACGGCCAAAAACAAGATGACTACCGTGATACATTAAGAGCCATGCAGGTGCTCAGCCAGAAATTGAGCCGAAAACGGTTTGAAAAAGGTGGAATCGACTTTGAGACGCCCGAAGTCAAATTCGAATTCGATGCGAAGGGTTTCCCCGTTAAAATCATTCCGAGGGAGCGCCTGGATTCACACCGCTTGGTTGAGGAGTTTATGCTGGCCGCCAATCGGACGGTTGCAAAACATGTTAAAAAGATCAGTAAGGGCCATAGTAAAACCTTACCTTTTATTTATCGCGTTCATGAAAAGCCGGATAAAGAAAAGATCGATCGCTTTTTTAACTTTTTACGCGCCATGGAAGTATCCTTCAAGCCCGTAAAACGGGTTACTTCAAGATATATGCAGCAACTTTTGCAATCGATCAAAGGTACAAAGGAAGAAATTGTCATCGAAGAAATTGCATTGCGTTCCATGATGCGTGCGGTCTATTCCGATGAGAATAGCGGTCATTTCGGATTGGGTTTTGATGATTATACACATTTTACATCACCAATACGACGCTATCCCGATCTTGTGGTGCACCGTTTACTCAAGCAATATGCGAAGCATTCCCAACAGGCGCCGCCGGGTCAGCAAAAGAAGCTTAAAAATATCGCCGAACAGGCCAGCCGTATGGAGCGGTTGGCCATGGAGGCGGAACGGGAATCCGTGAAGCTCAAGCAAGTCGAATATATAAACCAATACGTTGGCGAGACATTTAAAGGTCTCGTATCCGGTGTAACATCGTTCGGTCTGTTTGTGGAACTGGAAGAAATATTTATCGAAGGGCGCATTAATATTGCTAACTTGAACGACGACTTTTATATCTACGATGAGAAAACCTTTGCACTCATCGGGCGCGATACCGGCAAGGTAATTCGACTGGGCGACGAAGTGCGCGTGCGGGTGGAGTTCGTTGATCTGGAAAAACGGCTGGTGGATTTTACGCTCCTGGAGGATTTATCGGATACGGGTGATCGCACCCCCTGGAATTCTGTGGAAAGCCAGGCAACCAAGAACCGAAAAAATCGTAGCCGTCGTAAAAAACGCTCTAAATAAACAATCATCCGTTAAAGATAGATACGTTTGAGCACGATGGGATTACCATTTCGATACAGTTCGGACGATAGGCCAGAGGCAGGTTTGTGGCGCGCTTACACGTTCGGGGTAAATATCGAAGCGAAAAATGGTTGTACGGTGAGAAAGTATGATTTTTACTGTGGAAATACATCCAAAAGTCTATATTTTGATGTAATCAGATCCATAAATGGTTTTGAACAATAGATTAGAGCAATGCGCCGATACTCGAACCATGTCATTTTCACATTTCTTTTGGTTTTCTTCATAAAACTTTCCCCTACAGAGGCGCAGACCGGTTTAGAGGATACCCTCTCCGTACCCGCGGATACGCTCCGAAGCGATACACTCGGGTTGGCGGCAGATACGGCTTCGGCTAAAGATCAATCCGAACCGTTGCAAGGCCCGATTAAATATCAGGCCGATGATATCCGATTGATGGAGGGCGGCGATCATATTGTATTGAAAGGTAATGCGAAAATGACGTATCAGAACATGACGCTTACCGCCGCCCACATTAAAATTAATCGTCAATACAACACCTTGTACGCCCGAGGTGTGGTGGATTCGGTCGACGCCGACAGCAATCTGTATTATGCCGGCACACCGGTGTTCGAAGAAAAAGGGGAAGAACCGCTGCACGGCGATTTCATCGAATATAACTTCAAAACACGCCGTGGTAAGATTCGGGAAGGCAACACCAAAATGGAGCCCGGCTACTACAAAGGTGAAAAGATCAATCGCATCGGCGAAGAGACCATGCTGGTGGAAACCGGTTATTTTACTTCCTGCGAATTTATTGACGATCCTCATTACTATTTTAAAAGTGACCGGATGCGGGTGCGGATTAAAGACAAAGTGGTCGCCGAACCCATCTATTTTTATATCGCCGATGTACCGCTTTTCTGGTTGCCGTTCGGGGTTTTTCCAAATAAACGCGGGCGGCATTCAGGCATTGTCGTGCCCAATTACGGTGAAAATCAATACGGCGGACGGTTTCTGCGGGGCATGGGTTATTATTGGGCGCCCAACGATTATTTCGATGCTACGTTCTTAATGGATTATTACGACCGGCTGGGATTCACCTTTCGTACCGATATGCGTTATACCGTGCGATACAAGTTAAAAGGATCGATCTCAGCCGAATATTTACCGAGAGATCCGTATTCCGGTCGCCGGGCGGAACGCTGGCGGGTCCGTTTTAACCATAATCAGACCATCGATCCCACCATGTCCGTTTCGGGTTCCGGTAGTTTTTCCAGCGACCGGCAGTTTGCACGACAGCTTTCGCCGAATATCGAAGACCGCCTGAATCAGAATGTCAATTCCAGCCTTTCGCTCCGCAAACGATGGAAAGGCACCAAAAACAGTATGACGGTGAATGTTACCCACAATGAAAATCTTCAAAATGGACGCGTTGAATATACGCTTCCAACCCTTTCATTTAACCGCTCTCAGAGCAATCTTTATGAGTTTTTCAGCGGGGAAAATCTCGGCAGTAAACGTAACTGGTATCAGAATATCTACTTCTCCTATAATTCACGATTGATTCATCGCGGATCCAAAGTACCGGCGACGGACAGTACCTTCACCACCACAGAAAAATCCGGAGTGCAACACAATTTATCATTCTCGGCGCCACAGAAGATATTGAAATATTTCAATATCAATCCCAATGTTTCCTATGAAGAAAATTGGGTTAATGAAGTCACAACAGCGCGGCTCAATCCGGAGACCAATACAATCGAAACCAGCGCCAAACCGCAATTTGCCGCCCTCAGAACGTTCAATACCGGTGTAGGCGTAAAAACCACACTTTACGGTTTATTCGAACCGAATATCGGTTCTCTGAAATTTATTCGGCACAAGGTAGACCCCTCCATCAATTTCTCGTACCGACCGGATTTCACCAGCCGGTTTTACGGAAACATGATCTATGTGGAAGATACAACCGGTGCGGTGCGCGAAGTGGATCGTTTCCAGGCTTCGCCGTTCGGCGGGACGCCGCGCGGGCGCCAACAAAATATGTCGATTCGAATTGGAAATCTCTTTCAGGGCAAGGTGATTAACGACGAAGGCGAAGAACGCAAACTCGATTTATTGAATGTAGATATTTCGACTTCACGAAATTTTCTGGCCGACAGTTTGCAGTGGCGTCCCATATCGACTTCGTTGCGAACCCGTATCTTCGGAAAAAACATCAGTCTTCGTTTAACGCACAGTCTGTACAAGTTAAGCGAGGACCAATCGCGGGAAATCGACGCTTTTGCCTCATGGCCGCGTTTAACCTCGCTTTCTACAGGATTCGGGTTTTCCATTAATAACCGCACCTTTCAAAAGAAAAAGGAGAAAGATAAAGAGCAGCAGGAAGCCCGACAGGATTCTCTTGAGAAGATGCAGGAAGAAGGTATACTGCAAAATACCGGCCTGCAGTTCGAAGATCGGGATTACAAGGAGGAGACTAAAAGTATCAACATACCCTGGTCCACCAATTTTAATTTTACCTATTCCTATCGACACGCCCGCGGCGAACCCAGAGAAAATTTTGGCCTTTCGGCGCGCGCCAATCTGAAGTTAACCAAAAATTGGAAAATAAGCTGGAACGCCCGATTCGATTTAATGGAAAGAGATATTTCCACGCAAAATTTTAGTATATACCGCGATCTTCACTGCTGGGAGATGTCGTTTTCATGGCAGCCGCAGGTGGGATATTACAGCTTCCAGATCAACGTGAAAGCCAGTGCTCTGCAGGACATTAAAGTTACCAAACATCCTTCGGGCAGCCGCTATTTACCGCAATACTAATACGATTCGATTCTATCAGTAAACACGCCTTTACAAAAAGTAAATTTGAACAATAATTGGCAATATTCTATTTTAAAAATTATGGTACAAAATGGGCGGAATTCTTTGTATATTTTACCATTAAAATTTGTTTTGATCGTGTTTTAAATCGGAATAGGAATTTGGAATAAACCAAAGGAGAGAGCATATGCAAGAGCGCATCTATAATTTTAATCCCGGACCAGCCGCACTTCCGCTTCCGGTGTTGGAGGAAATCCGGGAAGATTTGCTCAGTTATAAAGGCGAAGGTATTTCGGTTCTGGAAATGAGCCACCGATCCAAAACGTTTGACGGTATCATCAAAGACGCCTCGCGCTTAATGAAAGAGGTGCTGCATATTCCCGAAGGCTACAAAGTACTCTTTTTCCAGGGCGGTGCCACACTGCAATTTGCAGCGGTGCCTCTCAACCTCTTGCCGGATAATCGTTCGGCCGATTATGTCAACACCGGTCGCTGGGCGCAAAAGGCCATCAGCGAGGCTAAAAAACTCGGTAAAACGATTAACGTAATCGACACATCCGAAGATGAAACTTTTGCTTACATCCCGAAAAATATCAAGGTTACACCGGATGCGGCCTATGTGCACGTGACCTCCAACAATACGATCTTCGGTACTCAGTACCAATCCTTTCCCGATACAGGCGATATTCCACTGGTGGTTGATATGTCGTCGGATATCGGATGCCGTAAATTGGATATGAGCCGGTTTGCTTTGGTTTATGCCGGCGCCCAAAAAAACATTGGTCCGGCCGGCGTTACCGTTGTTATTATCCGCGAAGATTTGATGGAACAAAGTCCCGATGATATCCCAACGGCATCCAGTTACAAAATTAACGGCGGCAAAGATTCGCTTTACAATACCCCGCCAACCTTTAATGTATATGTGGTGAAGCTGGTAATGGAATGGATCAAAAACATGGGCGGCATCGAAAAACTGGAAGAAGTGAATCGTAAAAAAGCAGCCATGTTGTATGAAGCCGTTGATAAGACGGATTTTTATAATGGGACGACGCACACGGATAGCCGTTCTTTGATGAATGTAACCTTCCGTCTGCCTTCCGAAGATCTGGACAAGAAATTTGTGCAGGAGGCGCTGGAAAACGGCATGATTGGTTTAAAAGGCCATCGTTCCGTGGGCGGCATCCGCGCTTCCATTTACAATGCCGTTCCCCTCGAAGCTGTAAAGGCGTTGGTGGACTTTATGGCTGAGTTTGAAAGGAAGAACGGTTGAAAAACCTGAACGGTTAATTTTATATTCAGGATTGTGTAAAAAACGGACGTTCTGTTTATATGCAAAAAACCCACTGCTTATATCCAAAGGGCAGAGGGTTTTTTTGTATGCAATTTTCTGCGGGGGGGCGATTAAGATTTTATGAATGATCCTTCGCGGGCGTCCATTCCTTCCAGACATTTCCGACCAGAGCAGGACCCGGTTTCAGCGTTTTCTTGCCGGGCGTCCAGCCAGCCGGACATACTTCAGCGCCTTTGGTGGCGCGTACATGCTGAAACGCTTTGATTTGCCGGATGGTCTCGCTTAACTGGCGTCCAACGGGAGGCGTCATTACTTCCATCGCCTGGATAACGCCGTCCGGGTCGATGATAAAACGACCTCTCAATTCAACGCCGGCGGCTTCATCATAAACGCCGTAAATGTTTCCGACATTACCGGCGCCGTCGGAGGCCATGTGGAAGGGGATGTCCTTATCAATCATTTTCGATAATTCCTGATCATTCCAAACCTTGTGCACGAACTGACTGTCCACACTAACCGATATAACTTCGACGCCTAAGTCCTGAAGCGTATCGTAGTTGTCAGCGACCGCTGACACTTCGGTAGCTCAGACGAAGGTAAAGTCGCCGGGATAAAAGCACAATAAAACCCATTTGCCTAAAAAATCGGCGAGTTTAACTTCCGTAAATTCGCCTCGATAGTAGGCGGGCGCCTGAAAATCGGGCGCTTTACTTCCCACTTTTGCTATTGTCATTTTGAACTCCTCATCATTTACCTGATTTGTTTCTTCAAAGGGAATTTCGCCGACCGTTGCTCCCGTCGGCCGGGCGCATCCTACTTCTTTTTCTCCCATGATTTAAATCCTCTCTTTAATCGGTTGCCCCGTACGCGCAGAAAACGTATATCATCTGTTATAAAAATAGAAATTATGTTAAAGGAATACAATAAAATAATGAATATGGTTTTTGAAGATGAAAGACTTGATATGAAACCAGTGAATCTTTTTTATATTTAATTCAACCGGCATAAAACCGATGTGTATTTTTAAAAACAATAACCAGCCCATGGAACCATTCCCGGTATTGGGAAAGACGCCCGATACGATGATTTGAATTTTTTAACAGGCCTTTTCTTATGGTTCGTTGCGGTATTTGGGATACATCTGATCGCCTTTATAGCCCAATTTTTTCCAGTCGATACGTTTGTTGCCGAAATGACAATCGTTGCACTTCAAAGACTGGTCGGCCGGTACCACCATATGGTTGATCTTCCAATACATTTCGGTTTCGGTAAAACCGTATTCGCCGCTGTATTCCAGTTTGGTCGCCTGCATACCTTCGCGTGCGGCTTTATCCCAGTCGAAATGTTTCCAGAATCCGCCGAAAAGTTTTGGAACAATGAGGTAGTTATGTTCCCGATCATAAATCTGTTTTCCGCGATGTACTTTGAAGGGATGTAATTTGCTGGTGGCTTCGCCGAGTCTGCCTTTGGGGCTGTTTAGAGCCAAGACATTTTCGGGATTAAATGTATCGCCCAAAAGATAGCGCTGAGAACTTCCGTTGTACCATGCATATTCGGGTTTAACATTTTTCCCCCACGTGAAGGAGCCCTTTTTCTTATGGTAGGTAGGCATACCGTATTGATCTTCCGGAGCAGCGCTGTCTTTGCCGGCCGTGGACCAGTCCCAGTAGACCTTGGTGGGGCGATCTTTGGCAAATGTCGGGATGTGGCAGGTTTGGCAGGCGACGCGCTCAAAATGGCCGTTGATAATATCCGAACCATGCGGCTCCGTACCGTGGCAATCCGAACAAAAAATACGGTTTTCTTCGGATTTTGCGAATACGGCCATGGACGCGCCTTTGATTTTATGCTGTTCGGTTGTATGGCAGTCCTGGCATACCATCCCGTTCCCCATATGAACGTCATAGGAGGGTTCGGGATTGACCAGCCCCTGATCCAGATCGCCGTGTTTTACGTTCTCACCACCTCCGCCGTAAAAATGACAGGTACCGCAATTGGCCCGGGTGGAGGGCCCCACATTACGGGCAACTTTTACAAGATTAACCGTATCGACGGGCATACCTGCGCCCGTGGGAATCTTTTTATAGTTGCCGGTCCGGTCGTGGCAGACCAAGCAATCCACATTTTTTTCATCGTTAAAATCAAAAGATTTATCCTTCCAGCCATAGCCCGGATGGCAACTGGTACAGCGCGGCCAGTTCGATTGCACATTGATGCAAAAGTTATTGAATACATTCTTTTTGCCCAGATCGTGCGGGCCTTCATGTTCCGGAACGTCCACATCCGTTTTTATCCACGTCCAGTGAATGGACTCCATTACCTCTTTAGCGGCCGTATCATGACACTCAAGACACATTACGGTTATTTCACGCGGGTCTTCTATGCTGCCGGAAAAGATTTGCTGGTGAATATCGGACTGGGCAATTACCATTAAGGGCAACAGGGCACCTAACATAATTGAATATTTTAAAATGGAATTAAAACGCATATGACTCTTCGTTTCCCTCCTCGTTCAATGAATGCAAGCGGTTGTTTACCGTTTGAAAAAGTCATTTATGATTGCGTGGATATCTTTATCCTGTAATGCCTCCAACTCACCGAGATAAACGTGTCCGTCGGCGGGTACATTGGAATCATCACGGGTTGAGGTTACCGATTTTTTGATATAGTCATGCAGCTTTTTAATGTCTTCGTTATAAAATTCGACCGCAGCCTGACCGATCTTGAGTTGATCCAACTCTTTGTCGAGATTATTCGCGTCCAGTTTACAGATCCAGTTTTTCTCGTAAGGCGTCATATCAAGCCTTTCCAGATCTTCCATCAGTGCTTTATTTACTTCGATTACTTTACCGCTGACCGGTGCGTTAAATGGCACGGATGTGTTGTTTTGTTCGATACTAAAAAGGTGCTGCCCCTGCTTCACTTCCATGCCTAAATTCGGTATTTCCACCGAATCCACACGTCCGATTATTTTTTTAGCGAAATCATCGATGCCAACGCGTACATGTCCACTGGGGTCGATGCTGGCGTAACTGTGACCCGCGGCAATAAAAACCCCGCCGGGAATGGCAAACTCGACCATATCGGAAGAGCTGGTTTCATCCATATGCGTGATGTGCACTTTGGAGGATAACTGTTTTTGAATGCGGTCGTTCCGGCGGATCACAAACTTGTTGACCATATCAATCAATTCTTCTTCGGTGAACGGCTTCTGTACGTAATCCATAGCGCCGTATTTCATGGTTTCCACGGCCGTATCCACCGACGCATAACCGGTAATGATAATAACATCGATATCCGGCCGGAGATGTTTGGCCGATTTACATACATCAACACCGTTCATTTCCGGCATCTTTAAATCCACAAAAAGAAAATCGTAATGGTGTTTTTGAATCAAGCCGAGAGCTTCCGGCCCGCGTTCAACGGTATCAACAGAGTACCCTTCCAGTACAAGGATTTTTCGGAAGCTGTCTAATATGACCTCTTCATCGTCCACGGCCAGAATGCGGGCCTTGGGCTTTTCGACTTCCACACGTTTTAATGTTTCGGCTTCATGGCTGAAATCCATCCGCAGATTGGTAGCGAGCGCGTCTTCGCGTTGTTTGCGAAGCCGCTTCTCCGTACTCTTCCGGAGTACGGTGCGGATGATCAGATCCGCCACAATGAATATGACGATTGCGATAATTAAAATTGGATAAACCATTTCCTTCTCCTTACAATTAACCAATCATTTTATGTTTTTTCCTATATTTGCTATTGGTTACACGGCGCCAGATGTTTGTATTCGTATTCCAGATCCGAGGGAACAACCGTGTACAACCAGCCCTCAAAATAAGGGTCCTTTTCCAAAAGTGTTTTATCTTGCAGTAATGTATCGTTTCTGTTGATAATGCGCCCGCTTACCGGCGCAAGCACACTATGGCTGATTTCATCCGTTGTATGAATATAGGCGCAGGCGTTACCCTGAATGATGTCATCATCCTGGTCAAACAGTTCGATTTTTTCCAGTTCCTCGATCGTTTTAAAAAACAAATCGGTCAACCCGATTTTCACCGTTCCATCGTCTGTAATGACCGACCAACTGGCGTATCCCAGGCGCTGGTAATCGTCCGGGCAGGGCACGTACACCAAGGTTGAACCGTTGTCTTCATCCCTGTTTTGTAAGAGTGCTTCGTATTGCAGACCGCGGCTGGCAACGCTCAGGAGCTCGTCAAAAGTAAACGGTTTCGGCAGGAAATCAATGGCGCCGCCGGAAAGGGATTTAACGGCATTCTCAACCGTGGAATAGCCGGTGGTCATAACCAAAGGCGTGTATATGCCCTTTTCGTGCAATTTCTCTAAAAATTGAAATCCGTCCACATCCGGCATCATGATGTCGCAAATAATCAACCGATAGCGATTTTTGTTTAGTTTTTTTAATGCTATGCTGGCATCAGTAGCGGTGTCTACCTGCCACCCTGTGAGACGGTTTAATTTTTTAATGGAATCGATAATAACGTGTTCATCATCCACGGCAAGTATATCAAATAATTTACTCATTGCTTTGCTCGCACTTGAAGGTCTATGCCCATCACTTATGATTTAATGTTGTATTACGATCGTGTAACCGGCAAATGCAGGGTGAAGGTCGTACCTTCACCTAAGGTGCTTTTGACCTTAATATTGCCCTCGTGGTTATCCATAATGCCCCAAATCACGGCCAGTCCGAGGCCGGTCCCTTTCTGACCTTTGGTCGAGAAAAAGGGTTCAAAGATTTTATCCAGATTTTCTTCGGGGATTCCACAGCCCGTGTCCGAAATGGCGGTTTCGATGAAGCTCTTTTTACCTTCCTGTTCAACGGAGCTCCAGTATTGCCACAGGCAATTCTTTTTAAGACAGCCTTCCAACTGTCCTTTACCCGGAATTTCAATTGTATAAATGGGCGATCCGCACTGCGGGCAGTTCTTACTCTCATGCATTAAAGAAATGTCGCATTTATAACAACTGACGTTGATATCCTTATCCTTTGCAACGTTGAGCCCATATTCATGACGGTTTTTCCCATAAACCGGATCCAAATGAATCTCGCCCTCGCGATCACCGCTGGTTGCATGCACTTTGATTGAAGATAAGCCCTCTATCTTGAAAGAATGATCAATCAGTTCGTGCCCTTTCGGACAAACCGCATGTTTGATATGAGTGATACCGTAAGGCTCCAAAGTTGTTAATGATGTGCTGATGGTAATTTCACCGCCTTGATTGGAATCGATGGCATGAATGGCATTCACGATCAGATTGATGAACACCTGTTGAATTTGATTGGAATCGATCTTGACCGGCGGCAAATCAGACTGCAGTTGTTTTTTCAATTTAATATGGTTGATGGTCAATTGGTTGTCGACCACATTCAAAGCCTTTTCGATCACTTCATTGATATCGGCTTCATTTTTTTTGGGCACCGATTGCCGTGCAAAATCAAGTAATCCTTTAACGATTTCCCGGCTGCGCTTTGTTTCGCGTACGATGACGTTCAGGTCGTCCCGTAAATCCGGCTGGTTTTTGGCGCGCTTCAGAAGAAAACTGGAATAAGTTAAAATACCGGTGAGGGGATTGTTGATCTCATGGGCAACCCCGGCTGCTAAACGACCCAGGGAGGCCATTTTATCGGATTGAAACAATTGCTGTCGCGCCTCGGATAATTTTTTAGTCATATTATTGAAGGATTTGGCCAGCAGGCCCAATTCATCGCGTCCCATGTCGCGTATGGCGTAGTTTAAATTTCCGGAGGCGACTGCTTCTGTTGCCTGCAGGAGGGACTTTACCGGTTTGTTTATAAGCCAGTGCACTACCAGTGCAATTACAAAGCTAAGAATAACGATAGCCGCCAGCGCAAAGAAGAACACTTTCATTTTTGCTTCCCTGATAGTCACTTCCACCGGCTTTAAGCAAACGGTTAAATCCAGAACGCCTAAAACGGACTTATCGGCGGCGTGGGCGTGGCAGTCGGCTTCCCAACAGCTCGGTTCGTTGTAAATGGGTGTGATCGTTCCGAAGACGCGCGACGAATCTTCGTGGATACGATAGATACGCGTGCGGTCTTTGACCGGTACTTTGTGCAGGGGTTCGTCGCTGGCGTGACAGGTGTAACATGCTTCGGCTTTTTTATCGACCATGTGGCCGATGGTGGAGGAATCCGATGAATAAATGACCGTACCCTGCTTATTGAGAATCCGAATTTCGCGGATGCACGGTTCCTTCGAAATGCTCTTAATGATGCGGTGTGTATCGTTGCGCCGGTTGGCGAGCATGGAAAAATGGGTGCTGTTTTTAATCGTTTCACTGAGCTGATAGGAATGACGGGCCACTTCCTCCAGTAACACCCGTTCCTGTGATTGTATGGTTACGTAGGCGTAAATGCTTATGATAACGATAATGCCCAAACCCACGGCGGCGATTAGTTTTATTCCGATTCTGTTTAACATAGTCTGACTGTTTAATAGCACCTATTTTTGTTTTATTTACGCACCTGCCCCGGCGTTTTCTCTGGAAAAACAAAATCTTCGTGACAATCGGAACAGGATGGTTTATTGCTAAAGTTACGATCTGTATGGCACAATGCACAATCGAATTGTTTATGAATATCATCGAGTACAACGCCGGTGACGTTATGGTTAAAGGAATCGACGCTCCAATCGTCATGGCATGACGTGCAGGCGGTGGGCAGCGTTTCAAATTTACCTTCAACACCGTGACAGGCCTGGCAATGTAAAGATTGGTGATAACGGTTAAGCGGCCATCCTGCATCGGCGTGTTTAAAACGGCCGTCTTCCTGTTTTTTATGGCATTTAACGCAATTATTTTCGATAGATGCCTGATGACATTCGATGCAATTAGTGTGCGGTTCTTTGTCGGTCGTTTTTCGATCCTTAATGGTATCGTGGCAACGGCTGCAGGTTTCATCCTTATGACAATCCACACACTGGTAGCCGAAACGCTGGGTGTGGTCGTCGTGATAAAACGTAACAATCGGACCGCTGTCAAAGCCTGTTTCGAGCACCAATTTATCCGGCTCCTTTATGCGCGGATGCTCTTTTTCTTTTAAAGCGGCTTTGTCAGCGATCGTTGCAGGCGTTGTGGTATCGGCTTTACGTGCATGGCAAACGATGCAATTGGTTTCGTGGCTCCAGCTGCGATGGCAATTCAGACATTGTTTATGATAAGCGCCTTTAAGTCCCGGTTTACTCAGATCTTCACGGAGAATAGTCGGTTCGTGGCAATCCACACAGGCCAGGATTTCACCCGGCGGATTATGATGGTGGCAGGAGGCGCATCCGCCGGACATAAGCGCCATTTCAGCGTGAAGGCGATGCGAAAAGATGCTGGCGTGGTAACGATCCTCAAGAGTATCGATCTTTATAAATTCGGGAGCGTCCTCCGCCTTGTGTTTGAGAGTGACGCCTTCGCGTTTAAAGTCCGGGCAAATTTTCAGACAGGGGTCTTCAAACGTAGGTTTGTTGCAGCTATGGCAATTGGAACAACTTAGTGGCATCTGCGCGTGGTGTTTCGCACGCTGCGCAAACACTGTGCCTGAAAGTATGATGACGAGGATGAGCATAAAAAAGGATCGTTTCATCGTATAACTCCCCGAATGGCGTATTTCGCTTTTGTTGTTGACGCTTTCACCGGTTGGCTGATCACAGGGAATAACAACACAGCAGTCCGGAACAATAAAATCTCCACGGCAATAAAACCGACCGTTACCGAAATTTCACCGATGGATGGCCAGTAGGTATGTGTGGCATAAGCCGGTGTATAGGCAATTACAAAGACATTGAAACGATTGAGAAAAACGCCGAAAACCACCAAAAAGGCGGCGGTAAACAGAAGCGGCTTCGATTGCATAACGCGATCCCAGAAAAACATGCGCAAGGGAATGAGGATTCCAAAGAGGAGCTCCACCGTCCATAATATGCTTTCCAGATTAAATTCCGTTAAATAGACAAACGTTTCGCGGATAACCATGTCCCCGATCTTGAAAGCCAGGTAAATGCCAAGCATTGGACCGATGAAACGCGCAAGGCTTTGCAGTACGTTCAGTTCCGGTTTCAGTCCGAATGAACGCGATGAAATGATCGATTCCATGATGACCATCGGAAAGCCCACGGCGAGCGCCGAAAGCAGAAAGAGAAGCGGCGAAATCGGACTTTGCCATAAGGGATGTATCTTTTGACCGGCGATCATCATAAGCGTACCCAACGAGGATTGGTGCAAACAGGAAAGCACCACGCCGGCGATTATAAAGAAAAACATGGTACGATCCAGCGTGCGGTCTAAGAATCGTAAAAAGCGGTCGAGCGGTTTGTTGAGCGCCTGCAAAAATCCTTTGAAATTGACACGACCGATAAAACGTTCGGTTACCACCGGCAAAAATTCCACATACAATACCGCCAGATAGGTGAGTACACAAATACCAACTTCAAAAAGCACCGAATTGCCGTTCCAAAAAATAAGTACATGCCAGATGCTGTAGTACCGCCCCAGGTCGGTAAAAACGCCGAGAGCGACAAATGTATATCCAAGTGCGGCGGTCAGCAGGGCCGGTCTTAATACGGCATGGAAGTGTTCACGATGGAAGATGTGCACGAGGGCTGAGGTTGTGAAACCGCCCGCGGCCAGTGCAACACCCGCGGCAACGTCGATTCCGATCCAGATGCCCCAAGGATACTGGTTGGTTAAATTGGTTACCGCGCCAAGCCCGAAAATAAAACGCAGTGCAAACCAGATCAGACCGTTGGCTACCAGGATTAACAGAACAACGACGCCGGGCGTAAGGAAACGATGTTTTACAGGTTTGGGTTGCAAATGAGCAGCCATGATCTTCTCCTATTCGGTTTCGTTGGTTTCGGTATTGCGGTTCAACCACATAATGCCGCCCAGCAAAGCGAACAATGAAAGCGGTGGTATAAAATAAGCAAAAATGGCATGCTGTAGTTTCTCCGAGGCGCCGGGCGCCGGCTCGTCTCCGAATTTCGGAAAATCAAGGGCGGTAAAATTTTGACCGGCAAGATACAGCCAGGATGTCCCGCCGAGTTCGTTTTCTCCGTAAACATGATCAATGTAGCGTTCGGGATTTCTACGAATGCGATTGTGCGCCACTTGTAACAGTTCATAACGCTTTCCGTAAGTGAGCGCCTCAACGGGACAAATTTCCACGCACGCAGGCACGCCGCCATCTTTGGTGCGATCCCAGCATAGGTCGCATTTGCGGATTTCGGGTTCGATGGCTTTGTGATATTCAAAGGTTGGAATTTGAAAGGGACAGGCCACCATACAATATCGGCATCCAATGCATTTACCTTCATCCCAAATAACAGCCCCGTTTTCCTGTTTGGAAAAGGCGCCGACGATGCACGCCGATACACAGGCGGGATGGTCGCAGTGCATACACTGTACCTTAACGTGAGTGGTGTTTTGGGATTGTTGTTCTTCCGTTTCATATCCATTGACTACCGTGTGTGCGTTGTACTGCGGACGTCGCATTTCTTTAAAAACCGAGCGGTCGTCGTACTGTTCAATGTCGCCCGGATCGATATCATGGGCTTGTTTACAAGCGAATTCACAGCGTCGGCATCCGATACAAACAGTCGTATCAACCAAGACGCCCATACGGTCGTCGGATATGATTTTTTTAGGAGCGGCTTTGGCTTTTGAATTTTGTAGCCCAACGGCGCTTGCGCCAAGCAGGCCGCTGGTTTTGAGAAAATCTCTTCGTGATTGACCGGCCATGATGGTTCCTCGATGTTATTAATGATATTTTTCACAAATTTCCGGAAAACCGTATCCCGTTATTGTCTTTATTCAGCAAATATTATGCCTCGAAAAAAAGATTCGTTTACAGGCAGGTGCTTCCACTTTAAATCAAAAAAATTAAATTGGATAGCAAATAAAAGGCCGCTGAAAATCATCGATAAGCTGTTTCAGTAGTTGTTTCAACCACTATGCATGAAACAGTGTGTTTCAAATTAGCGCTTTGTTTCTGAAAATACTTGAATTAAGCAACTTTTGCTTAGAATATGAAACGTTCTGTTTCGAACGGCTTCGATCGAGCCCGAATGGTATGGCAGCTTTGTACTTACAAAATAAGGGCTTCAATTTGCCAATACGCTCATTTTTCCATGGCATAGCTTTTGCATAACAATTAAATAAAATTTTCACAAAATAAACAGGGAAATAACATGAGAACATTTTCGGCAATTATCATGGCGCTGGTTTTTATGATGGGTTGTACGCAAATAATGGAAGATGAAGAAACCAGTGAGAACGCTTATCAAGGATCGGATGGCTGTATATACTGCCATACCAGCGAATCCCGTCTTAAAGCCCTGGCGCCTGAAGAAGAAGAGGGCGGCGGCGAAGGCGGCGGCGCCGTTGGCTGAGGCGGTGCTGTGGCTCAGTTGGAGCCCTGGGAAAAAGTTTATATTAATCTACGCGGCGGCAGTATCGAAGAGCTCGACAAGCACTTTGAATTGAGATCCTGTGTGGATTGCCACGGCGGAGACAATACCAAACCCAATAATCAGGAACTGGCGCACGCCGGTTTGGTTTTGGACCCATCGGAAACACTCGATGGCGATAATGTATGCGCCGAATGCCACGACGGTATAACGGAAACTTTCGCCAACAGTATGCACCAGCAGTTGTGGGGCGAAAAGAAGTGGGTTGCACTGCGATCGGGCGTTAATTCCTTTGATCAATGTCCGCAGAGCACGCAGGAGGGTTGGCAAAAGGATTGTTACAGTTGCCATGCCACCTGCGGCGATTGCCATGTGGCGGTTCCCAATAGCGCCGGCGGCGGCTTTCCCAAATTTAAGAATCATCGTTTTTACAAAACGCCGGATCAGGAAGATAACTGCACCGCTTGCCACGGTTCGCGCATCGGGCATGATTTTGAAAATGATGTTCATAGCGAAATGTTTTTCAACTGCATGGATTGCCACAGTAAAGAGGAGATGCATGCGGCGGTCGAAGAAGGAACGGATCGCTACCATTATGACCTGTTGCCGACATGCGATGAAAGCGGTTGCCATGAGGTGGACGGTGAATTGGAAACCGTAAACAATTATCACTCGACCCATTATGATGATATGTCCTGTTACGTTTGTCATTCGCAACCCTATAATAATTGTACGTCTTGCCATGTGGGCGTCGAAGCATACGGAAGCGATTATGAAGTAGTTGAAGATTTTAAGATCGGTCTTAATCCGCTGGAAACCACGGGCGATCAACGTTCGGAGTATAAATATGTGACGCTTCGCCATATCCCGATCGATCCCGAGAGCTATGCCAATTGGGGGCCAGAATCGGAATCCTTGCCTGACTACGACAAATATCCGACATGGAAGTACACGACGCCGCATAACATTCAGCGTTTCACGGCCCGAACCGATACCAGCGGCGGTAAGCAGTGCTGGGAAAGTTGCCACACCAAAGAAGGATTCGGCGACCCCGAAAATGCCAAATATTTTCTGTCGCGCGACTTTATTCAACAAAACTGGCCGGAGGAGGTGGAAGCCAACGAAAATGTAGTTGTAGACGGGCCTATCCCGGATTAAGAAGAAATTAAAATGAATCGTAAATCTTAAATGTTCAATCATTAATTAGGAGAATTTTATGAAGCGAGTAATGAGTATTTTGTTAGCGTTTATGCTGCTTTTTGTCATGGCATGTAGCGACAACGGCAGCGACGGCGACAACGAGCAGGTCAATGAATTTAACGTTCTAACCGACTATCTGGAAGACGGCGATCCGACGACATTGGCCTGGGTCAATAACATGAGCGGCTGGATAAAAGACTATTCCGACGTTAAAGACAATTTAAGCGAATATTTAGTTATCGATATTCGTGCGGCTGACGATTATGATGCGTATCATTTACCCGATGCGGTCCATTCAACCATTCCTGGTGTATTCGATAAAGCCGCTTCGAGTAAAGAACGGATATTAGTGGTTTGCTACAGCGGTCAGTCCGCTGCATACGCGCACATGTTGCTGCGTTTGAAGGGCTATGAGGCCTATTCTCTGAAATTCGGTATGAGCAGTGTTCGAGCCGAAAATGATGTATGGACCGGCAAGTGCTCCAACCAGTTTGCCGATCATGAAAATTGGGTGAAAACCGAATCGCCGGATCTGCCCACCTTTGATTACCCGGAATTGAGTACGGATAAAGAGAGCGGGGAGGCGATATTAGAGGATCGTATCACGGAAGCAGCTAATACCTGGGGCGATCGCACCATCTCTTCAGGCGATGTGGTAGATAATCCCGAGTCTTTCAATATCATATGTTACTGGCCGGAATCGGATTATATGGGCTACGGCCATATTGACGGAGCCTATCGCGTCGATCCCAATACGTTAACCCGCGACGGGAATCTATCGGTCTTTGATCCGGCCGGTAATAATGTATTCTATTGCTATACCGGTCAAACGGCTGCGGCGTCAATCGCCTACTTGAAAGTGGTCGGTTACGATGTAAAATCCATTGTATACGGCGCCAATAACATGATTTACGATGAAATGACCGGTCATAAATGGCCGAAACCTTACGGCGGATGATCATTCTGTCTTAAAGATGAGAAAAGCATGATCAATGATAAGAAAAGGAAGTGCATGCTTCCTTTTCTTATTTTCACTTAAATGATCAAACACGGAATAAACCATGAAAATACTTATTACCATTATCCTGATACCCATCATATTGGGTGCTGCCAATATAGACGGTAGTTTGAGTACCGGATTCTATTTCGGTTCGCCCTATTGGAACTCGGAAAGTTATGATGATGCTATACTCGAGAGTCAGGGTGAAAGCCTGCTACGCGATGAGTCCTTTTATCGCAGCGTCAATCGTCTCAAATTAAACGGTGCGTTCGGCGAACGTTTCCGTATTAAAATGAATGTATTACGCAGCGACGGCTTTCAATCGGAAAACCGACTGGAAGAAAACAAGTTTTACGAAACATACGGACAATACGATTTTTCAGGCGGATATGTAAAGGCAGGACGTTTTGCGCCGCTGAATCGCTGGATATGGGGAAGCGTGGACGGCGGCGCCGTTTCCTTTTCAACCGACCGTTTTTCGTTTATGGCGCTCGGTGGAACGGGCGTGCGTTACGGCTTACTTTACGATTCCGACCATAACGATCCACTGGGCTATGCGCATGTCGGTTATCGATTAGGGAGAGCCGGCGTTAAAGTGAAAGCTTATTCCGATGAGGACGCGACCAAAGCCGGATCCGACTTTTTCGGGCGATTGGGTAAACTACGATATAGCGGGAATTACGGATATGATTTCACGAACGAACGCCTGGCCGACGGCGGCTTGAATCTCTTTTATACCCTGAATCGCAAATTGAGTTTTAGCGCTAATTATCGTATGTTTCGGATGGAAGAACGTATGTTCAGTTTTACGAACTTTCCAAGTTACATAATCGAACGCTTTCTGGTGGGCGCGCGTTACAAAATCGCTGCTTCATGGTATATCGACGTTCAACAGATGGCGGCGATGACCACCAGCCGCACCGATTTTGTGTCGATCTTAACCTTGAACAGCCGCTATGTTAATGCCGGAGTCAATTATTTGAGTAGTGAAGGCGATCGCGAACGATGGAGCCTGAATTTGGGCGGACGGTATGAACCGATCGAAAATATGGAGCTTTCCGCCGGAGTTACACCCGTTAATTACCTCTATCGTAATATGGATGACCATATTATGACCATTGCCTACTATCTGAAAGTTCGCTACCGTTTTCTCAGCCGTTTTGCGCTTTCGGCCAATGTTAATTTTTACCAGGATAATGAAGCCTTAAACGCCGGCAGCCGTGGCGGTATTGTCGTACAATATAATTTTGGGAGCTGATCCATGAAGAAACTGATCGTATTTGCGCTTCTCCTTGGAGGAATGGTAACCGCTACCACGCTGGACTGGAAATCGGATTTAATTTTTTCGCATAAATTTCATGTAAGCGATATCGGCGCAGGGTGTGAATCCTGCCACGAAGGCGCTCTTACCAGCACCAGCGGTACCGATGACTTATTGACTCCGATGGAAACCTGTTACAACTGCCATGATGAGGATATGGCGTGCGGCTCCTGTCATGAACAACCGGACGATCCGGTGATTTTACCGCGTATTCAAAATTATTCTACCAATTTTAATCATAAATTACATATCGAAAATGATATCGCCTGCGAATCCTGTCATAAAGGCATCGAAGCGAAAGAAACCGTGACATCGGGCGTCCATCTGCCGGATATGGATCTATGTATGGAATGTCATACCACTCCGGCGCAGACGGAAGGTTGTTATCTCTGCCATCAGAAAAATGAAGAGCTTCGTCCGGCCGACCATACCGAAACATGGACGCAAAGCCATGGAATGTACAGTGAAAGCGGCAGCCAGAATTGTAATTCCTGCCACCGTGAATCCTATTGCAGCGATTGCCATCAGGGTGAAAATGTCATGACCCAGGCCCATCCGCCCAATTTTCTGGCCACCCATCCCATCAGTTATGAAACGGGTGAAAGCGACTGCGCCAGTTGCCATCAAGGCAGAGATTTTTGTGTCGAATGCCATATGGAGGTCAACCGCGTGCTGCCGGTTAATCACACCATGCCGGACTGGAGCGGGGCCGAACATGCCCGAGAAGCCCGCGTGCGGTTCGATAATTGTATCGTATGCCATACAAACAATGATATGATTTGCCAGGAATGTCATCAATAACCGATTACTGAGGTGCGCTCTGTGAAGGAAGTTAAGCTATTTGCTGTGTTGATTATTCTCATTTGCATTACAACAGTATGGGGTCAGGAAGATAACTGCATGGATTGCCATCGGGAAGCCTATCTGATGAAGCAGGTAAACGACAGTACGGAAATATCCATGCAGGTGCATTTAGATACACTTGAAAATTCGGTTCACGGTTTTTTCGGTTGTACGGACTGTCATACGCCGGTTGAGAATCATCCCGATCCCGATCAGCCCATGCCCAAGGCCAATTGTGCCAACTGCCACGCGTTTGCTCAGGAAGAATACGATCAGAGTATACACGGTAAAGCATTGGCAAGGGGCTCGGAGGTTGC
The DNA here is from genome assembly GCA_964542915.1 of uncultured Calditrichaceae bacterium. GTDB lineage: Bacteria > Calditrichota > Calditrichia > Calditrichales > Calditrichaceae > CAZIVP01. Next base: position 91,849 of record CAZIVP010000012.1, on the reverse strand, counting down.
AGCTACATGCACCGATTGTCATGGCAGCCATAACATTCGTTATTCAGATAATCCGAAGTCGAAAACCTATGCCGCTAATTTGCCCGAAACCTGTGGAAACTGCCACTCCAGGCCGGAAATCATACACCTGTTCGGACGGCGCGACATCGACCGGATTAAATTATATGAAGAGAGTGTACACGGACGTTTACTGAAGGCGCACCCCGATACAGCAGTAGCAACCTGCAATGATTGCCATGGAACGCATAAAATATTACCGCAGATTGATCCCGAGTCCAAATTACATGTATTCAATATTGAGGAAACCTGCGGCGAATGCCACACGGAAGCGGAAAAGGATTATGTTAAGAGCATTCACTGGAACTCTCTCCAGCGCGGTAATTACGAATCGCCAACCTGCACGGATTGCCACGGTGAGCATCAGGTAAAAGCTCCGAAAACCGAGGAAGGTGAAATCGATTTACAGGCATCAACTAAAATCTGTGAAAGTTGCCACGCCTCGGAAACCATGATGTCGCGCTTTGGTCTGGACCACAGGCGATTGCAATCCTACTTTAAAAGTTATCACGGTCTGGCCGTGCTGAAAGGGTCTCCGGAAGCCGCCACCTGCACGAGCTGCCATGAAACTCATGCTATTCTTGGTAAACAGGATACCCTTTCCACCGTACATGAATCCAATCTGGTGGAAACGTGCGGTCAGTGTCATCAAAACGTAACGCCGAAGTTTGCGAACATCGACGTTCACCCCGTCGATCAGCAGTCGCGAAACCCGGTGGCGTTTTTCTTTCGCATTTTATACACGTGGATGATCATTCTCGTCATCGGCGGGATGTTTGTTCATAATTTAATTATTTTAATTCACCATATCCGGGAGAAACGGAAAGCGGAACGCTATGCCGCACGCTATCAGCGTTTCCAGCCGTTTGAAGTGTATCAGCACATGTTGATGTTTTTGAGCTTTGCAACGCTGGTGATTACCGGCTTCGCCCTTAAGTTCCCCGAGGCCGGCTGGGTTAAGCTTCTTCTGGCGGTCGGGATGGACGAAGCGGCGCGCTCGCTTATCCATCGCATTGCTGCAGTCGTGATGGTAGCCGTTTCACTCGTTCAGTTGTTTTATTTTATCTTCTCGCCCAAAGGCCGAAGGGATTTTAAAGCCCTTATTCCTAACGGAGATGATTTGTTACATCTGTGGCAAAACCTGAAATACCATCTGGGTTTTAGCCGCGAATTACCGAAATTCGGCCGTTATGATTATACCGAAAAAGCGGAATATCTGGCTTTGATCTGGGGCGTAATCGTTATGGGGGCCAGCGGTTTTATCCTTTGGTTTCCGGAATTTTTTATCGGCTTTTTACCAACCTGGCTTTTTGAAACCGCCGAAGTGATACATTATTACGAAGCGTGGCTTGCTACGCTGGCTATTCTAATATGGCACTGGTTTTTTGTTATTTACCATCCGGAAAAATATCCCATGAGTCTAACATGGATGGACGGACAAATCACGGAAGAGGAGCTGAAACACCACCATCCGCTGGAATATGAAGCATGGCAGGTGAAAAAGGAATCCGCAAATAAAAACGATGAGTCGGAATAAAACGGATAGAAATTAATCCCTGAGAGCGCTTACACGGATTTTATATGAGTGAGGTGGACTAACCCGCGTAGAAGTCCCGGACCGTTTTATACAATTTAAGATTTAAGAAGGCACCGATGACAGCCAGAGTCATTAACAGTGTATTGTTGTTTTTAGTATCGACAGGCTTTGCCCTGGACAAGGACGAATGTTTGATGTGCCACGGCGACCCGGAATTAAGTACAATACGGGGGCAGGAAGAAATATCGCTCTATGTGGATGACGAAACCTACTCGAATTCCGTGCACAAAGACCTGGAGTGCGTTAGCTGCCATCCCGATGCCGATGTGGATGAATTGCCCCATCCCGAACGTCTTGATCCGGTTGAATGCGGTATTTGCCATGATCAAGCCCGGACGAATTATGACGCCGGTATTCACGGCCAGGCTTTTCACAATGAGCAGGCATATGCACCCACGTGCAGTGAATGCCATGGGAAGCATGATATTTTAAAACCCGAAAATACGCAATCGGCTGTTTTCCGAATGAACGTCCCCTATTTATGCGGCCGCTGCCACAAAGAGGGGGCACCGGTTGCACGCGTCTATAATATTACCGAGCATAATATTCTTGATAATTACAGCCAGAGTATTCACGGTGAAGGACTGTTCAAAAAAGGCTTACTGGTAACAGCCACCTGCATCGACTGCCACAACAGCCATAAAATATTGCCGCACGAAAACATTAACTCTTCCGTACACGTCAGCAATATCGCTGAAACCTGCATGCGTTGCCATACGCGCATCGAAGAAGTACATGTGAAGGTCATTGAAGGAGAGAAATGGCAGAGCTCGCCTGAAGCTATACCAGCCTGTAACGATTGCCATTTACCGCACAAGGTACGCAAACCGACCACGCTTAAAAGCCTGTCCGATCGTTCCTGTTTAAGTTGCCACAAGGATCAAACGCTGCATAAAACGATTGAGGGGCAAGAGGTTGCCCTCTATGTGGATATGGAAAAAATCGAGGCATCCGTACATACCGATGTAACCTGCGTAAAATGCCACTCCGATGTTGATCCGCGCTTACACCGTCCGTGCGCTACGACAGAAAAGGTGAATTGTACGGCATGCCATACCACGGCCGCCGAAGACTATACCAAAGGAGGGCATGGAAAAGCTTTTGAGAAAGGCATTGAAGATGCGCCCGGATGCACTACCTGCCATGGCAGTCATGAGATTCTTCCGAGAAGGAATGAAGATTCTAATATATACCGGGCGGCCATTCCGCAATTATGCGGCGATTGCCACAGCGAAGATAAGCAAATAAAAGCCGTCAGCGATTTATCAGAAGTGGACGCTTTGTTCGATTACTCGAAAAGCGTGCACGGCAAACAATTGATGGAGCAAGGATTGTTGCCCAGCGCCGTTTGTTCGGATTGCCATAATGCCCATATGGTGCTTGATCATAAACATCCGCAATCATCCATACACAAAAAAAATATTCCGGCCACGTGTGCGCAATGTCATAAAGGCATTTATGAAGATTTTACGAAGAGCATTCATTTCTCAACCGATCGGGAAGAGCAGAGCAAACTTCCGACATGTACCCATTGCCATTCATCTCACCGGATTCAGGAAGTGCAAAAAGATCAATTTATGTCGGAGGTGACCCGCCAATGCGGTTCCTGTCATGGCGAACTTGCCGAAACCTATATGCAGACGATGCACGGTAAAGCTTATCAACTGGGCTATATGCAATCGGCTAAATGTTCGGATTGCCATAATTCCCATTTAATTCTGCCGGCTTCCAATCCCAATTCCAGTATCGGGTTTCGCAATATCGTTACGACATGTCAGCAATGCCATGAAGACGCTAACGAGCGCTTTACCGGTTATTTGACGCACGCCACCCATCACGACCAGGATAAGTATCCCATCTTGTTTTATGTGTACTGGTTTATGACGATTCTCTTAGTGAGCGTTTTTGCCTTTTTCGGCATTCATACCTTATTGTGGCTGCCGCGTTCGTTCCGCCATATGTTCCAACGCCGCAAAGAAGAACACAAAACCAATTTACAGTATTATTACAAACGGTTTGAACTTTCGCACCGGGTGATGCATTTGTTTGTCATTGTATCGTTTATGGCCCTGGCCATTACCGGCATGATGCTCAAATTTTCATCCATGGAATGGGCGGGCTATATCGCAGATGCAATCGGCGGCGTGCGCGTGGCCGGCGTCATCCACCGGATTGCAGCCGTCATTACATTCGGATACTTTATCACACACATTGTTATGATGATCCGTCGAAAATTCAAATCAGGCATGCCCTGGCGTCGTTTTCTGTTTGGCCCGGATTCCATGATGTTCGGTAAAAAAGACTTGAAAGATTTTGGCGCTACCATCAAATGGTTTGTGGGCCTGGGCGAACGTCCCAACTACGGTCGTTGGACTTACTGGGAGAAATTCGATTATTTTGCCGTCTTTTGGGGGGTTGCGGTAATCGGTATTTCCGGTTTGATGTTGTGGTTTCCGGAATTTTTCACGTTGTTCGTACCGGGATGGTTAATCAATGTGGCGACCATCATTCACAGCGACGAGGCCTTGCTGGCGGTTGGTTTTATCTTTACCATCCATTTTTTTAATACGCATTTACGCCCCGAAGTCTTTCCAATGGATAAGGTCATTTTTACCGGTTTGGTGCCGCTGGAAGAGTATAAGAAAGATCGTCCGAAAGAATTTGAAGAATTGCGTAAAAGCGGTCATCTCAAAAAGAAAATCGTTAAGAAGCCGGTATCCCGCAAGCGCAATATTTTAGTAACCATCATGGGATTAACGTTTCTGGCCATCGGCATTACTCTGATCGTGCTGATCATTTATTCCATGCTGTTCGGTTATCAATAGGGCGTGTATGCCCCAAACCTGACTTTAGCTGAATCCGGATGAAATGAGTGCTCCCGGTGGGGACAATCGCTAAGAAGTATGTTTAGTCCGCTTTTTGTGTGTAAATATGGAGGGCCAAAGAGTGTCTCTTTGGCCGTTCGTAGCAGATCAGGCAAGTAATTTTTTTGCTTCTTCCACAATATTGATCGCACGCAATCCATAGCGGTCCAACAACTGGTCGGGTGTACCGGATTCGGCATAATCTTCCAGACCAATGAAGCCCATTTTGACGGGATGAAGTTCGCTAACGGCCCGGGCTATAACGCTGCCGACTCCGCCGTCTAACAAGTGTTCTTCCACCGAAAGTATGGCGTTCGTTTGTTCGGCGCACTCCTGAATCATCGCTTTATCGATGGGTTTAATGGTATGGAAATCCACCACCCGCGCCGAAATACCGTGGGTATTTTCAAGAATGTCTGCTGCAGCGAGGGCTTCCGAAACCATAAGTCCCGTTGCTGCAATGGTAATATCGCCGCCGTTGCGTAGCAGATTGGCTTTGCCCAGGCGTATATCGGTGCTATCATCGTACACAATCGGACATTTCGGTCTGCCGGTCCGCATATAAACCGGCCCTTTATGTTCATAGATTTGCGGAAGCAGCTTTTTGACGGCGATCTCGTCGGCGGGCACCACGACCGTAAAACCGGGTAACGCACAGGCTAAGGCAATATCTTCGATGCCCATTTGCGATGGGCCGTCTTCGCCAATACTGATGCCCGCGTGTGACCCGCAGCATTTCACATTAAAAGCAGGATAGGCCACGGATTGCCGGAGTTGGTCAAAACCCTTGCTTAAAAGGAATGTGGCAAAACTACTGGCGAAGGGGACTTTGCCGCTGGCGGCGAACCCTGCTGCAATGGATACCATGTTCGCCTCGGCAATGCCAATATTATAAAAGCGGTCGGGAAACTCGGCTTGAAACTTGCCGGAATGAGTGGACTTGGAGAGATCCGCATCCAGCACTACAATGTCTTCATTTTTTCGACCTAATTCGACCAGAGCTTCGCCATAAGCCTGTCGCGTTGCTTTCCCTATGATAAATTCCTTAATCATGTTCTTTCCCTTTTTTACGAATACGCTTCGATCACTTGCCTGGCTTGTTGTAACTCTTCAATCGCCTGCGTCAATTGTTCCTCTGACGGCGCCTTTCCATGATACTGATTATTATTTTCCATGAACGAAACGCCCTTTCCCTTAACGGTGCGGGCGATGACAATGGACGGTTTACCGCGGTAGGCCTTGGCCTCTTCAAGCGTTTTAGTGACCGTTTCCAAATCATGGCCGTCGATATCGTACACATTCCAGCGGAACGCCTGCCACTTGTCCTTGATCGGCTCAAGGTCCAGAATATGTTCATTGGCGTCGTCCAGTTGGAAGCCATTAAAATCAAGAATTGCGACAAGATTGTCCAGTTTATGATGACCCGCAAACATGGCGGCTTCCCAAATTTGGCCCTCGTTGGATTCGCCGTCGCCGATTAAGACAAAAATACTTTGATTAAGTTGATCCAAACGAGCGGCCAGGGCCATTCCGATTCCTAAGGACAGTCCCTGCCCGAGCGACCCCGTGGACGCCTCCAAAACCGGCAATCGGCGCTTGTCCGGATGACCCTGTAAGGGGCTTCCCAATTTACGAAGCGAATCCAGGTAAGATTTATCGATGTAATTGGCTTCGGCTAAAGCGGCATATAAGACCGGTGCAGCATGACCTTTACTTAGAAGGAAACGGTCGCCTCGCTTATCCCGCTGGTTTAATACGCCGGCGAAGTAGAGCGCTGTTAAAATTTCCACTGCGGAAAGCGACCCGCCGGGATGGCCGGAATTGGCTTTCGCTATCATTTGTACGATATCCTGGCGCATGGTATTGGCTATCAGTTTCAGTTCGCGATAATCGTTCATTCAACCCTCATATATTTCTTAATGATATGACTTATTTGTTCCAATCGGTTTGATGCATCAGTGCCGGCCCGGTTGGAATTCCAACATAATGCATTGGACATTCTGCATCATTGGCCCGTTCACTCAATCAACCATGGTGTTTTGTCTTTCCTGCATCCGACCGAATTTCATAAAGTTAAATTTGATGTTCTATAACACGGTCCGTTTTCATTATTAATTATACGGTACCATTTTTGTTTAAAGAAGCAAAATAGGTTTTTCTAACGTTTGTTGCAAGTGATAGAAGCCACACGAAGCACAAGAAAGAGGCGATTGACGTATGTTGGAGAGGGGGCATTTAAACCTACGTTTCGCCTCTTACGTAATCGTAAAGGGTGCGGAATTGAATCATACGGAATCGTCATTTATCCCGGCGCTCTATGCGACCTTCAACGCCTGAAATATTAACATCGCCGGAACCGGACTCGTAAATGGTAACATCGGAACCGACGCCGTTAATCGTAATAGAACCGGAGCGATCGTGGATTTCAACCGTTTCTTTGATATCGCTTATTTCGATTTCACCGGAGCCGTCATCAACTTTTAAATGGCCTCGTATATTTTTAATCCACATTTCACCCGAGCCGTCGTCTGCCGTGAGATTGCCCTGTATCTCTTCGACGCGGATTCCGCCCGAACCGTCATCGATACGAACGTCGCCGACAACCTTCTCGACAATCAATGCCCCTGAGCCGTCCTCAACGCTTAACAATCCATTAACATTGGCAATATCAATTTCACCGGATCCGTCATTGATCAACACTTTATTTTGGATGTCGTGTATCGTAAGAGCGCCTGAACCGTCATCCACCTGAACCGAGCCCTGAATGTGTTTGATTTCGATTAGGCCGGAACCATCGTCCACATTCAAAGCAAGCCGGGATGGAATCTCTACTGTTAAATTCACAACGGCGCCGGGAGAACCGCTCAGAAAAGAAAAAACTGAGCCGGGTATATCGATGGAACTTTTGAGTTGCGCCCGATCGCCCTTTTGCTCGAGGGACAAATTCAAATACTTATCGAGCAATTCATTCATTTCATCTTGCGATGAAACATCCATTTCCACTTCGGCCTTAACGACGATGCGGTCTGCGTCATCATTGCCCCGAACTTTTAAAAAACCCGCTCCGCATTCAATTTTCAACTCATTTACCGATTGGGCATCCATATTCAAATTTTTAGTGTTTTTGATCTCTTTCGAGAAAAGTAAAGTCAGTGGTACCAACAAACCGATGGTTAAAATAAGCCGAATCATATAACGCTCCTTTTTTTATGATAAAACAAGAATTCAATCGCATTAACAATTTTCTTTACGTACAGTTGCAATAAAAGTTGTGTGATGGGGGAAGTTACACTAAACGGACGAGTTCTTTTTCAAAGATCGAATAATTTGAAAACAAATGACAATCAGTAAACTTAGCAGGTGCACGATTTCGTATTATGTAACCGGAATGAATAACGTGATCGTTGATCATTGATAAACGGTTAAAAAAATGAAATTCATTTTGAAAAAAAATAGGACGCCGTTAAATTAAAACAAGTTAAATTGGATGGGATTCGGACTATTTTGGAAGAATTAACTTTAAAACAGGTGCTCGATAAGAGCACTGAACATTTTGCCCTGCGTCCCGCTTTATCACAATATAAAGGTGAAACCATAACCTACGCGGTATTTTACAATCGCGTGCAGGCCCTTTCCCAGTATTTAAAAGACCAGGGCGTGCGGAAGGGCGACCGGGTAGCTATCCTGGGCGAGAATAAACCCAACTGGGCGATCGTATACTTTGCGATTACCGTAGGCGGCCGTGTTGCCGTTCCCATTCAGCCCGATTTCCATTTTACTGAAATCAAACACATATTGCGCCACAGTGCAGCGAAAGCCCTGTTCATCAGTAACGCTCAGTATGAAAGGATGGAAGAGTGGCCTAAAGAGTTTGCCCGACTTAAGATAAATATGGATAACTTCCAACCAATCGAACCGTCCAGAAAACAAAAGGGCGGCCTGGAAGACATTATTAAAAAAGGCGAAAAGGAATTCAACCGCTTGAAACGGGCGGCCTTATCCCAATCCGCTGAACCGGATGATGCTGTCACGGAAGATGACTTGGCGGCGATCATTTATACTTCCGGTACCACCGGGCACTCCAAAGGCGTCATGCTCAGCCATAAAAATATTGTTTACGATGCCATGCTCAGCAAAGAAGTGATCTCTGTTTCAGAACAAGATCGGTTATTATCGATATTGCCGCTCGCCCACACGTATGAATGTACATTGGGTCTGGTTGCTCCGGTTTATTTTGGCGCCAGTGTTCATTATTTGGGCAGGCCGCCAACGCCGAGTATCATGTTGCCGGCCTTAAAAGAAGTGCAACCGACCATCATGTTGAGCGTTCCGCTGGTCATTGAAAAACTGTATAAAAGACAAGTGTTGCCAAAATTGTCAGGGAATCGACTGCTCAGATCGGTCACCCGTGTATCCTTAATTCGCAAAAATATTGCTCGTCTTATAGGCAAAAAGCTGCTTGCGGTTTTCGGCGGGAAAATGCAGGCATTTTGTATCGGCGGCGCATCGCTTGCGCCGGATGTGGAACAGTTTTTAAGGGAAGCACGCTTTCCCTATGCAGTCGGTTATGGTTTAACCGAAAGCGCGCCGGTTGCGGCGGCAAGTAATGTGGAATCCACGCGCTATCGTTCCACCGGTAAAGCACTGTCCGGCGTCGAAATCAAGATACATGAACCGGATCCTGAAAGCGGCGAGGGTGAAGTATGGATAAAAGGCGCCAATATTATGAAAGGCTACTATAGAGATGAAGAACGGACAAAACAGGCGTTAACCGATGAGGGCTGGCTTCGTACCGGCGATTTGGGCGTGTTGGATAAAGATGGTTATCTTTACATTAAGGGTCGGTTAAAAAATGTGATTGTCGGCTCCAACGGGAAAAATATTTATCCGGAGGAAATAGAAGCCTTGTTAAGTGAGTATGAATCTGTTGTGGAATCATTGGTTTTTTCCAAAGAAGAAAAACTTTACGCCAGGGTTTATCTGGATTATGAAGCGCTCGACCAGCATTACGGTGTAAACCGGTACAGCGAAACGGATATGAAGAGCATAATTGACCAACAATTGAAAAACATTCGGGATGAGCTGAATGATCGCCTGCCTGTTTATGCGCGATTACATGCAGTGATCGAACAACAGGAGCCGTTCGAAAAGACGCCGACGCATAAAATAAAACGATTTTTATACAACTGAATAAGTTAAAGGAGTGAACGGACCATGCGGGTACTGATTATTGAAGATGATGCACAAATTCAGGAATTGGTTCGAATTATACTGAGCGAAGAGGGCTATGAAGTGTTATCCGCCGATAACGGGGAAGCGGGGCTTAGAGTCGTTCAGAAGGAAGATGTGGAACTGATTTTGATGGATATTATTATGCCGGATAAAGAGGGCCTGGAAACCATACGCGAAATAAGGCAAATTATGGGGAATGATGTAAAAATCATTGCCATGTCCGGCGGCGGTAAAGTGGGAGCAAATACGTATCTTGATTTAGCGCAAAAAATGGGCGCAAATGCTACCATTGCAAAACCGTTTAAACGGGAAGATATTTTGGATACGGTAGCGCAGGTAATGAACGCGTGAAACGTGGAAACAAACGCTATGTAAGGGATGGATTGAAGCTATGTCGACTCCCGTTAAGTTACTGGAACATTATCCGTACACCCCGCCCGAAGAAATGCGCAAACGAGCGCATTCGTTTATGAAAAAAATGAGCATGCGTCGTACCGTTCGCCATTTTTCGGATAAAGCCGTACCGCAGTCGGTCATTGAAGATTGCGTTATGGCGGCTGCTTCGGCGCCCAGCGGCGCCAATAAACAACCCTGGCATTTTGCTGTTGTTAAAGACAAGAGTGTCAAAAAACAAATTCGGGAGGCCGCCGAAAAAGAAGAAAAGACGTTTTATGAACACAGAGCCACAAATGAATGGTTGCGGGCCATTGCTCATCTGGGAACGGATGCCAATAAGCCGTTCCTGGAAAAGGCGCCCTATTTAATTGTTGTTTTCGAGCAGCGATACGGTTTGGATGAAAACGGACGAAAAACGAGAAACTACTATACAACCGAGTCCGTCGGAATTGCGGTAGGTATGCTGATTACCGCTTTGCATATGGCTGGTCTGGCTACTTTGACCCACACCCCTGCTCCGATGAATTTTCTTAATGGGATACTCAAGCGACCTAAAAATGAAAAGCCATTTGTCATATTGGTTACCGGATATCCGGATGATGCGGCTACCGTTCCCAATATTTACAAGAAATCATTTAGCGAAGTTGCTACGATTTATTAAATTCAGAGACAAGCAACCTAATGCCCGTGCAATCTCATATCGGATCGTTGCCGGTTTATCGGACCAAACCCGGAGACAAAACCAAATCAAACCGGCCGATTAAACGAATGCTTTCTTTGTCTTCGGGTACGAACCGAAACATACATTAATCAATTAACAGTAACTTATTCCGGGAGATGGAAACAATGAGGAAAAACATAGTCATCGATTTGTGTTTGCTTCTGTTGGCGGCGGTAGTCGCTTTACAGGCTCAGGACAATTCCATCGTCGGTCGCTGGAAGACCATCGATGATGAGACGGGTAAACCGAAATCCATTGTGCATATTTACGAACAGGACGGCGCATATTTCGGGCGGGTGGACAGTTTGATCAATCCTGATAAGCCTAACCCAACCTGTGATAAGTGTCCCGATGATGATCCGCGAAAAGACCAACCCGTAAAAGGAATGGTCATATTAAAAAATCTCAAAAAGGATGGCGACGAATATGTGGACGGCCGCATCCTCGATCCCAAGAAGGGCAAGATTTACGACTGCAAAATGTGGCTTGAAGAGGGCAATTTAAAAGTGCGCGGTTATCTTTGGTTGTTCCACCGCACCCAAACCTGGTATCGCGTACAATAGTCCGTTTATGGCAGAAGAGATTGAGCGTAAGTTTCTTGTGAGAAATGACGAATGGCGCCAAAATGCCAAAGCGGTTTTTTATCGTCAGGGTTATATTTATTCGAGTGTAAGCGGAACCGTTCGAGTGCGCATCATTAATGACAGGGCGTTTCTTGCCGTTAAAAGCGGCCGCAAGGGTATTCGCAGACAGGAATTTGAATATGAAATTCCACTCCAAGACGGCCGCCAAATGTACGATTACCTTTGCCTGTATGGTAAAGTGGAAAAGAAGCGATACCAACTCAGATATGGCGGCCTTCTGTGGGAAATAGACGAATTTACCGGTGCAAACCGCGGACTGATTTTGGCGGAGGTGGAACTTAGCGACGCCAACGATCAAATCCGGGAATGGCCGCCATGGATTGGGAAGGAAGTCTCCGACGATCATCGATATTATAACGCTTATCTTGCCAAATATCCCTATCCGTCCTGGGACGAATAACATGTGTTTAATATATTCGGAACGGAATAGCTACCAAAACGATCGCACGTAATGATGCCGGATTTAGGTTTAAAACTTAAGGGCGTTCCTCTTGCATTGATATTTATTCTGCTCATTTTTGTGCATGTAACTGCAGGGAGCGCCGCCGTCCAATTGATCAAACCGCACTCTGCAGACCAGGCCTACTATTCGGGAGACCGTCAGCATGTAACCGTAAATGAACGAATTCCACAACCGCTCCGAATTAAAGCTTTTATCAATGATTCCATTCCCTTATCCGGGGCGACGGTCCGGTTTCGTCTTATTGACAGACCCCAAGATACCAAGGTAGAGGCAAAAGATACATATACTGCAAAAACCAATCATCTGGGTGAAGCGAAACAATTCGTAATGATAGGCGCTAAACCCGGCGTATATCTTTATTCGGCCGAGGTCGTAAGTGACACGCTGCAGAGCAATACGCTCTACTTCAGATTATACGGGCGCTCGTCACGCTGGGTTAGCTACCTGCTGATGGGATTGGTTGGCGGATTAGCGCTGTTTTTGTTTGGTCTGGATTTATTGAGCAGCGGCCTCCGCCAAACGGCAGGCCAAAACCTGAGAACCTTGCTGGAAAATCTAACGCGCAACCGGTTAACAGCGGTGGCGGCGGGTACGATTGTTACGGTCATCGTCCAAAGCAGCAGCGCCACAACGGTTATGCTGATCAGTCTGGTCCAGGCCAATTTAATGACGTTTGCGCAATCGTTGGGTATTATTTTGGGCGCAGATATCGGTACAACGATAACCGCGCAATTAATCGCTTTCAAACTGACCGATTATGCGCTTTTAATGGTCGGCATCGGTTTTGTGCTAAAATTCTTTTCTAAAAGGAAGAATTATAAATACATCGGACAATCCATTCTCGGATTTGGGATGTTGTTCTACGGGATGCACGTAATGTCGGAATCCATGGCGCCCTTACAAACCTACGAGCCCTTTCTGAGCATTTTGTTGCAGCTTGAAAATCCCTGGCTCGGGCTGTTGGTGGGTACGATCTTCACCGCGCTTATTCAGAGCAGCAGCGCGTTTATCGGAATCATTATTGTTATGGCGGGTCAGGATTTGCTGACCCTTGAAGCCGGCATTCCGCTGCTTTTTGGCGCCAACCTCGGTACATGTATCACCGCCATGTTAGCAACCATTAACACGGGCAGAGAAGCGAGACGCGTGGCGCTTGCACATGTGATGTTCAAGGTATTCGGCGTTCTGTTGTTCATTGCATGGATTCCTTACTTTGCAAACCTTGTTCGTTTGATATCGCCTGTGGCGGAAATGAGCAGTGGAGGAGCTGAAGCTTTCTCGAGCGTTATACCGAGACAAATTGCCAATGCACACACCTTGTTTAATGTTTTTTTAACCGGTATCGTATTACCGTTTACCAAGCATTTCGGAGCGCTTGTTCTTAAATGGTTACCGCTGCACGAGCGCGGTGAAGAGGAACCATTCAAAATCAAGTACCTGGATGACAGCCTGATACGAACCCCGACTCTGGCGCTCGGAGTGGCCAAAGTAGAAGTGTTGCGAATGGGCCGTAAAGTGAAAACCATGGTCGAAGCCATAGCAACACCCTTTTTACAGAAAACTTCGCCCGATTTGAGCGACATCGATAAGGCGGAAGAAGAGATTGATTTTCTTGAAGAACGTATCCGTGCTTATCTTACAAAAATCAGTCAACAAAATTTGTCTGATGAACGCATGGAAGAGGTTTTCCAAATGCTGTATGCGGTTACCGAATTTGAGCGTATGGCGGACATCGTAGCTAAGAACCTAAAACCGCTTGCGGTAAAGAAGATGGAAACCGGCGCGGAATTTTCGAAAGAAGGCGAAGAAGAGATTGAGCAATACCACGAGCGCACGGTGAAACAGGTCGATAGGGCCATTGAAGTATTCAAGGAGATGAACCTTGAAAAGGCGCGCAAAATGGAAGAAAAATATCAAAAGTATCGCTTGATGGAAATGAGTCTGCGGCGGGATCATTTTGTTCGTTTGCAGGAGGCTGTACCGGAGAGTATGGCCAGCAGTGAAATCCATGTGGAGTTGATGGAGCTACTCAAACGCATTAGCAGCCATGCCACCAATATCGCACGGATTCAGTTTGAAAAGCGCGGCGAACTGTTGCGGGAACAAATGAATCGGAGAGAGGAGCAATAGTGGCGGGAATAACCGTTTACAGCGGCGCAACGGGACCCTTCTATTTTTTTGAGCAGACCATTGCCCGTCGCGTGGAAGCAGGAAATGCAGATTATATCTATATTCTCCCCGTCAATCGTGCGGTAAGAAGATTAAAAAAGCGTTTGATCGGAAACGCCAAAGACCACATCCTTATCGATCCGCCCATTTATACATTCAACCAATTATTCATGGATATCTATCAGCGACTTTCGCAGCGGCGTCGGGTTTTAACGGACGACATGATGCTTGTGCTGACCGATACAATCCTGCGTCAAATGGCTGAAAAATCCCAATTTTTAATACAGACCGAATCGCTTCCGTCGGGAATTATTAGCAAAACCAACACGATTTTGAATGAGTTAAGGCGTTTTGGTTTTACCGCGGAGACGTTCCGGCGGCTGGATCATGAGGAGAAAAAGCGCCAACCTGCCAAGTACCGGGATATGTTCTTGCTGTTGTCGCATCTGGAACAAAGTCTGGGAAATACCTGCCTGGACGAACCGTTTGCTCTTCATGAGGCTGCCCAAAATATTAGCGAACCGCTCTTTCACTCTATCTGGCCGCAGGCAAAAGATATATACATCAGCGGTTACGGTTTATTTACACCGGCCATGTACCGGTTTATCGAGAAAGCGGCCGCATGGTGTACCATCCATATTAAACTGGATTACAACGGCGATAATTTGGATTTATTCAAACATACCTCTGCAGCAGCCGGTCGCTTTCAGCGTATGGGAGCGCAATTCGATCAATCGTCTCGGGGAACCGCTCTGCATCGCTTTCTGTTCAACCGTTCGTTAAAAGAGGGACATCAGCGTTTAAATTTCAAAAAACGTTTGTCTCTGGCGGAGCTTACCAACAGAAAAGAAGAAGTGCAATTTATTGCCCGAACGATTCGCAGCGAACATATTGAACAAAAGGTTCCGCTTAACCGCATGGCCGTTACGTTTACACGAATGGATGTGTATGTACCATTGGTACGCCAAATTTTCAGGGAGTACGGTATCCCCTGTAATATTTCCACCGGATTTGCCTTGAATCAGTCGCCTTTAATCCGTCAGTTTTTAAATGCGCTTCAACTCATTGAAAACCGCTTTGATCAACGTCAGGTGCTTCGATGGTTTAATAACGTTCCTTCAAGGAATTATATGGCGTTCGATGTTCGGACCATCCAACGACTGTGTGCGGATTATCGGATTGTACGCTTTGAGCAGGGTTGGGCGGAATGGATAAAAAAAGTCCTGAAAGAAAATGATGTTAAAAGCGGTCTTGCAGAACCCGAATATCTTCAACAACAAATCGATCATCTGAATAAGGCATTACAACATTTTTATTGTTTCCCCAAAAAAGCAACGGTTGATGCCTTTCGCAATGCGTTCATTCAGTTGTTGCAAGCAAACGGTTTAATCAAATGGTACGAAAAGGAAAATCCTTATCTGAATGAAAGGCACCGCGAACACGAATTTCGTGCTTTTAATCGTTTTATGAAGCTCTTTGAACGCATGATATGGACAATGGATTTTATCCATGGATCCAATGAAATTTCATTTAATGTTTTTTTCCGGGCATTGCAACAAATGATCAACAACGGTATCTACAATTTGAAGGAGCTGCCCGACTATGGCGTTCAGGTGATGCCGCGATTGGAGATTCAGGCCCTGGATTATCAGCGCTTGTTTATCGCGGGGCTGGTGGACGGCGAATTTCCGCGCGCCTCGGTCAAAGATGTTTTCTTTAATGATCATGTTCGGGCGTCGATGGGACTTATCGCCGCCGAAGAGCTTTTACACCAGGACCGGCTTGTGTTTTACAACCTGATCGAATCGTCAGCCGAGCGCTGTTATTTGACGTATCCCCGCTATGAAGAAGAAACCGCCCTGGTTCCCTCCAGTTTTATTGCCGATTTACGCGATGTGGCCGAGGTGGAGCAAATACCGCAGAAGAAAGCGCCGGATTCGCCCGCCAGTGAAAGTCAGCTATGGATGGCGTTGAGCAGTGGTTTGCAATCGACCGATCCTGCATCCACACAGAGTTTGAAACAAACGGTCAGCCGCATTCTCGCCGCACCCTCGGCCAATTTTGAAAATAACCAAACGAAATTGCTTCGGGTTTTGGAAGGTATCGAACGCATCCGACAACGAGTATCGACTCGCGAGCCCGGTGCGTATGAAGGCGTTCTGGGTAACAGCGCAGCGATTCATAAACGATTGCAAGCCCGCTACCATGCTGACTATCCCTGGTCGCCAACGCAGCTCGAGCAGTATGCCGCGTGTCCGATGCAATTTTTTCTTGAACGTTTGTTAAAGCTGGAAGAATGGCCCGAGGTCGAGAAAGAGTTAACCGCGCTGGAACGTGGAGCGGCGGTGCACCAAATATTGCAGCGGTTCTACAGCGGATTGTCCGAGGGAGAACGCCTTACGCCTCTTGAAGAGCGTCAAAGATTAAGGGATATCGCAAATGAAATTTTTGCTCGTTTCGAATTTAAGGGCTTTTTCTGGGAATTGGAACGCATCCGCTATTTCGGAAGCGAGCAACAGGCGGGCCTGTGGGATGCTTTTTTGCAACTGGAACAGCAGGAAATTGACCAAAACGGTTTTTATCCCGGCCTTCTTGAGTGGGCATTCGGACCGACCGGCAAAGATGAAAAAGACGAAACCTCCCAAGAAAAGCCGGCGCTTTTGTATGCAGGAGATCAATCCTTTCAATTGAGCGGAAAGATTGACCGCGTCGACCTGGATGCTGATAAAAAACGGGCTTTAATATTCGATTACAAAACGGGCGCTTCTTCCATCGATAAATCTCCGCGGTCAATTCTCGAAGGCCTGCAATTGCAGTTACCGCTTTATGCCAAAGCCCTTATGTCGGTCAGGAAAAACCTGCAAGTCGTTTACGCCGCTTATTATCTTGTTAAGGACGGCGACAACTGCGAACGCCTGCCGCAAATCGCGGATAAAGAGGAAGCAGGCTGGGTCAGTAAGCGCGCACACGCCAGCCTGCCCAACAAGAATGTGATCGATACAGAAGGTAACGAATATACGTTCGAATCTTTGCTCGAAACAGCGGTCGGAATTGCATGGCAGAAAATCGAACAACTGCGGAGCGGGCAATTTCGACATACGGCCTATCCCGACCGGCCTTTTTGCCAGCGTTGGTGTACGTATCGCCGGATGTGTCAAAAAAATGTGCGAAAACTAAAAATGTTAAACCGGGAAATATGACAGCCTTAACCTCAAAACAAGCTGAGGCGCTACGACTGGATAAGCATCTTTCGGTAACAGCGGGCGCCGGAACGGGTAAAACACGCCTATTGGTGGACCG
Source organism: uncultured Calditrichaceae bacterium (assembly GCA_964542915.1). GTDB lineage: Bacteria > Calditrichota > Calditrichia > Calditrichales > Calditrichaceae > CAZIVP01. The sequence goes on along the minus strand of CAZIVP010000012.1, from coordinate 74,406 downwards.
TTACATTAAACTGGTCATGCGGAATCCGCAAAATGTGCGGCGCGTATTGGCCATTACGTTCACGAAAAAAGCCGCAGGAGAAATGCAGGAGCGTGTAACACGTGTGGTTAATGAACGGTTGCAGCAGAGCATTTCTTCGGATGAACGTGCGTCGCTCCTCCGCATACGGGATCAGTTGAATTCCGCGTATATTTCAACCATCCATGCGTTCTGCAACAAAATATTACGTGAATTTCCAATGGAAGCCGGGTTGGCGCCCGATTTTAACGAATTGGACGAATTGCAAAGTACGGTTTTACAAAACCAGGCAATCGACGCCGTTTTTGAGCATCTCGATGAACAACCGCCTGATACGGTAATGAATGCATTCGGCGAACTTTTTGTTACACTCGGCCGCCGAACGGTACGGACGATGTTGACGCAGGCTCTGGCGAATCCCTATGAGATGCAACAATTGCAACAACGTTTTGAAGCCTGGACCGAAACCGAATATATCGAATATCTGGAGTCCGCTTGGATCGAAATGATTGAACAACATATAGAGCGTCCCGATTTCGACAACATAGCCGATCAGGCGGCCCTGATAGTAAACCGGGAAGGAGATGAAGATAAGAATTCCAAGGCCGCGGACATTTTGAATGCCCTGCGTACCTGTCAAGACCGCTTGCGTGAACCGCAGAAGCTTCAACGTTATGACGCCGTCCTTCAATTGAGCCGTGTTCTGACGAACAAAGAAGGCGAAGCCCGCACGCCACGAAGTCTGGGCGGTAAGTCGAACTGGGGCCGGGATGCCTTGGAACATTTGACCTCCCTGGCGGAACAGTTAAGCCCGATTGCCCGGGCGCTTAATAAAATCGATCCGGGACAACCGCCGGGCGATGATGACCGGAAGTGGTATCATCTCTTCCGTCGTTTCATTCCTCTGTATCAAACCAGCTCCGAAGAATACCGCAAATTGAAATACGGGCAAAATGCGGTTGATTTTGAAGATCTGCAACTATTGACCCTGGAGCTTTTGCACAACCGGCCGGATATCCGTACACAGATGCAACAACGTTTTGCTTATATCATGGTCGATGAATTTCAGGATACCAATGCCTTGCAATGGTCGATTATTCGCCATATTGCTGCGATGGACGGTGATAAGCAAACGGTGAACGTGTTTGTGGTCGGCGATCCCAAGCAATCGATATACGGATTTCGTAATGCCGATGTACGTGTTTTCATGGAAGCCAAACAAACCTTTGCGCAACTGGCCGGCGAAACACAGACGGATCATTACGACGGCAATTTGGTCTTCGAGGAAAGTTTTCGATTTCTGCCCGTCGTCAACCATTTTCTCAATTCGGTTTTCGGAACGATCATGTTACAAGAAACATCGAATCCGTACGCCGTGGGATACCAGGCGTTGGTTACAAAACGGGCGGTTAAGGCGGAAGGATCGGTGGAACTGGCCTTGCTGGACAAAGAGGACGAACATTACGGCGATGAAACGGATTATATTGCTGCAACTATTGAGAGCCTGATTAGCGACGGAACCGAATATTTCAACCGGGATAATGGCGAGCAGAAAGAGCTACTGCAATACGGTGATATAGCCATCCTGATCCGCAGCCGTAACCGCTTACTGGAGGTGGAACAAGCGTTACGCAGTCGTAACATTCCCTTTAAGACGGTGAGCGGAATCGGATACTGGCAGAAGCAGGAAATTTACGACTGGTTTTATCTGCTGAAATTCTTAACCAATCCGTTTGATAATATGGCCCTGGTTGCCGTTCTGCGATCCAAAATGTTTTTGATTTCGGATCGGGCGCTTTTTTTACTTGAGGAACGGAGCGGTAACGATTATTTAAAAAAGCTTGCAAATTTGGAGGAGCAGGGCGACTTTGAAGATTCGGAGTGGCAGGAGTTGTTACGCGCAAAGGAACTGATCCGCAAATGGCTGGATTGCCGCAATCGCATGAATTTATCGGAACTGTTGCACATGATTGTTGAAGATACCCGGTTGCGAGCGGTTTTGGCCGCCGACCTGAACGGCGAGCAGCTGGTTGCGAATGTGGATAAATTGATTGAACGCGCCTGGTGGTTCGATAACGCCGGGCTTGGCGGATTACCGGATTTTCTAAACATGCTGGAAGAGATTATCGACCGGGAAATGCGCGAAGGCGAAGCATCACTGATTATGGATGATAAAGGCACCGTGAAAATTATGACGATCCATACGGCCAAAGGATTGCAATTTCCGGTTGTATTCGTACCCTTTTTGAATACTAAAAATACAGGCCGTTCCAATAAGATTTATATGGAAGCCGACCTGGGTATGACGCCGACCGGCCTCTTTAAGGGAGAAGACGATAAGCAAAAAACCTTCTGCCTTCATACGCTTCTTAAATACCGTCAATATCAAAAGGAGATGGCGGAAGCCAGGCGTATTTTTTATGTGGCGGCGAGTCGCTGCAGCGATTATCTCTATCTTTCCGCCGAACTGGAGCAAGAAAAAGTGAAGGAAGAGTCGATGCTGGCCTGGTTATTGGAGAGCTTCCAGCAATTGGGTCAGGATCTGCTTGCCGAGGATGAAGCATCTTTCCGAAATGGTACGCTCGCCATTCGCCGTGATTATCCGAAAAAAGTATCGACCGATACAACATTGCAGAACTTAGCAAACCTCCTAAAGACGCTTCGCAGTATGGTTGGTAATTGGAAACCGGAAAAAACGGAGCGTCCGGCTTGGATGCAACCATTACAAGCTCCGGTCGGAGATCGCATATTTTCAGCAACACAAATGATGACATTTTTAGAGGATCGATCGTTGTATTACCAACGTTACCATCTGGGATTTTTTGAAAATGATTACGATTTTTTTGCATCGGAAATTCACAAAGGCGATACAAGCCGTTTAAAGGGTAAAATCATACACCGGCTGCTGGAACTGATCTCAACGGTAGATGTTTCGCGAGAAAGGTTAATCGAACAGATATTGTTTGAGTACGATGTCTTGGATCACCAATCCTTGGATCAATTTCGTGAGGAATTATTACAGATTATCGAACGGATCGAGCATTCTCCAACCGGCCGGAGATTCATAAAGGCGGAAGAGGCCCGTAATGAAGTATCGGTTACCATGCGACTGGGAGACGATTTATTCACGGGCACCATTGATCGTCTCTTCAAAAATGAGGAAGGACTGTGGGAAGTGGTCGATTATAAAACCAATTCCGTAACAAAAGAACGAATGCCTGAAATTGCCCGCCGTTATAGTTATCAGGTGCAATCTTACGCTTTATTGCTTCGAAATCTGTTTCCCGCACAAACGTCATATCCCGTTTCTCTTTACTTTATAAATCCGGATGAAGTGCACGAGCGCCGCTTTAACCGCGGAGAAATAATGATGATCAGCGATTTTTTCAAAGAGACAATCACACGCATTAAACACGAATTTCCGGTACAAAGCAAATGAAACGTCCGGCAATTTGGAGTAGGTTAAAATATTATCTTATTGGCTTATATCAACGCCTGGGTAAACATCATGTTTTTCTGAACGGCGGCGGACTTGCATTTTCACTGTTTATATGTATAATGCCTTTTCTGCTTATTCTCTTCTCGCTGCTCGGTTCGTTGCTCGCAAATGAATCCATCCGGGAACAGGTAAGCGCCCTGATCGATACGATTATACCTTATAGCGAGTATGCGGTTCGCATAAAAATGATCATTTTCCATCGTATCGAAGAAATAAAAGATTATCGCCAGGTGGCCGGATATGTTGGATTGATCGGGCTGTTGTTGGCATCCAGCGGCTTTTTTTCAAGCCTGCGCACGATCCTGAACAATATTTTCAAAACGGAGGGCGGGCCGCATCCGCTTATTGCCAAACTCCGGGATGTGGGAATGGTTTTCATCGGATTATTTCTTTTTATGCTTGCCACGCTTTTATTCCCGTTTATTGGACATATTCTTAAGTTCATTGAAAATTTTTTAAACGTATCGATCGTTCAGATAACGTTTTTACACGAAAGTATCTTATTCATTTCGTCTCCGATTATTGTATTTATACTGTTCTATCTCTTTTACAAGATGATACCGACGCAGAAAGTGCCCTCAAAAATGGTAGCGCTGAGCGCTTTATGGGCGGCTGTATTCTGGAAAGCAGCAGAGATGTTGTTCGGATTTTTTCTTACCCATTTCGCTTCATTAAAACGCATTTACGGAACCTATGTCTTTTTAATTGTAATCGTTTTCTGGATTTATTATACCTCCATTATATTTATTATCGGGGCCGAAATAGGACAGCTCTATCGCGAACGCAGGAGTGTTAGCGAAGCGGGTTAATTGCGGAACATTGTTTCCGCGCAGAAAGCTTCATCAGAAAATATTTTTATGAATTCATGCGTTGCATTTTCAGAGTTGAGCGATGAGCGACGCACGTACATCTTTGAAGAGGAAAGAAGGACATGGCCTTGAAATATGGTTTGATCCTTGTGTTACTGAGCGTTTTAGGGCTTAAAGCGCAGGACTCTGTGAATTACAGACATCACACAACGGATGGTTTCCGGAATCCCTTTCCGGGTTTTGCAGAACGCGGTTTCGGCGATTTCTTACGCTGGGCTGTTTGGGAACGCATTAAAGGCGAGAAACCGGAGCGTCCCGACACATACGATCTGACGGCGGCGCCAAATGATGGCCATTTCCTTCGTAATAACAACCACCCCTTTACGATAACATGGGTTGGCCACTCTACACTCCTGGTTCAATTGGAAGGGTTGAATATTTTAACCGATCCTATTTGGAGCGAACGTTGTTCGCCGGTATCCTTCGCCGGACCGAAAAGACATGTAGAACCGGGTATCCAATTCGATGATTTACCGCCCATCGACGTCGTTATGATTTCCCACGACCATTACGATCATCTGGATAAGGATACGATAAAAAAACTGGGCAAAGGACCGCTTTACCTTGTCCCGCTTGGGATAGGGGCGTTTTTGCGAGATTTGGGTATCCGGCATTATGTGGAAATGGATTGGTGGGATAGCATTCGTATTAACGATATCCAATTTGTGTGTACCCCGGCGCAACATTTTTCGGGACGTTCTTTGTTCGATCAGAATAATACTCTTTGGTCAAGCTGGGTGGTACGGGCCGAAACGTACCGTTTCTATTTTGGCGGCGATACCGGTTATTTCGATGGTTTTAAACGCATTGCGCGCAGATTCGGGCCCTTTGATGTGGCGGCTCTTCCGATAGGCGCATATCGCCCGCGATGGTTTATGGGGCCGGTACATATGAGTCCGGAAGAATCAGTACAAGCTTATCTGGATTTGAATGCCCGGTTTTTTGTGCCCATTCACTGGGGCACTTTCGAATTGGCCGATGAGCCGCTCGACGAACCTCCCCGGCTTCTTCGTAAAGCAATTAAAAAGCACGATTTGAATACAAAACACTTTTGGATCCTGCAGCAGGGACAAACCCGGTATTTGAGCGCTGAACCTGAAAAAAAGGCCGATAAACGGATTCCAGCCGCAGCAAAATAATCAAATGATGTAAACCTGCCTCCGCATTATATCTATTTAACTTAGAGAGCGATGGGGTTGAAGAGGCGCCTGCGGTTAAGTCTCTTCAATAATCGGTATTACACCAGAAATTGAAGGGTGACGGTCGTTATTGAGAGGTAGATAAGCAAACCGATAATGTCATTGGAAGTGGAAACGAAAGGCGCCGCCGCCAGGGCGGGATCGATGTCAAATTTTTTGAAAATTAGCGGGATTAAAGCGCCAACAAATGCGGCATTGTTGATGACCACAAACATGGAGACGGCCAGTATCAAGCCGAAAATCCAGCTATCCCAGAAAAATACAATCAAAAAGAGCAGCGAGGAAAAAAACAGACTGTTGATCAGCGAAATGCGAAATTCCCGCCCGAGGCGCGCCCGGGTATCGCTTAGATTGATGTCGCCGGTTGCCAGACCCCGCACGACGATGACGCTTGCCTGCTGACCGGTTGAGCCGCCCATGGCCATTACGATAGGGATAAAAAAGGCGGCCATCACTTTTTGCTGTAACGTTACTTCAAAGCTGTTCAAAATGAATGCGGCAATTATTTCACCAACAAACGCTACCATCAGCCATGGTAGTCGCGCCCGCGACAGGACAAACGACGATTCTTCCAGAATTTCTTCATCGGGGGCGCCGGCAATATACGCCAAATCCTCCGAACCCTCTTCTTCGAGTACATCCACAATGTCGTCGACGGTGATGCGGCCGACCGGTCTGTTGGCATGATCGACAACCGCCACGCTCACCAGGTCATACTTTCGGAAAAAATTGGCAACTTCTTCCTGATCCATATCAACCGGGACCGCGTGCACATCCACTTCCATGATTTCACGCAGGGTTACATAGCCTTTGGCGAGCACGAGCTCGGTCAGTGAAACCGTCCCAATCAGTTTTTCATTTTCATCGACCACAAAGAGATTATACACTTGTTCCGCTTCGTCCCGGATGTCGCGAATTTTTTCTATCGCTTCATTCACGGTGGCGTCGGCCGGCAGCGCAATAAATTCCAACGCCATCAATCCGCCGGCCGTATCCTCTTCATGATACATCAATTGAAGGACGTCTTCCGAGTCTTCCTTGGGCATCCGTTTCAGGACGTTTTTGGCAACATCCTCGGGTAAATCCGATAAGAGGTCCGCCGCATCGTCGGATTCCATATGATCGATAAGTTGCGATATTTTGTGATCGCCGGCATCTTCCAACACCTGTTCAATAATGGGTGTATCCAATTGGGTGAGCACCTGGCTGGCCAATTCGCTTGGCAGGATATTGAAAACATACACCCGCTCTTCTTTTTTGAGATGGTTGAGAATTTCTTCGATATCGGCGGGGTGTAAATCGATGAGGATATTAAGAAGCGCACCGCTATTGTCCGTTTCGATCAATTTTTCGATATCGGGGAATATATTTTCCAGATTAATCCGCTGCATCGGGTTCCCTCGTTTTAAGATTGATCTCGTTGGACAAGATTTTGAGCTGGTCAACGCTCAGCTCTTCCGGCCTGGCGTTTATGGAAATTGATGTGAGCGAATATACAATACTTTTGTCAAAAATTCTACTCAGACTATTGCGCAGCATTTTACGTCGGTAATTGAAAACATGGCGCACAAGGTGTCGGAAAAGCGCCGGATTGTCCACGTTCTCGATTTGGTTGCGAAACCTAAAACGTAAAACCGCCGAATCGACTTCGGGTTTCGGGAAAAAATTACCGGCAGCTACCGAGAATTGATACTCCGGTTCGGTATAAGTCTGGCAGATAACCGACAGAATGCCGTATTCCTTGGTACCCGGTTCGGCGACTATGCGACGGGCAACCTCTTTTTGTATCATAATGACCACATTTTCAATTAAATGATAGCAGTCGATCAGTTTAAATAAGATGGGGCTTGTGATGTGATAGGGAATATTTCCGATGACTTTTAAACGACGGTTATAGCGGTTGAATACCGGCTCCAGCTCCATTTCCATAAAATCGTCGTTCACAATAGCTGCATTTTTCGAGAAGCGTTCCTGAAGATGGGCAAACCAGCGTCGGTCGATCTCCACAATAATGAGTTGACGGGGCTGTGCTTTAACAATATGATCGGTGAGGACGCCTTTACCGGCGCCGATTTCGATGACAACATCCTCGCCGTGAATTTCGAGGGCCTGAACGGTTCGAAAGGCAATCGCCTGATTGTGAAGGAAATTCTGACTGAACCGTTTGTATGGTCGGCGACTGATCATATAAATGCCGGTATTCCGAGAACGCCGCCGGTATATGCTCTAAATAGCGAGGTTAAATAGATTCTTTGCGTTTTCAGAGGTAATCCTCCCCACTTCTTTTACCGGCAGTTCTTTAATCCGCGCAATCCGTTCGGCTGTATGTACCAAAAAAGCCGGTTCGTTGCGTTTGCCGCGCATGGGCGTTGGCGCCAGAAATGGACTGTCGGTTTCCAGAAGCAACTGGTTTACAGGCACCTCTTTTACGAGACTGTCTTTGTTGCTTTTTTTAAAGGTAATATTGCCGGTAAAAGAAATATGAAAATTAATAGAAAGTATTTTATCGAGAAAATCGAGGTCGCCGGAAAAGGAATGAAACACGCCGCCTACTTTTGCTGCATTTGATGTTGCAATGATATCGTAAATATCATTATGTGATTCACGATTGTGAATAATCAGCGGTTTGTTCAATTTAACGGCCAGTTCGATCTGTTTTAACAGCACCTCCCATTGCTGGGATTTGCTCGCGTTCATATGATAATAATCGAGACCGACTTCGCCGATGGCGATCACTTTTTCGTGGGAGCAAAGGGACTCAATCCGTTCAAGGTCTTTATAGGTGGTATTGGTGCAATCGCTTGGATGGATGCCAACGGCGGCGAATACGGTCGCATATTTTTCCGCTAATTCGATGGCCTTCTCCGAAGAAGGAATATCCGTTCCAATGGTTATGATAGCCATGATATTGTTTTTGATGGCGCGTTGAATAACAACTTCGCGGTCTTTGTCGTATTTGTTAAAATCCAGATGGGTATGGGTATCAATAAACATAGTTTTCCCGGGCTTTTATTTTCAAATTCAATGTAAAACGATTCGTTCGAAAAAAAAATATACGTACTGATTGATTTCTGTTTTAATCCGTTATGAGTATGTAACAGCCATATTGCCTCTTAAGATTAAATCTGAATGGGAAGTTGAATTTTATTATTAAATCAAGAAAGAGTCGATTAAACATTTGGTGTGTTTTAGCTGATTTTACTACCTGATTCTATCGAATCCATGACGGTTAAAAGAGTGAGTTCCTTGCCGTTATTGGCGGCCAGTAACATCCCTTCCGATTTGTGACCGCGCAGTGTGGCCGGCTTTAAATTAGCCACAACGATAATTTGTTTTCCAATTAACGCTTGCGGCTTGTAGTTGTGTGCAATTCCTGCAATAATTTGACGCTCTTCATCTCCCATTTCAATTTTCAGCTTCAGCAAACGGTCTGCATTCTCGACGGGTTCCGCAGTTTTAATGGTCGCTACACGTAAATCCAATTTGTTCAGTAGTTCGATATCGATTTCTGCTTTTATGGCTTCCATCTTTTCTTCTGATTTTGGTTCTAACGATTCCTTCAATCTTTGTGTTTCCTGTTGGATAACATCGTCTTCGATTTTATTGAATAGAATTTCAGGTTTTCGGATGTCGCTGCCGGCGGATAGGTTCAAATTTCCGGCATCTTGCCATGTTTGTGCCGAGTGGATATTGAGCATATTCCAAATACGGCGCGCCGTAAACGGCAACACCGGTTCGCTGAGAATGGCCAGACTATTTACGGTCTGCAAGCATAGATGCAACGTAGCGGCGCATTGCTCCGGGTCGGTTTTGCGGGTTTCCCAAGGCGCTTTATCATTAAAATATTTATTGGCGAACCGGGCCAGATCCATAAATTCGTAAACATAAGCCCGAAACTGGTATTGTTCGATCAACGCGCCCAATTTTTTCGGCGCTTCGTTAAGCCGTTCAATCAGCGATCGATCCAAATTATCGTAAGATGCGGATTTCGGGATTTTGCCGTCAAAATATTTATGGGTGAACGTTACTGAGCGGTTCACAAAATTGCCGAGAATATCGGCCAGTTCATTGTTATGCCTTGCCTGAAAGTCCTTCCAGGAAAAATCGGTATCGCGGGATTCCGGCAGGTTTGCCGCAAGTACGTAACGAAGGGAATCCGCTTCAAATTTTTTCAGATAGTCGTTTAACCAAACCGCATAATTACGGCTCGTGGAAAGTTTGTGGCCTTCAAGATTCAGAAATTCATTGGCGGGTACATTTTCGGGCATCACAAAATCGCCATGCACCATAAGCATAGCCGGAAATATCAGGCAGTGAAAAACAATGTTATCTTTTCCGATGAAATGAATGAGGCGGCTGTCGTTGCTTTGCCAATATGCTTTCCATAATTCGGGTTGACCCTGCTCTTCGGCCCACTCTTTGGTGGCCGATATATATCCGATGGGGGCATCAAACCAGACATACAATACTTTGCCGGAAGCGTCCACCTTCTTTTGTTCAGCAATTTCAGGCGGAACCGGTACGCCCCAGGGTAAATCCCGCGTAACTGCGCGATCGCGCAGACCGTGAGCGAACCAACCTTTTACCTGACTTACAACATTGGATTTCCACTCAGGGTGGCTGTCAATCCACTCTTCCAAACGCGGTTGATATTTTCCTAACGGAAGGTACCAGTGTACGGTTTCTTTCAGGATCGGTTCGGCATCGGTGACCATGCTCCGGGGATTTTTCAAATCCCTGGGGCTTAATGAGATACCGCATTTTTCACACTGGTCTCCGTAAGCATCTTCATAGCCGCAGGAAGGGCAGGTGCCGCGTACGAAACGGTCGGCTAAAAACATGTTCGCTTTCGGATCGTACAATTGCTTTTCGTTTTTGGTGATAAATTCATTTTTTTGTGAAAGCTTTCGGAAAAAATCCTGGCTGGTTTGGTGATGCAATTTGGAGGAGGTTCGGCCGTAATAATCAAAACTCATGCCAAATTTTTCAAAGCTATCCTTGTTAAGCGCATGGAAACGGTCGACGACTTCCTGAGGCGACTTGTTTTCATCACGGGCGCGTAGCATAATAGGCACACCGTGCTCATCAGAACCGCAAATATAGACCACATCCGAACCTTTCAGACGGTGGTAACGAACAAATATATCCGCAGGTAAATAGGCGCCGGCAAGATGGCCCAGGTGAATGGGACCGTTCGCATAAGGCAATGCACTTGTAACAAGAATTTTCTCGGCCAAGTTCGTCTCCGATCAATTGTCATTTGCAATCGTATTATGAATCGTGCAATTTAAAATGGTCTTTTATAATATGCAAATAAGGCGATTTTGTGGCGCGAGAGGTTTTATGGTTCAAGCGGTTTATATGTTAAGCGGTCCCGTCGCTTCAGGCAAAACAACCACTCTAAATGCCTGGTGTAAACGCCAACCATCTTTGGATGGGCTCCTGGCGCCGGTTATTCACAATCGCCGTTATTTAAGACATATTGCCAGCGGTGAAAGCCGATGTCTCGAAGCAACCGGAAGCGAAACGAAAACCGAGTTGACGCAGCCGGTAGGGCGATTCATGTTTTTAGCGCATACCTTTGAATGGGGGCGACATATATTGATGCAGTGCCGAAAAAAACAAACCGTCTGGATTATCATCGACGAAATCGGGCCGCTTGAATTGCAGGGACAAGGATTAGAACCGATGGTGGAAACGTTATTAGACGATAAGCATCTGCGTACCCATACAAAACTTTTGCTGGTCGTACGCCAAAAATTGGTAGGGGCTGTACGGGATCGTTTTGAAAAGGATGAAGAAAACTGGATTATGATTTCCAAAGACGACCTGCATCTACTATAAAACTTGGATCGACCGTTACATTATAGTTAAGCTCAGCGCGGTCCGGAATAAATAGAAGGATTGTATTGAATTGAATCGATAAAATCTTACCCATATTGTATGATTTGAAAGAGGCCTTGTTTGAAAATGTAAACGCGTTTAAAGCATTAAAGATCTTTTAGGAAACAGTGCAAGCAGCGCGTCTATGATTAATTTGGGACCATATTGAGTTAAGCTATTATACTGAATTGAAAACAAACAGGGGCATTTATGTACAACACCATAACAGATAGCAATGTCGCCAGGTTCCCGTGGGGACACGATAGGCGATACAACAGTTTTGCCCATTATCAAAAAAATCGCTATGGAGAACGGGTCCAAAAAGTGACGGTAGATGGCGGGTTTACATGCCCTAACCGCGACGGAACGGTAGCCAAAGGGGGCTGTATCTATTGTAATAATGAAAGTTTTAATCCGCGTTACAACGATGCCGGCAAAACCATTTTCCGGCAGATTGAGGAAGGTATACATTTCCTGAAGAAACGCTATAAGACAAACAAGTATATCGTTTATTTTCAGCCTTATTCCAATACATACGCGCCGTTGGATACGTTAAAACAATACTATGAAGAAGCGCTTTCGCATCCCGATGTTATTGGCCTTACGATTGGTACGCGTCCGGATTGCATTGATCGGGAGAAACTGGATTATCTCGAATCATTGGATCAAAACTGGGATATCACGGTTGAATATGGCCTGGAATCCATTTCGGATGCGACCTTAAAGCGGATCAATCGAGGGCATGACGTGAAATCGTATCTGGATGCCCTGGAAATGACAAAAACGCGGGGCATCAAGGTGTGTACCCATCTGATTTTCGGTTTTCCGTGGGAGGATATGGCGCTGTGGATGCAAACGGCTGATTGGCTCTCGAAACGTCCGCTGGATTTTTTGAAGATTCACCAACTTCATGTGGTAAGAGGGACTGCGTTGGCTCAGATGTACCAGCAAAATCCGTTCAAATTGTTTGAGCCGCATGAATACCTCGATTTATTATCACATTTTATAGAACGGCTTAACCCGCAAATTGTCATTCAAAGATTATTCGGAGAAGCGCCTCCGGACTTGCTGATCGCTCCGCGCTGGCATGTGCGTCCGCCGGAAATGCTTCAACGCTTCGACGCCTTACTTGAAGAACGCGATACCTGGCAGGGAAAACGATATCAGTATTAAGATAAATATTAACTTTTAAAGCATTTCGCTTGCATTACTACCCAATATCCAAGCCGTATCTCTTTATATTACAATGAGACTGTTTTGTTGAAAAATGTTGATTTGTTTTTGTATGGCAGTAAAAATCGTTAGAATTTCTATATCGGAGCACTTAAATTTAAGAGGCGAATGCATTAAAACCGCATGAATTTTATGCCTGCGTTTTGATATGGATTAACGCGGCGAACACTCTCTCGATTCATATAATTGGCTGCAGGAGTTGAAAAATGTACTCTTATCGAATTTTTCAAAAACCAGGTCTTACTATAACGGTGATTTTATTGGCGGGCGTTCTCCCGCTTTTTGCAACGGATTTTGCACAAGTACATTATTTAAAACTGGAAGAGTGTCAGCGCATTGCAGAGGAAAACAATACACAAATTAGGAAGCTTACGGAAGATTTTCGTATCGCAGAATTTGAACTGAAGGCGGTGGTTAATCGCTTTAAAACACAGGTAGATATGCGACTGACGGCTCCCGATTACAGCGAAACGATCTCCAGCATACAGGACAGCACCGGTACTTATTACTTTCCTGTAAAACAGGCGATTTATTCCGGTAATGTGCGTATCAGCCAACCCCTGCCCACAGACGGTTCGGTTTACATTAGCTCCGGCGTATATCGCATTGAGGATTATTTTAAGAATAAACAATCTACACGTTTAAATACACGGATTGGTTTGGAGCAGCCGATCGAGGCTCTGTATGCTTACAATCATCTGCAAACCTCCTTAAAACAGGCGCGTTTGAATCATGAATTATCGAAACGGCGTTTAACCCGCGCCCGTCTGGATTTGAACTATCGTATAACGCAGGCCTATTACAACTTGTTACAGGCGCTCGAACGGGAAAAGATTGCAAAACAAACCTTTGAGCAACAACAAGAGGCTGCAGAACTGGCAAAAAATAAATTTAAAGCCGGCGTTATCGCTGAGGTTGAGGCGCTCCAGATGGAAGTGGACCTGGGTGAAGCGGCGAACGATTATGATATTGCGGTTTCCAACCGTCGCGCCGAGGCCAATCATCTGAAACAACTACTGAGGATTAATCTGGCAGATTCTGTCATAATCGAGACCGATTTGAGTTTTACACGGGTTCATGTGGATTTAGACACGGCATTGATGTATGGTATGAAGAACCGGCTGGAAATCCGGGAACGGGAAATCCAGCGGGAACAGGCTAAAATCGATATTAAAAGTACGCGTGTTAATCATCAGATCACAGGGACCATTTCGGCTTATTACGATTTTATTGGAGTTGAAGAACAGGCGGATCATATCCCTGTTTACGATAACTTCGAAAACGCCTGGCGGGAACTGAAACGGCGTCCCGGAAATCGTGGTATCGCACTAACTTTGAATATCCCATTGTGGGACTGGGGCGTGAATGAGGCGGAAGTGCATGCCGCCGAAGCGCGGTTACGCCAGGCCCGGCTGCAATTAAACGATGAAAAAGTGACGGTGGAGCGCGATATAAGGGATACGGTTAACCGCCTCCGCAGCAGTCTGAAACGTTTAGATCTATTGAATAAAAGTGTGGAAATTGCCGAACGAAGCTTCTCGATAAGTCGCGAGCGCTTTGCGAACGGAGATATCAACAGCCAGTCTCTGGCCCTTGATCGTAACCGTCTGAGCCAGGCGTATAACTCGCGCCTCAGCGCTTTGATCAGTTATAAACTCTTATTAGCCGATTTAAAGCGTAAAACCTTTTACGATTTTAGAAACACTCATGAATTAGAGTTCGATTATTGATTCCAGGCTAAGCGGCACATTCAGTTATTCATCGACTCTAAAAAGCCATACGGCAAACGTTGGCACACTGCAGGGTTAATTGCTTGATATCTTATTTTGGCAGTATCGGGACGGCGTCTTACTGGGTTTCGATTAAAAGCCGCGTTGTTCCCTAATTTGTTTATAAGCCCCGTTAATTTCAGCCATTTTTTCATTGGCAAATTTGATAAAATCTTCAGGCACACCCTTGGCTGTTAAGCGGTCGGGATGGTATTCATTGACCAGTTTTTTGTATGCTTTCTTAATTTCGGTGTCCGTCGACTGCGGCGTAACGCCAAGAATTTGATAGGCCCTGTGATCATCTTTGATAAATAAGGCTTTAATTTGATCGTAATCGGTTTGCGAAAGCCCGAAGATCGAAGCAACCTGCCGGATATAGCGCTCTTCGGCCTCCTGAAACTTACCGTCCGCCATTGCGATTCGGAAAAGAAGATGTACCATTGTTTGCAGGACTTCTGGTTGGTAGCCGATTAAATCTTTAAACTGGCGAGCTACCGCCTGCCCGTCCACCGATGATTGTTTGGCTTCATTAAATAATTTGGCGACAATTTTTCGTTCTTCAACGTTTAGCCCCAATTGCGTTCGCACAAATTGATCGAAGGCTTTAACCTCATTCTCGGTAACAACGCCGTCGGCTTTGGCCATTTTTGCCGCAAGGGAGGCCAGACTCACATAAAAAACAAACTGGCGGTCGTAAGCGGAGTCAGGACGAGAGGCCGTTAAATCTTTCCCACACGCCGGACAATAGCCGTCAAACTGTCCTGAAACTTCAAAACCGTTTCCGCAATGCGGACACCGTAACAGACGGCTTCCAACCTTTGATGCATCGGCTTCCACGTCGAACATATGCCCGAGGGCGCCGCCCATAATAGCGCCCAGTGGTCCGCCCATCATAAAACCGACGCCAATACCAATCGCTTTACCCCAAAATCCCATATTAATTTTCCTTGATTTAAGCTAATGCGGCTTCTTCCAACCCGGAACGTTTTTGCATACATCCGGTTAATTGTAAATAACAAGCAATTTATAAGAAAGCTTCAAAAAATCAAATTCAGTTACAAATTGGACCTTCAAATGAGCACAGGCACGATGGCGACCAAATCGACAAGAAATCTTCCGGAAGGAATCGTCAAAACCACTCTACCGTTTCAACTCAGTCTAAAACGGTTCAAAGAGCATTGGACGATCAATTGCTGTTACAAACCAAACTGAATGAAAATGCACGGTAAGAACGAATTGTGATTGAATTACAAAACCGGCGCCACTATCTTTAAGCGATGTTGCGTAATAACACAGGTAATGCAGGGATGCCTAACACCATGATTAATATCCGGCTATACATAAAGCTTCTGATTTTAATCCCGATCTTTGCGGTTACTCTTTCCGCACAAGACGTTGATGATGTGGAACCGTATTGGATTTTTTTTGTCGATAAAGGTGCCGCTCATACAACACTGGAGCGCAGCGCTCTGGATATCAGCTTCCGGACGCTCAAACGCAGAGCCAAAGTCCGGCCTGATTCTGCGCTGTTGGATATCAGCGACCGCAAAGTGTATAATCCGTATGTGGATGCCATACGCCCTTATGTGGAGCGGATACGTGTACGGTCGCGCTGGCTTAATGCGGTCTCGGCAAACATTAAAAGGGAACACATACCTTTATTGCGACAGTTGGCATGCGTTCGACACATTCAACCGGTAGCCCGCAAAAACCATCCCTTGCCCCCACAACCCGATACAAAGCTGATAAAGGGCCGTGAACCAGGTGTTACGCGGAAAGCCGCAGACCTGGATTACGGGCCCTCACAAACGCAACTGGAGCAAATCGGCGTGCCCTTCCTGCACGAGCGCGGTTTTTATGGTGACGGGGTTGTCGTCGCCATGCTGGATGATGGATTTAATTTGCTCACGAACCACCGTGCGTTTCGACATCTGAATGTACTGGACACATACGATTTCATCCATGATGATCAAAGCGTGGATGACAGCGGATTGAAGGCAAATGAAGGTTGGCACGGGACGATGACGCTCTCGACGATTGCCGGGTATGTCCCCGGTGCGTTGATCGGACCCGCTTTTGAAGCTCAGTATCTGCTTGCCAAAACCGAAGAAAATGGCAGTGAAACGGAAGCCGAAGAAGATTATTGGGTGGCCGGTTTGGAATGGGCGGAACGGCGCGGTGCAGACATTGTCAGTAGTTCAGTGGGTTATATTGATTGGTACAGCTACGAGGATATGGACGGCGAAACAGCCGTTACAACGGTAGCCGCCGATATGGCCTTTTCAAAGGGATTGGCTATTTTCAATTCCGCCGGTAACGAAGGTTTCAACAAAAACCATAACACGTTGATTGCACCTGCTGACGGAGATCATGTGATAGCGGTAGCAGCGGTTACCGCCGATGGGACGCGGGCCTCTTTCTCATCCGTAGGGCCTTCCTATGACCGGCGCATCAAACCGGATATTGCGGCAATGGGCGCTTCGGTGGTGACAGCAAGCTACCGGGACACCTCGGGCTTTCGACGGGCGAACGGGACTTCCTTCTCGTGTCCGTTGGCTGCCGGTGCGGCGGCGGCGCTCCTAAGCGCCTATCCCAAACTCTCAGCTCCGGAAATATATAAGGTTCTGAAACGTAGTGCTTCACGTGCGAACGATCCTGATAATTTGTTGGGTTATGGCATCGTTAATATTGAAAAAGCTTTTTATATAGCCGATACCATGGCTTTCAAAGAAAAAATTCGCATTCCGGAAGGTGAATTTATCTATTTGGCGCAGAATTTCCCGAACCCGTTTAATAGCGTCACCACCATACGTTTCCGAATTAAAAAAGAAAGCCTGGTCGGGCTTCATTTATACGATCTGTCCGGACGTCGTATTGAAACGTTATACAAGGGTTTTCATGACGCCAGCACGTTTGAGCGGACGTATCGACTCGGTCGCTTTTCATCGGGTTTATATGTATATGTGCTGTCGGTAAAAGATTTACAGACGGGTCTGGAATACCGTAAAGCTAAAAAGTTGATTCTATTGAAATAACAAGGAGATCAGGAGATAACCTGTATATGGGTCGCCGGTTTTTCCTTACAGAAATTCCGGTAATAGCGTTCGAGTGTCTCCAGGGTTTGTTTTAGATAATCTTCGCTTACTTCAGGCGGACAAAAGAAAACCGCAAGGATGTTACAACTTTGTTCGGTTAGGGCCGTGCGCGCCGAATCCGCCGTTGGATTTCCGAAAATTCCAACCGCATCCCGCAATATCATTTTACCGGTTGCCCGGCTATTGTTGCCTGCAATGGAAGTGTAGGATTCATCCAGGCCGCCCACATCCATGACAGGTTGGCCCTCAATCGCTTCCGAGTCATAAAGGCCCATGGGCAGGTGAAAAGAGGCCGACGCCAAATTTCCGTAATCCACAAAATTATTGATTCGGTAGAGGGATTGATTCTTTAACAGCCGACGTATTAATTTCTCGGAGGAAGGGCGGTATTTGGTGGGTTCCCAACCGATGCGTCGGTACATACGTCGAACATGGCCGACGATCGTATCTTCAGACGGCGCAATTTCCGCAAACTTCTGCCTGAGCTGGTTTCTGAGTTTTTCAATGGCCTGATCAAACGGTTCACCCGATGGGCGAATCGTAACGCCTCCGGCTTGCAATAAACCAAGTTTCAGCCCGCTGATGCGTTCTTTGATAATTTGGGATGCTTGAAAACGTATCATGCCATAACAAACATAATAATTAAACCAGACAAATTTTACCTAAAATTGCAGGTCGGCTTGCGCCACTAAGATGGGCTACATTACTGGTCTGCCCGTGAACGGTTTCATTAGCCATAACGGCAAATCCAATGGCTTCCTTAAAATCTTCATTGAGGTCAAACGCTTTTACGCGACTAACGCCGGCGTCTTTAAAATAATCCTGTAATCGCCTCATGATGAAGGGATTGTGTGCACCGCCTCCGCCGACGGCAAGATTCTGCAATTGACCCTGAGGTAAAATAAATTGCTCATAATTGCGATGAACGGCATAGACCGTCCACTCTGAAACGGTGTGTATAATATCTTCTGGCGCAACGGCATGCTTCCCGGCGAATGCCTTGATTTTTGCAACGAAATCATTGCCGTAATATTCGCGACCGGTTGATTTGGGCGGCGTTTGCTCCACAAAGGCGTCCAGGCGCTTTAGATAGTTGAATAATTCGGTATTTAAGGATCCCTGCGTTGCGATGGCTGCGTCCTTATCATACGGGCGATCGAACAAGTCCTGAGTGAGCTGATCGATCAGCATATTGCCGGGTCCGCAATCAAATGCGATGAGCTTGTTAAAATCGCCGTCATCCGGTACAAAGGTGGCGTTTGAAATGCCTCCGATGTTCAGCGCCAGTATATTTTTTTGAAATCGCGAGAAAAAAATCCAATCGAAAAACGGAATTAACGGTGCGCCCTGACCGCCGAGCGCCATATCGGCCACACGGAAATCGCCGATTACCGTGATGTTGGTTAGATTGGCCAAAACCGAAGGATCGCCCAGTTGCAGCGTGGAAGTGATCGAACGATCTGCAAAGCCCTCAGGATTGGGTTGATGCCAAATCGTTTGGCCATGACTGCCAATAAAATCAATGGCTTCGGGAACGAGTTCGTGTTCTAACATAAAACGATTGATCATTTCGGACCAAACGTGCGCAAGATAAAAGTTAAGCTGGCTTAGTGTTTTGGGAGTTGCTGCTCCCGGCTGCATGGCCCTCAGAATAGTTTCTTTTTGAGCCTGTGTGTAGGCGTAACTTTTTCCACGTTGAAAGGTGAATTGGGTCTCTAACCCGCTTCCGTTTATTTCGATTTGTGCGATGTCCAGCCCATCGCATGATGTTCCGGACATAAGGCCTAACACGGAACGGGAGCTCTTTTCCGTTAAATATGAAAGTTTCTGCATGGCATATTGGTTTCTGCTGTTTTGTCTGATACGTGTATTGTTTACTGAAACAGATCAGGGCAGCCATTGTTGCAGAACGCGTTTATATTCGCGGAAGTTGGCCCTGCCCGATATTTCGTGAACAATTTGCCCCGAACGGTTCAATATAAAGGTGTGTGGAATCGAGGTAAAGTATCCGTAATCGGCAATAAGTTGTTTATTTCCGATGAGGATGGGATATCGAACGCCGGTTTTATTGACGATATCCGGTATATCCTCCGGATTGGAAACCACGGCAACCCCCAGTACCTGTAACCCTTTGTCTTTGTAATATTCATGTATTTTTTGCAGGGCGGGCATTTCTTTAATGCAGGGTGCGCACCAGGATGCCCAAAAATTAAGAATCACAATATCGCCTTTATAAACGTTAAGAGAAACGGTGTTGCCTTTTAAATCGGTTAACTGAAATGAAGGCGCCTGTTTAAATTCTCGGGAATGTCCAGGCATTATGGATATTCCCAGCAAGATAAAGACAAACATCATACGCTTATAGTTAACGTTCATATCTTATTCCCTTAATTTCTTTTAATGCGTTGAACCTTTTACATTATCAATTTGAGCCCTTCTTCTGATGTCCCAACCGTCATCGATTCCTCTTTTTAATGAAAATGGAAACACGTTTAATTTCCGCAAGGCATATACAAATCGCGTGTATTGATTACTTGAAACAATATATTGCAGTTTCATGTTGGTTATTATCTTTAGTTACGAACCGGCTCTTGCATCATCTCTCTCAGTTTTCTCCCTTTGGATACGGTCAGAATGACTTCAAATCAATTGGATCGATTTTCAATATTAGTACGTCGTGAGATGATTATGCTAAGAATGTTATTCGGGTTAACGTTAAATGTTGCACAAAAATTCAAAAATAGACAAAATTAAGCTATCGTCTTAATAAAAGTTGTAAGTTTAAACGTTCCTGACCAATTATCCAAATTTGTTTATTAATGCACAATTCAATTATTATAAACAATTAACTTCCTGCTCAATGATTGCCGTCACGTCTCGGCGGCGGATGATTTTGAGTTGTGCAGTTTATTCGATTATATTCAATGCTACAATACTAATGTGAACCGTTCCGGGAGCATGTATGAAAAGAGAAAAAATTTATTGCACCCGACGTATTCCGAAATCGGGATTGAAATTACTGCAAGAGAAAGGTTTCCAGGTAAACGTTCATGATTCGGATTTGCCTCCCGGCAAAGCAATCATCATGAAGCATGTTGAAGACGTAGCGGGTTTTATTACGCTTCTTTCGGATACCATCGATCAGGAAGTGATTGAGCGGGCAAGAAATTTAAAAGTAATTGCCAACTATGCCGCGGGCTATAACAATATCGATGTGGCTTACGCCAAATCAAAAGGCATTGTCGTAACCAATACGCCGGATATTTTAACGGATGCAACCGCCGATTTAACATGGGCGTTGATGTTGGCGGTTTCCAAACGAGTGGCCGAGGGTGATCGTTTTGTCCGTTTGGGTAAATTCAATGGCTGGACGCCGCACTTGTTGCTGGGCGGCGATGTTAGTGGAAAAACCCTTGGCATTGTTGGCGCCGGACGCATTGGTAAGGCGGTGGCGCGCCGCGCGAGAGGATTTGAGATGTCGATATTATACTACTCCCGTCAATCAAAACCGGCATTCGAAAAGGAAACCGGAGCACGGATGGCGCCATTGGATGAGCTCCTGAGGGAAAGCGACTATGTTTCATTACACTGCCCCTTAACCGATGAAACCTATCATCTGCTTGATGAATCCCGGCTTAAACAAATGAAATCAACGGCATATCTAATAAATACCTCCCGTGGTGCGGTTGTGAACGAACAAGCATTGGCCGAATGTTTGCTTCACAAAACAATTGCAGGCGCCGGGTTGGATGTGTATGAAAACGAACCGCAGATCAATGAATTACTTTTACCCCTGGATAACGTTGTATTACTGCCGCATATCGGCAGTGCAACATTGGCAACGCGCAGCGCAATGGCCAGAATGGCTGCCGAAAATATTGTTTCAGTCCTGGAGGCTGGGAAGGCAATTCATCCGGTCCCGGACGTTTGAGCATTTTGCGGAAGCCGCGGACTTGTGTTCTGATAGTTCAACAAATGGTGAGGTATGTTGCATGTTTATCCGAAAAATGACCGTCGGGCCGTTCGAAATGAACAGCTATATTTGCGCTGATGATAGACAAGGCCATTGTATTTTGATCGATCCGGGCGATGAACCGCATAAGATCATTAAAACCGTTGAAGAAGAAAACCTGATACCGGAAATGATCATCAATACCCATAATCATATTGATCATGTACGACATTTGAGCATCGTTCAAAAGCATTTTGATATTCCGTTTTATTTTCACGCAGAGGATTCGCCTTTACTGAGTAGCCTGGAAGATCAGGGATTACTATTCGGACTTGACGTATCTCCGCCTCCTGAAGTTGGAGGTTATCTGGTTGATAAACAGCAGATTTCACTTGGCGATTTAACGTTGCAGGTGTTACATACCCCCGGCCATAGCCCGGGTAGCATAAGTATTTTAGCTTCGGGCCATGTGTTCGTGGGGGATGTATTATTCAAAGATTCCGTGGGACGTACCGATTTGTATGGAGGCGACTATACCGCATTGATGCGTTCAATACAAACACAGTTAATGGTTTTGCCTGACGATACTCAAGTGTATGCCGGACATGGGCCGAACACGACCATTGGAAGAGAAAAAACGGCCAATCCCTTTTTGAGCGATCGTGTCTCCTCTGTCTGAATCCAAATCGTTATTGAATAAACAGTTGATTTATTTCCGGATATGAGCGATGGTTATTAAAAATAAAGTTGTTCTAATAACGGGCGGGGCCGTGCGTGTGGGCGCTGCGATAACCCGAACCCTGGCCGAAGCGGGGGCAAAAATTATGTGCCACTATCATTCCAGCTCACAAGAAGCCAGCGAGCTGGCGAGGGAAGTAGAATCGGAAGGCGGCCAAATTGCCGTTATAAGTGCTGATTTGACGGATAGCCGGGCGCGGGAAGCGCTTGTCCGGTCGACGATGGCTCAGTGGGGCAGGATCGATGTGTTGATCAACAATTCTGCGTTGTTTTATCGAACTCCGTTGGGAACTGTCCGGGAAGAGGATTGGGATATCTTCCACAATCTCAATCTGAAAAGCGTCTTTTTTCTCAGTCAGGCTGTTAGCCAGGTGATGTTACAACAAGCGTCCGGTAAAATCATTAATATTGGCGATACGGCCGCCGAAACACCGTTTCCCGCCTATATTCCATACACCTTGACCAAAGCAGGCGTCGTGTCTATGACGCGAGGTTTAGCCAAGGCTCTGGCGCCTCATATTCAGGTAAATTGTATCAATCCCGGCCCGGTAATGCTTCCGGAGGATATAAGCGAAGAGGAAAAACAATTTGCACTGGAGCAAACCCTTTTAAAGCGGGAGGGCTCCGGGAAGGATATTGCGGAGACGGTTCGCTTTTTGTTGGAAGGATCGGACTTTATAACAGGAGCGGTTATTCCGGTGGACGGTGGGCGCCAGATCCGTTAATGCAACGCTATATTTCTATGAAATCGATACGATGCTTGGCGTTGAAATCTTTAATGGATTGGGCAATGTGTGAACAGACGTCTTCCTGTATCGAGCGCCGCGCCACGTGAATGGCGTTGGCAATGGCCTTTGCATTGGAACGGCCGTGTGCTTTGATAATCAATTTCTCGAATCCCAGAATCGGCGCGCCGCCGTATTCCGAATAATCGGTGCGTTCGCGCAATTCCTTGACGCCTGAAGAAAGTAAGGCCATTCCGACTTTCCAGCTAAATTTCTTTTTGAAGGCATATTTTCCGGTATCTTTCAAGAGGTTGCTCACGCCTTCCATAAGTTTCAAAACTACATTACCGACAAAACCGTTGGTTACAATTACGTGTGCATCGCCATAGGGAATATCGTTGCCTTCACAATTTCCTATGAAATGCAATCCCTCGGCGCTTTTTAGCTCCTGATACGTCTTGATGAATATTTCCCCGCCTTTGGTTTCTTCTTCGCCAATATTCAGTAAAGCCACACGCGGTTGGGGGATGTCGAGAATATGAGAAACATAGTAACTGCCCATATAAGCAAAATGCACAAGGTGTTTCGGGCTGCAATGTACCGTGGCGCCCACATCAAGAATGAGTGAAAAGCCCTGGCTGTGCGGACTAAAGGTTGCGGTCGGATACAGAGCGGCGAGGCCGGCCCGTTCAATGCCCGGAATCATGGCCATATTCTGGGCGGCGGATAAAATGGTCGCGCCTGTACTGCCGGCGCTGACGAGCGCATCGGCCAGACCTTCATTCACCGTTTCCGCCGCAATGTTAATACTCGCTTTCGGTTTTGTTTGCAGCGCTTTTTTGGGCGGCTCGTCCATGGTAATCCAGTCTTCGGTATGGATGATTTCGACCGACTTTTTACATGCTTCCTTATCGAGGTGCTTTTTTATCTCATTTTCGTCGCCGACTAAAAAAATCTGTATGTCCTCTCTTTCACGTAAGGCGCGGGCGACGCCTTTAATGATCTCTTGGGGTGCGTGGTCGCCGCCCATGGCGTCTACGGCAATTTTATAAGCCATCCTTTTTTCCCTTAAATGTTTGGTAATCATCTTATGCGAGGCTACAATTAACAAAAAAATAGGGATATTGTCAATATGGGCACAAACGGCGGCAATTGAGTAAAGGTTTTTGAAAAGCGGGTCAGGACATTGATTTTTCGGGGAAAGTTATCGGCGGTTAATGGAAGTTGACACGATAAAAGCTACAATGCCTGAATATCACATGTATCATAGGTTTATGAACGTTTGAGCACCTCTGCGAGGAGCCGCTCCAGCGAATAGGTGTTGATGACGGATTCGGCCGTAAACCAACCCTTGCGAGCGATATTCAGACCGAATTGATAATCATACAAGCCATCTATGGAATGGGCGTCCGGATTGATGGCGGTTTTGACGCCCAATTTATTGGCGGTTTTGCCCCATCGCCAGTCCAGATCGAGCCTGTGGGGATTGGCATTGATTTCCACAATTGTTTGACTTTGCGCAGCGGTCTCCAGCACTTCGTGTTGGTCAAGCGCGTAGGCTTCTCTGCCCAGTAACAAACGTCCGCTTGGGTGGCCCAGCATTGTTACCAGCGGGTTACGGATAGCGTCGCAAATGCGTTTGGTCATGGCTTGTTCACTCATTCCGAAGGAAGAATGCACCGAGACGATCACAAAATCAAACGAGGCGAGTGTTTCATCGTCAAAGTCCAGACGGCCGTCCGGTAGAATATCGCATTCGATGCCTTTCAAAACCGTAAATGACTGCGATTGCTCATTGAGGCGATCGATTTCCTCGTGTTGCTGTTGAATCCGCCGTTCATCAAGTCCGTTGGCATAAAAAGCAGCTTTACTGTGATCGCAGATACCCAGGTATTGGAATCCCATATTCTGACAGGCATTCGCCAGGGCTTTGATAGATTCGGCGCCGTCACTGAAATTACTGTGAACGTGGAATAATCCTTTAAGATCGTTCTCGCTGACCAATTGCGGTAATTGTTTCTGTTCCGACGCTTCAATTTCGCCATAGTTTTCCCTGAGCTCGGGCGGTATAAACATGAGCTTCAGAGCCTGGAAAATATCGGTCTCATTGTCGCATTGGAGCGTTTTATCCTTGCCTTCGGGGAATAAGCCGTATTCATTCATAGTCAATTGCATGGATTTGGCGCGTTGTCGCATAGCGGTGTTATGCTCTTTGCTCCCGGTAAAATGGTGTAAAGCGAACGGAAATTGGCGATCATCAACCAGGCGCAGGTCGCATTGAATTCCGGAGTCTAAAAGCACGCTGGTTTTGGTTTCACCTTTACCGCTTATGTGTTCAACATGATCATAATCGGTAAAATAGTCCATAAGTTCCGCACGGAACGACGGTCTGCATGAAGCAATTAAATCAATATCCTTAACCGTTTCCTTTTTGCGACGCAAACTGCCGGCAACTTCAATGTGTTGGATCTGATTGTGGTTTTTCAGATAAGCCAATAAATGCTTCGATGTTTGGTACGCTACGGGATAATGATAGCGCCCCTGGTACTTTTTGCGAAGCTCAATGCCCTGCAGAATTTTTTGTTGTGATTTTTGACCGAAACCCGGCAATTCGCGCAGACGGTTTTCCAGGCAGGCGTATTCCAGTTCGCCGATGGTCGTGATGCCCAGTTTATCATAAACCGCTTTTACCTTTTTGGCGCCCATACCGGGGATAGTCAACATGTCCAATAAACCGGACGGAACCGACGCTTTTAAGTCATCATGATAGGGGAGATGCCCCTGCGATACCAGCACGCTTAACTTTTCGGAGAGCGCTTTGCCGATGCCTTTGACATTGCTTATTTCTCCGCTTTTGATCATTTCGATTACATCACCGCTCATGGTTTCGATGGTGCGGGCGGCATTGTAATAAGCGCGGGACTTGAATGGATTTTCACCTTTCAATTCCAGTAGCGTACCGATCTCCTCCAGGATTTGAACGACGGTTGACTTATTAATGCTCATATTCCACTTCTCCGAATTATTCAAAAAGATAGTGTGGGACGGCTCCCGTTAATGAAGGTATTCAAAGAGAGTCGTTGTAAGGCGGAGCGCCCGACAGGGTGCAAAACCTTCCGCATGCATTTTATAATACTTGAAATTTAAGATATGAAATATATATATGGTTGGCAATGACTCTATTACCTTTGGTTATTGACATAATTGTGCGGGACAGTCTAAAAGCAAGTACATGCCCGTATATTCCCCGTCTCCGGCGATCGCACCGAATTCAAGGATGCGGTTGGTAGATCGGAATATACCTTCTGTAGTGTATCCCGGCTTAAGGAGATGATCCGTTATGCACAATATGGTTGCAAAAAATTGCGATTCAATTATGATTGTTTTAGAATATAAATCGTTAAGCCGGAGTGGTAATGATGCAGGGAAAGTATATGCAATGGATCGTTTTTAGCGATTTGGATGGCACGTTGCTGGATTATTACAGTTATTCTTTTGCGCCTGCGAAGGAAGGGCTGAACCTTTTAAAAAACCGTGGCATACCGTTGATTTTGTGTTCCAGCAAAACACACAAAGAGATAATTCGTTTACAGGATGCCCTCAAATTAAACGAACCGTTCATCAGTGAGAACGGTAGTGCTGTTTTTTGCCCGAGGCAATATTTTAAAAGCCTGTCGCAACCGTTTGAAATTATTGATCGTTACGAGGTTATTGTCCTGGGTAAACCCATTGAAGAAATTATTCCCTTTTTGGAAAGCGTCCGAAATAAATTTAAATTGGCTCTGCGGGGATTCCATGAAATGGAGGTGAAAGAAATACAAGAACACACCGCAATGGAAACCACAGCGGCCAAGCTGGCCAAAGAACGTTTTTTCAGCGTACCTTTCATCTTAACCGACAAAGTCGATGACCTGACCGAAGTGAACGATTATGTTGTAAGCCATGGATTCCGGCTTCTCCGGGGCAATCGTTTTTATCATTTACTGGGTAAGAGCGACAAGGGGCAGGCGGTTCAAACCATAATGAGCTTATATGCTCAACATGAAAGCGGAAAGAGGTCTCTGCGCAGTATCGGTATCGGAGACAGCCTCAATGATCTGGAACTACTGGAAAACGTGAATGTACCGGTACTGGTAAAAAAGCACGACGGAACCTTTGAGTCAGGTATTTCATTGCAAGGACTCTTGTGTACCGAAGGTATAGGACCCGATGGCTGGAACGAGGCTATTCTTAAAATGATAAAACGATAATTTAATAACGATGCAAGGAGATTAATTGAATGGCAGACTTTTTTCAAAATGGAGCCATTACAACCTTACACAATCTTACTCAGAATCGTGTTGAAGAGTTGGAAGAAAGGATTCTTAATTTTGCAAGGAGGCGGCCGGTCGCTCTTATTTTACCTTCATTGTATAGTGAAATTGAGGGTTCGGCATTGAAGCATATTGTATCGGAATTGCAAAAAGTGCCTTATCTGGCTGAAATCGTGATCGGACTGGATGGCGCCAATAAATTTGAATTCGAAAAGGCCAAACAATTTTTTGCGCAGTTACCACAACCCCATCGAATTATATGGCATCGCGGGCCGCGCATGCAGGAGCTCTATAACCTTCTGCAGGAACAGGAGTTTTTTATCGGTAGCGAAGGTAAAGGCCGTAACGTTTGGATGTGTTTTGGATATTTGCTGGCATCCAATCAGGGCCGCGTATTCGCAATACACGATTGTGATATCATCACATATCAACGCAGTTTATTGGCGCGGCTTGTATATCCGCTAACCGAACCTACCATGAATTTTCGCTTTGTCAAAGGGTATTACAGCCGGGTTTCCGATCGTTTAAACGGCCGCGTGGCGCGATTATTTATTACACCTTTAATCCGTTCTTTGAAACGCATATTGGGCGAGTTGGATTATCTGGACTATATCGACTCCTTCCGTTATCCGCTCTCCGGAGAAATGGCGTTTTTGAGGGATGTAATCGTACGGCTGCGTTTGCCCAGCGATTGGGGACTTGAAATAGGCACTTTAAATGAAATATATCGTAATTATGCCAAGAACCAGATGTGTCAGGTGGATATTCTCGATCGTTATGACCATAAACATCAGAATCTTTCGGAAAACAATCCTAATACCGGTCTTGCGAAAATGACCATTGATATTGCCAAATCGTTCTACAGAGTGTTGGCCAGTATGGGCGTTGTCTTTTCCGATCAGTTTTTCCGAACCATAAAGGCTACCTATTTACGCACCGCCCTCAACTATATTGAGAAGTATTCAGGCGACGCTTCCATTAACGGTTTGATATATGACCGGCACGCCGAAGAAAAAGCGGTGGAAGTGTTTTTGAAAAGCATTATTATTGCAGGTGACCAGTTCCTTGCCAATCCCATGCAATTGCCGATGTTCCCCAGTTGGAGCCGCATTAACTCGGCGGTTCCCGACTTTAGCAGTATGTTGTATGACGCAGTGGAGGAAGATAATAAATAATTCCCCGCCATGTTTGAACATTGCGGGGAATCCGAAATGGTATCCTATTCGATATCGATTAGTTCCACTTTAAATGCGAGGGTGGCGTTAGGAGGTATAACGCCGGGAACGCCTCGTTCTCCGTAAGCCAGTTGCGGTGGGATGTAAAGCATGCGGGTGCCGCCCACCTTCATTTTGGCGACGCCTTCATCCCAACCTTTGATGACATCACCCACGCCAACATCAAACTTAAATGGCTTTTCCCGGTCCCGGGAACTGTCGAATTTTTTACCGTCCAGAGTCCAGCCTGTATAATGGACGACGACCCTTTGACCTTTTTGCGGTTGGGGGCCGTTCCCTTCTTCTATGACCATATATTGTAAACCGCTTTCCGTGGTAACAGCCTCATCGGGGATCTCTATGGGCTCTTTCTTTTGCGTTTGTGACGATTTCTGAGCTTTGGCTTCGCTGTCCGTCTTTTTTTCGGCGTCGGAACCACATTGTATAAAAAAGATGAACAGAAGTAAGGGAAGCCCCCATCGTATTAATTGCAACATTACCTGCTCCTTTAACATGTCTTTTGAATGTTTCGTATGTTAAAAATAATTTGACATTTTAATTAAAATTGACATATTAAACAAACCAATTATAAGATCGGCGTTGCCGGGCGTGTATGTTTTATCTGTCGGGGCAATAATCTTGAATGGCAAGTCGGATACGAGAACTTTAATCACAGGGCTTTAAAAATATCCCTTACACGGTTCAATGAAGTGCGAAAACTCCGTCGTTGATTGGTTTCATTACAAATGCCGCCGAAGTTTAAGGGAGCGCTAAGCAATGACGCGCTTTTTGCGGATGTTAAATTTTGATCTCTGAATGGGTTTATTCAGTCGCTTTTTTGAATCGGGTTTAAGAAAAGGAGCTTGCAGCATGTTGGAATTCAAAAATAAACATGTACTCGTCACAGGCGGTAGTAGAGGCATTGGTGCGGCTACGGTCAAACTGTTTAGTCGCCTCGGGGCAAATGTGGCGTTTAATTACAACAAAAACTATCGGGCGGCGGAACAAGTAAGCAACGCATGTCAAAAAAACGGCGTTAAGGTTTTTTTTAATGAGTGCGATGTGAGCGATTATCAGGAAGTACAAAGTTTTGTTATGAAGGTGCTCGATCATTTCGGCCAAATCGATATATTGGTTAACAATGCGGGTATCTGGGAATACGGCAGGATCGAAGAAATGCCGGTGGACGCCTGGCGGCGTACAATGCAGATTAATCTGGACAGCGTATATTATTTTAGCCATGTGGTAATCAAGCACATGAAAGAGCAAAAAGTTAAAGGTAATATTATTAATATTTCGTCAACCGCAGGGCAGCGCGGAGAAGCGTTCCATTCACACTATGCCGCCACAAAAGGCGCGATCATCAGTTTCACCAAATCATTGGCGACCGAATTGGGCCCGGACGGCATACGTGTTAATTGCGTTGCGCCGGGCTGGGTCGATACACAAATGTCGGCGGAAGCCATCGATAAAAACCGTGAAACGTATATAGAGGACATGCCGATTGGCTTTATACCTGAAGCGGACGATATTGCGGGGCCGGTTGTGTTCTTGGCTTCCGATATGGCCCGCACCATTACCGGGGAAATTTTAAATGTAAACGGCGGGAACACGCTCTGTGGTTAACATGATTGCTATGATCGATATCCATATATGAAGAACTAAGAATACGAGCGGAGGTGCAGTAATGACACGCCAACAAGCTCTTGATATACTGACCGAGTATACGAAAAACGATAGTCTTTTAAAGCATGCCTATGCGGTTGAAGCCGCTATGCGGGCCTACGCGCAAAAATATGATGCCGATGAAGAAAAATGGGCGGTTACCGGTTTGCTGCATGACTTTGACTACGAAATGTATCCCGATGAACATCCCATGAAAGGCTCCGAAATATTGAAGGAAAAGGGTGTACCCGACGAGATTCGTACCGCCATTCTGGGACACGCCGATTTTTCGGGAGTGCCGCGGGAGACGTTGATGGCAAGAGTTCTCTACGCCGTCGATGAATTGTGTGGGTTTATTACAGCTGTAACGCTGGTTCGTCCTAACCGGGCTTTGAGCGAAGTTAAACCTAAATCGGTGAAAAAGAAGATGAAAGATAAAAGCTTTGCCGCCAAAGTTAATCGCGACGATATCCGAAAGGGGGCGGAAGAGCTGGGCGTCGATTTCGATGAGCATGTGTCAGTCGTTGCGAACGCAATGAGCTCTGTTGCAGATCAACTTGGGCTTAATCCATAAAATAGAAAAGCCCGGTTCAGTTGTCGACCGGGCTCTTCATAATTCAAACTACTGGACGATGGTTGCCGCCATCCATTGATTTTTTGATAACATCTTTAAGCTACCGCTTTCCAGAAGAATCCAGGTAATATGATTTTTGATAGCCGCATTTTGTTCGTGTTCTCTTTGATTGAGCAGAAAATCCAGATCACTGTCGTTATGGATAGCATTTAGAGCGACCAGTGCCAACTGGCGGACCTTTGGGTTTTCATGACGGAGAAAAATATTACGGATATCTTTGCGGGCATCATTCACTTGAATATGATCGGCGTAGCGAATGACCAGGCCCAGAGCCGCCAATTTCAAGCCTTCGTGATCCGACTTCAAAGCCTGGTTCACGCTTTTGCTGAACCGGCCCCAGTCTGTTTTTACGCCATTGGCGTATGAAGAGGCAAAAGACAGAACAACGAACAGACTGGTGAGTAGTACAATCGTTAAACGTTTCATGGGGTTTCCTCCCTGCATAAAATTACAAACATTGAAACTGCGTTTGGTTTGAGATACGGGCAAAACAGGGAGGTGTTGCAGATTTAAGCAATAATTATGCATTGTTTAGCAAAATAATGCATAAATTAAACTTATTAATACGTAAAAAGAGTTGCGAAAGTTGCAAACTATTTATTGATGCCGGAGTGCAGAAGGTGTTCGACTTTCATACAGGCATCCATTACCACCAATAAACCTGCCTCTAACGCGTTTTTTGCCGCTTCTTCGTTAACAATACCCGATTGCATCCAAATCGCTTTTGCTCCGATGGCGATCGCATCGTCCACCACAGCTGATACTTCTTCGGGACGGCGGAAAATATCAACTACATCTACCGGTTCTTCGATATCTCGCAAACTTTTATAACAGACTTCATCCAGAATGGAGTCGTATTTTGGATTGACGGGGATGATTCGGAAACCCTGATTTTTCAGATAGCGCGCAACATCATGGCTGGGACGATTATCTTTTTTCGAAAGACCGACAACGGCAATGGTACGGCTATTATCAAGAATTGTTGGGATATTTTCATTGAGTTGATGCTTATATGTATTCATGATTAATCTTACCTTCTCTTTTAGGGATTGTTTTGTTTAAGCCGGAGCAAATTGTATGCGATCTTTTGTAAGGCAGCGTTTATTAAAACGTGCAAATTTCAATTGTGGGTATGGCTCAAGAAGAGCAAACAAACGATCGAATGCATAACCCACATGACCGGGCTGGTGTGCATCCGATCCGGTCGTAACCGCTAAACCGGCTTCCACAATTAATGGTAGCAATTCGGGCGCCGGGAACATCTCTTCAATCGCTTTATGCCAGCCGGAGGTGTTCAGTTCGATAGCCATATTGTTTGCCGCCGCCTCCTTTAATACCTCGTTTACATCCTGAGCATTATATTGTAGAACAGGCGCTTGCGGCGACTTGATCAAATCCATGTGTGCGATTACATCGAACAGGCCGGTTCGTATGCCACGTTTCAGCGCGCGGAAATAGTCGCGATAGATTTCTTTATAACTACGATCTGGGAAATGATAACTGAACACCCAGTTACCCTGTTGCCATTCTTTCAAAAAGTGCACCGACATCAATACGATATCAAACGGAAAGCGTTGTAAAAGTTTTTCGAGAAATGGCTCGAAACCGTCATAGAAATCGCTTTCCAGACCCAGCTTTATTTCAATTTCACTGTATTGGTCCTTCAATCGTAGCACATCGTTTACATAAGTCTCAATCTCTTCGAGCGCCATACGATGTGCGCGATCAAAACGATCGGGAAGGGGAGTGTGGTCGGTGAAGGCGATTTCCCGGAAGCCGAGGCGGATGGCCTGTTCAATATATTCTTCCATTTCGCCGACAGCGTGCTTGCACCGCTTGGTATGTATGTGATAATCGTGCTTAATCATCTATTCACCATCAATTAATTTATGAAATTCCTCTCTGTTTATAATCGTTAGTTCGCTTATTGATAATAATAAACGTGTTAAGGTGCGATAGGATTCCAGATATGCATGTTGATTCTGAGAATTAAGAAAGTTCAAATGTTTTTCGACAACGGACAGATCGCCGCGTGATAGGGGACCGCTTAAAATCTCGCCCGGCGTTTTGTCTTTATAATTGCGAATCACCCGTTCGAAAAGGGGGTACGATATTGCTTTAGCATTGGTTTTATCGATGCCGGCCGTCTGCAAAAGATGTTGGCTCCACGAAAGCAGAGCCACGGGAAAATTACCTGCTATCACTGCCGCCAAATGGACTGCCGTTTTATGCTTGGCGTTAATTTTGTGACAGCGGCATCCCAGCCTGGCACATAACATTTGGATCCATTGAAAGGGCGTCTCGTGGCCTTCATAAGTACAGGTAATACCCTGCCAGATGCCTTTCGGCTGGAAGGGGGCCGGAAATGATTGCAGAGGATGCCAACTTCCAACCGCCGCTCCTTTTGGAATAAGCGGCGTTAACAGCTCCGATGTTTCCACTCCAGAGGTATGAATAACCCATTTGTCATTTAAATTAAACGGTTGCAATTCACCAACGATGTTCGGTATCTCGGTATCCTGAACCGTCAGGATAATGCCGGTTACATCATTCAGGGCATGCTCGTTTAGCGTGGCCGTCCGATCATTTTGACTCACATTGCTGTTGTTAACGGTTGTACGGGTCCGGTTCGTTTTAATCAAAACCCGGCTTTTGGTCGATTCTTTTATCGCCCGATAAAGCGAGGTTCCCAAACGACCTGCGCCAATTATCAAAACGGTTTCCATTGATAATTCCTGTTTAGAAATGGGCAAAAAAAAGAGATGTCGTCATGGACATCTCCTCATTTTTTAAATTTACGTATGTTGATGAAACGGCCCGGGGCCGATGGGACATTTTACTCTTCTTCGGTTTTTATATATTTATCTTTCGGGAAGAAACGCATGTAAACCACATCGCTGAATGCAATGGCCTCTTTGGAATACGGATTGATACCGCGGGCGTAAAACTCATCGTCTATGATTTTGGAAGCTTCCCGCCAGGTATTGAGAACGTTGATCTCTTTTAGAAAATTAAGGAATTCGGCTTCGTTTTTCTTGAATAATTTCTTAACAATGCGGCGACGTTTACGGCCCTGGAACATATTGTTCAGGTCTTCCAACGGTGAATCGGATGAAATCTGTTTGGCCACGTGATCGGCCAGCGCTTGTGCTACCTTACCATGAGTCGGCGCTTGCTCAACAGAAGGCTCTTCTTCCTCTTCTTCTTCCAAAACCTCTTCATCCATAAATGCTTCTTCCGGCTCCTCTTCTTCCTCCGGTTCTTCTTCAGTGACTTCGCCCGCCGTTTCTTTTACTTCGATTTCGTCTACTTCAACCTCAGGTTTGCTTTCTTCGATATCTTCATGCTTTTCAAGAACCAGGCGCGTTTCCTCTTCCGGTTTGGTTTCACCGGGCATAACGCCCTCTTTCAGAATGTGCTCAATCTCTTCAAAAGACAAATCTTCCAGATTATGCTCGGTTTTTACCTTTTCAACGCGTTCGGCAAGATCATCCAAATTGCGGTCCTGTAAAGCAGCGAAAAGGACATCCATGGGCAAGCGATCAACTTCCTGTCCATGAACGTCGCTTAGAAAAGAAATAATGGTTTTAAGCGTTTTCAGGGTTGTTTCGATGCGATCTTTTTCGAAAGCTTTACGGTCGATCTGTTCGATGAGTTCAATAAACTGGTCTTGTGAGATTTCCTTCAAATATTTAAGATTGAAGTAATCGGAAATGGCGTTTTTGTAGTATTCATAACGGGTGAAATATTTTAACGTGTCGTACACTTCGCGCGTGGAGATTACCCGGCTGTCCTTGAACAGAAACTGGCTTAAGGTACGGTGCGGTTCGATCACATAATTCATTTCCAATTTGATAGCGCGTTCCAGCAGTTGATTGAACTTGGCCACATTAAACCGCGCATTCTGTTTTAGCAGATCAAAAATCTGGTCAATAAGCATCCGTACTTCCGGTGCGTCGTAATCAAAGCGGTCGTTTGTACTAAATTTTTCTTCTTCTTCCCGGATCCATAATTCCACTTCCTGATCAAAAAAGTGTTTGATGGATTCCGGAATATCCAGCGTAATCAGATAGGCCAGAGGGATTTCGGTCATCTTTTCATCGGTAATGACGATCTTTTTAATACGATTTATAAAAATATCCAGGGTTTCTTCTAACATGGTTTTTCCCTTTCCGCTTTGTATTGAAGTTTAATATAACCGCAAAGCGTTTATGGTTCAAGCATTGAAAACGTCTGGCCGAATTTTCATAATCACTAATTGAAAACCGGCGGTTATTAACAAGTCGTACACGTTATGAAACGTATTTCATTTTTCTACCGCTGATTAGGTATTGCATTGTCCGGATGATCTGTATTCGTCCTGCCTTCCATTTTGCTGATCTTTGAGGCCTCGCCCGTTTATCTGCTTATTGCCACGGACTCAAATCCTTGTTTTGGGCTACAATGAAGTGCGTTATCTTTTTAAGAAATGGCGCACAAACTAACCGGAAAATTTTATCCAGACTTTGCGGCTTCGGGGGCCGTCAAATTCACAGAAGAAAACGCCCTGCCACGTTCCCAGTTGTAATTGGTTTTTCTCTACCAGAATATATTCCGAGGCGCCAAACAAAGAGGCTTTAATGTGCGCGGCGGCGTTTCCTTCCATATGTTGATATTGATCTTCAAAAGGAATCACTTTATTGATTTCGTTTAGAATATCCCTTTGAACCGAAGGATCCGCATTTTCATTAATGGTAATGGCTGCGGTTGTATGAGGGACGAACACGGTGATCAGACCGTTTTCAAACCCTTGTTTCTTAATGATGTTCTGGATTTGATCCGTGATATCCAACATCTCGGTTTGCGCACCTGTTTTTACGGAAATGCTTTCCATGGTCTCTCCATAATTGCTAAGTCTTCAATTTTTTCTTTTTTGCAGCCGGAAATAAAATATTATTTAAGATCAATCTGTATCCGGGCGAATTTTTGTGCAATTTGAGTTCGGTTGGCGGATCGCCGACCCTATGTGTGTAATCTTCCGGGTCATGGCCTCCGTAGAAAGTAAATGTGCCCTTGCCGTGATTTCCATGGATATATTTTACCTCGTTACTCTCTTCGATTTTTCCCATTACGGTAACCGATGGTTTGATTTTTTCTTCGCGGAACATGGTGGTTTGGCCCATAAACCCCTTGACCACATTTACGTGATTTTGGGTAAGCATGGTGGGAACGGGATCGTATTTCGCCGAAAATTCAAACAGGCTGAAGTAATCGGATTCGGGGTCGCGGAGGCGCGGCATGTTACTCGGCGGTATGTCAATATCGGAATACTCGTACACGGAAGGATCGGTTATAACTTTAAAATTCTGAAAGGCCAACGTTTTAGTGTAATCAAGCTTTTTTTGGCAATCGGGCGCAGGGGGATCGCCGTCGAATACCGAGGCACAAATATCGGTATTTTGTGCTGACAAAGCAATGTCTAAAGCATCGGTAGCCGAACACATGGCGAACAGAAAACCGCCGTTTTCCACATAACGTTTGATTTCGCGGGCCACCGCCAGTTTTGCACGGCTCACTTTATCGAAGCCCAACGCCTTCGCCAATTTCTCCGCTTCCATCTGTTGTTTTATATACCACGGCTCGTTTCGGAATGAGGCCCAAAATTTGCCGTATTGTCCCGTAAAATCTTCATGATGCAAATGCAACCAGTCGTACTCCTGCAAGGCGCCGTCCAGCACCTTTCGGTCGTAGATGGCGTCGTACTCCACTTCGGCGTATGTGAGCGCAAGGGTTACGGCGTCGTCCCAGGGCTGGTAATCCGGCGGCGTGTAAATGGCAATTTTAGGCGCCTTTTCAAGCAAAACTTTTTCCATGTTGTTGTTTTCGATACGTGCGTAAATTTGGTTAACATCCGCTGCGGTAACGGTCTCGAACGTTACGCCCCTCAATTGGCATTCGTCCCGAAATGCCGCGTTATCGGTGAATAAAAATGAACCCCCTCTATAGTTCAGCAACCATTCCACATTAACATCTTTTTTCAAAATCCAATAGGCGACGCCGTAGGCTTTAAGGTGATTGGATTGTTCCATATCCATGGGAATTAATATATACTGGGCTGAGAGTGAAGGCGCCAGAAGGGCAAACATAAGTAAAATTATAGAGAGATAACGTCTCATAATCAGGAACTCGTTCCTTGGTTGATTTTTTCATTCAAAACACGCGCTCTTTCACGCGCTTGTTCCAGATAAAAACTATGCGGCTGCGTCGAAATTATTTTACGATAGTATTCCACCGCTTTTTGCAGATGGCCCCGTTCTTCGAAAATTTCGGCGAGCACAATAGAAGCGCGATCCCTGTAGCGGTTTTCCGGATATTGCTCGAGATACCGATTTAACAGCTGGATGGCTTCATCATGCTGATTTATCCGTTTATAAAGTCGACCTGCCTCCACCGCCGCTAACGGGCTAAGGAGGTTGGATTGATTAAAAATCTTTGTAAACGCTGCTGCCGCCGAGCCCAGATTTTCCTGGTAGGCTAAAAGGCGGGCGCGGCTATAGGCCGCCAGGGCGGCCGAATCCGATCGGAAGCGGTTGATGTGCATTTGCAGTTCCAGACAATTATTCATAAGCGAATCATCCGCTGCAAGCGATTTTTGTATTTCCTGCAACGCCTCCAGAGCCGCATAAAATTGTCCCCGATAATACTGTACTTCGGCGACTTTATAGTTGCCAAGGGTCTGGTACTCTTTATTTTCTATGCTTTGATACAGTTGCAATGCTTTCTGGAGTTGATTTTTTTTCAGATACACATTACCCAATTTTAGCTGAATTCGATCAATGGAATAAAATGTTCGCAGCTTCTCGATGATTTTTTGATAAAGATCGGCGGCCCGGTCATAATCGTGGTAAAATTCAAAATGAATATCGGCGGCCAATTCCAGCGCTCTGGCGCGATATTGCGGGATGGATGAGGCTTCGGCCAATTTGTTTAAAATGGATAAAGCTCGATTCACCTTTTGTTCCGCTCCAGCGGGATTGCTTTCCGAAGCCTTTTTCAGCTTCCGGCCGTACTGGAAATAGTTTTGCGCAAGGTCGTAACGGATTTGCTGTTCCCGCCGTTTGTCCTTTGTTTGCTCAAGAGCCAGATTGTATCCCCTGATGGCATGGTCATAGGCGTCGTTTTGTTGCGCTTCGCGGGCAAAACGCAGTAAATAATCGCCGCTGGGAAATTGCTTATGTAACTTTTTGTGGATCTTAAATGCTTTCTCAAAATCCTTTTGTTTGATGTACATACCGGCCAGCAGTTCCCGCACCGGCGCTTCGTCCTGGTGCTCTTTAAGATAGGTTTCGATGGCCGGGATAATACGTTCCACGGCATCGCGGTCTTTACTCATGCTTACGATATAGGAGCGTACCGAGGTGAATTGCCTTGGGAAGTGATTATAAAATTTAAGAAAGTAACGCACCGCTTCCTTATAGTTGAGGCGCGCCCGATAAAGCATCGCGATGTCGCGGTATAAAGTGTTTTGGTTTTGCACGTTTTGCAGTGCTTTCTTATAAACCTCGATGGCCTGATCAAAAAGGTTAAGACCGATCATTTCCTGAGCGATAAGTCGGTAAATCAGACTATTGTCAGGTTGTGTGAGGTACATGGACTTCCAGGTTTTCATGGCTTTGTCTTTATGACCGGCTAGGTGATAGGCGCTGCCCAGTTCCGTCTGATATTTGATTTGATCGGGGTGTTTGCTAACCACTTCTCTCAGAAAAACAACCAGCGAATCGTATTCAGCCAGTTCGAAATAGCAGGTTTTAAGGCCGTTTATGACCTGACGGTTTGCGACTCCTTTTTCATAAAGATGTTTATAAATGGGCAGCGCCTGTTCGTAGCTTCCCGATCTATTCAGGGCTTCAGCCAGGCGCAGGCGCTGACGATCCTGATTTTGCGCGGATACGGCGGCCGTTAACAGAAAGACCGCCGGTAACAAATTAAGCAAAAGTCGGTAAAATTGCATCGCTCAGTATCAGACCTTTTTGTGTTAAACGAAAATGGCTGCTTTTATACTCAGCCAATCCTTCGCTGATTAATGTGTTGATTGCACTTTTATAATGTTTTGTAAATGCGTAACCAAATTGCTGCTCAAAATGGGCTAAATTAATTCCAGGCTTCGTACGCAGTGCGAGGAAAATATGTTCAAAAACTTTGGTTTCGGCGTCTATGGTCTCTTCAAATTCAATGGGCCAGCGCTTATTGCGCAATTCTTGAATGTATTTTGAAACGCTGCGTACATTACCGCGCCTGCGTTCATTCCAGAAACTGTGTGCAGATGGACCAAATCCGAGATAAGGCGTGTGGTACCAGTATTTTTGGTTGTGTCTGGAATAATATTCCGGTGCACGTGCGTAGTTGGAAATTTCATAGGGATGATAGCCGTGGTATTGTAACAGATGAAGAGTTGTCTCGAGAAAACGTACTTCGTCTTGTTCGCTTTGCGGCTTAAGGCTGCCCTTAAGCCATCGTTGATAAAAAGGCGTGCCGGGCTCGTAAGTTAAGTTATACGCCGATAGATGTTCGGGCTGTAATTTTACGGCCATCTCGATATTTTTTTGCCAATGTTCTATGGATTGTCCCGGTAAAGCAAAAATAAAATCGAGACTTATATTCGAAAATGCGGCTTTTCGCGCCAGCTCAAAACAATGTATGGCTTCCTTTGATGAATGTATACGTTCTAAAAAGTTTAGTTCGGCGTCATGAAAGCTTTGAACTCCGATGCTCAACCGATTGATTCCCAGCGCTTGGTAAGCATCTAATTTTTCGGCGCTTACCGTTCCGGGATTGACTTCGATGGTAATTTCGACGTCGGGCGTTATCTTGAAGTGCGCATGTAAGTTTCGGAACAGCCTTTGTAACTCATCGATGCTCAGTAAGGAAGGCGTCCCCCCGCCGATATAGACCGTATCGAAACGGGTGGATTCCGGTATAACCGTTGAGGTTTGCTCAAAGTCCGTTGTCAGGGCATCTACAAATGCCTTACGATTCGATTGATTTACGACGGAGTAAAAGTCGCAATAACCGCATTTGTGCCGGCAATATGGAATATGAATATATATGCCGGGCAAACTTGTAAAATTATTATGCATAAATGATCCATTAACTTTATCGGATCACGCGTCCGATACGACCGAAGCGTATTTTACTGAAAAAATGGCTGATGGGTTGGTGTGCGTTCCATGAAAAATATATAATCAGAGCTTGACCAACGATGTCTTCCTGCATCACGAATCCCCAGGCCCGGCTATCGGAGCTGTTGTCGCGATTATCGCCCATCACCCAGTAACCGTCCGGCGGCACCGTAATGGGGCCGTAATTGTCCCGGCTGCCCAAATCACGAAAAGTGGGAAAGGCGTAATGTCCTTCATTGCGTTCGAAAATCCGCGGATCGATAAATTTCCCTTTGGGAGGCATGGGGAATTTTTCACCGTCCACA
This sequence comes from uncultured Calditrichaceae bacterium, assembly GCA_964542915.1. GTDB lineage: Bacteria > Calditrichota > Calditrichia > Calditrichales > Calditrichaceae > CAZIVP01. The sequence continues at coordinate 34,137 of CAZIVP010000012.1, read as the reverse complement.
TAAACCCGTTTATCGACTATTTCGACCGTTTGGTCGCCGACGGCGATGCAGCGTTTGATATAATCGAGGCTGCGATCTCTGGGATAACGAAAAATGACCACATCATTTTGTTGCGGTTGCCGGAGGGCGGGTAAACGTACCCAGGGGATGTCAACGCCAATTTTTGTGTATGGAATGCCAATCCAATCGGGCGTCCGCATTCCGTAGTTAAACTTGTTGACCAGTAAAAAGTCGCCTACCAGCAATGTGTTTTCCATCGACGAAGTGGGGATTGTATAGGCTTGAACGATAAACTGCCGAATAATAAGTGCAGCAATCAGCGCAGCAAACAAACCCTCGGTAAAATTTTTAAATCGACTTTTCGAACTTTTTCCGGAACCTTTCAACAGTGATCCTCCGAATTACTATGCGGTTACGATTCTCTATCCATGGAAAGCACGGCCAGGAAAGCCTCTTGAGGAATATCGACCCGGCCGACCTGCTTCATACGTTTTTTGCCTTCTTTTTGTTTCTCAAGCAACTTGCGTTTACGGGTGACATCGCCTCCGTAACATTTGGCGGTTACATTTTTGCGCAACGCTTTTACCGTCTGGCGTGCGATAACTTTGCTGCCGAGCGCCGCCTGGATGGCCACTTCGAACATTTGGCGCGGTATCAGATCTTTCAGGTGCCGACATAATTTTTGTCCCATTTCGTAAGCTTTATCGCGGTGAACAATAGTGGAGAGGGCATCCAGCGATTCTCCGTTGATCAAGATGTCTAACTTCACGAGATCGCTCGGTTTATATTCGTCAAACTCATAATCAAAGGAAGCATAACCGCGCGTGTACGACTTCAATTTGTCGTAAAAATCGAATATAACTTCGGAGAGCGGAAACAGAAAATGCATATCGGCCCGGGTCGGATCGAGCACTTCCGTGTTTTGAAAGACCGCCCGTTTTTCCTGGCCGAGTTTCATAATGCTTCCGATATATTCCGTGGGCGTCAGAATTTGGGCGGCAATATAAGGCTCTTCGATGCGATCGATCTTACCGGCTTCCGGCATTTCGCTTGGGTTGTCGATCTCGGTCTTCTGGCCGTCGCGCATGTATACGTGATAGACCACATTAGGTACCGTATTGATGATCGAAAGGTCGTATTCACGTTCCAGGCGCTCCTGCACGATCTCCATGTGGAGCAATCCCAGGAAGCCGCAGCGGAAACCGAAACCAAGCGCCCGCGATGTTTCCGGAATGTAGGATAGGGCCGAATCATTCAGAGTCAATTTTTCCAATGCATCGCGCAGGTCTTCAAAATCATCTGAATTTACGGGATAAATTCCTGAGTAAACCATGGGTTTCACTTCCTGATAGCCCGGTAAGGGCTTTTCTGCTCGATTACGAAGATGGGTTACCGTGTCGCCGACTTTGGTATCGCTGACGTCTTTAGCTCCGGAAATCAAGTAGCCCACTTCTCCGGCGCGTAATTCTTTAACCGGTTCGCGGATAAGTTTAAGAATTCCGATTTCATCGGCTTCGAAGGCTTTGTCCGTGCGCATGAAATAGATGGGCTCCCGGGCGCGTATGGTGCCGTTAAAGATGCGAATAAATCCGATCGCTCCGCGATAATTATCATATACGGAATCGAAAATAAGCGCCTGTAATCGGGCGTTCGGCTCGCCCTGCGGCGGAGGTATATATTTGATGATGCCTTCCATAATTTCTTCGACGCCATTACCGTTTTTGGCGCTGGTTAAAAAAATCTCGTCTTCCTGACAGCCAATCAATTCCTTGATTTGGTTCTTGACCGATTGGGTCTGTGCACTCGGCAAATCGATTTTATTAATGACTGGGATGATTTGCAGATCATTTTCCAGCGCGAGATACAAGTTACTCAGCGTTTGAGCTTCCACGCCCTGGGCGGCGTCGACCACGAGGAGAACACCTTCGCACGCCGCCAGGCTTCGGGATACTTCATAGCTGAAGTCCACATGGCCGGGCGTATCGATTAAATTAAAGACGTATTGGTTTTTGTCCCTGGCTTTGTAAATCATGCGAATAGCGTGTGATTTTATGGTAATACCGCGCTCGCGTTCCAGATCCATGCTGTCCAAAACCTGCTCCTTGAGCTCCCGATCCGCCACGGTATGGGTGCGTTCCAGAAAACGGTCGGCCAGCGTGGATTTACCATGATCAATATGGGCAATGATTGAAAAATTTCTTATATATTGTTGATACATCATTCTCCCTATTTGAAAAATTAATTAAGTTAGCCAATGAACGCTTTAAAAGCAAAAAAGGCGTCTACAAAACATGGGCATACCAACGAGAAGCTTTTGGTTAAGTAAAATGTTTGGTCACGCCTCATAGAATCTGTAAATCAAGAGACCATCCATTCATTTCACCACAAGATAGAAAAACATCGTACATTGATATGGTTTCAGAAGAAGATCCGAATGAAGGTACCCGATTGCCTGTTCCTGTTAATGAGGTCATGACCTAAAATGAATACAAGGCAAATCTCCTTGTTATTAATGCCATCGCCAATAATTCCGAAAGGGTTTTATAACTTAAGGTTATGGTGTTCGTTCCGACTATGCTTTTTCTTGACAATAATGAAAATGCCCTTAAATTTGGCATTCGATTTTAATTTTATGGGTTTGAATATACGATGGATGATTATACACTAACGGAAAAAATAAAACGTCATCCCAGACTGCCGCGGCACATCGGAATTATTATGGATGGCAACGGCCGCTGGGCCAAAGACAACGGTTTGCCGAGGGTTGCGGGCCATAACGAAGGCGTAAACTCGGTTGAAGAAATTGTAGAAGCTTGCGGACAACTACAAATTGAAGTTCTAACCATCTATACATTTTCCGAAGAAAATTGGAAACGTCCGTATCGGGAAGTCGTTTCGCTCATGCAGCTTTTGGTCAAGACCATAAACGCCAAAATTAAGCGTCTGATGGAACAAAATGTACGTATCCGTACGTTGGGCCATCTTGAACGATTGCCGTTATATACCCGCAGAGCGATGGAAAAAGCGGTCGAACGTACCCGAACTAACCGCGGATTGATTCTTAACCTCGCCCTCAGCTATGGCGGCCGTCAGGAATTGGCCGATGCTTTTAAACATTTGGCTGAACGCGTAAAAGCAGGCAAGCTGCAGCCGAATGACATTAATCCTCAACTCATCTCTGAGGAGCTGAATACGGCAGGTATGCCGGATCCCGATCTCGTTATTCGCACCGGCGGCGAGTTTCGCATCAGCAACTTTTTAATTTGGCAAATCGCTTACGCAGAACTCTATGTTACTCAAACAACATGGCCTGCCTTCCGCAAAAACCATTTCCTGAGCGCACTGTACGATTATGTTAATCGCGAACGACGATTCGGACGGGTAAGCGAACAACTTAATGGGGAAGAGCCGCATTTAGCCTTACAAAATGCATAATGACAAGACCCTCGAAAAATAACTTAAAACAGATCAAGCATTACACCGTAACCTTTCGTTTCTTTATTCAGGCTTTTTGGAAAACGATCTTAACCTGGATTGCGATCGTTACATTCATCATTGTGGCCATCCATTTAAATGTGGATAAAACCATCATAGGCGGCACGGTGGTGATCTTTGGTATCATTTCTCAGGCCTTCATCGGACTGATAAATATTATCGGGTTGGTTCCGGTGGTCGGACCGATAATAGCCAAGGTGCTTGCTTTACCTTTTTTCTGGCTTCTTAACGCCATGGGCTATTTTGTATCTATTTTAGCGATTAAACGGGGATACACTAAAGAGGTGGTTAACTATCGTATCCTGACGATTGTACTCCTTATAGGAATCGTGATCGGCTATATTTTAGGGAAAATCATTTGATGGCTACCCGCAAGCAATTGGAATTTGAAAAAACAATCAATGAGATTTATGCCCTGGAGCAATTCGCCATTAAGATGGGGCTCCATAATATTCGGGCTCTGGCGCAATTTTTAGACAACCCGCAGGCGCAATACCCCTCTATCCATATTGCCGGTACAAACGGAAAGGGCTCTACCGCTTTTTTTTTGGCAAACATTCTGCGGGAGCACGGTTTGAAAGTTGGGTTATATACATCGCCGCACCTTATGGATTACCGGGAGCGCATTACGGTAGACGGCGAATGGATTGTTACCGATTTTATCATAGCTTACTGGCGTAGAGTCAAAAATCTGGTTTATTCCTGTAAAGCCACCTTTTTTGACGTTACCACAGCGTTGGCTTTTGATTATTTCAAATATTGCCGGGTTGATGTTGCTGTAATCGAAACGGGACTGGGCGGACGTCTGGATTCCACCAATATTATCCAACCCGAAATATGTGTTTTCACGCCGGTGGATTTTGATCATGAGAAACAATTGGGGAATACGTTATCATCCATCGCTGCCGAAAAAGCCGGAATCATCAAAACGGAATGTACGGTAATTAGTGCCCGCCAGGATCCGGAAGCATTAGAATCCTTGAAGAAAAATTTGAACCCTCAAAATACCTTTATCGAGGTTCAGAACTATGTCGATTATCGTATGCAGAGTCAATCATTGCAAGGGATGAAGGCAACCGTGCGAGACCGATATTTCGATTGTTTATTTGAAGATGTAACGATCAGACAACTGGGCGATTACCAGCTTGAAAATATAACCCTCGCCTATTTTGTTTCGCGTTATTATCTATCAATGGAACAAATTCCATTTGAACGGCATTCATTCCAAAACGTATTAGAAACAACCCATTGGCCGGGGCGTCTGCAGCATGTTGCCGCGAATCCCGATATATTTTTCGATGTTAGCCACAATGTTCAGGGTATCGGAAGAACCGTCCAATTTTTATCGAACTTTCTCGACAAAGAAAGCAGCCATTTGCTTATTGGACTGGTTAATGATAAAAATCACCGCGAAATCGCCAGCAAGGTGTATGATCGATTTAAAACAATTATGGTCACAGAACCGCCGAATGTAAGAAAAATGGATGGACAACTACTGGTCAAATCGTTTGAATTATATGGTAAAAAGGTGGATTTGATTAAAGAGCCGTCAGCGGCATTCGATAGTATGAAGAAAAGATTGAGTGATGATGCGTCGCTTTTAGTGATCGGAAGCCACTATTTAATTGGCGCCCTTCTAAATTCATTTGACATATACAGAGTGAAAAATTAAATTCGGTCGAATTTAAGGAATGTCCCAGAAACACCACAACTTACCTCGAGTTTCGACTCTGAACATACACCCAATGGGTTACCATAAAACGTAAATTAAATCCACAGACATATTAAACAATTGTAGTAATGGGGTTATTACCATGTTAGATATTGAGAATCTTAAAGAGAAAAAAATCACTGAGTTGAATAAAATTGCTCAGGAGATGAACATTAGCGGAATCTCAGGGCTGAAAAAATCCGAGCTTATCTTTCGCATTTTAGAAGAACAAACTGCCCAGGAAGGATTGATTTTTTCCAGAGGCGTTTTGGAAATTTTACCTGATGGATACGGCTTTTTGCGTTCCCAGAATTATAGTTATCTCCCCGGCCCGGACGATATCTACATTTCACCTTCACAAATAAAACGATTTGGCTTGCGCACGGGCGATACGGTAACGGGTCAAATTCGTCCTCCAAAAGATAATGAACGGTTTTTTGCCCTGTTAAGGGTGGAAGCCGTGAACATGGAAAGCCCCGACAAAGCGCGCGATCGTAATTTATTCGACACGCTTACCCCGCTGTATCCCGAAACCCGTGTGAATCTGGAAACCACGCGCAAAGATTATTCCATGCGGATCATGAATCTTTTGACGCCGCTCGGTAAAGGGCAGCGCGGATTAATCGTTGCGCAGCCCCGCACCGGTAAAACCATTTTGCTTCAGAAAATTGCAAACGCAATCACTAAAAACCATCCCGAAGTTGAAATGATGGTACTCTTAATCGACGAGCGTCCGGAAGAGGTAACCGATATGGAACGTAGTGTGGATGCAGAAGTTATCAGTTCTACATTTGATGAACCGGCCGAACGCCATGTTCAGGTGGCCGATATGGTACTTGAGAAAGCCAAACGCGTGGTTGAGTATAAAAAAGATGTGGTTATTTTGTTGGATAGTGTAACGCGATTGGCGCGGGCTCATAACACGGTGGTACCGCACAGCGGCAAAATTTTATCGGGCGGCGTTGACTCTAACGCCCTTCAAAAGCCCAAACGTTTTTTTGGATCGGCCCGGAATGTTGAAGAAGGCGGATCCTTAACCATTATTGCGACGGCGCTTATCGATACCGGTTCCCGTATGGATGAAGTTATTTTTGAGGAATTTAAAGGCACGGGTAATATGGAACTTGTATTGGATAGGCGCCTCACCGACCGCCGTATCTTTCCATCTATCGACATCAATAAATCGGGGACACGTAAAGAAGAGCTGCTGCTTAGCCGGGAAGAGCTATCGCGTGTTTGGATTCTACGCAAACTGTTAAATGAAATGAACATTATTGAAGCCATGGAGTTTTTACTGGAAAAGATGGGTGAAACCAAAGATAATAAGGATTTTCTGCGTTCAATGAATGCCTGATCTTTTTGATGATTATAATGATTTGAAGAGAGACTCATCATATATTATATTACATGGATAGATGAAAATGATGTAAGGAGGAAACAAAGTGAAAAAAGGGATTCATCCGGAATATAAAATGGGCACGGTTACCTGCGCCTGCGGGAATACGTTTCAAACATGTTCTGTGGTTGGCGATTTAAAAGTAGAAATATGCTCCAATTGTCATCCTTTCTATACCGGGAAACAAAAATTGGTGGACTCTGCAGGGCGCGTGGAGAAATTTTTACGGAAATATAACCGCAAATAAAACAAATTCATGAAACATTTTTAAACGGGATGAAGTGGAGTACCATATCATCCCGTTTTTTATTATAAAGGTATTCTATGAATAAACGAAGCGAACAGAGTGAAGAAAAGATCATGCCTGTGGGTGGACAGGCGGTGATCGAAGGCGTTATGATGCGTTCCCCAAAACGTATTGCAACTGCAATTAGGCGTAAGAACGGGAATATCGAAGTTAACGTGAGCGAATACGAATCATTGATTCAGCGTCATTCCATCCTGAATATTCCGGTTGTTCGCGGCGCAATAACGTTAATCGAAGTTATGATCCTGGGGATTAAATCGCTGCAATGGTCGGCCGATAAGGCTATGGAAGATGAGCAGGCTGAAAACCATTCCGAAGGGAAAATGAACAAAAACGATAAAAAGAAAAAAGGAATGTCCACACTAAATGCCGTCTTCAGTATCGGCATTGCACTGATCATCGGAATCAGCGCCTTTTTTGTCCTTCCACTTTATCTGACAACCGAAATTTTCAGCATCGAAAAACAAGCGTTTGCATTCAATCTGGTGGCGGGCGCGATCCGAATCGGCCTCTTCCTCCTTTATGTGTGGGGTATTTCCTTTATGAAAGACGTAAAGCGGCTCTTTCAGTACCACGGCGCAGAGCATAAAACGGTATTCGCTTTCGAAGCCAAAGATGTTCTCTCGGTGGAGAACGTAAAGAAGTTTTCCACTTTTCATCCGCGTTGTGGCACCAGTTTCCTCGTAATCGTGCTGTTGGTGAGCCTTCTGTTTTTCGCCATTGTGGATTCGTTAGTGATATTATATACAGGCAGTATTTCCCTGCCCGTAAGATTTCTAACGCATTTACCGTTAATTCCGGTTATGGGCGGCGTCAGTTATGAGGCTTTAAAGGCGTCGGCCCGTAATGTGGATAATCCGATTGTGAGAACACTAATATCACCGGGATTGGGTCTGCAGCGCATAACAACCGGCGAACCCGAAGCACAACAAATGGAAGTTGCAATCGCTGCTTTAGACGCAGCTCTCGGAGAAGAGTATCAGGATAGCTTAACCGATAAACCGGTGATACATTCGCAGATTGTCCCGGCATCGGTATGAGGGATAACCATGAAAGAAAAAATCGAAAAACTCATTGAACGACGCAACGCGTTAAACGAGAAACTGGCGGATCCGAAAATCCACAGCGATCCGCAGGTATTTAAAGAGTTATCACAAGAGCACAGCGAACTTTCAAAAATTTTGGAAGTAGGCGAACCTTACCTGAATATATTGTCCGACTATAAGGAGCACATGTCGATCATTGAAGATGGTAAGGACGAAGAGTTAGTGGAATTGGCGTATCAGGAGATCGATGAACTCAAAGGGAAATTGGAGAAACTGGAAGAAAAACTCAAACTTCTACTCGTCCCGAAACATCCCGACGATCCCAAAAATGCCATTATGGAAATTCGGGCCGGCACCGGCGGAGATGAAGCGGCAATCTTTGCGGGCGATTTGTATCGGATGTATTTACGCTATTGTGAAACGCAAAATTTTAAGAATGAAACCATGAGTTCGAGTCCTTCGGAACGGGGCGGTTTTAAAGAAATCATCTTTTCAATAGAAGGCTCTAACGCTTATGGAACGTTAAGATATGAAAGCGGCGTGCACCGTGTGCAACGGGTACCGGATACGGAAACACAGGGGCGAATCCATACATCGGCCGTATCGGTAGTGGTACTGCCCGAGGCGGAAGAAGTTGATGTGGATATCGATCCTAACGATTTGCGAATAGATGTCTATCGCTCCAGCGGACCGGGCGGACAAAGCGTGAACACAACGGATTCAGCGGTAAGAATTACCCATATACCAACAGGGATTGTTGTAAGCTGCCAGGATGAAAAGTCGCAGTTAAAAAATAAAAACAAAGCAATGAAGGTTCTGCGAACCCGTCTCCTGGATATCGCTATGTCTGAGCAAAACTCGGCGATTGAAGAACAGCGGAAATCAATGGTGGGATCAGGGGACCGTAGCGCTAAAATCAGAACCTATAACTATCCGCAGGGCCGAGTAACCGACCATCGCATCAACCTGACGCTCTATAAATTAGAACAGGTGATGGAAGGTGATATCCAGGAACTGATCGATGCTTTGAAGCTTGCCGAAAATGAGGAACGTTTGAAAAAAGAAGTTGATAAAACGGCTCATCCTTCCTGAGTTTGTATTGCATAAAAACAATAGCTCTGTAATAAACGTTTTGTCGCCGATCCAGGTCGTTAAACTTTTGTATGATCCTATTGGCCGAATTACTTTGAAGACGGATTATTTAATTTACGCACCCATATTCGAATAAACACGGAAGTAATTTGACCGCTCTCCAATGCTTGCAAATAGATCATTGATCCCTCCAAAAAGAAACCTGTGTGTTCATACGTAAATTCAATTTCAATTATGAGTTTGTACCAATTCAAAAATTATTTTTTTACTTTCTATTTAAAAATTTTTTGATTATGTTTTATCATCGCTCATTTTACCTGTTTTTAAACCCTAACCTAAATACTTAATTAACAAAGAGGAGGATTTGCCATGTCACGAGGTACTATCAATAAAGCTATTATTATCGGCCGTCTTGGTGCGGATCCTGATATGCGCTATACGCCGAGCGGAACGGCCGTTGCTAACTTTCGTGTAGCGACGAATAATGCGACTAAAGACCAGGATGGCAACTGGACGGATCAAACCGAGTGGCACCACGTGGTTGCTTTTGGTCGCACGGCGGAAGTTGCCGGGGAATACCTGAAGAAAGGTAAACTGGTTTATATTGAGGGACGTCTGCAAACGCGCAATTGGGAGGATCAGAACGGGACCAAACACTATAAAACGGAGATTATAACCAATTCATTGCAGTTACTCGGATCGCGTTCGGATGGTCCGTCTTCACAAAAACAGGATGATCGCGATACAAGCGAGGAACAGGAGCAACAAAGTGCCCCGGATACCGCGGAGAACCAGGCAAATGAAGATGATTTGCCCTTTTAGAAAGTATGGCACAGGAAGTGCCATTTTACGTTTCCATAAGATTTTGTGTTAATATTAAAAAAATACTAAATTGATCTAATTTGGATAAATAAAACCGCAGGCAAATATGGAAGAAGAAATCGCAGCGAAACTTATCCGGGAAGCTGTAAAGGCCAAACAATTTTCTCAGGCGCCCTATTCGAAATTCAGAGTTGGCGCGGCGATTCTCAGCGAAAACGGAGAGATCATCAAGGGAAGCAACATTGAGAGCAGCTCATTCGGATTAACCATTTGTGCTGAACGTGTGGCACTGGTTAAGGCGCTTTCCGAGGGCAAAACCAGCTTCAAATCGATTGCGATTGCAGGCAAAGAAGGAAGCCTTACCCCACCCTGTGGTGCATGTCGGCAGTTTCTTTTTGATTATGCACCGCATATCGAAGTTATCCTTACCGACGGTCAGAATAAGAAGACCTATACATTAAAAGAGCTATTACCGGTAGCGTTTGAAGATTCAAATCTGGATCGATGAATATGCATAAAGGCGTTTTGATTGGCATTGCAGGTGCATCCGGTTCCGGGAAAACGCTGGTTTCCAAAACCATTATGGAACGGCTTGGCAGTGAAGATGCCGTTTTTATTCAGGAAGATTCTTATTATAAAGACCTTTCTAATATCCCTTTTGATGACCGAAAAGGGCATAATTTTGACCATCCCGATGCCTTCGATCACGATCTTCTGGTCGATCATATGCGACAACTTATAAATGGTCAAACGATCTCACACCCGGTCTATGATTACAAAACGCACAGCCGTTTAAATAAAACGCGAACCGTCGGACCGCATCGCCTTATTATTCTGGAGGGAATTTTAGTCCTAAGCGAATCCCGTCTGAGAGAGTTAATGGATATACGCGTCTTTATAGATACCGCTCCTGATATCTGCTTTATAAGAAGATTAAAACGCGATATTAATGAACGCGGTCGATCCGTGGATTCGGTTATTGAACAATATAATGAAACCGTTCGCCCCATGTATTTTCAATTTATCGAACCATCCAAACGCCATGCGCACATCATAATCCCCCGAGGCGGCAAAAATCTTGTTGCTGTCGATATTCTGACAACCAAGATACATTCATTGATGAGCTTACAAAACGAATCATAACAAGGAGGTTTTTTAGCGTGCCGCTGATGCATATTGTAAAAAATCATACCGGTTGGATCGAGGTAATATGCGGAAGCATGTTCAGCGGAAAAACAGAAGAATTAATCCGACGGCTAAGACGAGCGGTTATCGCTCGCCTGCGCGTCGAAATCTTCAAACCGAAAATCGATAATCGCTATAGTAAAAACGAAATTGTTTCCCATGACTTTAAAAAAATCCGATCACACGTGATTGAAGAGCCGAAGGAAATCGTACAATTGGCTTTAGAATCTCAGGTGGTCGGTATTGACGAAGCACAGTTTTTTGATGATTCCCTGGTTAAAATTTGTCAGACCCTTGCCAATATGGGCAAACGGGTGATTGTGGCCGGATTGGATCAGGATTTTCGCGGACGACCGTTCGGCCCGTTGCCAAATCTTTTAGCTGTGGCTGAATATATTGATAAAATGCATGCCATTTGTGTTTTGTGCGGTAATCCGGCCAACCATACGTACCGTAAAACCAAAGACCAGGACAAAGTGGTGGTGGGCGCGGCAGATATTTACGAAGCACGTTGCCGGAATTGTTTTGAATTCCCGGAAAATGAGGAGCTGACAAACGATGATTGATATTCTATTCGGAGTGTTCGGACTGATCGTATTAATTGCCATCGCCTTTTTGTTTTCAAGCAGTAAAAAAGAAGTGAAGTGGGTACAGGTCCTTTTAGGCATTGGTTTGCAACTGGTGTTTGCCTTTTTTGTTTTATTGACCCCGTGGGGCGCTAAATTCTTTGACATAATCGGTAGTTTTTTTGTTAAGATCATTTCGTTTACAAATGAAGGGTCGGAATTCGTCTTCGGGGTACTCGCCAATCAGGGGAAATTTGGTAAGGCTTTTCCCGAAGACATGCAGGCACAGGGCATAGGATTCCTTTTTGCTTTTCAGGTTTTACCAACCATTATTTTCTTCTCTTCCCTCATGGCAGTGCTGTATCATATCGGAATTATGCAGAAAATAGTGGCAGGTATGGCATGGGTGATGTTGAAAGTGTTGCGTATCAGCGGAGCGGAATCGATTTCAGTGGCGGCCAATGTGTTTATTGGGCAAACCGAAGCGCCGCTCGTTGTACGCCCATATGTAAAATCGATGACTCAATCGGAGTTACTAACGCTCATGGTTGGCGGTATGGCTACCATCGCCGGAGGTGTACTGGCGGCTTATGTGGGTTTGCTGGGCGGAGACGATCCGGCGCGTCAGTTGTATTATGCCAAACATTTACTCTCGGCTAGTATTATGGCGGCGCCGGCCACCATTGTAATTGCTAAGATATTGAAGCCTGAACGTGAGAAATCTCTCACAATGGGCGAGGTGAAAGTAAAAGTGGAAAAAACGGCCTCCAATGCAATCGAGGCTGCAGCGGCCGGTGCAGCCGATGGCTTGAAATTGGCATTAAATGTAGCGGGTATGCTGCTGGCGTTTATCGCCTTAATTGCGATGATCAACTGGATCTTGCAGGGAGTCTTTACCGACCTGATGGGCATTACCACCGCCGAAGGGGGGCCGATAACCCTGGAGCTGATACTGGGTTACATTTTGAGTCCTATTGCCTGGGTCATCGGCGTACCCTGGCAGGACGCCATAAATGTAGGCTCGCTCATTGGGCAGAAAATTGTGTTGAATGAGTTTATTGCCTATCTCAATCTTTCACAGATGATACCGACCGGTGAACTCAGTGACAAGGCCGTCATTATTTCTACATACGCCCTCTGCGGTTTTGCCAATTTTTCCTCCATCGCTATTCAGATAGGAGGGATCGGCGGCATCGCACCCAACCGTCGGAGCGATCTCGCCAAATTCGGTCTGCGGGCGGTGCTTGGCGGGACGCTGTCAACGTTTATGACGGCAACCATTGCCGGCGTGTTGATATCATTGTAAAAATAAGAAGAATATTATTTACGGAGTTAAGGAATGAAGAGCTTCTTCAAATGGTTTGCCGGTGTGTTTACGGCTCTGATCCTATTCGTTTTACTCATCTTTATTATAATCACTTCTTTAATTGAAACAGAGCCTACAATACACGACCCTTCCTATTTGTCGGTGAGTTTGAGCGGAAGTTTACCGGAATATACGCCACCCGATCCGTTTGCGAAGGCGCTGGGTCAACGTTCACTCGATTTGAAAAAAGTACGGGATGTTCTGGAAAAGGCAGTTGTGGACGAACGCATAAAAGGCGTCATTTTAGAAATCGGGATGCTGCAAAGCGGTTATGGTAAACGGCAGGAACTAAGAAACCTTATCCAAACCTTTAAACAAAGTGATAAACCTATTTATGCCTATCTTAGTTCGGAGCTGTCGTTTACAGGCGATTATTATGTGGCATCCGCATGCGACTCCGTATTTATGCCCCATGCCTCCAATCTTTTCCTTACCGGCGTGAGCTCGGAAGTGACGTTTTATAAAGGTTTCTTCGACAAAATCGGGGTGGATGCCGAATTTGTTCATGTGGGTAAGTACAAAAATGCGCCGGATGCTTATACCCGGGAGGATATGAGCGACGCACAGCGCTCTGTTCTGGAAAATCTCGTGAACCGGTACTATCGTGATATTCTTGTAAAAATTTCGAAGAGTCGCCATCTCGAAGAAAGCGCGATTGAAAGCATTGTCAATGATAAAACGGGTTTAACGGCTGCCGATGCCAAACAATTAGGATTGATCGATGCCCCTCTGTCGTTTTCGGAAATTGTGGCTAAATTGGATAAGAATGACAATACATTACATCGATTACCGGCGGAAATTTATGCCGATATCCCTGCCAGTTCGCTCGGTATCCGCAATAAAACACACATTGCTGTAATCCATTGCTCGGGTTTAATTGCCAGCGGCGGTAACAGCGACGACGCTTTGATGGGGACGGTTTCCGGATCCCGTTCGCTCGCCCGTTATCTTGAGGAGGCGTCCTCTTCAAATTTAACCAAAGCTATTGTTTTAAGGATTGACAGCCCCGGCGGTTCTGCATCCGCTTCGGAACAGATTTGGCAAGCCATCAAAAAAGCGGGGGATAAAAAACCGATTGTGGCGTCCATTTCCGATTACGGGGCCTCCGGCGGTTATTATATCGCAACGGCGGCCGATACGATTTTGGCCGCCCCCGCATCGCTCGTGGGTTCCATCGGTATATTCGCAGGTAAATTTAATGTTCAAGAGCTTTACAAAAAACTGGGCCTTAATGAAGCCCATGTCAACCGCGGCCGACATGCCGATATTTTTTCTCTGGTCAGGCCCTGGAGTGCTTCGGAACGTGCCATAGTTAAACGCCTTATTGTTGATTTTTATAAAGATTTTGTTAAAAAAGTAGCGGATGGGCGAGATATGGAATATGAACATGCCGAATCTCTGGCACAGGGACGCGTTTATACCGGCGATGCAGCCGTAAACAATCGTTTGCTGGACGGAGAGGGTTATTTCTATACAGCAATTGAAACCGCCAAAGAAATGGCCGGGATCGATTCGGCAACGTCCGTACGTCTGGTCTATTATCCTGAAAAAAAATCGCTTTTAAATGAAGTGTTTAAAACGGTACAGGCTAAGGAGCGTATATTCACCAAGGTTGATAATTTGAAGCAGCTTGCATTAATTGAAAATTTACTCCTAATGCAAAACAAGCCCATGGCGCTGCTTCCGTTTCGGGTAACCTGGCGATAAATCTGAAAAGGGGATATTTTTGAGTCTGAACATAGAAAAGGCACTGGAAGTCATACGTCCGCGTTTGAATATAAGTCCGAAGGCGGCCATCATATTGGGAAGCGGATTGGGGCCGTTTGCCGACCAATTACAGAATAAGATTATAATTCCTACCAATCAAATTCCGGGTTATCCCGCCTCGACGGTTGAAGGGCATCACGGCAACCTCGTTTTTGGAACTCATAACGGTAATGCTGTGCTGGCGGTACAGGGCAGAACCCATTATTATGAGGGTTACCCGATAAGGGATGTGAGCTTTGTGGTGCGTATTATCAAGGCCCTTGGTGTTCGCCTGTTGATCGTAACCAATGCCGCAGGCGGCATCAATCCGCGTTTTAAGCCCGGCGACTTGATGCTCATCACCGATCATGTCAATTTTTTATTTGCAAATCCGCTGCGGGGTTCAAACGAGGATCAAGAACCGCGATTTCCGGATATGTCCGATGCCTATAGCCAGAAATACTTTGATCAAATCGAGGCAATCGGACTTGCCCGGGGCATACAGTTAAAACGAGGCGTATTGTGGGCCTCCGGCGGGCCCACGTATGAAACGGCCGCCGAAGTCAAGATGATACAGCGGTTTGGCGGCGATGCCGCCAGTATGTCCACGGTGCCCGAGGTGATAACAGCGGTGCAGGCAGGCCTGCAAGTTATTGGAATCTCGTGCATTACCAATATGGCAACCGGTATCAGTGCTAAAAAGTTAAGTCATGAAGATGTAACAAAAACCGCCGAACTTGTTAAAGATAAATTCATGAAGCTGGTAAAAGGCATTATTGATGAATTTACGCCTACCCTGTAAAACCGAATTTTAAAGCTATATCGTGATTAACGGCACGATTTCTATATAACGGCGGTTTATTTTTTTATCGTTGCTTTCCGGTTGACAACTGTTCATATTTAAGGACAGACGCGAAATTATTTTAATAAGTATAAGGTTTCATAAGCCGATATAAGCAAACGCCATTAAACGTATTCCCTACTCATTTAAAAGGGAGATGCATATTCATGAATAAACGCAAATTTTTGCTCATACCGTTCGTCCTGCTTTGGTTGTCCACTACACAGATTTTTTCGCAGGGCGCCCCATTTAAACTTATCGTAAATGTTTACAACCTGGAACCGCTCAATGCGCTTTTTATTTCGGATCTGAATGTATTTCAGCAGGAATTGGAACAGGGAAACCAGGAAATATTCAGTTTATATATTCAAAAGCTCAATAATGATTCTTACGATCAGGCCCGTATGATCATTCAGATAAGCCGTGATAATCAATCCCTTATTCGGTGGCAATCTGAATATTTTAAAATACCGGGGGATCCGCAGGGAGCCGTTTATGAGACGGATAATATTGAACTATCCAATAATCAATTTTACTTCTCCTTTGATGAAGGCGGCAAAGATCCGGCTACGAGAGTGCGCTTTGTAGAGACAGAATTGGCGGATGATATAGAAAATTTAAAAAACAAAGTATTGGCTTCAGGCAAAGCGCCGGTCGGTCAATATAAGCTTTCAGTTACTTTAAAAAGTCCTGAGTTTGGAACCACAGAGGAAGTGAAAGAAGAAATCACTCTGTTGAATGCCGTCAATCCAAGTTATGTACAGCTCATTGCGCCCGGATCGTCGGCCGGATACGGAATGAGCCCCGAAGTATATACCGAATATCCGGTATTCCAGTGGAATGGCAACGGCGACGAATATGAGGTCGTGGTGTTTGAAAAACGATCGGCGCTACAATCCTTCGATGATATTATCAATAGCCAACCTGTCTGGCAATCGTCGCGTCTTGAAAATCGATTAACAGTTCAGTATCCGCAGGCCGGGAATGCGGTGCCGCTGGAATACGGCAATACGTATTACTGGATGGTGTACCTGATTAACCGCACTTCATCCGGCGAAGAGCGCATTCCAAGCGAAGTTTGGCAATTCAAACTCGTCGATCCTTCCCAGATTTCCAATCAACAGGATGCAATGGCAAGAGAGGCCATTTTATCGTTTCTTGAGCAACAGCTGGGGTATGTCCCTGAAAATATAAAGCAAAAGTTGGGAGATGCCGATTTGCAAACTATTTCATTCAACGGCAAGAAAATTACGGTAGAAGAGCTTTATCAGATTTTAAACCAGTATCAAACACAAGAAGTCGAAATTTTTGATCTCTTTTTTACAGGCCAATAATCTACGCGGGAGATTTTGCATGAGACACGGCTATTTGATTTTTATTGTAATATTCTTTCTGCTCTTACCAATGCAGATATTAGCAGATGATCCAATAGCGGTAATAATCAAAACCAAAGGCGAGGTGTCGCTCAAGGTTACGAAAGACAGCGATAAAAAGGTGGATGTTAAACGCGGAACCCGACTTTATAACGGCAACATTATTCTGACCGGTAAAGATGGTCTCGCCGCACTGAAATTTGTAGATGACGCCAGCCTGGTAAGAGTGCGGCCTAATTCATCACTGGCGTTGGAAGGCGAACGCGAGGAGAAAAGTATCTTTAAAAATCTCTTTGTGGAATTCGGAACCATCTTTAGCAAAATCACGCAGCAGGAATCCTCTTTCAGAGTGAGCACCCCAACTTCCGTGGCTTCGGTGAAGGGAACGGCTTTCTGGACCAAGCAGGAGTTCAAAGGCGGAACCTATTATTTTGGCGAAGAAGGCGTGATAGAAATAAGCAATGATCGCGGAGCTGCATTGCTGAAAGCCGGCGAAACGGGTTATGTCCAATCCAGTCGGAGTAAACCGATTGTGCGTAAAACCCGACCCGGTGAAAAGCCGCAATTGGAAGAAGGAGAGTCATCCATCGATGAATTCAAGTTCGATTTCCGTGATGAGGATGGCAGCAGCGAAAGTTTGCAGTTCAAGATTCGAAAGAAAAAGTAAAAAGGCGATTTAATTAATCATTAAAGAATAATGGAGGGAGCTGTGCCTGCTCGACATTCCATTTTTGGGTTAGCGATCATTATTATTGTGAACATCTCATTGGTTCATTCTTCAATACCGCTCGTTCATGAAGAACTCTATCACCAGAGGCCTCAGAATATACTGGTTGGTGAGGATGCGCGATTTGAACTGGATACTCAAATCGCCGATTATCGCGTTACCCGGGCTACTTTGTTTTACCGTCTACCGGGCCATAATGATTTTGAGGCGCTCGAGATGGAGTCCAATGGTATGATATATGATGCTGAAATTCCGGCGGAACGTCTCGCACCGGGAGCGATTGAGTACTATTTTGCATTCGAGACAAGTATCGGTAGACGGATGCATTTACCCAACACCAACCCCTGGGAACAACCGTTTGAAACCCGGGTTGTCGCTGCGGAAAAAGCCCAACAAACGCTGCCCGTCGAGGTGTTATTGCTCAGCCCTCAGCCCGACGAAATCATACCTTCCGATGAATTTTTACTGGCCCTGTCGTTGCCTATCAGTCCGCAAAAGGCAGATCAGTATCGCTATCGTCTGCTTATACGCGGAATTGATGTATCCCGGTTTTTGAAGCGGGATGGGAATCTTATCACGTTCGCACCTCAGACGATACGCAGCGGCGCGCATCAGGGTGAATTTCAGGTTTACAACCGGGATGGCCAGATGGTGGGCAAGAAAGCCTTCAATTTTCGAATAAGCGGACAACCGACCAGCCAGAAGGGTTTTAATTATCAATCCAATGTCTATTTTGATAATCGCTACCAGAATATCAATGAAGTGGGTGATAATTATTATCGCGGCGGTTTTAATTTCATCGGGAGTTTTAAAAAATTGGATTTTAACGCCAGGGGACTTCTCAGTTCCGAAGATTCCTATGACCGTCAACCGGTGAATCAGTTCGGCGTTGGGTTGAGCTATAATTTTAATTCTTCCACAAATGCCTATATGAAGGCCGGCGATTTTTATACCAGTTATGATCCCCTCGTTTTATGGGAAAGACGCATCCGCGGCGTTAGCGCCGGATTCGAAAGTCCGTATGTTGATCTCGATATCACCTATGGTCAAACGGCCAGCTCCGTAGAAGGTGCGGTGGAGCAGGAGCTGCGTACGATTACCGATCCGGTAACTAACGATAGTATAACCACCGATACGTTACAAAGCATACGTCAGTACGGAACGTACAAGAAACAATTTTTGGCCGTCCGTCCGCAATTTAAATTTGGCTCCCACGTCAATTGGGCTTTAAATCTTGTTAACAGCAAGGATGATCCCAATTCCATTCAATATGGCGCCAATCCCAAGGAAGCACTGGTGGCGGGGACAACGTTACGTCTCAATTTCCATCAAAACCGGGTGATTTTTCTGAGTAGTTTTCAGGCCAGCATGAAAAATGAAGACGCCTCGGGTGAAATCGCTTTCGATACCCTGGCTACAAAGTTCGATCTTAGCGGAGACGACCGCGACACGGCGGAACGCTTATACAATCTTTTAGATGACACGGGATTTTTATCTTTAAGTCCGGGACTTTCCCCTCTGCCGAGCCTCGCCATGCAATTCGAAACCCGTTTACGCTATTTTAACCAAAATTTACGCGTCAGTTATAAGAAGATTGACGGGGATTATACAACTCCGGGCAATCCCTATTTATTAAAAGACATCGAAGGCATCTTTCTCTATGACGATATCCGTCTGATCAACAATCAAGTTTACTTGAATCTGTTTTATAAGAATTTCCGCGACAATCTATCCAATGATTTCGCGCGGACCAAGAATTCCGATATTGGCGGATCGATTTCTTATTTTCCGTTTCGCAACTTACCCAGTATTACACTCTCTTATGCCCACGAGCAACGGGAGAGCGACGGCGAGCGCGCGATAGCCGATACCACAGGTATATATAAAAAAGATATTACCACACAAAGAATCGGTCTATCCTCAAGTTATCGCTTTGAAACCGGAGCGGTACAAAATGTCGCGACGTTCAGCGCTACAAATTATGAAATGGATGACGCCATCAATCCTGTGAATGAATCGCGTTTTACGATCTTCACACTTGGTATGCGTAACCAATTCTCAATTCCGCTTAAAACAAAATTAAGTTACGGACAAACGGGCAGCAGTTTTGGCGAAAGCGATACCGATATCCGCAAAATAAAATTCGGATTGAGTTATTCCTTTCCACAGCTACTCTGGCAAAGCGACTTGGAGCCATTTGTGGATATCAATCACCAGCAAATATCAACAGACCCCGCTTTTGGAGAAACAAGCGATTATCAAAGAATTAATTATTCGGCGGGTCTTAATCTGAGAAGGTTAGCTTTTGGCAATTTCAGTCTTCGATACGATTATATAAGCTTTAATTTGGATGAAAATTCGAACCGGGCCACCTCGGATATGATCGTAACCACGCGATTCGATTTTAATCTGTAGAGCATTATATGGATATAAGCAGACCGCAAAGCCGCCCATGGATCCTTGTCGCTTTATTGATTGCCTCCATAATGTTGGCATACCTGATCAGTTTTACGCCCATGTTTGAAGCTCTGGAGCTCAGACTGCTTGATTATCGTTTTATATTACGCGGCGAAGAAGAACCGGCTCAAAATCCGATCGTTATTATTGCTATTGATGATCAATCCGATGAATCCACGCCGCACCGCTGGCCCTGGCCGCGCTCCTATTTTGCACATGTAATTGAAAATCTCGAAGAAGCCGGCGCTGCGGTCATAGCCGTTGATGTTATCTTTGACAAGCCCGATAAGTATGGAGCTGAGCACGATGAGCGGTTTGCAGAAGTGTTGCAGCAATACGATAATGTTGTCCTAACAGGAAAGTTATTACGTACGCAGGGAAGATACACGTATAGTACCTTGATACCGCCCTATGAAAAATTTTTGGGCGATACGACGAAAACGCCGTGGGGCCTGGCCGCTATTGAAGCCGATGTGGATGGATTTTACCGACGCTACCAGTTTGCCCAGATGTTTCATGATTCGCTGTATCCATCGCTGGCCGCGCAAGCCATTCGGATTTATGAGGATTTACCGCCCGATAGTAAACTGAGGTTTACGGAGGGCAATTTGGATTTTGGTCCCATGCGTATCCCGACCGAGGGCGATCTGGGATTTCTCATTAATTATCTGGGACCGGCGGGTTCATTCCCTCAATATTCTTTTGATAATGTTCTGGACGATAACGATTTTGAATTGGCGGGCGAGTTTGATTTGAATGCTTTCGATGACCCTGATTTTGGCCTTGTCCACGATGATATCTTTAAAGATAGAATCGTCCTCATCGGCTCGACCATGCAGGAATTGCATGATAATTTTCCTACCCCCTTTTTAGAACACACAGCGTCCGGCGGCAAAAAAGCTAGAGCGGAAACGCCGGGTGTGGAAATCCACGCCAATGCCATATTAACGGTGTTGAATCAACGGTACTTACACCATCTCCCGGCATTGGTCAACTTCGCCATTGTTTTATTGTTTTCATTGTTGATATACGCGGCGGCAAGACGTTTAAAAATCGGTTGGGGCGTTTTTTCGCTTTTTGTACTATTGGGCGGCTATATTGTGTTGTCGTTTATCTTTTTTAGTCAATATCGTATCATTTTTCTCATTACCACACCAGTTTTATCGGTTTTGTTCACATATACCAGTATTAGTCTCTATCAGTATTTGCTTGCCCAAAAAGAAAAACAGATGTTGCGAGGAGCTTTTGCACACTATGTTCCGGAGAAGGTGGTTCAGGAAATCATTGAAAATCCGGATAAATTAACACTTGGCGGCGAAGAACGTATTATCACTGTATTATTTTCGGATATTGCCGGCTTTACAACCATTTCCGAAGGCATGCGGCCGCGTGAGCTGGTGCGTTTGTTGAATGAGTATCTAACGGAAATGACGGCGGTAATCCTGAAACATGATGGCATCATCGATAAGTTTGAAGGCGACGCCATTATGGCTGAATTTGGAATGCCGGTGCCGATGGAAAACCACGCCCAGGCAGCTTGTACCGCCGCCCTGGAGATGCAGATAGAGTTAAGACGTATCCGAAATAAATGGTTAAATGAGGGCAGACCGGAGATCAAAGCCCGGATTGGTATTAATACGGGCGAGGTCATTGTCGGCAACATGGGCTCAAAAGATGTGTTTGATTATACGGTTATGGGCGACCAGGTTAATCTTGGAGCCCGTCTGGAAAGCGCCAATAAGTATTACGACACAAACATCATGATCAGTGAGTTTACACAACAACACGTAAAAGATGCTTTTCTGACGAGGCCGTTGGATTTACTGAGAGTGAAAGGTAAGCAAAAACCTATCGCTGTATTCGAATTAATCGGTTATAAGGATACAAAATTTACAGACAACTTTCTGGAAATGTTGGAGAATTATAACCAGGGCATTGTTCTGTATCGCAAACAGCAATGGGATGGGGCTCTGGAGTTATTTGCCAAATGCATCGATCTTAAACCGGAAGACACGCCTTCGCGTATCTATCACAAACGGTGTCTGGTTTATCGTAACAATCCACCGCCGATGGACTGGGACGGCGTTACAACTTTACAGGAGAAGTAAAACAGAAACCGCGTATTCAGAGCTGGCGGTGCCCAGAGCGGGTATCGCTTAGCAACCATTGAAGAATCACACTGACTAAACTGATTAGAATAGCAGCAAGAACGGCCACCATAAAACCTTCCACCCTGAACGAAGCCACCCAAAAATCGGTCAACTCCAAAATGACGGCGTTTATTATTACTGTAAAGAGGCCCAAAGTTAGGACATTAATCGGTAAAGTGAATATCAATAACACCGGTTTGATGATGGTATTTAATAAGCCGAAGACAATGGCGGTAAACAATAAGGAACCTGTACTCTCAAACCAAATACCATCGAATAATAAATCCACCACGGCAAGCGCAGCGGCATTTATAACCCAACGAATGATTAAAGATCGGAACATGGTTGCCCTTCCAGTAAGATTTTATGCTTTAAATTGATTGGAGGGTATATTCAATACAAAGATCAGGGCAGGTATGAATGATAAAAAAAGAGGGCTTCAAAAAGCCCTCATCCATTTCATTTTATTCAACAACGGCTAAAATATCGGTACGCTGAACAATCAGGTACTCTTTTTCTTCAATTTTGATTTCATCGCCTGAATACTTTGAATAAATGATGGTGTCGCCTTCTTTTACCTGCTCTTTGAGTTCCTCATCGGTGCCCACGGCGATCACCTTTGCCATCCGCGGTTTCTCTTTAGCCGTATCGGGAATAATGATGTTACCAACTTTAGATTCTTCTTCCTCAATCTGCTCAACCAAAACACGATCGTCTAATGGCTTAATCTTCACGGTAACCTCCTTTTACTTTATGCCCAACATTTGATTTATTTTTGGTTTATTGAATCCAACAACAGGTCTGTTATTCACTAAAATCACCGGAACGCCGCTCTGTCCTGTACGCCGCTGCATATCGCGGGCCGCCCGATCATCTTTGGAAACATCAACATCGCGGAAACGAATCTTTTTCTCTTTCAAATAACGTTTGGCTGAATTACAATGCGAACACGTGGGTGTGGTGAAGATAACGACCTTTGGTTGTTTTGCCGTATTCAATGTCATCCTCCTTTTGATAAATCCACTCTTCCAATTTCATTTTATCGCCTCATTGGATGAATAATTTATCAAAAAGATACACCACCCTTAATTGTGTTTCCTGTTATTTCTCAGAATGTTTAAGTTAATCATTTAAAGCAATTAAATCAAGTACTGCTTTGCTGGATATAAGGCATGATTCTATGGGATCATGCCTTTCGATTCGAATCAACGAAAGCGAGGTACATTCATTGCTAAGGTATTTACATATTATAACCACAGCATACTATGTTCTGAGCTCGGAAAACATAATATTTATCGTTTAATTGCTTCACCGCTCCCCTGTCATAAAAAAATCCACCATCCTCCAGTTTCTTTTCGAGAGGCTGAAATGGCGTTGGCGTCATATCTTTACTTATAACGAGTAAGCCATTGGAATTCAGAACTCGGCGCAGCTCGGCAGGTTTAAGCCAAACCTCTGAGTCATCAGAGACAACAAGTATATCGATAAAGGCGGTGGATAAATCGTCGATCGCACTATGGATCGTTTGTACATTTTTATCATTTGAAAACGAATCGGCCCATTCGGCAATGTCTGGCTTCGTATTGCTCTCAGAGGTCCATACAAGCGGGTTCCCTTCGGAGTTCCGGGCTAATTTTGCGATTCGGTAAACGCTTTTGGGTTTGAATGTCTTTGGAATCCTTCTCCGATTATAAAATGTACTTAACATAGCTACACCTCATAATCGATAACTTTACGATCGTTTGTTACGTTCTTTATAAATTCCACGACTTTAAGGTGCTCCGGGTGTTCCCGATAACGCTGCAAATCTTCCCGATTCTTAAAAATAGTTGTAAGGATAAAATCGGCGCTGGCATCACCATGGGTGATATCGGTTCCAACTTCCAAAGCTTCTATCATGTCTAATTTTTTGTCCAATTCCCTTAGTCGTTCGGTTAGCTCCCTTATTATTTGTTCCTTATCCATGTCCATGGCTTCCTCTTTTACATTCCAAAGGACGACATGTTTGATCATTTTGAACCTCCCAATTGGGGACTTTTACCTTATATTTTGTACTTATCCAAACTTAATAAATAATCTCTATGCTAAGTTTCATTCGGTGTTTTAGCAATTTTATTTTTTGAAAACGATAAAACATTGAATATATTTTGCCTTTTTTTATCTGAAAACAGGATAGGGCAAGGAGAAGATTCGTGGATATCATTAAAGCAATGTTGCTGGGTTTGATCCAGGGTTTGTCGGAATTTCTGCCGATTTCCAGTTCAGGGCACCTCGTCATTTTTTCCGATTTACTCGGTTTTCAAGAGGAAGGTGTGGCCTTCGAAGTGTTTGTGCATTTCGGTACGCTTTTATCGGTTCTACTCGCATTTCGTAAAGAATTGAGAGAAATGGTTCTGGCGCCGTTTAAATTCATAGCCAACCGTGATACATACCAGCGTTCCTTATTGTTTTATGATCTTTACATTAT
The DNA here is from genome assembly GCA_964542915.1 of uncultured Calditrichaceae bacterium. Lineage (GTDB taxonomy): Bacteria > Calditrichota > Calditrichia > Calditrichales > Calditrichaceae > CAZIVP01. The sequence goes on along the minus strand of CAZIVP010000012.1, from coordinate 9,390 downwards.
TGGCGCCACCATACCGGCAGCGTTTATCGGTCTGGTGTTCAAGGATCAGATCGAAGCCCTTTTTTCCTCCTCGTTAATGGTTTTTGTTTTTCTTTTTGTTACCGGCGTGATCATGTGGTTGGCGCCATTTTTTCGCAATCGAAAGACACCGTTCAATTTCAGTCGTACTTTTCTTATCGGAATTGCTCAGGCGGCGGCTATTTTACCTGGGATTTCGAGAAGCGGCAGTACGATATTCACGGGTATTGCAATGGGAATGGATCGCGAACGAGTTGCTAAATTTTCGTTTTTACTCTCGATTCCCGCCATTTTTGGTGCGGTTGTTTTAAAGGTAAACGATTTGCTGGCAATGCCGCCTGATTCGGAAGCGACGATCAACTTAATCGCCGGCACGGTAATGGCGTTTATCTCGGGTTATATTGCGATTATACTCCTGCTGGATGTGGTTAAGAAGGGAAAATTGCAATGGTTCGGTTATTATTGTATGATCGTTGCGCTTAGCGGAATAGTCTGGTATATTTTTTTCTAATCGGAATTAAATAAAAGATGATCGTCAACGGTTTTTATGAAACAAATAAGTGTAAACGAAGCATTAAAACATCTCGAACAAAATGACTTTAAAACGCTTTACTTCCTGCACGGCCCCGAAAAGTTTTTTCACGATCAATTTATAAAGGCTATCACAGCGTCCATATTCCCGAACAGAGCAGACCGGGATCTGAATCTATCCATATTTTACGGTAGTGAAGACGAACCCGGGCAAATAATTGCCGCCTGTCTGGATTACCCCATGTTCTCGGAGCGGAGACTGGTTATTGTGCGCGATTTTGATAAACTAAAATTACCTGATTCGCAATCTTTTGAAAAATATGTGAACAATCCGCAAAAAACAACGTCGCTGGTATTAAGTGCTGCTGAAAAAGGGCGAACCAAATTGTTTCAGACCATACACAAGGCTGCCGTTTCTATCGAATGTAAAGCGGTCAAAGAGTATCTGGTCGGCGATTGGGTGAAGAAGCGCGCGCAAACAAAGGGTTATGAAATGGACCCACAGGCGGTTCAGTTGTTGGTGAACCATGTGGGATCTAATCTGCTTACATTGGATCAGGAATTGGATAAGCTGGCCGATTATAAAAATGATACAAAAGTCATCGCGGTGGACGATGTGGAGAGAACGACGGGTGTCTCACGTGAAGTAAGCTTATTTGCCCTGCAAAATGCCTTGGCCCGTCGCGATTTGAGTGAAAGCCTGAAAATTGCAAAATTGATGCTTGAAAGCGGACAATCGGTCTTGGCGATCAATCCCATATTATTCGCATATTTTAAACGCTTACTAATGGTATCCACCTTAAAACAACGGAATTATAACCGGACGCGTATTGCCGAAACCCTGAATTTAAGTGATTTTCAGGTGCGCGACTTTTTAACTAATAGTCAGCATTTTAACATTCAGGAATTGAAGGGCGTTGTTGAATATTTAAATGAAGTGGATATTACCTTAAAATCAACAAACGCCGGGGAAACCGGAGTTTTGCAAATGCTGTGTTATAAAATTTGCAGGCGTTAACCAATTATTTTAATTTTAAACGATATGCCTGAGAAGCATTAAAGCGAATCATTGATTAATGGTGGTTGTTGGGGTATAACACCTATATTAGCAGACGGCTAATTTTAATAAGAGGCGTTGAAAGTAATATGATTCATATTAATAAAGATTTCCGGTTTAAATAAGCGGAACTTTTAAAAATGATAAATGTAAAAGAGTCGTTCCGATGGTAAAAGTCGAAAACGAAGTAAAAACAAGAAGTAACGAAGCAACGGATGAAGAACTTATTGCCCGCTTTCAGGAAGGCGATAATTATGCATTCGACTTGCTGGTTAAACGCTATAAAGATCCGTTGATGAATTTCATTTTCCGATTTTTGGGAGACCGCAACGAGGCGGAAGACATAGTACAGGAAACGTTTTTACGTCTTTACAAAAACAAGCATTATTATAAGGAAATCGCGAAGTTTTCCACATGGATTTATACAATTGCGGGAAATTTGGCCAAAACGGAACTACGAAAAAAGAAGCGGCGTAAACTGTTTTCAATTCATCAATTTATGCAAACGGAAAAGGATTATGACATCCCGGATGAATCGCACAGTCCGGAAACAGAGGCTAACACGGTTATTACCGACAATCTTATTCAAAGGGCCATTCAAAAATTGTCTCCAAAATTTAAACAAGTTATTCTTCTAAGAGATGTTCAGGGATTTTCTTATGAAGAGATCTCCGAAATTGTGGGCATCCCTTTGGGCACAGTTAAATCACGAGTTAATCGGGCAAGACTCAAGTTGCAAGAGTATTTAAAAGATCTTGATATAAAAGGAATTGAATGAAATGAGTAAAATCAAACGGAGATTATGCCTATGATATCGTGTGATACTGCGCGTTCTTTGCTATCTTCTTATCTGGAAAGTAAATTAAATCTTGATACGAATGCCTCCATCGAGCAACATCTTCAAAATTGCCCTGAGTGTCAGAAAGTATTTAAAGATGTAGGCTCCATAAGAAATCGAATTCAGGCTTTTCCGGCCGTCGCCACTTCCCCGCAATTCGATCAAAACTTACGTGATCGAATAATTGATATAAACGAAAAGGAGACGTCCTCGGGCGCTCGGATGATCTCGTATGGAGTTACCGGAGCTGCGGTGCTGGCAGCAGCTTACTTTTTTGTAATGGCAGATATCTTTTCATTCCAGGAATCAAGCGAAACCGTTCCTCAAAAATCGATTCAAGAGCAGACGATTGAAAATCCTATGCAAAAAAATAATCCGGATGGACCGTTTGTAAACGAAGAATCGAATCAAATAAACAGTCCGCTTGCCGATAGCCTGAAAAATAAAGATAATCGCATACAACAGGAACGTATTAACTTGATTGATCAGGAGCGTTAAAGAAGGTTTTTCTTTAAAAATACCTATCTCCTTCTGGCTTTCATATTTTGGGAGAGCAATTGCCAGTGCGCAAACTAATTGTATTGTATATTCTGGTGATCATCGGCTTCTTCATCGACGTAACGTTCTTGGGTGCATTTGGCAATTTTGTTTTCAAAATTTTGCTGTTGGGACTGATCACGTACATTACTTTAAAGCTTTGGAAGCAAGTGGATTACAGGAACAGTTCCGAAGCCCGGCAAAATATTTCTGATGAATCGGCGTTGTTGATCAATGATGGCGGGCCTGATACAGATGTGGCATACGATTTTGAACCCGGGTATTTAAGACAATTACTGCAATCGGAAAAAGAGTATTCGGCATTTTTATTGGCGCAGTTTCAAATGATCTGGAACCATTTATTGCCGCAGAATGGTTATCTCATTTATAGTAGTACGCCTCAAACCGCTCATATTATTTATAAAAAGATCAAACAAGACCTCGAACTTAGGAAAGTTTCAGAACGCCCCGAAGTTTTATCGCTTATCGAAAAAGACAAGCGGTATTTCTTTGAGAACCAATTAGCCGAAAGTAACCGTCTGTTGCCATATTATGAAGCAGACAGCTATACGCCTTTATCGCTGCTTGCCATGCGCAGCATCCTTTCGAAAGGAGAAAATCTGTATTGGATATTCGACTCCGATGTCAGCGGTCATTTTAATAGCGAAGATGTGGAAACAATACGCAAAATGAACCGGGGCACAGAAGCGGTTTTGCTGAAGGCCCTGCATAAAATTGGCGTGGAAGAAACAAACAGCCGGTTGGAACAAAAATTAAATCTTTCCAATAGATTAAATGCAAGCGGCTCGCTGGAAGATTGTGTGGATGTCTATTGTGATTTTATCTCGCAAAACTTTGAGGCTTCCAAACTGACCATCGCGTTCAGGGAGATAAGCGAAGTCGACAACAAACCGATTGCCCGTATTTACAAAGCGATCGGACTGGATGATCCCTTTAAACGTGGCTCGACCTTTTTATTGGATGAAGGTTTAAATGGATGGGTTATAATGAAAAATAAGCCGTATTTACTGGCCAATATAGATCGCGGCGAGTATTTCGTTCCACGTTTTTCCAATAACGAAAAGAGTAATTATGGTATCCGGTCCTTTTTGGCGGTTCCCATAAGCGCCGGTGATCAGAGTCTGGGAAGTATTGCGCTGGAAAATGTGGAAGCCGACACATACGATGAGGAACAAAAATTGCTTTTAATGGATTATACTCATATTTTTGCAGCCAGCGTTCGGAAATTTATAGAAGAAGATAAATAAATAAGGATTCAAAGGAGGATATGGATGGCTAAAAAACAGGATTTTGCCAGCAAAACAAAGAAGATGGCAAGACACGGAAAAAGTTGCCCCGTGTGTGGCGAGTTTTATGATTACGCTACTACCGTGAATTTAGTGCCATCAAAAAAGGAAGGCCATTATCGTTTTGCCGAAAAAAATGTGGCCGTTTGTAAATGTAACGAAAATGAGGTTTACAGCTAAAGGGTCAAATCATGCCATTTGACCCTTTCTTTACTTACCACGTCAAAAAAGTCCAACCTGTATGATTCCGCAGTAGATTCGAGACGCGCCACCGTTGCGTAATCGCCCGCCTTGGGACGAGAAGCCGATCCAGGATTAATAAAATGTATATGTCGATATTGTTGGTATTCCATACGATGCGTGTGTCCGAAAATAACGACGTTCACATCGTTTCTTCCCATCTTAAATAAGCGATAGGCGAGCGCTTTCGGCATCGAAACAATATGGGTGATGCAGAATCGAAGAGCATTGATTTCTTTGAATAACATATACTCGTAATGCTGGACAACCGGAAATGTATCGGTATTGCCATATACAGCCCAGACGGGTGCAACAGTTTCCAAATCCGTTAAAATTTCCCGCGAACCAATGTCGCCGGCGTGGATGATAATATCAACACCCTGCAAAACTTCGATAACGCCCGGCAACAAACGATTATGTGTATCCGATAATATCCCGAATTTCATAGGCTAATAGAACACGATCTCAGCTGATGCAATTTCCCGATTTAGAATTGTCTGATTGTTATGTCAACGGCTAAAGGTGCCCATGGTACTTCATAACTCAAAGGTTTTAAAATCCATTCACGTTGCAAATATTAAAAGAGAATACAACCTTGTGCAATACGAAGCAATAATACTTGGGGAGCGATTGGGTTTTAAATAAGTGTCAATATCGTATCCCGGTTAGGCAATAAGCAGGAATGGTATAAAGTTGTTGCCTCTGTCTTTAACGGGCTTTAATTTAAATTAATTGATAAAAGCTTAAGATAAGATAGCTCCACATGCTTCAATCGTATTTTAAATGCCTGATCATTATACTCATGACGTTCGGTTGCCAGGCGCCTCACAGCAATCCGTTGGACCCTGATAACCCCAATACTCCACTCCGGAACATTGAGGGCTATGTTTTGACTTACAGCCTGCCCCATCAACCACTGAATGATGTCGAAGTTTATTTCCCCGCGCAGAACCGTGTGCTCTATACGGATGCAAACGGATATTTTGAAATAAGTCAGCTCAGGGTGCATTCCGGTTGGTTATTCTTCGACAAATCGGGCTACCATGTTGATTCTCTGCAAATAAACGCCAAAACCGGTCGGGAGGCATTGCAGGTATATTTAAATGCTGCTCCCGCGATTGACAGCCTGATCTTTTACAGCACTATCCTGAATCGATTTCCCGATCTTCAAATATTGCGGCTAACGGTCGAAGCGGCCGTATCCGATCCGGATAATGATGTGGACACCGTTTTTTTTAACAATCCGCTTACCGGTCGATTCCACCCCTTAAGTTACAATATCCCCGCCCGGCTCTACCAGCAAACGCTGTCGATGTCGGAGCTTGGGATCGATTCGCCGGAAGCGGTTATTGGCCATACCTTTTATCTTTATGTATGGGATAAATTTGAACGAATGATCCGCCTGACCGGCGCCAGCATCGAACGAATCATCAAAGAACAAATTGTACTTGATTCTCCCGGAAGCCATACCATCGTTTCTTCCACGCCAACCCTCAAATGGCAACCGTTGCAGGTGGGTTTTCCATTCCAATACGTATTACAGATTTACACCGACGAGATCGATCCACAACTGGTTTGGGAAAAGCGGAATTTAGCTCCTGCTACGTTTTCGTATAAGGTTGACGAGCCGTTACCAAGCGGCGACTATTTCTGGGTCGCCTGGTGTATCGATGAATTTCAAAACCGGTCGCGTTCCAAACCAAAATCGTTTCAGGTGGAGTAATGGTGAAACCGCTGGACAAATCCCTTTCCGAAATCCGGTCGATTCGTAAAGAACAATACGATGCATTATACAATATAAGTAAAATGCTCAGCGCCGCGACGTATTCCGAATCGCTTATTGAAGAGGCTCTGGATATGGTGGTACATGCCATCGACGCCGAACGGGCGCTGTTCGTACGTTATAGTGCAGCGCAAAGTCGGTTTTCTATTATAAGCGCCCGCAATATTCAGAAGGAAACCATCAGTGATCTGTCTTCGTTTTCGTCGGGTATTCTTCAAAAAGTTGTTCAAAATCGCTCTGCGTTTCTCTATCACGATGTACAAAGCGATCCGCAAATCTCCCAGTTTGAAAGCGTGCAAATTCAACGCATCAAATCGGTTATCGGCGTCCCGATTATTCACGAAGATGAAATATGGGGCGTTATACTGGCAGACAGCCGTCAGAACCGCCGTCAATTTACCGAGGAAAATCGGCAATTTCTGGAATTTTTCGCCAATCTGTGCAGCCTCTCTCTGGATAAGATTTTACATCTCGAACAATTGCGGGATGAAAATCAACGATTGCGGCAACAACTGCAATCCATCCAGCCCATTCCCGATATGATTGGAGAGAGTCCGGCAATGAAAGCGCTGGCTGCGCTGATACACAAAGTGGCCCAGAGCGATGCAACGGTCTTGATTCAGGGCGAAAGCGGCACAGGTAAGGACCTTGCCGCGCGCGCCATTCACAAGTTAAGCCAGCGAAGCGCTCAACCGTTTTTAGCTCAGTTTTGCGGTTCCATACCCGATACACTTCTGGAAAGTGAATTATTCGGTTATAAAAAAGGAGCGTTTTCCGGCGCTCATAAGGATAAAAAAGGTCTGTTTGAAGTGGCCGATGGAGGCACCTTTTTTCTGGATGAAATCGCGGATATATCACAGGCGCTGCAAGCTAAATTACTGCGAGTTCTGCAGGATCGGGAGATCATCCGGCTCGGAGATACCCGGGTTAAAACGGTGGATGTGAGACTAATTGCCGCCACCAACAGCGATTTAAAGCAATTAACCGATAGCGGCAAGTTCCGCCAGGATTTATATTATCGTCTGAATGTGTTCCCAATAATTGTGCCGCCCCTGCGCGAACGCAGAAGCGATATTCCGATTTTGACGCAACATTTTATTAAAAAACACAGCCGCTCTGCGCCCGGCATTCAAAAAGAAGCGTTGAACAAACTGGAACGGTATTTCTGGCCCGGCAATATACGTCAACTGGAAAACGTGATTCAACGGGCCCTGATTCTGAGTGATGAAAAGACCATTCGGGCGGATCACATCATCATTGAGGAACCGGACGAATCTTCGGATCCGACACATACCGGAACATTACGCGAGATTGAAAACCGGGTGTTGTTACAACGTCTCAACCAATTCAGTGGTAATCGCACCCGTTGCGCAAAATCGCTGGGCGTATCCACCCGCTGGATTCAGCTCCGTCTGAAAGAAATGGGTGAGCAAGATCGCTGAGATAAATGTGGTTGTAAATCTCTTGAGCGAATTGAAGCACTCAAACGTTAAGTGATAGCGAAGCACAATGGATAACCGATCCCAACCAACCATGTTGTTCAGAAAATTTGAAGTCATTGATGTCGTCAAAAAAGACGCCCTGCGCTCGGTCTATGTAGCCCGCCATATTTATCTGGAAAAAAAGGTACTTCTTAAAACACTGAATACCGGTGAACTGCAGGATACCGTGTTGGCGGAGCGGTTTCGCCGTGAGGCGCGGACTCTGGCTCAGCTGGACCATCCCCACATTATTCGTGTTCTGGATTTCGGCCATGAAGGAGATATTTTTTATATCTCATTCGAATATTTCCAAAGTCTGAACTTACGCCAATGGTACAAACGGCAAAGCCCAAGCGATGCCCAGAAAATGCGTGTCATTTCCCAGTTGGCGCTTGGTCTACATCACGCCCACCAGCATAATATCATTCACCGCGATATTAAACCCGAAAATATTTTAATCGACGAAAACCGCCGGGTAAAGATTGCCGATTTCGGCTTGGCCCTGGTTAAAGGCGAGTTGACATCCACCGCCGCCGATTCCATCGTGGGCACGCCGGCCTATATGTCTCCGGAACAGATCCGCGGCGAAACGCTTACCACCCGCAGCGATCTATTTTCCCTGGGTATTGTGATCCTGGAGCTTTTTGAGGGACGCAATCCCGTTGTGGGCAAAGACGCCGGCGAAACCCTGAACAATATACTGAACCTCAAGCCTGCAAGCCTGGAGATCAATTTCAGGGCATTGCCGCAAACGATACGCGATTTGCTCTTGGGATTGTTAAAAACGAACGTTTCGGAGCGCCGTCCCGCTTCTGCTATAGAAATTACCGATATGCTGGAAACAGGCGACCGGCCGGCAATCGCAACGGAGGATACAGAAGCTTCACAACAAATAAACCATTCCGGCCGTAGCCTGTATAAACGAGCCGTCCTATGGATTTTGACCGTCGTTATTGTAATTGCCCTCTTATATGCATTCCGGAATATACTGGTCATCGACAAACAAAATTCCGGCGCGCCTTCGCGGACGCTCCCTTCCGATCCTGTTAGTGCAATAGATGAAGGCGGCAATGACCGGTCGAAGAATGTTCTGCAGAATAAGCAGCCGTCCGTATCAGAACGCGTACAAGAGTCAGAGATCAAAACAAACGAAACGACGATTAAGCCTTCAAAAAATTCAAAGACGGGAAAGCTGGGAACCGAAGTCGCCGTTATCGGGACGATATTCATTGAATGTCAGCCATGGGCCGAAGTGTTTGTTGATTCGCAGAAATTCGACGTTACGCCTATCGAACAGCCGCTTCGATTGCAGGCCGGCGCCCATATCATTCAATTGAAACATCCGGAGTTTCCCGTTTACGAGCGTGAAATCGTCATCGATAAGAGTCAAAGTCATTATATCAACGTGAATTTGGACACGTTGGCGGCCTATGTTGAATGCCGGGTTTATCCCTGGGGGAATGTTTATATCGATGGCCGATTATACGGCCAGACCCCGTTACAGGATATCATCCGAATTCAGCCGGGCAGGCGCCGGCTTGAGGTTGTCAATCCTGAATTTGAGCCGTTCACACAAAAATTCTTTTTACAAAAGAACG
>CAZIVP010000011.1:0-115590 GCA_964542915.1 uncultured Calditrichaceae bacterium | reverse complement strand
AGGTGTTACTTATTTTAAATGCTAAAAGTCCAATTCCCGCTGAACCAAGACAGGGGAGGCAACCGGTCAGCATAAAACCGGAATCCTATAATCAAAAAAGGCGCTTCTTGAAGATATAGATGCCAAGCTCATTTTTTACAAAAAAAACGAAAACCGGTATTACTATTGATATTAAAAGCCTTATATCCTGAATGCAGTTCTTTTTAAGCTTAGAGACTCGGATGAGTAGAATGGGTTACAAACTTAAGATTGTCAATATATACTTGGGACAATTTCGGGTTGATTACGAAAATTAAGTATCAATAAACGACGCCGGCTCCCCGTCATTGTTTGGTTATTTTTGTTTTAAGCCGCTGTTAAAAACCACGTCCGGCCTGATTCGACTCAGGCCGAGCAATATATCGATTTCCGTAGAAACCGTTTCCGGAGCATCATGATATACGCGCTTTCTTCACAAGGCTCGATAATTCGTGAGTACTTAAGTTCTATTGTATTTCTGATAGAAATTAACTATACTGCAAGCCTTTATTCTATAAATAAGTCATAAGGAGAACCACCTATGCAAACCATCCTCGGCGCCGGCGGCGCAATCGGCGTAGAGCTTGCCAAAGCATTGAAATCATATACCGATAATATTCGTCTGGTAAGCCGCAATCCGCAGAAAGTCAATCCCGAAGACCAATTATTTCGGGCAGATCTTACGAAACCGGAATCGGTGGATAAAGCCGTCGAGGGTTCGGAGGTCGTTTATCTGACCGTGGGATTACCCTATAACATCAAAATCTGGCGCTCCACATGGCCCGTATTAATGCGTAACGTGATCGACGCCTGCAAGAAACATAAATGCAAGCTGGTTTTCTTTGACAATATCTATATGTATGATCCCGATCATCTGAATGGAATGACGGAAGAGACGCCCATCAATCCCGTTAGTAAAAAAGGCATAGTAAGAGCTGCCATTGCACGCATGATTACCGAAGAGGTGGAGAAGGGCAATTTGAAGGCGCTGATTGCACGCTGCGCCGATTATTATGGTCCGGCTATTAAGGGTACGGCAATCCTGACGGAGATGGCTTTCAATAATTTATACAAAGGTAAAAAAGCAAATTGGATGGCCTCGGTAGACCGTAAACATTCTTTTACCTATACGCCCGATGCCGGCAAAGCAACGGCATTATTGGGCAACACGGATGACGCGTACAATCAGGTTTGGCATCTTCCAACGGACGAGAATCCACCCACCGGCAAAGAATGGATTGAAATGATCGCCAATGAAATGGGCGTGAAACCAAAATATCGCGTCATAACGCCCTTCTTGTTACGTTTGTCAGGGATATTTATACCGGTTATGCGTGAAATGCCCGAAATGATATACCAGTACGACCGTGATTACGTTTTCGACAGCAGTAAATTTGTGAAACAGTTTGATTCGAAACCGACGTCTTATGTAGAAGGAACCCGGGCCATCATTAAAAACGATTATGCTTGAAGCAAATCTTCCTTCTAAAAACGTAACATTGTCAAACGCTACAAACTTGCCCAAATCTGGCAGACGATTTAATCTTTAAATGAGATTTATACGCGGCATGATTATAATTTAGAGATGCCATCAATCCATTATCTTAACAATGTTCATACTTTTCGTCTTCGGCGTCGTTTACTCAACTGGGCTTCGATGCTATCCAGCACTTCGGTAATACGCTTGTTTAAAGAACCACCCGAGCGACCGTTGGTATAAAATTCGTCAATACGGATTTTATAGATTGCCCGGGCTAATATCGTCCCGGTTGGATGGGTTTCCCAGGAACCGTCATTGTAAAACGATAAATAATCCCATAACCAGACGGTATGCTTATATTCCTTAATTTTCTTGCGCAGTTCAGGTCGTTCTTTGATCTTGAACGGTCTTTTCATCACAAGCTCTTTCTGAATTGATTAAAATGTTAAATTTTTTGAATCTAATAAGATAGCAAATATGGTTCAACTAATTCTATTTCAATTATTATAACAATGAAAGTTTTGGATTGATACTATTTTTATTCTTTAAGGCATACCATTGTTGAACGCATCTCGAGATTTTTATATATTGATCGTGCTCGGGAGTAGATGGGGCCCGGTGGCTCTCCCGGCCTTCAAAGCCGCGTGTGTCCCGATTAAGAGGGACAGGTGGGTTCGACTCCCACGTACTCCCGCTTTTTAATTTGAATGGGTTTGTGTTTGGAACCGCCATTCGTTTAATGCCAACTTTAACCTCTCTTATCCACAACAAGTAAAACTTATTTAATCCTTGACTTTTGAGTTACAGGCAAATAAACTAATATCATGAAATAACCCCTTTGTCTAACAAATCGGTTCCAAATATGTTTCATCATAAATAAAGGAGCCAACCATGCAGCGTAAAAAAATTCTGGTTGTCGATGACGAACCGGACGCCATTGAATTTGTAAAAGCCGTTTTAGAGGAGATGGGCGATTTTGAATTTATCCCCGCTTACGACGGCGAGGAAGGACTCAAAAAACTAGAAGAAAAACCCCCTGATGTCATTATTCTGGACGTGATGCTGCCCGGTTTGGACGGATTTAAGGTATTTTACGAGATTCGCCACAAGAAAGCTTTTAAATACATTCCGATCATCATGCTTACAGGCGTGGCCGACAAAACCGGTATCCGTTTTTTTAAACGCGATATGAAAGCTTATCTGGGCAGTGAACCGTTGGCGTATATCGAAAAGCCGCTTGACCCGGAAAAATTAAAAGCGGCAGTTGGCAGAGCCTTCGAGTTGCATCATGAACGTTCCCATTAATCTCCTGACACAGCTCTACGATCTCACCGCACTCCGGTCCGACTCGATTGAATTTTTTGACGCTCTTACGCGTATAACTTCCGAATTTCTCAACGCCGAGTATTCTGTAATAGCATTGTACGATAAAGTGAATAACGAGCTCTATTATAGTTATGTATCCGGATCTAATGAGGCGGCGAGTAAATCCATTGATGCCGATGATGAAAATTTTTGCCGCATCAAAATCGGCGAGGGTATTTTAGGTTCCTGCGCAAAAGAACACGGAATTGTCAATTTGAAAAAACCGGAAAAAGATTCCAGATTTCGCCCTTGCGTGGATCAGCCCTACGGATGGACGATTCGTTCCGTTCTGGCCGTGCCCATGTTCAGTCGCAACCAGCTCATCGGCATAATTGAGGCGATCAACAAACAAAAAGCTAAGGCCTTTACCCGTAGGGATGAAGCGATACTCAAATTCATTGCATCGCAAGCCGCTATTCAAATGGACAATGAAACCCTCTTTCAGGAGAATATCAATCTCGGACACTTGTCCGATCTGGGTCAGGGCATCGTTAATTCCGCACACGGACTTAAAAATATCCTGAATAATATGGATGGCGCCACCTATATTGTTGAACGCGGTGTATTTAAGAAAAATATGGATAACGTCAATAAAGGTTGGGATATTTTAAAACGGAATTCGCAACGGCTACGCGATCTAGTTCTGGAAATACTCTTGTTCTCAAGACCACAAAAGCTCAATTATGAATGCAGCGATCTGAACAGGATATGTAAGGATTTGGTAGAATTAATACATCAAAATGCAGCGCAGTCCGGAGTGAAATTAAAATTACAGATGGACCCGCAGATAGAATCGGTTTATATTGATCCCAAAGCGATCTACCGTTGTCTCTTAAATTTAATGTCCAATGCTATCCATACATGCAAAAAAAAAGGCGGCGGAAAGGTTAATCTCATTACCCGAAAACAGAGTGCAGATACCTTTCAAATCATCGTTACAGATACGGGGCAAGGTATTTCGAAGGCTAATCTTGAACATATTTTCGACGTATTTTTCAGCACAAAAGGGGCAGCCGGTACCGGATTAGGGCTGCCGGTTTGCAAAAAAATCGTGAGTGAACACAAAGGCGCCATCGAAGTAGATTCGGAAGAGAATGTAGGAACGACGTTCACCATCACGCTTCCAGTTATCAAAGAAAATATCAATTCGACCTAAACGAACACCACACCCATTTCCTAAAAAGAATTTCCGATTTGAGAATCTTCGATCAGGCATACATTTTATAAGCGTTTTCGCCATAATCATAACTTTTACTGAGGAGTATGTTAGTTTTTTGTGAAGATTCGGTGTAAGAAGGATTTTATGTTTTGAATAAGACATCGCGAAAAATATAAGGGGGCAACGTATGTCAGTTCAAAAAAGTATATTCGCACTGGCGACCCTATTATTATGCATCAATTTGCTCACAGCCCAGACGACGATTCCCGCCGGGAATGTTTCGGGAACCTGGACCAATAATGGTTCCCCCTATCTGATTGAAGGAGACATTACCGTACCCGCAGGCCAAACATTAACCATAGAGGCCGGAGTGGATGTTCTGTTTCAGAGCTGGTACAAATTCACCGTCAACGGCTTTTTGGAAGCAAACGGTACGCAAGACCTGCCGATTGTATTTACAACCGAGGATACCAGCGGCGGCTGGATCGGTATGCGCTTTGTAGATGCGCCCGACAGCAGTCGTTTGGATTATTGTATCCTTGAGTTCGGGCAGGCCACCGGCGAAGATCCTTTGAATAAGGGTGGCGGTATTTACATGAAAAATTCCAATCCGGTTATTACAAACAGTACGATTCGAAAGAATGAAGCTTCGGGCGTAGGCGGCGGCTTGTATATGGAAAATTCCAATCCTCGTATTGAAAACAGCACCGTTACGGAAAATGCGGTACGATCGGGTGCTTCCGGCGAGGGCGGAGGCATTTACTGCGTTGATTCCAAGCCGGTTATTCGCCACTCCCATATCAGTAAAAACAGCGTCGGCATATCCGGCGGTTTCTCTCCCGGCAAGGGATCGGGCGGCGGTATCTATCTGGATAATTCCGATGCCGTACTCGAATACAATATCATCAGCCAAAATGAAATCGGCGGCAGCGGCAACACCGGAAGTTACGCCAAAGGCGCCGCTATTTACGCCTCATCCAGCGATCCGGTTTTGGTTGGCAATACGATTACTGAGAACGTAGGCCGGCTGGATGTGATCGCCGATGAACAGGGCGGCATTATGTATCTCACCGCCTCCAGCGCGGATTTTGTTAATAATATTTTATGGAACAATAATCCGCAGGATATATTCATGGCGCAGAATGAAACCACCAATTCGGTTATGCTAGCCTATTGTGATATGCAGGGCGGCCAGGATTCGGTTTTTTACGGCGATAACAGCACGTTATACTGGCAGGAAGGCAACATTGACAGCGATCCCTTGTTCGTGGATGTATCGCAGGAAGATTTTCATCTTTCGGCCGGTTCACCGGCTATTGACGCAGGTACCGCATATTATGAGTGGGATGGTCAGGTACTGGTTGATTTAGAATCCGATGAGTACGTGGGCTCGGCCCCGGATATGGGCGCATTGGAATACAACTCCGGCGATGATATCAATCAGGCGCCCTCTGCGATCATCGAATCCGACAAGGTCGAAGGCAGTGCGCCTTTAACCGTATCTTTCGATGCTTCCAAATCGTATGATGATGACGGCAGCATCAGCAGCTATCACTGGGACTTCGACGATGGAAGTACATCCACGGATATGAGTCCGGAGCATACCTTTTCCGATAGCGCTACTTATTACGTGGAATTAACCGTAACGGACAACGACAACGCCTACGACCGTGAGGTTATAAAAATTTACGCACACGGAGGCACCAGCGTTGCGGGCGGTGATATTTCGGGAACCTGGACGAAATCTGGCTCTCCTTACTACATCGAGGGAGACGTAACGGTACCGAGCGGCGAATCGTTAACCATTGAGGCCGGTGTAGAAGTTATTTTTAAAAGCTGGTATCATTTTAACGTGAATGGTTTGTTGCAGGCTGACGGCACCGAAGATATGCCCATTACGTTTACACCGGAGGATACAACCAATACCTGGAGGGGTATGCGCATTTCGGATGCATCCGAGGACACCTATTTGAAATGGTGTACGCTGGAATTTGGCGAAGCCACAGGCGAAGATCCGCTCAACCGCGGAGGCGCGCTTTATGTGCTCAATACCAGTCCCACCATTGAAAACAGCACCTTCAGGAAAAGTGAAGCCGGCGATCACGGCGGCGGCATCTATCTGGAGAATGCCCACGCTGTTATTGACGGATGTACCATAACCGAAAATACGTCGAGTGGGACGTACAACTATGGCGGCGGTATTTCCTGCGTTGACGCCAATCCGGTCATTCGTAACTCGGAGATAAGTAATAATAATATCTTTGTATCCGGCGGCTTTTCAGCCGGACGCGGATCGGGCGGCGGTATCTATCTGGATAATTCCGACGCCGTGCTGGAATACAACATCATCAACAACAATGAAATTGGCGGCAGCGGCAATACGGGAAGTTATGCCCGCGGCGCAGCAATCTACGCCTATGGCTCCGATCCGGAAGTGATCAATAATACCATTACGGGTAATGTAGCCGATCTGGACGTAATCGCTGACGAACAAGGCGGCGTTATGTACATCAACGCTTCCGACCCCGTTTTTGTTAACAGTATTTTATGGGATAATACGCCGCAGGATATTTATATCGCCCAGGACGTCCCGTTGGATACGGTTATGCTGGCCTATTGTGATATGCAGGGCGGCCAGGATTCGGTTATCTACGGCGATAATGGTACGTTGTACTGGCAGGAAGGCAACATAAACGCTAATCCCGCTTTTATCGATGCCGAAAATGAAGATTATCATCTTTTGGCGGGATCGCCATGTATCGATGCAGGAACGGCTTATTACGAATGGAAAGGAGCGGTGTTGGTGGATTTATCCCCGAGTGAATACAACGGCGATGCACCGGATATGGGCGCTCTGGAAACAGAAGGTCCATCAGCAATTGGCGAAAAAGACAGAATCGTTCAAGATTACAGCCTTTATCAGAATTATCCCAATCCCTTTAACCCGGTAACCCACATTCGCTTTGCCATACCAAAACGGCAACATGTCCGTATTGATGTCTTTTCTTCCGAAGGCAGGCGTGTTAAGACTCTGATAAACAAAGCCTTTAATGCAGGCAATCATGAAATTAAAGTGCGCAGCGCATCGTTGTCCAGCGGTGTGTATATATATCGCATAACCGCAGGCCGGTTTGTTGATCATCGCAAGATGATTCTCTTGAAATAACGGCTGAAAGCGGTTATCATATAACATGTCCGGTTAAGGTTTGGAGGGCCGGGTATTCCGTACCATTGTAAATAGAATGGTTTTTAATATTGAATCGGAGTGTTTCGCCCTCTTGAACAACAGGGAAGAAAGGACAAACGATATTGAACAGAATCGTGCTTGTTAGCGCACTCATATTTACTCTGGTTACATTTGCCCGACCCGCCGATATAACGGTGGACGCCTCCCAAAGCGACAGCGTAAACCTGCGTAAAATGTTTGACGCTTTCCGGGCGGGGAATGCTCCGCCCGAAGGGCGATTGCCTGAAATCGGCAGTTCCCTCGTACGGATGTTTATCCCTCTTACAGATAAGCCTTACACGGGCGAATATCTGTTAGACGTAGTACGCGGTACCTATCCTGATTTCACCTATCATTTTGAATTGCCCGATACCGAATGGGTGGAGCCCATCATCGAGCAGGGCAGTCAGATCAATCTGGGCTATTGCTATATGCCGAAGGCGCTGGGCAGCGATCCCAAAGGCCCGCCGGATGATTATGAAGCCTGGGAAGAGTTCAATTATCAGTGGGCTTTACACTACAATCAAAAATACGGCATCGATTATTTTGAAATCTGGAACGAGCCGGACTATAGCGAATTTTTCAATGGCGGTAAGGATGATTACTTCAAGATGTACCATTACGCCGTGGCGGGCATCAAACGCGCCGTACCCGATGCCAGGGTTGGCGGCCCGGCGCTTGCCGGGGATATGGGATGGATCGATCCGTTTCTAAATTACATCGAAAATATGCAATTGCCGCTGCATTTTGTATCCTATCATGCCCAGAATAACGGCTATAAAGACGCCGGCTCCTCCTATCATAATCGTTATCAGAAAATCATCGACGCATTGGAAATCCGCGATATGGACAGCATTGAAGTGCATTTGAACGAATTCTCATACGAAATCAGTCCATCGACCGGAAGTCGTGCTGATCGTAGCGAATGTGCCGCATGGTTTGCAAGCTCTTTTAAATTTATGCTGAACAACATGCCACGCCTGGCGCGGTTTAATAAGACCATCATCGACAACGCTGAGGGCGACGGTAAATGGGAAAACAACGGATTGCTGGATTATGACAATACGCCCAAGGCCAAATTCAATCTGTTCAAAATGTACAGTCGGATGCCGTATGAGGGCGTATCTGTGCATACGGAGGGGGCGTTGGATGCTTTCGCCGCAATGAGCGACTCACTCATAGGCGTCATGATATGGAATAAAAGCAGTGAACCCGAGAGGCTGAACCTCAAAATTAATAACGTACCCTTCCATACGGATTCCGTCCGGGTGTACCTCATTGATCCCGAACATTCCAGTTACTATGACGATTCAACGAGCGCGGCGTTGGAAATGGTCGAAGCCCGCAAACTTAACAGCGATTCCACCTTTATTGATTCGCTGCAACTACGCGAATACAGCGTTATTCAGTATATGATCAGCGGGAGTCAGGCAACCCAAATGGAAAATAACGAGGCGCTCTTGCCGGATGATTATAGCCTGAACGTTTTTCCGAATCCTTTTAACAACACACTCTCGCTTACATTCCGCTTGCCCGGCGCCTCGCATACGGAAATCAATATTTATGATGCACTGGGCCGACGGGTAACGCAGCTGATGAACGGCGTGCGCCGCGGCGGGCGCCATCAACTGAGATGGAATGGAAGCACTGATTCGGACGGCTCTGTCGCCAGCGGCGTTTATTACATTGTAATCTCTTCCGCACAGTATGGCCGTATGGCCCGAAAAACGGTTTATCTTAAATAAAAATCTCGATGGCTTGCTCACTTCCTGTTATAACGCCTATCGAATTACCATCACAGCACAAAAATTCTTTGTCGCGAACCCGACCATTTGTTTATATTGGCCTATTCCAAAGGCACTAAGAGATACCGTTTGTGATGAATCGAAAACAAGTTCAGTGGTTGGCCGTCATTGCGTTTCTAATTATAGCGATTTCGCTTTTACATTACCGCACGCCGACCATGAAATGGCATTTCCACCTCGTCTATATGCAGGCCTATTTCATACCCATTTTACTGGCTGCATTTCAATTTGGCGTTAAAGGCGGGCTGGGAGCGGCGGTCGTTATTTCAGTGATCTATTTCCCGCATATCATTCTGCAATGGGGCGGGTTTGTCGATACCAACCTGATGCGCTTTCTGCAGATTATTCTGTTCAATGTGGTGGGATTTCTCACCGGTCTCAAAGCGCAGGGCGAACATGAGGAAAAAGTAAGATACCAGGAGACGGCGCGGGAACTTGAAAACACCCTGCAGAAACAGCGCCGGCAATCGGAAAAATTATTGGAAATGGAACAGGAATTACGGGCGGCCGATCGGCTGGCGATCGTCGGCGAACTTAGCTCCACTCTTGCCCATGAGGTTCGCAATCCGCTGGGCTCGATTCGCGGCGCCGTCGAAATTTTGAGAGAAGCCGTTCCGGAAAACGTTAAACAACTGGAATTTTTCGATATTTTATTACAGGATACCGAACGCCTCAACCACGTAGTCGAAAACTATCTTTCGTTCGCGCGGCGCAAGAGCGAGACGTCGGAATCGTACGATTTACGGGAGGGCTTACAGAAGATGCGTATGATGATCGGCGCCCGCGCCCGTAAGCAAAATATACGGATTCATCTCGAGCTACCGGAGGAACCGCTCATTGTGCGAACCGATCCCAATTTGTTCTGGCAGGTAGCGATGAATATTATGCTTAACGCCATTCAGGCCATGCATAACGGCGGCAATGTAACCGTACGCACGGCTATGACGAACGCACCGCCTGCCGCCGAAAACGGAAATGGTCGCTATGTACGCGTGAGTGTGCGCGATGAAGGCACGGGTATGGAAGAAGAACAGCTGCGCAATATATTCAAACCGTTCTATACCACAAAAAGTAACGGGACGGGCCTCGGCCTGGCCATTGTGAAACGCATTGCCGACGAACACGGTTGGAAAATCGAAGTGGACAGTGAGCCGGGCCAAGGCACCGAATTTGTGTTATATATCCCTCAAAACCCGGAAACCGAAAAAACCGGATCGTATTGATATGCGCATTTTATTAATCGATGACGACGTTAATTTGAATAAAGTGGTTGCTTACCAACTTCGGCAACAGGATTACGAGGTCACGACGGCCAACAACGGCCTGGAAGGGCTCGAACAATTTCAAAAGAATCCATTCGATATCATCATCAGTGATATCCAAATGCCGGATATAAACGGCATCGATTTGTTACAGAAGATTCGGAAAAAGGATAAAGCGGTGATCTTTATCATGATAACCGCTTACGGCAGCATCGACAGCGCCATAAAGGCCTGTCGTCTTGGCGCCGATGATTATTTGACCAAACCGTTTAGTAAAGAGCAATTATCGTTCACCATCGAAAAAGCACTGCGTATCTTTCGTCTTCAAAATGAAAATCTGGCTTTGAAAGAAGAATTGAAAGGCCGCTTCCGGTTCGACAATATGGTAGCGGGCAGCGGCGTAATGCAGGATGTTCTGAAAACGGCCGTACGCGTTGCCGACAGCGATGCGTCGGTGCTCATTCTTGGAGAGAGCGGCACCGGTAAGGAGCTGATTGCGCGCGCCATCCATTATAACAGCCCTCGTAAAGATCAACCGCTGGTGATCGTCAATTGCCCTTCCATCCCTGATAATCTTATGGAAAGCGAGTTGTTCGGACATGTGAAAGGTGCCTTTACCGGCGCGGTAAGCGACCGCGCAGGCAAATTTGAACAGGCGGACGGCGGCACTATCTTTTTGGACGAGATCGGAGAATTGAAAGGAGATTTACAGGCGCGTTTATTGCGTGTGCTGCAACAAAAGTCGTTTGACCGTGTCGGCGGATCAAAGCCCGTTGAGGTCGATGTTCGCGTTATCGCTGCCACCAACCGGGATTTACAGCAAATGGTCAAACAACAGCAGTTCCGCGATGATCTCTATTACAGGCTTAGTGTGGTGCCCATTCACTTACCGCCGTTACGCGAACGCAAAGAGGATATCCCGGCGCTGGTGGAATCGTTTCTGAGGAAATTCGATCAACAACGCCGATTTACCATAACGACCGAGGCCATGCAGGTTTTGCAGCAATATCCCTGGCCCGGCAATGTGCGTGAACTGGAAAACATCATCGAACGCCTCATCACTCTGGCCGGCGATACAACCATCGACGTGGCTGATCTGCCGGATTACATTCGTTTCAATGAAAACGAGTCCGGCGCCTTTTCTGTCACAATCCCGGAAGAGGGACTGGCATTGGAGGATGTGGAGCGCCGGATCATCAAAGAAACGTTGAAGCGATCGGACGGTAACCAATCGCGAGCGGCCCGCTTGTTGAAAATTCCGCGTCATGTATTACTTTACCGCATGAAGAAGTTGGGTATCGAAAACCAATAGAAAGCAGGAGCGGGCGGGCGTACGGTATTGCATCACAAAGGGCAAGCTCCCGGCAAAGAACGAATATGTATAGAGACGGCGCAAATCCATCATGCACCGACGTCTTGGGTAGGACGGAAAGTCCGTCAACGCTTGCCTGATGAAAGGCACTGTCTTTGCCTCCGTCATTTCCCTGACAAATCCGGCCACTGGTGAGCAAGGCATAAAAAATATCATTTACAGAACATGCGTAAACGTCTGCAAGCAAAGTTTACAAATTTACCTGAAGTTGATTAACCACCCCAAAATAGGGTTTACTCTGAGAATTTAATTTGTTATTTTCACTATTCGGTTTTTATGCACAAAGCAGATTAGGGGCTTTGCTGTATCGGGTATAATAAAAAAAGAGGTACGATTTATGAAGGACACACAAGGATTGTTAAAACGGCTGGGCATAAAAGACAAAAATTACGGCTCTTCCACAGGCCTGAAGTGGGGTAAAACTACTTCGGAGGGCGAACTCAATATCCATTCGCCGGTGGATGGCAAGCGTATTGCCTCGGTTTATCAGGCTTCTGAAGATGACTATAATCATGTGGTAGAAAAGGCGCAGGAAGCATTCAAGTATTGGCGCATGGTGCCGGCCCCGCAACGCGGCGAGATCGTGCGGCAAATCGGCTTGAAATTGCGCGAATATAAAGAAGATCTGGGTGCGCTCGTTTCCTACGAAATGGGCAAATCCCTGCAGGAAGGTTGGGGCGAAGTTCAGGAGATGATCGATATCAGCGACTTTGCGTTGGGACAGTCGCGCCAGCTTTACGGTTTTACCATGCATTCGGAGCGCCCGAAACACCGCATGTACGACCAATACCATCCCCTGGGCCCAATCGTGGTCATTTCGGCGTTTAATTTTCCGGTCGCCGTCTGGTCATGGAACGCTATGATCGCCGCGGTATGCGGGGACGTCATTATTTGGAAGCCCGCTTCCAAAGTACCGCTGACGGGCATCGCCGTACACAACATCGTTTCCGAGGTGCTTAAAGCCAACGATGTTCCCGAAGGCGTCTTTAATCTGGTCGTCGGACGCGGTTCCACCATCGGCGAACGTATTCTGGATGATAAACGCATTCAGTTGGTATCGCTGACCGGTTCGACGCGGGTCGGAAAAC
Organism: uncultured Calditrichaceae bacterium; assembly: GCA_964542915.1. Taxonomy (GTDB): domain Bacteria; phylum Calditrichota; class Calditrichia; order Calditrichales; family Calditrichaceae; genus CAZIVP01. The sequence continues at coordinate 102,815 of CAZIVP010000011.1, read as the reverse complement.
ACGCCGCCGCAAAGATTGCCAAACGTCTCGGCAAGTATATCATGGAGCTGGGCGGCAATAACGGTATTATTATGACGCCCGATACCGATTTACAAATGGCCATTCCCTCCCTTGTGTTCGGAGCGGTGGGAACGGCCGGACAACGCTGCACGACGACCCGACGTTTGATCATTCACGATTCCATTTACGACAAAGTGAAAGAGTCTCTCCTGAAGGCGTACAAGGGCCTCAAGATCGGCGATCCGCTCGATGAAAACAACCATATGGGGCCGCTCATCGACAAGAACGCCGTGCAGACATATCTGGACGCCATCGAGACTATCAAAAAAGAGGGCGGTAAAATTCTTACCGGCGGCGAGGTTCTGGAAGGCAAAGGTTATGAATCCGGTTGCTATGTAACGCCGGTCATTGCCGAAGTCGAAAACCACTACGACATCGTGCAGGAAGAGACCTTTGCGCCGATCCTCTACCTCATCAAGTATAAAGGCGACGTGCATGAAGCGATCGCACTGCATAATGGCGTACAGCAAGGCCTTTCGTCGGCCATCTTTACCACGAATCTGCGCGAGGCAGAAGCTTTTCTCTCCCACGAGGGATCGGATTGCGGTATCGCCAACGTCAATATCGGCACCTCCGGTGCGGAAATCGGCGGCGCGTTTGGAGGCGAAAAAGACACCGGCGGCGGACGCGAATCGGGATCCGATGCCTGGAAGGCCTATATGCGGCGGCAAACCAATACCATCAATTACGGAACGGAGCTGCCGTTGGCGCAGGGCATCAAATTTGAAATTGATTAAAAGGCCCGTACGGCGTCATAATGCAAAGCCTGAATCGTTTGATCGGTTCAGGCTTTTTTGATTAGAGCGATAAATCGTGATCCATCAAAATTCAGTTCATCGCAATGTTCCGAAAGGATCTGGGGTGAACACCGGAATATGCCCGCTATGAGGGAATCTTACCAGGAGGACCATAAACTTGCCTGTTTTTCTTTAAATTGCTAATATGCCGAATCGTATGAGAGAGATAGCACTAAAACGCATTTTCATTTTCTGGCTGCCGCTGGCCGCCACCTGGTTGATGATGTCTGCGGAAGGCCCGTTTCTGGCGGCCGTAATCGCACGCCTGGCCGAAGCAAAATATAACCTTGCCGCCTACGGCGTAGCCTTCGCATTCGCTCTGATTATCGAATCGCCGGTGATTATGATGTTGAGCGCCTCAACAGCGCTGGTGCGCGACTGGCAGTCGTTCTGTAAACTCCGCAATTTTACATACGTTTTGAACGCATTGTTAACCGCGGTCATATTGATCGTGATTATCCCGCAGGTTTTCCACTGGATAACGATAACCGTCATGGGATTACCTGTAAAAGTATCCGGGCTGACGCATGGCGCTTTAATATTACTGCTGCCCTGGCCGGGAGCCATCGGTTTCCGTCGATTTTATCAGGGCATGTTAATCCGGCACGATAAAACCCGTCTCGTCGCTTACGGAACGATCATTCGTATTACGACCATGGCCGCCACCGCCCTGTTGTTATACCATCTCATGCAATTACCCGGCGCCTGGGTCGGCGGCGCTGCGCTTTCCGTCGGCGTCACTGCCGAAGCCATCGCAAGCCGTCTGATGGTTTCGCGAACCATTGAGGCGTTGCGCAGTGAGGAAAATCCCTTTCATTTAGAGCGTGTGGATCACCGGCCATTGAGCTACGCCGGCATTTTCCAGTTTTATTATCCGTTGGCGCTGACCTCGATTCTGGGATTGGCCATTCAGCCGCTCGTAACGTTTTTTCTTGGACAAAGCCGGATGGCGGTAGAATCGTTGGCGGTATTTCCGGTCGTTAATTCCTTCCTGTTCATATTTCGCAGCATGGGATTGTCCTATCAGGAAGTGGGCATCACCTTCCTTGGCGATCGGGATGAAGGTTTCGAGCCGCTCAAACGCTTCGCGTTGCTGTTGGCGCTGGCTGTGACCGTTCTGCTGGGATTGGTGGGCTTTTCACCTTTGTTTATGGTTTGGTTTCATCACATAAGCGGTTTGGAGATAACGCTGGCGGAATTTGCGCGCCTGCCGGTCCTTATTTTGCTATTACTGCCGGCGTTTTCAATTATGCTGGCCTTTGAACGCGCCATCATGGTAAATCATGCCCGGACGAGGCCCATTACGATCGCCACGGGATTGGAAGTGGCCATTATTTTTGTTAGCTTAACCGTAATGATTCACGGATATTATGCCATAGGTATTATTGCAGCCGCTGCGGCATTGATGTTCGGAAGACTCGTTTCGGTGTCGTATTTGTTCTTATCTGTTAAAAAGGTTTTAGCCTTTAAACGATCGGTGTAGAACAACGTAAATGGATATATCAAATCGCCCATTTACAGCGGTCTTATGGATCGATGTTCGATATCAACGTCAGTGAGAAGTGGCTTATGAATAACCTTCAACAACCGGAATGGATGGATTCCGTCAAGGAAGCTCTGCGGTTTTATAGTAAAAGCGACGCCGTCGGTAACATACAATTGTTTTATTATACGTCGGAAGATAAACAATGGCGTCGCATGGAAGCCGATTCGGATCAATCCGAGCAAGCGTCGTTGCCCGAAGCGGTTTTTTCGGCTGAATCCGGCGAAATGAGCAAAGAGGTTGCGGAACAAATTCGTAAGGCTTTTGCACTGGACATGGTGACAAAAGTCGCCGTCCGAAACGACAAAAAATATTTACTCGGTCTGCGTTTCGCCTCCCATGTACCGGTCGAAGTTGCTTACGAAATGCAGCGGGTGGTGCAGCAACATATCGAAAGCCTGATCGGCAATCAGCAACTACGGGAATCGCTCGACCATTACCAGCAACGTATTCAGAAGATGCTCTCCGAGATGGGCGCATTACACGAGCTTTCACGCAATATCGAGTCATCGCATAACATCGATCATCTGTTGAAATATATCCTGCAACGGAGCATGAATTTATTACAGGCTGAAGCGGCCTCGTTAATGCTGAAAGTGGAAGAGCGCGACGAGCTGGAATTTAAGGTTGTTCTCGGCCCCACTGCGGATAAGATTAAACCTTTTCGCGTGAAGTTGGGACAGGGCATCTCGGGATGGGTGGCGCAACAAGGAGAGCCCATTTTGATACCCGACGCTTACGCCGATGCCCGCTTCGATCCTTCCTTCGATAAACACACCGGCTTCCGGACCAAAAGTTATTTGTGCGTTCCAATGGTTTATAAATCGAGAATATTCGGCGTTATGACCCTCCTGAACCGTCTCGATAACCAACCATTCAGTGAAAATGATAAAGAACTGTTGACCATTTTTGCGTCTCAGGCGGCGCTTGCTATTGAGAATACCACATTATTGCAGACCGCGCTGGAAAAAGAGCGCATCGATAAGGAGCTGCAGGTGGCGGCCGAAATTCAGCAACTGTTGATTCCCAAAACCCTGCCGCAAATCCCCGACCTGCAAATTTCCGCGACCTACATTCCCTGCAAAGAGGTGAGTGGCGATTTTTACGATATCATGGCGCTAAATGATCACCAATACGTATTTATCGTCGCCGATGTGTCCGGTAAGGGCGTGCCGGGCGCTCTGCTGGTTTCCAATATGAGCGCCAGCCTCAAGGCCTATCTGGAATACAGCACGGATTTGAAAGCCATTATTGAACGACTTAACCAAAAAATTATGCGCAATACAACCGATGACCGTTACATCACATTCTTCTTCGCGCTGTATGACTGTAATGAACAATCACTGCATTATATCAACGCCGGACACAATCCGCCGCTTCTGTTCCAAAATAACTCAACGTTCAAACGATTGGATACTGGTGGTATTTTCATCGGATCGTTGCCGTGGAACTATGAACAAGACGCCGTGCAATTAGCATCGCCATCGGTTTTAGTGCTTTATACCGATGGTTTGCTGGAGGCGATGAACAGTCGAGAAGAAGAATTTGGAGAAGCGCGCATTAAGGCGACCATTCGCGCCTATGCAAGTCATTCGGCGATCGAAATCCAGGAAAAAATCGTGCAGGCCGTCTATGAACATGTGGGCGGAGAAAATCGTTTTGAAGACGACTTTACATTGATCGTGATAAAAAAATGAACGGTCGCCCTGGGTTAACCCGGTAACAAAAATTAAACGGAACATGTCAGAACCGGCACATGATAATTGGAATAATAGGTAAACATTTTACAAATATTTCCGAATTGAACGTAAAAGGAGCACGCTATGGCGTTTAATACCCACCGTATTCAAGAAGGCCAGATCACGGTTATTGATACGCCCGAACGATTAACTTACGAAGTCGCCGATGAACTCAAGCAAATCATTAAAGATGTGCTGGAGAACGAGTGTTATAAAATTGTCATAAACCTTGAACATACCGTTTTTATGGATTCCAGCGGTCTGGGCGCCATTGTCTCCAAAATCGCCAAAACGCGATCTCACAATGGGGACATTATTTTGGCGGCGCCGCAGAAATATGTTTCGGAGCTATTGGAATTAACCCATATCAATCAGGTGCTTAAGGATTTTCCTACGGTAGAGGAGGCTTTAGACCGACTTAAGGAATAGAACATGGAAGGCTCGAACAGGCTCCAAATTAAGAACACCGCCCATCTCCACTATTTACAACCTGACTATACGCGACGGGTTTACAAAATTCCCGATACGCTGCAGGATCGAATCAAAGAGAAACTCGATCAGCTGTATGGCTCCGAATGCAGCGCAGATTGTTTCCGGGAATTAATACGCATCATGCAGGTGTATCACGCCCATAAGACGCCGGAACTGATCGCATGGGAAGAGCAGCTCAAACCAGCGGACCGGTTTTCGGAAAGGGACATTATCCTCATCACCTACGGTGATTTGATTCGGAAAAAGGGTGAAAAGCCGCTCAAAACCATTCGCCGGTTTTGTAAAAAATATTTACAGGGTATCATTAATACCGTTCATTTATTGCCGTTTTTTCCGTATTCATCGGACCGTGGTTTTGCGGTGATGGATTTTGAAGAAGTAGATCCGCAATTAGGCTCCTGGGATGATATCGCCGATTTGGGTAATGATTTCAAATTAATGTTCGACGGCGTCTTTAATCACGTTTCATCTAAAAGTCGCTGGTTTCAGGAGTTTCTCAATCAAAATCCCTATTATAAAGATTTTTTTACGGTATTTTCCACGCGCAATGAGATATCGCCGGATCACCTGAAGTTGGTTGTGCGTCCGCGTACCGGCGATATCCTGAGCAGTTTTCCCACCCTGAACGGTATCCGGCTGGTTTGGACTACCTTCAGCCCGGATCAGATCGATCTCAATTATAAAAACCCGAAAGTATTGTTGAAGATGGTGGAGATCCTTCTCAACTACGTACGGCACGGCGCCGGCATCGTGCGTCTGGACGCCGTTACCTATTTGTGGGAAGAACTCGGGACCACATGCGCCCATCTGGAGCAAACCCATCTGACCATCAAGTTATTCAGGGATATCCTTGACGCCGTCGCGCCGCACGTCCTATTAATAACCGAAACCAATGTACCGCACCATGATAACATTAAATATTTCGGAAACGGGCGCGATGAAGCGCAAATGGTTTATAACTTTGCACTGCCGCCCCTGGTTTTGTATACCTTTCAAAATGAGGATTCCAGCGTATTGAGCCAATGGGCCCGAAGCCTGGCGCCGGTCTCCGATGAAGCCAGTTACTTCAATTTTCTGGATTCCCATGACGGCATCGGAGTGATGGCGGTTAAAGAAATTCTAAGCAAAGAAGAAATTGAACAGATGGCGTTAAAAATCCTGGAACACGGCGGATATATATCCTATAAAGATGACGGTAACGGCACGGTGAGCCCTTATGAGTTCAACATTACCTGGTTCAGCGCCATAAATAATGAGGACGCAGACGAATCCGTCAAATTACAGGTGGATCGCTATATTGCGTCGCGGGTGATTGCCCTGATTTTAATGGGCGTGCCGGGTATCTATCTGCATGGATTGTTCGGCTCCCGTAACGACGCCGAACTGGTGGTTGAGGAAAAGCAAACCCGCAGTATTAATCGCAGAACGATCAATGAGGAAGAACTGGACGAGGCTTTGAATGACCCCTCATCGATTACCCGCCGTGTTATGAAACGCCTGGTGCCGATAATCCAAAAGCGCATTAAACAAAAAGCGTTTCATCCCAATGCGGAACAAAGGGTTTTCAATTTAAATCCGTCGCTGTTCGTTGTTCTGCGGGTAAGCCCCGATCGGAGTGAAAAAATTCTTGCCATTGTCAATATAAGTTGCGAAGAACAAGCGAGTGATATGGATTTAGATGAAGATCTTTCGGATTTTAAATATTGTTTCGATATAATCAGCGATCAAGGAGTCCAGGCAGAAAATGGCCGTCTAACGTTGTCTTTAAAACCCTATGAAGTACGATGGTTGAAAGCCTGATTCGAATGATCGCTTGAAATTATAAACACAGGACATAAGGGAGCTTATCGGACGCCAAAGATATAAGGGGTGATTTACCGCGATAAACGCCATCTGGTGCGGAATGCTTCCCATAAGGCCCAATGCGATAGAATAAGTTATACCGTCAAACAATATGAGGACAAGACATGAACGTTAAATACGGGTTCTGGATTCTGTTTGTGCCATTGATCCTGGCGGCACAGACTGGCGTTTCCTATGATGACTATTTCATAGATCGTACCATGCGTATCGACTATTATCACACGGGAAATCACGAACAGGCATGGCTTACACTGGACCAGATTTATAAAGAGGGGCAGTGGGCCGGTTCGCTGAATCATCTGATTGATCCGTTTAATAACGGTAACTATTACGTGAAAATTTACGATCAGAAAAGCGCTAAACTTATCTACTCCAAAGGATTTAACAGTTATTTTGGAGAATACCAAACCACTGCCAAAGCCAAAGAAGGTGTAAAACGTACGTTTCATGAAAGTGCAATCATTCCTTTTCCGAAAAATAGAATTGTGTTTGCGGTGCACGAACGCGACCGTGAAAATCGACTCCGGGAAGTGTTTCGTACGGTAATCGATCCAAACCAAACGGATGCAATTATCGAAGAGAAACCCGATGCCGGGGTGCAGACGTTTGATGTTGTAAATAACGGGCATCCGCACAACCACGTTGATCTTGCAATTATAGCGGAAGGCTATACGGCGAAGGAAAAAAATAAGGCCATAAAGGATTTCCGCCATTTTAGTAATATTTTGCTTTCAAAAGAACCGTTTGCCGCACATCAAGACAAATTTAATATCCGGGGTGTTTATGCTCCCTCACTGCAAAGCGGGTGCGACGAACCCACGCATGGCGTTTATAAAAACACCGTCCTGAATACCACTTTCAATTCCATGGGGTCGCCGCGTTATTTACTGACCGAAGATAACCGTAACCTGCACGATGTTGTGGCGCATGTTCCGTATGATGCACTCTTAAGCATGGTTAATCAGGAGCGCTACGGGGGCGGCGGTATCTATAATTTCTATTTGACTTTTACCAGCGACAGCGAATGGCGGGACTATGTGATGGTGCATGAGTTTGGTCACAGTTTTGCCGGCCTGGCCGATGAGTATTATTCATCGGCCACCGCATACGATGATTTTTATCCCAAGAACCTTGAACCGCTGGAGCCAAATATTACGGCTTTGCATGATCACGACGATTTAAAGTGGAAATCGTTATGGGAAGACGGGGTTCCGGTTCCCACTCCATGGCCGAAGGATGCTTACGACAGCCTGGATGCCGCCTATCAAAAGCAGCGTCAGCGTTTGAACACTGAAATCGCACGCATGCAGCGTGAAGGGGCATCACAGGAAAGCATCGATATAAAAAAAATCAAAGCCGCAAAACTCAGCCAACATATTCAGAGTCGTCTGGATTCGATTTTGCACAATAGCCGGTATTACGACCGGGTGGGCGCCTTTGAGGGAGCGGGTTATGTTTCAGACGGTATGTACCGACCCATGATGGATTGCATCATGTTCAGCAAAGGCGACAAACCCTTCTGCAAGGTATGTCGGCAAGCCATCGAACGGGTGATTCGTTTTTATAGCGAATAAGAGCCGCTTTACTTATTTGATCCGGTAATCAATTAAGGCTTAAGTGTCACAACGAAATTAACTAAACACAAATATTTAATATATCGATTACAGGCATAACTCTGTTTTTTAAAATGCCTCAACGTTAAGGGATTAATCATTATCAGGCCTAACAGCCATTAAATCCCGTAACCTTGGCGTCACGGTTTGCTCATAATAAGCGCGGGCGTTGTAGCGCTCGATGAGCTTACGTAAAATCATTGCATAGTTCTGAGCTTCTGCGCGCTCCCCGGATTTTAGTAGTGCGCTTAAAACGGAATAACGCATCATTTGCAACTCCGGCGAGAGTGCATTCAAATCCTGAGATGTCAATAACCGGATGGCTTTTTCGCAGTGTTCGCCGAGCAAAGCGGCAAGTGCACCGTAAAACTGAAATTCGCCGTTTTCCGGATTTAGCGCGTAAGCGCGCCTTGCGTGTTTGGCGAAAATATCCCACTGCTTTAGTTTAAATGCCTGCACGGCGGCTTTAAAATGGCATTGATGATGATTGGGATATTTTTGCGCGAGTTTGGCGTATTGTCGTAAACGTTCCGAATTGTTAAAGAGTCGATTTTCGATGGCGGCAATTTCTTTGAGGACCGGATCAACAGGGCGCGCACTCCGTACCAAACGTGGCCGCCGTGAAAAATCATCGAATATGCGGTAAATTTTTTGCCGGGCCGCAAAACTGGTATCGATGGCCAGGTAAAATCCTTGTTGATTGGGCTCGAAAACGACCATCTGCGTCCCGTCCGAATTACAGATGGCCGCGCGACTACCGTTAGCGACAAACGAGGTGCTATCATCCAAACGCTGGAGGGCCAGAAAATCGAATGCGTCATCAACAGTGTATTCAGATTTAGAAGGAAAATGTTGGGCAAGCGTGATACGATCGCTATTGAAGTTGCTCATTAATGATCGGGCCGTTTGTTGTTGTTTCAGTTGCTCCGACTCAAAACGGTTGAAATTCCAGAAGATGGGATCGGACATACTGATCGTCTTTTGGGCGCCGGGTGTGAGTTCTAAAAGCATACCGTCTCCGTTCATTAAATCGCTCCAAACGCTCCCGTAGCCTCCTATCGTATTAAAATTCCGAACGTATTGCCGGACTTCCTGCAAAGAACAACACTCTTCCAACGTCATACGAACCAGATAGGGCAGGGAGAAACCGTTTTTATCGGGTTGACGGATACCGACCGTCTCCTCGGAGAAGGTGATACCACAGGCATTGTATCCGGTTTCGACGCCCATAAACAGCACCGGATCGATATGCGTCACCGCCTGATTGCCCGCGGCGCAGTGGCGCACCACGACATAAAGATCCGGAATGGCTTCTCCTCCGAACATACCGGTATCGTTATTTCGTCCGTGAATGATGGTTCCGTCCGATCCGCGCATTAATACACTCGAACAGGCGCCGCTCATCAGTACATCATACAAGAGGCTTACGGTTTGGATGGTGTTCACGGGTACGCCGCTGCCCAACGCAATGCCGCGGATCTCTTCATGAAAACGCTTCGGTAATCGGTCCGCGATTTGGGCGGCCCGGCGCATCAACATCAACGAGAATAATGGATAAGGTACATCATGATTTCCCGCCATCCATCTTAAGATTTCCTCATAAGCCTGTATGCCACGATGGATTTCATTTCTCAATAATACGCCATACTGTAAGCCCATTTCAAAATAGTCGCCGCGCACCTCAAGCATAGGCGGCAAGCCGGGATAGCGATATACCGTACCCTGACGAAAGGTCGCGCAATTGCCCTGAATTTCGGCTTCGTAAGGACTTTCCGTTATCTTACCCGGAAAGCGGTGGTTTTGATAAAGCAAATAGAGTGCAGCCAACAGTAGCGCCAGCGATTCGACAAGGATAGCGGTGCCTATAATCCATTTTTTAATACGCATCGGGTTCATTTTACACTCCGTTTTTCACTGCGTTTCAATTTGTCGGGACCGTAAATGAGAACAACAACTACAGCCAACGCTAAGCCCAATGCAAATTGCAGGATTTCGGCGCGTTGCGATAATTGAAACAGCTCGCCCGTATAATTACCCATAAAGTGCAATAGAACAGCCGACAGGGTGCTTCGACCGGTATTGTTGTATATCCAGGTATAAAAAATCGAACCGAAGACCGGTTCCAGCATAAATATCCAGAAAGCGGTCGTCCCGATGCCCAATTGATAATGGTAAGTTCCTTCGATAAAAAACAGGGGCAAATGCCAGCAAGCCCAAAAAGCGCCGATAATCAAACTGGCAGAAAGGGCGCTATGGCGATTGAGTAATCCGTCTAAAGCGTATCCGCGCCAGCCCATTTCCTCCGGTATGGGGCCGAAGAATAGAAGGAACAACGTCAACGGCAGAATCCATAAGGGCTGATTGAGAAACTGTTCCGCAAGTTCCGGCTGTAAGCCCGGACCGCCAAACCAGCGATCGATGAGCGCCGGAATCACCGTCAGAAGCGGCATCAGTAGTAACGTTACGGCCAGCCAGAATCCGCCGAGGCGTTTAATGTCGATGATACGTCGCCAGTAATCTCTTATGAAGCCCGGATCTTCGGTTCTATATACCAGGATAAGGGCCGCCAGGGTAGGGCCGAATCCCAGTAAATGCAATACCGTCGCAACGGCAGTGTAACCGTAATGACTGATAATGGCGGCAGGTATCCAGCATAACCATGTCCAGCCGAAATTGATCGCCATGAACTTCCACGGGTGATGGTGGTGTGTAAACCTGTGTTGCGTGTCTGTTTTCATCTTAAATCTCCTTTTCCGTTTTAATTGTTTTAAAAAGCTTCGCCGATGGTGAGATAGAAGCCATTCGATTTTGCTCCGACCCCGAAATCCATTCTTAAATTGATTTTTTCGTTGCGAGAAAGCCGGACGCGCAGTCCGGCGCCGTATGTATAGTGTATGCCGGTGATATTGAATCCGACCGGTTCTGAAGCCACTTCGCCGAGCGCTCCAAAAACGGCCAGTCCAAACCGCCCCAATAGAGGCAGGCGGTACTCGCCCTGAAGAACATAGCTGTTCTTGTCTCGGAAGCGTCCCTGGTAGTAACCGCGCATTAAATTGTGTTCACCGATTTTGCCGATGACGGGAAATATTTGAAAGGGCGGATCGCCGGTAAGCATACAGGTGTAAGCCTGAAAAGCAAGGATATGACGTGGCAAGATTTGTACATATCGCCGCATATCAACGGTCATACGGTAAAAGTTATAATCGCTTCCCAGGCGTCGATCAAACCGTTCCAGAGCCAAATCGATTTGACCGCCTTTAGAAGGAAAAAAGCTGTGATTACGCGTATCGTGCAACAACGTAACACCCAATCCGACGGCTGTGCCGCCGCTGCTGCCGTGAATATTACGACGTTCGAGTAAACCGCCCGGCTGGACTTCAACCATTTCATTATGCTCCATTTCGAAGCGGAGACCGGTATAAGTTGAAGGCGCTATTTTTTGCTGATAGTTGCAGTGTATGTTAAAAACGCGCGGCGTGTAATTCTCTTCGTTCTTCCTTTTGGTGTGATTGCCGATGCCGTAAAATTTGTCCGGAAATTTGCGATAACCTGCATATCCGTTGAGATGGCGTTCTGCGTTATCCCAGTACAAATCGCCTGAAATTTCGGCGGAAATCTGCCGGTTCTGTGTGTAAATCACTGCTGGTAATAAGGTGGAGGGACGGTCGGCCGCATCGTCGTTCGGGCGGCGGAAATAGTAATTCAAAAGAGCGCCGCCGGCAAGACGGGTCTCAGGCGCATAGCTGACAATTGGTAAAAATATGCAGCCGCTGTGTGATAATGAATCTTCCTTTTCCGGTTTAACCTCTAACGCCCCTACTTCTTCAGGCGTTAATACAAACAACATTGCAGAAAGAACGAACAGAAGGGTTACCGAAATAAACTTTAAATAACATTGAAGCTCCGATGTGATAAATGTTTGCCGCATGATTTGATCCTCTCGTTTTGCTTTAATTATCGTTTTCTGGAGGCAAGATGCGGACAATCCATATTGGGATCGTTCGGATTCATAAGAAAAGACGTACGACTTTCTAAATTCGAACGTACGCGGGTCGGATAAAACGATCGTTTTGGCGGTTTTCTCTTATTACGCCCTATTTCGATATTGCGACGGCGTCATCGATGTGTGTTTTTTAAAGGCGGTGTTAAACGACGATTTGGAGTTGAAACCGACGTCGTAGGCGATTGATAAAATGGAGTATGCTTTGTATTTGGGATTCTTTAAACGGCGCTGCGCTTCGCGTATGCGATAGCTGTTTATGAAATCGAAAAAATTCTGCCGGAAATATTCATTGATCACCCGGGAAAGCTGGTAGGCGGGGATGTCCAACTGCGACGCCAAATCTTTTATGGTTAAGGAACTGTCCAAAAACGGCTGTTGCGAATCCATATAGGTTTGCAGTTTGTCCCGATAAGCTGATGATTGCGACGGATTTAGCGGCGAACCGGCATATTTTGATGAGAAGGACGGTTCACCGGAAGCGCCGAAAATTGCCGGTTGTTGCCATCCCATATAGCCGATCGCATAAATGATAACCGCCATAATCAAAGCAAGCGCCGCGCCGCCGCCGGGTATGGAGTGCTGCAGAAGATAGAGGATGTCAAATATGGTGCTTAAAATAAAAACGAATAGAATTGCTGTTAACAGGCGCTGTAGCCAGAGCAGATTAATTTTTTGTTTGTAAGAAAAGCGTTCTTGTATGCGGCGCCTGTGCCGTGTAATGTTGAAAATGGCAAGAACAAGGTAGGCAATCGAAAACAAAATATGCGCCAGACTCCAAAAATAGTCCTCCGGGCGAACGGTGTATTGCCATAACGTATAATGTTCGATTTTATACGAAGCACTGTGAAAATAAAAATGAACGGAGAAATAGATCAAACTGATTGCAAAGGGCAGTAGATTCAATAAATAGACACGTTTGAACGATATGTCGGGTCGGGTTAGCATTACAACATACCAGAGTAAAAGCGGGCCGTACAAAAACTGTTGCGGATGGTTCAGCATCAACAGATGGGGCAATCGAAGGTATGATTGTGTATAAACCAGCAAAACATGACTCATATCGAGTGCAAATAATAACATCAACAAAGCGAGTACTCTGTTAGCGGCGCGGTTACCGTGCGAAGCGGTCAGGAGAATGAATGCTAAAAAAACTCCCTGAATGATTCCAAGTAAAATAATAATACCGATGAAATCCAAATCCATTGTGCTCCATATTTCATTGGACCCGAGTAAATAAGCGCTAATTAAGCGTCTTGCGCTTTTGATCATACATTCCGAAAGATAGTATCCCGGAAGATGAGTGTAATCCCCGCCGGTCCTGTTGTAACGTTGACTCTTGTTTTTAAATTATCCTGAATCGAACGTATGTTAACATTGACTTAGACTATTGAAATATACAATTTAACGCAGAAATTTAAAAGTTCGTTTGATGGTAAGACGGAAAACTTGCAGCATAAATACAGTGGCGCCCTTTCCAACTAACACCGCCAGGAACGAAACCCATGAAAATGGTTTCCCGATGCGTTTCGCGCCCGGTAATGACGGTTTGTGTGTAGGCATAACATAAGTCATTCCTGCAAAACGTGCGCCCATAACCACTTAGGTTCCCGTTTGTTTTTCCCGTATAAACGGGAATCCAAAGAACCGGACTATTTACTAAGTGTGAAACCGTGGATTTAATGAAACCTGTGTGTCCGTGTCAGGATGGCGTACGGTATAACGCGATATTGGCAGCAGACTTTAAACCAATTACATGCGCCTAACGATATTGCCAAAAAAAACCACGCCTTAAAGGAGTCAATCAAAATCATCGCGTGTGCAACATGAATGCAGTTCATCAATGGATGATATCGTTGAAAGATAATGAGGCAGTTATCGAAATTTGACAATATAGATGTAGTAACATATATTGTGCAAACAATTAATTGCAAAACGGAGTTGTTTATGAAACTGGAAGACGAAATTAAAACAAAAGGCTATAGCGACCCCTTTGAACGCCTTGTGGTCAACATTATGTACACGGGTAATTGGTTGAATTATCAACATAATCAAATCTTAAAATCGTATGGACTGTCCTCACAACAATACAATATTCTACGTATCCTGCGCGGACAGTATCCCACACCGGCGACCGTTAATCTACTTAAAGACCGAATGCTGGATAAAATGTCGAATGCCTCGCGGCTGGTTGAAAAATTGCGTTCCAAGAGTTATATCGAACGGCGGATATGTTCCGATGACCGGCGGGCCGTTGATATCGTTTTAACGCAGAAAGGCCTGAAGCAGCTCGAACGATTGGATGAAGAATTGCAATTACTGCGTAACCGTCTCAATCAATTGACAGACAGGGAGATACAAACCGTCAATCATTTATTGGATAAATTACGTGCTTGATCATAGTTCATTTATATGTAGCAACAATTAATGTATGGGAATATTTATTTAAATCATCATGTTCTCAGAGTAGAATTTATGTTGAAATGTACAACAAATAAAGGAGGTTTACCTTGCGAGTGATCAGCAGAAGTTTCGTACTTACCATTACAGCTTTCGTTTTTACGGTGTTTGCCGGCGATGTGTATACTATTGATCAGGCGCACACGAACATCGGCTTCTCCGTAAAGCACATGGTTATCACTACGGTGAACGGTAAATTCAACGATTTTTCCGGGAAAATTACCTATGATGACCAAAATCCAATGGCCATGGAGGCCGATGTAACCATCCAAACAGCGAGTATTGATACGGATAATGAAAAGCGTGATAAGCATTTACGCAGCGACGATTTTTTCAATGCCGAACAATATCCCACTATTTCATTCAAGACCAAAAGTATTGAGAAACGCGGCGATCAATTGACGGCGATCGGAGATCTGACGATCCGTGATGTAACCAAAGAGATTGAATTGCCGTTTGAGCTAACAGGCAAAATTAAAGATCCTTACGGAAAAACCCGTATCGGCATCGAAGCCTCAACTACCATCAACCGTAAAGATTTTAATGTGAACTGGAATCAGACGCTGGATAACGGCGGTCTGGTTGTGAGCGACGAAGTAAACATCAACATCAGCGCTCAGGCTGTTAAATAACATTCATTGAATTAAGGGGACAAGATAACTCAACAGTCCCCTTTATTTTTTTTGAAAAACGGCGTATCTCCTTCACCCAGGCTTGCCTCTGATTAATGGTAGAACTGTATAGCGTTCATAATTTCCACGACAAAGTTCAGAACCAATCAAATATCTTCAATGAATTCATAAACCTTATATTTTACACAGCTCCGACCGTTGATGTACCGGAAATTAAAACTTAAATGATCCGACGGAAGCTTTGTCCTCTGAAATTGCGGACTTGACGGAATACAACGGCGTAAAATTGCATATTCATGTAATGTTAAGTAAAAACGTACGTCAAAATGAGATGAAAAGCAGATAATCCCTTCATTACAAAAACGTAATAGATTTATGAACGACTTGTGAAATTTATATTGTTAGCTAAGCATAAACGAGGATGAAAAATGAATAAGAAAGTACTTGCAATTGAAGACGATCAAGAGCTGGCGGATTTGCTTGAAATTCATTTAAGCGATTTGGATATGGAGCTGGACCGCGCTTATGATGGCGAGCGTGGACTTCAAAAGGCGTTGAAAAACCACTATGATCTCATCATTTTGGATTTGATGTTGCCTAAAATGCCGGGACTGGATGTATGCAAAGAAATAAGGAATCAAAACAAAAGCGTACCCATTCTTATGTTAACGGCGAAATCGGAAGAGGTCGATAAGGTTCTGGGACTTGAGTTAGGCGCTGATGATTATATGACGAAACCCTTTAGTATCCGGGAGCTGGTGGCGCGCGTAAAATCCATTATACGAAGAATGGAAGCGGTGCGAGAAGCTACCAATCCTGAAGAGACGGTCAAAGAGCTTGATTTTGGCGAATTAAAAATTTTTACGGAGAAACGCAAGGTTCTTCTAAAAGGGCAGCCCATCGAATTGACCGCTAAAGAATTCGACCTGCTAACCCTGTTTGCTTCGAATCCCGGCAAAGCGTATACACGTGAAAATTTGTTGAATATCGTTTGGGGTTATCAATTTACCGGTTATGAACATACGGTAAACTCCCACATTAATCGATTGCGTGCAAAAATTGAAAACGATCCCTCAAATCCCGTTTATATTAAAACGGTGTGGGGCGTTGGCTATCAATTTGCAGAGGTTGAGGAACTGAAAACATGAAGCAATTTTTCAAAACACTCTATGGCAAAATTTCGATTATATTTTTGCTTCTCATTATTATTTTCGGTGCGATACAAATTTATATCTCTTTGCAATCATCGATTAATTATGTGTGCGAAAGCAGTCAGAAGATCAATTACAACCTGGCCTCCGATCTTGTCGATCGATGCAGAGCGGACATGGCGGATAGCATCAATAATTCCGTTATGAAACAAAAAATGTCCGATTTAATGGTGATGAACCCGCGCGTGGATATTTATATCCTGGATCGTAAAGGAAATATCCTTATGCAGTCGGCGCCTGAAGAAGAAATACAGAGAAACAGGGTTCGTTTACAGCCCATTGCTTCTTTTTTGGAAGAGGAAGCCTATCACAGACTGCCCATTTTCGGCGATGATCCGCGTTCACCCAAACGCGCGCGCATTTTTTCTGCCGCCAAAATGCCGTACGGCGATACTTACGGTTATATTTATGTTGTTCTAAGCAGCGCACGTTCTCAGCTGGCTTCGGAGGGTATACGCGGCAGCTATATTCTGAGCACAACCATGCGTATTTTTATTATAACCCTTCTGGCCGCGGCTGTGACCGGTATGATCATCTTTTTCTTTTTAACCCGGCGATTGCGCACTTTTACATCCACTGTTCGCCAATTTGAAGAAGGGCGCTTTGATACACGGGTTCCCATACGATCAAATGATGAGATCGGCGAACTGGGCAGTGCTTTCAATCACATGGCCGACACCATTCAAAAAACCCTGGACGAGTTAAAAAAGAACGATTATCTCCGCAGAGAACTGATTGCCAATATTTCGCACGATCTCCGCTCGCCGCTGGCTTCGGTGCAGGGCTATATCGAAACGGTTCTGATGAAAGAGGATAAACTGGACGAAGAGAGTCGGCGCACCTTCCTTAAAACAATACTGAACAACGTCACCAATTTGAACAAACTTGTGCAACAACTGTTCGAACTGTCCAAATTGGACGCCATGCAAATGAAGCCCGCCGCCGAGCCTTTCTCGATTACGGAACTGGCCCAGGATGTGGTGCTCAAATTCCAGCCCCATGCTGAAAAGAAACATATCCACCTAATGACCAAGTTACCGGTCAGTTTACCGCTTGTTTTTGCTGATATCGCCATGATCGAACGGGTTTTATCGAATCTGATTGACAATGCGCTCCATTATACACCGGAAGGAGGACGCATCACGATCAGTATTCAACGCAATAAGGAAAGCATCGATATCAGTATTCGCGACACGGGAAGCGGCATACCGGAAGAAGATTTGCCATTTATCTTTAATCGGTTTTACCGTGTGGAAAAAAGCCGCAAACGCGATTCCGGGGGAAGCGGTCTCGGATTGGCTATCGCCAAAAAGATTGTGGAAGCCCACGACAGTATCATTCATGCATCAAGCAAGGTTGGAGAGGGAACCGAATTTCGATTTAAACTGCCGTTGTATAACGTAAAAAAAGTGAGCCCATCCAAACAAATATCGATGGAAGAAAAATAAACAGGATGCACCATCGCAATCAATCTGTCGGATATCAAAGGTATTTCCAAACATCGGATACGGCTTGCGGTCCGCTTTGCTGTAATTGATACATATCGTGATAAAATCCGTTCATTTCAAGTAACTGCTGATGCGTACCCCGCTCTATGATGCGACCTTCGCGCATAACATAGATTTGATCCACGTTATGAAGTCCGTGCAGTCGATGGGTAATCAGGATAATCGTGCGATTGCGCTCGAGTTGCCAAATCTGATCGAGTACGGATTGTTCGGTGATGGCATCCAGATTGGCAGTCGGTTCATCGAGCAACAGGATCGGGCTCTGTTTGAGAAGAGCGCGACCCACCGCCAGCCTCTGACGTTGCCCCCCGCTAATGGTTAGACCCTGTTCCCCGATCCAGGTTTCCATGCCGTCGGGCAACGACCGGACGAAATCATCCATCCGGATTTGGCGAAGCACCGTATCGATATCGGATGCACTGGCATCGGGATTGGCATGCAACAGATTATCGTAAAACGTTCCGGCGAATAGATAGGTATGCTGCGCTACAACAGCAAATAGCTTTCGGAGTTGACTTTCATTAAGATAGTTCAAGGGCTGTTCGCCTATTAAAATACGACCGCGGTCGTAATCCCAGAAGCGTAACAACAGGGACGTTAGGGTGGACTTACCAGCACCGCTGGGACCGACAATAGCGATCCGCTCACCCTCTTTAACGTGAATATCAATATCTTTAACGGCGGGGCGGGATTGGCCATCGTAGGTAAACGAGAGATCTTCGATTTTGATATCAAAGAAGCGGGGGAACGGTCGTTGTTCTTTGCTGAATGAAACTGCAGGCTGGGCGTCGATAATCTCAAACAAACGCCGGCCGGCGCGTTCGTTACTTTCAAGGTGTTGTGCAGCGCCCGGCAGGGCGGCAAACGGTTCGAACGAAGCCATAATGCCAAGTGCAATTACTGCCAGATACACGCCCTTCAGTTCACCCGTTTCCACCAGAGGGATTGCCAGCAAAAACAGGACAGTCACGGCCGTGAACATCAACAAACCGATCGCATTTTCATACAAACTGCTCTGAACGGCCATTTTCCGTTGCGCTTTCTGAAGTTTGTCATTTATGTCGGCCATACGATCAAAATGGGAACGCGCCCGGCCGAACACTATCAGCTCTCCAAGCCCCTGCAGCCCGTCGATAACGTGTGTGTTGAGGCGAGCGCGCATCTCCACAATTTGCCTGCCCGTAATTTTGCTCAATCGATACACAAAAAAGGGTATGACAATACCGGCGCATAGATGGAAAACAAACAGACAAATGGCGAATTTCCAGTGAAACAGGCCCAAAAGGGGCCACATTAGCAGAACCGTTAACAAGCTGATTAACGGCGGAGCAAACACACGTGTATATAAATTTTCGAGCTCGTTGATATCGTTCAGAATGCGTGCAAATAAGTCCGAACTACGAAAATGCAGAATGCGGGCGGGCGCAAGCGGCTCCAGGGATTTGTAGAACCAAACGCGCAAATGACTAAGAATGCGAAACGTCGTTTCATGGGAGAGAAGCCGTTCCAGATAGCGGAATATACCGCGACTGATTCCGAAAAATCGCACACCAACAATGGCGACTTGCAACTCGGCAATAGAAGGATGCAGCGCCGCTTTGGATATGATATAAGCGGAGGTCATTAACAAGCCCACACTACTGCCCACGGTTATAAAACCCATCAGGGCGGACAATAACATCCAATTACGATAGCGTGCGGCCTCTCTGGCCAGTCTCAATAAAATAGTCATTAAAAGTTGCCTTTGTGCGCCCGTAATAACTGAAAATAGGCGCCCTCTTTTTTGATAAGATGATTATGGTTGCCGTGTTCGATAATCCGTCCTTTATCCAAAACATATATGTAATCGGCCTGTGTGACGGTAGCCAGGCGATGGGCGATAAACAGCGTGGTCTTCCCGGCCATCAGGCTTTGTAATGATTCGCGTATGCGTTCCTCTAAGTAGGGATCGAGATTCGAAGTGGGTTCGTCTAAAATTAATAGCGGCGAGTCTTTCAGAAATGCACGGGCCAAAGCCAAACGTTGCGCCTGACCGCCGCTTAAACGCGTTCCACGCTCGCCAATTGCCGTTTGGAGTCCTTCCGGAAGCTCCCGGATGACGTTTCCGAAATGCGCTTTGTCGGCCGCTTGCATCAATGTTTCATCGGAAGCGCCGGGCGCCGCCAGACGTAAATTTTCGGCAATGGAGGCGTTGAACAGATAGGGCGACTGCGGCACCCAGCTTATCATTCGTCTCCATGATTCGGAATCGATCGCCTGCAAATTCTGGCTACCAATGTTGATGACGCCGGCGCTGGGTTCCAAAAACTTTAGTAGAAGACGGGCAATGGTTGATTTTCCCGATCCCGTGGAGCCCACCAGTGCGGTGACGTTTCGGGGTTTTAAATTTAAGTTTACCTCTTCGATTGCCGGCAGATGCCGGTTTTGAACGTAACGCAACGTCACGTTATGAAAGAGGATCGGCTCCGATTTGATTGTCGATGGGGCGTCGGATTTGGGTGGCTGGCCGGACGTTGAAACCGACGGCGCCGTTCGTTCGAAGATCCGGAATATGCGCTGTGCCGCATTGGCGCCTTCCATGCCGGCGTGAAAACGCGCTCCGAGATCGCGCAACGGTTGGTAGAATTCCGGCGCCAAAATGAGTATGAACAAAGCCTCCTCAAAGGGAATCCGCGCATACATCAGACGCAAACCAATTTCAACCGCAATAATGGCGGTACTGATAGTGGCCGCCATTTCGAGCACCAGCGCCGATAAAAAGGCAATTTTAAGTACGTTCATGGTTGTTTTGCGAAAGGCGTTGCTGATGCGTTTGATCTCATCGGCTTTGTCTTTACTGCGTCCCAATAATTTTAAGGTAACCAGACCCTGTAAAACATCTAAGAAATGGGCGCTCATCCGACTGAGCGTCTTCCATTGTTTACGGGTCAAACCCTGGGCCGCATGTCCGATTAAGATCATAAAAACGGGAATAAGCGGCGCCGTAAACAGAAAAACAAAACCGGATAAGAGATCAATGGGAAAGACGACGATCAGAATGAACAGCGGTATCAGAGTAGATAGAAACAATTGAGGAATATAGCGGCTGAAATATGTATCCAGGGTTTCTATACCGTGCATGATGGTATTGGATAACTCGCCGCTGCGTTGCGTTTGAATAAAGGCAGGTCCGGCCTGATTCAAGCGATGGAGCAATTGCAGGCGGAGCTTCTTTTTAAGGTCTGTGGCGACCCGGTTGCCTTCTTCGTGGCTGAGCCAGTTAAATATGAAACGAAAAATGCTGGCCAGCATAAGGCCGGCAATGATGCCCAAAACGCCTTTGAGGGGCGTGGCAAGTAAAAAAGCTTCATTTATAATTTTACTTATAAATGCTGCCTGTGTTATGGTCATTATTCCGCCGAATACTCCGAATAGGATCGACAGAAGAAACGGCAGGCGTTTTTCGCGGAGTAACTGTAATAAGCGTCTGTCCAGATTCATGGCATCTGTTTAAGCGGTTGTCATTATTATATCAAAAGACAATGCGGGAATCGCTTGATATACTTCCCGCATTATCGTATTGATTGGTCGTAATGATATCAATATTCCAGAGAACCGTCCACGCTTACCCGTTTGCGAAACACCCAATAAGTCCAGCCCTGATAAGCCAAAACTATGGGAACAAAAATCAGCGCCACGATGCTCATAATTTTAAGGGTATAAGGCGAAGAAGCGGCGTTATCTATGGTTAGGGAATAAGCGGGGTTAATGGATGATACCAGAACGCGGGGATATAAGCCCATAAAAATGGTAGCGGTCGAAAAGGCGATGGTTAAACCGGTCATGACAAAGGCCCAGCCCGAAAGTTTGCGTTGCAGCAGAAATATAACGGCAATCAGGGCCAAGCCTGAGAAAATCGGAATGACGCCCGGATTGACGCCCAGCCGACTGAACATATCCGTTGAAAAATAACCGGTGATGACAAACGCCAGCAAAAAGATCACCGCGGGTAACCACATTTTACGGGCGTAGTGATTGGACTTTTCCATTAATGCATCTGTTGTTTTCAGATTGAGGAAAATGGCACCGTGCAGTGTAAAAACGCTGAGCGTCGCCAAACCTCCGATTAAGGCATAGGGATTTAGCAGATTGAAAAAACCGCCCACGTATGTCATGTTTTGATCTATCGGTACGCCGCGAATCAAGTTAGCCATGGCAATGCCCCAGAGAAGGGCGGGGATAAAGCTGCCTACGAAGATCATCCAATCCCACCAGTTTCGCCAGCGGGGATTTTTATCTTTGCTCCGGAATTCAAACGCCACGCCGCGTACAATTAATGCTAAAAGCATTAAAACCAGTGCGAGGTAGAAGCCGCTGAACATGGTCGCATACCAGTTGGGAAATGCGGCAAACATGGCGCCTCCGGCCGTAATCAACCAAACTTCATTGCCATCCCAAAAGGTACCGATGGTGTTAATTACCGCACGTCGAGAACGATCGTCTTTGGCAATAAAGGGTAACAGAATACCCACACCGTAGTCAAAGCCTTCCAGAAAGAAGAAGCCTGTAAATAAAACGGCGATCAATATAAACCATAATGTATTGAGTTCCATTGTTTTCCTCCCGTCTTGTTATTCTTCTTCATCTTGTTCGCTGGTGCCTGCAATAGCGTACTTTTTTAACAAGTAAACATCAGCCACCATTAAAACGCCATAGATAAGCGCGTAAATGATCAACGAGAAAAGTACTTCACCAGCGCTGACCGCCGCTTCGGGGGAAACAGCGTCTTTGGTCTTCAACAAACCGAAAACAATCCAGGGTTGTCTTCCGACCTCCGCCAATATCCAGCCCGTTGAATTGGCGAGATACGGAAGAGCAATTGAGAGTAATAACAACTTCACAAACCATTGTTTATAGTCATATCGATCTTTTAAAACAAGGAATATTAAATACAGTGATATGAGAAGCATAACGACGCCAGCGCCGACCATAATTCTAAAGGACCAATATGAGATGGCCACCGGCGGTACGTAATTGCCGGGCCCGTATTTTTGTTCGTATTCGGACTGTAAGTTACGAATTCCTTGTACTTTGCCATCCATTGAATTATAAGATAAAATGGAGAGGAGACGGGGCACGCGAATGGCAAAAATATCTTTGCGTTCGGCTTCGTCGCCTACGGTGAATAAAGATAGACTTGCGGGATCCTCGCTCTCCCATAAAGCCTCGGCTGCGGCAACCTTCATTGGTTGAGCATCCACCATATGTTGCATTTGATTGTGTCCGACCAGCATGGCAAGCAATACGCCGATGAATCCGTAAACCGCGCCGCCGGTGAGCGATTTGCGATACGCATCCTGATCCGGGCTTTTACGAAACACGTGGTAAGCGCTAATACCGATAACAAAAAAGCCCGCCGTCGCAATGCCGGAAGTAATCACGTGAGGGAATTGTACCCAGACGTGCGGATTAAAGACGAGCGCCCAGAAATCGGTCATTTCGGCTCGTATGACCTCGCCGGAAGCGTCGGTGATTAATTTATGACCCATGGGTTGTTGCATAAAGGAATTGGCGATCAATATCCATAACGCCGAGAGATTGGAGCCGATTGCGACCAGCCAGATCGTGGCTGCGTGCAGACGTTTCGAAAGGCGCTCCCAGCCGAAAATCCAGATACCCAAAAACGTGGATTCCAGAAAAAAGGCGAGCAGCGCTTCGATAGCAAGAGGCGCCCCGAATATATCGCCAACAAATCGGGAATATTCGGACCAGTTCATCCCGAATTGAAACTCCAAAACGATACCGGTTACCACGCCCATGGCAAAGTTGATCAAAAAGAGCTTGCCCCAAAACTTGGTCATTCGTTTGTAAACTTCTTTGCCCGTTCGCACATAAGCGGTTTCCAAAATGGCTACATAAATCGAAAGGCCGAGGGTTAATGGTACGAAAAAAAAGTGATAGACTGTAGTAATGGCAAATTGCCACCTTGCCAAAAGCAGCGCATCCATCAATGCCTCCTTTCGTTATACGGTTGATGCCTGTAAGATGTGTTTGTTGAATTTGAAGGCCTTATCTTCGCCGGAATGTTGCTTGTAAATATCATCCTGAAACGATGTATTGGTGATACCCGTTGCATTGTATTCAATATCCCATTATTCGTGCCGTTGATTGATTCCATCAATCAAATTAATGTTTTTTTTATTCTTAAATGAAAAATCTGCAATGGGTTTTTCCCGGAAACGCCCGAAGAGCTGCTCTTCCTGTTCTTTGAAAAAGGCATGAATATCACAAACACCGATAAAAGGGCAGATGTTATGATTACCGATGCATTCATTTAAAGTGGAGTTAAAATCCATGGCTTCCAGAACATCCATAACGGAAAGTTTTGCGGGATCGACTTTTAAAAATATACCACCCAGCTTACCCTGTATGCTTCCGATGATTTCTTTTTTTCGTAATTGATGCACGATTTTCGAAGCGAAAGGGCGGGTGAGTGATAATTGTTTGGCGATCTTTGAGAGAGCAATGGGCTTGCCGCCGTAAGCGTCCGACAAAAACACACAAATTCGGATGGCGTAGTCGTACTCACGTTTAATCAAAACGGTCATAGTTAAATATAACCTTATTGGTAATGTATTACTATATGGGTAAAATATAAGCCTTTGAATTTTTTTTCACAAATAAATTTTAGATTTTTTATTTTATGTTTGAGAAAAAAAGGCGAAATGGCAAGTTCCGTTAAATTTTTCTTGTAATGTGTGTTATATTTTCAAAAATTTGTACAGCCACAAAAGCATTCACAAAGCAACTAAAGAAGAAAAAAAACGTATTTCAGCAGTAAAAGCGAACGGAAGAGCTCAATTTGTGGTATTATTGTACAATGCCGCAAAGACCATGTAAGGAGAATGTTATGCTAAGAACATTTATCGTTCCGACGATGGCGTTTATGATTGCCTGCACGGCGAGTGTGAATGAATCGATCGTCATACACGACGGAGAAACCCGCCAGGGCGATTTAAATTCCGTCAATGGCGCAATCATTATCGGAAACAATTGCAATGTGTACGGAGATTGTCGCGCTGTTAACGGCCATATTGAGGTCGGCGACAGCAGTATCGTGGAGAGTATCACAACGGTTAACGGCGAAATTCGTATCGGACGAAACACGCGCATTATCAACGACATAACATCGGTTAACGGCGATATCGAAAGTAACGGTTTAACAACGATTGAGGGGGATATAACGTCAGTGAACGGCGACATTACCCTTTTCGGAACACTCCTCAAGCAAAACGTTAGCACCATTAATGGCGATATTGCACTCCGAAACAAATCCACGGTCGAAAAGGATATCATTATTGATGACAAGAGCAAATTTAATGAAGATAAGCGGCGTATCGATATTTATATTTCCGATGGCAGTGTGGTGAAAGGAGATGTACGTAACAAAGGCAAAAACGTATCGGTAAAAGTACATATCAGCCCGGATGGTAAAGTGCTCGGTGATGTGATCAACGCCGAGTTAATCTATGAATAGTTTTTGTGTTTAACTGGAGCTTGCGGGCAGAAATAGCTCATTTAACTGCCTGAAATCATCAATGGTGATTAACCTGCCGTTCTGCGATAATACCGGTTCGTCATCCAGTTTCCAGGTGTCCTTGTATGGGATATGAACGGCGAACATCCCACAGCGCAGGGCGGGATTGATATCGGATTTGGGACTGTTGCCAACCATACAGCTTTCGTCTGCCCTCCAATTGTTTTGCTTCAAAATATTCTGATAGATTTCATCGCTTTTCTCAGCTACTATAAAAAAATCCTGAACATAATACTGCAGACCGGAGCGTAAAATTTTGCCTTTTTGTTCCTGATAGGCGCCCTTTGTTAGAATATAAAGTTGAAAGCGCCGACTCAATTGTTGCAATGTTTCGGGAACGCCGCTAAACAGGGCGGGTTTCCGGAGGGGATGATCTTTAAAGCGTTCGATAATGATTTCGAATTTTTCTGCATCAATTTTATGGTCCAGTTCACGGTTAAAGCGCTCGTAGAGTGTTTCCAAAATATAAACAAAGTTGTGGCTGCCATAACCGCGTTCTCTGACAACTTGAAGTTCAAGAGCATCAAAAGCCTGTTCAACGTCATCCCTTCGGATGCCGCGATCAGTTAAAAGATCGAAAAAATCATTAGCCGCCTGCACGTAGTGAATATTATTTTCCCACAGGGTATCGTCGGCATCGAAAATAATGCGCTCTATATGCTTCAACTGTTTCATTACCAATTCCGTTATTTGTCGTGCAATCGTTAAGGTTTATCGGCTCGAACCCAAACATCAAACTTTATTCCTTAGGATCGGTATGGTCAAAAGCGGGTTCAATGCAGGTTCGATCCAAATTATTCCGGAGATAAATCCTTTCCTGAAGAACACGTAACCGAATCTAATCATGCCAGCGGCAGATCAAAATAGAAGGTCGATCCGCCTTCACGGTTGTTATATGCACCAATGTGCCCCCCGTGGGCCTCCAAAATCAATCGTGCGATATATAAACCCAATCCCTGCCCTTTTTGAAGATGGGCCGTGTCTTGCAATCGAAAGTATCGTTGAAAAATATCATTGATGAGATGATTTGGTATTCCGGGACCGGAGTCGCTGACGCGGAACTGGAGAAAACGTCTTTGATTGCCGTGTTTGATTGGATGCACAATTACATGAATGGTTCCGCGCTCCGGCGTGTAGTTGATCGCATTGCTAAGGATATTGACGATTACGCGTTCCATCGACCCAACGTCCACTGAAATATCGGGCAATTCCGATGGAATATTGGGCACTAATTTTATATTCTTTTTGTCCGCCTGACTCCATACCATTTTTAGGGTTCGGTTGATTAATTGTCTCGGCGGTTCCGGTTTGAGGTGCAATTGAAATTGTTTCTGTTCGAACTGAAACGTTAAGCTGAGCGACTCGAGCAGCTTAATCAAATTATCGCCAAGATTCATGGCATTGTTCAGAATGCGTTTCTGCCCCTCGTTTAATTCTCCGAACACTTCTTGTTGCAGCAACTCCATGTACGAAATCAAACTTTGGGTAGGGGAACGCATGTCGTGCAGCAAGAGTGAAGAGAGTTCCGATTGCAGTTTTAATTTTCGGGCAAGCGCGGCGAGTGTTTTGATCAGCCTTTCCAGAGAACCCTCATCATTAAGGAGCGTCGGTTCCAACTCGACATCGAAGGCAAACGACGATTCAATATGGGTGGGTTTAAAACCACAGGAAATATGGAAGTGCTCATGGCGTTGCATTAAAAGCTCATCAACACGGGCGCAATTTTTATCACAAATAATAAAGAGTAGTTCGAAGGAATGTTCTCGCAAGCTGTTTATGAACGTTTCCGCTTTTGAAGCAACTGTCGCGGTGCAGTGCTTGTTTTCCAGGCACAACTTAAGATAACGGGGCGACCAATCCGTCATGTTAAAAATAAGGGCATTCAAAGAGGTGGTTCGGTACATTATTTGCCTTTAAAGTGCGGATCGTGTTTGTTTAAAAAAGCATCGGTTCCTTCGCGCATATCTTCCGATCCACAGATGTTTCCGAACAGTTCGGCTTCTATTTCCAGCCCGCCCGCCATATCGGTTTGCAATCCTTTCTGTACGGATTCCAGAATGGCGCGTATGCCGAGGGGCGCTTTTGCAAGAATACGTTTGAGCCAGAACTTGCCTTCTTCCATTAACTGTTGCGGAGCGACAACTTTATTAGCCAGCCCCATGTTGAATGCCTTTTCTGCATCGATCATATTAGCCGTTAATAAAAATTCCAGAGCCCGGGTTTTCCCGATAATGCGGGGAAGCCTTTGTGTGCCCCCGTAACCGGGGATTATGCCGAGATTGATTTCCGGCTGGCCAAAAATGGCCTTCTCGGATGCGATCCGCAAGTGGCAGGCCATTGCAAGCTCGCATCCACCGCCGAGGGCGTATCCGTTTACCAGAGCAATGACGGGTTTGTGCATATTCTCTATTATGTTAAAAACCTGTTGACCTTTCTCCGCAAACGAACGACCGCTTTTGGAATCCAGTTCGCGAATTTCGCCAATATCGGCGCCCGCCACGAAAGCCTTATCACCGGCCCCCGTTATTAAAATACCGCCGATATCATCGTTATTTTGGATATCCGTTAACAAGGTTTCCAGTTCTTCAACCGTATGTTTATTGAGGGCGTTCATTTTTTGGGGACGGTTAATAGTGATTATGGCGATATTATGGTCTGTTTCATAGCTTAGATTTTGATAGGACATGATCAACTCCCAAGATTTTAGATAATGGTTATAATAGTTCAACCCGACTTTGGTCGCCGATGAGAAACCGATGGGTGGCCGGTTTTCCCTGGGATTTAATGATCTCCACATCGTTTCCCAGCAGGCTGTGTTCAATACGGATATCCACATCCAGTACTTTGCATTCGGAGAGTAAAATGCTAAATTCCACCTCGCTGTTTCGGATATGACAATCTTCATAAATCGCCGTGAACGGCCCGATGTAACAATTTTCGATGACAGTATTTTCCCCTATTACCGCCGGGCCGCGTATGGTGGAATTGATCACTTTTGCACCCTTTGCCAATTGCACATCGCCGGTTACCAGACTGTCGTCGTCGATATCGCCCTGAATATCGGGCGAAATGTTATCGAGTACGAGGCGGTTGGCTTCCAGCAAATCATATGGTTTGCCCGTATCCTTCCACCAGCCCGTTATTTCGGAATATGAAATATGATAACCATGGTCCAGCAAATATTGGTGGGCATCGGAAATTTCAAGCTCGCCTCTGCTTGAGTAGTCGATATTATTAACCGCTTCGAAAATATGTTTGTCGTAAATGTAGATTCCTGCAACAGCGAGATCACTTTTGGGCTGAGCGGGCTTTTCTTCGATTCGGACAATGCGGCCGTCGATGATCTCCGGCACCCCGAATCGTTGCGGATCCTTCACGCGGGCCAGCGTAAGATGACAATTGCTGTTACTTTGATTATAAGCATCGATAAACTTTTTTAAACCGCCAACGACCATATTGTCGCCGAGATAAAACACGAAGGGTTCATCGCCGATGAATTCCTGAGAAATTTTTATGACGTGCGCCAGGCCGAGCGGCGCTTCCTGGGCAATGTAGGATATGTTAACCCCCCAGCGCTCCCCCTTTCCAATCGCATGCCGTACGGCGTCCGATCCTTTGCTGTAAACGATCCCGATATCGGTGATACCGGCTTCGATACAGTATTCGATGGCATAGTGAAGGATGGGTTTGTTAGCAATGGGGATGAGATGTTTATTTTGGGTGTGTGTGAGGGGGCGAAGGCGCGTTCCTCTTCCGCCGCTGGTAATCAGGGCTTTCATAAACAATCCTTCCGGGCAAGGTTACTTTGGGATCGGATTCATCGTAAAGCTTTCGAAGCCATTTTATACAAACATAAAATGTATGAAAATCAAAATTACACATCAAGAAAATCACACAATTTTTTTTATCTACAATCTTGAAAAATGAGTGCGAACTTTATATATTAGCACTCGTTTGGCAAGAGTGCTAATAGGTTAACATAACGAATTACAGTAAGTTAATCGATTAATAATGTGCAAGCTTGTAACTTTTTGATATAAAAATGATCTAAGTTAAACGACTAAAGGTTCGATCAAATAACAACTAAAGATGGAGGTTTAAATGGGAGCTAAGATTCTTAAATTTGATTCTGACGCGCTTACGAGTCTCAAAAACGGAATTGATGCACTTTCGAAAGCGGTGAGCGTTACTTTGGGACCAAAAGGGCGCAATGTGGTTATCGATAAAAAATTCGGCGCACCGACGGTAACAAAAGACGGCGTTACGGTAGCTAAAGAAATCGAGCTCGAAGATGAGTTCGAGAATATGGGCGCCCAAATGGTCAAAGAAGTGGCTTCAAAGACCAGCGATGTGGCCGGCGACGGCACGACCACGGCCACTGTTCTGGCCCAGTCCATTTTTACACAGGGTTTGAAAAACGTGACCGCAGGCGCTAATCCCGCTGCGCTCAAACGCGGAATTGAAGAAGCGACCCGAAAAGTGGTTGAAAACTTAAAAAACATGTCCAGAGAAGTTTCCGGCAAGAAAGAGATCGCTCAGGTTGGCACGATTTCGGCCAACAGCGATGAAACGATCGGCGAGCTCATCGCAGACGCCATGGATAAGGTTGGAAAAGACGGCGTAATAACCGTTGAAGAAGCCAAGTCTATCGAAACGCATCTGGAAGTTGTGGAAGGTATGCAGTTCGACCGCGGCTACGTCTCGCCTTATTTTGTAACCGATTCCGAGGCGATGGAAGCCGTACTCGAAGACGCCGCTATCCTGATTTATGACAAAAAAATCAGCGCTATGAAAGACCTGCTGCCGGTGTTGGAAAAAGTATCGCAACAGGGCAAACCGCTCCTGATCATTGCGGAAGACATCGAAGGTGAAGCGTTGGCAACGCTGGTTGTGAACAAACTGCGCGGTACACTTCGCGTGGCTGCGGTAAAAGCACCGGGATTCGGCGATCGTCGTAAAGCAATGCTGGAAGATATTGCCATACTGACGGGCGGTCGCGTCATATCGGAAGAGACGGGCTTTAAGCTGGAAAACGCCACTCTGGATGATTTGGGCCATGCCAAACGCGTGAGTATCGATAAAGAAAATACAACGATTGTTGAAGGAGCTGGCTCGACAGACGATATTAAAGCCCGCGTGAATCAGATCAAAACCCAAATTGATGCCACCACAAGCGACTATGATAAAGAAAAGCTGCAGGAACGTCTGGCAAAATTGGCAGGCGGTGTTGCTGTCATCAACATTGGCGCGGCTACGGAAGTAGAAATGAAAGAAAAGAAAGCCCGTGTTGAAGATGCCTTACATGCAACAAGGGCAGCGGTTGAAGAGGGCATTGTTCCCGGCGGTGGTATCGCCCTGCTGCGTTCCATCAA
Organism: uncultured Calditrichaceae bacterium; assembly: GCA_964542915.1. Classification (GTDB taxonomy): domain Bacteria; phylum Calditrichota; class Calditrichia; order Calditrichales; family Calditrichaceae; genus CAZIVP01. Next base: position 71,949 of record CAZIVP010000011.1, on the reverse strand, counting down.
AGTACTCGAAGACTTGAAACTTGAAGATGAAGATATGCAGATCGGGGTTGAAATTGTCCGCCGCGCTCTGGAAGAGCCCATTCGCCGAATTGTGGAAAACGCCGGATTGGAAGGCTCCGTGATCGTCAATAAAGTCCTTGATGGTAAAGACGCCTACGGTTTCAACGCCCAGACCGAAAAATACGAAGACCTGCTGGAAGCCGGCGTTATTGATCCCACCAAGGTAACACGAAGCGCGCTTGAAAACGCTTCATCCGTTGCCGGATTGCTCTTGATGACCGAAGCATTAGTCAGCGAGAAAGAAGAAGAGAATCAGCAACCGGCTGCTGCACCTCCCGGAGGTATGGGCGGAATGTATTAATCCGATCGCGAAAACCATTAAAGCGGGATTGCGTTATAGCGGTCCCGCTTTTTTTGTTACAGCTCCGTTAATCATCGAACGATTCATTGCAGCCCTGCCTTAAAACACTCTCCTATTATTGCCTTTTTGTTGCTTCTCTGTATCCTTATCCGTAATTTTTAAATTTTGCTGAATTTCCAATTTCAAAATAACGACGGACGGCTTTAAAATATCGTACGATACTCGGCGCCGGAGTTTTAATAAAACTTGTCTGGGGGATAACCGATCCGCGCACGACAAACGAAACCGGGGACAACATGGACGAGCATTATCTGGATTGTATTCGATTAAAAAATATGATTTTTTATGCACATCACGGTTTTTATGAAGCAGAGCGTGAGCTTGGACAGAAATTTGAAGTCGACATCGAGGTGCGCTGCGATCTGAAGCCGCCGGCTTTAAAAGATGATTTAAAACAAACCATGGATTATCGGGCCATTTACCGCATCGCGAAGGACACCTTCGAAAATTATAAATTTAAATTGATTGAAACCGTTGCGGAGCGCATAGCCGAACGTATTTTAGAATTAAATGGTATCGAAAATGTCTTAATTAAAGTTCGCAAACCGCATGTGCCCCTGCACGGTTTATTGGATCATGTGGAAGTGGAAATATATCGGGAAAACTGATGCGCTATTACCTTGCTCTCGGATCAAATATGGGCGATCGGTTTTGGCAATTAAAAACCGCTGTAGGTTACCTCGAACCAATTGGTGAATTCATTCGCAAATCTTCAATTTATGAGAGCAAGGCGTATGGCTATAAGGATCAGCCCGACTTTTTAAATGTACTCGTAGAAATGGCCATTGCGTTGCATCCTTTACGTCTCCTCCGGAAGTTAAAGATAATTGAATGCCGCATGGGTAGAAAAATGAGCCGACGCTGGGGGCCCCGCATCATCGATATTGATATCGCTGATTGGAATGATGCACCATACGAAAGTTCTATTTTAACCATCCCCCACCGTGAATTGAGCGTGAGAAGGTTTGTATTGCTTCCGTTACAGGAAATCGCTCCGGACTATCATGACAAATATCAACGTACTGTCGAGCAATTGATCAGGGATTGTCCTGATACATCAACCGTAAACCGATTTAAAGAGCAGTGGTAGCAATGTCGATCGATCAGTTTCGCTTTATTGCAATCGAGGGGGTTATAGGCGCAGGGAAAACCACGCTGGCCGATATGTTGTCTAAAACAATTGGCGCGCGATTGGTGCTGGAAGAATTCGAGAAAAATCCCTTTCTGGAGGAATTTTACGACGATCCGCACCGCTATGCATTTCAGACGCAAATATTTTTTCTTCTCAGCCGATTTCGCCAAAATCAGGAGTTACAACAACTGGATATTTTCCATCAGCGCATCGTCAGCGATTATATTTTTGACAAAGATCGTATCTTTGCAACCCTCAATCTCAGCGATAAGGAGATGAAACTTTACGATGGCATTGCACGTTTGATGGAAAAACAAATCGTACGGCCGGATCTGGTGATTTACCTCCAGGCGACAACCGACCATCTCATGAGTAATATCCGAAGACGGGGCCGTCGTTTCGAAAAGAATATCGCCTATGATTATATCAACGATTTAAACGAGTTATACAACAATTACTTCTTCCATTACAGCAAGACGCCGTTGCTGGTCATCCATACCGATGAAATGGATTTCGAACATTCCCAGAATGATTACCAGGATATTTTGTGGGAAATTAATCAACATCAATCCGGCACACGGTATTATGTACCACAAAAAAAATAGGTTTGATACAGATGGGTTTATTAAGAATATTTTTTTTAATATTGTTGGGATTTTTGATTTACCAAATAATTAAACCGATGTTAAAGAGGCCCGAACACAACGCCCATGTAAAAGGCAAGGGCAGTGAACGCGGTGATCGAAATGGTAAACGGGATCGTAATGTTGAGGATGCTGACTTCGAGGAATTGGAGTAAAGATAGCAGGGAATAAGGCAGCGCAAGCGCCGCCTTATTCGAATAGATCTAGGATGTCCTCTTTGCTCAGACTCTTGAAGAACGCTTCTTCGGTTGTAATCAAAGAGTCCACCAAATCACGTTTTTTATTCTGAAGCCTTACAATTTTTTCTTCCACGCTATCCTTCGATATCAGCTTATAAGCAAAAACCTTGCGCGTCTGGCCAATGCGGTAAGCACGGTCGGTAGCCTGCATCTCGACGGCAGGGTTCCACCATGGATCGTAATGGACAACATAATCGGCGGCGGTTAAATTCAATCCCGTACCGCCGGCTTTCAGACTTATAAGGAATATACGGATATCATCATTTTCCTGGAATTCGTTTACCGGCGTTTCACGATCTTTGGTGGTGCCGTCCAGATAAGAATAAGGGATGTTGTTACCGTCCAGATGACGCCTTATAATATGGAGCATTTTTACAAACTGGCTGAAGATCAAAACTTTATGTTTTTCCGAAATGATCTCTTCCACCATCTCGATCAACGCTTCAAATTTGCCCACATTATCCACGTAGCGGCTTTCCACCAATTCCGGATGACATGCAATCTGACGGAGGCGCGTTAATCCTTCCAAAACCTTGAACTTGGATTTATCCAACCCTTTGTTTTCGATCTCCTTTTGAATATGATCGCGATAACTGTGTCGCCAATTATTATATAATTTTTGCTGTTCTTCCGACATGGGAGAATACACAATATTTTCGACCTTCTCCGGTAGTTCCTTGGCGACGTCCTCCTTAGTTCGTCTGAGAATGAAGGGGAAAATAAGTTTTTTTAATTCCGTGGCCACCTGAACATTCTGTTCCTTTTCAATCGGTTTCATGAAGTTATCTCTGAAAAAGGCCTGCTCTCCAAGCAGACCGGGATTGATAAATGCAAACTGGGACCACAGATCCATTGTGTTGTTTTCGACAGGCGTACCGGTCAGCGCCAGTCGATTTTTAGCGTTGATTAACCGTACGGCTTTTGATGTTTCCGAGCCCGGATTTTTGACGTTTTGCGATTCATCGAGAATGGCGTAATTAAAATTGATTTCCTTCAGGAAATTGATGTCGCGTCTTAAGTGCCCGTAGGTGGTCAATACCAGCGGATAGCGGCGCATACGTCGAATATCTTTGGAACGCCGGGTTCCGTAATGCACCAGATATTTGATCTGCGGTGTAAATTTTTCGATTTCACGCACCCAGTTAAAAATAACCGACGTCGGCGCTACAATCAGGTTTGATGATTTTTGATCTTGATTGATTTCGCTTTGAAGCATGATCAAGGCCTGTATGGTTTTTCCCAGTCCCATGTCATCCGCAAGAATACCGCCGAACGAGAAATCCTTAAGGAAATTCATCCAGTCGAAACCCGCTCGCTGGTAATCGCGAAGATTGCCCCTGAAATTACCGGGCAGGGGATAATTTTCGATCGTTTCAAATGTTTCCAGTTTGCCCAGTTTTTCCTGGCTTAATGAATCCATTTTTTTCTGGTCCGCATCGGCAAGCAGACGATCGATAAAAGTAAGATGATGATTTGCAAAACGAACGCTGTCATCCTCAACCTTACCGAAATTAAGGATATAATTGAACTTTTCGATTAGCTTTTGCGGTAAACGTGCAATACTGCCGTCGCGCAGTTTTACAAATTTTTTATTTTTTCGTAAGGCCCGTTTTAATTCTTCCAGGCTTACCGGAACGCCGTCGAACTCCAGCGTCATCTCGATGTCGAACCAGTCCGTCTCGGAAGAAATATTTACATCAAAATTGGCTTTGGCGCGTTTTACCTTGAAACGCACCAAGTTTTCTTCGCCCATGATCTCGAAACCTTCTTCCGCCAGTTTTGGCAATTCATCGAAGAGCCAATCCAGCGCTTCCTCAAATGTGGCGTAAAAAAGTCCAGGCGTATCTTCGAGGATATTGCTTTGCAAAATACGGAAACGGATGGCGTTTTCAGCCTCGCGATCACGGTGTACACGCATAATCTCTTTAGATTTCGTATCGTAATGCAAAGGTTGATCATTGGCTTGACTGAACGGAATTTCTATATCGTCATAAAGGATGGAGAGTGAAACCACCAATTGATCGTCCATCTCTTCGATGTATAATCGTTTGCCGGAAATTTCGGTGATTTCTTTGACGGCGATATCCGGCGGAAATTCCACATACGGAAAAATAGGCAGTTTCGCGAGATAATCCGAAATGAAGGTCTGATACTCTTCTTTATTGACCATGATGTCGGAATTTTCGTCAATAAAGGATTTTATATAGGAATATCGTAGCGGAAAATTGCTGTAATGCAGTTTTCCGTCTCGATAGAACCAGATAGGATTGGTCGTTAATATTTTGGTTTCCCGCGTGATGGGCAGTTCTTCATCATCCCGCGAAAAATAAGGTTGGAAAATATAATGATCTTCACGTTCAATCAGCTTGAAAACCAGTTTCCAGGGCTTGCGTCCGAAACGAATGCGCGTTCCGATACTGCCGTCTTCATTTTTAATGTGTAGCTCGCTGGTCCGGAGCAGATTAAACAATTGTCCGGCGTCCAATCCGAAATTAAGGTAGCTGGTTTCCAGACGTCCGCGATAATAGACCGAAGATTGCTGCGATTGGATGCGCTCAAGGTAGGAGATAGCGATTAAGTCGCCCGATGTTCGGAAGACATTCTGTTCGGACAGTTCATTAAACGACGGTTCCTGTATACGGCCATAGGTGCCGTCTTTTTTCATATATACTTTTACGGGTTTTATATTCCAGTAGTTCTCGAGAATATGGATGATGTAGAGCAACTTCCAACGTACTTCCTGAGAAAAATCACTGTCCACCTGTTGGATGGTGATGAGCTTATCAAAATATTCGCGCCAATTACCGATTTCTTTGCTATCGTCTTCTTCACGGCTTCGCTGTTCGTCAATTACCTTTAATGCCGCTGCCACCGCATGCTTGCAAATATAGTTGTAGGGGCAGGTGCAGGTGGCGTCGAATGAACGTTCATCCGCCATGAGCCGAACCAGATATGGATAAGTGCCCTGAACGGTGGCGGTTATGCTGAGGTTATCCCATTGTTTGATTTTTACCCGACCATCTTTAAAATATTCCATTCCCTGTTTAAAGATAATATCGGGTACGCGGTTTTTTAAGTCTTTTACGTCTATTTTCAATCTGCATCCCCGTTTCTTGATTCAGTTCAAATTTTCAGTGAATTGAATCGTATTACTGCTTTCTATAAATATATTATTATAGATTAAAGAATATAAAACATTATTCACACTTATTCAAAATGAAATTTAAAGTTGTTTCATACCGGTTTTTACCGCTGTGTCCGCGTTCCGGGGCCGTTTTTTCAAAGTTTTTGGAAGCGGTCGAATCTGTTATGAAAAATCTTAATACTTGCTCATTGAAAGTCCGATGTATAACCGTTTTTTATAATATCAGAGGCGTACGTTGAAAACGGTGATCCGCCCGGCCAAGAATCAAGCCAGGCCGCCTGAAATAAAATTGGGCAAAAATATTCTTTTTTTTATTTTAAATTCTGCGTCTGATAACAGAGATTGAGGAGATTTAACGTTAAAGTGCAACCTTCAAACGATCGAAAAAAACGCCTCCAGACCAATACATCGAGTCTGCTAAACCGGAACCAAATCTTAAAAAATTTTGCCATCGGTTTTGTTCCAATCTTTGTTTTCATTTTTGCAGATGCCTTCTTCGGTACCGAAATTGGTTTGATGGTAGCTGTCGCCGCCGGCTCCGTCTATTTTATATACCACTTGATCCGCTTTCGCCGAATTGAAAAAATGATATTACTGGACACTTTATTGATCATTGTTTTGGGCGGCATCTCGATCACTTTACACGATGATCTGTTCTTCAAATTGAAGCCCGCTTTAATCGAGATGATTTTGGTAGTGATTCTCGGCATTCACGCGTTTTCGTCCAGACCGATTTTAATAAACATGAGCCGTCGTTTTCTGGGGGATGCCAAGCTTCCGCCCGAGCAGGTTCGTTTGATGAAGCAGTTGAGCCGCATGCTGTTTGTCGTAATCGCCGTGCATACGCTGCTTATTGTTTTTTCCGCCTTTTTTTGGAGCAAAGAAGTTTGGGCGTTTATATCCGGAGGCTTGTTTTATATAATACTCGGTATCATTATTGTCGGTCAGTACCTCTACTTCAAATGGATACGAAAACCGTCCCCGACAAATCGCTGCAGCAGCGAAAATACGGAAGAAATGTTTGATATTGTCAATGAAGAGGGTCGAATCATCGGAAAAGCGACCCGTTCTCGCGCCCATTCGGCTCCCAGTCTGTTACACCCTACCGTAGCGATGCATATTATCAGCAGGAACGGTCGGTTATATCTGCAAAAACGAGCCGCAAACAAATATTTATATCCCGGTTACTGGGATACGGCCGTTGCAGGGCATGTACGCAGCGGGGAATCGTTGCAACAGGCACTTGCCAGGGAAGCAATGGAAGAGCTCAACATACAGGTGGAATCATTAAAGCCGATATTCCGATACATTATCAGTCACGGCAATGAACGTGAATTGGTCTATGTGTTTGTTCTGAAACACGACGGTCCCTTTAAGCTCAATCCCGAAGAAATCGAAACGGGGCGTTTCTGGAGCTTGTTCGAAATAAGACGTATGATGCAGGATAATATTTTTACCCCCGGTTTTATCCGGGAATTCAAAGCGTTACAGGAAAATAGTATTATTTAACATTGGACGTACAATCGATGCCAATGATCGAGATATCATCTTCAAAGGCGTCCGTAGCTGTGAATGTTTTTACTTCATCGATGAGCTTACCAAGTCCATCTTCCAGGGAACGATGTCTGTTCTCTTGTAATACATGCGTCATACGTTCCAGTGTGAAAAGTTCTTCTTTTTTATTCATCGCTTCGATAATGCCGTCGGAATATAAATAGATCCGATCCCCGGGTGATAAATTCAACTCGATCACTTCATCGTCCCGTTCGAAATCACACCCGACGGGCAAGCCGCCGGCCTTATTGATTTCGAGGTCGCCGTTTTCACGGATCACGACCGGCGGATTATGGCCGGCCCTTATATACCGGATATGTAAGGTTTTGGTATTGATGATCATATAGATCATAGTATAGTAGATGCCATAGCGCTCGAGGGTATTATCTTCATTCAAGATAGAGACGACTTTATCCGGAGGATTGATGCGATAAAACGGAGGGACGGTGATCGGCTCCTTTAGCAGATTGCGGCTGGAAATCGATGTATTGAGCAGTTGGGACAGACTGACGCTGAACAATGCAGCGGGAACGCCGTGCCCTGAAATGTCGATATGGTAAACACCGATATGTTGTTCGTCGAGGCGAAAAATATTATAGATATCGCCCGAAACATACTGCGAGGGATGAAAGCGGGCGCTGAATTCAATTTCCGGTACGCCGATCAAATCTTTAGGCAGAAGATTGAGCTGGGCGTCGCGCGCAGCCAGCAGATCGGTCTGGATTTTATTAAACGCTTCTTCCAGGCGTCTGTTCTGTTGCTCCAGTTTTTGTTGTTGTTGTTTAAATCGTTCGAACAGGTGGTAGAGATTATTTTCTTTGAGGCGTTGAATTTCTTCTGCGCTTAATTCGTAGCCATTATGGTTAGCTTCAACATTTGTTTGGCCGGTAGCTGAATTCGGATTATTCATATCTGCTTTCGGAACCTTTTAAAATCGTATATTGGCATTTTTGTTATTTCAGATGTTCGTCTTTATTATGATAATTCTTTAGTTTCTCAAAAAAAATTTGAAATTTTAAGTGTTTGTATTTTTTCGCGACTTTTTGCATCCAAACATCAAAGTGGAACGATAAACCGAAACTTAAAATCGTTGGTATGAGTGCACCAATACAACACAGACGAAATTTCGGGGCTCTTGTCTGGCACGGCGTTTTCTTACAGGTATCGAAGGCTTTCACCCAAATCAATACCATCCAAACCGCCCTGATATACACGTTAACCGGATCCACGCTCTTAAGCGGTTTACTCTTGTCGATTTACCGTATCGGCGCTATAACGCCGCAACTTTTTTTAATCAATCGTATCGGGCAATCCCCGAAGAAAAAACAATTTTTGATCTTTGCCGTTCTCGTTCGCGCAGCGAGTCTATTGGCTGTAGCGGCGGTCCTGTTTGGCGTGTATCAACACCATCCAAATCTAAGCGTCGTTATGATATTTGCCGCTTTATTACTATACTTTCTTGCCGGCGGCATGGGCGATATGAGCTATTTTTCCGTTGTGTCGAAAACGATTCAATCGGGCGAGCGCGGAAGGCTATTTGGACTCCGGACTTTTCTGGGCGGTTTGGCCGGTTTGGCGGCGGGCTATATGGCGAATTGGATTTTTAACGAGGTAACCCCTTTTCCGGAAGACTATATCTTGCTTTACATATCGTCGGCTGCGGCGCTCTTAATCGCCTTTATCGGTTTTTATCGAATTCAGGAGGCAAGAGAACAGGCCACATTTGATAGAAAGCCCTGGTACAGGTATTTTAAGCTTTTACAAAACGATCAAAATTTCAGTAAGTTCGTAGTGACCGAATTATTGCTTTCCGGAGTGTTCATAACATTGCCGTTATTCATCCTTTACGCCCAATCCCAATTAGGTATGTCGACAACTATTATAGGGTTGTTCGTTTCGGCACAGATTGGCGGCGAAATTGTGGCCGGGCCACTTTGGGGACACATGGGCGACCACCTGAATTTCAGACTTGTGTTGTTCTTAATCGGATTTGTCAGTGCGGCCACCCCCCTACTGGCCCTTCTGTTACCACTCGTTCATGTGCACCTCTATATCGTCGTGTTCTTTCTTGTGGGCATTACAGTAAAAGGCCTCTCCATTGGGGTCGCCAACTATTTATTACAAATTGCCTCCACGGAATCCGTTCCTTCTTATGTGGCAATAAAGAATTTTATGCAGCTGCCAACCATCGTGTATCCGGTTATCGGCGGATTTTTAGTCAAAACGATAGGTTACGCAGCGGTTTTCATTGCAGCCAGCCTGATGCTGGCCATGGGAGCCTTGTTTTCCTCCCGGTTGTACTGTGTGAAATCCAGTTATCGCCAACGATTATCTTTTACGCAAATTTTTGAATGAGAACGGACGATCGTTTAAATTAAATTTGATCGTATCGGTTGATTCTAGGCTAAAAGGTAAATCGGCAATAAAAGATAGAGGAAACGTTCGATGTCAGATTCACTGGACTGCATGATCGGGCAAATGATCATGATCGGATTTCGCGGAACGGTCGTTGATGAGAATGATCCCATCATCAGAGAAATCCACGAGCATAACCTTGGGGGGGTGTGGTTAACGGATAATGACAGCCCCATGGGGGACACGATTGGAAATGTCCGGTCGCCACAACAGGTAAAAGAACTGATTGACGACCTGCAAGCGCATGCCGAACAACCGTTATTTGTTGCAATCGACGCTGAGGGCGGCCAGGTGATTCGACTGAAAGAACAATACGGATTCCCGAAAACGCTTTCGGCGCGCATGCTTGGACGGTTAAATGATATAAAGCGAACCGAGGCTCAAGCGGAGACGATCGCTCGATTACTGAAAGCATTAGGGGTTAATTTTAATTTTGCACCGGTGCTGGATTTGAATAAAGTTCCTGAAAATCCGGCACTGGGCAAGAAGGAACGCACCTTTTCGGACGACGCCGATGTGGTTCTCTTGCATGCCCGTAAGGTTATTGAATCCCATAAGCGGCATGGGCTTGCCACCTGTGTTAAGCATTTTCCCGGTCATGGTAGTGTATCCATCGATTCTCACGATGATCTGGTCGACTTGAGCCTCTCATGGACACGAGAAGAACTGCGGCCGTTTAGCGAACTTATTCACGATAACATGGTGGAAGCGATCCTGCCGGGGCATGTCCATTTGAAGACGTACGATCCACACTATCCTGCCACACTCTCCAACAGGATCATTGGTCATATGTTGCGTAAAGAGCTTGGTTTTAAGGGACTTGTCATATCCGATGATCTGGATATGGGTGCCATACGGAAACATTATCCCTACAAAAAAGCGGTTGAACTTGCCATAAACGCCGGCGTTGACATAATCCTTCGCTCCAATGTGCTCATTTATGATGAAGCCATCACTCGAAAAACGGTTGCGTTAATCAAACAATTAGTCAAAGACGGCCGTATCTCTGAAAAACGGATCGAAGAATCCTTTAATCGGATTCAGAGGTTAAAAGCTGATCTAAAGCGCCGACTTGCAACGGAGCATCATTAAGCGTGTCGTATTTGAAATCCTTCCTTAACAAACCAAATGTTATTCTCATTTTAAGTATATGTGATGCCAGTGTGATTTCAGATTCATTATAAATTTGTACAAAATGATACAGGATAATGGAATGAGAGCGCAGGTATTTACAACTACTATGATATCATCCATGTTTTTAAGCAATCTTCTCTGAAGCGAACCATGTCCGTTGTTTTGGTTTTGACGCATTGTTCCTTCAAAAAAAGGCCGTCGTAAGGCGACCGAACTTTTACCGTAAATCGTTAAATAAACGAAGGGGGATTAATCATGCGCTATCTTAAATCTATTAAAACCGCACTATTGCGAGCCGCTATGGTTTCGCTGCTGGCCACAGGCTTGATTGTTGCCGGATGCGAAAATTCCGGAACCGCAGTCGATAGCAATGACTCCGAATCGGCGCCGGCTTCACAGCCCAATGCCAGTGTTGCGTCCATTGGACAAAGAGGCAACATCGAAGCCGCATCGAGCATTCAATCCCAAAGCGGAATCATGTATAAGATTATAGCAAGCAATGCCCGCGTAAATCGCAAGGTAACGGGGGAGGTAACCGAATCCCTGAACGGCGTTCCGGCCGAGCCGGTCCATTCGTTTGTATGGAACGGCGATGGATCGACCCCTATTCAAACTGCCAAAGCGATTTTGAAAATCGATCCCGTATCCAATAAAGGCATTATTCGGGCAACATGGCAAGACAAACATGGGAGCTGGACATATCGTCAGGAAAGCTATGCGCCGCCGCACCACCCGTCCGGTTTACAAATCGGATATTCCGCCAATCAAACCAAAACAATCGTCGACGATCCCGTAACGACCAATGTGTATCTTCATGGCAATACGGGCGCCGCAGAACCGGTGTTACCCACCATTTTTAATTTACTGGCTACCTGGGGGCCCGGTGAAGTTACTCTGAACGGGGAGCCATTTGAAAATCCGTATGACGGTCCCACCCCGCTCTGGGTAGGCCATACCATGACTACGGTAGGCGTGCGGCAACCCGACGGTACGGTCCGGACATCCGACGGTGGATTTTACAATCCCATGAAAAAAGCCATGGGTAAAACCACAAATGATGACATGGAATTTCATCTGGTCTTCCATGACGTTCCCGGCCCGGAAAAAACCAATAATTTCCCGCCGCCGTTGTCTTTCTTCTACCATTTGACATTCGAGGATGTCTCTTTAAGTATCCGGCATTCAGAGTAACCGGGTTCTTTTAATAGAGCATCGAAAGCCTGCACGCCAATACTGTGGTGCAGGCTTTTTTTGTATCCGGTAGGCTACCATACGACTCCTTCCGTTCAGTTACCAAATGAATTGACATTAAATACGATTTTATGTATGTTTATGCGCTTTAATACGATTGTTTAATGGCGATGATGAAGGTTAAACACTTAACACCAAAATCAGAAGTAATATTCAATGCGGGTTGCCAAAGAAAAAATCAAAGTCGGAATACTGGGAGCGACGGGCAGCGTCGGACAAAAATTTGTGCAACGATTGGAAGGCCACCCCTATTTTGAAATCACGGAAGTAGCCGCCTCCCAGCGTTCGATCGGAAAACGATACAAAGATGCCGTCGATTGGATTTTGACCGGCAAAGCTCCTGAAAGCGTTGCAAATTTGCCGGTTAAAGCCTGTGAACCGCAATTGGATTGCCGGCTTGTTTTTTCGGCGCTCGATTCCGGGGTAGCGACAGAAGTGGAAACAACATTTGCACGGGCCGGTCACGTGGTTGTGTCCAATGTTAAAAATCACCGCATGGACGTGGACGTTCCTTTATTGATACCCGAAGTTAATCCGGCACACCTGGAATTATTACCATTTCAGAGATATGGCGAGGGTAAAATCGTAACCAATCCCAATTGTTCGACCATCGGTCTTGTGATGGCAATAAAACCGTTGTTAGAAGTATTCGGGCTCGAAGCGGTGAATGTAATGACGATGCAAGCGGTTTCAGGAGCGGGCTTTCCCGGACTTTCATCCATGCAGATAATGGACAACGTAATACCGTATATTGACGGTGAAGAAGAGAAGCTGCAACAAGAGCCTCTAAAAATATTGGGGCGCTTACAAGACGGTGCAATAAAACGGTTTGATCTACCGATCAGCGCCCAATGTAATCGGGTTGCGGTAACCGATGGACATACGGCATCCGTGCAGCTACGTTTAAAACAAAAAGCCGAGGCGCACGAAATTATGGAGGTATGGAAACGATTCCGGGCAGAGCCTCAGAAGCTACAGTTACCATCCGCTCCGGGCCGGCCGATACACTATTTTACTGAGCCCGGTTATCCGCAACCGCGACTTCACCGCAATTTAGAAAAGGGCATGGCTGTTGCGATCGGGGGATTACGCGACTGCCCGCTGTTTGATTATAAATTCACGGTGCTTTCGCACAATACCGATCGCGGCGCCGCCGGGGGCGCCATCCTTTGTGCAGAGTTGTTAAAAGAGAAGGGTTATTTGACCTAGATATCTAGGAAGCGCAGAGAAGTAGCCGCCCTTTATAAATCCCATTATTTTCTTTTTTACAGTAGCAATATATTATGATCCCGACATTCCCGAATCATCTCTTGCGGCCAGACGCTCGCCTGAATCTCCCCGATGTGGGCTTTGCGCAGGTAAAACATACATAGACGCGACTGACCGATTCCCCCTCCGATGGATAAGGGCAGCTCTCCGTTGAGTAATCGTTTATGAAAATACAAATCTTTACGATCCATGTCGCCGGTGATTTTCAATTGCCGTAAAAGCGCTTCGCGGTCAACGCGAATACCCATGGATGAAAGTTCATAGGCTTTATCCAAAAGCGGATTATAAATGACAATATCACCGTTGAGGCCTTTAAAACCGGAAACGGTAGGTGTTGACCAGTCGTCATAATCCGGCGAACGGCCGTCATGAGGTTTACCATTTTTCAGGTTCCCGCCGATACCGATTACAAATAGGGCGCCGGTCTCCCGAACCATTCGATGTTCGCGCTCCAGTGGTTTTAAATCGGGATATTGCTGCTCCAGCTCTTCGCTGTGAACGAATGTGATTTTATCCGGCAGCATCGGTTTGATTTGCGGATACTCTTTGGCTACATAAAGCTCGGTTCGTCGTATAATATCGTAAATTTTTCTTACAATGGATTTTAAGAATTCAAGATTGTAGTCATCTTCCGAAATTGTGCGTTCCCAGTCCCACTGATCTACATAAATCGAATGCAAATTATCGAGGACCTCATCGGGCCGGATGGCGTTCATATCGGTGTAAATACCTTCACCCGATTCAAAATGGTAGTCGGAGAGCATCATGCGCTTCCACTTGGCCAGGGACTGCACAATTTCAACGGATGTATCATCCAGCGCCTTAACAGGAAAGGATACCGGACGTTCGACGCCGTTCAGATTGTCGTTGATGCCTGTACCGGTTTTTACGAATAACGGAGCGGTCACGCGGGTGAGATTAAGCTCCAGAGACAGGTTAACCTGGAAGAATTCTTTGATCTTACGGATGGCGCGTTCGGTTTCATGCAACGAGAGAACCGGCTTGTAATCCTTCGGAATAAGAACTTGACTGTTCATGATATGGACTCCGCTGTTAAAGGAAAGGTTATTGGGTTTTTGAGGTAAATGATCGCGCTTAAAGAATCATGTTTCGCTTATGAAAATTAACCAGGCCGATCTGAACGCAAAGACTGCGCAGACTGGGATAACGCATGCTTCCTGTGAATCGCGTGTAGTAATAAATAGGGTTAATTGTCTTTATGGTTTAACTTTTGTATCAATACATACGGAAAGTCTCTGGGTTTTTAGATTTTGGTATGGTACCCGTCAACCGGATCGATCCAATCCGAAAGCTCATCTTCCATATGCCGCTCATCGATTTGTAATGGCTTCACATTTGTAACTTCAAGAGACGCACCACATCCCGGGCAAGTATTATGCTCGCCTATGAATACGTTATCGTTCATCTCAATTTCCTTGCCGCATGAAGGACATAAGGACAGGTTGTTCATCAGGTATTCGCCATAGACGATGGTGATTTCTTCCATAAAACAACTCCATATCCGTTTGGAATTCTGTTTCGTTCGATAAATAAGTAGCAAAGATAGTAAAAAATCATAAATATGCAAAAAAATGAATAATAAAATAAGAAGAAGAACTAAAAACGACAAATGAAACCGTTTAATTATTATCATTTCTGTGGATGAATATTATTTGCCGGCACTACTGAAAATGTAGCCCTTTATCGCAAACCCCGCATTTGTGATGTCCTGTCACGGGAGGGACCTGGAGTTATTTCAGCAAAATCATTTTCTTTGTTGCAGAATGCCGTTTGCTTTTGATGTTATACAAATAGAGTCCGCTTGCTTCATTTTTGACATTCCAATGAACGACATGCCGCCCCGGTGAAAATACCTGATTCGTCAATGTATCTATCAATCGGCCTTCCAGATCGAAGATACGCAGAGTAACGCGGCTTCGTTTATCAAGCGTAAATATGATCGTGGTTTCGGCGTTGAATGGATTGGGATAATTTTGCGCCAGGTAAAATTGGTGGGCGGTCTTGGTTGAGGGATTTTCGTTTAAGGGGGTCATTTCATCGTAAATGGCTTGTATTTCCGTGGGCGCCAGGCCGTTTTCGAAAATCCGTACTTCGTCGACCGTGCCTTTCAAGTTGTAGTTAAAATCGTTTGGCAACATCTGGCCAATTAAAAGGTCGTATGTGGTTGTTTTAAGTTTACCGGAAAAGCCCGTAAAATTATTCAATTTCCCATCGACATAAAGTTCGAAGTCTCTGCCGTCATAGAATGCGGTTATATGATACCAGATATTTTTCTTAAGACTAAATTCGGTATCAATATCGCGGATGCCATTCTCCGTGTTTACGGTCCAACGGAGACGATTATCGGGCTTCGGCGTAATTGAAATTTTCCAACGATTCTGCCAACTCCCGTGCGAAAGTATAAAGGCTTCCCGATCCAAATATGAAGGAATTTTTAGCCAAAAATTAATAGTTATGGCTTCGCGGAAATTAAGCGCGTCATGATTGGGAATCCGAATACGGTCATTGATTCCGTCAAACATATAGGCGTTATTTGGTATTTCATCGTAACTGTTTACCGGGGTGGCGCCGTGAACCTCGCCGTCAAAACCGTGATTACCGGCGTCTTCTGCGTTTCCATCCAAAGGATAATACGCCGTCAATCTTCCTTCCTCATATTGTGAAAAATCACGGACTAAAATATCCAGGTGATCGCTGACAGTCGCTCCTTTACCGTCGTCAACAGTGCAGGCAATCGTGTAAGTGCCTTCCACGGTTGGGGCTATCCATGTGGCTATCCGACCGCTGTCGGCCAGGGCCCCGCCCGTAGCCTGCCATGTATAATTGAGAGTATCGCCGTCCGCATCGTTTGCTTTGCAATTGAATCGACTGGAACCGCCCAGATCGATTTTGCGAGGGAAGGCCTTCAAACTGTCGATTTGCGGAGCGTGATTGATTGATTCCACCACGGTGATTGTAATAGCGCTGGAATCGGCGCCCCCGTTTCCGTCACGAACCCTACAGGAGATAGAAGCTTCTCCGGCGGCTCCGGGTGCCAACCATCGAACCTGCGCGCCTTCGTCCAAAAAAACGCCTGACGTACTCTGCCACTCATACTGCAATGGGTTACCGTCCAAATCAGCTGCAGTACAATACACCGTAATCGTATCGTTTAACGTCAGTTTGTTATTTGAAGGCGAGAGACTTTTAATCCTTGGCGGGTAGTTCTCTGCCGAACGCTCCGTATTAAAATCGACTGCAATGCCATTGACAGACATTCGATCAAGATGATAATCGATTTCACCATTTGCCGGAGTAACCACCGCAATAACGGCATTGTCAGGAGGCAGGGTTATTTGCGCGGCTCCGCTGGCGTTGTGAATTAAAAATGTATTGCTCACCGCATCATATACGTCTGAACCGCCGTTACTCAAATTCAGCGTAACGGTTTTTTCATGATCATAAGGGTTATAGTAAAGGTAGGAGGGATACGCAGCGGGCTGAAAATAATCCGTCTTTCCTAAGTCAAGTTGCAATATCATGGGCGTCGCCGTGGTATCGATGATGCCGCCTAAAATACCGACATGCGACGAACCATACAGGGCAAGATTGGTTTTGCCCCACCCACCTGAAACCGCATCGCCGGTGGCGTAAGGACTTTTTCCGTAAAAGGTTTCACGCATTGCTTCATGGGCAATAACCGATTGCGGATCGTACTGATACGACCAGGCTTCGCTATCCTGGTGATCGTCAGGTAAATAGGCGGTATAGAACAGACGACTGGCATTGGCGAGATTGAGAACCCATTTTCCAATTGTACGCGCAAAACGATCGTCGTAACGCACCATCGGTACCAGAGCTCCGGCCATTTCAAACCCGTTCATTAAAAACGCATAACCGTCGTTTTGAGCTTCGCCAACCAGACCGTAACAATCATAAGCGCCCCATTGTCCCAGTGTTACACCCCACTGACGTACATTATCCTCTGTTGTGAAACACCAGTTGAGCAGTTTTTCCACATTGTAGCGGGTTCCGATTTCGGCGTTCATACGGGCCGCCGTATAAGCTCCGTAAGGCAATTGCAGCTCATAAGAGGGATTGGACGGCCATTGATTTAAAAATTCCATACACCATTCGGCGCCTATTCGGTAGCGGTTCTCTCCTGTTTTTTGATACGCATTGTAAAGGAGCCACGCAATAGCGCCGGCCGCTTCCGGTTCGGCTGGAGTATCCGTGTTCGGTGTCATCGTGGATAAATACCAACCTCGATAATTCATGTAAGGGTTTTCCCAGGGAGTTGTTTGTCCTCCCATGGCTTCAACAGCTGCCAACCAGCGATCGGCGACTGAAGAAAACTGGTACTCAAAATCGCCGATGCCGGGATAAAGATCATACAACTGATAAAAAAATACGTTCGGCATGGTATCGTACCACCAATCGTTGCCGCTGCCGCCGTTGAAATTGTTGAGGTAGACGTTTTCTTCGGCTCTTCGGTTAAACCATTGCTGACAAAGGAGAACCCAGTTTTGACCATTATGATTTGATTTGTCAATGCCAACCAGACTGGCGCCGACAACCGCCGGCAATACATTGATCGCTTCACCGTTCGATGGAGACGTTGTACCAACCACCGTATGAAGCCAGAATTGTTCCAGTGAAGGATAATTGACTCCGCTTCCAACCTTTTCGATCAAAGGTAACCAACCATTACTGTCCTGTTTTGCAAAATCAAATACAAACTGATCATACAGCTTTGTTACCGTTTTCCAGTCCCGCATCAGATAGGGGGCAGGCTGGTTGGGCATCAATGTCACACGTTCAATGCCGATTTGTTGTCCGGAAAGGGGCAAAACAAATACCGGCAGTAATACGGCTATGAGTCTTCTAATTGCGCGATTAAGGTTCGGGAGCATCGATATTTCCTTTTATATTGATAGAAGATTTCTTCAAACCTTATTGTCTATCTCTAAATACTTGTTTAACATATACATTGAAATTTCGGATTCTTCGGGCGTCATATCGCCTGTCTCATACATTAAAGTATGCGATTCATCCGGAAGTAGCGTAAAGCCGCGATCCTTAATGGAAATAAACGGATGAACCATGTCCACGAAAAAGGCCGGTACGCTTCCACTGTTATGGACTCTAAGAAGACGTTTTTGATGTTCAAAATTGTATTCCAATTTTGGCGCCGGCATTGTAAGATATTTCCATTCAACGGAAGGCAGGCAGTATCGCGATATTAAATCGCCTTCTTGTGAACGGAGTGTAAATATGGCAACACAATACTCGCCGTTAAAAAGGGGATGCCATTCGCTTTTAAATACGTCTATTTCATCCCTCGCTTTGCAGGAAACCGATTGTGGACATGAATAGTGTATCAGGTTTTTCCCGGGTATATAGCGATCCACGAACAATCGGCCGTTAAATTCGCAGTTGTAGGGATTGGAGACGTGAACACTTAATTGTGCATCGATTCTTCGTATAAAAAGCGTTATGTCGGCAAAAAGGTTTTTAACGAAAGTGTAAGCAATTTTGGGCCTTATTTGTGTGTCGATTAGGGACCAACTGGCCACGGGCCAACAATCATTCCACTGCCATATAATCGACCCGGCATTGTTTGGGGTATTAAATCGCCAGTGTTCAAGGCAGGTTTGGAGAGCCAGCGCCTGGTTGAGTTGGGTTAAATAAATGAAGTCTTCCCATTGTGTGGCGACCGGTAAATGGGCGGAAAGAAAACGAAAAAGTCGTGCGTTACCCTCGGTTTGTTTGTTATGGAATTCCATCATGGTGCTTTGCGGCCAGCGGCTATCCTTCGGAATACAGGCGTTCATTGTGTTGATGTCCGCGGGCGCCTGGAAGCCAAATTCCGTAACAAAAAGACTGTTGTCGGAATGTACGGCGTCATAATCCTGCCAGTTACTCCAGATACCCCATTCATGTCGGTTACCGCTATCCGGAGCATTGGGATCGGCTCCTTCCCCAAACGGCGAACTGGGCCTGTAAACGCGCATAGGATCCAATTTCTCTACTATTTTGGGCATCAGTTTATGGAATATTTGATGGCCGGGCATTGCCGAAAGCGGTCCCTGGTTGCTATTGAACCATAACCACTCATTTTCATTATTTCCGCACCACAACGCCAGTGAGGGATGGACCTGCAGGCGCGAGATATTCTCAATGACTTCATTCCGCACATTTTCGAGGAATGATTCATCTTCAGGATAAAAACCACAGGCAAACATAAAATCCTGCCACACCATCAACCCCAAATGGTCGCACCATTTATAAAACGCCGCCTGTTCATAAATGCCACCGCCCCAAACCCGAATCATATTAAGACCGGCGTCTTTTGCAAGTGTCAGCAAGCGCTCGTAGTGCTCGTCCCGGATTCTTGGCAGGAAAGAATCGACAGGAATCCAATTGGCGCCTTTGATGTAAACCGGTTTGTCGTTAACCGTAAAGCGAAAGATCGTATCGTCCCCGTCGCGTGTTATTAATTCGATCGTTCGGACGCCCACCTCATGGGAAGCGGCGTCCATAGATTCGTTTTCCGTTCCGGTTAGATGAACGGTCAGAGTGTAAAGGTTCGATTTGCCCATCCCGGCCGGCCACCAAAGTTCCGGATCCGATATTTCCACATTCATGTTATAGCAGGAACTGGCGTTGGTTTTACGTGTCCATCGATGTGAGCTCTGGCTACCTGTTAGCTCGAGATCGATCTGTTTGGCCGCCGACGGATCGCCGCCGAGCTCAATTTCTATACGACATTGCGCACTGTTATGTTGAATGGATTCCGTATGGAAACGGACGGTTTCGATCCAGGCGGGCGGGGACTGCCATAAATAAACAGGCCTCCAGATACCCATGGTGGCAAACGCAGGCCCCCAATCCCAGCCGAAAGCGTATTGTGCTTTGCGTAAATAAACACGCTCACTGTTTAAAGGCGATGGCGGCAATGGATTGGTTTCGAGCTTTTCCTGTCCGTAACGGACGGGCGACCGAAAGATAACCCGTAAATGATTTTGTTGTGGATTGAGCTTTTCCGAAACATTGAACCGGTATTGACGAAACATGTTGTCTGTGCGTGCAAGGGATTCTCCGTTAAGTTCAATTTCCGCGAGCGTGTCGAGGCCCTCAAAAACAAGGTAGGTTGTGTGCGACGATGGTTTGTGTTCGGGCAGATCAAACATTGTTTCATAAAACCAATCACACGCACCGATCCATTGTAATCTTTTTTCATTATCTGCAAAAAACGGATCCGGGATGAGATTATGATTTACTAAATCGGTGTGAACGGTTCCCGGTATCCGGGCGGCAACGCCCTCTATGGGCCAAATGAATTCTTCCGGCAGGGTGGACGGCCTTACGGGTTTTAAAGCCCACGATTCACTTAAATAGAATTTATTTTGCATGGCGAGGTATCCCGCAAATGATTCAGGGCAAAATCATCATGAGGCCAGAAATTGCGTATTATACCGGGCATACGATTATTCCCGGCATGTCAGATTTTGATAGCTTTCATGAAGCCATTCCTTCGTCTCGGGGGTGTTTTCGAGCTCCAATAAGATTAAAAGTGCTTCAATGGTCGATTCGGCACCCGCATTTTTGTTTATGTCATTTGGTTTGTTGATGCCGTCATAACAGCGTCCCGATTTAGGGTCATACATTAATTTTCCGGATGGATTATTGCCAAAAAGCCAGGAAGCTATCGATATGGCCTGCCGCGCGTAGCGCTCTTCTTTGAGTAAGCGATACGCCTGAATATTGGCAAAGACCAACGGCCGAATTCCATACGCAATTTGTTCAAACTTTTGTATATCGGTCGTCTTCAGGTGCGTCTCTTCCCGTTGAAGTGCAAATGATTTCAGGAAGTTTTCGCGCCGTAAGTAGGAATGAAAATATTGCAACTCTTTCACGCTTGCCTCGATGAAAGGTTTATAGTTTAAAGCTTCGCCCGCAAGCAAAAGAGCCGTTGCCTGACTGTTGCCCCAGGCATGCCACTGGTTTCGCCAGCTGAGGAAGGCATAATGCGGAAGTTGTTCTTCATTGCCTGCCTGCATTCGTATAATACCTTCGCCCAGCACCCGAATTAAGCGTTCAGCGGCGCTGTCTTGCGTCAGGTTGTGATAATGTAGCAGTCCTTTCATCAAAGTTGCCGCCTGATCAGCCGCAAAGGATTGAGGTAACCACTGCGGCAACGTTATTCCTTTGTATGTTGAGACGGAGTCGTATTGCTCTGTATAAACAGACATATGTGGAAGAGAGCGTTTAAAGGCCGACAACATCCGGCTACTCAAGGCGGGTTCCCGTTCTTTATAAAAAGCGGCGCCTTCGCCCAGGGCCCAAAGCGCCCGCCATGACCACCAATCCCGTATTGCTTTGCTCCTCTGATAGTTTTTATTGATGGTTAAGTCATTCAAAATAAAGTTGTAAAATAAACCGTTTTTGGCTTGCATGGCCATGATGAATTCGAGCAAACGCCGGGCCTTTTTCAGGCTGTTGCCCCGTTTTGCAACCTGATAGTGTCTCAGATAGAAAATAGCCGCCCGTGCGGCGTCGTCAACACAAGCAATGCCCTCACCGGGCGCCGGTGTGAACGCATAATCCGGATATTCGCTGTAAATGTATACGTACCCGATGGTTTGGCCGTTAGCGGCGCCTTCTTCGTAAAGACGATCGAGATGATCCGTATTTATAAGCGATGCTTTGCCACCTTTACCCTGACCTGAAACAAAGGCAATCAAAAGAAATGCCTGTATTAAGAAAAACGCAAGTGTTTTTATCATCCGGTTGTTCCCGTTTTTATTTGAAGGATTATAAAAAGTTAGCCGGGTTTCAGGCATTTATAGCGAGTTCCCTCAGAAGCGCATCCAAGGGTAATAGAGCAAATCCGGAATACATGTCGGACATGGCATAGGGAACGACCAGCGTGTCGTTATGAACGACGGCGCCGCAACTGTAAACCACATTGGGTACATAACCCTCCCGTTCTTCTGTGTTGGCTTCCATAAGAGGCGTTTTTAACCTTCCGATAACTTTGGAAGGATCGTTTAAATCGAGTAAATACGCCGATAGGACGTATTTACGCATGGCTCCAACGGCGTGGGCCAAAACCAGCCAACCCTTATCGGTTTCGACGGGCGAGCCGCAATTCCCGATTTGAAAAAATTCCCAGGGATAAATGGGCTCCGTCAGTCGTTGCTTATATTCCCATCGCGTTAGATTATCGGAAAACATGATGTAGTTGTTCTCATTGTCCTGGCGCGAAAGCATCACATAGCTATCATGCACCTGCCTAGGAAACAGGGCCATTCCCTTATTGGCGATGGCATTGCCGGTTAAGGTGCGAATTTTAAACTGCATAAAATTGTCGGTCTCCAAAAGACGGGTTCGTATGTTTTTCCCATCATAGGCAGTATAAGTTGCAAGGTAACGCGAGGTACCGTTTTGATTCTGAAATTGGACGAACCGGGCATCTTCCAGACCGTTGCTTTCTGTTGGTAAAACAGGGAATAAAAGGCGTTCATCCAGAGAATATTCTTCATTGAAGTGAGCTTTATATCCGTCCTTTTCGCGAAAAATTTGCGGCGTATTGCAAAAACGACTGGTATCATCCGGCGTAATCTGATTTTGTTTACCGATAATACCGCTTCGGAATGTAATGGATGATATATGGCCTTCGCCCGTGGCGCGTAAACTCACAATGAAACGGCGGTCGCCCGGTTTCAACCCGGATTGATCCGGATGCCATACCATCGACGGATTAAATAATGCCGCCGCCTCAACCGCATATTCCATGCTGAAAAAAGCGCCGATAAGTTGCTTGCGATCATTGTCAGGGAGTTCGCCCCTGGGTATGTAGTCGCTCAGGTCCTGATACCGTTTTAAAAAGAAGTCATGCAAATGGCGGTGTCGCTCAGCGAATGAGGAGTGTATCTCTTCGATTTCACGTTCGACGGCATCGGATGGAAGATGCAATATACGCCGAATGATTTTGCGGGCCCTTGTATCGTTCGTTGGGAAAAAGGGCCTGAGTAACACGCGTTCTTTTTTCGGTTTAAAAAACGTGGAAGCCCGATTGATTTGCATATCATCGTACCTTATGTTTCCAGAGTTCAGCGAGCAATGTAGGCAAATGAGCAACGGCCAATCCGATTACCTTGTCGGCCGCACCATAATATATCTGTAATTCGTCGCCGAATTGCACCGTTCCTTCGGGAAACACTACCATATCTACATCGCCTTTTTGTTCATATGATTTTTCCGGCTCCAAAATAGGGTAGGGCAGGCGCGCAATCAGTTTGTAGGGATTTTTTGCATCCAATAATGCGGCGCCCGTTCGGTATACCATATTTTTATCAACGCCGTGATAAATAAGAAGCCAACCGGCCTCCGTAAGGATGGGCGGCGGCCCGGCGCCTATTTTAGTCGTTTCCCAATCAAATTGCGGACGCATCAGAGTGTGATCCTCCAGGCAATCCATATAATGATTCCAAAAATCCGCATCAGCGTGTATCAATTGTTCCATACTTTCAAATGACGCTAATTGTATATCGGGATGAATTCGGTGGATGAAAATAACTTTACCATCGATTAAAGCGGGGAAGATCATCGCATCCTTATCCTGTACATCCGGCCCGATTTTACCGTGTTTTTTGTAGCGGATAAAATCATCGGTCTCCGCCAGCATAATGCGGGTGTTAATGCTTTTAGGCGCGCAGTAACCGTCAAATCCCGTGTAAAAGATGTATTTTGTTTCATTTAGTTTAACCACACGCGGGTCTTCACAACCCTGTTTTTCTATGTCCAACTCCTGTTTTATCACCGGCGAGTCCGATCGTCTTATAATCCGGCCCTGGCGATCCAATTGCGCGTAACCCAGCGTGGAAAAATTTTTACCCTGAACGGCGCGATACAGCATATGAACCGTATCGCCTTCCTGAACCGTACCGGGATTAAAAACCGCCTGTGCTTCCCAATCGTGTTCGGCAATCGGTCCCATGATTGCGCCGTTGAGACGCGTAAGCTTAAATTGCTTCATCATTCCGTGTCTGTCCTTATGTTTGTATTCATCCGTAATTCGTTATCACATGCCTGTTCAGATTTCGGAAGTGGAAATCGAACCTGCTACGTATATTCAAATCCGTTATCGATGGGGTTATCTTCAAACATGCTAATATTCACTATGATTTTTATTCATCATCCGATCCGTCCTCTCCGGAGGTTTTGGCCAACATACTTGCCCTTTTGGCCTCACGGAGAGCGTATACGCCATTTGTTTCCGTTACTTTGCGCCGGTGGTTCGGATTCCCGATCGATTCTATCTGATCACGCAGTAAATCAGCAATCGCATTCCTGTAAAGCGTTTCTTTGTCTAAATCTTCCCGATATTCTAATCGGATCATTTTATTAGACCCTTGGTTCTGACCGTTTCCTTTAAGCGTCAACCCGTCGGAAGGCGCCGTATTTTTAACGGTCTGAATGTGAGCCCTCGGAAATAGATCGTTTAATTTAGCTTCGAGCCGCTCATTTACCAAACCGCATAGTTGCAGGGCATAAGGAATCCAGCCTTCGATGATGACATCGCCATGTTCGAAAAGTATGCGATGACGCTGACGATCCAGCGCTTGCGGCTGATCAAAGCCGTGGTAATGGGTCGCTAACAAACCGTTCTCATAACGTATGGCAGCTAACACACGATCTTCCTGCGTCGTATTTACTCGGGTTTGAGCGACGGCCCAAATCACCGTTCCGTCGCCAAACCAGGAGCGATACAGATCGAAAAAATGTACGCCGTGTTCCACAAATATACCGCCGCTTTTTTGTTTATCCCAAAACCAGTGATCAGAAGGTAAACGGGCGTCGGTGGCGTAATTTTCGAAATAAGCCCGTAGCGGCTTGCCCAGCGTTTCCTCGGAAATCAATTGTCGTATTTTTTCGCTTAACGGCACGTAACGTAACACTAAGTTTACAGGAATGAGGCGTTTCATCAGCTTTGCTTTGTTCAGTAGCGTTTCGGCGTCTTGTATGTTGAGCGCCAGCGGTTTTTCACAAAGCACATGCTTGCCTTGTTCGAGCGCCCGTATCGCCAAAGGATAATGCGAATAGGGAGGTGTAATGATATGCACAAGATCAAGTTCTTTGTCATGTATTAAATCCTTGGCATCGTGATAGGATTTAATATCAAGCCGACCTTCCAGTTTGTGGCGTTGCGTTTCGTCATTCTCGGCGACAGCCGCCACCTTTACTTCGGCCATTGTTTCGAATGTCTGTAAACAAAATCGTCCGAAACCGCCAAGTCCGATCAATCCGATTTTTATCATCGGTTCTCCGTTCCATTTCGAATTCATTCTTTAAGTCCCGACGTGGCCATACTTTGGATAAAGTAGCGCTGGAAAAACAGATAGGCGGCTATGATAGGGATGGCCAGCATGGTGGCCGACGCCAGTTTTACGCCCAACTGGGATTCAGCGCGGCCGCCCACTACAAACAGCGTTACAAGTTGCGGCATAGTCATCAAATCTTCTTTACGAATAACAATCAACGGCCATAAGACCTCATTCCAGGTGGTCATAAAGATAATAATGCCCACCGTCACCATGGCCGGAATGGCATTCGGCCAGAGAATATGAAACAGGATTTTGAATTCCGAACAACCGTCGATGCGGGCGGCGTCTATGAGATCCTGCGGTATACTCTTAAAATATTGTCGAAACATGATAATACTGAGGGCATTAATCATGTAAGGAACGATCAATGCCAGATAAGTATCCACCCAATGGAGTTCGACCATAATCACATATTGTGGAATTAAAATGATCTGGAATGGCAGGGTCATGGTAAAGATGATGATATAGAATATGAGGTTTCGACCGCGAAATTCCATTCGTGAGAGAGCATAACCCACCATCGAGCCGAATATCAATACACCGGTGGTTATGGAGACTGTTACGAGAATGCTGTTCAAAAACGCTCGTAAAATCGGGATTTTGTCAAACATCTGCCCGTAGCTTTTTAGGGTTAGCGTGGACGGAAGCAGCGCCAGACTTCCGATTTCCTGTTCCGGTGAAAGAGAGGCCAGTACCATCCATAAAAAAGGATAAATAAACGTGAGAGCGCCGGTAATTAAAACCAGGTAAAAGAGCACCTTTTTCATATTGTACCGTTATACCTCTTTTTCCACAAATTTACGTTGAACCACGATAACCAATAAAATAATCATAGCGAAAAAGAAACCCAGTGTAGCGGCGTAACCCATACGGTAAAAGAAAAAACCCTGCTCATAAATATAGAGCATGGCGGAAAGCGTGCTGTTTAATGGGCCGCCGCCCGTCATAATGTAGGGTTCGATAAAGAGGGAAAAGCCGCCCAGGGTCGACAGAATGACCACCATAAAAATAGTGGGATTTATGGAAGGCAACGTGATATAACGAAATTTCTGCCAGTGCGTCGCGCCTTCCAGGTCGGCCGCTTCGTAATAATGCGCAGGCACGCCCTGCAAGCCGACCAAAAACAGAACAACATATAGCCCCACGTTTTTCCAGGTGGCCATAATGGCGATGGAAGGCATTGCAAGATTGGGGTTTATGATCCATCCGACCCTTCCAAAGCCTATTTCAACCAGCAAACGGTTAATCAGACCGGTATCGTAGCCGTATAATTGTTGCCATAAATAGGTAACAACCACTCCGGAAATTACAACCGGCAAAAAGAAAGCGGCTCGGAAAAATCCCCGTAACTTGATTTTTTGATTTAAGACCTCGGCAAGAAACAGGGCAAAGATGATCTGAAGCGGAATATGAATGACCAAAAAAATCAGTGTATTGCCGATCGCCTTAAAAAATAATTTATCCTGAAACAGGCGGTAAAAATTGTCCAGCCCCACAAATTCCATCGGCGCGATGATGTTCCAGTGGTGGAACATCAAAACTAGGGAGAATACAACCGGGAATGCGATAAACGCCATAAAATGGATTAAGTAAGGGCTTACCATAACATACGGGGTCAGATGTTTCTTTTTTATCTTCATTCCGATCATTAATTTTATTTCATAATCAGACGTGCTGCCTCAGCCGCATCTTTTATGGCGTTTTTCGGTTCTTTTTTGCCGTAAACCACGCACGCTTCGTATTCACGCGAGATAATATCAAAGATTTCTTTTAACACCGGCGAATTATCCGTACCCTTTACATAGCGCGCCTGGCGGGCAAACGGCTCCATTTTTGGGTTTTCCCGGAAATAGGATGCAAACAACGTATCGCTGGTCAGATTTTTACGGCGCGGCAACTGACTGGTCATTTCAAGGAATGTTAAGTCGTTTTCTTTACTTATCATATACTTTACAAACCGCCAGGCTTTAAGCGGTTGTTCACATGTATTAAAAATGACGATATTCTTAGGATCGCCGTATGTGTAGACGTTCTTTATTGTATCCGAAGGAACGGGCAGTGTAGAGAACGAATACCGGAATCCATCGGGTTTAAACCGTTCGGCGTGACGCACTTCCCAGGGGCCGGTGAACCGTGTTGCGATAATACCCGACAAAAAGACATCCTGTCGTGCGGACAGGCGTTCCTTTGAGAAGTAGTTGTTTTCGTAAAGTTTGCGCAAAAAACGGAACACATCAACGGCATAGTGGTTATTGAAGATTACCTTATCATTCTCAACCAGCATTTTGCCGCCGGAGGCAGCCAGGTAAAGCGGATAGAAATCAAAAAAGCGCTGCCACCAGGTAACCACCACTTCGGCGTATCCAATCCAACGGTCCACGTAACCATCGCCGTTAACGTCTTTTTGAAAACGTCGCGCCGCTTCCAGAAAGGTATCATACGTATTCGGCGGCTGCTCGTACCCCATCGAATTAAACTGATTGATATTATAGATGAGCATAATGGGATTGATTTTCCATGGAATCTGATAAATGTGTCCGTCATTCGAAGTTACTTCTTCAATCACCTCAGGCGTACAGCGCTCATTTAAAAAATCCATGAATCCGGGTATAGTGTCCAGCGGTACCAACACTCCTGCCTGTGCATACGATTCCACATCCCCTTGCCACATATTGGAGTAAATATCGGGCGTCGTTTCTCCGACGACGGCCGCCAGAATCACCTCTTCGCTTGATTGGCCCTCGGGAACGGGCTGAAAACGCACCTCCGTATCCGGACGTTTTAGGTTCCATTGCTGTACCATAACCCGTGAGAAATCGATTTCGTAAGTATTGTTGGATGACCAGTACAAAAGACCTTTTCCGGATCCTTCTCTCTGACCCGAACATTGCATCAGAAGCGGAATTATCAGGATTAATACAAATCGGAAAACCTTAATCATCATTTCTATTGCAGATCGTCATTGGTGTTTTGGGTTCAGAGTCTCAGATTTACCGATAGTCGTTGACTATTCTCCAATCGACCGAAATCGGCATAGGAATAGTCCACCACTACTTTAAAATTGTTTAAGAACCGAATGGCAAATCCGGCCCCTAATGTCAGGCCCTCTTCCCGGTCCTTTAGAAACAGGTTGCGATAGCCGCTGCGCAGGAAAAAAAGTTCGTTAAAGGCGTATTCCATGCCGGCGTGCATACTTTCGGTATTATTGATGGGATGCATGGCTTCGGTTGCCAGGGTTAAACGATGCCGTTCGGTTTCATAGGCCTCGATGGCGACGCCGGCCTGAAAATTGAGCGGCAGCGGCCAGCTTTGGGTTTTGAGGCTTGCGAATATGCGCTCGTTATTTCCAAGTTGATAGGGATCAATATCATGATAAACCAGCAAATCCTCGCCGCTCATTTTCAAATCAGTTCCGAAATTGGTTAGCGCCGCGCCGATGCGCATCCCGTACAGGCCTGTTCGGAACAGGGTGCCGATATCCATTGCAAATCCCTCGGCCGTCTCTTTCCAGATTTGCTGGTGTATATATTTGGTGTTGATTCCGATTGAAAAACGATCGGTCAACTTGAAACCGTATGAAAGCATGATAGAAAGATCTCCCGCCTGGAAAAATTCGCCTGTACCTTCGGGCTGATCGACGGTGCGCACTTTCATATCATCCATGCTCAAACTGGTGATACCGCCGCCTACGGTGCCGAATCGCCCGAGCGGTAGCACCGCACCGGCAAAATCAAAGCTGACATTGGCAATCCAGTTCGTGTGGACAAAAATGATTTCAGGCCGGGTGAGTTCACCGAGACCGGCCGGATTCCAGTAGAGAGCACTGGCATCATCAGCGGTCGAAACAAACGCGCCGCCCATACCAATAGCTCGTGCGCCAACGCCTATCTCCAGGAAACTGGCGGAAGTGGTGCCCACGTTCGAGATATCCTCATCGCTCTGAGCCAGTAAGGCAAAGGGCAATAGAAGAACCGTTATCCAAATCGTCGTTAAGTTTTTCATAGGAAAACCCACATTACGTTATTTGATAATCGCAAATTTTCCGATTTTTTCGCCGACGCCCGGTGCTTCAACATGATAAACATAAACCCCGTAGGCGATCTCCTGGCCGTCTTTGTTCAGCATGTTCCAGGTTGCCTGGCCGTCATCCATGGTGCCTTCGTGTTTAATGGTATCCACCAAATATCCGCGTAATGTGTAAATACGGATGGTGCAGTTCTTCGGCAAATGGATAAAGTTTAATCGCCGCTCACCGCGACCGAACCGAAACGGCGATTTCGGTTCCCACGATGCTGCCACGACATAGGGATTGGGTACAACGGCGATATTGTCGAGATCGTTCTTAGCCTTATCCTTATCGTATTTGGCACTGCCTACGGTAAACGTAATCACATCGCCGTCCCTGAACGGTTTTTTGGTGGCAATCCGGAATATATCGCCGTCGGCGGGAGGACTTTGTTCGCCCTGATTGGAATCGGCCTCGAAGAAGAGTCGCCAGGTCGTTTTTAACGGAACAATATTACCGGGTCTGGGGTCTTTTACCCAAAGCAATATTTGCTCCATCTTGGAGCGATCATGTCCCGGTAAAAACGGGCTAAGGGTAGAATCCGGTTCGTAATAATCCTTAAACATAAAATGGGCGTTCTTGTCCTCGGTGTGATTGTAAACTTTAAATTTCGTCGGGTACGTCTTTGGAAAATCGATCTCATTTTCGGCCGTGTCGACAATCTGATCCGCAAACGTGATTTCAAAGTCGGCCGGATAGTTAATATTAAGATTAAGCGGGCTGTTGGGATCTTCCTTGGAAAAAGTTTCGTCGAAATTCACCCGCCAGCGGTAGTCGCTTTCGCCTACCAGCCATCCGGTCCGTTCGCGATCTAATTCTGCGGCGTTATTTTCAAGGGTTAACACAAAACCATCGATCATCGGCGATTGCGATTCCTGGTCAATCCAGATAGTATCGGTTTTTGCGATTTTCTGATTATTGCTTATATCATAAACCCGGTAGTAGGGATTACCGCTGTTGTGAAAATATGAAGTATCTCCGAATTCAATTTGATATGTGTGTTCATCCCGAACGGAATCGGCTAACAGAAAATCAATATCCACTTTGCCGGTGCCGACGGTGTTACGTTCGAAATCGTCCTTCAACTCCGGTGGAATATATCCGGCGGCGGGGGCTTTGGGAATAACCTGCGCTGTGTTAATATCCACAGTAACATTGCCGGCCACATCTTTGACGATTTTACTGGTGCATTCCGCGGGCGTGAGCCCCACCAGCTCGCCGGTAGCGCTGGTATCCACAAGGCCGTGGTCGTAGGATACGACGGCATAGTAATACGTTTGCCCGTTTCTGACGTCGTCGTCAATATAATAGTGGGTTAAACCGCCGTTATCGCCAAGGTTAAAATGGGCGCCGGATACATCGATGGGATGCAATCCCTGCCAATCGTTTTCCAGATCAAACTGGGCGATGGGTTTGCGAAAGGTTGCGCGGCCATAGGCATCGGTGATCACACGGTTTTGCAGAAATTCCGGTTCGGTGCTGCGATAAATGCGATATCCTTCAAAATCATATTCCTGCAGGAAGGGATCCCACGACGCTTCGGCGCGGTCGTCCCATACTAGCACAACACGGCCGTCGCCGGGGATGGCCGCTTTGAGTCTCGGCTTATCCGGCGGTTTGGCAAAGCGATAGTCGGCGTTATAGATTTGCTGAATGGTTTGTTTGGTCAAGACAAGATCATCCCGATCTTCACCGAAAAGTAACGCCATGGAGTAATTTTCGGTTTGTCCCGCTTGCAACGGAAAGGGGCCGGAAGAAAAGAACATGCCCAGGTTAGCGGTAATTTGCTGGCTGTGCGGAGGCGGCGCAGAACGAAATACATCCCAGTTTTGTTCTTCGTTCCACAGTTCGTATTTATGGACGGGAAAAATTCGGAACCCGGTAAGGCCGATCTGATCCGATTCATCTTTATCGGTGAAGTCGAAATCCGGCTCGCCCGGTTCGCCGCCGCTGCCCTGCGTCGGAGTGCCGTCGCCTTCGCCTTCATCGGGGCCGGTATAACCGAAATTATTGGGGCCGAGACCGTCAACGCCCACATCATCGTTCAGCGGTTCGTTTTCATCCCATTGACCATTATTGTTGACATCGGTGTAGCCTTCCCAGTCCTGATCTTCGTCGCCGGTCCAGTGTGGACGGGGTTCCCGCCCGTAATAAGTTTTGAATTTGTTGACGTCTCTAATACCATCCAGAGGATTGTCCGTCCATACACCCGGCCCTGAATCGCGCCGTTCATCGACGATGCCGTCTTCATCATTATCGTTGCCGTCATCATCGATACCCGGACTTTCCAGAAAGGCAAACCCGGCTACACCCACCGGGTGCCATTGTCCCGGCGTCCCGAAGCCGTCGAAATCCCAGGCCCAGGCAATATCCAAAAATGTATTATAGTCGCCTGTGTCGTCGGAAGAGTCGTCCGTACCGCCTACACCCCAGTCGATATAAAAGGCGTAATAAGTACTGTCGTAATTAAATTCGCCCTCGTTGGTTATAAAATATAGCGAGAAAATCACATCTTCGGCCATCACCTGCGACCATTGGAAATAACGTGCAGCCACCTCAAGTCCCATGCCGCGCCGCTCGGGGTTGGAGGGGACGGGGTAGAAGTCCCATTCTTCATCGGGATCGTCATCAAATACAAAATAGGTCTCAAGGTCGGCGTTGCGCACGCCTTTGCCGAAAAAGCCGTTCCAATATACCAGATCGTCCACAAGGCCATTGCCGTCATCGTCAAAGTCATTTCTAACTTCATTGGGATTCACCCAGCCGTCGGGTTTATCGGGCCAGTAGTCGGGCCAAGAAGAGACGTCGTTGCTGATCGCCGGTTTATCGCCTTCGGGGTTGAAATAACCGGGTAGCGGTGCCCAACCCCATAATTGCTCGTTCGGTCCGCGATCCACAAATTCCCGGTATTGTGTCTCCATGGGGTAAATTATCTTGCCGTCGTTATTGACGGCTTTGCCTTGCACGATCAGGGCCACACCGTCCACATACTGGTGGCCGGTGCCCTTCGGCCATTCTCCGGAAGGCGAATCCGGCCAATGTGCGATTTCCCCCCAGTTGATATAAATGGTGCGTACCAGATTGCCATCCATTACTCCCTGTCGCCGGAGTTCCGTATCGCCGACATTGGGGTCCGGCTCGCGTTGGGAAAGGGCCGGTTGTGTAAAAAGAAGGATGACGAATACCGTTGTTAACAAAGTTGAAATTTGTTTCATACATTTACCCGCTTTCTAAAATTCCAACTCTAAACCGATTTGAACCCGTCTCGGCGATGCGTAAAAATCCGGACGCGTAAAGTATTGATCGAGTGTGTTGATGCCTCTCGGTCTCAGCCCGCCAACATAGAGCGGAGCCAACGTATAACCGGCCCGGCCGGTATCGGTGAATACATTTTCTTCATTCAGGCGATCAAATACATTAAACACACGTATAAACAGGGAATAGGTGAAGCCCCACCATTGAAAATCTTTATAGGCGTAAAGATCGAAATTAAACTGATCCGGTTTACGCACGCTGTTTTCGAAGGAGGTTTGTATATTTTGAAATGTGGGGGTGTAAGGCAATCCCGTTCCGTATTGACCGATGAGACTGAGGGCGTAACTGCCCGGTTTACCGAGTGTGATCGTTCCGTTGATTTGGTGTCGCCGGTCCCAGTCCAGCGGGACCAGTTGTTTCTCCGTTTCTTTCGGAGGGTCGGTTTGGGCGTCTAAAAAGGCGTTGTTTGGGTCGGAAGCGTTGCCTTTGGCGATTTGGTAGGTATAATCAATGCTGGCGCTGATATAATTTGAATAACGCTTCTCAAATTCGAATGTAATGCCGCGCACAAAGCCGTAATCCCTGTTTATATAGCGTGCGTATCGTATACCCTGCGTGGTTTCCAAAACCTGCGTACCCAGCAGATGACGGATATCTTTATAGAACGCCGTCAGCGTAATGGCAAAGTTGGTCCCCAGTTGCTGTTGCAGACCCAATTCATAGATGACCGTTTTCTGCGGTTCCAGATTCGAATTGCCGACGGTATTCAACAACGATTGCGGCGGGGGCGACGGCGTACTTTGCAGCGGAAATATGTCAAATTCGGGATTGGTGTACAAATAGAAGAAATTGGGCGTTTGGAAGAAATGCCCGTAAGATACATGAATAACGCCCGTTTCAGAAATAGGATAGGCGATACCCACGCGCGGACTCACCTGAAAGCTGATCTCGGCATCCTTGCGTTCGGAAGTGGAAGGCTCCTTGAAATTTTGCGGTACCTGCCCGTCGGGATCAAAATAATCAAAACGAATTCCGGCGTTGACCACCATGTATTCCAGTTCGATCTTATCCTGAGCATAGGCGGCAAATTCCAGAGGATAATGCGTATATTTATTATTATTGAACGCCGATAAGGGCGAGATGCGGTCGGGATCTTGCGGTAACACTTCGTATTCGTGCAACCAGAGGCGATGTAATTTCATCTCCAAACCGGCTTTTAACTGGTGTTCGTCGGTTACCTGGCTGGTTATATCCGGTTTGATGATCTGTGTTGTCGTGTTACGGCGAAACTGCCACATCTGCTGGCCGCCGCTGTAGAACGCGTTGGCGCCGGTGTCCTGCAGGCGTATACTCGAAACATAACGGTCATCATATCTATCTTCATAGACATACTGTTCAAAATGGGTGTCAAAATAGGAATAGCGTACATCCAGGAAGGTACGCGGACTGAATACATGGTTCCAGTGCGCTATTGAGGTAATGCCCCACTGGTGATTCTCATATGCGCCTTCTGGATTCAATCTGAAATTGTGATTGTAATTGCGCCAATCCTCTACCTGATATATGCCTTCCAGGTTTATCTTATCGGTATCGGTGGGGCGGTACGTTAATTTCAGAGTTCCGGTATAACGATCGGATGGATTCATTGGAACCGCCTCGGCATTTTCAATTAATCGGGCCGCCTGCTCCTCACTGAAAGAATATGTTTTACCATGGCTTTCAATGTTCCAATCTTCCGGATTTTCCTGCGTGAAGTCGGAATTATCCGATGGTACGAATACCTTCTTGCCATAAATATAACCGTCATCGCGAAACATGCGACCGCTGAGATAAAAATTAACCTGCTTGCCCAATCCCGGCACCGCTCCGCTTAAGTTGCCCTGGAAGTTCGATATGGGATTGACGTTGCCGATGTTCCAGAATATATCATCATGGCTGCTGATATAATCTCCAAAATAGACGGTGGCATTGCCGCTATATTCCTGCGATCCTTCCCGTGTAATTACATTCACAACACCCGACATGGCCTGCCCGTATTCAGCGTTAAAGGTGCCGCTGATGACGTTCAGTTCCTGAATGGAATTGTTTTCGACCTGAATGGCATAACTGCCGGAATACACATCATTGACAGGTACACCGTCGATCATATAAGAGACTTCGCCCAGTCGTCCGCCCCTGAAATGTCCGTTAACCACGCCGGCTTGCAGATTTACCACATCCGTAAAATTCTCGACGGGCAGGTTTTCGATTACTTCGCGGTCAACCGAGGATTCCGTTGACGTTAAATCTTTTTTTACGAGATCCCGCTGTGCCGTAACTTCGATAGCCTCGTCCAGTTGAAGGCTGGCCTCCCGCAGTTCAAAATTCACCCGGGTGGTTTTATCCGCATTTACTTTTACATTATTGACAACCATTTCCCGGTAACCGATCATCATGGCTTTCACTGAGTAAACGCCGGGCGGCACGCCGATGATGAGAAAGTGGCCTTCCAGGTCGGTGGCAGCGCCATAGCTCGTGTTTTTAAGAATAATATTTACACCCGGCAAGGCCTCGCCGGTTTCGGCGTCTGTCACTTTACCCACAATTTTACCGGTTGTGCCGGCCATACTATGAGCGGCAAACAGGGAAAACAAAAGAATCAGATGCCACAGACGCTTTGTTGTTTGAATCTGGCCCATTTCATGACCTCGTTTCAATGTAATCATTCAGAAAATCCCGGCCCCCGAAAGCCGAATGACGGAGACCGGGATGTTAATGAATAAATGACGCTCTCGGTTGTTTATTTGATCAACAACATGCGTTTGGTAATAAGCGCATTTTTGCCTTTCAACTGATAGACATACATACCGGTGGATACTTTATTACCGGCATCATCTCTTCCGTCCCAAATTGCACGGTATGTGCCGGCCGGTTTAACTTCGTTGACCAGCGTCCGCACTTTACGGCCGAGCATGTCATACACGTTAAGCTGAACCTCGCCTGTCTTCGGAACACGGTATTCAATCATGGTTTCGGGGTTAAACGGGTTCGGATAATTTTGTCGAAGTTCGTATTCCCTGGTCATGACAACCGAGGGTTTGCCGGGGTCATCGATGGATACGACCATAATTTCCACTTCCTGGACCGAGAAATCATCGTACCAGGCGTAGCCGGTCGGGAAGGAAGTAAGGCGGGCGCGCATACTAACGCCTGCAGCGTCTTCCGGCGATTGGGCGATCACATTATAATGGGTCCAGCCGCTGGCGGAATCCCGTTGATCGATATAGAAGAATTGGTCGCCGCCGGTTAAATCCCAGGCTTCCTTCATGGGGTCGCGATGGAAGAAAAATGTAACGCCGGCGCGGTTGTTGTCGCGATCCGGTGTAACATTGGTGGCAAACCAGTCGGGATCGTGATTGATGCTGTCGGTTTTAACCCATACACCGATTTTGTACCAGGTGTTGGGTTTGGCCGGCGCCGGTTCGCTGTAGAAGACCATCTCGTCGCCGTCGTTGTCGGTTTCGTGCAACAAGGCCGCATAATCGCCGCTGTGAGCGCCGGTATCTTCAACCATGTAACAGAAATTGAGATGATCGCCGCCTGTATCCGACCAGTACATCCAGCCCTCGGGCGTCTCCACATCGGGATTGAACATACCCATCGACCAGGGATCGGTGTTGGCATCGAGGTTATCGAACCATACCGTTCCGGTGGCGTCTTTACCCATTACCGCCTCGGCATACACCTCATCGGGTTCCGTATCGACGGTGATGGCGCCGGTGTATTCCTGCCAATCCACATCGGCGGCGCTTTGATCGACCTGAACAAACTGTTCGGTAATTAAAGAGCCTTCGCTGTAAAAACGGAACCACACGCCGATCATTTCATTCTGATTGGCCGGACTGGTATTAACGCCGGCTGTTTTGGCCCAGAATTTCAGAGAGTAAAGCGAGCCGCCGGAAGCGTTGTTCCAGTATAAATTGGCGTTGTTGTCGCTCTTCCAGCCAACCGCCTCGCTGCTCGAAGCGCTCTTTTCCACCTTGAGCGAACGAAAACCAGGTAAATCGTGATTCCAGGGATTGGGTGCCGGATTATCCGTGGCCCACGTTAATGTCCCTTCCGATTCGTTCATCTTGTTCCAAAAGGCCGGTATCTGCGTCTCTAAATCCGCATTGGGTAAAAGATTGGGCGCGGCCTCAATTTCTTCGATCGAGAAATCATCGTACCAGGCGTAGCCGGTCGGGAAGGAAGTAAGGCGGGCGCGCATACTAACGCCTGCAGCGTCTTCCGGCGATTGGGCGATCACATTATAATGGGTCCAGCCGCTGGCGGAATCCCGTTGATCGATATAGAAGAATTGGTCGCCGCCGGTTAAATCCCAGGCTTCCTTCATGGGGTCGCGATGGAAGAAAAATGTAACGCCGGCGCGGTTGTTGTCGCGATCCGGTGTAACATTGGTGGCAAACCAGTCGGGATCGTGATTGATGCTGTCGGTTTTAACCCATACACCGATTTTGTACCAGGTGTTGGGTTTGGCCGGCGCCGGTTCGCTGTAGAAGACCATCTCGTCGCCGTCGTTGTCGGTTTCGTGCAACAAGGCCGCATAATCGCCGCTGTGAGCGCCGGTATCTTCAACCATGTAACAGAAATTGAGATGATCGCCGCCTGTATCCGACCAGTACATCCAGCCCTCGGGCGTCTCCACATCGGGATTGAACATACCCATCGACCAGGGATCGGTGTTGGCATCGAGGTTATCGAACCATACCGTTCCGGTGGCGTCTTTACCCATTACCGCCTCGGCATACACCTCATCGGGTTCCGTATCGACGGTGATGGCGCCGGTGTATTCCTGCCAATCCACATCGGCGGCGCTTTGATCGACCTGAACAAACTGTTCGGTAATTAAAGAGCCTTCGCTGTAAAAACGGAACCACACGCCGATCATTTCATTCTGATTGGCCGGACTGGTATTAACGCCGGCTGTTTTGGCCCAGAATTTCAGAGAGTAAAGCGAGCCGCCGGAAGCGTTGTTCCAGTATAAATTGGCGTTGTTGTCGCTCTTCCAGCCAACCGCCTCGCTGCTCGAAGCGCTCTTTTCCACCTTGAGCGAACGAAAACCAGGTAAATCGTGATTCCAGGGATTGGGTGCCGGATTATCCGTGGCCCACGTTAATGTCCCTTCCGATTCGTTCATCTTGTTCCAAAAGGCCGGTATCTGCGTCTCTAAATCCGCATTGGGTAAAAGATTGCCATTTTCTGCCATACCGAATGAAACGAAAAGTAAGATGACATTAATTAATGAGATGAACTTAAGGTACTTAGGGTGCATGATGACCTCCATACATTTTGTTAGATGTGGCGCTTCAAACAATTAATTGGGTCGTTGCATAGCTTACTAGCTTTTTTATACCCTATTCCTGCGGACAGGTTGATTTCCGAACGATGAGTTCCGCAGGGACAAGTACTTTTCTTGGATTCTTGGATTTATTGTTTAATACATCGACCATGAGCTGAGCGGCTTCCAAACCCATGTCGATCTTTGGCACGCGCATGGTTGTCAGGGGAGGATCCAGATAGATGTCCGCTTCAACATCATCAAAACCGATCAGAGAAATATCGTGGGGTACACGATATTTTTTTTTCTTGAGGTAGTGGAGGGCGCCAATGGCCATGGCATCATTACAGGCAAAAATTGCTGTGACATCGCCGCATTGATTCAGAAGTTGTTTTGCTGCTTTGTAACCGTTTTCGCGGGATGGGTAGGGTTGGCCCACGATCGTTTTTTTAACATCAAAAGGGACGCCCGCTTGTTCCAGAGCCATTTTATAACCCTGGAAACGTTCCTGTATACTGGGATGCGTAATATCGCCGGCGACAAAAGCGATGTGCCTGTGGTTGCAATTCAGTAAATGTTGGGTCGCCTGCAGGCCGGCGTTCATATTGTCGATCATAACCACCGGAAAATTCCCGAAGGAGGGATAGTAATCGACGAATACAAGTGGAAAATGGTATTGCTGCAATCTATGAATCAGATTGTCCGGAACTTTTCCGGCCAGAATGACGCCGTCGACATTGTTTTCGAGTACAAAGCGCGGCAGGTGATCATGCTCGGAGAACGAAGGATCGATGGTGGTTAACAGAATGTAATACTCGAAATCCCGGGCAAAAAATTCCGTACCGAGAAAAATTTGGCTGTAGAAGGGCTCGGATCGGGTGAAGTGGTCTTCGGTTAAGATAAAGCCGATATTGCCGCTTTTTTGAGAGACCAGGCCGCGTGCGGAGCGGGTCGGATGATAGCCGAGTTCATCAATGGCTTTTTGGACGCGCCGTTTTGTTTTGGGACTGATGCGGCTGTTGTTGTGAATAACCAGCGATACAGTGGCTATGGAAACATTGGCTTTTTTGGCGACATCTTTGATTGTTGTTGTCATAAATATATAGGTTAAACGTTTAACTTATAAAATTCTACTAAAAGTTTAAAATTATGTCAAGATATTTTTAAAAATTTATTTATTTTTCGCGGTTGTTTCAGTTTAGGGTGTTGTTTTTTGGGAGGATAAAAGATGTATAGATAATCGGGAGAGTTGCCCCCCCGTATGCATAAAACAACAGTTTCAGCAAACCAGGCCAAGATTATATGGTTAAACGTTTAAATAACAGGTTGCTTAAATGGCTTGCGTTTAGCTGAGACGGTCTATCCCTCTGTAATAATTATGGATTAGCTAAGGTTGATGATAGGATTGGGTGGCCCGATTTATTGCGGACGTCTGATCATGACCATGGGAATGCGGTTTTTCCAGTCAATGCGTCGGGCCTCTTCTTTTAACTCAGCGAATTCGATCTCAACGGGAATGTTCATTTCTTTCAATTGCTGATGGACATTCCGACGGGCTTTCCACCACAACCATTCCTGAAGATTGTGAAACCGACGTAAATGGGCGTCTGCCTTTGAATAATTCGATTCATCGCGCTTTTCAAAATAACGTTGAATTTCGACAGGTACCCGTATGGCTTCCATTTCCCCGTGCACCAACCGGAGATAACTTTGCTGCCGGACAAATCTCTGTACCTCATTTTGTACCCTGGGGTGATTATCCAGATTCATGGAGCGCGCTTTTTGAAGCAGAAACCGGTCTCTTACCCATTTGCCCAGTTTATTGGATAGCTCGCGCGGGGTTTCGAAGCGTGGCCGATTGCTTACAGGAATATTGCTGACAGCCGCCAGATAACGGCCAAGTGAAATGGATCCATCTTTAAAACGCACCAACGGTTGGTTCAGATGTTTTTTTAATTTCGCCCGAAGGTTGTGCAGTTTTTGATTGGTTAGGGTTACGGGAGATTGCAGTCTGTGTTTTTCGGCTTCCGAGCCGGCCACGGTCTGCCACAGTATTCGCAACGTTTGCGGATCCGGCTGCGGATCATATTGCTTCATGAAGCGGGAAATAAATTTATGGGAAAGGGCGCGCCCTCGTTTTCTCATGAGTTTTTTTCGAAGTGAAGGCTTTTCTTTCTGATAGGCATCCTCGCGCAATATGACCTGTTCTTTACGATCAAGGAGCTGTATTATGTGATACCCCCAACGTGTACGAACGGGCTTTGATATTTCGTTTTTATTTAAACCGTCCACCGCTTTTGCAAAATGCATTTCCAATTCACCCAATTTCTGCCACCCGAGCTCCCCGCCGTTATGCCGTAATACGGAATCCCGAAAGGCCTGCATGGCAAGTTTTTCAAAAGAAAGGCCCTGTCTTAGCTGCTTGTACCATTGGGTAATTTTCTTCGGATTTTCATGAAAAAGATGACGTACTTTTACTTCCGTATGATACCATTTGTACATGCGTTTTAAGTCGCTCTCTTGAATTTGGATTGCCTCTTCAATCTGCTCACGATAGAGTTGTCTGAGTATGGCGCGTTCTTTTTCCCAGTTTCGGGCCCTTATAAATATAGAATCCTGCGTGAAGCCGGTCTTGCGGGCTTTACGGTAGGCGAGGATTTGATCGATATAACGGTTTAGTTCATTAATAAGGGCGCGGTATCCTGTGGAGTCGATGCCAAAATCGATATCCGATTCGTAAAACGTTCGGAATTCCCGGAGTGTGATTGATTCACCATCAACCCGCGCGATAACGGAGTCGGCAGGGACTGTTTCTTTAGGTTGATCCGAACAAGCGTGAATTAGGCAACACGCGGTGAAAAGTAGCCATCCCGGTAACGGCCAGATGTGTCTCATTTCTTAACACATGTATTCGTTAAACGTTTAACATCAGTATTATTTAAATTAAACCGCGTTTTACAAGGATGCAAACCTTAAATAATCAATGCATCGGGAGTCCGACTCGTAGGGGAGGCTCAATCAATTGA
The DNA here is from genome assembly GCA_964542915.1 of uncultured Calditrichaceae bacterium. Classification (GTDB taxonomy): domain Bacteria; phylum Calditrichota; class Calditrichia; order Calditrichales; family Calditrichaceae; genus CAZIVP01. The sequence continues at coordinate 30,689 of CAZIVP010000011.1, read as the reverse complement.
ATGCCAATCGCTGAGAGGTTTACCAAACGTTTGTCTGGGCAATGTGGTTTTTGGGAGCTTATCGGGCACGTTCGTTGCAGTCTTTCTTATGCGATTCCTTAACACGTAATGTGTAGAATTAGATTCGTGTTTTCCCGGTTCAGCTCCTGAATGGCTTCGGTTGTGGACTTCACGATAATTTCCACGCCTCTTTTCTGTGCCTCTTCCCGGAAATCGTCCCTGATCGGAAGCCGTTCGTACATGCCGTTTCCGATAACCAGCCGCTCACAATGCCACGGGATATTCTCCCCGGCGGTCAGCGGCGTATGACCGTATTGGGTCTTGAATGCGCGTGAATTTTGTTTGTCTCTCAGATACACGTTGCCGCGATCGATAATCACATCGTTTGTAAAAATTTGACCATCTATATTAATCCGCCCGAATTGAAGTGCTTCTACTTTCATACAAAAGGTTCCTCCCGGTTTAATGCGTTGTAGTTGATAAACCAAAATTGTTTATGCGTTCTTAATGCAGTGCATTTCAACTGTGTTCCATTCAAGAATTTGTTGCCGGAAAAGGTTTTGTGCAACATTCCTGCCCGCGTCGATACCATCCTTTGCAACGGATAACGAATGGTAATCAACGGCCATTCCAGGATAATGAAAAAGGTTCACAAGTGCTCCCGCCGGCTTGTATCCGCTTGAACCCAACACGAAAGAGGAATTAATAGCATGCGCTTGACCGTTTTGTTAAAGCTGCTGTAATTTATCAACAGCAGTTATTTAACAAAAGGAGATTCTGTGATGGAACAAACTCTTGCTATTATTAAGCCGGATGCGGTGTCGGCGGGCTATATGGGCGAAATCATCAAACGTATTGAAGAAGAGGGCATGAAGATAGGCGCCATGCGCATGGAACACCTGGATCGGAAAAAGGCCGAAGGCTTTTACTACGTACATCGTACAAAACCGTTTTTTAAGGATTTAATCGATTTTATGACTTCGGGCCCCGTCGTTTTAATGGTCTTGACGGGACCGGAAATCATACGGCGTTGGCGCGACTTGATGGGAGCGACCGATCCGCAAAAATCGGGAAAAGGCACTATCCGTAACGATATGGGCAGTAATATCGAGCGGAACGCCGTGCACGGATCGGATTCCAAAGATTCTGCGGTATTTGAAGTGAATTACTTTTTCAGAGGTACCGATATTTATGGTTAATCATTAATAGCGCTGGACTAAACAGATAAATCTTTGAATTATGAAAAACCGCGACAAAATCGTTTTTTTGGCGCCGGGATTTCCTGAAGATGAAAGAGACAGCAATTGCATTCCCGCGTTGCAAAGTTATATACGCACATTTTCACGGGTACATCCGGAAGTTGCAATCGCTGTGATCGCATTTCAATATCCTACCGGGTACGGTAAATATCGTTGGCACGACATTCAAATTTATGCCTGCGGGGGACAGGGAAGGGGCAAATTACAACGTTTGCGGACCTGGATGAGGGCCTTCCGTTATTTCCTGCAAATACACAAGGAGCAACCGGTAACGCTCATACACAGCTTCTGGCTGGATGAATGCACGTTCATGGGCCAGTGGATTGCAAGGTCTTTTAATTTGAAACATGTGACAACTATTATGGGGCAAGACGTCCTTCCGCAAAATCGCTACCTGAACTACCTTGATTTTTCCAGGATAACCGTAACATGCGGCTCCAAAAAATCGGCACAACTCTTTCAGGAGCAAACAGGTTATACCGTGCATAACATCATTGCACGCGGGTTGGATGCGGAAGAAGCGAACTTCGCATCGGACAGAGCGTCCGTTACATTGGAATACCATGAAGACAAAGCGGTCGAACAAATCGAAACGATCCGGGATATTGATATCCTCGGCGTCGGTTCACTGATTAATCTTAAAAATTACGGTTTTTTCATTGATGCGGTTACATCATTGATTCCTTTTTTCCCCGCATTGAAGGCGGTTATTATCGGGGGCGGCGAGCAATACGATCTGTTAAAACAACGTGTAGGGCAGCGTCGTCTTCAAGATCATTTGGAATTTACAGGCGAACTCCCGCGGCGAAACGTCTTTGAATATATGAAGCGGAGTAAAATTTTACTACATCCCTCTTCGTATGAGGCGCAGGCGTATGTTTTTATGGAAGCGATCTACAGCGGCATGCATGTGGTGTGCTTCGACGTCGGTCACGCCGAATGTCCGGACAGAATTCATATTTGCAGCAATGAGAATGAGGTCATCGAAACGCTCAAACAACGATTGGCCCGGCCCCTCAATCATGAATCCTATCTGATTAAATCCATGGAAGATACCGTTCATGAATATGTACGTCTCTATCATTATAATGCACGATCCTGATGATAAATTTGTGTATATACGACATGTATGTTTAAAATCCGATACATACGGTTGAGAAAAGAATGAGCGAACAAGCACAAAACATCGATCCGGGTTTATGAAAAAACACACCATCATAGGTATGGCCGGTCATATCGATCACGGTAAAACGGCCCTTATCCGCGCCATGACGGGCATTGAAACCGACCGCCTGAAAGAAGAACAAAAGCGCGGTATTACCATCGATCTTGGTTTTGCGTACTGGCAGGAAAACGTTACGATCATTGACGTGCCGGGACACGAAAAATTTGTAAGAAATATGGTGGCGGGCGTTAATACCGTCGATTTATTCCTTTTGGTGATTGCCGCCGATGACGGCATCATGCCGCAAACAACGGAACATCTGGAAATTCTCAAATTTTTCAATGTTCGCAGGGGGGTGGTTGCCCTGACCAAGACGGATTTGGTCGATTATGAGTGGTTGGAGCTGGTAAAGGAAGAAATACATGAATTTCTGGATCAGCACGGTTTTTACGGCGTACCGATCATACCGGTTTCATCGACCCGTTTACAGGGTATTGAGCAACTCCGGCTTACTTTACAAGAACATATAGATCAAATCGAACCGTTGAGCGAGGACCGCCCCTTCCGGCTCAATGTGGATCGTAGCTTTTCCATGAAAGGGTTCGGAACGATTGTGACGGGAACGGTGCTATCCTCGGAGATTGCAGCCGGCGGGTCTGTGGAAATTTTACCGGCGGGCAGGGTCGCCAAAGTACGCGGCATTGAGGTCCATCAAAAGGAGGTGGAACGGGCCTGTAGCGGACAGCGGGCGGCGATTAATCTGGCCGGTGTCTCGCCGGAAGTTTTACCACGCGGCAGCGTTATTGTTGCGCCGGATCGTTTGCTGCCTTCAAAAACCCTTCTTGCTAAAATTGTTACCGTTAAACAGATGCCGTTTAAAATTAAAAAGCGCGCCAAGGTTCGCATCCATACAGGAACAGCCGAAATTTTGGGAACCGTAGCGTGGTATAATGAAGATTCGTATCTTAAAAATCAACAGGCCTATTCCATTTATCTCACCCTGCAAGAACCCTGTGTGGCGGCGCCTGGCGATCCGGTATTATTACGCTCCTTTTCCCCTGTTACCACCGTTGCCGGCGGACGCATTCTGCACATCGACCCGCCGCGGTCAAAACGGAGGGGAGCGGAGCGTCAGGAATATCTGGAACAGATGACCGGCAGGGCGCTCACCGACCGGCTTCAGTTCATTTTAACATTCAGCGGTTATCGGGCCTTTAGCAAAAGAGAATTACAAAAACGGCTGTTTGAACCGGATCATAAAATGGATGAAGCGCTGCAGCAATTACTGAAAAAACAAATTCTGACGGACTTTAAGCCGGGCGATCAACGTTTTTTTATCTCGAATAAACAAATGGATGACGCCCTGGCCAGGATCGACGAACGGTTCGATGAAAAGGCCGTACGGGTTAATCGCATGCAGAAGCGCTTGAATCGAAAGGAGATCGAAAGTTTGCTGAAGCCGCGTTCCGTTGATTCGGCTTTCCTCGAGCGCACCCTGCAAAAAGCGTTAAGCCGTAAAGCCCTGTTTGCCGACGGCGAATTTTTCACCCGGGAAAATCCCGACGAAACCGGACCATTTGATCAATGGAAAGAGAAGGTTGCAGATATTTACGAACGCACCCGCTTTGCGCCGCCTGCCATAGATGAAATCGCAGGCGCGTTGGGCATTAAACCAAACGAGGCCCGGCAGTTGATCACTGCACTGCAAAAAGAAGGCCGATTGATTTCCATTGACGGAAAATTCTATCTTCATCAGGATATATTCGACCAGTTGATCCGGTTTTTGCAACAACACTTCCGGGAAAGCGAGGTATTGGAGGTGGGCGCCTTCAAAACGTTCGTTAAGGGCAGTCGTAAATACGTTATTCCATTAATGGAATATCTGGATAATCAACGCTATACGGAACGGCAGGGCGATGTCAGGACGAAGGGCCCCCTGCTGGCCGAACATCCGGATGCTCTGTAATTTAATTCAATCCTTTCTTTTTATGCTGGTCGGTTCTGAAATTCACTAATGCAGTGAAGCGAGCGGTTTATGCGGTTAAAATCTAAAGAATTGTTGAATATCGCTTTAACGTTTCTGGCCATCAGCTGGTTTGTGTTGCCCTACATTTGGCAGGCAATAACATCGGTAACGCCTACCGGCGAAATCTCGCAATTACCACCCGTGTTACCCACAGGCCTGGATTGGAGCCACTATCAGGCGGTGTTGAGCAGTGCCGATTTCCGATATTTTATACTGAACAGTTTTGTGGTTGCCACGGCGACAACCCTGTTAGCGTTTCTGTTAGGATCGTTGGCCTCTTACGCTACGGCCTATTTTCAATTCACCTGGAAACCGATTGCGCTCAGTGTTATTCTGGCCGTCTCCATGTTTCCGCCAATCGCTATCGTCAGTCCCCTTTATTTGATGATCCGTTGGGCGCATTTACGCGACACCTATTTGGCGCTTATTTTTCCATACGCTTCCTTTGGCTTGCCGTTCATGATCTGGACACTACACAATTTTTTCCGCGAATTACCGCGGGAGTTGATCGATGCTGCCCGTATCGATGGATGTTCCTCGTGGCAGCTCTATCGAAAAGTAGTGTTGCCGGTTACCAAACCGGCTATTTTCACGACATCCATACTCGTTTTTATATTTGCATGGAACGAATTTATTTTTGCATTGACCTTTACTTCAACGCCCGCCTCTCAAACCATTCCCGTCGGCATTGCCCTGTTTCCGGGTATTTACGAGGTGCCCTGGGGCGATATTGCAGCGGCTTCGGTGGTGGTAACCGTTCCTTTGATTCTGTTGGTGATTGTGTTACAAAAACAGATTATTGCCGGCCTGCTTTCGGGTTCCGTAAAAGGCTGAATCGTATTAAGCATCAAGACATAAAATTGTTACGCCTCCGAATATTCAATTGCATTAAACCGTTTATCCGAATTATATTGTAGTTTGTAAAATAATTACTTGTATCCACTTAGGGAGTCTAAAATGGACATTACAACCGTAGCCGTCGAAAAGCCCGAAGAGATGAATTTTATACTCGGACATTCGCACTTCATCAAAACAGTGGAAGACTTACATGAAGCCATCGTAAACATCAATCCCAATATTAAATTCGGTCTTGCTTTTTGTGAAGCGTCCCAGGCAAAACTGGTCCGTTACAGCGGTAATGACGACGCCTTGATGCAATTGGCTCAGAAAAATGCACTGGCTATCGGGGCCGGGCATAGTTTTATTATTTTTTTGGGCAATGCCTTTCCCGTCAATGTGTTGAATACCATCAAAAATGTACCCGAAGTTACCCGGATATTTTGCGCCACGGCTAACCCCACTGAGGTTGTGATCGCCGAAACGGAACAGGGCCGCGCTATTTTAGGTGTGGTCGACGGTTATAAACCGGTGGGCATCGAAAATCAGGAAGATATCGAAAAGCGCAAATCGTTCCTGCGCAATATCGGATACAAATTTTAATTAATAAATACGATCGCAATGCATAATTTACAGAACTTATACGATTATTTTATATCGACAAAGCCTTCGACGGGTAAAACCAATGCGGCCACTACCTTATTGATTCATATTTGTCAGGCCATGGATAAAAACCGCCCTGAAGATGTGCAAGAGGAAGATTATGAGCATATTCCGGCGGCGCTGGATGCCTATTTCGGTGAATCCAATCATAAGGCGCTCAAGGATAAAAGCATTCTGGCGGAAATGATCGGCCGCTACGGTCCGCGTGACGGCTGGGATAGAGCTTTCCGGAAAATTATGGCGGATACGGATACCAATCTGCGACAGTTTGCCCTTCATGCTCTGGAATATTGCGCCTCTTCGCACACCGAAAGCGTACTGCGTTACATAACGAAAGCGAAAGATAGCGAGGACAGCGACCTTCGCCATGTGGCCGCCCATTTATTAGGAGATATCGCCTGCAAAAGCCATGATCTTATCTTGATCAAACGGCATATTCATACCTGGCTCCAGGATGATAACGGACTCTTCGTCAGTGAAATCGAGGCTTATCTGAGGGAACGGTTGCATTCCAGGCATAATCCGCAAACAGACAATCAGTGTAACGGCTTTCTGACGTGGCTGCAAGAGCAATTATCCTACGCCAAACGCTAACATATCCGCCAACTTGATATCCCATGATGGATGCGTCAAAAAAAACGTATGTTTTTGTTTTCTCCCTGGTGATTTTAACCGCTTGCTATAACACCTACCAGAGCCCGCCTCCAGTAAAATCGGAATCCGCTTATAAATTTTACTACCGGGCGCTCGGTCTCGAAAAGGAACAACGCTATGCAGCGGCTCTGACAGCAGTCGATTCGGCTATAGCCCACAATGCACAGATTGCCCATTTCTTTCTGTTAAAAGGTCGCCTGTTGGAGCGTTTGGACAGAAACAATGCGGCGATTGATAGTTATCGCCGTTCGATTGAACTACGATCCAATAACGCCCAGGCCTGGCAACGAATGGGATACCTATATCGCGGGGAGCACGACTATCAAAAAGCGGTTCAGTGTTTGGAGCGATCTTATAATCTTGCGAAGAGCCGTGTGGAATTGCTGGTCGAAATTGCCAATCTCTACCTGAACCTGGACCAATTACAAAAAGCACGGGAAGTGGGGCGTCGTTATCAAACGGTGTGCAGGGAACAAAACAGAGATCTATCCGATCAATTCCGGCGTTTTCAGGCTCATCTGGCCGGCCGCCGCAATTATTATCAGCGTGTTATCGATTTACTTTTCGGGCAACGTACCGTTTTAATTGAATCGCAACAGGATGCCCTTCTCTTACTTGATGCGCTGTTTAAAGAAGAGCAATTCGATTCGGGCTTTCGTTACCTTTCGGAGTTGCAACCGACATGGTTGGGCCGCGGATTTTACCATTATTACAAAGGACGCTATTATTTTAATGCTGCAAACTACAACGATGCGCTCGGACAGTTTATCATCGCCCGGAACCATCCGCCTGCACCGGAGGATTTAACGGTATGGATCGAGAAAGCCAGAGAGCGGTTAAAGAAACCGACGAAATAAGACAGGCAGTGCTTTTCCGTGATTTGTGATTCGACGCTTACGGCAAGCGAAACATGGACTTGGATTATAGCCCTTAAATCATTAAATTCAATCTTTTATGTACGGAGTGGATAGAGGATATGCCCGAACTGCCTGAAGTTGAAACGGTACGGCGTGAATTGCAATCGATGATTATCGCCAAAGAGGTCTCGTCGGTTCAGCCCGTGTGGATGAAAACCTTTCAGAATCAATGCCATCAAACCCTCCGCGGACAAATCGTAAAAACGGTTGCTCGCCTGGGCAAGTACATCGTTTTGGAGTTGTCCGAAACGGCGCTTATCATTCATCTGCGTATGACCGGCCAACTCATCTATCGCAATCAGCCGCATCCGGAGCACGACTACATCCGTGCGATTGTGCATTTTGCTGACGGTTCCGCTTTGTATTTTAAAGATATTCGCAAGTTTGGCCGCATCTATCATGTATGCCATCCCGAAGATATTTTATATAAGGTGGGGCCCGATGCACTCGGGGAGGAATGGAGCCTTACAACATTTCGAAATGTCCTGAATAAGAGCTCTATGAATATAAAAGCCTTTTTACTATCGCAACGCTATATATCGGGATTGGGCAACATTTACACCGACGAAAGCCTTTATCGCGCCGGCATTCATCCGAAGGAAGCCGCTTCCCGAATTACCGCGGAAAAGGCTGAAACTTTGTATGAGGCCATACGATTTATTCTGAACCGCGCCGTCAAATACATGGGCAGCACCATATCCGATTACCGGGACCTCAATGGCGACAGCGGGCAAAACCAGAAATTCTTTGAAGTATATAAACGGGAAGGTCAACCCTGTCGTAGATGCGGTTCGATCATTATTAAGAACATAATCGCAAGCCGCTCTACCCGCATCTGTCCGGGGTGTCAAACCGAATCCATAGGAGTCCACGCCTCATGAGTGCGCCAACCCTCATCACGATACTAACGGATTTCGGGACGGCGGACGGTTATGTGGGCAGTGTTAAAGGCGTGATGAAAACCATGGCGCCGCAGGCGGAGCTGATCGACATTTCTCATGATATAAAACCGTTTCATATTCAACACGGCGCCTATGCGTTGGCCAATTATTACGACCGCTTTCCGTCCGGTACCGTGCACCTGGCCGTTATCGATCCTGGCGTCGGCGGTTCACGCAAACCGATTCTTATTAAGACGGAGCGCTTCTATTTCGTCGGTCCCGATAACGGATTGTTTCAAATGGTCTTAGAACGCTCCCGATACTATGAAGCCTATGAAATTAATATAAGCGCGCTTGGCAGACAGGCCATAAGCAGCACATTCCACGCCCGGGATATTTTTGCCCCGACTGCGGCGCGGCTGGCACTTGGGGATGCCCGCGATCTTTATGGTCCGGCGATTAACCGGCCTGTCGTATTACCCACGGACGCCGGCATCGAAGTGCGTGACAATGAGATCAAAGTACCGATACTCACCGTAGACCGCTTTGGAAATATTATTAGCGTTTTACGGAAGAGCGCATTTGATGAACTCCAGGGTAAAGCGATAAAAAGCGTTCGCTTCAAAAATTTTGCTACAAAACGGGTTAACCGTTACTATACAGAAAAGAAAACCGGCGAACCGATGGCTCTGTGGAACAGCCATGATTATTTCGAAGTGGCGGTATCCCAGGGCAACGCGGCCCGTTACTTTGACGTCGATGAAGAAAATGATTCTATAATAATTACGATGGAAAAATAAAGCCTGTTCAGATGGTACCGGAAGATATCACTGATACGATCTCAGAGGCAGCGCCCGGCGGCTCTGCAACTGAATAGGAGCGTGAAACCAAAATATAAAATACAATGGTGCCAAAATTTTCATTCTTCAGAAATAATTACAAACCATTGTTAACGTCGTTTATTCTGGCCCTGTTATTATGGTTTGTGGTAACAACGGAACGTGAGTATGCCACGCGCATTGTTGTCCCCTTCGAGATCAGTCACGTGGCGCCCGGTTATGTTCTGGAGGCCATACCACCGCAGGAACTGGAGCTTGAGGTTCGTGGTAAAGGAAGGGCGCTGCTCGGTCTGCAGTTTATTAAACAAAATATGAATCTGGAATTCAGGGAACTGTCAAAAGATACGGTTATACGGTTGAACGATTACCGATCGCAACTGAACGTATCGACACAAATGGGTATTGAACTTGTCGATATCATCCGACCGACGACGCTGCATTTAAAAGTGGATAAATTTTCGGAACAGCGTAAACCGGTACTGGTACAAAATGAAATTAAACCCATGTTGGGCTATCTTCTGATGGAATACCAAGCCATACCGGAATCGGTTTATGTGCGCGGACCGCAATCGATGGTGGATGACATCCGTACAGTAAAAACGGAAATGATTACCCGCCGGGAAGTCAAATATCCCTTCCAGGTGCGCTGTGCGCTGATCAATCCCAGGCCGTCCGTACTGAATCTGGATCCGGCCACTGCCACGGTCCAGTTCGAAATTGAACAACTGGTGGAGCGTAAAATTTATAATGTTCCCATCCAGATCATCGGCGTTCCGCCGGAATTGAAGGCGTCGGCTCAACCTTCGAACATCTCGTTAAAAGTAAAAGGCGGCGAAGACCTGATCACTTCATTATCTCAGGATCAGGTCACTGCTTATTTTGATTATGGAAAAGACTTTGAAGTGGGCCGATTACGATATCCGGTAGAGGTGGAAGCGCCGGAAGGCGTCCAGATTGTCAGCGCCAGTCCGGAGATATTCCGTTTAAAATTAGAACGTAAAGAATCGACGCAATGAACATTCTCGGTATCGAAACATCGTGCGACGAGACGTCGGCCGCCGTTATAAAGGATGGCGACGTCGCATCCAGCATCATTTCCTCTCAAGAAGTGCATGCCCGATTCGGAGGCGTTGTCCCGGAGCTGGCGTCGCGTGCGCATGTGCGTCTCATCGTACCCATTGTGGAAAAAACCCTGAAAGAAGCCGATTGCGATATCACCGATATGGACGGTTTTGCCGTTACCCACGGACCGGGTTTAGTGGGTGCGCTACTTGTAGGATTAAATTTTGTAAAGGGTGCAGCCCGGGCATTAGGCAAACCTTTTATTGGCGTCAACCACATAGAAGGTCATATTTACGGCAATCTGTTAACGCAGGAACACTATACCTTCCCAATGCTTTTTCTAATCGTTTCGGGCGGGCACACACAACTGGTTGTCATGAGCGATCATCTAAAATACCGGATTGTCGGACAAACCCGCGATGATGCGGTAGGCGAAGCCTTTGACAAGGGCGCCAAAATGCTGGGACTGGGCTATCCGGGCGGCCCGGAAATGGATCGCAGGGCGCAAAACGGCGATGCGGCATTTTTCCGTTTCCCGCGGGCAAAGTTAAAAAACGCGCCGTTTGATTTCAGTTACAGCGGATTAAAAACGGCGTTGCTGACGTATATTCAGAGCCATTCCCGGGATTCGGTAAACGAGCATCTCGACGATATCTGCGCTTCTTATCAGGAGGCCGCCGTTGATGTTTTGGTGACGAAGACGCTGGAAGCCGCCCAACATTTTGATTGTAAAACGGTGGCAATTGCCGGCGGCGTGGCGGCCAATTCTTTACTGCGTCGTTGGCTTGCCAATGATTGTCAAAAAAAAGGATTGGAGCTTCTGTTACCGGAGTTGCGGTTTTGTACGGATAACGCCGCCATGATCGCCCGCGCCGGGTGGGAGTATCTCAAAAAGGGAGTGATGTCGCCGCCGGAATTGAACGCTTACCCGGCGTTGAAGTTGAATGAAACCTAATATGACGCATTATGAAAACAATAGAATGAATCGGGTATATGTCCAGTGATGAAAAGCCGGACCCGGACTCGCTGCCGTTAAAATTAACAAGTTACGTTATTTATGCCTGAACTCGTCCAATTAAACGTTCCGTTTATCTTTGTGCTGCTCATTGCTGTTGCAGCGGCTGTAACCGGAACTGTGTTATACCGCCGAACTACTCCCGAAATCAATAAACGGGCCCGCTACATTCTTGGGTTTTTGAGGGCGGCGGCCGTATTTATTCTGATTCTACTGTTTTTTGCGCCGCAGTTGTCGCTCACTTACATTAAATCGAAATTGCCGCGAACGGCTGTGCTGGTTGATAACTCCGCTTCTATGGCTATCCGTGAAAATGATGGAAATCGCTGGCAGCAAGCCCGTTCGGTTATCAATCGCATGAAATTGATCATGCCCGAAGACATGGAAACGGACTGGTTTGCTTTCAACACCAATGTTGAACGATCGGCTGTTGATACCGTGGAACCCGGCGAACGCGGAACCGATTTTAACGCCGTCCTGCGCTTTCTTTCGAATGAGGGATACCGGCAGGCGTGTATTATTTCCGACGGAAACCAAACCATCGCCGGTTACCCCCTGAGAAAATCCCACACGCTTGACATGCCGGTCTATACCGTGGGAATCGGCAATCGCGGCGGCAAAAGCGATTTGTATATCGCTGACGTGCAGTTTGACGCCGTAACGTATCAGAACCAAGTGCAGCAAATCGAAGTGCAAATCGGCAGCAGCAAATTATCAAAGCAGCAAAATACCATGTTGCATCTTAAAAAAGACGGCAAAACACTCTTCAGTAAGGCCGTTTTACTACAGCCCGGATCAGGCGAACAAAGCGTCACGTTCGATCACAAACACGAAACGACCGGATTGCACCGTTTATCCGTTTCGATCGATGCCGTTGATGAAGAAAGCAATACCCGCAATAACAGCCGCACGATTGTTCAGGAAGTATTAAAAAATCGTTTACGGATCGGCGTATTTGCAGGCCAACTTGATTATGACAGTAAATTTATCCGGTTTTTACTTCGGCGTTACGAAAATGTGGAGGTTTACCGATTTGTGGAAAAGCCATCGGGGCAATTTTACGGAAGCGCCGATGAAGCGATGATCGACAGTCTCGATGTACTGGTACTTGTCAACCATCCCGGTCGCTTTACCCGATCCGCGACTATCACACGCCTGAACCATATGTTACAGACCCGACAGCCCGGCGTGATGGTTGTTAATCCCAATATTACGGGATTACAACGCCTGGAGCGCATGGATACCGTCTTACCGGTCAATCTGAGGCAACCGGCTCAAAATGACCTGGAATTACAGTCGTACCGGACGAATCCCGCAACGGTTCATCCCGTCGTCAACTTGTTCGATAGTCGCGAACTTCAGGAGCAATTCTGGGAACAGCTTCCGCCGGTAATCACCAATAAGCCCAACGCGGACTTAAAACCTGATGCCCGAACGTTGGTATCCGCTGAAAACGGAAGCGTCCCGCTCATCGTTTCTTATGAAGAGCGGAATCACAAGAGTATCTGGTTTAACGGACGGGCATTCTGGCGCTGGCATTTCTTAATGCAAAACCAAATGACGTTGAATGAAGGCTACGGACGACTGCTGCAAAACGCCGCGCGTTGGCTCGGCAATAAGACACAATTGAAGCCCGTGATTCTCCATTCAGAGAACAATGTTTACAGACTCGGCAATACGATTACCATAAACGGCCATCTGTATGACAGCGATTTTTCTGCAATCCCCGACGGTCAAATTCAATTGCAGGTGCGCAATCGGGAACAATCGTTTCAGGTGGAGATGCGCGGCGACAGTGCAGGGCATTATAAGGCCGAATTCATCCCGCCGTCGGCCGGTAAATTGGTCATTAACGGCAAAGGGCTTTATAACGGCCAAACCATTGGAAGCGACCGCCTGGAGCTTCAGGTTGTTCCTTACGAGCGTGAACTTTTGCAGACGGCTCAGAATCAAACTTTTTTAAGAAGTCTGGCCGGACAATACGGCGGCTTTTATGTGAGCCCGGCGGGGCTGGATTCGTTGCAACCCGCATTAAATCTGCAGCCGGAGCGAATTCGTGAAAAGGCTACCATTGAAATCTGGAATACGCCGATACTGTTAATCCTGTTTCTGGCGATTATAATCGCCGAATGGATCATTCGCAAACGATACGGTTTAGCTTGATTGAGGAGAGCACATTATGACTAACTATAAAGCATCGAAGTTCGACGAGTCGGCGCTTAACTGGGACGCCGACGAAGGCAGGCGCAATACCGCTAAAGACGTGGCGGAAGGTATCAAAAACGAAATCCCGTTGCGTTCGGATATGTATGCCATGGATTTCGGCGCCGGTACCGGTCTCGTTACGTTTAACCTGATTGCGGAAGTGGGACAGATAACAGCCGTGGATCATTCTCCGGGTATGATCGATGTTTTGCAAACGAAGATCGATGAGCACAGCATAAAAAACATCCGGACCGTTTTGTTAAAGGAAGAAGGTGCGCCGTTGCCGCAGGGCACGTTTCAGTTGATCTTTTCGAGCATGACGCTGCATCATGTAAAAGAATACGAAGCCTTGTTACAGCAGTTTTATGAACGGCTGAGTCCCGGCGGCTATCTGGCCATCGGCGACCTGGAGGAAGAGCCCGGCGACTTCCACTCCGATAACAGTTTTGTGGAACACCATGGTTTCAATCCCGATCATCTGGCGTCAATTGTCAAAAAGACGGGTTTTGAATCGGTGCGCTATCGGCGCGTGCATACCATCCAAAAAGAGACGGCGCAGGGCGCTATTAAGTCGTTTCCGGTGTTTTTGCTTGCGGCCCGAAAACCCCGCTAAATGTTTATTGCAAATAAAGGCTGCGTTCTTATTCAGAAGCTATTTATATATGAAATCCGGTAGCCTTCGAAACATGGTATTAACGTGAATGAGGGCTCTAAAAAAAGAAACGCCCAAATAAAAGGGAGGCAAACCGGAGATACTATCTCCGGCGCTTTTATTGATGATTCAAAGTACACATTGACCCGAGCTTTTACAAATGATTTGGTTTTACAATCGCTTTCTAACCTGTCCCGAACTGATTCGGGAATGGCTTCTCTCGAACTTCCATTGGACAGGGAAACATGCAAATACCTTAAGTCGAAGGACGGATATTTTTTTATTCTCTGTTTTCTTGGCCAGCTATTTCAAACAAATATCATACGGTAGAAGAAATATATGAAACCTATTGGTATGGTCTAACCTCAATAGAAAAAGTGAACGGCATCCGGAAAACCTGTGATCATATTTTAAACAGCTGCTAAAATACAATTTCGAGGTATCTCATGAACAAAACGATTCAAAAAGCACTATTGCTTTTCCAGAAAAACGAAATTTCCGAATACCACGTTTATAGCAAACTGGCGGCCCGAACCGCCGACGACCATAACCGCCAACTGTTGCAGCGTATCGCCGAAGATGAACACCGCCACTACTGTTTTCTGGCGGATTTAACGCAACGCGAAGTGCGGCCCTCGTGGATACGCATCTTCTGGTACATCACATTGGCGTACATATTCGGGCTTTCGTTTGCTTTAAAATTGATGGAAAAAGGCGAGAAGAGAGCGGAGCAGAACTATCTGCCGTACATCGATCAAATTGAAGGGATGCAGGCGGTTATCGATGACGAGGAAAATCATGAAAACGAATTGCTGGGTGTACTCGAGGAAGAGCGACTGGAATACGCCGGCGCTATGGTGCTGGGCCTCAACGACGCCCTGGTGGAGCTGACCGGCGCGCTGGCCGGCTTGACCTTCGCCCTGCAAAACAATACCGTGGTGGCCGTTACCGGACTGATTACCGGTTTTGCAGCCTCGCTTTCCATGGCGGCGTCGGGCTACCTTTCCTCCAAGGAGGAATTCGATGAGGACGAAACCAAGAATCCGATTGTCGCCGCTATATATACGGGCGTGGCGTACATTATAACTGTTTTGCTATTAATCGCGCCGTATTTTATCTTTAGCAATATTTACATCTCACTCGTCGTTATGCTCGGCGTCGGCATTTTGATCATCTGGGCCTATACATTTTATATCACCACCGCCAAGGGCCTGAACTTCTGGAGGCGATTTAGCGAAATGGCTGTCATATCGATTAGCGTCGCCGTTATCAGTTTTCTTGCGGGTATCGGCGCAAAGGCATTTTTCGGAGTCGAAGTCTAATGAACCTCATCGATCTCTCGCACGCGTTAAGCGAAACCACGCCCGTCTATCCGGGTACGCCGCCCCTGGGGCTGGAAGACCTGGCTTCGATTGAACGGGACGGCTTCCGCGAAAAAATGTTGCATCTCGCCGGTCACATTGGCACGCATGTGGATGCGCCCGCCCATATTCTTAAAGACGGCCGATTTATAAATCAAATGCCGGTCGAAGCCTTCTACGGGCAGGCTCAGGTGCTTGACGTACGCCGGCGGGACGGTCAAACGAGGCTGACATCCGACGTACTGGACGGCTTTCATCGCCGCCCGAAAACACAATTTATCCTGTTTCAGACCGGTTGGAGCCGGAATTGGGGCAGCGATGCTTATTACCACGGTTATCCGTATCCGGATGCGCTGTTAATCCGGCAATTGATCGATGCGGGAATTCATGGCTTTGGCATCGACGCCATCTCCATCGATGCCATCGATGACGCGAAATTGGAGGCGCATCATGAAATTTTGCAGGCGAACGGCATCATCATCGAGAATTTGACCCGTCTGCACCGCTTGCCGGACGAGCCTTTTACTCTGGCCTGTTTTCCGTTAAACATCCGTGAAGGCGACGGTAGTCCGGTGCGGGCGATCGCTATTGTTAACGAACCGGAGGAGATATAATGCCTGTGCGATGCGCCTGGGTGCCCCTGGACGATGCGCTTTATGTCCGGTACCATGATGAAGAGTGGGGCGTGCCCGTACATGACGATCGTTTGTTGTTCGAGTTTTTAGTGCTGGAGGGCTTTCAGGCCGGTTTAAGCTGGCGCACCGTTCTGCATAAACGGGAAAACTTTCGTACGGCCTTCGATCGCTTTGATCCGGAAAAAGTTGCCCGTTACGGTTCCGAAAAAATCGATGCCCTGCTCAATGACGAGGGCATTATTCGTAACAAGCAAAAAATTATGGCGGCCGTAACAAACGCCCGCGCCTTTCTTGATGTTCAGGAGGCCTTTGGCAGTTTCGATCGCTATATATGGGATTTTGTTGACGGAAAGCCCGTTAAAAATGCGTTCAAAAGGGATGCGGATATACCGGCCAGCACAGCTCTTTCGGACAAAATCAGTAAGGATTTGAAGCAACGCGGTTTTAAATTTGTGGGCTTGACCATTTGCTACGCCCATATGCAGGCCACCGGTATGGTCAATGATCACCTGGTGGATTGTTTCCGTTACAATCAGGTATAAAGGGAGGTGATCCTGTGCGTGTTATGATTGCAGGCGCGAGCGGCCTGATCGGCAACACCCTCTGCCGTTTACTGGAAGAAGAGCGCCATGAGATTGTCGTACTTTCCCGCCGGCCGCAGGCAGCGCGTGAAAAACTGGGCGATTATCCGTCTTACTTTCCATGGCTGGCGGAAGGCGACGACGCCTGGAAAAAAGAAATCGCGAAGGTGGACGGCGTCGTCAACCTGGCCGGCGAAAATGTGGGCAGCGGCTATTGGACCAAAACCAAAAAGGCGCGCATTTTACAGAGCCGATTAAAGTCGGCGCAGGCGCTGGTGGAGGCCATCAAGGCGGCACCCGTAAAACCCGCGTTTTATATACAGGCCTCGGCGATCGGATATTACGGCGACGGCGGCGAAAACTGGCTCGATGAGGAAACGGCGCCCGGCGGCGGATTTCTTTCGGATGTGATACAGAAACTGGAAGGCGCCCTGCAACCGCTCAACGGGACGCAAACGCGCGTGAGCATTATTCGAAGCGGGGTTGTCCTGAGCCCGCAAGGCGGCGCCCTCAGGCTTATGGCTCTACCGTTTCGTTTTTTTGTCGGCGGGCCGGTCGGAAGCGGCCGGCAGTGGATCTCCTGGATTCATTTGCGTGATGAAGTGCGCGCCATTTGCTTTATTATGGAACACGGAAACGACGGCGTCTATAATTTAACGACGCCGACGTCCTGCCGGCAAAAAACGTTCAGCAACGCAATCGCTAAAGCCGTGCATCGCCCGTCCTGGTTACCGGCGCCGGCCTTTGCCATGAAATGGGCGCTGGGCGACATGGCCGATGAGATGTTGCTCGTCAGCCAGCGGGTTTGGCCGAGACGCCTTCTGAAAGAGAAATTCGAATTTGATTTTGTAGATATTGAGCAAGCTCTGATCAATCTGTTACGTTAGCCTTTTTTCGACTTGTCAGACCTAACTACAGGTGGTTTATGATTTCCAGAGTGTACAGCGCTGCACTGATGGGCATTGACGCCTATCCCGTGGAAGTGGAAACGCACATGGAAGGCAATGTACCGTATTTCGGTATCGTGGGTCTGCCCGACAATGCGGTAAAGGAGAGCCGCGAACGTGTGGTGGCCGCTATTAAAAATTCCGGTTATGAATTCGTGCATTCCAAACGCATCACCATTAATATGGCGCCCGCCGACCTGAAAAAAGAAGGCTCTTCCTATGACCTGCCCATTGCGCTGGGCATCATGGCGGCGCGCGGCGACATTGATACCGATATCTTCGAGCGTTATATGATTCTGGGTGAGCTGGCGCTGGACGGATCGCTGCGTCCCATTCACGGCAGCCTTTCCATCGCCGCCAAAGCGCGCGAAATGGGCTTTGAAGGCCTGATATTGCCGCAGGATAACGCCCGCGAAGCGGTGATGGGCGGCGGCGAATTGAAAATTTACGCCACGCATACGCTGATGGATGTGGTCAATTTTCTCAAGGGCAACGCCGAACTTGAGCCGTTTTATGTGGATATCGACGCCATCTTCCGCCAGGAACAGAAAACGCACGTGGATTTCAGCGATGTGAAAGGCCAGGAGCATGTGAAACGCGCCATGGAGGTGGCGGCCGCCGGCGGCCACAATCTCTTGATGATCGGGCCGCCCGGTTCGGGCAAGACCATGCTGGCCAAACGCTTTTCGACCATCCTGCCGTTGATGGCGCTGGAAGAAGCCATCGAAACGACGAAGATTCATTCCGTCGCCGGATTACTGCCGAATGATCACGGCCTGATCGCCGTCAGACCGTACCGTTCGCCGCACCACACGATCAGCGATGCGGCGCTGGTGGGCGGCGGCAAATTCCCGCGGCCGGGCGAAGTCAGCCTGGCCCACCACGGCGTGCTTTTTCTGGATGAATTGCCGGAGTTCAAAAAAAACGTGCTGGAAGTGTTGCGCCAGCCTATGGAGGATGCGCAGGTGACCATTTCGCGGGCCGCCTTTTCACTGACCTATCCCGCCAACTTTATGTTGCTGGCGGCCATGAATCCCTGCCCCTGCGGCTACTTCGGAAGTACGGAGCGCGCCTGTTCCTGCGCATTGCCGCAGGTGCAGCGCTACCGTTCGCGCATTTCAGGCCCGCTGCTGGATCGCATCGATATCCATGTGGAGGTGCCCGAAGTCAAGTTTCGCGAGCTTTCGTCGGAGCGGCAGGGGGAAAAGTCGGGCTCGATCCGCGAACGGGTGCAGAAGGCGCGGGGCACGCAGCTGGAGCGGTTTAAAGGCGAAGGCCATCTGTACTGCAACGCCGATATGCAGTCCAGGGAAATTAGGCGCTATTGCCGCATCGACGATGCCGGGCAGGAGCTGTTAAAGAACGCGATTAACAGGTTGGGATTGTCGGCGCGGGCGTATGACCGCATTTTGAAGGTATCGCGTACCATCGCCGACATTGAGGGCGCCGAGCGCATTTTTCCGCAGCATTTGAGCGAGGCGATTCAATACCGCAGTTTGGACCGGGATTATATCTGAATGGAGTTATTCGTTGATCGTACGTTACGTTTGTATTTTTTGCAGAAGTCTGTATTGTAAAGGATCGAACATCGCGGTCCTATCGGATTTTTATCATTGCAATAATATAAGTAATTGTTTGATAATCAGTTGATTCATGGTTATTTTTAGCAAAACTTTACCAGAACAATCGTTATAATAGTTGGATATACGGCACGCGTAGAGCCAATCGTATGAGCTATTACCGGCCCGATCTTGCCTTCATTCATGATGACGGCTTCGGCTACCTAGCTACAGCTGGCGCCGGAGAGTTAATTGATGCCCTTGATCGCAGAGGGCTAAACCGAGGGACCGTATTCGAACTCGGATGCGGTAGCGGAATCACGGCACGCAAGCTGACTGACAGAGGCTATGCAGTTACCGGAATCGATATGTCCAAATCACTCATCGGCATCGCGCGCAAGCGGGTGCCGGAGGCGACCTTTCGTATTGGCTCCTTCGTAGAGATGGACGTGCCGCCGTGTATCGCGGTTTGTGCCATCGGAGAGGTGCTGAACTACACGTTTGACAACCGAAGTAACTGTACGAGTCGGAAGACGTTCTTTGAGCGTACCTTCCGGGCACTTCCGGCCGGCGGCGTGTTTCTTTTCGATGTGGCCGGCCCTGAACGTGCGCCTGATAGTCCAACGCGGACATTCGTAGAAGGGCGGGACTGGACGGTGCTTGTGGAATCCGCCGCAAAGGCCGGCGTACTGACGCGTCGGATTGTAACCTTCAAACAATCTGGACCGGCTTACCGACGTGATTCTGAAGTCCACCAACTTCAATTGATCGCGCCCGATGAAATCGAGTCCGAACTTCGTTCTATTGGCTTTGAAGTGGAGCGTCTTAGCGGATACGGAGCAGAACAGTTTCCGAGAGGATTGCATGGATTCCTGGCGTGTCGTCCTCCGAGTGCCGCCTAACAACTGATTGCAGCGAAGGGCATTTTGCGCCGCCGCTGAACCGGAGCGTTATACGTCTTTTCAATATTTTCCAGATATTGAACCATTAACGGATCAGAAAAATATTTTAACTGTAAGACGTTTAGATGTTAAACAATTCTAAATTATATTTCGGATATGAAACCGATGTTAAAAAGAGCAACAATCTATCTTGATCCAAAACTTCACAGGGCTTTAAATATAAAGGCTGCCAAAACTGCTCGTACACTATCTGAACTCGTGAATGAGGCCATACAATTTTCACTTGCCGAAGACCATGAAGATTTGGATGCGTTCGAAGAACGAATGATCGAACCAAATCTGGGCTTTCAATCGGTGCTTTAAAGATCAGAAAGAAAGTGGCAAAATACAACATTTTTATCAAGCCTTCAGCAAAGAAAGAACTTGAATCTCTTCCACAAAATAATCTAAATAAGATTGTTGAAAACATAAAGAATCGCGCTTCTGATCCACGTCCCATCGTGCAGAAAAACTTTCAGGTGAAGATAAATACCGAGTCCGCAAGGGCAATTACAGAATTATCTATTCAAGAGATGATGATAATCGTATTGTTATCTTAGTAAAAATACGGCATCGTCGAGACATATATAGAAATAGATAGAGTAGAGAACATATCATCCGTTGCACTTGAAGGCGGGAGAAGTACGGATTTTTTTAATGCGTGGCTTCTTCCGGTCTGTACTGTCTTGTCCCGTTGCAAGTGAGCCGGGTCGTTAAATATATAAAAACCGGTATCGAACAATGCCAAACAGGGTGATCAGCGGCAGAACCATCCATAGTAATATGGCGCCGAAAATCAGTTTGAAGAAGCCTCCGATGGAGTCAGCCAGTGCACCCGATTCAACTTCCCGTTCCTCCGTTCCCACGTATTGGTCGCCATTGTAAACTTTTACAGTCGTTTTCCATCTCTCGCCGCGAAAAGCGGATAATGGATTGAAGCTTGTGGAAACGTTCATACCTTTGCGCTTGATCAGCCAGATCGGGGCACGATGCGCCCAGAAATACAACGGAAATGACAGCACGTATGCGAAATTGAACATCAGGAGCTTCGGATTTTCATTCCAAATGGATGCTAATTCGTTTGTAAACGCCGCAAATGATGCGTGGTTTTGTATCGTGGCATAAATATAATAACCAAACAGCAGCACGCCGAAGGCCAGTACGAACGGCGAACCCACAAATCGCCTTTTGTGCCATCTCGGGATATATGAAAGATAGCCCTCAATGCGGTTTTTTAACGCCGGCTCCGTGGCCAGAGCTTTTGCTTTTTCGAGTCGCCTGCGAAATTTGCGTATCTGACGTCGGTTTTTCGGTTTGGGCAGTTCGCCGTTTTCGAAGTACGTGTCTGCAATGTGTTGACGATCGTTTTTGCGCGATTCTTCAAGCGTTTCCATTTCCCGCGGGAACACTTCAAAAGCCTTGTAAAGCCAGTCTTCTGCGGTTTGTTTCTTTTCCATGGATCCATCCTTCCATTTGTTAAAGTGGTCTATAAACTAAGATACACAATCAGATAAATTACAGTCAAGACTTAAATTTTGTGTTATTATTTTCTTAACCCGGACGCACCCCACGCTAAATCGGGATTTATGACATTAAAAACAAAAACCTCGATACAGGCGCTTGTGAATCGGTGTTCAGGTAGTAATAAACAAATTATTTCGGACAAGTGTGGGGCGTATTATATCCGCTTCTGTAATCATAAATGAACCATTAAATATTTCAGATGGACAAGTTAATGCCCATTAAAGCGTCCAATGCAATAGAATGGCTTTTCCCATGCCAAAGATCGAACACGAACATGTAGGATAAAAACCATTGTCGGAAAATCGTAAAGACGGCCACACAAAAGCATTTAAACCGTTATTCGAACAGTACCGGTACATGGTTTATAATGTTTGTTATCGGATGACCGGGAGCCGTGAGGATGCGGAGGATGCTGCTCAGGATGTGTTTATCAAAATATACAAATCAATCGATAAGTTCCGCGGCGAGGCCAAATTATCTTCATGGATTTATCGCATTACCGTTTATACCTGCCTGAACCGTCAGCGCCGCAAAAAGTTAGCGTTCTGGATTTCACTGGATTTCTTACTGACAGATGAAACGGCAATACAGCCTTTTGATGAAGAGTCCATTCCGGACACCCAGATGGAACGTTCGGAAACGGAACGCCTGATTCAGCAAGCGATTCAATCTCTGCCGTTCCGTCAAAAAACCGCTTTGATATTGCAACGCTATGAAAATTTATCGAATGAACAAATTGCCGAAGTTATGAATACCAGCATCTCAGCGGTGGAGTCTCTCTTACACCGCACAAAATATAATCTGGCTCCCAAGTTAATCGCATTAATGAAATAAAACAGACAACTCCAGCGCAAGTTTTAAGAAAACTATGTGTCCCATGATTATAATGAGGAAACTAAAATGAAAATAAGACATCAAACCATCCCTAATAAATTGATTCATTATCTGGAAGGCGATTTGCCGGAGGGGGAACATGAACAGATCCGACGCCATCTGGCATCCTGTCCGCGTTGCAGCCGGGATGTAGAGCGTTTGGAAAAGCTCTGGAAAACCGATAAAACCATTCCACGGATTACGCCCCCGCCGTTTCTGTGGACCCGCCTGATGGAACGTCTGGAAGCGGAGAAACAGACGTCCCTGCCGGAACGGATCACCGGCGTGATATTGCCTTATTTCAGACCCGTTATTGTGACGTTTAGCTTACTGGTCACAATTTTCCTGGGTATTCAATTTGGTGAACTCATATTAACTCCGCCCGGACAGGGAGCCGTGTCCGCCCCCCAAACCACCACGCTTGAGGAAGAATTGGGCATGGATTATTTCTCGGTGATACCGCCGGGCTCGCTGGGAGAGACAGCGGTTCTTATTACCGCTGCAGAACAGGAGAATTCAAAATGAAAAAACGCACCCTTATCTATTTAGTGGTTTTAATCACCATGATCAATGTGTCGGCGCTGGGAACCATGCTGTATCTGCGCTGGCAAGCCTCCTTGCCGTGCCAGTCCGGCACTGGTTTTGATCAGGTTAAAAAGGATGTGGGTCTTTCTGCTAAGCAGGAGCAACAATTTCAAGTGTACCGTAAGCGCTTTCATGCCGAACTGGATTCTATGGATCAACGGTTGGCCTATGAACGGCGCAAGCTCGCAAACGAAATCCGCCAGTCCGAACCGGACAGCGCCCGTATTCGGGAAATCATACAGCATATCGGACGATTGCAGCAGGAATCACAGTACCGGATAATCGACCATTTCTTTCAAATAAAGAAAATACTGGAGCCGGAACAGCAGGAAACATTTTTCAATATTGTGCTGGAGCGTTTTGTCAAGCGAAGGCAATTGCCAGGCGCCCGACAATCAGTACATCAGAACGAGTGACGATAACTTAAATCAATTCAAAATTGAAGGGATAATCTCATTGATCTTAAAAAAACGAATGCTTTATGCTGCTGCTATTTTTTTATGCGTGATGACATTGCTTGCTGAACCGGAAGAAACTCCGCTTCGGAGCATTGATGATTGCATAAATATAGCCCTGAAAAACAATCCACAGTTACAATCCATGCAACTTACCGCACATGAAAGCGAGGCGCGGGTGGATGAAGTCCGGGCGGGATTTTACCCGTCTTTGAGTATCAGCTCTTCTGCCAGCCGTTACGATTATGAAAGCGCTGCAACCGGCACCGGTCTTACCAGCCGGGAAAATTACCAGGCCGGGATCTATGCACGCTATCCGATTTTTGAAGGGTTCCGCACCGTCGCCAGCCACGATGCGGCGAAAGCCAATTTTCAAGCCAATCAGGCACAATACAGGCAATACCGTTCGGATTTGATTTTTGATGTTACCGAAGCTTATTACCGTTTGATACAAGCCGAACGTTTAGTGCAGGTTGCCGAAAAATCACTAAAAAGGGCAAAAATGCATCTGGATTATGCAAACGCCCGTTTTGAAAATGAACTGGCTTCGCGCTCAGATGTATTGAAAGCTAAGGTGGAACAATCCAATGCGAAGCTGGCCTTAATTCGAGCCCGCAATAACCGCCTGGCAGCCAGCGGACGTCTTAATGTGTTATTGGGGAGAGAAGCCCAGCGATCAATCCGCATCCGGGACAATTTGGAAAGTGGGATGTCAAACTTTTCTATGGGCTTGACAGCTCCCCATGCAGAGACGGATTCGTTCGCTATTCAGGCAAATACCGAACGGTTGATTAATTTAGCGTTCCAATCCCGCCCGGAGTTAGTCCGAATGGACCGACAGCTGAAAGCTCAGCAAGCGGCTGTTCGCATTGCCCGCAGCGATTATTTCCCGACCCTCTCTCTTGATGGTAATTACACATATTCCGGGGAAACTACATCTGATTTACAGGGTGCATCCTACGTCGGCGTCAGCTTAAATATGCCGCTTTTCAGTGGATTTTCCCGCCCGGCGCGCAGCGCACAGGAAAATTATGCCTTAAAGAATCTGGAACGGCAACGGGAAAATTTAAAATACCTGATCAGCATGGAAGTATGGAACGCATATTTGAGCATTAAAGAAGCGCAGGAACGCATTAACAACAATCAGATTTTTCTTGAAAATGCTAAAGAAAATCTGCGTATTGCGAATGGCGAATATAAAGAAGGCGTGGGTTCCATGATAGATCTGATCGATGCCGAAACCGCGCTGGTCACGGCAGAAGAGAGTTATATTGAAGCATTGGCTGATTTTCAAATTGCCCGGGCTGAGCTGAATCGGGCAACTGGCGCCAATGAAACTGATTCTCTTTTGCAAAACAATTAATCGGCAAAATTATATTTATTAAGGAGTAAAAAGACAGAACATGGATCGGCAGGATGATGCTTTAAATGCTTTTTGAAAAACAAAAAAATGTTAATGGATGAATACTAATCTTACTTTCAAAAAAACCATTCTGCCGAACCATCATCATGCCATAGTGAAAGGACAATGAAAGGAAAGGATAATAATGAAAAAATTCTATATCGGCGCAGGCGTAATCCTAGTCTTAGCCGTGGTAATATTTTTAGGGAGTTCTCTGCTGGAAAATTCAGAAGATACTGATAAAAAGCTAAAAACCGCTCCAGTCGCCCGTCGGGATATTAGTTCCAGCGTACTGGCGACCGGTATCATCAAACCGAAAGTGGGCGCCGAAGTGCGGGTGGGTTCGCGGGTTTCGGGCATCGTCCAAAAATTGCATGCCAATATCGGGGATGTGGTCGAGAAAGGCGAGCTGATCGCTGAACTGGATCCCACAGAGTTGCAGGCCAAGTACAATCAGGCAAAAGCCGCCCTGGAAAACGCCCGCGCCAATTATCAATACGCAAAAGTGGATTTAACACGTCAGAAATCCCTGCTGGAGCAAGATTTCATTTCCCGGAACCAGTATGATTTGGCAGAAAAGTCCTTCGAAATCAACAAAGCCCAGTATGAACAGGCCAAAGCGAATCTTGATTACGCCAAGGTACAACTGGACTATACCGAAATCCGGGCGCCGATCACCGGTATAGTTGCATCGGTTTCCACCCAGGAAGGCGAAACCGTTGCCGCCAGTTTTTCGGCGCCCACGTTTGTAAACATTATTGATCTGAACCGGCTGGAAGTATGGGCTTATGTGGATGAAACCGACATCGGACGTATCCGCGTGGGACAAAGCGCCGGCTTCACTGTGGATACGTACATGGATACCGATTTTGAAGGAAAAGTTACCGCCATTTATCCCAAGGCAGAAATACAGGACAATGTGGTCAATTACATCACCACCATTGATATCAATAATTTTAAGGATAAACAATTGCGACCGGAGATGACCACCACCGTGAACATTTATCTGGACCGCCGGGAAAATGTGTTGGCAGTGCCAACCAGCGCCCTGCACCGGGAACCGGACGGCATGAAAATAAAATTACTGGAAGATGGCAAAGTCGTCACACATCCAGTAAAGACCGGTTGGAGCAGCGGCGGTTATACGGAAATAAAGGAGGGGCTTCGTGAAGGACAGAGGGTTGTTATTCAATAATGGCGTTAACGGCATTATTTTTTCAAAGGGCTAACAGAGCTGATAAAACAACGTAATAAAGAGAATAAATCATACAAAAGGAGATATTAAAGTGAAAACCATTGTGCAAACCGAAAAGGTAAGCAAAATCTATCAGAAAAACCAGGGCGTGCCTATCCATGCTCTTAACGATGTCTCGGTGGAAATCGCCGAAGGCGATTTTGTGGCAATTATGGGGACGTCCGGTTCCGGCAAATCCACCCTGATGAATGTGCTGGGTTGCCTGGATCGCCCCACCGAAGGACAGGTGATTCTTGACGGCGAGCCTGTCAGTACCTTGGACGATGAGAAGCTGGCGCGCATCCGCAACAAAAAAACCGGTTTTGTTTTCCAAACCTTTAATTTGCTGCCGCGCACCAGCGCACTTGAGAATGTAGAACTACCCCTCATTTATAGCGATCACACTGATATCCACGGACTGGCTGCCGAAGCTCTGAAACAGGTGGGTCTGGCAGATCGCGGCAATCATTATCCCAGTGAGTTATCCGGCGGACAGCAGCAGCGGGTGGCCATTGCCCGCGCTTTGGTCAATAATCCCGAAATTGTTTTGGCAGATGAACCGACCGGAAACCTGGATACCCGCTCCGGTTACGAAATCATGGCATTGTT
Organism: uncultured Calditrichaceae bacterium; assembly: GCA_964542915.1. Taxonomy (GTDB): domain Bacteria; phylum Calditrichota; class Calditrichia; order Calditrichales; family Calditrichaceae; genus CAZIVP01. Next base: position 3,808 of record CAZIVP010000011.1, on the reverse strand, counting down.
TCAGAATTTACACCGCCAGGGACGCACCCTGGTCGTGGTTACTCATGAAATGGATATTGCCGAATATGCCGGCCGGATCATTAAAATTGCGGACGGAAAAATCATTAGTGATGCTGCCAATCCTAATATGCGGCAGGCACAGGATGAGTTGAACAAGCTAACAGAATCAAAGGAGGTGTGAGCATGAAAACGGCAAGGATCGTAAAATCGGCTTTCAAAGGACTTGGCAGAAATAAACTGCGCACCTTTCTTATGATGATCGGCATCGTTATCGGCATCACTGCCATCACCCTGGTGGTATCTGTGGGGTTGGGCGCCGAGAAACAGGTGATGAACCGGGTGAAGAAATTCGGATTGGAGAGCATGATGGTGTTTGCGGGCGGTGGCAGAGAATTGGGACGTCCGGGCGGAGAACGGGTGACTACCTTAAAACTCTCCGATAGCGATGCCTTATTACGTGAAATTCCTGCTATAGCCGGCGTGGCGCCTTTTAATCGGCAACCCGCAAGAACCGTAAAATATCAGGAAAGCAGCACAACCGCGACTATCTTCGGTGTAACCAGTGAGTGGGCGCAGGTTTGGGACTGGCGCGCCGCTCAGGGGCAATTTATTACCGCAGACGATGAGCGTCGAATGGCAAGGGTTTGCGTCATCGGAAAAACGGTACAGCAGGAATTGTTTGGTGATGCCAATCCCATCGGTGAACAAATCCGCATCGGGAATGTTTTGTTTGAGATTAACGGGGTTCTGGAATCCCGGGGAACCAGTCCCGGTGGTGGAGATATGGATAACAGAATTTTGATTCCATTGTCCACTTTTATGCGCCGGGTTGCAAATGTAGATTACATTGCAGGCATTAAGATAAGTCTTCATAATAGCAAAAATATGGAACAAACGGCTGCTTCCATCCAAAATATTTTGCGTGAGCGTCACGCCCTGGCGCCCGGTGAGCCGGATGATTTCCGGATCATTACCCCCACAGAAGTGACCGAGTTCGCCGGAAAGGTGGCGGGCACTTTTAACATTTTCCTGGTGCTGGTGGCTGCTATTTCCTTAATTGCCGGCGGATTTGTTATCGCCAATATTATGCTGATTTCGGTTAGCGAACGGCGGGGTGAGGTCGGTCTGCGTAAAGCGGTCGGGGCCCGCAATCAGGACATTCGCTTTCAATTTATGCTGGAAGCCATTGCCGTCACCATAACCGGCGGTATCATCGGAATCGTGTTAGGATTTGCCGGGGCAGTCATTTTCCGGGCAATTACGCAGATGCAGGTGGCGGTATCCTGGGAAGGGGTTGTTCTGGGACTGGTTTTCTCTACCCTGGTGGGACTGCTTGCCGGCATACAACCTGCTAAAAGAGCGGCCATCCTGCAGCCGATTGAGGCGTTACGGGGGTGATGATTATTCCGGATTCATTCAATGGAATTACATATCTCGCCCCGTTGGGGATATGGATTATTGTTCCGTGATTCCAGGACGTTGCCTGCCTGGCGGCAGACAGGCCCTTTGCTGTTTTATTCGGCTCCTTCGGGGTACGGATTAGCCTGATGATAGCGAAACCGCAACACGATGTGCCCCAACGGGGCATAATGGAATAACAACGCCATGGGAAACAGAGGGTTTAAAAAAACAAATGTAGAACCAAAGAGGCGAAATAATCTCGGAAATGAATGCACTCAAAAATCTGAAAATATCCCGAAATACCCTGTTGACCCACAAAATGCGCACAATCCTGGCGCTGCTGGGTATAATCGTGGGCGTCTCGGCAGTCATCATCATGGTATCCATCGGCAATGGCGCCCGCCAGGAGGTGGTCTCCAAAATCGAAGCCATGGGCACCAACCTGATCATTGTCAACGCCGGCGATGTGCGTACTTTTGCAGGACGTCGTCGGATCCGCGGTAAAGTCACCACACTCACTGTGCAGGATGCGGAAACCATCCAGCGGCAATTTCAAAACGTGACAGCGGTAACGCCCACCCAATCCAATAAAATGCAGGTTAAATATGGTAGTTACAGCACCAATACCACCATTCTGGGCGCTACGCCGAATTTCCCGGAGGTGCGCAATTTTCGGGTCAGCAGTGGCTGGTTTTTCTCCGAGCGGGAAAACCGGGTTTCCCAACGGGTGGCGGTACTGGGACACGGCGTGATGGAAAATCTCTTTGCTGACCGCGATCCCCTGGGAGCGATCATCCGAATTGGCAACGTGCCCTTCGAGGTGATTGGTGTGATGGAATCCAAAGGCGTGGATATGTACGGCACCGACCAGGATGACCAGATTATCATCCCCGTCAACACGGCACTGCGAAGGGTCTTCAACCAGGATCATATCGAAGCGATTTACTTGCAAATTGACCGGCAGGGAAATATGACAACCACTCTGTCAGCCGTGAAGGAATTATTACGCCAACGCCACCGGCTGAACACCGGAGATAAACCGGATGATTTTACGATCCAGAGTCAGGTGGATTTGATCGAAGCACAGGAAGAAACCAGCAACACCTTCACGACTTTGACCGCAAGCATTGCCGGAATTTCTTTAATCGTGGGCGGTATTGGCATCTTGGCAGTGATGCTGCTCTCCATACGCGAACGCCGTCGGGAAATTGGGCTGCGCATGGCGGTCGGCGCCCGACCTCAGGATGTACGCCTTCAATTCTTGTTCGAATCAGCTATTTTGAGCCTCGGCGGCGGCGTGACCGGCATCCTGCTGGGTGTCGCCGGCTCGCTCTTACTCAGGTGGGCTTTGGAGTGGAGTATCGTCATCTCCCTGTTCTCTATCGGATTGTCCTTTGGCTTTTCATTGCTGATCGGCTTATTTTTCGGCGTGTACCCGGCGCACAAGGCGTCTTTGCTTAATCCCATCGAGGCGCTGCGGAGTGAATAACATGACAACGGATCATTGGCATGGGAAGAAAAAAATGAAGTTAATCATTCAAGAAACGGTTAAGAATCGAGCGAAATAAATATGCAATCTGCAACCATCATAATCAATGCACTGGCGCTTCTTTTCCTCATAATCGCTTTCATCAAAGATGGCGCCCGCAGCCGACAGGCGCTGCGTATGGCGGCGCGCTCTTTTCTGCGTATTCTGCCTTCGGTGCTGATTATTGTAGTGCTGGTGGGACTGGTAGTGGGAATCATCACACCCGAGAAACTGGCTCAATGGCTGGGCGACAAATCCGGGGTTCCCGGCATGTTGTTGACGGGGGTAGTGGGGGCTGTTTTACACATCCCATCCATTGTGGCTTTCCCCCTTGCGGGCTCCCTGTTGCGCAGCGGCGCTTCGGTGACTATCATCGCAACCTTTGTGGCTACTTTGACCATGATTGGTTTTGTGACGCTTCCGCTGGAAATCAAAGAATTGGGCAAACGGTTCGCTCTGATGCGCAACGGATTGAGTTTTCTGGCAGCACTGATAATCGGCTGGTTAATGGGAGTGGTCCTATGAGCGCGCGCAAAGAATGGCTTATTCTGATTGCTTTGGTGATCATCGCAGTAATCATCGGCTTACGTTTTCCGACTTACCAGTCGCCGATGCTGCAGGCATCCTGGTCATTGGGTAAAGAAATGCTGATGATTTTACCGGCGGTTCTGGTATTGATGGGACTGTTTTCGGTGTGGATTTCACGGGAGATGGTTGTGAAATATTTGGGACAAACATCCGGTATCCGTGGCGTAGTTTTAGCGGTGTTGTTTGGCGCCACGCCCACCGGTCCGCTCTATATCGCTTTTCCCATTGCCGCCGCCTTGCGAAAGAAAGGCGCCCGCCTGTCCAACATCGTCATATTTCTCATTGCCTGGG
>CAZIVP010000010.1:0-128642 GCA_964542915.1 uncultured Calditrichaceae bacterium | reverse complement strand
GGTTATGTTAAACATTTACCTTGGGAAGTCCAATTCCATCTGAAGCAAAACAGTGGTATTTGTAATAAGAAAAGAGAGGGTCATAATTCATACTTTAAAGGTGGGTAAAGGAGGCAAAAACCTTTTATTTTTTAGGAGAGATATGAATTATCTAACCCTCTCAACCAACGACCTAACTCACTATTATTTATAGCAATTTATATGCCAAGTAAATTTAAAGCGGTTAACTTATTAATATTAATAGAATAATCATTATTGATTGTTTCGGTTTTTTTTCGCAATTTCGGAAATTTTGTACAACTTTTTGCAATTTACTGCCCAAATTTTACACACAAATCAGGACTTGACCCAGGTAAAATGTGGTTACATTTTAAGAATGGCGGAATACCTTTGAAACATGTTTATTTCTGTTCATGAAGATACATCAATTACATTGGGAGGGCTGGTTTCATTTAAAATATTCTGATCTGTCGTACTGACCTTGATGAGCGCTTTCATCTCAGTCGATCCTTTTCGCCCCGCAAATATATAAGCGTATTGGCCTTGTATGACAGTAAAATTTTAGATCGCCTCGTTAGGGTTGAGATAAATCAAATGAGACCTTTACAGAATTTCCGGTGTCGGCAATGCATTTGATAAGGGTTAGATTTAAGAGGTATTCCCACTCCTGACAAAACGTAAGTAACAGATATATCCTGCGTATTACATCAAATTATCGTAATAAAATCATTTTACGGCTGGATCGGAAGTAATTAGTTTTAAGCGTATAAATATAAACGCCGCTCGGAATATGTTCCGAATTAAACGTTACAGAATATTTGCCAGCGGGTTGATACCTGGAAACCAGCGTTTTTATATGACGCCCGGCCACATCATAAATTGACAGTGAAACTTTACTTCCGGTTTTTAAAATATAAGAAATCACGGTTGAAGCGTTAAATGGATTGGCATAGTTTTGATACAACCTGTTTATCTTTGGAATGGATCCAGGATGATCGGGAATGCCGGTTAAACCATTAGATTCGCCCGGCGTCGGAACCGAAAAAAACTGTAAATTAAAGGCACCATCGGGTGACCGTCCGAAAGAAATATCCGAAGATTGGCTACCGAAACTCATAGTATCGATATAGAACATTCCGCTATCGGTAAGCGTTGCGAGACCCACTTCTTCTCCATCGCCATTCAACCTGAAATCGAGATGTCTTATCCCCTGTTCCGGATCGTTATCGGCCCATAATAGTATAAATCCGCCCGGTTCAATGGTTGTCGAATCTGGAAAACCAGAAGGTATCTGCCACAGATCCGGTTGGTTTAGATTATCTGTTAAATAAAGGCCGCCCACATCGACAGCCTGGGGGAAATCGTTGAACAATTCGATCCAATCGTCATACTCGCCATATTCATCCGAATTGGTTTGTTCATTTAGCGCCAATATCTCGTTAATCCGTAATCCCTGAAAATTTTCTGATTGATCAATTTCGAAAATTGCCTGTATCGTACTGTCTTTTGTTAAATGGATACTTATTGAATCGTTACCGGCATTGGAAATACCACGCCAGCCTGCAAATCGGTAACCATAATCAGGAACCGCTCTGCATTCGATAGAAATATCTTTAAAATACGTTCCTTTGAAACGGTTTGTGGGGAGTTTTACATTATTGATGAAAACCGTGCCTCGTTCAGGATGATCAAAATGCACAAGCAGCTTTGCAGTACCTCTTAATTCAAATTTTTCTTTCAAGTGGTCAATCATAAATTCGGGTCGTTTCGATGCAAACTCTTTCATTACCCGGAGATGATACGACCATCCATCATTGAAGGAGGTCGATTCTTCCCATTTCTGGGTATGTCTTGGAATCTCAGCTTCGATAATCGTTTTAAGACTATCAATGATTTCCAAAACCCGTTCGGGCTCAAAAGTAATATTTAAATGACTTGCAAATTTTTGAATAAACCGATTCCTGAATATGTCGTTCTCCAATAAACGCCTGAGCAGAAATGTAGACCAGGGTGGATTGGCATAATAAGATTGGGATTCAGCCGTGGCATTAGCCAGTGTATTACTGTCATACTGACCCCTGCTGTGTGCGCCAAAGCTCAAATCCACATCATATAAAATCCATCGCCATTTATGATTTTCACCATGGGGACGCCAATATTTTATATTGCCGCCCGGCCAGTCGATATTACCCGCATAAATTTCGGTAATCACATAGTTCAGGTATTCATTAATATCCATACGGGCGGCCACCCATTTATAGTTCTCCTGGCTTTTCATATCATGTGTTTCAATAAAATCCAGCATATTGACATAGTTATCCGCAGAGCCCTCTTTCACCATTGCATTGCCTGTCAAAATATCAACCGCATCCGGGTCAATTCCATAATTGGATTCCAGATAGTGTTCATTATGTTTTTCACGGATACCATGAATTCCCCAATAATATCCGTTCAAATATAAAACAGCAGGTTTATACGCCTGCCAGTCAATATCCATCATATCTTTAACCAGTGTATGTACCATTCCATCACGAATAATAGCCCGCCACCAGTCCTGCCCACCATTCCTAAGAATCAGATTGTTATAACTATCGATAGATTTATCAGCAAATACAGGGTATTCAATCTTTGAGAAGCCGTATTCGGATCGGGCATAGAAGGCTAATGTTTTCTGGGGATACAACCGGGTGCATCCACCGCCTATTTGCATCCCGGCATCTATCACAAAACCCTGTGTACGATCGGTCTCGTAAAATTCCATACTGACCGGCTTTTCCCATGGCTGATTCCAGTTTTTCGGTTCTTTACTGCAATAATCCGTAATTCCGTTTGTGCCTTCCACATAAATACCGGTCTCATCATCCCATAGATTTGCAGGGTTGGTTGCTACCGATACAATTGGTAAAGTTGTTGTTTCATCTATGAAAAAGGTTTGCGTAACAACCTTACTGGGCAGATAGTCCTTTTTAATCGTTCGGGCACGAATAACCGTTGTTTGATCAATCCATATAGGCTCTGAGTAAACAGCAGAATGTTCATCTGGTACGGAACCGTCCCGTGTATACACAATGGTTTCATCGACATGGTTCGTTTTTAATTTTATTGAAAGGCTTTTTTGATAAAAACCCTGCTCTGGATCGAAATTCGGCGCCGGGCACCTTCCATTATAACCCGAACTGGAATTGGAGGCAACCGGTGTCGGCACGTCAAAGAAAAACCAACTATCGGATCCGTCCGGATAACGTCCGTAAGAAATATCCGTAAGCTGTTCGGCGTAATGTACGGAATCGACTAATTGGCCTTCTGCAGTATAAAGTCCTATTGCTTCACCGTTTTTATCAAGATTGAAATTTGTATGGCGCCCCTCGTTTCTTCCGTCCGCCCAAAATAAAATCGCCCATCCCGGCCTGACTTTTGTATCAACTGGAATTTGCCATTTAAACGGTTCTTGTAAATCATCCGTCAGATAAAATCCGCCAACATTAATGATAGTGTCTGAACCGTTATAAAGCTCAATCCAATCCGAAAATTCATGATAATCTGAAGAATAAATCGTAGTAGCGTTGGATGCCATGAATTCATTTATGAAAATATCTGGAGAATACTGGCGGGCGGGTACACCTGAAAGAAAACCTGAAAAAAAGCATAAGAGAATGGAATATACCGTAAATGTTTTCATTAACTTTAATATGCTCGTGTAAGACGTCTCAAGGCCTTAATTTCCTGTGCATCATAGTGTTGCTCCTTTCTTAAGTTTAATTCAGGGAGCGACACCTTAATTTTTTGCACAAATTTAATGATTTGACTCTGTCTTTCACGTTCCCACTTTATGTTACCTACAAATTTTACATTATGCTCTTATACATTATCAGTATATCAGAACTTTCAACAAATGTCAAAAAAACCTAAACTGAACGATATTCGATTATCTTCGTGTATTGACGTGTAAACGCTTAAAAGTAACCGTATGGCAACAGATACCATGAAAATGATTATGTGTAAGAGAAGATTTATACGGAATACTGGTATATGCACACTGTAATATTAAGCCCGCCACTCAGTACTTCTTTATAATACCCGGGTACCTCTATAGCTTCCTTTCCACCCATTTCTATCGGTCGGTATTCCCTTTTTATTTGTCATTATTACTCGATTATTTTAAAATATGGTGTTTATCGAAAAAAGGAACCCTCAAAACCGGATTTATAAGGGGAAAATTTATGGACAAAACCGAAACCCCTGCAGCAGGTAATTTTATTAAGGTGGTTATAGATGAACATAACCGAACCGGACGCTTTGGTGGTCGCGTCCATACCCGGTTCCCCCCCGAACCGAACGGATATCTACACATTGGCCACGCTAAATCGATCTGCCTCAATTTTGGACTGGCGGAAGATTATGGTGGAAAGTGTAATCTTCGTTTCGATGACACCAACCCCATTAAAGAAGAAGACGAATACGTTCGTTCCATCATCGAAGATGTACGCTGGCTGGGATTCGATTGGGAAGATCGGCTATATTATGCATCCGATTACTTCGAACAAATGTATGAATATGCCGAACAGTTGATCAAAGCAGGCAAGGCATACGTGGACGATTTAACGCCGGATCAAATACGGGAATACCGGGGCACGCTTACCAAACCGGGCCTCGAAAGCCCTTATCGCAACCGCTCCGTCGATCAAAATTTGGATTTGTTCCGGCGTATGCGCCAGGGAGAATTTCCGGATGGCTCTAAAGTATTACGGGCTAAAATCGATATGCAATCGGGCAATCTTAATATGCGCGATCCGGTGATGTATCGTATTTTACACGCCAGCCATCATCGTACAGTCGACAAGTGGTGCATCTACCCTATGTACGACTGGGCGCATGGCCTTGAGGATTCCATTGAAAAAATCACGCACTCGATCTGTACGCTCGAATTCGAAGACCATCGCCCGCTGTATGACTGGTTCCTGGAACAACTCAACGTTTTCCATCCCCAGCAGATTGAGTTTGCACGACTCAACCTCAATTATACCGTGATGAGTAAACGCAAATTGTCGCGACTGGTTAATGAAGGTTACGTAGATGGCTGGGACGATCCCCGAATGCCGACCATTTCGGGACTGCGGAGACGGGGCTACACGCCTGAATCCATCCGGCTGTTTTCCGATCGTATCGGCGTGGCTAAAAGCAATAGCGTTGTGGACATTGCATTGCTTGAACACTGTATCCGTGAGGACCTGAATAAAAAAGCCATGCGGGTTATGGCGGTTTTGAATCCCGTAAAAGTAGTGATCGAGAATTATCCCGAGGATAAAAGTGAAGAAGTCGAGGCAGTTAATAATCCCGAAGATGAAAGCATGGGAACCCGCATGCTGCCCTTTTCGCGGGAAATATACATTGAACGGGATGACTTCCGCGAAGACCCGCCGCGTAAATGGTTTCGGCTGGCGCCGGGCAAAGAAGTGCGGCTGAAGCACGCATATTACATCACCTGCACGGATGTTATTAAAAATGATTCGGGAGAAATTTTAGAATTACGGTGTCACTATGACCCCGAAACACGAGGTGGATGGTCCAAAGACGGGCGCAAGGTAAAGGGAACATTACACTGGGTATCGGCTGCTCACGCCGTTCAGGCTGAGGTGCGTCTTTACGACCATCTTTTTGTTAAGGAACATCCCGAAGAAACGGAAGAGAATGGAGATTTCACACAAAACATCAATTCCGATTCGCTTGAAATTATTGCACATTGTTGGGTAGAGCCAGGATTATCAGCCGCTCAGCCCGGAGCCCGATATCAGTTTTTACGGAAGGGTTATTTTTGCGTGGATAGTAAGCATTCCAAAAAAGATTATTTGGTCTTCAACCGAACGGCGACGTTGCGAGACACTTGGGCGCGTATTGAAAAATCCCAAAAAAACAAAGCCGGCGCCGCCGGATAAGCGTTTACAAGCCGGTCGGAAAAACTACCGATCGGCCTTCATCTCCCACGTGCTCCCTTTGGGACCATCCTTGATCTCAATATTCAATTCCATCAGACGGTCGCGAATTTCATCAGCCCATTGAAACTGTTTTTGTTTTCGCAATTTCTGGCGGATATCAAGTAGTATATGCATAATTGCTTCGATATCGCCTTCCGGCGTTGTATCAAGTTGGCCGTAGTCCGATGGGAGTAATCCCAGCACATCGCCAACCGTCTCTTCCAGTGTGTTTAAAATTTTCTGTTTGGTTCCGGCCGGTATGGAAGCCTTATGCGCATCCAACCAGCGATTCATTTCCTTCAAGAAATCAAAAACGGCGGCAATCGCACGGGGGGTATTGAAATCATCATTCATCTCATCGACAAAACGCCTGCGATATTGTTCGACGTTTTGTTCGAATGATGTTTCGTTTGTTCCTTCAACGCTATCGCTTTTTATCAGACGCAGAACACTCTGGTGTATTTTTTCCAGTCCCTTTCGAGCAGCAACCAGAGCTTCCTCGCTGAAATCCAACGGCGACCGGTAATGGCTGCTCAACACGAAAAATCGGATAGCAAGAGCCGTATAATCCTTCAGGGCATCTTTAATGGTTATAAAATTGTGCAGTGATTTGCCCATTTTGGTTCCTTCCACCGTTACCATATTGTTATGCAGCCAGTAACGGGCAAAGAGCTTCCCTTCCGCTCCTTCACTTTGGGCAATTTCGCACTCATGATGCGGGAACATATTTTCGATCCCGCCGCCGTGAATGTCGAACGGCTGTCCCAGATATTTGGTGGACATAACGGAACACTCGGCGTGCCAGCCGGGATAACCGCGTCCCCAGGGGCTGTTCCACTGCATGATGTGTTGGGGGTCGGCCTTCTTCCAGAGCGCAAAATCGGCGGGATGTTTCTTCTCTTTGCGCACCTCGATGCGGGCGCCCTCGATAAGTTCATCCACCTTTCGTCCGGATAGTTTACCGTAGTCTTTAAACGCCTGCACATTGAAATAGACGGTGCCCTCCACCTCGTACGCCAGGCCTTTTTCCACTAATTGTTTCACCAGATCGATCTGTTCCGGTATATGACCGCTGGCCCGCGGCGAGATATCGGGACGCTGTACGTTCAATCGATCCATGTCTTCAAAATAGCTGCGGGTGTAGCGTTCCGCCACTTCCATCGGTTCCAGTTTTTGCAGCCGGGCCTGTTTAGCCACTTTATCCTCGCCTTCATCGGCGTCGGATACCAGATGCCCCACATCGGTAATATTCTGAACGTAGCGCACGCGATAGCCCAGGAATCTAAAATAGCGGACAATGGCGTCAAAGCTCACATAACTTTTGGCATGGCCGATATGGGCATGATCGTATACGGTCGGTCCGCAAACATAGATACCTACAAATCCCGGCTGCAGGGGGGTAAACGTTTCTTTTTTTCGTGTTAGCGAATTATAAATGGTCAATTCCGACATTGCATCTCCCCGCAGGGTTTGATATTAAGAGGTTTCCAATGCTTCTTCCAAAATCATCTCCAGCAAGGCATTAAAATTAATGCCGGCTGCATTTGCCGCTTTCGGTACCAGGCTTGTACCGGTAAATCCCGGTAACGTATTTACTTCCAGAATGTAGGGGTCTCCATGTTCATTTAGTATGAAATCCACCCTTGAGTAACCGCTGCATTCCATGGCTTTGTGTGCTTTTATGGCCAAGCTCTGCAAATGTTGCGTTGCTTGTTCACTCATTTCGGCCGGCACCACATAACGACTCATGCCCTCATTATATTTACATTCATAATCATACACCTCATGGCTTGGAATAATCTGCACCGGCGGCAAAGTCCGCAATCCGATGATGCCCACCGTTACCTCCGCCCCACCGATATACTCCTCTACCAGTACTTTGTTACTATACTTAAAGGCTTCCTGTATGCCCTGCTCCATCTCTTCATAGTTTTGTACGACCTTTATTCCGATTGTTGAGCCCTGATCATTGGGCTTAACGACCTGTGGAAACTGTATTTTCTTCAATTTCTTTCTTGACGCGTTAGGATTGTCAAGGACGTGAACCCGCGCCGTCGGCAAGCGGGCGTTTTTTAGATAGAGTTTGCTGATATCTTTGTTCATGGCGATGGTGCTGGATACACGGCCGGAACCGGTATACGGAATTTCGGCAGCATCAAGCATGGCTTGCACGGACCCATTTTCACCTTTACCGCCGTGGAGGGCGTTGAACACAATATCCGGTTTGAGTCGTTTGATGATCAAAATATTCTTCAAATAGAGACTGCTGCGGTGCAGCGGCAGAATTTCAAAATCGGGATAATGCGTTCCAATCCAGTGTTGATCGGCTTGATTGAGTTCCGTCTGTTCCTCGCGTGTGGCGGCCGGATCAATTTTGATGATTTCATGGCCGTTCTCGGCCAGAGCTTTAGCAACCTGATCGCCGGTTACCAGAGATACCTCACGTTCAGTGGAGTCGCCCCCCATTAATACGACAACACGCATGGCAATTCCTATTCTTCTGTTGCTTGACGTAATAAATATTTTACACGGTCCTTACCCGTTACCGACAACACTACCGGCAACTCGGGCCCCGATGTTAATCCCGTTATGGCAGCGCGAACGGGCATCCACAGATGTTTGCCTTTTATGCCCGTCTCTTTTTGGACCGTTTTCATCATTTCTCTAAAATCGTCGCTGCGTAATTGAGGGTATTGATCGATGTGGTTCAACATCGTTTTAAATACCGCCTGGCTGGTATCGTTCCGTATCCATTCCCTGGCCTCTTTGGAATAGGAAAGTCGCTCACTGAAAAACAGATCGGTGGCCTCTTTCAGTTCGTTAAACTTATCGATATGGTTACGAACCGATAAAACGATGGACCGGTTTTTAGTCTCGTCTCCGGTATCGCGACCGATTTTTTTCAACCAGTTTAAGGCCTCGAGTACGTAAGCCTCTTCCGACATATTGCGCAGATAATGGCCGTTCATCCAGTAAAGTTTATCGAGATCGAAAACCGCACCGGATTTGTTCACCCGCTCAAGTGAAAACGATTCGATTAATTCGTCTTTGCCAAAAATTTCCTGATCATCGCCGCTGCTCCAGCCCAAAAGCGCTACAAAATTTAATAACGCCTGGGGTACAATACCTTTTTTCTGGTAATCTTCTACAGCCACATCGCCCTGTCGTTTGCTTAACTTGCTGCGATCCTTGTTCAATAACAATGGCAAATGAGCAAACACGGGAAGTTCCCATCCGAAGGCCTTGTAAAGGATCACGTGTTTGGGGGTACTTGGCAGCCACTCTTCCCCGCGGATGACATGATTAATCTGCATTAAATGATCATCCACCACATTGGCAAAATGATAAGTGGGATAGCCGTCGCTCTTAATCAGAATCTGATCGTCGATTAAAGCGTTATCGAACGACACCTTACCACGGATTCGGTCGTTTACGTTTGTCTTACCCGCGGGAATTTTCAAACGAATAACGTGGCTTTCCTCATCCATTCTTTGTTTTGATTCTTCCAAAGGTATGCCACGGCAATGGCCGTCATACATAATCGATTCCTGTTTTTCGGCCTGTTCCCTGCGAATACGCTCCAGACGTTCCGCACTGCAAAAGCATGGATAGGCATTTCCGCCTTCGATGAGTTCGCTTATTTTATCTTTATAAATGTGTAAGCGCTGTGATTGATAGTAAGGGCCATAATCACCTTCCTGCCCCGGACCTTCGTCAAATTTGATGCCGGCCCACTCCATCACCTCCAGCAGATTTTGAACGGCGCCTTCGATGTAACGATTACGGTCGGTATCCTCGATGCGTAAAACGATTTTACCTTTATGGCGCCGGGCGAAAAGGTAATTATACAAAGCGGTACGTAAACTGCCCACATGTACAAAACCGGTGGGGCTCGGTGCAAAACGAACGCGTATATTTTCCATAATCAGCCCATATCTTTTTCAGTTCGATTCTTTAACGCTGCGGTTAATCTGTTCGTACGACAGTTTTAAACTTTGAAAGTTAAATATTCTTAATGAGTTATTCAAATTTAAGATGACCCGTATTTTTGTTTTTGTAAAACGTAATGATACAGAAAATGCAAGCAGGCATTTTAATTATTCGGCTGGTTGGCCGCCTTGCGTTTTTTACGTTGGCTTCTGCGGTAAATAATGTAGATAGCAACAAGAACGGTTATTACAATAACCACCCGGTTATAATTTCGAATGATGGTCATGATACTGTTCCAGTTCACGCCCAGCATGTACCCGGCTGTTATCAAAAGGCCGTTCCAGACGACCGCACTGAGCGAGGCGAGTAGCAAAACATAGATCGGACGAAGATGAAAAAAGCCCGCAAATAACGATATCACGCTCCTGGTACCGCTCAGAAAGCGGTTGGCGGCGATCACCCAGTAACCATAACGGGCAAACCACTGCTCGGTTTTACGTATACGGCGCTCATTAAACCAACGCGCCGCTAATTTAGACTTAATGAAAGGCCGTCCAAATTTGAGACCAATAAGATACATGGTGAAGAAACCGAGAATACTTCCGGTCGTTGTGGAAATATATACGCCCCAGAAATTGAGACCGCCGTGAACGATAAGGTATGCTCCTAATACGGTAACCGTGTCGCCCGGAATGGGCGGGAAAGTGTTTTCGATAAAAGCACTCACAAATAAGACCAGGTAAGCGGTCATGGGGCTGATTTGATCGAAAATAGAGTTTAGAAAATCCGCCATACCGGTCTTTCTTTTTTTAACGCCTATCCAATAAAACCGTAGCGAAACACTCGATCCATTCCGATTCGTTGGTTGAATTGGAAGCGATCTGCATGGATGGTTTCAAATTAACTTGTTCCTGCTTTAAAAAAAGCATCTGAAGAATACGGTCTTTAAGGCCAAACAATAAACGTCTTCCCTCATACGAAATACCGTTTACCGTCATATCGGCATTAATTATCTTGAATCCGGCGTAATGAATAACTTTCTCCACCGCGTCCAGTTGAATCGTTTCATCCTTCCGACATTGTGGATGATCGCACAAACCGCCTTCGGCGGCTGCTCCGAGGAGAGCCTCGGCCAGAGCCGTTTCGACGACGGTAGTTAGTACATTCGGTAACGGGACGGAATCTTTGGCTTTTTCCGATGCCGTAGATATCTGATCTTTGTTTGCTTTGGCATGACCGATTCCTGTCCGCAACACATCAACCTCTTGGCTACCGTTTCAGATTAAAGTATCAACATGGCATCGCCATAGCTGTAAAAGCGATAGCGGCGTTCAATCGCCTCCTGATACGCATCCAGCATCGTTTCTTTCCCGGCCAGGGCGCATGTTAACAGGAACAAGGTTGAACCGGACAAATGGAAATTCGTAACAAGCGAGTCGATCACTTTAAATTTATAAGGCGGATAGATAAATTTATCGGTCCAGCCCCGTTCGGCTTTTACCATATTGTCGGCGTTGGCGACGCTCTCCAGCACGCGCACCGTAGTGGTGCCGACAGCGATAACGCGTCCACCGTTTGTTTTCACTTCATTGATGCTTTCGGCGGATTGTTCGGGCACTTCAAAGAATTCGGAATCCATCTGATGGCGGGACAAATCTTCGACTTTGATGGGGCGAAAAGTACCCAAACCCACATGCAAAACCAGCGGTATAATTTTAACGCCTTTATCCCTAAGTTGCTTTAATAATGTTTCGGTAAAGTGGAGACCGGCGGTCGGGGCGGCCACGGCGCCTATCCTTCGGGCATAGACCGTCTGATATTTTTCCTTATCGATTTCCTCCGCTTCCCTTTCGATATACGGCGGCAGAGGCGATTTCCCTACTTCGTCGAGCAGGTCGAAAAAATCGTTTCCGTTATAATCAAACCGCACGACGCGACCGCCCGATGTGGTATTATCAATCACGTCGCAGCCAAAATCACCGGTAATACGGATCCGGTTGCCAACACGCACTTTGCGTGCCGGTTTGACCAGCACTTCCCACATGTTCTCTTCCAACTGACGCAATAACAGCAATTCAACCTGGGCGTCCGTTTTTTCTTTTGTTCCGAAAAGACGGGCCGGATATACTTTCGTTTCGTTAACGACCAGGGCATCGCCTTCCTGCACATAATCCAGAATATCTTTGAAAATGCGATGATCAAACTGGCCGCTTTTACGATTCACAACCATCAGGCGGGATTCATCTCTTTTATTCACAGGATATTGTGCGATAAGGTCTCTGGGTACTTCAAATTTAAATTCCGATAACTTCATGTTACAACTCCTTACTGAAGCTTTATTTCACCATATTGAGGTCTGATTTCCTTGTGATTTCGGTTTAATTCCGAAATGCTCATACGTGAGCAAAGTGACCTGACGCCCCCGCGGCGTCCTTTTTAGAAAGCCCTGCTGGATCAAAAAAGGTTCGTAAACTTCTTCGATCGTGTCATTCTCTTCACCGACAGCCACGGCAATCGTATTGAGTCCGACGGGACCGCCCTGGTATTTTTCCACGATCGTCAGGAGGATCTTTTTATCCATTTCGTCCAAACCCTTCTCATCCACTTCCAGCCGTTTTAAAGCCATATCGGCAACTTCTTTGTTGATTCGATTGTCAGCCATAACCTGAGCAAAATCGCGTGTTCGCCGCAATAAACGGTTGGCAATGCGGGGCGTACCGCGCGAACGTTTAGCCAGCTCCATGGCGCCCGCTTCATCAATTTTTACGTCCAGTATGCGGGCAGAACGGTTGATGATATGGAACAGGTCTTCGGCTTCGTAATAATTGAGACGCAAGACGACGCCAAAGCGCGCCCGCATGGGCGATGTAAGGAGGCCGGCGCGGGTTGTGGCGCCGACCAGCGTGAACGGCGCCAGATTGAGCTGCACCGATCGGGCGCTGGGACCCTTATCAATTAATATGGATATGGAAAAATCCTCCATTGCCGAGTAGAGGTATTCTTCCACGACATTGTTCACACGATGGATTTCATCAATAAAGAGAACATCTTTTTCATTAAGGTTGGTCAGCAATCCGGCCAGGTCGCCCGGTCTCTCAAGAACCGGCCCGGAAGTCGATTTAATATCCACGTTTAACTCTTTACTCAGAATCATGGCGAGGGTCGTTTTACCCAAACCGGGCGGGCCGTACAGCAAAACATGATCAAGCGCTTCCTGGCGTTGACGTGCGGCTTCAATAAATACCGAAAGGTTATCTTTCACCTTTGTTTGCCCGATAAACTCACTCAGTTTCTGCGGTCGTAAACTGAGTTCAAATTCCAAATCTTCTTCGAGTTTCCCCGGACGAACAATATCACTCATAAGGCTAACATTCAAACGGATTGCAATGCTTTTTTAACCAACTCTTCGATGGTCAATGTTTTGTTCTGTTTTAAAACACGGGCTATCGCTTTTTGAGCCTGTATTTTACTGTATCCCAACGACATCAACGCCATTAATGCCTCTTCATTAAATCCGTCGGCGACCGGCGCGCTCCCTTCCGGCAGACGCCCGCTTTCGGGTACGACGGTTTGAGGTAAGCGATCCTTCAACTCCACAATAAGCCGCTGTGCGGTCTTTTTCCCGACTCCAGAGATGGCGTTCAGGGCGTGTTCATCGTTTTGATGCACAGCTGCCGCGAGTTTTTCGGGGCTCATACCGGATAAAATGGTTTGCGCCAACCTGGGCCCGATGCCGGAAATCGATAGCAGCGCCAAAAATACTTCCCGTTCGTCATTGTCTGAAAATCCAAAAAGTAACATGGCGTCTTCACGCACATGCAAATAGGTCTTCAGCACAAGTGTTTCTCCGCAATCAGGAAGTTTTTCAGAGGTGTTTAGCGTAATATGCACGGCGTACCCCATACCGTTAACATCAACAACGGCGCTGGTGGGTGATTTCTGGGCGAGTGTCCCTTTAATGTATTCGTACATTTCTACTTTCAATCAAACACGTAACTTGGAACGATGCCAGTGGCAAAGGGCCACGGCTAACGCATCGGATGCGTCGTACGAGTCAATTTTCTCCCGCAAGTTTAGTAAACGTTGCACCATAAATTGAACCTGGGATTTACCTGCCGCACCGTTTCCCACGACCGACATCTTTATTTCCTTGGGCGAGTATTCCCGAACGTCAACTTTATTATTTACCGCCGCCACAATGGCTGCGCCGCGGGCATGGCCCATGACAATAGCCGTTTTAACATTTTCGGCATAAAATATATCTTCGATGGCGATGATGTCCGGCATCGCTTCCCGAATAAGGGAATCCAGTGATTGATAAATTTTATGTAAACGTTCGGCCAGCGGTTGTTTGGAAACCGTACGGATACTTCCATACTTAAATAGCTGAGGACGCTCATCCTCAGCTATCTGAATCATGCCGTAACCCGTGGCATTTAATCCCGGATCAATACCCAGAATGCGAACCATCAATCCGCCATGATGCGCGCCATCTCTTCATCATCAATATCAAAATTGGCGTACACATTTTGAATATCATCATGTTCATCCAGTACTTCCATTAATTTAAGCATCTGTTCCGCCTGTTTGCCGTCAACATTGACATAGTTCTGAGGGATGCGCGTTAATTCCGCTTTTTCTATATAAATACCCTTCTCTTCGAGCGCCGATCTTACCTGATGGAAATCCTCGAATACGGTATAAATCTCATAGAAATCATCGCCGCCGCTCATGTCTTCGGCGCCGCATTCCAGCACGATTTCCATCAGTTCCTCTTCTTCATATTTATCGGCAGGTATTAGAATATAGCCCTTCTTATCGAACATCCAATCCACACTGCCCGCTTCACCCAAATTACCGCCGTATTTGCCCAGCAGATGACGAATTTCCGCCACGGTGCGGTTTTTGTTATCGGTCACCGCCTCGATAAACATAGCTACGCCGCCCGGTCCGTAGCCTTCGTATGTAACATCTTCGTAATAAACGCCGGGCAACGCGCCCGTTCCTTTAAGGATAGCGTTATCAATGTTCTTCTGCGGCATATTTGCGTCTTTAGCAGATGAAATGGCCACCCGCAAGCGCGGATTGGTTTCGGGATCGCCGCCGCCCATTCGGGCGGAAACGGTTATTTCTTTTATAATTTTTGAAAAAATGCGGCCGCGCTGCGCATCGACTTTCGCTTTTTTATGTTTGATCGAATGCCATTTGGAATGTCCGGACATGCGCTCCTCCTGTTTAACAAAGACCAAAAATTTAACAAATTTGGCAGGGCTTTTCAAACCAATTCTACCAAACATGAAAAGGCCTAATTTTAAGAATTATAGTTTTTTAGTAGCGGTGTTATTCGGAATGATATCTTTGCCTGCCGATCGGCCCCGAAGCCTATTAATAGGAATTAAAGTTCAAACGACACAAAGCGGTATACACTCATCTCGATATATTTCAAATTCTTTCTGTTATGCGGAAAGTTTTTGTTCGAAATAGGCGATGGTCTTCTTAAGTCCGTATTCGATGTTGATGCCGGGCTGCCACTTCAAATGTTGTTTTGCCAGACCGATAAAGGGTTTTCTCTGTACGGGATCATCTTCCGGCAGAGGTTTATAATTGATTTTTGAAGCGCTACCGGTTAAATCGATGATTTTCGATGCCAGCTCATGGATGGTAAATTCATAAGGATTGCCCAGATTAAGTGGGCCGATAAAATCATCTTTTTTCATCATGCGCTCGACGCCTTCAACCAGATCGCTAATGTATTGAAACGAACGCGTTTGATTGCCGCGCCCATATATAGTTAGAGCTTCACCCTTGAGCGCCTGAATGATAAAATTACTGACCACACGTCCGTCATTGAGCGCCATGCGCGGTCCGTAAGTATTAAATATTCGAACAATCTTGATATCCACGTTGTTTTGTCTGTGATAATCCATCATCAGGGTTTCGGCAACGCGTTTGCCTTCGTCATAACAACTACGCCTTCCGATGGGATTAACATTACCCCAATAATCTTCCTTTTGCGGATGTACACGTGGATCGCCGTAAATTTCCGAAGTACTCGCCAGTAAAATCCGCGCATTTACACGTTTAGCCAGACCCAGCATATTGATCGTTCCCATTACACTGGTTTTAATGGTTTTAACAGGATTGTATTGATAATGAATGGGTGAAGCCGGGCAGGCAAAGTGATAAATACGATCCACTTCCAAAAGAATGGGCTGGATAATATCATGGCGGATCACCTCGAAATTGTGATTATCCATGAGATGACGAATATTATCCTTATCGCCGGTAAAAAAATTATCGACGCAGAGGACATCATTCCCATCTTCGATCAAACGGTCGCAAAGGTGGGAACCGATAAAACCGGCGCCGCCGGTCACAAGCATCCGCATATAATCGCCTCCTGTGATTCATGTTTTCGACAGGATCGTCGTCGCATACCAGCAATACGCTCGACAGAGCATCATGTCTTAATTTTACGCAAAGCCTGGGATAGATCATCAATCAGATCGCCGGGATCTTCGATCCCCACAGAGAGCCGTACCAGGTTTTCGGAAATACCCACCCCCGCTAATTCATCGGCGGAATAAGTTGAATGGGTCATCGAAGCCGGATGTTCGATGAGCGAATCCACATCGCCCAGGCTCACCGCGAGGGTAAACAGGTTTACGGAATTCATCAATTTTTCACCGGCGGACCGACCGCCTTTCACTTCGAACGAAATCATGCCACCGTAACCGCTCATCTGCTTTTTGGCAATGTCGTGTTGCGGATGTGTTGTTAGGCCCGGATACCAAACCTGTTTAACCTTTGGATGGAATTGCAGAAATTTGGCGATCTTGAAGGCGTTACTCTGATGGCGTTCCATACGAACAGCCAGGGTCTTGAGTCCACGCACCAGCAGCCAGGCATTCAAAGGGCTGATAATACCGCCCAAATCTCTCAAAAAATTGCCGCGTAAATCATCGATATAGTCCTTTTGTCCCACAACGACGCCGGCCACGGTATCACCGTGCCCGCCGATATATTTGGTGGCCGAATGCAATACTACATCCGCGCCCAATTCCAGCGGTCTCTGGAAATAAGGCGTCGGGAATGTATTATCGACCACAACCGGCAAATGATGTTTTTTGGCGAGATTGGTGCATGCTTGCAGATCGGTTATGGTTAGAGTGGGATTGGCCGGCGTCTCGATGTATATAAAACGCGTCTTATCGTCGATGGCGTTTTCCAGGTTTACCATTATAGTGGAATCGATTTCGCGGGCTTCAATATCATATCGCGGTAACGTATCCATGAATAAACTGTGGGTGCCGCCATAAAGCGCATTGTTGGAGACAAAATTATCGCCGCAGCGACACAATGAAAAAACAATCGAAGAGATCGCCGCCATGCCGGAACCGAATGCGAGTGCCGCTTCGCCGCCTTCCAGGAAAGCCATCTCTTTTTCAAACGCAGCCTGAGTCGGGTTTCCGATACGCGTATACACGTAGCCTTCTTCCTCGCCTGCAAAAATATTGGCGCCGTGCTTTGCGCTTTTAAAAGCAAAGGTGGAGCTCTGGTAAATGGGCGTACTGAGGGCACCGGTGGTTTCATCCACGCCCCCTGCTCCGTGTACGCATAAGGTTGCAAACTTTGATTTCTTCATATCGACTTTACTCATAGAAGCTCCTTTTGCAATATGGTATTTGCTTATAGTTCGGAATTTTTGAAAAAAACATAAAAAGGCAATTATCAATTTAGAAGAGCAGGCATTTAAAATCAAGGTGAAAACCGGCGATTCGGATGAATTCAGTGGGCGTGATTACGTTGGCACATGATGCACCGAATAAGCAGATACTGCCAATATGATATCACAGTAAAGACAACAGATATGAAGATTTGAGCTCGTGGTAAAATGGCGTCTTATAAGGTTATAATGGCATGAATCAGCCGAAATCAAAAAAACGGCGCGCTTCATAAAGCTGTTCGACGAGGTAATCGATTTCTTCGAAGGTGTTGTAGAAATAAAGACTTGCGCGGGTCGTGGCGGCAATTTCCAATTTACGCATTATAGGTTGTGCACAGTGATGGCCGGCGCGGACGGCAATGCCTTTTTGATCGAGAAACTGCGCCAGATCATGGGGATGAATGCCCTCAATATTGAAGGCTATGGCCCCGCCCCGTTCCGGGGCCTGTCCGTAAATATGCAAACCTTCCACCTGCATCATCGTTTCGATGGCATAAGTGGTTAGTTCCTGTTCGAAAAGAGTGATATCGCGCATACCGATGGTTTGCAAATAATCGATTGCAGCGCTTAATCCGACGGCGCCGGCGATGTTCGGCGTTCCCGCTTCAAATTTGTGCGGGATTTCATTCCAGGTGGCGCGTTCCAGCCACACCGTATTAATCATTTCACCACCGCCCTGGTACGGATCCATGTTCTCCAAAAATTTTGTTTTTCCGTACAGCACTCCAATACCGGTTGGACCAACCATTTTATGGCCTGAAAACGCCATAAAATCACAATCCAGGTTTTGGACATCAACAGGCAGATGGGGCACACTTTGGGCGGCGTCCAGTAAAACGGGTACTCCCCAGTCTTGCGCTTTGCGTATTATTCGTTTAATGGGGTTGATCGTACCGAATACGTTCGACATGTGGGTGATGGCGATCAATTTGGTTTGTTTGGACATAATGCGTTCGAAAGACGGGAAATCAAGCGTCCCATCGGGATTAAACGGAATGTATTTGAGTTTAGCGCCTACGCTTTTGGCCAGCAACTGCCAGGGAATAATGTTACTGTGATGTTCCATCTCACTCAAGATTATTTCATCACCGGAATTTATAAACTTTCGTCCCCATGCCGTCGCCACCAGATTGATGGCTTCGGTCGTTCCGCGCGTAAAAATGATTTGTTTCTCGCTACCGGCGTTTATGAATTGGGCTACCTTTTTACGGGCGCTCTCATACCCGCGTGTAGCCCGCTCACCGAGTTGGTGGATGGCGCGATGTACGTTGGCATTATCATGATCGTAGTAATTTTTGATGGCCCGAATGACCGATGCCGGTTTTTGGGTAGTCGCCGCATTATCCAGATAAACCAATTTTCGCCCGTTGATTTCCTCATCCAGAATCGGAAAATCTCTTCGGTAGCGATCCACTTCAAAACGGGTCTTTATTTCATTTTTTGACGCCGTACTCAATATTTGCTTCCTTACGTTTGTACCCTTTAACCCGAATAGGAAGCCGCGTTACATAAATCCCAATTGCAGCTTGGCTTCCTCGGACATCATCTGTGGATTCCAGGGCGGCTCCCATACGATCTTCACGTTGGTTTCATTGATGCCGGGCAGTTCGGTAATTTTACGTTCCACCTCGACCGGCAAACTTTCCGCAGCCGGACAGTTGGGGGTTGTTAACGTCATCTTGACGTTGACAATGCCGCCCTCTTCGATTTGTATATCATAAATGAGACCCAGTTCATAAATATCCGCAGGAATCTCAGGATCGTAAACTGTTTTTAAAGCTTTAACGATATCGTCCTGGGTTATGGTTTTGGTTTCGCTCATGCTAATACCCACTTTAATCGTTTAACAACAGATATTTATTTGATGTCTTTTAATCATCGCCATGCGTTCAGTTTCCGTTATTCTTCGGTAGAGACCGCTGTATCGTCTCCATGAAGCGCGCTGTGCATCGTATGCCATGGCAATGTAGCGCATTTCACACGGACGGGGAATTCCGACACTCCGCTGAACGCTGCCAGCTTACCCAATTCATCGATATGTTCGGAAGCCTCCACTTCGCCGGTAACGATCTTATGAAATAATTCGAAATAACGCTCGGCTTCCTCTAATGTTTTACCTTTAACCGTCGCACTCATTACCGAGGCCGACGCTTTCGAAATGGCGCATCCCGAACCGCTGAAACTGACATCGTCAATAACACCGTCTTTAATTTTAAGATATATGGTATAATGATCGCCGCATAATGGATTCTGCCCTTCCAAAGTGTGCGTGGCATCCTCCATTTTATGGAAATTCCGCGGAGAGCGGTTATGATCCATTATGATTTCCTGATACAATTCTCTGAATTCATTATTCATAATTGTGTAATCCAAATCGTTTTATTATTCCACAGCGTCATGGAATTTAAATCATAACCGCAATCAAATCAAATTCAGAACCGGTTCAGTGTCATTTTGAAAAATCCATGTCCTCTTTCAGGCGCTGATTGAGCATTGTTCCCACGTACGATTTAATCTTGTCAACTTTTATGCTATCAATAACCTGACTCGCAAAGGCGTAAGTTAAAACATTCTTCGCCTGCTGTCTGCTGAGGCCGCGACTCATCATGTAAAAAACAGCCTCGTCGTGTAATTCACCGATGGTCGCACCGTGCGTACAGCGTACGTCATCGGCATAGATTTCCAACTGTGGTTTACTATTGATCTGTGCTTTATCGGACAACAACAAGGCGTCATTCGATTGATCCGCATCGGTTTTTTGCGCATCCTGCCTTACAAGAATCTTTCCGCTGAATACGCCGTGCGCCTTATCGGCCAAAATACCGCGGTAAATCTGGTGGCTGTTGCAGTGCGCGGCCGTGTGATCCACACATAGATGACTATCCTGATGTTGCTTTTGGTGCCCCATATACAGACCGTTCAAAAGAGCGGTGCTGTTCTCGCCATCCAAACGTGCATAAATGTTGTGGCGCGACAACGAAGCACCGACCGTCACGGCATGGCCGTCGTAGCTCGTGTTCGCATCCTGATAAACAAAGGTATTGCCGATGTGATAGCTCTGCGGCGTTTCATTTTGAATTTTATAATGATCCACCGAAGCATTTTCTTCAAGTTTCATCTCCAGAACCGCATTGGTGAAATATTCCGCTTCGGCCATACCCATGTAATGTTCAACCAGTATTAGCCGGCTGTTCTTACCGGCGTAAACGTAAAGCCTCGGGAACTGAACCTGTGGTTGTTCATGCTTTGTTGATATGAACAGAATGTGAACGGGTTGTTCGCTAACGACGCCGTCATTTGCATGAATCACCAGGCCATCGTTAATAAAAGCCGAGTTGAGGGCCGTAAATACATCCTGACGATGGTGTTCAAAATCGGCGATATGTTCGAACATTTCATAATTATTGGATTCCATCAATCGCCCCATTGTCATAATTTGAAGGCCGTCCTCTTGAGGCTGCTGATGCGATAAATGCGGCGCAAAAAATCCGTCTACGAACACCAACCTCGGTCCTGTTAAATCCGACAGCCCGGCACGCGCAACATCCTTCTTGCTGACGCGCTCTGTGTCCGGCTTCATCACCGGTTTGAAATCCGTTTGGATAATCGGACTCACATTGGTGAAGCGCCATTCTTCATCTTTGGGTCCCGGAAAACCCAATTGCTGGAACGCGCGCAACGCTTCTTTTCGGATCTTATGCACCGGCGCAGACTTCTGTCCGTTCATGTTGTGTTCGAATTTTTCAAAGTCTAATATATATTTCTGTATTTCTTTTTCTTCTGCGGCCATACAATCTACTCCTCAACCTTGTTTTTTAACCAATCATAACCCTTTTCTTCCAGTTCAAAGGCGAGATCTTTGCCACCGGATTTTACAATTTTACCCCGGGATAGTACATGGACTTGGTCCGGGATGATATATTGTAAAAGGCGTTGGTAATGGGTAACAATCAAGAATGCATTGTTGTCTTTACGCAGCTTGTTAACGCCATTGGCTACGATTTTGAGAGCATCGATGTCCAGACCGGAATCCGTCTCATCCAGAATTGAAAGGCGGGGTTCCAGAACGGACATCTGCAAAATTTCATTGCGTTTCTTTTCACCACCTGAAAAACCCTGATTGACAGCGCGATTGACAAAACTGGTATCCATATCCACCAACTTCAGCTTTTCTTTTATCAACGCCAGAAAATCGCCTGCATCCAGTTCTTCCAGTCCCTTATGTTTACGTATTTCGTTTAATGCCGTTTTTAGAAGATAGTTATTACTGACGCCGGGAATTTCAACCGGGTACTGAAACGCCATGAACACGCCTTCCCGTGCGCGCTCTTCCGGCTCCATTTCCAACAAATCTTTTCCGTCATAAAGGACGGAGCCGTCGGTGACCTCAAATTCTTCTTTGCCCGCAAGTACATTCGCAAGCGTGCTTTTACCGGAGCCGTTCGGCCCCATGATGGCGTGAATTTCTCCGTCGTTAATGGTCAAATCGATGCCGCGTAATATTTCATTACCGTCAATTGCTGCGTGAAGATTTTTTATTTCTAACATAATACATCATTCTCCGTTTTTTAATTACCTGATTTAACCTACACTACCTTCCAGGCTCAAACTCAAGAGATTTTGCGCCTCCACTGCAAATTCCATGGGCAGTTCCCGGAACACCTCTTTACAGTAGCCGTTCACGATCATCGAAATTGCGTTTTCTTCATCGATGCCGCGTTGTTTCAAATAAAAGATCTGGTCTTCTCCGATTTTCGAAGTGGTCGCCTCATGCTCCATCTGTGCCGTAGGATTCTGAATATCAATATAGGGAAACGTATGAGCGCCGCATTGGTTGCCGATCAACAATGAATCACATTGCGAAAAATTACGGGCGTTGGTCGCTTTTCGCCCGACCTTTACCAATCCCCGGTAGGAATTGTTACTGCGCCCTGCAGATATACCTTTGGAGACGATGGTGCTCTTGGTATTTTTACCAATATGAGTCATTTTTGTACCGGTATCGGCTTGCTGAAAATTGTTGGTCATGGCAACCGAATAAAATTCGCCAATCGAGTTGTCGCCTTTAAGGATGACACTTGGATATTTCCAGGTAATGGCCGAACCGGTCTCCACCTGCGTCCACGAAATTTTGGAGTTCTCTTCTTTAGCCAGTCCCCGCTTCGTGACAAAATTGAAAATGCCGCCTTTGCCTTCTTTATCCCCTGGATACCAATTCTGAACGGTTGAGTATTTGATTTCGGCATCTTTATGAGCAATCAACTCCACAACGGCCGCGTGCAACTGATTTTCATCCCGCATGG
The DNA here is from genome assembly GCA_964542915.1 of uncultured Calditrichaceae bacterium. Classification (GTDB taxonomy): domain Bacteria; phylum Calditrichota; class Calditrichia; order Calditrichales; family Calditrichaceae; genus CAZIVP01. The sequence goes on along the minus strand of CAZIVP010000010.1, from coordinate 105,711 downwards.
GCGCCGTACATCCTTCGAGATAGCTTACATAACTGCCTTCCTCGGCGATTATCAGTGTGCGCTCAAACTGTCCGGTCGAAGCAGCGTTTATGCGGAAATAGGTGGAAAGCTCCATAGGGCAACGCACGCCTTTCGGTACGTAAACAAACGATCCGTCGGTAAAAACCGCTGAATTGAGCGCTGCAAAAAAATTATCGCCCTGCGGTACCACCGATCCCAGATATTTTTTAACCAAATCCGGATACTCATGAACGGCTTCGGAAATGGACATGAAAACAATACCAAGCTCGGCCAGTTTTTCCTTGAAGGTTGTTGCAACCGATACACTGTCAAACACGGCATCGACTGCCACGCCGGCAAGACGCTCCTGTTCGGCCAAAGGGATACCCAGTTTTTCATACGTTCGCAGAATTTCAGGATCGACTTCATCAAGGCTTTTGGGTTTGTCCTTTTTCTTTGGCGCCGAATAATAACTGATTTTCTGAAAATCGATTGGCGGATAGCCCACCTTTGCCCAGTTGGGTTCTTTCATCTTCATCCATTGACGATAAGCCTTTAACCGCCACTCCGTCATATATTCAGGCTCGTTTTTTTTGGCAGAAAGCGCCCGAATAATATCTTCATTCAAGCCGGGCGGCAATGTATCCGATTCGATATCGGTATAAAAACCGTACTTGTACTCCTTATCGGTAAGCGACTGTATTTTTTCTAATTCTGTACTCATAAAATGCTGCCCTCTTTGCTTTGGTTTTTTAATTGTATGGTTTTTGTTTACATGTATTCATGCTTCATTCCGAAAAATGCTCCGATATCCGACTTCCAAACCGGAAAACCAGTGATTTATTATGAATTTCTGGTCAATACGCGCTACGTCTTCTCTTCATCAAAGCCGGATTGCGCCTGGAAATCTTGCAGCGTTTCAGGGCCAACAAAACCGGCAGCACTGCCATCGCGCCTGCCCATCAATTGCCGCAGCGTTATCGAATTAAAGAAGCGTACCAGCTCCGATTCTATGATATGCATAGGGTAACGAATGTTACAAAAAACCAGTTGTTCGCATTCGCAATTGGCATCTGTCGAACATGCAACCAAACTCATCGGACCGTCAACGGCCTCCACAACTTCCCGAATTGTAATCGTCTGCGGCCGGCGTTCCAGCGTGTATCCGCCCCGCACACCCTGCACCGACTTCAACAATCCCTGACGCGTTAGCTTCTGCAAAATTTTACCCAATATTTCATTGGGAATGTTGTAACGCCGGCTTATTTCACGGGCGGTTACCAATTCGGACGGCTCCTGTTCGGCCATTTCAACCATGGCTATGAGCGCGTATTCGACTTTTTTACTGAACCGTAGCATTTTATATCCGACTAATATTGTCGTATATTATCGCAAAAAAAGAGTTAATGCGATAATTTTAGTCGTGTTTCATTTTCACAAGGTAATATAAATGCATCCATTCTTCAAATTATTCCTGTTCAGCGTAATAATTTTTTGGAAACGCTAACACTTCATATATCGCCCGTATTCCTTTACCACTCCATTTATACTGTTCTTTAAACATTATGTTTTATTATCGCTTGCCCTCGGCAAACCGAACAATTTAACATCGTCGTTTACACTGTCAACGATGTCCAAAATTACACAAATGAATTGACAAGACAGAACTTTCATCAGTTTATCTTGATCCGTATTTCAGAATTTATTTTACGACAATACGATCTTTCTTTTATTTTGGAAAGGTATTTATAATAAAAAACCAAGCGATTATCGCTCATCTTCATCAATCCATTTGGGTATTGTAACGGGTTTGAATTTGTTGAATCGTTCGATCAATCTTTGCGACTTCTCCTCCACCATTAGCAGACGCCGGTGCATCGACTGGATGAAGCCCTGATCGACGGCATGATCCAGAAACGCGACTAAGGGATCGAAAAAACCATTGATATTAAGCAACCCACACGGCTTTTGATGCAAACCCAATTGCGCCCAGGTCATTACTTCAAACAATTCTTCAAAGGTCCCCAGCCCCCCTGGCAGCGCGATAAAGGCATCCGAACGATCGGCCATTTCGGCTTTGCGTTTATGCATGGAATCCACAACATGGAGTTCGCTCAGATTATCATGGGCCACTTCCAGATCAACCAGATTTTCAGGTATAACGCCGATGGCGGTTCCGCCTGCTTTGAGAACCGTATCGGCAAGAATACCCATAATACCCACCCGTGCTCCTCCGTAAACCAATTTCAGACCGTATTGTACAAGCAAACGACCAAAGGCCTTTGCTTCTTCTGCATATATCGCCTCGTTGCCCTTACTGGATCCACAATAAACACATACGGTGTTAATCATCAACCAAATCCTTTTGCTTGTAATTTAAGTTTAACCATTTCTTCGAACCGGATGAGTACATGAGTAAATAACTGATTTTGCATAGTGGTGCCTCAACCCGCGTCGGGTAACCGTTCCGTAAAAACACTATCACCGTTTTACAATCGGACGGATTCATGAGCGATGGCTGCCGGTTTATACGAAAACGGGCATTCGGCTTAAACCCGCACACCCACCTGAATTCCATTTTTTCGGGTTTTACCATTGAAGCCAAATCATGGCCCTTTTGTCAATAATATCTAAGTTACAAAACATACGCTTCAAATAAAATGCGGGTGTCATAATGTGTACACACTATCGATTATTCCAATCCCATATGGCATAACGGCTGCCCGCATCAACCGGATTACCGCACATTTTCAGCGTCAGCAGAATATTGCCGCGGTGGTGACTTTCATGCGCGATAAAGTACGCAAGATGATTGATAATCCCTTTTTTAAACGTTCGATACTTCCCGCCACCTGTTACAATATCCCGTATGAACGTTGCGATGCGTTCGGCGGAATCGTTGAGACACTGGATTAAATGGACCTTATCCGGTTCTTCGTGAGTGTCATATTGATATAAACCTTTGGCCAGGGAACATGCCCGCCTCTCCAGATGCCACAAACGAACATTGTGTAAATGAGCGAACTGGCGCACCACAGTGCGTCCCCCGTGTTTTGACAGAGTGCATTTCATGCCCTCGTCGCCAATACGTTCGATCAAAAATAGATTGATACGATTGTTTGTCCTCCATGCTTCCAGCATTTCATCGAGGATATGTTCCAATCTCAATTCCCCCGTCTAAATAATGTATAAACTGCGATACCTCTGCTTCAGGTCATTATCGCCGCTTTCAACGATTCGACGGAAGCCAGTAGCCGATCACCATTCCCACCGCTCCGAAGGCCCATTTCTGGGTGTCCGATTCGTAATTTTGAGACAGAATCACATATAGTGCGGCGGCCAGTACAACCAGCGAAACAACCACCCGCATGATGGTATTGACATTCGAAGCCTGCACACTTACGCTTTTGAAGCGCGGCGAGGTGATAATCAGAACAATAATGCCAACCAAACTGAGCAGACCGGGAAGTGACGATAGAAAACCCAACATGGCGCCTTCCTCCTACGTTTATGTTATATGATCGACCGGCGTCGGCCGTTTATAATATGACGTCCTTATACATTTACGGAAATTTTACTTCGATTCCGAAGCGGAATTTTGGTCGGATTTCGGTTTTAAAGGGATGTTCATCTTTACTGACCGGATCATTGACCGCATAACCCGACTTCAGAGCATTGGCAAATTCAAAACTGAATCCCGTAAACAGATGCAGTTCGATCATGCTCACCGGAATCCCCGCGCCGATGCCCACAATCGGCTCCAAAAAATCGATCATGCGGAGGCCGCCTAAAAGATGAACGGAACTGGCTAAAGCAGGCGCTTTGGTATCCACCGCTTTAAAATGGTAATTGACGACCGCAAAGGCCGCCAAATCCAGATTGGGCTTCGGCCGCACCGTGATCTTGCCGTCGGGATTAACGACGAGGTCCACATCCTGTTCACTGGTAATGGCCGTTGCGATTCCGTAACTCCAGCGTTCCAGGGACGTATTGTCGAAAACCACCCTTCCCAGTTCCTCCTCCTCTTCCAATGCAGGCTTTACGATCACCGAAATATCACTGTATTTTCGGAACGCTTTAGGTACATTGAACCGGCGGACATCCACATAGGTTATTTCCGCCGAAGTGTCTCTTGGCGCTTCCAGCGCCTGAAACGGCTGTTGTAACAGCCCCAAAAACAGAGGAAGATTTTCCACAAAGGGCGAGGCTTTTTCGGTGGCTAAAACCGAGAGGAAAGATTTACCCTCCCGTTGCCGTGTTATAAAAATATAATACAGATTATCTTTTTCGAGACCATAAAAGCGGCGTTTAAAATAATCCTGATCTTCGTAAAAGAGTCCTATGGGGCTTACAGACTTCGTAAAATTCGGTACGACAATGTAATAATTATCCGGTTCAAGCTCGAAACCTGCTTTCGCTACCAATTTACGCAGGGTATCCGAGGCCAGTTCGTAGCGGCCCTCCAGAAACCAGCGATACGCTTTACCGAATAGATCTTCTTTGTCGATTAGCTGAAACGGCGCGCCCGGGACAGGCTTTGGTACCAGCACGGCCTGTTCCTGAGACTGAGCTCGGGATGAAATAACCAATACAATGAAAAAAAGGATCAAAACGGCGGATGAAGATCTATGGATCATGGCCTAACTCCTTATGTAAGATTCAAATGCTTTCGGGCGGCTTACGTACATCTATTTTACGAGGCCCGAAAGGGAAACCTATGCCCCTATGCATCAGCAACCATCCGGCCCTGTTAAGCGTTTGCAATGAGGCGAATCACTGCGAATCCTATCCTAAGTGAGAGAAGCAGTGCAAGCAGGCTATCCATAGCAGCGCAGTATGTTACTCGTAAAGATCGAATAAATTAGTTAAATTATTCCTATGCATCAATGGCGAATTTATCAAGCTATTGATTTAATTGCTGGACGGTAAACACAAAGCGGTCGAATACGTAACCCTGGTCTTTCAGTATGTGTTTGACTTCTTGCAAATCGCTTTCGTTAAGGTCGGGTATGCGGCTCAAAATCCAACCGTATTTGCGATCGGGCGTACCAACCACAGCGTAGCGATAGTCACCGGCCAGACCGATGATCCAGTAATCCCCCCAAAACAGATGGAATCCGAACACGCTCACAAAGCTCACTTCCAGGCGGGCATTGCCCGTATTATCCACCACCCGGGCGCGGCCTTCACTGCTCACGGTATCGCCGTTAGCAGCAATACACTGATTAACCACCCGGATTGTACCATCCTCATTAAGGGTATAGCGGGCAGTTGTATTTCGATCGCACTTTTTCTGAAAGCGGTTTGGGATTTTGGCAATTTCATACCAAAGCCCCGCATAGCGTTCCAAATCGACAGAATCCACCGCAACGGGCGTTTCCCCTTTGGCCGTCATGAACCCGCCCATTAATGCGGTCATAATCAAACCGGGTAAAATGAACCGAATATTCATATAATCCTCGACGATAGCTGTATGGCTATCGGAAAACGGAACATGATCCGTTCCGTTTATTAAATGGTATCGGTCTGAAGGTTCTTAGATTGCAAACAGACGCTCCCATCCCAATAACCCTATATCTGTAAAAATGCGATAAATCGCACTTGTGCGTTTCCGAATCATATATTCGACATCCAGCGCCCCAAGGATGGACCGACCGTCAATCCGAATAAGATGATCAGATTGATGATCACACCGGCATAGGCCACGTGCCAATCCATAATGGTAAGCAGCAGGGAGAACAAGGTTACAATCCACAATAGATTCGTCCATATTTGCCAGCCGTTAAGCAGCGTCACGACCGATGCGATGAAACCTAAAAACGCAAGCGCCCATAACATTCCGTAAATTTTAATTCCGACTTCTCCCAAATCCCAATGTCCTCCAAAAACCGTGGTCTTGAACGGAAAGCCCTCAATCTCCATCCATTTCAAATAAACGGCGGTACCCATCAGATGAATGATTCCATGGAGGAGCAATACGATTGATATAAAAAGGGTCAACGTTTTGGACATAATCACTCCCGTATGCGTTCTCTTTTACAATGTCTCTGCACGAAGATCGTCGCTGACATCCGCATTGTACACAATCTCTTCCACAGTAAAAACGGCCCAGGGACGGCCTTCATCAAACCAGGTGAGCGCAGCGACTCGTGGAAGCATATAGCCATCGATTTCTCCCCACTGTTTAACTTCGTTGAGCCACAAAATTTTCTCTTTACTCTGGTTGCCTTTAAATCGCATGGACTCCAGCATCTGAAGCCTGCGATTTTGGGGATCGAATCGCACTATAAAATGTTGTCGCCGTTCGCCGAAAGGCACATACAAAAGGGCCGTTTCCGAGTTAATCGCCTTCCAGTGCACGCGAACATCGGAAATCAACACGGCTGGCAGCCAGACCGATTCCGCCCATAAGCCCAGGTTAGCCCCCTGATCTATTTTAGGCCCCTCTTCCACCCCAAACGGAAGCTCCAATCGACTCTTACCATTAATGAAATATTCATTGACGGTCATGATCGGAACACCAAAAAACGTGAGCTGGATATAGTGGCGATAGGAATGTCCGGCTTCGTATATGAAACGAAAACGTCCGGGAAAGGTAATGCCTCCGATTCGCATTTTTTGGCGTCCCGAAACAACCGCCGTTTTAATAACCGGATAATCGCTACCATAAATTTTCTGATAGAACTGCTTGACAGGTTTCGGCAGGCTGTCGGGCAGATCGGTCTTATCGTTGATCTCCGTTTTGACGCCGTAAACTTCAAACGGTTTCGGTTTAATCTGAAGGCCCAGCCAGATAAGAAAAATCAGAACAATCAAGACTACAAGAATAATGGAAATGAGTTTCATGAATCACTCCGTCCCTTGCACTCATGAGCGTATTGTAAGAACAGGCTTTATTTTACGATTTTAATTGGTACAATGAAAGTGTCGTTTAGGGTCACAGGACTGAAATTATTTTACTCGTCAGATGCATCGGTTGCGAATTCTATCAATTCAACCGGCGCGCCATCGTCCAGAATCATGGCGACGCGAACGCCCGGCGACGGATTCGAAATTTCACTGATGATGCGCTTATCGTCCAGAGCGGCCTCGAGATCATCAACAACAAAAGCCAAATGCGGCAATTCACGCACCCATCGTGAAACGGGACTGTCAGGTTCGAAACGCATCCATTCGATACCGTACGGACTGCTATCAAAACCGGAAACGTACATTTTGAGATGTTTGATATACGTTTCCCCGTCGCGCTTCTGCTCCGTCGGGATCCCGATATGGTGAAACCGCCAGCCTTCTTTCGCGATTACACGCGGCAGTTCCGTATCTTTACGTTTTGATAAACATTCAACCGCTCCCTTCATTGGTCGCCTTTCTCAAAAACTTGAAAAATTTAATTTATCATTGGCGTCACAAAAAATTCGAACTAAAACACCATCCTAACATCCTAAGCTGAACGAGCGCCTTCTGTGAACCATTTTTTCCGGCCGTTCAGTTCGAATAGGCTTGATCTAACAACGTATCGTTCGTAAGCATACAGTCATTACCGCAATTTTGCAACACGAGATATTTATTCGGGTTATTGTCGTTTAAACTTTCATTTGACAGTTTTTGCAGGATCGCTTATATTTGTCAATTGATGAAGGGGCTGTAGCTCAGCTGGGAGAGCGCTTGAATGGCATTCAAGAGGTCAGGGGTTCGAGCCCCCTCAGCTCCACCGAAAAACCGGCTTTTGTCTTTAAAAGCCGGTTTTTTTATTTCTGTGAGCGCCTGTTTGCACAGCAATTTTGTACAAAGTTGCCCGGAATTGTCCGACAAAAAAACAGAAGGATAAAAAGAAATTGCCTGATTAGGCCCCGGGCCTTTGCTTTTCTCTACGTTGTGAAGATGAGGGAGGTTATCCGGCCGTATCGTTCTTATAACCCGAGATGAGTCAATAAAACAATCATTGGTACTAGTCTGCAAAATAATATCAGACAGCAGGGATGGTGAACAAATATTCAGAACCGTCGCACACAAACTCGAATGTATTATGCATACAGTCCTTGTGGGTTTATCTTTGTTTACCTGATATCAATCCTTCCCATCAAACGCTCCAGTTCCAATCTCAAAATACGCGCCTGATAGCGGGCGTTGATCAACGAGGCCTGCGCACGGGCGTAATTCACCTGAGCATCGCGAAATTCCAGAGACGAAGCCGTCCCGATGGCGTGGCGATCCTGCTGTAGCTCCATATTTTGCCGCGCCGCCTCCACATTATCCTCCTGTATGACGACCCGTTTCATCTGGCTGCGAAAAGCCTCATAATTTTTCTGCACTTCGCTTTTTATGCGATTCCGTGTATGTTGCAACGCCAGTTTTTTATTGCGGAGCTCAATGCGCGCATTCTGGTAATCGATGCTCTGGCGAAAGCCGTCAAACAGATTGAATGAAAGATTTAAAGCAACAGAGGCATCGCTGCTTTGGGTGGAAATGGGCTCTGTAAACCGTTCCGATTCGCTGTTCACTGTGCGGTCGCTGTAGCCGTATTCCGCACGTAAATTAAGACGCGGATAAAACACGGATCGTGCAAGCCGAACACCCCGCTCTGCCAGATATTGGGCCTGGTTCACCGCTTTTATCTCACTGTTGTATAAACGCGACATGGAATCGAGATCGGCCTGGCTGAGCTTGAGTTGCGGAATTTCGATGTGGTTTTGCACTTCGATCGTCTTTTCGGGATTGCGTCCCAATAGTACATTCAAATCTTTTTGGGCCCGGATAACGTTCAGTTCCTGTTGCAGCAGCGCCTCCCGGTCGTTATTAAAAGCAACCCGGGCGTTGTAGTAGTCGGTCGCCGATGTGCCGCCCAGCTCTTCCCTGATGTCTGCTTTTTGCAAGCGTTGTTCTGAGATTTGTAAGGACTGCCGGGCAACCCTCATCAATAGTTCTTGTTGAACCAGGTTGTAGTACGCCCTTAAGATCGAAACGACCGTCTGCTCGATTTGAGCACGGGTATTTGCCGACACAAAACGGGCGTTTGCCTCCAGACGCTCTTTATTTATAAACATTCGGAAGCCATCGAACAGAGTCCATTGCAGCGTTAGCTGTCCGCTCAGTCCGTCGGTCGTAGATTCACCAAAACTAAACGGCGAATTGGTTTCCTGGCTGGATCGGATATACTGATAATTACCACCGGCGTCAATCACCGGCAAAAAACCCGCCTTACCTTTACCGCTTTCTTTGGCCGCTATTTCGGCCTGGTTACGGGCGATTCGAATATCAAAGTTGTGTTGTAATCCCAGATCAATCACTTCATCCACCGATAACGGCGCCTGCGCCGGAAGGAAAACCGGCAGAAAAATTAAAACCCATACATATCGTTTTGTCATATTGCATCCTGTTACTGTTGAAGTAATTTTATATCGTTAATCTCGCGCACCGCAGGCTCAACCGCCTCATATTCCGGCCTGCGCCCTCTGATCAAATACGATACACCTACCCGCAGGCGGTTTACCGCCAGATAGAGCGCCGGTAATATAATCAATAAAATAAAAGTGCCGAATAACATACCGTAGGCGACGGAAACCGCCATCGGCACCAAAAATTGAGCCTGCCGGCTCGTTTCCAAAATAATCGGACCGAGACCCAGCGAGGTGGTAAGCGTCGTCAGAAGAATAGGACGCAAACGTGCAATACCGGCATTGTAAACAGCGTCGAACACACGTTGCCCTTTTCGTAAATTGCGGTTGATGGTATCCACAAATACGATGCTGTCGTTAATGATAATACCGGACAATGCTATAATGCCGTAAATGGAGAGGGTATTCAGACGTATGCCCTGAATACCGTGTCCCCATACCGCACCGAGTATGCCGATGGGGATCAGCGAAAATATAATTCCTGCCTGTATATACGATCTGAAAACGAGAATGACGAAAATCAGCATCAATAGCAGCGCGATGGAAAAAGCGCTTCGTAAAGAGCGCTGAAATTTCTCCTGGTCCCGCGACTGACCTTCGAATGAAACCTGGATGCCCGGCGCCGCTTTTTTCACATCGGGTATAACCTCGTTTCGGATCTTGTTCAGGATGGGAGGCAAATCGTAATTGACATCGGCCAGGTTCGCCTCAACTTTTATCTCTCGAAAGCGATTCAAATGATTAATCGCGGTGAAACCGCGTTCAATATCGTACACAGCCAGTTCACTAAACGGAAAGGCCCGGCCGTCCCTGGTGCGGATTCGCATCTGCTCCAGTTGCTGTAATGAGCGCCGGTCTTCAGGCTGGTAACGCACCCACACTTTAATTTCGTCCCTTCCGCGCTGGATGCGTTGCACTTCCCTGCCAAAAAAACCGGATCGTACCTGACCGGCAACATCACGTAAGGTGAGTCCCATGGCGTACGCCTGGGGTTTAAGCCGAATGTTGATTTCGCGACGGCCTTCCTGGTTCGATTCGGTGACATCTTTGAGCGTGCTAAACCGTTCCAGGCTATCGACGAGCACACCCCGTGCACGATTCAGGCGCTCTAAATCGTAACCCAGTAAACTGATGGAGACCGGTTTGCCGAAGAAGCCCACCCGGCCAAATGTAATATTCTGCACCATTGGCAGGAGGCCGACTTCCTTCCGCAAGCGGTTGGCAATCACATAACTGTCCATTTGCCTGTGTTCGGCGTCCAGTAACTGCAGCGTTACCTTGCCCGTATGGCTGCCCGTTTCTCCGAAATCGTTACGGCCGATATCGCGCTGAATACCTGTAATCACATCCCTATTATCTTCGCGCTCTTTTTTAATTTGACCGTTCACCCGCCAGGCCGCCCGTTCAATACTCCGCAACAGGGAGTCGGTATCGGCCTCCTGCCGGCCGGTTACCATCGAAACGTTGACGGGTAACGTATCCCCGTCGATAAACGGGAAAAAGGTAACGCCGATAAATCCGCCGCCGATCAAACCGATCGTGAAGAGGAAAAAGAACACAGGCAGCACGATCGTAATCCATTTATGACGTAACGCCATTTTAAGGGACGGCCCGTACATGCGATGGGTTAAAAAGTGAATAAAGCCTTCAATCCGTTTGCGGAGAGGCGAATCTTCCTGATGGGGATGAAGCCCCCGTGAATGCGCCAGATGGGCGGGCAATATCAAAAACGCTTCCACCAGCGAAAAGGCCAGTGCAGCAATGACCACCAGCGCCATGTGCCAGATAAACTTTCCAAACGTGCCGTCCAGAAAAAAGAACGGCGAAAATGCAATGATGGTTGTTAAAACGGAAGTAAAAACCGGAGCGGTCATCTCTTTTGCGCCGTCCACCGCCGAACGAAAGGCCGTCTTACCGCTCTCGTAGTGGGCATATATATTTTCAGCCACCACAATGGCGTCGTCCACCAGAATCCCGACTACAATAATCATACCGAACAGTGAAATGACGTTTATGGTGATACCCGCCATGTTGGCAATGATGAACATGCCGGTAAAACTAAAAGGAATTCCGATACTAACCCAGTACGAGAGATGCAGATTTAAAAAGAATCCGAGCGTCAGAATAACCAGCATGAGTCCCAGCAATCCGTTTTTCATTAAGAGTTGCAGGCGCTGTTGTAAAGGAACGGTCCGGTCATCCAGTATCTCTGCTGTCACCGCTTCATTTTCCGAATTGAACCGCTCCACCAGTTGATAGGCCGTTTCGGCCGCCTTAAGGATGTCTTCCTGTTTGGTTTTGTCGATATTCAGCACCACGGCCGGCCGGTTGTTGTAATAGGTCTTATCCGGAACATCTTCCCATTGTTCTCGGATTTGTGCCACATCTTTTAAATACAGAAGATCGCCGTCCGACGCACCGCGCACCGCTATATTGCCCAGTTCTTTGGCCTGGTAATCGCGCCCGTAAGCGCGTATCAATATTTCCTCTCCCGGGGCTTCAAATTTACCGCCGGAAATATTGATATTAGCAGCGGCAACGGCGGACGCTATTTCATCAAAGGTTAAATTATATCGCCTCAGGTCAGCCTCCGAAACCTCGATCGAAAATTCCAGGTTCGGCAGACCGTCGATATTGACCTGCGATATGGCTTCGGTGTTGAGCAGTTCATCGCGGAGACGTTCGGCGATATATTTGAGATTGTATAAATCGGGGCTTCCGTACAACACCACAGAGAGAGCACGGGAGCGAAATTCCTGCTCGAAAATAACCGGTTTCTCGATACCCTGCGGAAAGGCATTGATCCGGTCCACGGCGTTCTTCACATCGGTTAAAACCTTATCCAGATCGCCGCCTTTCGTTATCTCCACGTTGACCGTGCCGATGTTTTCCCTGGAGACCGATGTGATGCGCTCGATATTTTCGATTCCGTCGATGTTCTCTTCGATTTTAAGAACGACGCCTTCTTCCACTTCTTCGGGCGAGGCGCCCGGATATACCACCTGAATGGTAAGCCGATCGGGTCTTATTTCGGGAAAAAAGGAATAGCGCATTTGCAGCAACGCAATCAGACCGAATCCGAATATGCTGAAGAGCAGCACATTGGTCCATACTTTGTATTTGACGAAAAAGGTTATCACATCTCTCATAAGGCGGCTTCTCCCTCATCGCCGATCAGACGCGGACGCGCCTTCATGCCGCCTGCAATCCCGTTGAGGACTTCCACCGCCACCGTATCATTCTCCGCCAGTCCCTGATTGATGATGACCGATTGGCGCTCTTTGTGCGCCACTTGAACGTTGCGTTGCTCCAGCTTCCCGTTTTTAATCACATACACATAGCTATCCTGGTAAACAGCGCTCTGAGGGATCACAACCGCGGATGGTACGGTGCGCCCCGCCACCTCTGCGTCCAGAAAAATGCCGTCGTAGAGACTGCTTTTACCGATATTATCAACCGAAATAAAAACGGAAATGGTTTGGGTTTGTTGGTCAATGTTGCTGCCCATGCGTCGGATGGTTCCCTGAAAACGTTTCGATAATTCCTGTGACATTAACCGAACCGGTTGGTTGCGATCGATCCAGTTGATATCACGCACCTGAACGGGCGCCTGCACTTCCATTTGTTCAAGGTTGATGATTTCCCCAAGACGGGCGCCGGCGCGGGCATTCGAACCCACACGAATTTCCGTCTGGGTAATGGCGCCATCGAAGGGCGCGTAAAAAAAGTGTTTTTGCCTCAGTATCTCCAGATTGCGTACCGTGTAATAAAGCTTGTACACATTGAAGCGTGAAAGAAATAATTTTACCCGGGCATTGTTCGTTTCGGGGAATGATTCCAGCGGACAGTCGAACGTACAGTTGTTAAAATAATCCTGGTATTTCTCGTACTCTTCCGGGAAATCAATCTTAATTTCGGGCAGAACCGAAGCAAGGGCGTTGAGAAAATCACTTTTGGCGCTGTTGATATCCAGCACGATCTGACGGTCGTCAATCTTGAAAAGCAATTCGCCTTTTCTAAACGTTTGGCCGGGCAGAAAGGGGACACGCCCCTCTTCCAATTTTCCCGTCACTTCGCTGGTTAAAACGACCGGTTGCCGTGAACGCAATCGTCCGTGGGTGTATATGGTCGTCGGGATATCTCGCGGCCTTACAACCTTTGCCTTTACCGTTCGGAGCACGCCTTGCGGTGTACGTTCCATCGATACTTCCCCGAAACTGAGCAACAGCCGCATCACGCCAAATCCGATTATCACGATGAACACCGCTATCAAAATACTTAATATGGTTTTACGCTTCATTGAAATCCTCTGTTTATTGTTAAAATGAATCCGAAGTCGCTTAATTATGCTCAGGAAAAGTGGGCCCATTTAAACGGGATCATGTTTGCCAGCCGTTTTACGTTGTTTTTAAGATTTATACGGTACAGACCGGCCGTCATCATTAGAATTAAGACCGAGATGAACGCCGCTGCCCACAAAAATAACGGACCGTATCTCTGATGATGAATAAAGGGTTTGGTTACAATCGGGGATACAAACTGGCCCAAAAAAAGTGCGGTGGTAAGGCCGCCAAGCACTCGTCCGCGCAGGGCTACCGGCGCGAGGGTGATTAACCAGAGATTGGTATTGGGGATGATCGCGCCCATACCGAGACCGGCAATCATAAGGCCGACCAGAGCCATTACATACGAAACGGCCAGACCGATTACCGTAAATCCAAACGCTAAAAGAAACAGAGCCAGCCAGTAAATGCGAGCAAAGGTGAGACGATCGATGATGCGCCTATAGTTGTAGGAAACCAGCGCTCCGGCCATGAAAAATACGGCTATGGCAATACCGACCCGGGCATTGGAAGCGTCGGCTAAATCGATCAGATAGAAAGGCAATTGCACCGGTATGATATAGAATACGATCATGGCAATGAAAATAAATCCGTAAATCATAAAAATTTTCATACGGGGCAGCCGACCGGCGCTTTCGGGGGATTCGGTGTGCGAAGCAGCGGCCGCAGTCCGGTTAACGATAACGCGAAAGAGCGGCCAAATGAACAGCAACGCGATGCCGTAAAGTAAAAACGAAAAGCGCCAGTGGATATCCGCCAACACGCCGCTCAGCGTTATGAAAACAATGCCGCCGAGTGCCATAAACGAAGCCTGCAGTCCGATCAGGCGCTGGCGGTCGGCGTCGTTGAAGTAGTCGGCGATTAACGCCGTCGATGCAGTCATAATGGCGCTCACCGCAAGCCCCAACAATGCACGCCCCACGAGAATCGTCGTTAAATCCGGCAGAACATAACCCGATATACCGGATACGGCATACAAAGCCATGGCCTGCAGTAGAATCGGTTTACGGCCAAAACGATCGATTAATACGCCTGCAAATGGTGCACCGATCGCTATGAACAACGCCGGTAACGTCAACGTGAGCCGCGTCAGTAATGCCGAATGCGGCTCATTTATGAACGCCTGATGCATTTGCGGCAGCACGGGCGCAATGACGGCGCCCGCCACAACGGTAAGGCTGCTGCTGAACAGTAAGAGCGGTTTAGTCCCTCGTTTCATTTCCATAATGAGTGTAATCTTTTTTAGAATGAAGCCCGGAAATCAGTTATTCATTAATAGAGTTGAGCAACTAATCGCTACAAATAAATATTCCAGCTTAAGGGATGCCTTGCACACGCTCCCGGCGGATTACTTGTTTTACCCTGTTAGAAAGGACACGACCAAATTTTTGCGGTTCATCGATTTCCGGATCGTGTCCCGAACGTTCAAACCAGAAAAATGATTTGCCCCGCGGCGCCTTTAAGTGCTGATAGAACTGCTCGGCCAAACGACCCGATGAAAAATAATCGTATCGCCCTGCTATAAAAAACAGCGGGATGTCAATCGTAGTGATTGCATCGAAAAGATTGATCTGATATATCGTATCATCCCACAGACAGCGCATCGAGAAGTAGGGATCCAGCCCCATTGCAATGATGTCTTTCAACGAATATTCCGGCGTCGCCAACAATTGGTAATAATAATTCGGCCGCTCTTTTCCGAATTTTTCAGACAATAAACGACGATCAAATCGGGTTAACCATTTGCTCTGGATAAGCGCTTCCTCAAATGAATACGGCGGGTATCCGACTTCAGACAATGCAGCTAATGCTTGTTGATTACCAAACCTTTTAGCAAGATCGAGGGTGTATTCATACGCAATACTGTCATTTTTCAGAGGAGAGACGATCTGACCGATGCCCACATAGGCGTGATAAAATTCCGGGAATCGGTTTACGGTTAACATACCGATCAGGCTACCGAACGATTTGCCCGCCAGAAATATCTTATCCACTTTAAAATGTTCAGTCAGGTACAAAGTTAAGTCATGTGTGTCCGCTAATAACTGTTCGATAGTCATCGACGATTCGGAAATATTCAGGCTAAAGGATTTCCCGGTTCCCCTTTGTTCCCAGTAAACCATGGTAAAGGCCCGTTCCAGGTTCGTTGCGTATCCAATGTCGCGGGCATTACAAAATAACGGCGCTCCCGGGCCGCCGTGAAGATACAATAAAACGGGATTTGCCCGATCCCTGCCGCGTACGAGCATCCACTGCTCTAACCCGTTTAATTCGATCATCCACAGGGAATCGATGCCGCCGGGCAAAGTAATCCCTGCCTTCTCTTCTACTTCATGTATAAGATAGCGATGCGTGAGGTATAATCCGACCGTTAATATGAGAAAAACAATGAATAAAGCGAGGACGAGGTGTTTTATGACTCGTTGAAAGCGATTTTTACGATGCATGATTAAACAGCAAACCGTCCAACCATCAATCAATATGCGGCATCAAAGTCCACTTGATGTACCATTGATTACTGCTATCCGCCCGGTCTAAACAGACAATGCCGCCGTTTTGAAATTTGACTACCAACCGATCGCTGTCGCCACTAACCAAAAATGCGGTAAGTTTTTCCATAAAGGGCAGGTGGCCTACATACATGTTTTTATCATATGCGGATAAGAATTTGGCAAAATGTGTTACATCGTCTTTGGCGCCCAAGCCGTCGATCGCTTCTATGCCGCTTTCGGGATTTAATGCTTCGCCAAAAATCTCTGCGGTTTCCTGCGATCTTGTTTTACCACTGTGCTTAATGCCACGAACATGAATACCATATTTCCCGGCGACATCGGCTATACGCCGGACCTCGGCTTTGCCTTCCTCGTTAAGCTTACGCTCGGGATCAACATCTTTCGGATGACTTTTGCCGTGCTGAACCAAATAAATCGCCATGATAAACTCCTTTGCGGCATTTGTTAAACGCTTTATAATTCAAAATAATCAGTTGCAACAGGGTTAGCAACAGACATAAAAAATACGCGGGAAGGGCAATTCGCTGGCATCTCTTAATAATAATACTTCGATAAGCACGGTAGGTAATATCCAAGCTTTACACGATATGAGAATACCGGGGCGCGTGCCAGCTTCTGCAGATGGACGCAAATAGCTTCCGGTGGAACAAATCTGTTTTAGAAATCATCTTCCCTCATGCCACCCGCATCACCGTTTTCGCGGCGGCGTTCAGGTTTATAATTGTTAAAATTGAAACGCAGGTTCAACATAACGATAGGCGATTCGCGGTCATACTTGTTATAACTGTAAAAGTCGGGTCCTTCGGACGTGTATTCATACCGGGCGGTGCCGAATACATCTCGCACCTGTAAAATTGCCGATAACTGGTTTTTAATCAGTTCATATCGCATGGCGGCGCTGATATAAAGGAATCCCTCACGGCGGCCCTGCGAAGAGACGGTCGGACTGCGATAGTTGCCGTCCAACTGTAGTTTGACAACATCGCCGAACTTAAAATTGTTATTAACGCGCGCCCCCCAGTTAAAACTCTCCCTGGCAAACGACCGTTCGTTCAGCGATCCTTCCACACGGTAGTGATACAGATTGGACATCAGGTTCAAATCCCACATCCCCATGAGGCTCATATTCAACTGCATTTCGCTCCCAAACGAAAAATCCCGTCCGATATTTTCAAGGGTATGGAGCGTAACATTGGGTTCATACACCGAACGCACCCGTTCGATTTTGTTCTGATTTACACGGTAGTAGGCTTCGATGGAAAACAAGTTCCGGGAAAAGTGCGTCTGGAAGCCAAGTTCATAAGAATCGATGTATTCCGGTTTCAAATCGGGATTACCCTGGCGCACGTTGTAAGCATCCATCCAGGTTTGGAACGGTTCCAGATGCCAGCCGCGGGGACGATCGATACGCCGGGTATAGCTGAGCATCATTTGCTGACCTTTGGAAAACTGATAGGATGTATGCAAAGTCGGGAAATAATCCCACCGGTCGATGGTAAAGCGTCTGCCGTCCGAAGACAATTCGATGGCACGACCCGTGTATTCGCCGCGGAGTCCCAATTGATAGCCAAAATTGTTCCACTCGCTGGAATACATCGTATAGGCGGCATAAATATCCCGCCGGTAGTCCGTCAGATATGCAAACTGCCGTTGCCATACATAACGTTCTTCTTCCGTAGAATATTCATAGAGACCGCTGCCTTCTTCAGAGCGGTCCAGATCGCCATTAAGCCCGGCTTCGAATTTGGTATGTTCTGCGATGGGGTAGACATAATCGCTCTTAATGCGTAAGCCTCTGCCGGGTCCGTATTCGATGGTTTTTTGACCATTGATAATCGACTCGCTCTTTTCGGGTCGCAGTTCATTGACTGTTTCTTCGTCTCCGTCGTGATAGTGATAATGGGCATCAGCCGTGAGTTCATGTCCCTCGTTTTCAAATTTATGTTGGTACGAAGCGCTCAACGCGTAATACGCGCCCTCTCTCTCCCGATCGGTTACACTGGAGTAAATAGTGTGATCATTGTCCGTTTCCGTCCATTGGTCAAAACGATCACGTGCATCACGAAGCGAGCTGTAATTCCCATAGCGTCCGTTCAAACCGAGGATATCGGAATCGGTCAGGTCGTATTCAAAGGAACCGCGCAAACCATATCGATGGCGCTCTCGTGAAGAAGTTCCGTCGGAATTAATATATGATGTGATTCCATCGTTCTCTGTCCACCGCCGTTCCAGGTCGTCGCCGGTGTACGTGCGGTTGTCATAATCAACGCTGAAAGTCGTATTATACTTTGGTTCTTTGATTTCGAGGATCGCCTCTCCCCCGTATTTGTCGTTTATACCGGCGCTGACATTGGCCATACCGCTGTGTCCGGGTTGTCGCGCTTTTTTCAAAATAATATTGATGATACCGGCAGCGCCTTCGGGGTCGTATTTAGCGGAAGGGTTGGTGATGATTTCGATGGTCTTAATATTATTGGCTGCAATTTGCTTCAGAGCTTCACTCGCTTCCATCACGGTTGGCCGCCCGTCGATCAAAACACGGAAATTACTGCTGCCACGCATGCTGACATTACCTTCGATATCAACCGTCACCGAGGGTACATTTTCCAATACATCCACTGCCGTGCCGGAAGTTGCCGTCAGTTGCTGGTCCACATCAATTACTTTTTTATCGATCTGATAGGAAATAGCCGCCCGCTCGCCTTCCACCTCGACCGTTTCTGCGGTTAGAACTTTAGGCTCAAGCACGACGCGACCAAGCTCAACCCTCGGATTCGCCCGGGTAATGTGAATCGATTTAAATGTTTTGGTTTCATAGCCTAAAAAATAAACCTCAATGGCGTATCTACCAGGTGGTATATTTTTTAGAGTAAAAGCGCCTGTTTTATCGCTGATCGTACCGGTAACCTGACTGCTGTCCGCCGAATTGATAAGTACAATATTGGCGTATTCGATGGCTCTGCCGGTTTCTGAATCATAGATTTTACCCGTAATCGCGCCGCCGCCCGGCCTTTTTACGCCCTGTGCAAAAAGGCTTACGGTTGCCATTGCCAGTAGTAATATCCATTTTATCAACCGGGACATATATACCTCGTCTTCGTTCGTTTTGGTTTAAAAACCAAGGATACAAAATAAATCTGTAGAAATTTTGTAGATTTCGTTCAACTGCCAGGAAAAAGAAAAATCAGAATCACTAATATCGCGGCTTACAAAAGGTATAGAGGTATCGACTCATTAAAAAATCTGTAATCAGAGGGCAGCCGATATGCGCTCAACTTATGCACGGATTTTGGTAATTTTGCTGATCGGGTCATCGTTTTTCATCCGAGTCGTGTGGGTTCTTCTTAAACATCAATTCGAATACGATTACTGCCGCCATCACGAAATAAGCGCCGTAGGTAAGAACGGCCATAGGAACGGTCAAATAAGTAAAATCCGTATGGACATAGCGGATGCCCCAAAAGGACGCAAACGTAAAGAACGTCGAAAAAAACGGTTCGACGATCAGAAACACTTTCCAGCGCCCCTTTATAATGGAATTAAACGCAAAAATGCCGCCGACCGCTAAAAAAATTAATGAAAAACCGAACAGATGGTTATGGGTGGTCATTAACATCTCCGAGACCGGCTTGGCATACTGTTCGGGCACTTCCATGGAGTTGTCTTCGGAAGCAGCGCTGCTGCCGGCGTAACGCTCTACGATGCCTTTGGAATGCATGTGGGTGGTTTGGTACACATAGGTCAACCCGATCAACACCGCGGCGGTCAGTAAAAACAAAAACGCCAGGAGAAGCTGTTTATACAATTTAGGCAGTTTGAATAATTCTATCACCAAACACACTCGTTCAATTAAATCAATGCCACGTTAACGTTAAAAGCACAGATATACATTCCGTCTGCATTATAAAAATGGTACAGAGCGTATTTCTATTCATGAATTATTTCCGGATGCCAGAACGGCACGCAGACATTTCTTCTGGCCATGAACAACGGGTTCTTAAAGCCTATGAATATATTATCAAGTCGTCGTATTTGGCGCTATTCGGTGCCGCCGGTGACCGAGAACAGCGTATCGCTGACCAGATATTGTGCCAGTAATGCCAATTTACGTACGCCTTTGCTTATGGCGTGAACCGAAATAGTTGCACCGCTGATGCCGTCGATTTGTTTACCCACCTGATAACCCGATTCCGCATTTTTGCCTTCGAATTGTGCTTGCCAGCGCCGGTTGCCCACAGCGCCGCCGACGGGTTCGCGATATTTTATGATGTGGCTTGAATGAATCGTGGCGCGATTGTTAAACAAAACCATGAAGGTAATGGGCAACGACTTCCCGCGTACATTGTCCAGCAGAGCGTAGGCAATCAGAGAGTCGTTTCTGAAAACCTTCCAGAGATACACCTGCTTCATAAAGAAGCGTTGCTTAACCTCGTTTTCGATCTCTGTTTTTACTCCGGGAGGTAATTCTAATTTTTGGAATTCCAGACGTACCTTTTTATTAAATTCGGCACGAATGGTTGTCTCCGCCTTATCGCGAATTTCTCCGCCCCTTAAAAGGAGCGGAGAAAACGCCGTAATCAAGATCAGAGAAATTTTAATCAACTTTTCCATAGCACATCCTAAAACATGTATCCGGCACCCAGGTTAAACAGGGTGGTGCTTTTATCACCCAGTTCAACGGTATCTTCACCGTAATCAACTTTAAAGACGACGTCGCGAATCGGTTTAACAGCAAGACCAACAAGCCATTTGGAGTGATGGTTGGCCTTCTCGGAATTTCCGCCCATCACCGTTTGAGCGGCGGTATTATAATCGCTGTACCGGAACCATGGAATCACTTCCGTTTGCCACTCAAAAAAGCTGCCCACGTTGTAACCCAGATCGAAATAATATCCTCGGGCCGACTCTATCGGGCCATTATCGTAGGAAAGATTGCCGAATTCGAATACGGCATGGATGTTATTGGCCTCATATTTGGCATGAAATTCCAGTAAATTGATGGCGTTATTTTCGTCGACGCTATCGACAACAGCATTGTTCATGGCCATTGATACGCCCACACGCAGACCGGGATAACCGACGTAATCAACGGCAGCATTATACAGTAATGCCTCGGCATCGGCCTTATAGCCCTTTTCCCGACCTCCGCGGATACCAGTGGACGCACTGAATGCGTCGCCGTCCAGTCCTTCCATAATATTAACCCGATAATCGAATCCGGCAAAGCGCCCGTATATACCGGCGCCGTTGCCAAACCAGGTGGTGGGAATGATATATTTATTGTAGGTCGGTCGTTCCACGCTTAGGAAAAGCGGCGGTTCATGGAATTCGTTAAGCAAGCCGGACGACGCCAGGAGAACGCCTGCGCGAAAACCAAACCGTGCGCTGTGGTGGTAATCGACATAGGCCTGTTCCAGCTCCAGTTCGCCTTCTCCGTCGCCAACCAGATTATGCTCCAGCTCTACCTCGGATTTAAAAGACCATTGTTCCGACCAGGCGTGCGAATAGAAAATAATAAAACGATGAAAATCAAGAACTTTACTCGCCTCGCTCCCTTCCGGCTTGGCATAATTATAATGCAACTCTCCGTATCCGCCGATGGTGGTTGTGGGTTGAAAAAAGGTGTCCTGAGCCTGTAAGGGAATCGCCCCGATGAACATCAGGAATAGTATATTTTGAAATATCTTCCGAGCTGACATTGAACCTCCCGTAACCATGTTATTGTTTTACTACTATTGCTTATATTATACTTTATTGCTTTTTGTTATATGCATATAACATCAACAATATAAATTGAGGTCCCCATCAATGCAAATGATTTTAGAATTCATTTCAACTTTAATGCAGGGTAGACGTAAAATTTGACAATAGCTCAGCTGTTACGAAAGAAGGAAAGACCAGAACATAAAAATTGTTTTTGTGTTCCCATTCGATCAACCGTTTCCGGTACCCGGACGAATATAAAAGAAATGTTGTCCGTCATGATAGCGGTATTCCAAATTCAGAAGACTCACATCACACACTTTTTTAACCAGCGACAGCCCCAGCCCGGTCGATTTTTGTCGGTTTGTTTTTCGATAAAAACGTTCGAACATTTTCTCTTCGGGAATATCCAGCGGAGGCCCGTAATTGCTTATCGACAATTGATCGCTATTTGTGCAAATACGAACCGGTCCCTCAGTCTGCCCGTAATTGATGGCGTTGCGTAATAAATTCTTAAGCGCCATATCCAGCAGAAATGGATCCATATAAAAATAATGGTTCTCAGACAAATCGGTTTCAATGGAGAGCAATTTTAAATGGGCCAGCTCGCGCACAGCCGAGACATGCTTTTCAATCACATCCTTTGTTTTGATCTCTTTGAAATTGCTGAACTCGCCGTTTTCGATGCGGGTAATCAAATTGAGCGTCTGGCTGAGTTTTGAAAGATGATTGGTTTCATCATAGATCGTTTTCACCGTCTGGGCATGTTTTGGCATTAAGGCATCGTCGGCCATTAAAATTTCGACTTTGCTGCGAACAATCGATAGCGGGGTTTGCATTTCGTGGGCCATATTTTCCGTGTACTCTTTGAGATGACGATAGTCGTATTCGATCCGGTCGATCATTTTATGAAACAGTTCCTGCATTCTATGGAATTCGGCGGTACTGGTTGGTACGCGGCTGACCGTTTTATTCCGACCGACTTTATAGGTTTTCATTACATCCAGTATCTTGTTGAATGGCCGGAAAAAGTAACCGGAGAGTAAGTAATTGAACAATACGATGCCCAGAGCGAGCAATATAAACGCGGGTATCAATGATCCGAAAATGTCGTCACGCAATCGCAGAAAATCCTCCACCGCTTTGACCATTTCCACCCTGTAAAAATGACCCTCAATGTTCAGGAGAATCGTCTTTTTACGAAAACGCTGCAATTCATCCATTTCGGCATTGTAAATCAGGGTATCGGAATACGCGGGATATGCCGAAGGATCGGCCGGCGAGGCAAGCCTCCAAATCCGTACACTCGGGGGTAAGCGGTCGATGCCTTTACCAGCCTGAATATGATGTTCGATATGACGGGCGTAGCGCCGGAAGCGGTTTTCCAAACGGCCCTCGATAAATTCATCGGTCTCGTTGGTTAGAAATACCGCGCTGCTGAAGAAAGCGATAAACGTAAATATAAGATAAATAAACGTGGTTTTGGTTAATAATTTAATGACGCGTTTTTTCTGCATGGTTAATCCGGTTGTTTGGGGTGCACACTAAATTTATAACCCATTCCGTACATGGCATGGATATAATGACCGCCGCCGGCCCGGGCGATTTTCTTTCGAAGGTTTTTTATATGGTTATAGATAAAATCAAAACGATCCACCTGATCAATGTGATCGCCCCACAGATGTTCAGCGATGTTTTCTTTGGTTAGCATACGGTCGGTGTTTTGCATAAAATACAAGAGGAGATCGAACTCCTTTTTGGTTAGATTCAGTGCGGCGTCGTTCACATAAGCCTGAGAAGCCAGAAGATCGATTTTGATGTCGCCGGCATGCAGCCAGTTATTACGGTTGAATTTATTACGACGCAGAATCGAGTGGATGCGGGCATTCAGCTCCGCCTTGTGAAAGGGTTTGGTCATATAATCATCGGCACCGCTATTTAAGGCGTTCACCTTTTGTTCCACCGCATCTTTAGCCGTCAGGATTAAAATGCCGGCTTCGTTCCGTTGCGCCCGCATTTCCCGCACCAGCTCCAGACCGCTGCCGTCCGGTAAGCCCAGATCAATAATCGCCAGATCATACTGGTACAGCGCCAGGTTTTCGCTGGCTTCGGAAAACGAAGAGGTTGTTTCAACAACAAATCCCTGTCCCTTTAAATAGTGTTCGATATCACCGGCTAAAGCCTGGTTATCTTCCACGAGAAGTAATTTCATCGCGCTCCGTTTTGATTCAGACGATCTCTTACCAACTCTAATATGTCAATAACGCCCCCGCTTTTCCGGACGCATTAAAACGAAAGCAAACAGAATCGTCCCGCATTCAAATATGCGTGGTTGGTGCTCTTACCTGAACAATGGCGGGTGTTTCTGATGGAACGCAGTTGCACGCTGCCAGGCGGCGGCAAACGTTAACAGCTGCCCTTCCCTGAACAGATTGCCTGTAAAACTGATGCTGGTCGGCGTTCCGTCTTCCCGAAATCCATTGGGCGCCACAACGCAGGGATGGCCGGTCAAATTGGTCAGCAATAGATTATTGCCCCCAAACGAAGGCGCCACGTAGAGATCGACCTTCTTAAAAATATCGTGCATGGCCTCGATCAATTGATAGCGTATACGGTTAGCCTGAATATATTCCACCGCCGGAATAAACCGGGCTGCACGGAACACATTGGGCCAGGCATTACGTACCTGTCGCACCATTAAATCATCATTACCGGAACGCGTTAGCGTATCGAACGCCGCTGCAGCTTCTGCACTAAGGATAAAGGCAAGCGCTTCCACTGGCAGATCGGGCAGGGTTACGGGAATCAATTCAACACCCATATCCCGCAACGTTTGCAGCGTTTGCCAATCGTGTTCTTTATCATCGTAATCGTCTTCGAACGCTGATTTCAGGTAGCCGACGCGCAGATTGCTCAATTCCGTTTCATCCGGATACCTGAAAGACGCGTCGATCATGCTCCGGTCGTCGCCGGCGCTGCCGTAGATGGCATTGAACACGATGGCGCAATCTTCGACGCTGCGGCAAATGGGACCCAGCTTATCCATCGACCAACTCAGAGCCATGGCGCCGTCGCGACTGACCCGTCCGAATGTGGGGCGCAAACCGGTGGCACCGCAGCGTGTCGAAGGCGATACAATCGACCCCCACGTTTCCGATCCGATGGCAAACGGTACCAAACCCGCGGCCGTCGCAGCAGCGGAGCCAGCCGAAGAGCCGCTGGAACCCTGTTCCAATTTCCATGGATTTCGGGTTTTTGCCTCGTACCAAACATCCCCCCAGGCCAGAGCGCCCAGCGATAACTTCGCAACCAGCACGGCGCCTGCCTTGCTCAGCTTTTGAATCACAGCCGCATCTTTATTAATTACCTGATTTTTATACGGCATGGCGCCCCAGGTCGTTTTATAACCCTTTGCGGCCAATAAATCTTTTGCGCCGTAAGGTATGCCGTGCAATGGTCCGCGATAACGACCGGCGTCAATCTCCGCATCCGCATGGCGCGCCTCCCGCAGGGCGCGTTCTTCCGTAAGCGTAATAACACAATGCAAACTGTCATCGTATTGTTTTAAACGATCCAGAAAAAAACGGGTTAATTCCAGAGAAGTGATCTGGCCGGTCCGGAGAAGATAACTCAGGTCACGGACGCTGTAAAAGGCCAGTTCTTCCATATTTGCAGGCATCTGTTCCTGCCGGGGTTGGCTTAACCGTAGTTCACTTTTGCCCTGTGGTACGGAATAATGCGACGGAATGGGATTGAAAAACAAGGCCGGTCGATCCTGGTTATGCAACGAGAATGCTCTTAACGCTTGATACGATTTCAGATGCTCATTCAGATCCGGCAATAACGAATCGCGCTCGGTTTTGTTTAACGGAATACCGATTACTCGTTCCGCTCCCTCCACATCCTGCGAACGTATCAGTAGTGAATCACCGGCATGGAGCGGCAATACACCGGAGACGACGACAAGCATACCTATAACCAACAAAAGGGACATTCGCATAGCAGCTCCTTTCAAGAAAAATTACCCCGTAATTTAGGGTGTGGCGCCATGGAATGAAAGACATGTAATAAACTTCATTAACAGTGCCAGGTATCTTTATCGCCAAAAACCCGGTCAGTACAGAATACAGAAGCGATACATGGGTTAAGCCGGTTCGTACAATGCGCATACCGCCCCGGCCGGATCCCTTATCACGCAATAGCGCCCTTCCGAACCGGTATGGTAGGTATCCTCCACAATGGCGCCTCCTCCATCGGTGCAGGCCTTCATGCTGGCATCGATATCATCCACAACGATGTAGATCATCCATTGAGCCGGCATACTTGCGTTACCGCCGCGGGCATGGCAAATACCGGAAGTAACGGCGCCGTCCGAACGTTTCATATTGTAATCCTGGTAATCATCCATCTTTACGGCTTCTTTCCGCCAGCCCGCCACTTTTTCGTAGAAATCGCTGATGCTTTCCGCATCCGGCACTGTTAAATCAATCCAACCGATACTTCCGGCGGGCATCTTTACATGTGCAGCCATTGTATTCCCCCTCTTGTTTATGGCAAATTTTAGAATTTTGACACACGATTCAAACGCGACGCGCTTTTATTTTACTTCCGGGAAGTGTTGCCCGTGGTAACCGATCAGAATCGGCTGATCCACCACCGCTCTTGCTATTTCCTCCATCGTCGCGGCATCCAGAATTAACAAATACGAATTTTTCCGGTCCGTATCCAAAACGATGCTCAAAAGGATGCCGTCGTCCTCACTTTTGCTATCCGGTGCGGGCACGAAAACAGGTTCGCTCGGATATTGATTTGCCGCAAACCAGTGGTAGCTATTCCGGGTTTGAATATCGATTTTGATTAATTGGTTGTAAAACCCTTTCGGCTGTTGCGGCTTCACACCCAGGCCATACACATAGCGATAGTTGCCGTCCATATTAAAATGCGCATGGTTGAAGCGGGGCATTTCCAGGCAGTGCTCATTAATCGTTTCGTATTGCACCGTCTGATTTTTCATATTCAGACGATAGCGCCGCAATTGCCCGAACGGTAATTGCAGGTTAGCGTTGCTCAGGCGGTTTAAATAGAAGGAATGGATGATATCGGCGTTGTCGTATGCATCGATATCCAAAATGATTTCGTCGCCGCGTTCAAAGGCATTGATATGATGAAAAGCAAAAAACGCTTCGCTCTTGAACGTTTGCACTAACGCGCCGCTCTCTTTATCCATCACATAAAAGGTGGTACCGTCTTTCGGTTTCCATTTGTAATTTTCAATAAAGGGTTTGCGCTGAAAAAGCAAAGTTAAGGGATAAACCGTCAGAGGAAATTCGGCGATGATAAGATAACGCGGACTCATCCCGAAACTGTGAAGGTAAGCCGGTCGGGTTACCGGTATCTCGCCCACCAGCTCATTTTTGCCGTTGCCTTTTACGCGCATTAACCGGTAATGGGAAACACGACTGAAACGTGTTACATGCTGGTACACCTGGCCGTGTTCAAAATCAAACTGCGGATGGACCGTCGTAACATGCTGTTTATATTTCGATTCATACTGGTATGTGCCAAGCGTTTCAAGCGTTTCGGGATCGAACTCGATTTGCATGGCTGTCTCGCCCAGTGCCAGATATTTTTCATCAAGGCGAGTCACATTTACTTTGGCGCTGTCCGTAATCTTTTGATTAAAAACCGCGGTCAGTTTGCCAAACATGGATCGACAGGGATCGGTGGCGAATTCGGAATAGGCGATCCGGCCCGTTTCCATCGCTTCATTATACGCTTTGGTTCTGAGAAAGCGATTGGCGTAAGCAACCCTGCCGTTGCGAAACGAAAACTTGTGCAGCATAGCCAGGCCGTCAAACCAGTGCCGGTAGGTCTCTTCGCCCACGTGAAACGTTCCCGGACCATTGCGGATAAATGAACCGTCTAGCCATTCCGGAATTTTTCCCTGCACCGGAATATCCTGTAATACCAGCTCTTTCTCGCTTCGGCTAAATCCCAAATCAAACAATGGGTGCATTTGGTTTCCCTTTCAGTTTATCCATCCGGATCGATTAATTGGGCGGCAATTTTTCCTGACGACAATACCGCAGGCACGCCGGCGCCCGGATGCGTTCCCGCCCCGGCAAAATACAGATTTTCAAACTCTTCGGATCGGGCATGGGGACGAAAATAGGCCGATTGCAAAAGAGTCGGCCGGGCGGCAAACGCCGCGCCTTTGTAACTGTTAAGCGTATTCTGAAAATGTAAGGGATCAATATGATGCAGGGCGACGATGTTCTCCCGGAGGCCGGGCAGGTAATGTTCTTCCAGATATTCTAGTATGCGATCGCGATAGGTTTCCGTAAACGTATTCCAATCCACTTCGTTGTTTAAGTGCGGAACGAGCGACAGTACATAAAACGATTCGCTGCCCTCGGGCGCGATGGATGGATCGGTTTTGGTCGGCATGTGCAGATAGAGTGAAAAATCCTCCGGAAGTTTGCGGCGATCGAACACGTCCTTTAGAAGTTCCTTATAGCGTGGATTGACGATAATATTGTGGTGATGTAATTTGGAATCCAAATAACGTTTTTTGGTTCCGAAATAAACAACGACCAGCGAGTTACTGTAATTCATAGCGTCGATACGGCGGTTACTCCATTTGCGGCGATGTTCTTCCTTAATCAGGTGGCGGTAGGTAAAAGAAACATCACCGTTACTCACCACGGCGTCAAAGGGCTCCGGCGTCTTTTCGCCATTTACAATCAACCCTTTCACCCGATGGTTCTCAACGACTATTTCCCGAACTTCCGCCGACAGGTGCAGGCGTCCGCCGGATTCTTCAAACAAGCGCCGTAAGCCTTCGACGATGGCGCCAGTTCCGCCGATAGCGTAATGCACGCCCCACTCTTTTTCGAACTGAACGATCAGCGTATACAATGCCGGCGTATCCAAAGGGCTGCCGCCGATCAATAGCGGATGGAATGAAAATACACGTCTGAGAAAATCATCTTTTATATATCGTGAGACAAAACCGTATGTACCGCGCCAGCCGTGCAAGCGAATCACATCCGGCATGATCCGGAGCATTTTGTTTAAGTGTATAAACGGTTGATCCGTATAAGGATAGAGGGAAGCAAACAGTTTTTGGGTTTGCAGTACGAATTTTTGATAGCCCTTTTTATCCTTCGGATTCCATTTATCGATCTCCGCCAACATGTCTTGCAGCCGGCGACGATAATCGAAATACCGGCCCTCGGCGTTAAAAATACGATAGAAGGGATCCAGCGATTTTAATTTAAAATAATCGTCGCGTTTTTTGCCGGCGGCTTCGAAAATTTCATCAAATAAATGCGGGGCGGTAATCACCGTCGGTCCGCCGTCAAATTTGAAGCCGTTCACCTCATACTGGTAACCGCGGCCGCCGGGTTTATCACGCTTGTCAAATAAGTGCACTTCGTGACCTTTAGCCGCAAGGCGATTCGCGGCCGCCAATCCCCCGAAGCCGGCGCCGATAACCGCAATTCGTTTCTTCTTCGGCATTTTAAGTTTCCTCTCGAATTCGATGTTTATCTAAAAATATCGCATGTGTATCGATAGAACGAGCGTATCCCCGTCGCAGGTAACGGCCGCATCTTCAAACGACGGCGGTCCGAGCCGGTTTTTGACGTTGTTGCTTACCCCGATCCCTTCTTTTGGCATACCCAGCCAATTGGAGTCCATTTTTTCGTTATCATTTTCATCATGCAATACGCTAATAGCACATTGGCTTGCATTAACATTATCAAATTGAATGCGTATCGTATCCTGTTGGATTGCAACGGTTCTGCTTTGCGAAGCTTTCGGAAAATCCTGCGGGAAGCCGTCTTCATTGGTAAATAAGAGTGCTCGTAATACGCCATCCCGATTACGCAATCCATCGACATGAATGACGATCGACGTATTGATCTCATTGCTTTGGGGGACGGCCGTCATGGCCGGCAGCAGCAGCCATACGGCAGTAAATATTTTCAACATTGTCTGCTTTCCATTCGTAAGTTAATCGCGCAAAACGCTCAATGCCCGTTATCAAAGAATTCTAACTATCTGATTTTTTTTAGTTAATTTACATAAATTTTACTGAACGCAACTAAAAAGGCAACAAAAAAATTTCACTTTGTCGATTGTCATTGCAAGTCGTTATCAAGATGGGTACCCTGGAATTAAAAATAGAATTTTTGGAGTTCAGAGTAATCCAATACAATATTCAGGCCCATTTTGAAAGGGATGGCGCAGCTTAAACGGATTCATGGGCCCCGGCTGCTCTGAAAGCCGCAATGAAACAAAGCAAGCACAGCATTTGTTAAGGAAAACAAACGATGTTCGGGAATAAATGAGCGTTTTAAGCTTATTACATCATTTGTATCCGGTTCGGGTATGTGAACACCGGATGTTTCTTTTATTAACGTGTCTATCATGAAAAATAAAGGCTCATCAATGTATCAAAATTTCATCTTAAAATCGCAAGAAGAATCTCGTTTACGGATATTCATACTGAGCGTTCTGTTCCTGGTTTTTATAACGTCAGCGGCTTTTACGCAGCAATTCGGACGCATCGGCGGCAAAGTCATCGACAAGCGCACCCTTCAACCGCTGGCCGGCGCGAATGTGGTTATATTAAACAGCGAGCGGGGCGCGGCCACCGACGCCGAAGGCCATTTTATGATTCAGCGTTTGCAACCGGGCAGCTACAATCTCGAAGTACACTATCTGGGCTACCGTACGCTTAAACGGAATAACATTATCGTTAATCCCAACCGTACCACGCGCCTGGAGCTGGAGCTTGAGCAAAACTATCTGGAAGGCGAAGTGGTGGAAGTGACCGGTAGCTATTTTGAAAAAGCGCGGGAATCGGTCGTCAGCACCCACCGAATGAATTTCGAGGAAATCCGGCGTAGTCCCGGCGATTTGGTCGACATTCAACGCTCCATGCAGGCTTTGCCATCGGTGGTGTCCGGCAGTGACCAGATGAATGAAATCATTACACGCGGCGGCTATCCCGGTGAAAACTTATTCCTGATGGACAACATCGAGATTCCGAACCCGAATCACTTCCCCATGCAAGGTTCCGGCGGCGGCCCCATCAATATGCTGAACAGCTATATGGTGAAGAACGTGGATTTTCACGCCGGAGCGTTTGCGGCCAAATTCGGTGATAAAGCTTCATCGGTGATGGATATAAAACTGCGGGAAGGCTCCCGGGAACGCCTACGCTTTGAAGGCACCATGGGGATGTCCGGTGTCGGTATTCTGACCGAAGGCCCCATATCGGAGAATGCTTCATTTATTCTGTCCGCCCGTAAAAGTTATTTGGATTTGATCATTTCCTCGACAGGCCTCACGGCCGTGCCTCAATACCACAATCTTCAGGGTAAATTGAGCTGGGATATCGGCAAAAATCATAAACTCATGTTTAACAGCCTGTACGGCGCCGATGAAATCAATATTGAAAATGAAAATGAGGCGGGCTACGGACGCGGTGCGGAAAACGTGGATACAAACAATTCACAATTGATTAACGGACTGACATGGCGCGCCCTGTGGACGGACAAGCTTTACGCCTACACCACGCTCTCGGCGTTGGAGAGCAACACCTTTGCCGATGTTTACGAATTCAGGGAAAACGGCGCCAAACATACCTTTTTCACACAGGATTCCAGGGAGAATATCTACCAGTTTAAAACGGATTTTGTTTATCGATTGCGCGATAATGTGGAGCTCAATTTCGGAGCGTCTGTGGAAAACGTTCAATTCGATCAGAACTTATGGCAAGAAGCCGACACGCTATTCATTTATGACACCACCGGCACACGGAAAAAAACCGGTGCGTTCGACCGTATCTACCCCTCCTATCGCATCGATCGTGCAATCGATTCATACAAGTCCACGGGATACGGACAAATGGCCATCGATATTTTAAAGCGCCTGCGCGTAACCGCCGGGTTACGCTATGACTATTTTGATTACAACGCTTTCGATTCATGGAGTCCGCGTTTGGGCTTATCCTATTTTATCACGCCGGATTTAACCGCCAATGTGGCTTACGGAAAACATTACCAATCACCCGCCATGGTCGATTTAATGCGTAATGAGACCAACCGGTCTCTCAAAAGCAAGTACAACGATCAATACGTGGTGGGCCTGGATTATCTTTTGCGCGACGACATAAAATTAACGGTGGAAGCCTATTACAAGGGTTACGACGATATCCCGATCAACGTCAAATACACTACGCCCGAACCGCTGGACGACGACCAGGGGGCAATGGTGAATGCTGCGGAAGCCCGGTCCAAAGGGATTGAGTTTTTTTTACAGAAAAAGTTAACCGACCGCTTTTCAACCATAGTGAGTTATGCCCACTCTAAAGCCGAAGCCAAGGATCCGAGAACGGGCGAATATTATCCATGGAACTATGATTATCAAAACATCTTTACCTTTATTGCCGGATACAAATTCCATTGGTATAAAGACAGCTGGTATCAGAACATCAAAAACGATTGGTGGTTCAACTTCATTTCGTGGCTGCCTTTCGCACCTTCCGATGAATATGAGATCAGTTTCAAGTTTCGTTATTTGGGAGGCCGCCCCTACACCGAACCGAACTATTATCCGCGTTATCAGAAATGGATCGTGGAAGAACAACAACAACTAAATGACAAACGCTATCCGGTGTATCATCGTCTGGACCTCCGCATCGATCGCCGTTTTATCTTTAATTCCTGGAATCTGATCGTCTTTTTTGATATTAACAATGTATACAACCGGGATAATATCTGGACGTACCAGTACGGAGTGAACGATAATGGGCGCAAACAAATCGAAGAAATTCTGCAATACAAGACCCTGCCCGTGGGGGGAATCTCGGTTGAGTTTTAAGAGGGGCGGATGATTGATTGCATAGCGTAAACGTGTATTAAACAAAATACATGGGAAGACGACGCTATTCAATTAAAGGCTAATTTTTAAGCCGGCTTCGCCTTTCAAATATGGAAAACCTCTTCAAAAGTGTAAAGACGCTTTTCCACAGCGGTATGACTGGTGGATAAAGCGTCGAATCCGCGGCCGCCAATAAATAAACGAGCGCCATACTGCTGACACAAATCCCCAACATGATTGAATTCGGTTTGAGTGGTTTTGGTATCCACCACATAGGTGGAAGAAATATATACGCGTTCGGGTTTGATTTCCGAAAAAATGGCATTGATTTCTAATAAAGGCGTAATCGAACCGCTGTTGTAAGCTTTGTAGCCCCGGAATTCCATAATGTGCTGAATCATCTTAACGGCAATGTCATGAAACTCCTGCGAGAACGTGAGACACAACACCTTTCCGGCAATTTTGGAAGGAATGTTAACAATGCCCTGCAAACGAATTACGCCATCCCGTAAGATTTGTGTAGCCAGGTGTTCTTCGATGACGCTAACATCCGAGGCGGCCCAGCGATTGCCAATCCGATGCAGGATGGGCGTGATGATGCGGTCGTAAATAACGTAGAGCGGATATTGGGCCAGATACAAACCGTTCAGTACTTTTTGAGCCTGTTCGCGTTCACAATGCAGGGAAAGCTCTTCCAGATAATCGATGAGATACGAAAAATTGCCCTTGACGATATGATTGCTCAAACGCAAATCGGCTTCGGTTTCGATCGGAAACAGATTGGCGCGCGCTGATTTATGTTTATTGGTTTCAAGAAAGCGGGCGAGATGCTTCATATCGAATTTACGATGTCCGCCGGCGCTCCGGGTACACTGCAATTTACCCTCGTCCGTCCAGCGTTTAATGGTGGATACATTAACGCCCAAAATTTTTGCAGCCTCCTGGCTGTTTAAATAGTCAACTCCGTAAGACATTAGTTACTCCGGTAAATGTTTCTGAGAATATACGACCGGACCGCTGCGTTGTCAATACATATTGAGCGTTTTGAGCTGATTGTGTTTTATATACTATTGACTTTTCATTGCATAATCATTAAAATAAATCGCTCATTACGCTTTTTACGATAACAAAGAAAGCAGGACTTATGTTAACAAAGAAATCGGTTTTCACAGCCTTGTTCATTCTGTTGGCGGCGCAGGCCACGTCGGCGCAGGACAACCTTTTTCGCACTGAAAAGCTGTTACAAAAAGGACGCGCTTATTTTTATGCCGCCGTTGAAGAAGAAGATAAAATTGATTCCGCCGGCGTGGTGTTCGAAACCCTCGCCGAGGAATTCCCGCGATATGTCGGGCGCAGCCTCACCTATCAGGGGGCACTGGTAACCCTGGAAGGCAAACACGCCTTCTGGGCACACACCAAATACAAAAAAGTTAAAGAGGGATTAAAAATAATGGAAAGGGGGCTGGAATTGGCGCCCAACGATATCGAAGCCCTGTTCATCTACGGTACGACATGCCAC
Organism: uncultured Calditrichaceae bacterium; assembly: GCA_964542915.1. Lineage (GTDB taxonomy): Bacteria > Calditrichota > Calditrichia > Calditrichales > Calditrichaceae > CAZIVP01. Next base: position 71,345 of record CAZIVP010000010.1, on the reverse strand, counting down.
TACCTGCCCTTTTTCTTTAATTGCCAAACCGAAGCAAAGGAAAATTTTGAGCATATCGTAGAATTGCTGCCCAAAGAGTATGGCGCATACGATGCGGAAATACTTGTGAACGTACTGAATTTTTTACTGGATTACAATCAGCTTGATGAAGACGCCTATGCTTCCTTAAAACTTCTCAAAAATCGATTACAGGCCAATGCAAATTGAATATCTTTTATTGAATCTGGTCGTGATCAGCGGCCCGCTTATACTGAGTTTCGATCGCAGGGTGCATTTCTACACCCACTGGCCGTCGGTATTCCGCGCTATTCCGATCGTAATGGCGCCCTTCATCGTATGGGATGCCGTGGTCAGCGGCCGGCACTGGTGGTTCAATGAGGCGTACACCATGTCCTGGTCCTTTTTCGATCTGCCGCCGGGCGAGTGGCTTTTTTTCATTACCGTGCCGTATGCCACTCTTTTTATTTGGGAAGTTCTGCTGGCCTATTTTCGCAACGGATCCCTGAACGGCGCACGATACTGGGAATTTATTACGGGATCGGTATTGCTCGCGGTCGCCGGCTTTTCCTTGTTGACCGGCCGCGAATACACCCTGATTGTTGCACTGGTATCGATATTGACACTTATCCTGGACCGCTGGCTTGGGACAGGCATTCTAAGACAACGCCTCGTCATTGCGTTTACGTTCATGTTGGTGCTTCTTATGCTCATCTTTAACGGCTATTTGACTGCACGTCCCGTGGTATTGTACGATGCCCGTTATCAGCTTGACTGGCGTGTGATTACCATACCCATTGAAGATTTCTTTTATGGTTTTTGTTTGGTATTCTTGAATATAATCGTCCATGAAAAATGGAAGGCGCGATTGCATGGCAAAGTGTAATGTCGCGGTAGTCGGCGGCGGTCTGGGCGGACTGAGTGCAGCCATCCGGCTGGCTCACGCAGGCTTTGAGGTTCAGCTTTTTGAGCGCGGGCAACATCTCGGAGGCAAAATGAACGAAATCCGTTTCGACGGATATCGCTTCGATACAGGTCCCTCGCTGTTAACCATGCCGTTCGTGGTTGACGAACTGTTCAGCGATGTCGGCCTGCATCGACCCGATTTTCTGGAATTCAATGAACTGCAACCGGTTTGCCGCTATTTCTGGTCCGACGGAAGCTCGCTGGATGCTTCCACGGATTTTGATCGTATGTATAAGGCCATGCAAGCGTTTAACCGTAATGACGCCCGGTGTTACCGATCCTTTTTACAATACAGTCGCCGTCTGTACGACCTGACGGCCGAACCCTTTTTGTTTTCGGCGGTGCATGAGTGGAAAAATCTGTTGCGTCTTTCAAACCTTTCCCGCCTATTACGAATCCATCGCCTCGATCCCTTTCGCACCGTCCACAAAGGTATCCGGCGTTTCTTCTCGGATCGCCGGTTGGTGCAACTCTTTGATCGCTACGCCACCTACAACGGATCGGATCCCTACAAGGCGCCCGCAACCCTGAATGTTATACCCTATGTGGAATATGAGTTGGGCAGTTTTTATATTAAAGGCGGCATGTATCGTTTGGTGGAAGAGTTACATAAAATCGCAGAACAAAAGGGCGTTAATATTCGCACAAACCACAATGTCGACCGTATTATACAATCGAACGGCAGTGCCTCCGGCGTTACCGTAAACGGCACAAATTATTCTGCGGATCACGTTGTATGTAACGCCGATGTGATCACGGCGCATAATGAGCTGCTCAAAGACATGGAAAAACAACGGAAAAAATTAAATCGACTCGAGCCGTCGCTTTCGGGGCTCGTATTTATGTGGGGCGTCGCTCAACAGACTCCGGTATTAAGCCATCATAACGTACTCTTTTCCACAGATTATAAGCGTGAATTTGTCCAATTGTTTGACCAGCACGAAGTTCCCGAAGATCCAACGATCTATATAGCCATTACCTCCAAAAGCGACGAAGACCATGCGCCGGAGGGACATTCGAATTGGTTTGTGCTGGTGAATATGCCCTATCTCAGCGCTCATTACGATTATGGGTCTCATATTGCGGTTATCAAACGCAAAATTCTGAACCGTCTGCGGTCGATCGGGTTGGATATAGAACGTGCCATCGAATCAGAACGCACCATTACGCCCACTGATTTTGAGAAACGACTGGGCAGCAATCGCGGCAGTATTTACGGAATCTCTTCCAACGCCTGGAATACGGCCTTTAAACGACCGGCCAATCGCAGTCGGCAGGTGCGTAATCTATATTTTACCGGCGGTTCATCCCACCCCGGCGGCGGTATCCCCCTGGTTCTTCTTTCCGGAAAGATGACGGCCGATCTCATTATAAACAAAAACGATTAAGCTAAGGGAAACATCCATGAAAAACATTGTGATTATCGGTTCCGGTTTCGGGGGCTTAGCCGCCGGCATCCGTTTACAGGCAAAGGGTTTTCAGGTAACCATATTCGAGAAAAACAATCAGGTGGGCGGCCACGCCACCCAATTAATGAAAGACGGTTATACGTTTGATCTCGGGCCCTCTTTGATTACCGCGCCCGACATCATCCGAGATATTTTTAACGCCGCCGGCAGGCAACTCGAGGACTATCTGGATTTGATTGATCTCGATCCGTTTTACCGCATTTATTTCCATGACGGATCGAAAATCGATTACAGCGCAGATGCCGAAAAAATGAAAGAACAACTGGCCCGATTCGATTCCGGAGACGCTCAAAATTACGACCGTTTTGTTCAATACACCCGGGAAGTATACAAAGCGGTTATCACCGACGGTCTCGGCGCCCGCCCGTTCATGGATTTAAAGAGCTTGTTGCAGTTTGCGCCGCGCGCCCTCAAATTAAAAGCTGCGTTTTCAACTTATCAGGTGGTCAAAAAGTATTTCCGCGACGAACGGAGCCGCTTCACCTTCTCCTTCCATCCGCTTTTCATCGGCGGCAATCCATTCCGATCGCCGGCCGTATATTTAATGATTCCTTACCTGGAAAAGACCGGCGGCGTCTGGTTTACCAAGGGTGGTATGTACACGGTGGTTAGGGCTCTGCAAAAACTCTTCATCGAATTGGGCGGTTCGGTGCAAACAAACACCGAAGTTAAAGAAATTCGTATCAAAAACGGTCGGGCCGAGGGGGTTGTTGCCAATGATCATTTTTATCAGGCGGATGCTGTGGTCTCCAACGCCCATTTTGCCCATACCTATAAGGATTTGATTTCGGAGAACCATCGTCGTAAATGGACGGATCGCAGAATTCTGAATATGGATTATTCCATGAGCGCCTTTCTGCTCTATCTCGGCGTCAGGAAACAATTCCCGGAAAAACTGCTGCACCATAATATCATTTTATCGCAGCGCTACAAGGAATTGGTCTCCGACATCTTTGATCGCAAAATATTAAGCAACGACTTTTCAATCTATATTCACGCACCGACGCGTACCGACCCCGATATGGCACCCGCGGGCGCCGAAAGTATGTACGCCCTGATACCGGTTGCCAATTTAGCGGCTAAGATCAACTGGGCGAACGAAAGCAAGCCCTATGCAAAACGTGTTCTCGATTTTCTCGAACACGATTTCGGGCTTGAGGGATTACAAACCCAATTGGAAACGAAGGAGATATTCACTCCGGTGGATTTTGCCAAACAGCGCAATAACTATATAGGCAGCGCCTGGAGCGTGGAGCCTCGTTTAATGCAAACCGCGAATTTCAGGCCGCATAACCGTAGCGAGGAGTTTCCGAATTTATACCTGGTCGGCGCGAGCACCCATCCGGGCGGCGGTGTACCGGGCGTTATGTTAACCGCAGAAGCGACGGTTCACACCATGTTACAGGACATGATCGACTAATTTATTACATAAAAGATTTCAGAGCTCATGATTGAAGCAATGCACCAAAAATGGCCGGAGCGTATGTTTCAAATTTACATCCGACGGTTAATAAAAAAACACTTCCATTCTTTGCGTATCATCGGCGATGTACCGCTTCTGGATAAAAAGCTTCCGGCCGTTATATTACCGACTCACAGCACGTGGTGGGACGGATTTTTCATCTATCTATTGAATGATCGTTTTTTTAAACGGCGTCTCTTTATGATGATGTTGAACGAACAGCTACAAAATCTGCGATTCTTCAGCCGATTGGGCGCATATGGTATCGAAAAACAAAATCCCAAAAAAATATTAGAAGGGTTACGCTACACGCTCGGCCAATTAAATGACGAGAATTTGATCTGCATCTTTCCTCAGGGTGAAATTACCCCCGTACACCAACGTCCCATTATACTGAAGCGGGGAATTACCTGGATATTAAAATATCATACCGCTCCCGTTCAACTATTGCCCGTAGCCCTGTATGCCGAGCTTGGAGAACATCAGAGACCGGACGTTTATATTCGCTTTGGGCAGGCTATGACGACGGAGGCCGGTCAATACCAGGTACTGGGTTATATCGCCGCTCAACAAGAAAGATCGCTGAACACCATTTTCACAGAAATTCAGGAGGATAACCACGGAACCTTGTTGTTGCGTGGTCGTCGTTCCGTCAATGAAAAGATAGATCGCCTGCGAGGCAAAGCCGTTTCGTAATTACAATGGTTAAATCGTATATGGCAATAAAAAACTTATGCGAAACAAACCAATTACTGTTTCCTGACCTGCTGTATTGTCAGGCTGCGTATAAATGGAATGTTCACATGCAAATTTACCTAATTTTGATTTAAGGGACACGAGAATGCAAACGGTCCTGACGGTTTCACTATCCATTGCGCTGATTCTGTTGCTCAGCTTCACTATTACGACGGGCTTAAATGTTGTGTTCGGTCCCTTTCTCAGACGACGTTTGCCTGTACAAAAGAAGCCATTAATCTCGGTTCTCATTCCGGCGCGCAATGAAGAGGAAAATATAGGAACCTGTTTACAGTCGCTTTTAAAACAGGATTATCCTGCATTGGAAATTATCGTTTTAAACGACCATTCCGAAGATCGAACCGATGCAATCGTTCAGCAATTCGCCCGCAACCATGACCGTATAAGACTGGTGCAGGGTAAAGGATTACCGGCGGGATGGCTGGGTAAAAACTGGGCCTGCCATCAATTGAGCTTTTATGCCCGCGGTGAAATCTTGATATTTGCCGACGCCGACACCATCCAGCACCCCGAAGCCGTAAGCCGTACCGCCGCCTGGATGCATCACCTCAAACTGGATATGTTGTCCGCTTTTCCGCAACAAATCACGCGCAGCCCGATGGAACGATTGATTGTTCCCGGCATCGATCTGTTGTTGTACGCCTTTTTGACCTTGTGGACGACCTATTACTTTAAATCTTCACGATTCGCCGCCGCAAACGGGCAGTGGATTGCATTCGATCGCCGAGCCTACCAGCACATGGGCGGCCACCAAACCGTACGCACTGCCATAGTAGAAGATGTAACCCTCAGCCGCGAAGCCAAAAGACAGGGGCTGCGCGTCTTAACGCTGGCAGGCACTTCTATGGTCTTTTGCCGTATGTATCATTCCAACCGGGAAGTCTGGGAGGGTTTTTCGAAAAACGCCTTCGGATTAACCGGCCACAACTCGTTCCTGCATTTTACCTTCATTGCTATGATGCTTACGGCTCTCATACTACCCTATGCCGCCCTGCTCTATCAACCGGTTCGGACTTTGGCGCTGATCCTGGTGGGGTTCAATCTCGTTTTTCGCTCCATGCTTGCCTGGCGCTTCAAACATCCCTTTTTCGAAAGCGTCATTTTGAATCCCGTGGCGGTATTGTTAGCTATTTTGATAGCGCTTAATTCTTACTTCAAGACAAAATTCGGACGATTGACCTGGAAAGGACGCACGATTAATATCAGCGATTTATCCACGAATGACGACAGGCCGGGGGATCAGGCATGAATCACTACAGACTTAAAATCGGCGTTATTTACATCCTGCTGCTGGCAGGCGGCCTCTGGCATATTCTCGGCGTGTTTCAAACGCTCATGCGCTGGATGGCCGGTCCGCTGATTATGTTATTCGCGCTATGGATTGTGATAGAACACTACATTCAGCTACACAGTAGCGATGATACACATCCGCGGCGTTTTTTAATCTGGAGTCTGTTCGTCATCGTTTTCTCTTTTTTAATAGAAGCCTACGGCGTACACACCGGTCTCATCTTCGGAGCTTATCAATACGGCGGTGTATTAAAGCCTGCCATATCGGGCGTACCGGTAGCCATCGGATTCGCCTGGTTATTGACGCTGCTTGCCGGCGCGGCAATTGTACAACGTCTCCGCTATGTAAAAGAGCGCCTGAAGCCCGGCGCTCAAATGCTGCTTATTGCGTTCTTGATGATGATCTTCGATATTTTGATGGAGCCTGCGGCCGTGCAATTGAATTACTGGCGCTGGAGCGATGCGCAGATCCCCATCCGTAATTATGTCGCCTGGTTTGGAATTGGTTTTATGCTGGCCATCGTTGGTCGCTATATGCGCGTCTTCAGTATGACGCTGCCCCGCATAGCGGGGCATCTTTATTTTGCGCAAATCATTTATTTTATTATGGTTTATTTCAAATAACAATCGAAAGAAGGTGAACGAATGCAATATTCAACGGCTGATAAATGGAAGGGGTTGAGTATCGCAGTTCTTATTATAACACTATGGTTGGGATCGCTCGTTATGTGGCTCACCCGCGAGTTCGCTCAACTCTCTCTGCCTGTCATCATTTTAATGACCCTGTGGCAAACCTTTCTTTATACCGGTCTTTTCATTACCGCCCACGATGCCATGCACGGCGTCGTATTCATGGGCCATAAACATGTCAATAATTTTATAGGGAGAATCAGTCTCTTCCTTTATGCCCTCTTCTCGTACCCACATCTGCGAAAAAAACACTGGGAACACCACAAATATCCCACCAGTGAAAACGATCCCGATTTTCACGACAGCCAACATCCGCAATTTTGGCGGTGGTATCTCCATTTTATGATAAGTTACGTCACCTGGAAACAGATATTAGGCATGGCCATCGTGTATAATATTCTGGATCATGCTCTGGCAATCTCAGCACATAACCTTTTGTTATTTTGGATATTGCCGGCCTTACTGAGTACGCTACAGCTATTCTATTTTGGCACCTATTTACCGCACCGGGAAAGTGAAGCGGGCTACAGCGACCGACATCATGCCCGCAGCAATAATTATAATGTTTGGCTGTCTTTTCTCAGTTGTTATCATTTCGGCTACCACTGGGAGCATCACGCTTTTCCTTATGTGCCCTGGTGGCGCTTGCCACAGGTGCGCCGCAAGGTAATACAGCAATCCGCCCAACGAGCTTGAATATCCGACGTCGACCGTCAACTGGTATCCGTCGGCGGTTTGGAATTGACCGAACTAAGACCGAAGCATGGATAGCCAGCGCACGGGAACGTACTTTTGCATTGCCGTAAATGGTGAATAGTCAGGTGTTGATGGATCCAAGAACTGATGGATGAACGTGGGGTGGTCAAAAGTTAAAATTTTGCTGCGATCGTCGATGCTTTGTTCGATGTGCGGCAGCCAGCGCTTCGCCTTGCCGCCCCAAAGCACATAAAACGGGCTCGACGCTCTCGCATTAAGAGCCTCGATGACCGCGTGATGAAACGGTCGCCAAAAGCGAAGATGCTGCTGCTTGTCGCTGTGATTCGAATACGTCAACGCGGCATTGATCAGTAAGACCCCCTGATCGATCCATGAACGAAACAGCTCTGGCGGTGAAGGCAGTTTGTTCTGGTGGGCAATTTTACGGCATTCGGAGATCGGCGTATGATAGGTCGCCAGATCCGCGGCGACACAGAGCGCTTTAAGGATATTCTTCATAGCGTTACCGTTACTTCGTTCATTCCAGCTTTTAATCTCGGCATCCCAGAATGCAATGCCGTTCGCAGATGTAGGCCGCGGGTAAGGGTCTTCTCCGTATAAGACGCAACGTACACGCGACGGCGGCGTTTGCTCAAAGGCGTTGAATATCCGACCCGAATCCGGAATAATTCGACCGAAGCGATATGTAAATGAGTGCAATCCCCGGTAAAAGTCATCCAGATTCAAATACGGATCCAAACAGCGCGCCCAGTTCGCAGGTAATTCCATTTTGCTTTACATTGTATTTTGTAACAAATTAGATAGAATGTTCGTAATTTAAAATTTTGCCGTATTCTGAACAAACAATTTATCAAACAAAACCTGTAAGGAGGTATGATGTATCCCACGCGTCGAATCATTCTGTTACTCTCCCTTATAACATTTGTATTCACATCACTCACCTTTGCGGTCGAACGACGGGAAGTCGGCAATCTTGTCCTGGAAGATATCCCGGAAGTTCCCGAACAACTGAAAGATCGGCTTTTGCAGTATCAAAATGTACGCAGCGCCAGTTTTAGAGATTGGTATCCGGCAGAAGACGCCATTATGATCAGTACCCGGTTCGGTGAAACCAGCCAATTTCATCTTGTTGAAAAACCGCTGGGCATGCGCAAACAAATCACCTTCTTCAATGAACCCGTTGGCGGCGGCGCGTTTTGTCCCCATGAAATTTACGACGGTTTTTTGTTCACCAAGGATATCGGCGGCAGCGAGTTCAATCAAATATTCTATTTTGATATGGCCAAACGCAGCTATAATATGCTCACCGATGGCGAGTCGCGTAATGGCGCCGCGGTATGGTCTAATAAAGGCGACCGTTTCTCGTACTATTCGACCAAACGCAACGGCCGCGACTGGGATGTGTATGTCGCCGATATGAAGAATCCCGAAGAGGCCGAAATGGTCCTTGCTAAAAGCGGTTTATGGATTGCAAGCGATTGGTCCCCCGATGATTCAAAATTATTAATCGTCAACTACATCTCTGCCAACGAGAGTTATTATTACGTGCTTGATTTGGAGACGAAAGAACTGACACAGGTGAATCCCTCGGAAGAAAAAATTGCTTATGGCACCGCCGCTTTTTCCAAGGACGGTAAGGGCATCTATCTGACTTGCGATCAAAACAGCGAATTTAAAAATCTCTTCTATTATGAATTGGCAAGCGGTGAAATGACCAACCTCACCTCACACATAGACTGGGACATTGGGGGCCTGGCCCTTTCGGATAACGGCAGCTACCTTGCGTACACCGTCAATGAAGACGGAATCGGTAAGTTACATATGATCGATCTCGAGAACAATGAAGAGATCGACTTGCCCGAGCTGCCCATCGGTCAAATTTACGGCATTTCATTTAGTCCGGACAGTAAACGTTTTTCGCTGGTATTGAATACGCCCACATCGCCTGGCGATGTTTATATCATGGACATGGAAGAGAAAAATCTTACCCGCTGGACAGAAAGCGAAATCGGGGGACTGGATTCCGATCAATTCATAGAACCCAAACTCATTCACTATCCTACCTTTGATGAAGTGGACGGCGAACCGCGCGAGATTCCGGCGTTTGTATACAAACCGGAAGGAGAGGGTCCCTTTCCCGTCGTTATCGACATTCACGGCGGACCGGAAGCGCAGGAACGTCCGTATTTCTCATCGCTTACGCAATTCTGGGTAAATGAATTGGGCGTGGCGGTTATAGCTCCAAACGTCCGCGGATCGGCGGGTTACGGTAAAAGTTATCTCAGGCTGGATAATGGCTTTAAGCGCGAGAATTCGGTTAAAGACATCGGTAAATTGCTGGAATGGATCGCCGAACAAACGGACTTCAATAAAGATCGTGTAGCCGTTTTCGGCGGCTCCTACGGCGGCTATATGGTGCTGTCTTCTATGTTCAATTACAACGACCGAATCCGCTGCGGCGTCGATATCGTCGGTATCAGCAATTTTGTAACATTCCTCAAAAACACCAAGGAATACCGTCGTAACTTGCGGCGGGCGGAATACGGCGACGAACGCGATCCGGAAATGGCCGAGTATTTGCAATCAATAGCACCGACCACCAATGCCCATGAAATCAACAAACCGTTGTTCGTGGCGCAGGGACTTAATGATCCGCGTGTCCCGGCTTCGGAGGCCGAACAAATTGTAGATGCGGTTCGCAAAAACAATGTGGATGTATGGTATATACTGGCCAAAGACGAAGGTCATGGTTTTAGAAAGAAAACCAACCGCGACTTCTTTTACGCTGCGGTTTCTATGTTTTTTGAAAAATATTTGCTGGATTAACAAACTCTGCGAAAGACCGGATGTTGTTACTGGCAGCCGCATCCGGTCTTTTTTCCCTTAAAATATAGCATTCCGCGCAATTAAATTCCTTTACCAAAACGCAGTTCGATTCCAATAGGCGCCATTGGCACACGGGTTTCTTTTAAAAACCGCGCCAGATAAAGTTGACTCATGATATGATGAGCCTTCGCAATTGAATATTGCAAACCCGGTAAAAAACAAATCATGGGCAGTGTTTTGCGTTTCTCGGGATCGGGTGGACTGATGATCATTGTGTATTCCAGACCAAATCGCCCTTTCCAACGCCCTCCTCCTGTGTAATATCCATAACCGGCGCTAAAGGCAAAAGGTAATTCGCTAATGCCCGGAATAATTGCGGGATAAAAATGACAGGCCAACACATGATGATCATCGAAATGGTACTCATATCCGGCCCCAAACATCAGATGACCGCTCAAAATAAGGGATACATTGATACGGTGTTGTTTTCCGCCGGCTTGCAGAGGCGTCATCCATAGTAAAATTCCCATGAGTATGGCCATGAGGGCAAACCGGGTTTTGCGGTGGGAATGGAATCGTTTCATGTAATTTTGCCTCCGGATTTAGTGTTCCAAAGCAGCGCCACACCACTGATGATCAACGGTATTGGTATGAGCGTGTACATTAATAGCCGCACATACAGATCGAAACGCATCCAGGCTCTGAAAATTACCGTCAGCGCCGCCGCCAGAACAATTAAAGCCAGTCCCGCCCATAACGGCTTTTTACGTATCAGTAATACCACAAGTAAAATCAACAGAAACGGCAGACTTTCTATTAGCATTGTCAGAGTGAAGCCGTGCGATAATAAGACAAACAGAATCCATGCCGCTGCAAAAAAACCGGCAATCAATTGAGAAGCCCGAGTGGCGCCATAGTTTTCAAACAGACTAATAATGAATTTAATAACCAATGGAATGATTAGAATCATAAACAGGGCGGGCTCCGGTGGCTCATGATGAGAAATAGATTCATAAACCATTACAAACAGTATGAGTCCAATAATAACATACAACGCAATATGACTGCTGAGATGACTGATATAGCGTTGGCGTTCGTCCAGATCGCTGTGTCCGCTAAACTCGCGGATAAGGGGTGCCGCCAATAAAACGACTAAAAGCGGCGCGAGCAGCCACAATGGCAAGCCGCCGGCCATCATGATTGCGATAACAACGGCAAAGAGCCAAATGGCTTTCAGAAGACTTTTTGACATATACTTCCTCCAAAATAACTAATCGCCTTTTTCTATTTGGAAAAGCGCTTCAACCGTCGTATTGAGAATCCGTGCTAATTTGAGTGCCAGCCTAACCGAGGGATTAAACGAACCTTTTTCTATGGCAATAATGGTTTGCCGTGTCACACCAACCTGCTCGGCCAGTTGGTGCTGCGTCATTTCATTGTTCAGATAGCGGTAGTGGCGTACTTTATTTATCATGAATACAACCAAAATTCAATCCGCACAAATGTATACTATGATTTACATTATGTCAATTATTATTTACATGCTCCACGCGTTGTTTTTGTTTCCTGCATGGATAAGTATTTTACGGGCATAAAAGGGTAACGCTTAAGCTATCCTGGAAGCGCGCTTTTGTAGATATACAGATGAAGACGACCGGGGAGCGGAAAGCAAATTGATGAATGTCTTATTCGAAGGAAGAACGACCTTTCAGTCATTAAAGCGTACGACGACCTTACCGAATTGTTGACCGCTTTCCAGCCATTCGTGCGCTTCTTTTATATCTTTAAAGTCGAAAACAGTATCAACATAGGGGCTTAGCCGATTTTGTTCCACCCATTGAACGATTTCATGCAAATCCTGCAAAGTACCCATGGTTGAGCCGATCAAGCGCTGATGTTTAATAAAGAGCGCCCGTAAATCGATCGTCACTTTCGGTCCCGTTGTTGCGCCGCATGTTACGATGGTTCCACCTTTTTTGAGGGCGCGAAGCGATTCGTACCATGTTTCCGCACCGGTGTGTTCCAAAACGACATCCACGCCAGCGCCCTGTGTAATTGCTTTTGCGGTTTGACCAACTTTATCCTTGTCATAGCGAATAACGTATTCGGCGCCGAGTTTTTCGGCTGCTCTTGCTTTTGATTCGTTTCCTGCTGTCGTAATAATACGCGCTCCGAGTTGTCGAGCGATTTGAATCGCCATACCCCCCACGCCGCTGGATGCGCCGTAGATGAGAATCCAATCGCCTGGTATTATACGGACTTTACGAATCAACATATGGTACGCGGTCATCGTAACCAAAGGAAGGGCGGCCGCCTCTTCCCAGTTTAACCGATTCGGCTTTCGTAACAAATATCGTTGCGGAACCGCAACAAATTCTGCCTGGGTACCGTCGAAATGTTCACCCGGAATTTGAAAATCGCGGCATAAATTATCATGACCCGATACACAGTTGTAGCATAAACCGCAGGATCGGACGGGCGCAATTATAACTCCATCGCCTTCCCGCCACTTTCGGCCCTCCTTCACGCGGACACCTGTTTCCGACACGACCCCGGCGCCATCGCTGCCCAAAATGATAGGTAACGGCACACCGGGAATGCCTTCACGTACAAACAAATCGAGATGATTCAGAGCGGTGGATTTTATTTTAACCAACACTTCATCATCATTCGGTTTCGGTTTGGTTATCTCATCAATCGTTATTTTGGTTCGGTCTCCATGTTCATGAATCCGAATCGCTTTCATGCTATATTAATCTCCGATGTTCTGTTTAACAATGTATTCTATTTCATTTTAAAGAAAAAGTGATTGCTTGTTATTGAGTACGTTTACATAAACGTATTCAATTTGGTGGTTTAAAATGATATCCCAATTTTTAACTATACTCTGTAACCAACAAAAAAGGGTGTTTGGATTTAATGATTCCAAACACCCTTTCATATAATTGAATAGCCGTGCCTAATCTCCAAAACGCCTATTTTTTCTTCATCAATTTGGACAAATATTCTTTTCCGGTGTCGTTTACTTTAAAGTAAGACCAACGCCCTTCTTTTTTAGTCAATTCGACCCGTCCAAGCTTTTCCAATTGCTGGAGGCTATTGGCGGCATTGGTGATTTTAATACCCTGATTGCGTAAAAGTGCATTGGCTTCTGCAGTGTAAAAAGGACGATTATGCTCCGTGCTCTGTATAAAGAAACCTGCTATTAGTAATTTATCATTTTGGGTTAGTTTTTTGGGAAATTCATTATACCAATTTTGAAATTTTTCAGCCACTTCTGCTGATATTTCCGCCTTGGCACGGCCTCTTGAGGCTGCAGGTTTCGCTTTGGCTTCTTTAGGGGCTTTCTTGGGCGCCTTTGTTTTGGCAGCCGGTTTTTGGGATGCCTTTGTTGTTGTCTTCTTGGCAGGCGCTTCCGCTTTTTTTGTCGTTTCTTTCGCTAACGATTTACCTTTTTTAAGAGATTCCATTATCTCCGGGAGTTTACGCACCTGTTCTTGTACAAATTTTTCAGAGCCTTCAATTTCAAATTCGCCCGTATCCGGATTAAAACGTATACGTGTTTGTTCAGCCATTATATCTCTCCTTTTTCTGTTCATTCAAATTATATTTAATTAGTATATCAATCGCTTTTTATATAACAAAAAAAATAACTTTTGTCAACTATAACTTTTAAAAAATCACATAATTGCATTATATTTGATATAAATAAGATTATAGTATAATCAATAACTAAACAAATTTTCAATCATTTACGAATAATATCTAAGTAACCGTTTGCAAATGGGATACCTTATCTATTCAGTTAAAACTCATTGTGTAATAAATGCTTAACCCTTATAAACCAATGAAAATAAGCAACCGGATATTCTGCCCTAAATTTACGTACTACATGGCCTCTTTCTAAACGGGTTTAAACGCAACGATCTTTATTTTGATGCTCTGTGATTATAACGGCATGATGCGATTGCAGTACCGGTTAATACGATGTTTAATTTGAATTTAAAAAACGTATGTTACGACATTTTTTGATGCTTACAAAGCCATGCTTTGATGCCTGCTCGTTTCAATATAGTCATTGTCGGTTTTATTCGGATTAACTGCTCATGGCTGTTTATAAAAAAGTCGGCAGATCAAAAACCATCCGATTAGCAAATACTCATCAGATGTGCTTACACCAAGAAAATACTCATTTTAACGTGGATCACCAAGCCTTAATCATTTGACAGAGGCTTTAAATCAAAATCAACCGTCGTTCGGTTTCCTGCGATAACTTTAACGCTTTCCACCTTGGCGGTATCATAATTGGATTTTGTTGCAAATAGAGAATAATGACCCTCTTTTAATCCCAATAAGGCATATCCGCCATTTGGATTGGTGAATGTGGTCGATATAACCGAATCCTGCTCCGCCCATACTTCGGCAAAACTTAACGCATTGGAAGCGGTATCTCTGACCGTCCCTATAATACGACCTGCGGTCGCAATATTAATGGCACGGATCACCGGCCTGAATTTAAAACCGCGCAAACCGCCCGGAAGAAACGGATTTCCAAGCGCAACAAAAGAGCGGCTTAAATCAAAATCGAGAAGTAACTCCGCAGTTAAGCCCTCAAACACTTCGATGGCAGGATTAACAAATAGTTTAACGCCGCTCTGCGCGCCGCTCGGTACTGATAAATTGAACGTTTGTCCACTCTGAAGTTGAACTTCGGCTTCACTGACATACAATCGTATTAAGTCATATGCGCCGGCAGGTATTTCAACATCCGCCAGGATTTCCGTAACACCGTTACGCAGTTCGAGAAGATTATAGGTCTTTTCATCTTCGCTGATTGTAATAAACGGAGTTTGCCCGTTCGTACTGTCTCTGCGCAATTCAATCTTACCTATGGTTACGTTAGTCCGGGAAATGATCGAAAGCGGCAGCGGATCATCGGTAATCTCAATAAGCAGATTGCCTTGCGCTCCGTCATCGGGATCGGTACCGGAGCTTTCACACCCCCAGTAGGCGATTATAGATAACAGGAATAGGCTTAGTATCAATACAGCTATCGGTTGGCTCTTATATCTCATGGTGAACCTCCTTATCGTCAAGAATGCATTAAATTGCGCTGCTTTCTTTTAAATAATGCTCTCAAATTAGGACGAGATCACTGCTTCAACAAGTAAAAATTACGGCTGTTATAAAAAAAGAAACCTCGGCTATCAAAAATGTTTTCTTAAAACATTAACCCGGTTTTATTTCCCGAGTGAACAGAGCAAACAACTTGCATCGGGTAACAATTAAAATTATATTAAAGGTTTTATTAATTGAAAATGAGGAGAAACACAACGATGGCACAAGTTTGCGCAGTATGCGGTAAAAAACCATTAGTAGGCAACCACGTTAGTCATGCCAATAATAAAACCAAACGCCGTTTTATGCCTAATTTACAAAAGATTCGTGTTCAAACGCCCCGGGGCCCAAAACGGATGCGTGTCTGTACCAGTTGCATTCAGGCGAATAAAATACAAAAGCCGGCCTTCTGAAATACATTTAGAGGGCCCGCTTTTTAATAGACGTTTACCACACAACTTCAATTCGTTTCTAAACACATCTTCCCCCCAAATACAATCGCCGAGCGCCTCTCTTTGATCATGAACGAATGTATATCCACTTACTGGAATTCTACATCAAGATACGCCGGATGTAGCCGGTAATCGCCAAAACCGGTGCGATCTTCGAACAGGAACGTTTTCTTCAACGCGTAATATCGCCAAATTTCATAGGGACGTGTTCCCAGTTCAAAGGGGTGCCGTTCGATGTCGTCGGGAAAACCGAATTTAATTAAGATACGGCCGCGGTCGGTGAGCCAGCCATCCTGATTGAATGAAGAATAGTGGCGATTGGCATAGTTCACCCGTCTGAAATATTCATCCTTTAATTCATTCTTTTCGGTGGACGGATCGGGATCACGTTTTTTCCAGAAACGCTTAAAAAAAGCCTGCTTTTTTTCCAGGGAAGCGTCTTCGTATTTATCCGCGGAATCCGGGTTTAAAATATACATCATCTGGCGCAGTGCGAGATCGATATCCGCAATCGATGTGGGAACATCGGACCAGTAAAAGGAGAACGATTCTTTGCGTTCCGTTTCATATCCATCCGCTTTTACTTTAACGGTCAGTTCATATTGACTTTTCTTAAACCGGCCTTTTTGGATTTTAAAAAAATGACGCGTAATGTTGTCTTCCACTCTCCGTTCAATGAGCGAATCCAGTTCCACCCCGCTTTCCTGATTTTCCAACTTATATTGTATTTCGGTATTACGTGGCACATTCTGGCTGTATAAATCAAAATAGATATAAAAGCGGCCCTTACGCGTACTGAAATTATTGCCCATACTCGGGGTATAATCGACAATTTTACCGGCGGAGTCTTTCACAACATCTTTTAGAAAGAGTATATCACCTACAATCAACGGCTTTTCACTGTAGTTGGGTACATTAACTTTTACTTTGCGCTGGGCTGTTTTATTGGTATTTAAGTCTGTAGCTTTCAGTAAAATCTGGTATTTGCCTGCTTCCACCACAACATTGTTTGTTAGAATATATTTGTCTTCCCTGCTGTTGGTTTTTTCATAATCATTTACATGAACGTTTCGGTTAATCGTACGGCTGAGAATAACATCGTCGTTTTCATCATAAATGCCGATTAAAAATTCAAACTCGGATTCATAGCCACTCGTATCACTTTTTACGAACGTTAAATCGTCGTAGAGGAACTGCGCCATAATCCTTAATCGATTGCGGGTCAGGTCGTCGGCAAATTGACGGTGTAACACCACCTCAAAAAAGGGAATGCCGACGCCGCTATACTTCGATCCCTCATAATATTGGGCTTGCACGTTTGTAGCTGCCCCCAACATCATTATAAAGAGTTGAACAGTAATGATTAAACGTTTCATGAATGATGCCTCGATTCGTTTAATAGGTTATCTATAGCGGAAAATTAATGGATTTCAGATCATACGCAAGCTTTAAACTTAGAACGAAAAGTTCGTCTCCCGTTCAAATTCGCTATGGTTTTGTACCGGCGATTAACGTATTTTGAGACTCCATTACGGACTTTGTCTTCAAAACCATGTGTGCGTATAATTCATATTCACTTGCCGATTCAATTTTTACATGGTGAAATTCGCCGATATTCATGTGATCGTTGGTTACATTTTTAATCAATACTTCATTATCGATTTCAGGCGCATCACGGTATGTACGCGCCACATAATAATCGTTTTCGCAATCGTATTCATCTATAATCACTTGTAAAGTGCTTCCAACCAATTGTTGATTTCGTTTCAACGATATTCCACGTTGCGTTTCCATGATTTGTTCCTGACGTTCCCTTGCGACGCCCTCATCTATCTTATGCGGCAAGCGGTAGGAAGCCGTACCCTCTTCATCGGAATAAGTAAAGGTGCCCAGGCGGTCAAATTGAATCTCTTTGATAAATTCCAGGAGTTCCCTGAAATCTTCTCGCGTTTCGCCGGGATGCCCCAGGATTAAGGAGGTACGAAGCGCTATGTGGGGTATTTTTGTACGCATCAAATCATATAAGCGCATAATGGATTTACGCGTGTCGCCTCTTCGCATGGTGCGCAACATGTGTTCACTGATATGTTGGATTGGCATATCGATGTAAGGCAGAATTTTGCCTTCTTGCATTAAATCCAGTACCGCTTTGGGGAAGTTTGTGGGATACCAGTATAAGACGCGCAGCCATGGGAGATATTCAATTTTATGAAGCGCTTCTAGAAGATGCATAGTGGCCGGGCGTCGGTAGAGATCGCGTCCGTAAGCGGATGAATCCTGGGATACCAAAATCAATTCACGCGCCCCGCCGTCTCTCAAACGTTTTGCCTCATCCACCAATTCTTCTATGGGCCGGCTGCGATGTTTGCCGCGAATGCCGGGTATGGCGCAGAACGAACAGGTATGATCACAGCCCTCCGATATTTTAAGATAGGCGTAATGCCGGGGTGTGGTAAATCGGCGCATACGCAGAATGTTGTCCACCGCTGTGTGCTTGGTACCCAGTGTTTTTAGAATGGTCTGGTAATCCTCCGTACCGAAGACCGCATCCACTTCCGGTATTTCTTTTCGGATTTCATCGCGATAGCGTTGTGTGAGACAACCCGCAACGAATACTTTTTTTGCGGGATCTTTTTCTTTCAATTCCAGCGCTTCGAAAATGGCCTGGATGGATTCTTCTTTGGCGTCATTAATGAAGCCACATGTATTAATGATCAACACGTCGGCATCCTCCGCCGACTCACATACCTCAAACTGATGCGCTTCCAATTGCGCCATCATCTTTTCAGAGTCCACCACATTCTTGGGGCAGCCCAGGGTGGTTAAATGTATTTTACTGGTATTCATTCTTTGATAAACAACCCTTCTACAAATTCTTGCGGATTAAACCATTCCATGTCGCTCATTTTTTCTCCAAGGCCGACATATTTGACCGGGATTCCAAGTTGTCGTTTAACCGATAGTACGGCGCCGCCTTTGGCCGTGCCATCCAGCTTTGTCAGGAAAATGCTGTCCGCCTTTACTGAATTGATGAATTCTTTAGCCTGATGCAGGGCGTTCTGTCCGTTACCGGCATCCAGGACAAGGATCACTTCGTGCGGCGCGCCGGGTATTTGCCGTTCGATAACGCGCCTGATCTTTTGAAGTTCGTTCATAAGGTTGACTTTAGTATGCAAGCGTCCCGCTGTATCAATGATCAAATAGTCTGTGCCGCGCGCCTGAGCGGACTTGACGGCGTCAAACACAACCGCCGCCGGATCCGCCTGCGGCTTGTGTTTAATGACTTCACATCCCAGACGTTCGCCCCAAACCGCCAATTGATCAATAGCCGCCGCACGAAAGGTGTCGGCAGCGGCAAGCAATACACTTTTCTGGTGTTGTTGAAAATAATACGCCAATTTGGCAATCGAAGTTGTTTTTCCCGTTCCGTTTACGCCTACCACTAACATTACATACGGTTTTTCGTCAATCTTTTGTTCGGGCGGCGCTTCGAGTAAACGACTCACTTCATCTTTTATAACGGCGTCCAGTTCTTCGGCCGATTCGTAGCCTTCATCTTTAACGCGTTCTCTGATATTGTCCAGAAGATGAAGAGTGGTTTCAACACCCACATCGCCCCGGATTAAAATTTCTTCCATTTCATCAAGCATGTCTTCATCGATTTTACGTTTAGCCGTAAACAACCGCGTTATCTTCGAAAAAACGCCGCTACGCGTCTTCTGAAGTCCTTCTTTAACATTACCGGATTCCATTACTCCCTATAACTCCTTTTTAGCAATCGTATCTGTATATTGGCATTTCGCTTTTGAATCCTGAAAATAAACCGACAGTTGCCCATCACTTTATACACCTTTGAAGTTCGGATAGTCGAATTGAAATCGTGCTTTATAGTAAGCACGCGTCAGAAAGAAGACCGCCGCCATAATAATGAGATAGTATGGAAAACGTAAACAGACCGCAAGCGCAAAAAATAAGATGGCAAACTTTGTTGCGCGCATCGTATCCCGTATTTCTTTTCTCCAATACGCCGTTGCAAAAAAGGGCGCCGAGAGAATGATAAAGGCCATCGCCAATTTATCATCGTTCCAAAATGCGGAAAACAAACTGATCGCATACATGAGCGTCGCCGTGTTTACCATACGCGACACCCCGTATTTTACCGCCAAGGTTTGCTTTTTGAACTTTTCATCACCTTCGATATCAGGAAGCGTTGTAAATATATAGAGCGCCGTGTTAAAAAATAAATAAGGCAGCGCCACAATCAGCAGTTCGCTTAAGTTGGAATTCGACGCGGACCAGCCAATGGCAAAAGCTAAAAATCCCATCAAGGCGTTTGCAAACAGGCTGCCCCATGGACGATCTTTCATCTTAAACGGATTAAAATTATACAGATAGCCCGTAAGGACGATAAACAACGTCATAATAATAAGCGTATCCCATCCGAACAAAGAGATAAGCGCGATCGAAATTACGATTAACACGACCACTTCCGAATAAATCAGTTGCGGGCGGATATAACTTTCGGCGATAATGAATAATTTCCTGTTATGCCGATCACTTTCCACGTCGCAAAGCTGGTTTAACAAAAAACATGCACCCATTGCCGCTGCATAGGAGATTAAAAGGACGCCAATATCCGAAAAATGCGTTTGAAATTGTACCAAGGGATTCATCATTAACTGTTGCCGCCAGGCAACAAAGTAGCCCGCCAACATAGTGGACCATCCGGGGAAAAACAGCATGGGCCGTAAAACAAAAAAATAATCCAACACGCGAAGAAATGATGACGGTTTCTTAGTCTCCATCCGTTACCCGTATATGATTGGAAAGAATCCAGGGCCTTTCTTCGCTCATTGTTTCTACACGATAAACGCCCGCTTCTTCAACCGTAAAGATGATTTCCTGTCCATTTTTTCGGGCAACCTCTCCGCCATTATGAATGAGTCTGGTTTCTGCCTTTCTGGGATTGATGACGTAAAGGCTCACCTTTCCATCGTTCCGGATCGTATCGCCCATCGTTGCGCTCTCTGTTTGATTTTGTGCATAAAAACGGAAGTCGGCTGCGCTACCCAAATAATGGTGCGAGACATAACAACGGGCGTGGCGAATGCCATCGTAAATGAGCTTCAGGTCATGCTGATAACGATCGTTCCGATAGCTCAGCTCTTTCCGTGTGAACACATGCGTACGTATGGTTTTAAAAGAAACTTTATACCGGAAAATACGAAACGGAAGCACACCGAAAATCTTATAAATATGTTCATGCGCATCGACGCCGCCAATGCCAACTACTTTACGGTCCATATTAACCTGATCCCATCGTTGCAGGGTTTCCTTTTTGGGTGCGATAATGGAACGCCTGGGATGTATGGCGCGCCGGTATTTATTGCGATGGGTCAAGCCCTCCATCCATTCCGACATATGGTTCCATATTTCAATGCCATCGTAACAGTCCGAATCCCAAAGCATCCAGGGATAGGGCGGATACTCCGGCATACTGTCCCGGCTCTCGTTGGGATGTGCGATAATACCAAAACCGCCTAATTCGCGAACGCGACAAACATAATCAATTTTGGAAAGCGACGAATCGATCTCTTCATCATAATCAAATGAAAGATAGTGGTTTTGATCGCCGGGATCGTTCAGCTCGCAACCGACGCCAAGCAGAACACGGTTGTACCATCCCTCGAGACCGTCAAATTTCGGCTTGAGGGTATTATGATCGGTGAGTAATAGAAAGTCGATCTCTTGCAATTCGTTAGCTATTCGCAGGATAGAATCCACCGGTTTCGTACCGTCGCTATAAGTGGAATGTACATGGATTATACCCGCATAATGATTATACCCGGTTACTGGATTATTCAAGGTTGATTATCATACCTCCCACTATTATGCCGGCCGCATCAGCGATAAGATCTTTCCAAGAAAAGAACTTGTTCGGCTTTCGACTATCGCGCCATTCCTTCCATAAGCCCAATGAGATGCTGCACCCCACGCCCATTTTGAGCGCTTCGGGTTTGGAATTATCATTAAACGTCTGCATCGATTTGGCGACGCCTATAGTTACTATCATACTACCTATCAAATGCAGCCCCTTATCAGGCGCAAGCCACGGATCATGATTTGAAACTTGGTTTTTATTGTTCTCCGTCAATTCAGGCGCCGCATGCAGTGAATCCTGTGCCATTATGCCTGCATTGAAAAAGCCGATAAGAATAATCGTAACAATGTATTTAAAACTGGACATGGATTCTAACCATTATGCTTCCCGTCATGATTTGCGGCGACACCGTAAGGCGCATGGCCTCGTCAAATTCATATAAATACGCTCCGGCGAATGCATCCGCCATATTAACCACATAGGCCAGACCGAAGTACCATGAAAACCGTGAACGGCGATCCCGGTACAAAGTTCGATCGGTGGTCCGGTATCGTACATCGGCCAAATGGGCGCGATACAACAAGTAAGCATTAACCGCCAAATATCCGGCTGCTTTCCAATAGGATTCATTGTATACTTGCCCCCAGCCCGGCAATATGGCCGACCTTAACACGCCCCCCCACGGCGATTTAGGCGGAAGGTCGCCAAGCAGGCTTCCCTGCCAACCCCGCGGTTTTTCATGAACGCCCGCATCCCAGGCATCGATTATATTTACCAGATGCAAAAAGACGGCGCCACTCATATTGGCTTTGAACCGACTAAAATATTTGTCTTTATTTGTTTGCCGGTATCGGTGCAAATAAAAAAATCCGCGATAATAAAACGTTGCGGAAGATGCATACAGTAAAAAGGCCGGCAACAATCTTTCCTGGTAAATTTGCCCCCATCCGGGCAGGACAGCGGAACGGGCAACCGCCGGAGCAACATTAAGCGCTGCCGTTGTGTCCGCTTCGCTCCGGCCGTCGTTCGTTTCAGCATGAACAAACATGGCCTGCGCTAAAAGCAATATAATAATAATCCGGCAATTTGGTTTCCAGTTCAAAATGTTTCTTCTCTGTCAATTCCATGGCGTAGAACACTGCAATACATCATATTCGTTTAACGCTGGCTCGACGTGTTTTTTTAAAGGAATTCGGGTTGTTGTAAACGGGATTCAGGCCGACAAAGCAATACAATCCACTTCGATAAAAACATCCTTGGGTAAGCGGCTCACTTCAACCGTGGACCGGGCCGGCAACGATTGCCCGAAATATTCGGCATAAATTTCGTTAATGGTATTAAAATCGCCGATATTCTTTAGATAGATGCTTGTTTTTACAACCTGTTGCAAGCCGCTTCCTCCGGCTTCCAGAATTGCGCGGACATTCTCGAACACTTTTCTGGCCTGCGCTTCGACTCCACCCTCCACTATTTTGCCGCTTTCGGCATCCAATGCAATCTGGCCGGAAGTAAAAATAAATCCATTGGCCTCAACCGCCTGAGAATAGGGTCCGATTGGCGCCGGTACGTTATTGGACTGGATCGATCGAATCGACATACATTATCTCCCATTTTATTTCAAACTTAAAAAATAGCAATCCCTTACATTTATGTCAAGAAATGCACGCTCAAAATGGTACGATTCATACCTTTGTTCTTATTTCCAATCGGAAGGCAGTCCAACCCGAATCATAGGTTTCTGCACATTACACAAATTAACCACATTTTAAACGAAGCAAGAATGCGCCCTTCCATGAAAGCCGGATTTTTGAACGCAATAAAAGGCAGATTAAAGTTCGACTACCTGAAGCAAGGTTTTAAGCTTATTTCGGCATCCGAATTTGTTATCTGAAATCGCCAGTAAGGTCGAAATGCACACCTGCTTCACTTCTGTGAAATTCAAAATGACCCATCATACATTTGATCTGCAGAAGCAAGCATTAGGTATCAGAAACAGAGGGTTTCAAAGTGCTTGCCTTCTTTGCATCAAAGCAGAAGTTTAACGTAATTGACTTCTGTGTACTAACTTTTTGTCCTTACAACCAATTATAACTAACCTCTTATTATTTATAAGTTTAATTTTCTTATATCTGCAATAAAACCACTTTATTTTCGAACATTTATTTTTTTAATTTTTTTTAAAGCGCCTAACTTTAATAGTTCCAAACGATTGTAAATTAATTGATGAAATAAGCTGAAATTAGCATCTTGATTTTTGTTTGATTCGTGTTAAAATGAAATAAAGGGCAAACACAGATGTGGATAAGTTGTGTATAACTTGCACCTATTCACACTGTAACATAATCCATTATTTGCCTTTCAATTTATTTATTACTGCCTTATTGAATTCAAGTTATTGAATTAATTATACTTAAGGCTTTATATATCAATGGGAGCCAAAGGGGAAATATAGCTGTATATTTCAACCTTTTGTTAATAAATGTTATAAAAATTTGTGGATAACACTATTAAAAACAAAGAGGCGAGGTATGGAGCAAAACATTGCAGAATCCGTTTCGGAACCACAAACAACCTGGGGGCTTATCCAGCAATTAATCAAAGAAAATATCAATGTCCGCAGTTTTAACACTTGGTTTGCTCCAATCAAAGCGCTTAAAATAAGCGCTGATTCCATTGAATTAGAAGTTCCCAACCGATTTTTCTGTGAATGGATTGACAATCATTATGGTCGCTTGCTTCAAAATGCGATTACACAAACCCTTGGAGACGGACGTAAAATCATATACAATGTGGCCAATGAAAATGGACGACCGCCGTCACCTTATCAGAAACGCGACTGGGAAAGCAGTAATGGTCGCAACGGAGCGGAACCGGTGACGTATGTGGATTCACCCTACTATACTCGGGTAAACGAACGCTATATCTTTGATAATTTTATCGTCGGTGACAGCAACCATTTCGCCTATGCTGCGGCTCGAGCCGTGGGAGATTCGCCAGGTAAAACCAACTACAATCCCCTCATCATTTACGGAGGGACCGGTCTTGGGAAAACCCATTTAATTCAGGCCATTGGAAATTACGTGATGCACCGTTATCGTGGTACTAAAGTCTATTACACCTCCAGCGAAACCTTTACCTCGCACTTTATCAATGCTATCCAGCAAAACAAAGTAGCTGAATTTTCTTCATTTTACCGCTCCTGCGATGTCCTCCTGCTTGACGATATCCACTTTTTTTCCAATAAGGGAAAAACGCAGGAAGAGTTTTTTCATACCTTCAATGATCTTCACCAAAACGGCAAACAAATTGTTTTAACCACCGACCGCCCGATAAATGAACTGAATGCCCTGGAAGAACGTCTGATCTCCCGCTTTAAGTGGGGGCTCGTGGTCGATGTCCAGGCTCCGGACTATGAAACGCGATTGGCGATACTCAGTAAAAAATGTGATGAGAGCGATTTGGACATACCGGGGGATATTCTGGAGTATCTGGCAGTCAACCTGACCGATAACGTACGTGAACTGGAAGGAGCGCTTACTAAGATATTGGCGCAGGTAACGTTTACGGCTGCGGAGCCCACACTGGATTTAGCGCGTCAGATTGTGGCTGAAATCGCGAAACCGGATCGCACTATATTGAACATCGATACCATCATGAAACATGTGGCCAGTGTTTTTGATGTAAATATGGATGCACTCCGTGCGAAAACACGTAAACAAGACGTGGTTAAAGCGCGACAAATCGCTATGTATCTCGCCAAGGAGCTGACCAATCACACGCTTGTTACAATCGGCTTACATTTTGGGGGACGCGACCACACAACCGTTATTCATGCCATTGAAAATGTAAAGAAAAATCTGCAAAATGATCCGGCATTAAAGAATAAATTGCAAGCCATGAAGAAACACCTCGAATATAATCGATAGTTAGAAAATAATCATGCACTATTATCGACGCATCGATTTCAATAATGCAATATCCTTTTTGAATTGTTCTTCACCTCCGGGAACCTCCAAAATACCCGGTACACGCTTCAAACGCGGATCGTTTACAAGGCTTTCAAACGCCCTGCGGCCAATATAGCCTTTCCCGATTGCGGCATGACGATCCTTTCGTGAATTCCGCTCGTAAAGCGAATCGTTCAAATGAAAGGCTTTAAGCCGATCCATACCGATTATTTGATCGATTTGATCCAATACACCCGAACCGTTTGTTTCTTCCTGTTCAAATGGAAAGCCCGCCGCGAACATATGGCAGGTATCGCCGCAGACGGCCACCTTTTCTTTTTGTTCAATCTTATCGATAACATCGCGTAAGTGTTCCAATCGATGGCCGATGGCTTTTCCCTGACCGGCTGTTGTTTCCAGTAAAATGGAAACCTTTGCCGGATAATCTTTCAAAGCGCGATTAATGGATTCGGCAATCGTGGCGATTCCCCATTCCTCGCCTTTACCGCCGTGGGAGCCCGGATGAATTACCATGTATTCGACTCCCAGAGCGTCGCAACGCTCCAGTTCCTGCCGCAGCGCTGTCCGCGATTTTTCAAGCTTTTCCTTTTCCCAGGCACACATGTTAATGAGATATGAGGCATGCGAAACAACCGGTATATTGGCAAAACCGGCTTCTTGGCGGCCGTCTCTAAATTGAGCAATGGTTTCTTCCGAAAAAGATACGGATTTCCACTGCCGTTGATTCTGTGTAAATATCTGAAAACACTCACAACCTACTTCAACAGCATTATCTATGGCGTTTTGGACGCCCCCGGATATGGATACATGGCAACCGATAAACATATCGACTCCTTCCGTTTATCATTGTAAAGCCGGATACAGCTTCTGCCTCTCAAAGTAAATAGCTATCTGACTTCGCATTGGTAATTAAAATCAAAATTTTTACGTACATTGGAACAATACCTACCTGATACAAACCATTTGTCGTGCCTACCGCGGCGCCGAAGAAGAAAGCTTCTTACCCAGTCTCAAGACGTGTTCAGCCAGTTGATGCAAGGTATCGCCTTTGATATGCTTAAAGGCCGGCATAAGAAATGCGCCGTCCCGGATGGCCTGTTTTGTGCTCCGCAGCGTCATTGTTTCGGGTTCGAAAGCCGGATATAGTAATCCCGTGCCCTGGCCGCGATTGCCATGACATTGCACGCAGGCTTCAATATAGATACGCTTCGGATCGGAAGTCATGGGACGGTAAGAGCTGTCGCCCTCGGATATAAGAAGGTAAGCGCTAAACACCAGGGCGGCGCTTACCAACACTATGAACGGCAACCAGCGCTTGATGGAGGCTTTTGTGAGTTGCCCCGCACGTTTCGAATCATTCATTCCTTTAGTTCCTGTGCCATATAATTTAAATTGACCGGATCAAGTAATGGTTTTTCTTTTAAAAGCTGATAGACGGATGTAGCGTAACCGCCTTTCTGAATCAGCCAATCCCGCCACGCAAGGGGCGAATTGTAGGCTGCCCCGATTTTCTTTTCGATCGATGCCTGCCTGTCATGACGATATATATTGAATCGTCTTAGTTTATAAAGAGCCTGCTGTGATTTTATTTTACGGTAGTGTAAAGACGCCAGTCCAAAGCGGTAACCGCATGCGTTTACTGCGCGAATAATACGGTTATTAAAACGACCGAATGGATAACAAATCGTGATGACCGGCGTTTCCGTTATCTCATGCAAAATATATTTACTTTCGGACAACTCCTGATACAGTCTTTCTTCATCCAGAGCTGTAAACGGCCGGTGTGAAATCCCATGCGATCCGATCTCAAAACCATCGTCAACCAAAACCTTTAATTGGCTAAGGCTCAAATGCTTGAAGCGTTTGTTGCCAAATTGTACATCCCAATCATTGTCCCGGCCGATATAACCGGCCGGGATAAAAACAACGCCTTTAAAACCATAGGCTTTCATTACGGGTAAAGCGTGATGGTAAACCGACTCATAGCCGTCGTCAAAGGTTATGATAATTGGTTTTGCAGGCCATGTTTGCAGGATGGATATGTCCCGGAAGGTCAATGATGTATAGCCCAGGTTCGCTAAAAGCCGCATATCATTGCAGAAATCCACAGGTCGCCGGCTGGTCAGCCCCACATCCCTTTGCGGTTCCACTTTGTGATAATTAATAATAGGAATCCGGTATATTTCCATGTTTGCCTAATCGCGTTTATGGGTCCGACTTTCCAGTGGCCTACAAATTTAATTCCATCAGTTCATAAATATTGTAAAATTCCATGTTGTGAAGATCGGCCATCTTTCGGTTTGTAATTTTTCCTTTATAAATCGTCAGGGCGGGCACAAGTCCCGGCTCTTCATCAAGGCTTTCCTTCAATCCTTTTTTAGCAAGATGTTTCACAAATGGAAGGATGCGTTTTGCGATAATACGACTCGATGTTTGTGGTACTATGGACGCCACATTGGGCACGCAATAGTGTACGATGCCGTCGATAATATAGGAGGACTGATCGTGGCTGGTTACGTGTGACGTTTCCACGATCTGAGCCTGCTCAACCGACATGTCTATGACCACACTGCCCTCGCTCATCAATGCGATTGTCTCCTTATCGATAAAAATATCATATGTTTTTTTCAACGAATACACGGCAACAATAAAGACATCGGATTGCGGAAGCAGTTCACGTAAACGATCGTAATCAAATACATCGATACGCGCCCGGGGATATGCTCTTTTTAGATCCTGAACCTTTTCTTCTTTCAAACTGAGTAAGTTTACGTTTGCGCCGTTGTCTAATGCTTGTTTGGCGGCCGTGCGTCCGACCATGCCTGCGCCGAGAATGGTAATATTGGCAGGTTTCACAATTTCGGCACCCGATAGTAATTTGCCTTTGCCGCCGGCAGGAATGGTTAATAATTGAGCAGCCTGATAGATTGCCATTCTTCCCGCAATAGCACTCATGCCCATTAATATGGGATAACGGCCGTTTGTGTCCTGTAATAACTCCACACTGACATAAGTGGCTTTTGTTTCCAGAAGTGCCTTCATGCGTTCAGGTTTTTGCACAATATTCATAAATGAAATGAGCGTATGATCCTGATTTAACAATTCATATTCGATGGGTTGCGGCGGCTGTACCTGTAACAAAAGCCGGGCCTGATCCATTACTTTTTCCATGGTCGGCAGTATGAGTGCACCGGCGCGTTCATACTGGATATCATCAAATCGACAAGCCTCGCCGGCCCCATTTTCGACGACAACCTCAATGCCGTTGCGTGTTAATACTTTAACGGCTTCGGGGGTAAGCATAACCCGGCCTTCGAACTGCTTGATCTCTTTTAAAACGCCAACTTTGAGCATGATATCCGCCTTTTCTTTGGGGTGAGTAAACAACCTCGCGGATTTAGATTAAACTTCAGGAAAGTTCGGGAGCGATACGTATAACATTAAATTTATCAGTCGCCAATACACTTCGGGCAAATACCAAAAGGGACTCCGGGGTAATTGCATCAATCTTCTGAATGATCTCTTCAAGATCAATCTGACGTCCGTAATAGATTTCACTTTTTGCCAGGCGCGTCATTCTTCGATGCGAACTTTCGAGACCCAACAAAAAATTGCCTTTCAATTGTTCACGTATTTTGTGTACTGTATTTTTTCCGATTTTTTTCTCGGTTACGCGTCTGATTTCTTTATAGAGTAAATCCAGAGCGCGCTGCTGATTATTGCGATCGGTGCCAATATAAAAACTGATCATACCCGTATCTCTGAAAAACTCTACGAAAGAATAAACGGCATAAGCCAGGCCGTGTTTTTCCCGGATACGCTGAAACAGGCGCGAACTCATCCCGCCTCCAAGATACGAATTAAGCGCAATTAACTGATAGCGTTCATCCGTAAGATAGGACAATCCTTCCAAACCGGCGCAAATATGGGCCTGAGAGACGGATTCTTCCATACGGATATCAAACGGCTCTGCCGTTTTTGGTTTTTGCAATTCAACATTCAGCGGTTCATTCTTAAAGTGAAAATAGCGTTGGGCCAGCTGAACCAGTCGTTCGTGTTTCACGTTGCCGGCCGCACTCAGAACAATATTACCCGGCACATAATAACGTTTCCAGTAATCGAGCAATTGATCGCGGTTAAAATTTGCTACCGTTTCCTCTTTGCCCAAAATAGGGTATCCCAGTGATTGGTCGGGGAACAGTTTTTCTTGAAAGACATCAATAATGTATTCATCCGGTGTATCTTTAACGGCGTTAATTTCTTCAAGAATCACCTGCCGTTCGCGCTCAATATCTTTAGGCCGGAACAATGGATTACAAATTAAGTCGGCGAGTACGTTAATACTGATGGAAAGGTGGGAATCGAGCGCGTGCGTGTAAAATACCGTAAGCTCTTTACTGGTATAGGCGTTCAATGAGCCGCCCAAATCTTCAAGCGCCTGGGCAATTTTAAGGGCGCTCCGCTTTCGTGTCGCCTTGAACACCATGTGCTCGAGAAAATGAGTAATCCCGTTCTGTGCAGCACACTCATAACGGGAACCCACATTGATCCAGGCGCCGACGGAAACCGATCTTACGGCGGGCAAAAATTCGCTTATAACCGTAAGACCGTTATCCAGTATGGTTTTTTTGATCGGTTGCTGATGCTCAGCCATCTTCGATAGTTGTTTTAATTGTTCCCGCTTTGTTGACGTTTGAGAAACGCTTTACGGCTCAGGGCTATTTTACCATCCTGATCGATTTTGGTGACGATCACATCGATTTCATCGCCTTCCTTCACGACGTCAGAAACGCGGTTGGTTCGATTGATTTCCAGTTCTGATATATGCACCATACCTTCCTGGCCCGGTAAAATTTCAACAAATGCACCGAAATCTTTGACGCGTTTAACCACGCCTTTATAAGCTTTGCCCACTTCGGCTTCAGCCGTCATGCTTTGAACTATCTCACGCGCTTTTTCAGCAGCTTCCACATCCGCAGAGGCGATTAACACCCTTCCATCGGGTTCGATATCAATATTCACGTCGTAACGATCGGTTATTTCCCGAATCGTCTTACCGCCCGGACCAATGACCATACCGATTTTGCTCACCGGTATCTGGATTTCCAGAATACGCGGTGCATAACGACTGATCTCATCCCTCGGTTTATCGATAGCGGCTTCCATTTTATGCATTATATATTCCCGACCCTCTTTAGCCTGTTGTAAGGCCCGGGACATAATATCACGCGAAATACCTGCAATTTTGATATCCATTTGTACGGCGGTGATTCCAGCGGCGGTACCCGCCACTTTAAAATCCATGTCGCCCAAATGGTCTTCATCGCCAAGGATATCCGAGAGTATGGCTACCTCATCATCTTCTTTGATCAAGCCCATTGCAATACCTGCCACGGTGCTCTTGGCCGGAACGCCCGCATCCATTAGCGCCATCGATCCGCTGCAGACTGTCGCCATGGAGGAAGATCCGTTGGATTCCAGAATTTCCGATACGATGCGAATGGTGTAGGGAAATTTATCCGAGTTGGGTAAGATCGGCGCTAATGCACGCTCGGCCAGATTGCCATGACCGATTTCCCGCCGGCTAACGCCCCGGATCGGTTTAACTTCTCCCGTACAAAAGGGCGGAAAGTTATAGTGCAGGAGATATTTCTTTGAACTCTCGCCTTCCAGCGCCTCCACTATTTGTTCGTCGGCTTTGGTGCCTAGGGTAACAATACCCAGCGCCTGTGTTTGCCCACGCGTAAAAAGAGCCGAACCATGGGTTCGCGGTAATAATCCCACTTCTACATTGATAGGTCGGATTTCATCATAGCCCCTGCCATCCAGACGCACTTTATCTTTGATGATCATCGAACGTACTTCGTTCTTTTCCATCTCGTGCATCAGTTTGGCGATGATCATTTCGGATTCCGGATATGTTTCTTCAAGTTCCGTAACCACCTCTTCAACGGCTTGTTTTAAGGCTTTCGTGCGCTGTTTTTTATCATGAATGCGGATGGCTTCTTTAATTTTCGGTAAACCCATCGCACTGACTTTTTCTTCAAGGCCTTCAGGCAGTGCTTTTTCCTCAACGGTTTGTTTTGTGATTTCGAGTTCGGCCGCAAGTTCTTTCTGCAAAGCGATGAGTTCTTTTATCGCCGTATGCGCTTCATCAATAGCTCCAAGAACATCTTCTTCCGACGCCTCTCTTGCTTCGCCTTCCACCATAACGATGGATTCCTGTGAACCGGCCACAACCAACTCCAGCTCGGCCTCTTCCACCATATCGAGCGTCGGATTGATTTGAAACTGACCGTTCACTTTGGCGACACGTACAGTCGCTATGGGGCCGGCAAACGGAATATCGGAAATCAGTAAAGCCGCCGACGCACCCAGGCCAGCCAGAACGTCCGGCTCGTTTTCCTTGTCCATGGACAATACACTGGCCATAATTTGAACCTCGTGCAGATAATTATCCGGAAACAGTGGGCGAATTGGGCGATCAATAAGCCGCGCCGACAGGATCTCTTTCTCGGTCGGGCGCCCCTCCCTTTTAATAAAACCGCCGGGAATTTTTCCCGCAGAAAACGTTTTTTCGCGATATTCCACACTCAATGGGAAAAAACCGCGATCTTCTATCGCATCTTCCGACGCTACCGCTGTAACCAGTACAAGCGTATCGCCCTGTCTTACCAGCACCGCTCCACTGGCCTGTTTGGCCATTTTGCCGGTCTCTACCTCTAATGTGCGTCCACCTATTTCAATCGTTTTATTAATAATCATTTCTCCTCCAAGACATATTCAATCTGTGTGTTCCGTGTGTCCATTTCTAACGGCGGATTCCAAGCTTCGAAATCAAATCGCGATACCGTGTAATGTTTTCATTGGCCAGGTAACGCAAAAGACGTCGACGCTGCCCAACCAGTTTAAGCAAACCGCGCCGGGAGTGATGGTCTTTTTTTTGCGTCTTTAAATGTTCCGTTAAATATTTAATGCGTTCGGTTAAAATGGCTATCTGAACTTCCGTTTTGCCGCTGTCTTCCGCATTTTCACCAAATTTTTTTACTAATTCTTGCTTCTGTTCTTTGGTTAAAGCCATGATATCCCTCCAAATAAAATATATTTTTATAGCCGTAAACTTTGTTCTTTATCCTTTTCCAATTGTTCGATCAAAGCTTCGCGGGAATCAAATTTTTTCTCGTCGCGAAGTCTCTGTTTAAATTCTATGCGAATCTTTTGATCATAAATATCGCGTTCGAAATTCAAAATATGTACTTCCACAAATAACTGCGATTGGTCGGGATTGAAGGTCGGTTGATAGCCGATGTTTAACATACCTTTGTATGTTTTTCCTTCAACTATGACATCCACCGCATAAACGCCGCGCGCCGGAATTAATTTATTGGGATTATCCGGAGATATATTGGCGGTAGGAAAATTAAGACTTTTACCGCGGTCGCTGCCCCTTGTAACGCGTCCGCTCAATGTAAACCTTCGGCCTAACCAGGCGCTTGCTTTTGCAACATCTCCTGAGGCAACCGCTTTTCGGATCAGAGAGCTGCTTACAACATGGTTTTCCATTTCATAGGGTTGCACTTTATCCAGTCCGAATTGATACTTACGGCTCAATACCTGCAAACCGGCGTAGTTTCCTTCACGGTTTTTTCCAAAGGCATGATCGTACCCGACGACAATATGCTTTGCTCCGACCTGTTGCATCAAAATATCTTTCACAAAAGGCTCATAACCCGTTTGAGCAAATGATTGATCGAATTTAATAACGATCAGTCGTTGCAGATGCAGTTGCCTTAAAGCTTTGATCTTTTCATCGAGGGTGGTTAGAATTTTTACCTGATCTTTTGCTGCCGGATTCACCACCATTTTAGGATGCGGTTCGAATGTCAGCATGGTCGATGTTAATGCTTTTTCGCGCGCTACGTTTACCACCCGATTGATTATCTGTCTATGTCCCAGATGCACACCATCAAATGTTCCGATGGTTACCACACTATCCTGCGTTTTTGCGTTTTCCAGTCCTTCAATGACGTCCATCATAAACCGAGCTCAATTCGTTCCAGTATTGCATGAATTCCCTGATCGTCATTGCATTTTGCAAAGCGTATTGTCCTATTGCCGTGCGTGTTAACTCCTGTAAATGGCCGCCGACGCCCAGCATCTGCCCCAGATCATGGGCCAGAGATCGTATATATGTGCCCTTGGAGACACGCCATTGGAGATGCAGATAAGGATTTTGCCATTCAAGAATCTGCGTTTCGTATACCTGCACGGTTACCGGCTGGCGCTCAACCGTTTTTTCTTGTCTGGCCAGTTTGTAAAGCCTTACCCCGTTTACGCGTTTGGCCGAAAACATGGGCGGAATCTGCCGGATCGTACCCTGCATTTTGGATAGTTTTTGTTTGATATCCTTCAGGGTTATGGAACTACAGTCCTGTTCAGCGGTTATCCGCCCGGTACGGTCATAGCTTTCGGTAGCTACGCCCAGGCGAATGAGGGCGTCGTAAGTTTTGGGCAACTCCGTGAAATCCTGTAACCGCTTTGTAGCGCGCCCGGCACCGATTACCACTAAACCCGTAGCAAAAGGATCCAGCGTACCCGCATGCCCCACTTTCTTAATCTTTAAAAAGCTTCGCAGCTTTTTTACGACATCGAACGATGTCCAGTCCGTTTCTTTATTTATAAGAACAACGAATCCGCCCGATAAATCCTGAGCGGCTGCTTCTTTATTCTTCTTTATGATCGGTATCGTCATGTTTGATTTTATTTATTATCGAATCAATCCGTGCGGCGTTTTCCTGAACATCATCATAAAAAAACCGCAGTTCGGGCATCCAGCGCGTTGTAATATGCGGCTTTAATTCATTTTTCAAAAACGATTTCGATCGTTGCAGAACGGCCTGACTTTTCTGTTTTTGCTCTTCGCTGCCCAGCACGGTGTAATAGACAGTAGCAACCCGTAAATCGGGAGATGCTTTTACATGCGTAATTGTTATAAAACCCTTGTCAGGATCTTTGAGCCGCTGTTCAATAATTTGGCCGAGGCTGCGTTTGATCATATCGGCAAATCGCTGAATTCTTCGTTGGTCAGCCATCGCTTGAATACTCAAATTCATAATGAATGATTTCAAATTTAAAATCGCCGTCGAGATTTTGAAAGATCTTAGACAGCGTTTCCTCTACATACTTGCGCTTCGCAGAAACCGTAGCAACCGCAAGACGCGAACGTTTCCATTTATCCTGAAAATCCACCTCCGCAACAGAAACGTTAAACTTTTTGCGTAAACGTTCTTTAATACTTCTGAGAATGACCCGTTTATCTTTTAATGATGTACTGGCCGGAATTAAAATCTCGACCGTCAATAATCCGAGAATCATGACCTGTTACTCTAAATGGCGCTTAACCTCGACCATTTCATAGGCTTCAATCACATCACCGACTTTAATATCGTTGAAATTATCAACCTGGATGCCGCACTCAAATCCTGAGGCAACCTCTCTTGTGTCTTCTTTAAATCGCTTTAAAGACGCAATAGAACCGTCATATATTTCCACATCATCCCTGACAACGCGAATTTGGTTATTGCGCTTGATCTTGCCCTGTGTAACATAACATCCGGCGATGGTTCCAATTCTAGAAATCTTAAATGTTTCCCGAACCTCGGCGGCGCCAACCACATGTTCTTCGCTGCTTGGCTCCAACAAGCCCTCAAGCGCCATCTTTATATCGTTAATGGCGTCGTAGATTACGCGATAAATTCGTATATCCACGCTTTCCTGAGTGGCCAGTTCGCGGGCCTGGGGATTTGCACGCACATGGAAACCAATGATGACCGCTCCGGAGGCGGATGCCAGCAACACATCCGATTCCGAAATGGGCCCCACAGCCTTACGGACAACATTCACGCGTACTTCATCCGTATTCAGGTTAAAAAGCGCATCGGCAATCGCTTCGGCTGAACCATCCACATCTGCTTTAATAAGCACCGGTAATTCTTCCACTTCTCCGGTTTTGATTTGCTCTGAAATCTGATCCAGCGTCATCATCTTCACTTGCTTTGCATCCTGTTCGCGCTTAAGCTGCTGGCGCTTATTACTGATCTCTTTTACTTTCTTTTCATCCGCCATCACGATTAATCGATCTCCGGCCTGAGCGACGCCCGTAAATCCAATGACCAGCGCCGGCTGCGCCGGGCCTACCGAATCCAGACGTTCTTCGCGCTCATTCAAGAGGGCGCGCACTTTACCGTATTGATTACCGGCTACGAAATTATCGCCCACTTTCAGGGTTCCGTCTTCCACCAATACGGTGGCAATGGGTCCTTTTCCGCGGTCCAGGCGCGATTCGATGACGACGCCGGAGGCGTACTTATTGGCGTTCGCCTTGAGTTCCAGCATCTCTGCTTCCAAAAGAACTTTTTCGAGAAGCTCCGAAATGCCCTCACCGCTTTTAGCGGAAAGCTCCGCGCATTGATAGCTGCCGCCCCAATCTTCAACCAAAACATCGCGCTCGGCTAATTGTTGTTTGATCCGTTCCGAATTTGCGTTTGGTTTATCAATTTTATTGATGGCAATTACAATCTTTACACCGGCGGCCTTGGCATGATCCAATGCTTCCACGGTTTGTGGCATAACTGCATCGTCAGCTGCAATAATCAAAATAACCACGTCGGTAACCTGCGCCCCCCTGGCGCGCATCGCTGTAAATGCTTCGTGTCCGGGGGTATCGAGGAAAGTGATGCGTTTACCTTCATATTCCACTTCATAGGCTCCAACGTGCTGCGTGATGCCCCCGGCTTCGCCCCCTACGATATTGCTGCGACGTAATTGATCCAGCAGAGAAGTTTTCCCGTGATCCACATGTCCCATAATGGTTACAATAGGCGCCCGCGGCGTCAGATCTTCTTCATTCTGTTTAATTTCTTCTTCTTCTTCTTCCTCTTCCTCCACGAACTCATTTACATATTGTTCCTCGACGTGAAAGCCGTATTCTTCCGCCAGGAGTGTGATCGTATCGATATCCAGCCTTTGGTTAATCGATACCACCAATCCCATTTCAAGACACTTTGTTATGATTTCCGCTACCGATACATCCATCAAATTCGCTAATTCACTGGCCGAAATGAATTCGGTAACTTTTATTACCTTATCATCTTCTCTCTCTTCATCCTGCGATTTGGTCTTTTTCTGTTTCTTGGGTTTACGCCCCTTGGTTTCCATAGAGGCCAGGGTTTTCTTGACGGTGTCTTGCACCTCTTTCAAGTCTACCTGGCTGCGTTTCTTTTGCTTTTTTCCTCTGCGTTTCTTCTTTTTGCCTTCTTCATCGCTTTCGGTTTTAGCGGCGGCGCGGCGACTATCCTTCTCCTTACGAATCATCTCCATCGCTTTACGACGCTTACGTTCTTTTTCCGAAATCTCCTCTTCTTCTTCCTTTTTCTTCTTCTTATCTTTTTTCTTGGTTTTAGACTCTTTTTCCTGCTCCGTCTCTTCTTCTAACTGCGGTGCCTTCTCGGCTTCCGCCGCCTCTTTTGTTTCCTGAGCAGGCTCTTCTTCTTTTTTCTTTTTGGTTTTCTTGCGGTCGGCGTCTGTTTCTTTTGCTTCCTTTTTATCTTTCTTTGCTTCGGCTTCTTCTTTTTCTTTCTTTTTACGCGCCTCTACACGTTCTTTTTCGGCTTCCGCTTCTTCCTGAGCTGCTTTTTCTGCCGCCTTGCGGCTCGCAGCCTGTTTGGCAGCTTTCGTTTTTTCCGCGGCCGCCTTTTCGGCTTCTTTTTTGCGCTTCTCTTCCTCTTCCTGGCTCCGGGAAAGGGCTTCAACGCCTTGCTCGATTGATTGCCTGAGGGCCTTTAAATATGCAGAATCTTCCTTGGCTTCCGCCTGAATCTCCGCCTCTTGCTGTTCCGGTGTTTTTTCAGACTGACTTTGCCTGCGCGCTTTTAGTCTTTCCGCTTTTTCTTTGTCGGTGGCAAAACGCTCTAATATTTCCACGTACACATCTTCGGGGACGGAAGCATTCGGTCCGGAGGACACCTTTATGCCTTTTTCGTCTAAAAAGTTGATAATGGTTTCACTGGCCAGATTCAACTCTTTACAAATTTTAAAAATTTTATATTTCTTTTTAACAGCAGCCATAAATGTGTGCTCACCCCGCTGAAATTATTTCAAGTTTATTACTCATTACCCTTTCGCGAACACATTCTATGTGTTCGAACTTATGTCTCTAATTAATTCTTTATTTTTGAATGCTTTCCCGTCACTTCATCCACAATTGACTCACTTGTCTGAACGAATGCATCTCGGTTGATTGGTCAGCCGTTCTCCTCTTCTTCTTCCTCGTCTTCCGTCTCCCCGGCTTCGTAATCTTCCGGCAAATAGTATTCAAGGGCATCCATAATTTTCTCGGCCGTTTTCTCGCCGATTCCCGGCAGAGCCATCAACCCTTCTTTGCCTTTACCGTAAATTTCCGTTATTTCTTCCAGATTTGCAGCCGTAAGCATCTTTTTCACATGGGTGGAGAGTTCATCCACATCACCGATCGTCGTATGCTCCACCGAACCTTCTCGTTCTTCTTCTGAAAATTCGGATTCTTTTACCGGTTCGATCTGAAAACCCGTGAGTTCCGAAGCGAGCCTCAGATTAACGCCGTTTCTTCCGATGGCGACAGACATCTGTTCGTCATCGATAATCGCAACCGCCATTTTATCTTCATCATTAACGATTATTTTATTGGGTTTTGCGGGCGTTAACGCGCGGGTTATGAATATCTCAGGTTCATTGGAAAAATTTATAATATCGATTTTTTCGTTGTTCAGTTCGCGCACAACCGCCTGTATTCGAACGCCTTTCATACCAACGCATGCACCAACAGGATCAATACGGCGATCAATCGATTCCACCGCTATTTTGGAGCGTTCGCCGGCTTCCCGTGATACGCCTTTAATTTCAACAATACCGTCATAAATTTCGGGCACTTCCAGTTCGAATAAGCGTATCAAAAATCGGGGATCGGCACGACTGACAATGATCTCCGGTCCGCGTCCCTGCTGTTCGCGGATTTCTTTGATCAAACAACGCACCGTTTGCCCGCGGCGCAGGCGCTCGCCCTGAATCTGTTCTTCACGCGGCAGATAAACCTCGGTTTTATCAAGATTGATATACATACCGCGTTTCTGTACCTGATGAATATCTCCGATGATGATTTCACCGATGCGATTTTTATATTCATCGAGCATCTGCTCGCGTTCGAAATCACGGATTTTTTGATTTAAATTTTGCTTGGCCGATAGAATCGCGCGTCTGCCAAAACTAATGGGTTCGATTACCTCGACCACTTCCTCACCCATTTCGGCATCGGGATCAATTTTACGCGCCGACTCTAAATCAATTTCACTTACCGGATCTTCGACGTCCTCCACCACCGTTTTCTCCTGATAAATTTCGATATCGCCTTTATCGATATTGACGATGACGTCGAAGTTATCCGTATGTCCGTATTTTTTCTCTATCATGCCAAGAAATATTTTTTCTAATATATCTTGTAAATATTCTTTTTCGATACGCTTGTCTTTTGCAATTTGCGTGATGGCTTCCATTATTTCGCTATTCATGACGGCCGAGCTTCCTCCAAAAAATTACCACTGGATATGAACCTTGGCTTTCTTGATAGACTGCCTCGGTATTTCAACCAGGTCCTTTTTCCGTTCAATTTTAATGATTTGTTCGTCAAAATCAATCAATTTGCCTTTAATGCTTTCGTCTTTGCCTTCGCTATCGTAGTTAACTTCTAACATTTGTCCACGGTTTTTTTTGAATTCATAATCGTAAACCAACGGCCGGTCAACACCGGGCGAAGATACATCCAGCCGATAGTTTACATTAAAATCCTCATCCATATCCATCTCATCCTGAATGGTACGGGTTAACTCTTCGCACTGACCAAGCGTGATCCCTTGCTCGCTGTCGGCAAAAACCTCATAAATAGGTTGTTGTTTATTGCCTCTTACCCGCACTTCCACCAAAATCAAATTGTGCGCCTCGCAAGCTTCGCGTGCAATATTTTCCAACTTACCCTTAACATCCACACCTTTACTCCTTATAACAAAAAAGTGGGTAACAATGACCCACTTTTACACAGGACAAATAATTAATTTAACTTAGCTTCAGCCCTGATGCAAATGTATTTACGCAAATTTAACGTGTGTAAATTTCGCTATTATCGCGACCTATTTCCACACAATAAGATATCACTTAACATGCTGTAAATTGTTCATATTTTAGAATACTAATTGAGTGATCGGTTCGTATTACCGATATAATCATCTCAATTAACATTCGCATTTGATTAATGCTTAACATACGGGTCAGTTGTCGTAAATATCAATACATCTACACCATTAGTAAATTTCTTTCGTTATCACCATATAAAAGTAAACAAAAAAACCCGGACGTGAGGCCCGGGTTTTCGGAGGTGCTTTTATGCGTTTTATGCGCTTTATTTGAAATTCACAAATTTATCGGCAACCGCATCCCAGTTGATAACACTAAAAAAAGCATCCAGATATTCTGCGCGACGATTCTGGTATTTCAAATAGTAGGCGTGCTCCCAGACATCGACGCCGAGAATAGGCTGTCCTTTAAACTCGGAAATATCCATCAGTGGATTATCCTGGTTGGGAGTGGAGCCGATTTCAAGGTTTCCGCCGTCTTTTACCACTAGCCAGGCCCAACCGGAACCAAATCGCCCGACGCCGGCATTGACAAACTGTTCTTTAAACTGGTCAAACGATCCGAAAGTCTGGTTTATGGCATTGGCAAGCTCGCCGCTCGGCTGTCCGCTGCCGTTCGGTCCCATAACCGGCCAGAAGAAAGCGTGATTCCAATGGCCGCCTCCATTATTGCGTACAGCCGTGCGAATGTCTTCAGGTACACTGCTCAAACGTTTAAGCAGGTCGTCAAGACGTTGGTCTTTTAATTCCGGATGTTTTTCCAATGCAGCATTCAATTTATTAACGTAGCCGGCATGATGTTTTCCGTGATGGATTTCCATCGTACGCGCATCGATATACGGTTCCAGCGCATCGTGAGCATAAGGTAAATCAGGCAATACGTGTGACATAACAACCTCCATTCGATTTTGCAATTCGCTGTTTCGATCAAATTTCGCTTAATGTAATTTAAAAATTTTAAATTTTATTCCTGCTTCGGCTAAAAACCGACTAATTTAGTCGTATTTTGTATCCGAGAGGGAACCGGATTCTTGATGAGAGAAAATGTGACTGAAAAAAGAATCAATCGAGTTGGGCAACCCTGCCTGTTTAAAGCCGATCGTATTCCGTTAATTCAACAGAGATCCTCGGTCACTAACATGAGCGGCAACCCTCAATTGAGTTGGGCCGGTATCGGGCGGTTTACGCCTTCAATTTTCTTTAATTCCGAAGTGATGTGCCCCACCACCACTTTGCTTTTCATTTGCACCGGAATTTTGAGTTCATCGTCGGTTAACCAGATGAGCAGCCGACCTTTTTGTTTAAAAATGCCCTCGCCCTGTAACAGAGGTTCTACTTTTAAACACCGAAATTTACCGGCTTCCACCTCGATGGTTTCGCGCTTATATATTTTTACTTCCATATTATAAACGCTATCTTTTTCGTGGCTGGTTAATTGAATGGGATCGCCCACATAAAGTTGCCGGGTACGTACATAATAAAAGGCCGACAAGACATCGCGACTAAACGGCGGAATTTTTACATCGTATTCTTTTCGTTTTTTGAGATTCTCGCCATCATCATAGCGTTTAAATTCTACTTTTGCCAGGGAATCAAGATGGAAGAAATCGACAAATAAGTCGGCCTTATACCCCCCTTCTCTTAATATCTTCTCGTAGCGATAGGGATAAAGACCGCGGGCATCCATGTAAGTATTCACGACGTCGCGCACCTTATAGAACCAATCGAAGGCTGAAACGCTACGTGCGGTTGTCTGGATATGATACACCTCTTCACCATTATAGCGGGTGCGATCCATAACCTTCATTTCGGCAGTGCCGGCACGAATGAATCCGTAGCGAATTTTAAAGGTCAGTTTTTCGCCGACATCGAAAGCATTATGAGCGATCACCGGGGGGTCGATTGCCGGAGGTTCAGCGGCAACGGAATCGACATCAGTGCTTAACGGTTGCGTCCGTACTGTGGATACGGCGATCAAAAACACCACGATAATCCGAATTGTAAACGTTCTCGGGTACAAGCGAGCTGATTCATTGTTAGTCATATGTAACATGCAATCCTTAAACCGGTTGGGTGAGCAATTGTTTTTCATATAGATTTTTGTATAACGTACTTTGGTTAATAAGTTCCAAATGCGGTCCAACGCCTTCAATTCGCCCGCGATTCAAAACCACAATTTTAGTGGCATTTTGGATGGTAGAGAGTCGATGCGCTATGACAAACACCGTGCGCTGCTCCAGTAAATGGTCAATGGCATCCTGTACCAGCCGTTCGGATTCCGTGTCCAGAGAAGATGTGGCTTCATCTAATATTAAGATAGACGGATTTTTCAATACGGCCCGGGCTATGGAAAGCCGTTGTTTCTGACCTCCCGACAAACGCAAACCACGCTCACCGATATGCGTGTCCAATCCTTTTTCCATTTCCTTAATAAAATCCCAGGCGTTGGCCATTTTTGCCGCAGCGATAATCTTCTCTTCGGGAACGTCTTGCAGACCGTAAGCGATATTGGTACGAACGGTATCGTTGAACAAAACCGTTTCCTGGGTTACGATGCTCATTTGCCTGCGCAGAGAGTGCAGTTTAACATTGCGAATATCCACGCCATCAATCGTGATGCGACCGCCGATTACATCGTAAAAGCGCGGCAATAAATTAATCATGGTCGTTTTGCCGGAGCCGCTGGGGCCGACAAACGCAACCATCTCGCCTTTGTTAACGGTAAGATTGATATCTTGCAGGGCAAAGTCACCTTCCGGATGGTATTTAAAAGAAACATCTTCATAGCGTACCTGCTTTTTCAATGGCGCGATGGGCACGGCGCCCGGTTTATCATACACCTCAGGCTCGCTATCAATTATTCCAAAGATCCGTTCCGAAGCCGCCATTCCTGTTTGCAACACATTATTTATGCCCGATAAATCTTTGATCGGTTTGAACATCGTAAAGAGAAACACAAGAAAGCGAATAAAATCTTCGGCCGAGAGGCCGGTATTGGAATACACCATATTACCGCCGTACCATAACAAGGCGATCAATATCAGTACAAACAGGATTTCATTAATCGGCGAGGTAGCAAATTTAAGTTTATTGGCGCGAAACAGCCTCTTGAAAAATTTGTCGTTGCTATCCCTGAATTTTTGGTACTCCAGTTGCTCGTTGGTAAATATCTTGACAATATTAATCGCCGATACAGCTTCTTGAAAAGTAGAGACCACATCCGCAATCTGGCTGAATACACGCCGACTTTTACGGCGCATGCTTTGTCCGATTTTGAAAATGACAAACGCGCTGACCGGCACGACAATGAATGTGATCAGCGAAAGTTTCCAGCTGATCATTACAAGGATAAATACGTTGGCAAGAATCTGAATGGGCGAAAGAATCATTTTGCCGAATGTTTTATCAAACACGCTGTTCAGGGCGTTGACATCATTAAAGACAATTGATGTGAGATTCCCGGAATGTTTTTTGTGAAAATACGACAGGGGCAGGTGCAAAAGTCGCTGCTGTAACTTATTGCGAATATTGACAATAACCCTTACCTCAACATAATTTAGAATCACTTTATGGCCGTAATGCATTAGGTTTTTTAATAAGAAGCTTAAAAATATAACCAAACACACAATTTTAAGGGTGTCGTAACGGTTTTCCTGAATGATGACAGATTTTATGGTTACATTGATTTTTTCATATAAGCTTGTCTCATCGCCTATATTAACCATTTCGCGTATCTGTTCTTCCGGGCTTTGGGCAGCCTGATCACTTCCGGTATCCTTCTGTTCAACCATCTCGGTTTGGGCGTAGCGGGGATCAAACAGTTCCCGCACAAAATCCACCGAAATCCAGATAGACAAATTATTGAAAAGGACGTACAGGACGGTCAATAACGTGGAAAGCACCAGAGCTTTCCAGTACGGTTTTAAAAATTGCAATATTTTTAAATAAAGATGCATGCGGCGCCTTAAACCGGTTTACTGTGTTTTGAATATCAGGACGAATGCTTTTTACCGAACATCGTTTGCGCTATCTCCAAATCATCATGGTTATCAATTTCCCACCATTTCTCGTCTTCGATAACCAAACCTTCAAAACGATAACCCTTTTCTACGGCTTCTTTGATGATTCGTTCATAATAGGAATTTACATCCTCGTTTCGAATGTGTTCTTCCAGTTTATGAATGAAGAATTTACTGGCGATCCGTTTATCGATTCGGTAAAAATTTATGGTTTTGTATTTATCGGAATAATCAAAGGTAACGTTTTGATCTTTTTTGAGATACATGTTACGCACCTTGCCATCGGAATCCAACTCTACAACGGTTCCCTCCATATTCCTCTGATAGGGTCCCACCAATATAATGTTCTCTGCAGCATGACGAATAAATTGCTCAATCATACGATCATCACAAAAAACATCGGCTTCAAAAAGATAAAAACCGTTTTCAAGATACGGCTTTGCCAACCAAAGTGAATAAATATTATTAGTACGATCGTAAATGGTGTTATGC
The DNA here is from genome assembly GCA_964542915.1 of uncultured Calditrichaceae bacterium. Taxonomy (GTDB): domain Bacteria; phylum Calditrichota; class Calditrichia; order Calditrichales; family Calditrichaceae; genus CAZIVP01. Next base: position 27,023 of record CAZIVP010000010.1, on the reverse strand, counting down.
ACGAAAGAGAGCTCCACACGACCGTTAAACGCTTCCTCCAAATGGCCGACTAATTTTTCGGCCATATAGCCGACTACGACAACAATTCGTTTCAGTCCGGTTTCAATCAACTGCCGGATAAGATTATCGATGATCGTGGTATGATTAACAACGGTCATCGGTTTGGGCCGTTCCAGGCTCATTTCTTTCATTCGACTGCCGCGTCCGGCGGCGAGTATAATACCTGTTCTTATCAATTCCAACTGTTTATCCTTTTTGCTTTAGAAGTGCATCAACGGTCTGTTTAACGCGCCGGGATGATCGGCCGTCCGTATATGAAAATATATAAGCCTTATCCTTTTTGATTTGTTCTAACCGTTTTGTCGTGGGATTGAGGGCTTCCCCGACCGCCTGCTCGATTTGCGAGGGATCGTTGATATGAATAAACGCGTCTTGTAACCACTGTGAACTTTTATCCTCAAGCAACGGTTGCCCGTCATGATGTTTGAGCTGGTCATCATTCAGGTTGTAGATAATGCCACAGCGCTCCAGCGCTAAAAACTCATTAATGACGCTGGAGCCGTCGCTGATCATGGTATCGGCGATGAACATGAACGGCAGGATATTGTGCTCGGCTTCCGGGGCAAGAAAAAAGTCCGGATAGCGATCTTTCAAATTTTCAAAAAAAAGGTGTTGATTATGCGAGGCGTACTTCCCGGCCCAGCTATAGGGATGTAATTTAACAACGACATTATAGCGCCCGGATAATTGAACCACCTGTTCACCGATATCAAATATCGAGGTGGGCTTGTATGAAGGCGCGTATAAAACGGTTTTTTTATGGGGATCGAGGCCATAATGTTTAATGATACGCTCGCGGTTATAAAAACCGTTGAAAAACACATCCAGCTTGGGTAAGCCGACATCGTAAATCGCTTCTATTTTGTCCAGCCCATACTTCTTGAATTTATCAAGGCGGTACGGTCCTTCCAGAAAACAAACATATTGCGTATCGGGTTGTTTTAGAAAATGACGATACCGAAGGGTTTTAATGCCCGGCCCATGATCGACATTGCATAAAATAGCATCGCCAAAACGCTTTGGTTTTTTAACGGGCGCGCCGCAAAAAACGGCATCATACCCTTTTGTCGATTTGCTTATGGTGTAGCCCTTTTCATGGTATTTTTTCTCTAACTTTTTCTTTTGAGAAACGGGAATCACTTTTAAAACCCGTTTGCTGTTGCTCTCCAGATAAAGGGCCAGATCGTAATGTTCATCCGCACGGAATGCTTCGTAGATGGGCTCCATGCTGGTCCAGTAATAATTCTGTGCAATGTAGAAAAGGATTCTTTTCTTTTCACTTTTCATATTAACCTGATTAAACTTCATACTGAAACATTTTTAAAAACGCAACCGCTTCGTCTGATTTCATAAACGTCTGCACTCTCCGGTCATGCTCTTCCCGCCTCCACCTGCCAATGGATTGCCGGTATAGCGATTGCACCGGTTCATTGAGGTGTTTACTCTTTCGGATCGCTGTGTAACGGACCCAATCTTCCAACTCCCTGCTGAACGGTTCCTCCAGAAATTTGCACAGCGACTCCATTGTATGCTGAAAATTTAATATTAAATCTTCGTAACGCAATGTATATACCGACGGATGATCCCGATATTTTAATCCCTCCCGAACATCTGCCACCCAACGGTTGATCGGAACCCAGTATTGTTCGGGATTGTGTTTGGGATGTTTGGATGTTACCACATCGCGTCCATCGCGGACAATATGAATTAATTTTGCATTATTATCAAAATAATCTAATATCTTGCCGAAGGACTGGATATGTTTGGGCGTTTTTTCGCACCAGCGATGGACGCCCGCCGGAATTCGGTTCCAGACAAATTCGCGGTACAGGCGATCGATCCGCGCCGGCCGTACGGCCACTTCGCTGCCATTGCCCGTTTTGTGTTCAATCCAATCGTCAAATGCATAAGTCTGATTGGGAATGCCAAAAACATTCGGATGTGCATCCAGAATCGCAAGCAGAATCGTCGTGCCTGAGCGTGGGCTCGCTCCAATGATGATCGGTGTTTTATTAAAGCGTCTTTTTTCGATGCGCGCACCGATATGCATCATCAAGGTATTGTATGTGTGCTTAAGCAATCCCGGCATTTTGTTTACTCTCTGATCCATCTTTCCGTTGAAAACGCTTTTGGACTTCCCGGTAGATCCATTCCGGTTTCACATCGAACATACAGCGATGGTGTTTCAACGGGCATTCGTCCCCACCGTGTTTGCTGCAGGGCCGGCATTCCAGATCCACCTCGAATACTTTATCATTTGCCCGATACGGGAAATAACCGATGGAGCGTACCGTGGGGCCGAAAACGGCAAACACATCCGTCCCCACGGCATTGGCTATATGCATGGCGCCGCTGTCGTTGCAGATCAATAATCGGCATTGTTTAATAACCGCCGCTGATTCCAAAATGGTCGTCTTTCCGGCAAAATTCAAAGCTTCGATGCCGCTTTCTTCTATAATTTGCTCGCAAAGCGCCTTCTCCTCCGGACTTCCGATAAAGATCAAATTAAATTGCTCCCGATAAAGCATGTTCGCCAGTTTCTTGTAATATTCGTAAGGCCATTTCTTGGTGAACCAAATGGAACCCGGTGCAATGGCCAGTAGGGGCCCGTCATCAAAAGGTAGCCCGGAAGACAGGCGCCCGTATTTTTTTAAAGACGATTCCGACGGGTAAATTTCCGTTTGGCGCCCAAAGGCACGATCCGTGAAAACACTCAGCAAATGCAAGTTCTTATTGATCTTATGTGTATTTTTTAAATGCGGTACTTTCATCGTAAGCAGACGGGCGGCCAGCCAGCGATCAAAGCCCAGGCGGTGTTTTATGCTCCCCAGTACCATGATCAGCGCCGTTGTCAGTGAACTGTGTGGTGAAATCGCCAGATCGTATCGACCTTTCCGGATTTGCCGGATCGTATTCACAAAAGCCTTGAATTTATGTTTGCGCTTATCAAAAAGCAGCACATTGCGGATATACGGATTGTTAGCTAAAGCCTGGCTGCTTTGCGGGATGACCAGCACATCAATGGCAGCATAAGGGAACCATTCTTTTGTCGCACGTATCAGCGGGGTGATTAAAATGACATCCCCAAGATAGGCTGTCTGGATAATAAGTATGTTTTTCGGTTGAATCTGAATGTTTCCCATTTTTCGCTCGTTTTAGATCGTTTTGATCGTGGGATTATAAAGGTGTTTATCGCATTTCGCAACTCAAAGTCTTTTCTTCGAAGATGTTTCCAAATATATGTTCAATCCTAACCGACCCGAATTAGGGAGCTATGAAACGTATCATAATTATTTTGAATTCATCAGGTCTTCGTTCAGGAATCAGACATTAGTTGTTTATATACGTTTATTGTCTTTTCTACCGTCCGTTCTATCCCAAACTGCACCACTTTCTCTAGCCCTTTCTTTACCATTTCACGCCTCCGTTTGGGATCATCCAACAGGTGCATGATCGCATTAGCCAATGCCTGAGAATTTTGAGGCTCAACAAGAAGTCCGTTGCGGCCATGCTCGATAATTTCCGGAATACCGCCGGCGGCCGTGGCGACCACGGGCACTGCCGCCGCCTGCGCATCAAGAATCGAGGTGCCCATGCCTTCATATTTTGAAGATAGGACGAATACATCGAATATATTCAGCATATCTTCAACATCCTTCCGAAAACCCGTAAATTTGAAACGTTCGCGGAGCTTTAGAGACGAGTGTAGTGCTAAGATACTAGATTTTTCGGAGCCGTCTCCTACTGCGCAGAAGGTGACATCTTCATAACGATCAACAATTGATCGTGCCGCATGCAGAAGCGTCGGATAATCTTTGTGTCCCGCAAGGGCCGCTATGGTGCCGACAATTTTGTGGTGAGCAGGGATACCCAACTCTGCTTTTATTGCTTGGGACATCACTTTCGATCTTTCAAATCGTTTGAGATCAATACCACTATGGATGGTGATTAACTTTTGGGCGGGTACACCATCGGTTAATAAAATATTTCGAATGCGGTCGGATACGCAGATGATTTTATCAACGAAATGATTGTTATATTTCAACGCTCCGAGGAACGGTTTACGCACCGAAAAATCAACCCTGCGCGACACAACCACCCGAATACCGGGATTGAATATTTTGCTTAGAATGCCGATCATGGCGGCATGTGCGGAATGGGCATGAATTATATTCCAGCCGTTTTTACGAGAAAATAGAGCTAAGCGGAATGCCGCGGCAAGATCAAATTCCCCTTTCATGGATATATGGTGTACAGGCAAATCGTAACGTCTGCAATAACGATCAATCTCGGAGTCTCTGTTGCAGACCAACCGCGTTTGGAGCTGTTTATCCAAGAGCGATCGGTATAGATATATAATTTGTTGTTGTCCACCGCGCCACTCATGGGCTGTTTCGAGTTGAACAACCTTTATTTGTTGAGTTGCCATAATTTGAGATATTTTAAATAAACACTATACGCAGAATTCAAAGCCAAAATAAGGCCCACTTTACCGTCGAGAAATCCGGCCTGTAAAACATACATCTTTAAAAACTTCAATTTAGCGCGTACGAGTGCGCTAAAAACGGAGACGCTTTTGTGCTTTTCCCTGAGCATTTGAGCGCCCAGCGTGGTATAGCGGTTGATTTTACGAATATGGGTTTCCAGGTCGGGATACGGATAATGCCACAATGGTTCTTCTATGACGCCCGTTTTTCCTTCCACATGAACCGATTCGTGAACGGCTTTGTCATTAAAATTACCCGAACGCCGGTCGAAAAGCCGCAACGGATAGTCGCGATTCCAGCCCGAAAAACGAATATGCTTGCCCAGGTAAAATGATTGTCTGCGAATACGATATCCCTTTTCTTTTTCGGGGGATGCGAGTATTTCCTCTATTTTATCTTTCAAGGCCGGTGTGACCACTTCATCCGCATCCAGCGATAATATCCAGTCATGGCTGGCTTCCCCGACGGCCCTTTTTTTGGTTTTGCCGAATCCGAGCCACTCGGTTTCAATTAACCGGCAATTATAGCGTTTACAGACATTAACCGTATCATCATCGGAGCCGGTATCCACAACAACAAGTTCATCAACCCATTGAAGTGCACTCAGGCAGCGTTCTATCTGATGGGCTTCGTTTTTAACAATCAAAACGGCGCTCAGTTTGTTCATAATATTTCCACGTCTCTTACGATTTTTTTCAGTCGGCGGGCGCGATTCGACCATAAAAATTGGCCCGCAAACGCATACACCGCTTGAGGCATTCGCGACTGCATATCATCATCGTTTAGAAATAGCGATAGTTGCTCGGCCAAACTTTCTTCATTACCGGGATCAAAAAATAATCCCGTTTTGTTCGCCTCAATAAGCGCACGGGTCGTCGGCAAATCGGAGGCGAGCACCGGTACGGAATAGCTGTAATAATCAAATAATTTCAAGGGCGAGGTTAAATAGCGATTGAAAAACGTCGGCTGCAACGGCAACACGCCCAACAACGTTTCCTTTAAAAACGCCCCAAGTGCCTTTTTATCGAGCCAACCCGTAACACGGAAGGCGCCCTCCGGTATATACGTTTTTACAAAGGCCGAAAAACGATTGATTTCATTCTGGCTTTTACCGCCGATAAACAGGAGCGGTAGGGTCATCTTTAATCCGCTGACGGCCTTTAATAACGTTTCAATGCCTTTATGCGGCTCGAGCGAACCGATATAGGTAATGTATTTTCGGTTGGATAGATCCGGCTTGTGCACATTTTGCAGACCCGTAGGCGCTAAGAAAATTCGATGATTCGGGAAGATGCTTTGATAGAGCTTCTGCTGAGAAGGCTGCAGACAAATGACGCCCGCCGTTTTAGGAATATAGGTACGTTCCAGTTTTTGGCTGCGTTTGCGTTTCCTGACGTTTACATCGTCCCGTTGTGAAAGATCGGCAAAAAAGTCATGACTTTCGTATAATACCGGGCTATGGTATTTTTCCTGCAGAGGAACCAGATACGGTAGTAACGTTTCTCTGCGTGTGATAATGGCGCGAATCCGGTTCTCTTTTAACAGGCGCTCCACATTCCGCGCCATACGTTTGTAAACAATTCGTTTACTCCAGCGCGAAAAAACGCTCTTTATATTACTTATATGCAAATTTTGCGGTTTATCTTCAGCAAAATGTTTTTCAAATCGTATTCGTGTGTCTTCGGAAGAGTCGTTTTGAACGATCAAATAACAGCTCCGAAACACGTCTGCCAGCCCCATGGCGTTATAAGTAACGAAAGTCGTACTGGGTGAATTTGAAGGCCAATATCCGGTATGAACATATGCCACGGAAGCGTGATTTCGTTGTTTAACCGGTGGAATGCGCCGCTTGCTTTTTTTATCACCCTTTCCTATCTGGCTTTTCACGTGTTTACGATAAGACCTGGCTTTGGGATAGCGCTTTGAAATATATACGTTCATCAAATGATGTCGGTTATTTTTACGACCTTCTTTTTGATTCGAATTGGCATAGTCATGGTAAACAACCGTTTCGGGCCAGTAAATTAAGCTGTTTATACCATATTTGCGAACAATCTTATACGATAATGCCCACCCTTCGTGGCCAAATAATAAGGGATTCATACCGCCTAAAGCCTGATACACGGTTTTGCGAAAAGCCGAATTCCCTTCGGTGTTGATCATAAACGGCATGGGCTTCGCGCCCAGATTGTAATGATTTATCCCAACATGCCGGTGTACCTGCTCTTTGGGCAACACTTTGCCCCGTAATCCGGCGATGGCATACGTATCAAAGGCGTTCCGGAGGGATTTAATATAATTTTCCGAGGCAATCGCATCGTCGTCTAAAAAGGCGAGAATACGCCCCCGCGCAAAACCGCTGCCAATATTTCTTCCTTCAGATAAAATCATGTTTTGTGGGCAAACAATATGTAACAAATTACGACGGGGAATCTGTCTCTGTATTTCAGAGTTGTTGCCGTTATCCACAACGATAATTTCAAAGTTTTCTGTGTTTTGATTTTGCAGGGCTTCCAGTGCTTCCAACAAGCCCTGATTGCCGTAATAAGTAACAATAACAACGCTTATATCCACATCCTGATTATTTCTATAATCGGTACGATCAAACCATTCGTAACTGATTATGGATTGGTATTCGCTGATAGACCTTTCTGCTGCGACAAACTTTTGTTCATTAAAAAAGGCCTGCGCCCTGTTGAAGGCTTCTAACGCCGCCTTCAGTTTAGTTTCCCGATTCTCAATGCGTTTCATCCAAATTCCAGATCACCTGAATAGGCGTTTGATATATTCTTTAAAGCTATTGAAAGAATGTTTATTGACCTTCGTCGGTTTAAAGTCGGTTTTGGTTACGAAGCCTGTATTTTCCTTGATATTCAAAAATTGATCGTCGATATATTCAGTTTTCAATTTCAAAAAATCAAAAATCCCTTCCAATCCTTCCTCCGTATTCAGGCATGAAAGATCGAACGTCCGAATCACATCCGGGTAAATATGCTCGAGATAGGCTGTCTGTCCATAATAGTGATCATAATAGAACGATAAGGCTTCATCTTTATCTTTATTCAGAATCATCGGAAATTTTTTATCCCAGAGCCTGTGTTCGTGGGCTTCATTTGGAAACGAGAAGTGGTTGCGCCCTTCGGTCTTGCGTTTATAACTCTGAATGGTTGCCTCTTTTTCACGTTTTAAGCAAACAAACTTGATATTGTTATAACGTTCCCTAAATAAGTAAAAGTAGTTTAAGTTATAAAAAGAGACATCGCCTACGATGGTTTCCGGACGGTCATCCAAATAATTACACAAGCGGTCAAAATACCGTGAATTGGGAAGCCAGGTAGATTCAATGGGGAATTGTTCGTGGGTTATATGAGCATCGGGATACTGATTGAGTAACGCCACCAAAGTTTGTGTGCCGGAACGCCCGGTTCCCAAACCCATTATAATTTTTTTTCGTTTCATATGTGTAACGTCTCTAAATATGTTTTAACAGAATATAATTTTTAAACCCGCCCAACGGTTCGCCGTCATTGATACGCCTTTCCAGCCAAGAGATGAAGCGGTATTTAATTCGCTCGTGTTTATGTTTCTCACGATAGGGATTGGGTTTGCCGGAATATTGCAATTGGTCCTGCCAATCCATCTTAGCAATGCGCTTTTGCATCACTTCAGGATGCGTTCCCTCGTAAATCGCCAGACGATCCAGAGGTCCGTAATCAAAATCCTTTGGTGCTTTTTGATAGTAATCTTCGGCCTTTGAATGTCCCCAGTGCACGGAATCCAGGGCTTTTTTTTTGTTTTGCATCAGATGCGGCGGCCTTACCCAGCCATAATGAAAAATCTCCGCCGCCACTTCGGCCGCCTTTAATTTATGGGTTCCTTCCGGTTGTCTTGGATTATCATAATAGTCAAAACGCCGGAAAGACTGAGCGCTTTGCCAGGAGTGGATAGCAGGGTCGTTACGGATAATACGAATTTCGCGGGAATACCAGCCATGGCCCCTTTGGTAATGCTCGTAATCGCCCCAGAAATGTTTGTAACGGAATAAAAGGCCTTCGACCTCTCGATTATCCAACAACTGTCGACAGCTTTCCTGAATGGCCGGCAGATATTTTTCATGGACAACCTCGTCCGCCTGAAGATAAAATAGCCAGTCGCCTGTACAGGCCTCTTTGGCAATATCGGTTTGAATGGCGTTAATAATGCCTTTGTTATAATAGTGTTCCTCCCAAACCGTGTCGATGATTTTAATCTTAGGTTCGTTCAGGGCCGCGATAGCCTCCCGCGTATTGTCATCCTCATCGCTTTTTCCCACGGCAACAACAAATTCATCGCAAATCGGTAAGATGGATTGAATGGATTCCACCACCGGGTAATAAAGTTTTATGCCATTACGTACAAAGGAAAAGCCGCTGATTTTCAACCTTTACTCCATCAAATCATTATATTCCATAAAAGCCCGAACCCGCGTGAATAAGCCGGGCAATATGCGCTTGATCTCATTACGGATTTCGTTAAAGGTATCTCTGAAAAATGCTTTATTCTGTCCAACCGGATCCGCAATCGAGGGATTGGCCAGAGCTTTGGTTCGTTGCCAGTTTTTTAACAACACGATTTTATCCCGATGTTCCGGGTAATGTTCTTTTAGAAAATCCACATGATTGGCCGCCATCGCAATAACCAAATCCGAATCTTCCATCAGGTTGGTCGATATGCCTTGGGACCGGTGTCGGGAGACGTCCAGTTCATTTTCAGTACAGACCACAATCGTCATATCGTCCGCCGGCTGGTCTTCGATCCCCAGGGTTCCGGCGGATTGGATATGCATAAAATCCCTGTATTTGGTTTTTTCAATCTTCGCTTTCAGCAAAATTTCCGCCATGGGCGAACGACAAATGTTGCCTGAACAAACAAAAGTCACCACAAAACGAAATTTTCTTTTTTTGAATGGCGCCGAAGGCGCCTTATGACGTAATTCATCCATGCTGATATCGCCCTCCCGTAATACCAGATAAGGTCGTTTACTCATATCGATCACCGTTGATCCGCGTTTGCTTTCCATGGGCCCTGCATCCAAAATACAATCCAGTTTATTGCCGAACTGTGCAATCACTTCCTGGATGGAAGTTACATTATCTTTTCCCGACAGATTTGCGCTGGTTGATGTAATGGGCCAACCCAATTGATCGGTAAGCTTTTTACAAACCGCATGATCGGGAATGCGAAAGCCTACTTTGTGTAAAGGTTTTCCCAGCGTTTCATAACGTTTAAAAAAGGAAATCGCATACCGATGTTTATTTTCAAACAGAACCGTAATGCGTCCGGGTAATAATTTTTTGAGATGACCGTAAACATCAAACGGAAATGTCCCGGCAAAATTTTCGATTTGTTCAAAGTTGTTAACCAACAATGATACGGGTAATACACTGTTTCTGCCCTTAATGTGATATAATTTGTTGAGGGCTTGTTGGTTGTAAATATCCACACCAAGTCCGTAAAGGGTATCGGTAGGATATACGACGATACCGCCGTTACGAATCACATGAACCGCGCGATCAATAATTTTCTGTTGGGGCTTCTCGGGATCGACTCGATAGTATTCCATGGCTACCTATTCCGATAACGATTGGGTTTTCCAGCGCCGATGCATCCAAAACCACTGCTCGGGATAGCGGCGAATCCAATTTTCCAACACCTGGGTATGTTGTTGGGTAATGGCGTGCACCTTTTCATCGTCTATATCCTCCGGATGGCTTTGCGGCAACACCTGTTGGTAATATATATCAAATTTCGCATAATCCTTCCTAACTCCGATAATAAAAATTACAGGCGCTCCCGTACGCAAATGATACACCGCTGTCCCGACTGCGGTTGAAGCCTTCATTCCCAAAAAGTCCACATAAACGCCTCGTTTACCCGCATCCTGATCGGTAACGATTGCCAGAATACTGTTTTGATTCAAAACCCTGACGCCCTCTTTCATGGCGTCTTTCTTATAGATAACGCCCGCGCCGTGCTGTTTGCGGTGTTCATTAATAAGAGCGTCAACATAGGGATTGCTCAGTCGTTTGGCAATGCCGTAAATTTTATGCCCCAGCAGAGCATGCATTTGTCCCAACCATTCGAAATTACCAAAATGACCCGAAATCAAAATAACACTGCCGTCCTTTTGAAGAATGTCTTCAACCAAATGCCCCTCATGTATCGTAAAATGCGCTTCAAGGGTGTCTTCGTCTAAATGCGGAATCTGTAAAAACTCCATCCATAGAAAGACAAAATGCAAATATATGGCGCGTAACATTTCTTTTTCGGGTTTTGGAAGCGTATTACCATAAACACGATACAAATTTTCCAGAATGACCTTCCGGCGATAACGAAACACTTTTGCAACCCAAAAATAGAGGACCAGCGCTAAACGTTTTCCGGCGTTAAACGATATTTTGCCTGTTATAATGAGTAAAATCTTCACCACGTAATATTCGATTTTCTTCATAATAAAAGTTAGTAAAAGTGCTTAATTTTAGCAAATATCGTTCTTTTGGGAACCACTTCGCCCAATCAATCATTTGAATTTAGGATATAATGCTTGTAAATTTTAAGTTTTTAATAATTGAAAAATGTTTTGTTAAATCCATGTTTGAGGAGACCGACGTCTTATGATGACGAAATTGCGTGAATTCAGTAAAGTCTTCATTATTATAGTGGCTTTGTCCTTTATCGGATTGATGGTGTTTGAATGGGGCGCGAATTACAGCGGCCAACAGGGACGAAACGATGTGGTCGGAAAGGTTAACGACAAGAAACTCAGTTTCTCTCAATTTTCCGAGCTTTACCAGCAGGCGTATCAAAACGAACGCACCCGTTCCGGTAAAAATGAATTTTCGGAAGAAGAACTGCAACAATTGCGCGATATGGTGTGGGAACAGTTTGTACAGCGCACCCTTTTTAAAGAAGAGATGGAAAAGTTAGGAATTGCGGTTAGCGACTCCGAAGTCGTGTATCAAATCATGCATTATCCGCTTGATGATTTTCGCCAGCATCCCGCCTTTCAAACGGACGGCCAATTTGATATGTCAAAATACAAAGCGGCGCTCGGCAACCCCAATATTCCATGGCAACAAGTGGAAAACATCTATCGCCGTCAAATACCGTTTGTAAAATTACAAAATATAATCAGCAATACGGCAAGGGTTAGCCCCGAAGAGGTACGCAAGGCGTTTATTAAAAATAATGTTAAGGTTAAAGTGGAGTATCTCGGCGTCAACACCAGCCAGTTCAGCTCGCCCGACATTGCGGTAAGCGATGAGGAAATCCGAACGTTTTATAACGAGCATAAAGAAGATTACAAACAAGAAGAACAACGCAAACTGAAATACGTACGTTATCCAATCGAAAATACGGCGGAAGATACGGCGTTGGTATTAAAAGAATTCGAACGCATCCGTAAGCGCCTGGCGGAAGGTAAAAACTTTAATGACTTGGCCGAAGAGTATTCCGAAGATCCTTCCGCGCAAAAGAATCGCGGCGACCTCGGTTATTTTAGCAGCGGCTCCATGGTTCCGGCGTTCGAAGAAGCGGCATTTGCTGCCGATCCCGGCGAGATCGTCGGACCGGTGCAGACCCGGTTTGGCTATCATCTGATCAAAATTGAAGATAAACGCATGAAAGACGGCGAACAGCAAATCAAAGCCAGCCATATCTTGTTAAAGGTGCATCCCGCTCCCTCCCATGTAGAGGCCCAGGAGAACGAAGCGCGCATTTTTTCGCAAGACGCCAAGGAGAAAGGCTTTGAGACGACCGCTGAGAATAATGATCTCAATATTGAGACAACACCGTTTTTTGATGAAAAGAGTGAAATAATTCCCGGCATCGGCCGAAACAGAGCGATATTGAATTTTGCCTTTGCTTCTGATAAGAACAGTATTTCCAATGCCTATCGATTGGACGACGCTTTCGTGGTCGTAAAAGTAACCGAAATTAAAAAAGAGGGCTACCGCGAACTGGAATCGGTCAAATCGCTGGTGGCCAACCGCGTGCGTCTCGATAAGGCTCGCGAAAGGGCGCGCGCCTTCGCTCTGAAAATCGGCGAACAAATCGAATCCGGCATTACCTTCAGGACGATCGCCAAAACCGATACGAGTAATAAAATACAGTATGATATCACGCCGATGTTCACCATGGGCAGTAATGTTAAAGGCATCGGTCGTTCCGTTAAATTCAACGCCAATGCATTCGCTTTGGAAGAAGGTGAAATTTCGGACCTGATCGAAACCGAACGTGGTTTTTATTATCAGAAACTGCTGGAAAAAACGGATTTCGACAGCACGGCCTTCGCCTCGCAGAAACAAATGCTCGAACAGCAACTTCTGACCCAAAAACGCAACCAAATCTTCAGCCGCTGGTACGAGAATCTAAAAGAAGAAGCCGATATTGTGGACAACCGTAAGATGTTCAATCTGTAAAAACCACTATAATAACCATAAAAAAAAGGCGCGGTTTGAATGCCGCGCCTTTTTTTTATATCTGAACCTGTAAAAGCGTTCTTCGGACCTTCGGAAAAAAACAAGAAGTTCATGACTAAGGTGCGAGGAACCCAAGGTTTGAATATTGGAATATTCGCAGGGCTGCGCCGGCTTGTCTCTAAACATATTTCTTTTTCTCTGCGCTCTCGGCGCACTCGGCGGTTCAATGACCCGCCAACCAATGCCGATCCTGTCGGGGAAAAAACAAGAATTTTATGACCGGGGCACGAACTGAATCCGGGTATTTATGGCCAAGTGAAACCGTGCTTTATTTAGTTTTCCATTAACACCGGTCTTCAGGCCGGTGTGAAAGATACATGTAAAGACACAAGCCGTAACCATTTCAACGGTTTTAACAGAGCGCTATGCCGGTCTCACACCTAAACCAAATCGACCGGAACCAAATTATTTTAAGGCCGTTTGGCGGTAGTTATACAAGAATGACACGATCAAGGCGCTCAAAGCAAATGGCTTGAATATTGGAATGATGGTAGGAGTGCGCCGGCTTGTCTCTAAACATATTTCTTTTTCTCTGCGCTCTCGGCGCACTCGGCGGTTCAATGACCCGCCAACCTATACCGATCCAGTCTGGGAAATACAAGAAATTACGAGCAACGTACGCATGCATCATTAAAAAACGGTACCCTTCCGCAGCTTCTTTTTCAGAGCTTCATCTTTTGTAACCCCGCCACCAAATCTTTGAACTGCTTTTCATTCAGCGCCTGATCGGCATCGCTTAACGCCGCGGAAGGATTGAAATGAACTTCCACCATTAAACCATCGGCGCCCGCAGCCCTCGCTGCTTTAGATACCGGTACGATCAGTTTGGGCACACCCGTGGCGTGGCTGGGATCGACCAGGACGGGTAAATGGGTGTTTTGTTTTAGCAAGGGAATGGCGCTGATGTCGAGGGTATTGCGTGTGGCCGTTTCAAAGGTACGGATGCCGCGCTCGCACAAAACAACCTGATCGTTACCCTGAGCAAGAATGTATTCGGCCGAAAGAAGCAGCTCTTTGACGGTCGCCATCATGCCACGTTTCAGTAAAATCGGCTTCATCGTTTTACCGGCCTCTTTCAGCAGAATAAAATTTTGCATATTGCGTGCGCCTATCTGCAACATATCCGCGTACTGAGCGACCAACGGGACATCTTCCACGGCAAGAACCTCGCTAACAACGGGAAGATTATAGAGGTCGCCGGCTTCTTTTAGTAGATGCAAGCCTTCTTCTCCCAGTCCCTGAAAACTGTATGGACTGGTCCGCGGCTTAAAGGCGCCGCCCCGCAGTAATTCCGCTCCATGCTCGGCCACGATTTTGGCCGATTCCATCATCGGATGGCGGCCCTCCACGCTACAGGGACCCGCAATAAGGGTAAAATGCCCGTCGCCGATGCGTTTATCGCCCACAATGACGACGGTATCCTCTTTTTTGTAATCCCGACTGTAGAGCGGCCCTTCGTTCTTCCGGCGGCTTCCGCCCGGAACGGCCATCCAGGTATCTTCGCGATCGGGTTGTTCATAATGCGGATACGACCCGAACACATGTACAAAGCCTGTGAGTTTGTTAATCTCATCAAAAGCTTCCGCAATCGGCGGATCGTTGATATGGCCGTTCATATCCACAAAAAAATGGTATTTCCAGGGTTCGGTTTTATGGGGACGCGAGGTCAGCATAGTTAAATTGACGCCGTGGCGCTCAAAAATACCCAAACACTGGTAGAGCATGCCGGGTTGGTCCAGCGTATCGAAAACGGCCGAAACTTTCCAGGCCATGGCCTGACTCTCTTTTTGCTGAACGGGTTCGTTGGAAACCAAAACAAAACGAGTCTGATTATTGGGATAATCTTCAATTTTATCTCTGAGAACCTGTAAATTGTAAATTTCGGCGGTATCGGCGGCGGCTATGGCGGCGACATCTCTCAACGTCTGACGTGCAATCATTTTCGCGCTGCCGGCCGTATCGTAGGTCGGGAGTATCTCGGTTTCCTTAAAACGTCGTAAAAATACTTCGCACTGGGCGATGGCCGCCGGATGCGAATAGATGGTTTTGATCCTATTGACATTGGCATCGGGATGGGCCAATAGCGCATGATGGATAGGCAAAATAACTTCCTGGGTGATGGTTAGTTTATTTTCGAGTAAGAGGTCGTAATTATGCGTAATGGTACCGACAATAGAGTTCTCGATCGGAAGCAATCCGAAATGGATTGTACCCTTTTTCAGGGCTTCCACAACAGCGTAGGACGTGCGATAAGCCGCCTTTTCAATTTTATCGCCTTTGTCCTTATACAAGAAATCGATGGCGCGGTCGCTGTAAGCGCCGCGTTCGCCCTGGTACCCTATTTTTAAATACTGTGGTTCAATAGCGCCCATACTAACTCCGTTAAATCGTTTATATCCGAACCGATATTTGTATCAAAATTAAAATCGCTAAAGTGTCTGAAGAACGGGCAACAGGAGGATAACGTAAGTTTAAAAGGTCAGGCCGGAGCGCTTGTACGATTTGTCAACTCATGCCAGGCCAGCGCTGCTGCTCCCAAAACCGCCGAATTGCCATTGGCAAGCCCCGAAGGCAACAATTTAATTTTACCTTTAAAGAGGCCCAGCAAATGTTCTTCCATCGACTTACGGGTCGGTTCAAATAGAAGGTCGCCTGCGGCCGCGAGTCCGCCAAATAAAATAATCGCTTCGGGGCGACTGAATAAAACGAAATTGGCCAGGCTGATACCCAGTAAATAGGCGGTATATTCGAACGCCTCTTTTGCAATGGGATCGCCTTCGGCTGCCGCCTGCGCAATGCGCCTGGAATCCACCGATTTATAGGACATCTTGCGGAAAACGCTTTTGCTATTGCGTTTTCCCAGCAGTTCGCACACCGTCCGTTTGATACCGGTTGCCGAAGCGTATGTTTCCAGACAACCGTAATTTCCGCAATTGCACTCCCGGCCGCCCGGTTCAACCGTGGTATGACCCAGCTCGCCCGCAAAACCGTCGGCGCCGTACACCAATTCGCCATTGATGATAATCCCGCTGCCCAGGCCCGTTCCGAGGGTAATAACGATAACATCGCGCATGCCGCGCGCCGCGCCAAAGTAAAGTTCGCCAATCGCGGAAGCATTGGCGTCGTTGGTTATAAACATCGGTACATCAAAATACTTGGCGGAAATCTCCGCCATATTCACATACTCCCATTTTAAATTGGGGGCGCGTTCGATCGTCGAACGGTAATAATTGGCATTCGGAGCGCCCAAGCCAATCGCTTTCAACTCGAAGTTCCGGCTTGTTTCTTTCATTATGCGCCGAACCTGTTGGGCAATACGCGATAATAAGGCATCCGCTCCCTTCTGCGACTCGGTTTTCATGGTTTGTTCTTCAACGACGTTACCATCCTCGTCAACCAATCCGAACGCTGTATTGGTGCCGCCAACATCAATGCCAAGCACAACGGCTTTTTTGGGACTCATCCTATGTTACCATCCGTTCTTTTAAAAAACCCCCGTCAAACGGGGGCGGTCGCGATTTCCAAAAACGATTATCGAACCATCCGTTTATGGCTAAAACATTCCTCAGGCGACTTCATCGATACCCAATAAATCGTCGCGTTCAAAGGCGATACCACCTTCAATAAAATCGATCATGGGTGAATCAATTTGCAGTTCATCCAGCCAGGAAGCGTTCATATCGAATTTTGCAAAAAACGGAACATTAATCAATTCCGGATTGCGGCATTGCAAAAACTTCAGTACAAATTTCTTCTCGCCGTCCACATCCGCAATTCCGTCAACTAATACTTTACCGGGATTGGTGGACATGGAAGGCCCGCGTACGGTTTTCGCCAAACCGGATATTTCGGAATAGGCCTCAGTAAAAAGTCTGTAGGCGCGGTATAGCGAAACAGCAAAGTAATGCTGAGCTCCGGTGTCTCTTTCGACAAACATATAATACGGAATCATTCCCATTTGAACCTGTTTTTTCCACATGTCGCGCCAGATCTCCGCCGAATCGTTAATGCCTCTGATTAAGGGTGCCTGCGTACGAATAATAACACCTGCTTCGTTTAAACGATTTACGGCTTCCTGCAGTTTCTCCGGAAGCAACTCTTTCCAGTGGCTGAAATGCGCCATTAATGCCACGGTTTTACCGGCGTCGATCATCTCTTTAAATTTGGCTATGACGGGGTCGCCGGTTTTGCCTAAAAAGCGCTGCGGGTGGAAAGCCAGCGCTTTGGTGCCAATCCTAATGTTTTTGACGTGTTGCAATTCTTCTCGCATCAAAATATCCAGGTAGCGCAATAAATGGTCGTCGGACATCCACATGGGATCGCCGCCGGTAAACAAGACGTCGGTTACCTCATCATGGTACGCAAGATAGTCGAATAAATCGTTCTCTTCCTTTGATCGGAATTTGTGTTCATCCAAATTGACAAACTGCGCCCAGCGGAAACAATAGGTGCAGTAAGAATGGCAGGTTTGTCCCTGGGCCGGGAAGAACAACACCGTTTCGTTGTATTTGTGTTGTATTCCACCAAACACCCGATCGCCAATACGGGGGATATTATCCTTTTGATTGGCGGGATGTGGGTTTAAATCATGACGAATTTCCTTGATTGCCTTGCGTTCCTCATCCAAAGATTTCGCAGATTTAAGCAGTTGCCAATGCTCATTGGTAAGCATATCGCGTCCGGGAAAGGTCAACCGAAATATAGGATCCTCCCGGCGATTTTTCCAATCGATCAATTCATTTAGCACATATTCACTGACTTTAAAAGGAAATATTTTGGTCAAATACTTTAAATCAGTAATCTCCTCAGACGAGAGTTTATCCGCGTGTCTCGAGCGCAGGAACCGATTGATGGTGTAAAACATAAAAACCCCCTCTTATGGATTCTACTTCAATATGGGAAGAATATAGTTAATTGGCTTGATATTTGCAAGTAGTTTACACTTTATTTGCGGTCTATAAATTTTAATGCATTCATTTGCATTGGATAGATAGGAGTCTTATAATAAAATTTTTACGATTTGCATAGAAAAAAGATAAAATTCACATAACCGAAAATCAGTTAAACCAGGAGGAAATGCATGGCACTTAATTTAGATAAGATTTCTCAATTTTTGGGAGATGAAAGCGATTATCTGCTAAACCACAAATGCAAAACGATTCCGAAAGAACGTTTGCATCTGCCCGGAGGCGACTTTGTGGATCGCGTTATGAAGGAAACCGACCGTAACAATCGGGTTCTGGGCAATATGAACTGGATTTTAAATCACGGACGTCTTGGCGGAACGGGCTATCTTTCTATTTTACCGGTGGATCAGGGCATTGAACACACAGCCGGTGCATCGTTCGGACCGAATCCCGATTACTTCGATCCGGAGAACATCGTAGAACTGGCCATTGAAGGCGGCTGCAATGCGGTTGCTTCGACGCTGGGCGTCCTGGGCGCCGTTTCACGTAAATATGCCCACAAAATCCCATTTATGTTAAAGTTCAACCACAATGAACTGCTCACTTATCCCAATAAATACGATCAGATCATGTTCGCACAGATCGAACAGGCCTGGGATATGGGCGCCGTTGCCGTCGGTGCGACCATTTATTTTGGCTCGCCGGAATCCAACCGCCAGATTCAGGAAGTAAGCGAAGCCTTTCGGTACGCCCATGAGCTCGGTATGGTTACCTTCCTGTGGACGTATCTGCGGAATAATGCTTTTAAGCATGAGGGAACGGATTACCACCTGGCTAGCGATCTGACGGGCCAGGCCAATCATCTCGGCGTTACCATCGAAGCTGATGTGATTAAACAAAAACAGGCCGAAAACGACGGCGGATTCAAAGCCATTAAATTCGCAAAGACCCATCCCGATATGTACGAGAAACTGAACAGCGATCACCCCATTGATCTGACCCGTTTTCAGGTGGCGAACTGCTATATGGGCCGGGCCGGTTTGATCAATTCCGGAGGCGCTTCTTCCGGTGAAAGCGATCTCGCGCAGGCGTTGCGCACAGCGGTGATTAACAAACGCGCGGGCGGAATGGGACTCATCAGCGGCAGGAAGGCGTTCCAGCGCCCGATGAAAGAAGGCGTTGAGCTGCTCAACGGCATTCAGGATGTCTTTCTGGAAGACCAGATTACCGTTGCATAAATGGTTAGTTTATACTAAAACGAAAACGCCTGTTCTTATGAGGACAGGCGTTTTTTTATGGATTACACATTCTCACCGATGTTCGTTTCCCTAAGTCGATGAAACCAACCAACGCTTATTCGGTTTCCCTGAGTAAAAAGCGAATGCGCTCCGGCTCTCCGTCGATCATGTTATTGTGCCGCATCCCGAGAATTTCCGTAATTAAAGGATACATATCGATATTGTGCACCGTGCCGCAGCGATATCCGGATTTAAAAGCAGGGCCATCGGCGATGAAAATGCCGTGCATATCAATATGATGATTATCGTATCCGTGATTACCGCGTGTATCATTTGCCTGCATCCTTTCAAACGCTTCCCTATCCGGTAAAAGCGACCAGCCAACATCGGCCACTAACAGCAAATCGCCGATAAAGGGGTGATTGCGGTAATGGTAATAATCCGGGATATTCTCGCGTTGATACACCTTAAAATGCCGGGCGTGTTTGTTTAATTGCCGGTAAACATGCTCAGCGGAGGCCCCAGCCTGCAGGAACAACTGCATAAACGGTCCGCCGTCCGCAATGCGGATATCTTCCGTATCGATCAAATTTGATAAAACGACCGCGCGCTCATCCGCTACCTCCGCCATCCCGTGATCGGAAACCACCAGTACATTCGTATGCTCTTTCATACCAATCGCTTCCAACCGCTCGTTCAATAACCCGACTTTCTTATCCAGAAGTTCGATGGCCGTATTAACCTCCGGCGATTCCGGCCCAAAGCGATGGCCTTCGGTATCCGTGTCGCTGAAGTAAAGGAAAATAAGTTGCGGACGCTTCGCTTCCGGTAATTGTAACCACTCCATAACGCCCTCAATGCGCTCATCGTGCGGAATGCTTCCGTCGTAATGCCTGAAATACGTTGGATGGGTATAGTCGGGCCGGGTTTCCGAACCGGGCCAGAAAAAACTCGCCGTTTTGATGCCCTCGCGCCGGGCGGTGACCCAGATCGTTTCGCCGCGATACCAGCGGGCGTCGCGCACCGATACCGTATCCCCAAGACGATAGCTCTGCCCGCTGTAGGGATTGGTGAAACGGTTACTGATCAGGCCATGATTGGGTGCAAACAGACCGGTGGCGATGGTGTAATGATTGGGAAAGGTTTTGGTGGGAAAGATCGGCTGCATCGAAAGGGCCCGAACGCCCTCCGCTGCCATTTGATTTAAATGCGGCGTCAACCCTCGATCAAGGTAATCCCAGCGGAAACCATCCAGTGAAACCACGATCACGTATGGTTTTTGTGTTTGCTGCGCCGAGAGTTGAATGAATGTTGCAAAAGCGACGAACATTAAAACATATACAATTCGATTACGCATCTATACCCCCTGCTCATTTAGGAGTTGTGAAATTTTTACAAACCGGTATCCTCTGGCACGCAAAGCACGGACAAGCGACGGTAATATTTCGTAAGGATGGCGCCCGTCGCGTTCGCTGCCAAGATGCATTAAGATGATGCTGCCTTGCAGACCGTCCTCGGCTTCCACGCGCAACAGATGCTCTGCGATTTCCTGCGGTTTGCGAAAGAGATTTGACGTACTGTCCGCTACCCAGTCCCGGGTATCGCAATTTGCCGACCAACCGATATGCTTAAAACCGGCTTCGGCCGCCCATAAACACAATTGATCATTAATTTCCCCGAAAGGCGCGCGCCAGAACGGCGCCATGGAGCGGCCCGTTATGTTGCGGTACAGACTGTCGTTTTCGATCAATTGTTTGTAAACAAAGGGCCGGTCGATCGAGGCGCGTAAGCGGTGGCTGCGCGTGGAAGCCCATTGCGTTAAGTGCGGATGCGTAAGGGAGTGATTGCCCACTTCATGGCCGTCCGCCGCGATTCGTTGCACCAACTGCGGATAACGTCGCATAAAGTGGCCGGTCAAAAACATAGTACAGCGCACCGAGTCGGAAGCCAGGCTGTCCAGTAACGCTTCGGCGCCGCGGTTTTGCCAGCCGCCGTCAAAGGTCAGGGCTACCTGCTTTTTATCCGTCGCCACGCGATCGACGGGCTTACTGAGATAATCGATGCGGCCGGATCGAAAGCGAATGGTGAACGAATCGATGAGGGCGCTTCGGCCTCCGGCGTCGAAGGAACGAAGGCTAAATCGGTTGTAACCGCGCTGTAAATAAATATCCGAAAACAAAATGGTATCGGCGCGCCCTGTACGCGCTTCGGTAATTTCTCCGTCACGGATCAAAGCAACCATGCGTTTATCCGGCGATTTCAGACGCAATTGTAACATATGCCGCATGGGGCGCCGAACGCTGTCGATCAAAACGGCCGGCGGCGAAACAGAGGTTTTGCTTCGGGCAGAATCGACGACGTTTTCCCGGTGCGTCTCTCTCGTTGCGTATGTATCCCGATCTGTGCGATGGCTGACATACCATAAAATCAAACAATCGCTCAAAACCAACAGACCTATAATCCAAAAGGCTTCTTTCGAAACCGGGATACGGTTGAACAATTGCCGGACACGCCACAGGTAATAACAGCGGCGGCTGCAAAAACGGTGGTGCGCCCAATCGTGCTGGCATTCGGTGCAGATGGGTTCTTTGCAGTAGAAACAACGGCGGGCGGTTGTTCGCTCGGGATGATTTTTGCAATTGGCTCGTTTATGCGCCATGATCGGAAACCGCTTTTATCTCAATTGGAACGATCGTCTTCTCAAGATTTGTTTTATGGTCGCCTGTTATGCCTGTCTTGTTAGCGAATATACTCCAGCGATACGCGAAGAAGATTGACATTTAGTGCTCATCGTCATAATGTGCTTTATAAAACCGGCGGTACTCTTCATTTTTTTCCTTGATGTCGCGCCACCATTGTTCATGGTTCCGGTACCATTCCACGGTTTGTTTTAAACCGGCATCCAGTGAATGCGCCGGCTTCCAGCCCATTTGATGGATCTTCGAGCAATCCACGGAATACCGGCGATCGTGGCCGGGGCGGTCTTTAACCGGCTTAATCAGCGACTGCGGTTTGTCGAGTAGTTGCAAAATCTTTTCCGTAATATACACATTTTCGCGTTCGTTGCCGCCGCCGATGTTGTAAATCCCGCCGGTTTCACCTTTATGTAATACCAAATCGATAGCGGCGCAATTATCTTCCACATAAATCCAGTCGCGGACATTTTTACCGTCTCCATACAGCGGAAGCGAACGGTCATCGATGGCGTTGGTTACAAAAAGCGGAATCAATTTTTCCGGGTATTGGTAGGGACCATAGTTGTTGGAGCTGCGGGTAATAACGGCCGGAACGCCGTAAGTAACATAGTAGGAACGTACGAGCAGGTCGCCGCCGGCTTTACTGGCGGCATAGGGACTGTTGGGCATCAGCGGATCGCTCTCTTTAAAGGAGCCGTTCTCGATGGAGCCGTAAACTTCATCGGTCGATATATGGATGAAGCGCTCGATCTCGTGTTTCCGGGCGGCTTCCAGCAGAACAAATGTACCGCGGACATCGGTATCGATAAAGCGGCCGGCGGCATGAATGGAGCGATCCACATGGGTTTCGGCCGCGAAATTTACCACGGCATCCACATTACTCATCAAATTATCGACCACCGTTTCGTCGCAGATATCGCCGTGATAGAAGAAGTAGCGCGGATCGCCTTCCCAATCCTCCAGATTGGCGCGATTGCCGGCGTAGGTCAACGCGTCCAGCACAATGATGCGATAATCCACGTATTTATCGAGCATGTAACGGACAAAATTCGAACCGATAAAGCCTGCGCCGCCGGTAACGAGAATGGATTTCATGATCGGACTCCTTGCACATTCCGTATTGCAAAAACCTATGGATTCAACATTGCCCCGTAAAGCAAACGAATGCTAAACATACAACCGCAGAACTGTTTTTTTCAAATTAAATTGCAAAAGGCCTTTTCCGGCCGCCGCTCAGGATCGAATAACAGACAACGGTGCGGAAATAAAACCGTAAAACTTCAGAAATTCTATTCAGAACTTACCCATCCCTAAATCCCTTCCCTAAAGCATTAGGGAAAGGACTTTGACGGGGCGCAAGTTAGCTGATTTTCAAACTATACTCCCGGATTTTCGGGGGTAAAATACGCATTTCTCAACCAGGATACTCAGAAAATAAGGCTTGATCAGTGGAATGACAGAATAATGGAATAATGGAATCAAAAAAAGAAAGCGTCCGATCTACGCTAAAAATAATTCTTTTTTCGACGCTCTCTGTGTACCCGGCGGTTTGGACGGCGGGCATGTTCGGACACAGTACCACCTTCCTTTCGGGCTTTTTTTACATGGGCCGGCGCCAGCCTGAATCCGAACAGGCCGCCTTTTATGAGCGATCCTCAGTAGGTAAATTCCACGGCCGCCTCGAGGACGCGCCGGTCATGATACTGCGTTTTACGATCCTCCATAAAATCATAATCGATAACCAGCTGCGCACCCGGCATAAAGCGATAGGCGATACCGGCGATCCAGCCTCTCCGGGTCCAGGCCCGTTCGCCCACCGCATCCGTGTACAGATCGTATCGCGCAAATATATGAAACGGTATATCGCCTAACTGATAATCGGCAAACAGTGAATAACCGCGGACATCCGACGCTCGGTCTGTCGTGGTATCGATCACTGTTCCGTTACCGTTGCCGGCGCCATCGGTAAACAGGGCCATGATCCTGATATTTTTACGCTCGTAGGAAGTTGCCGCCAGATTGGAAACGAAGTCCGGCGCGGCTTCGGTATTCCCTTTTCCAAATGTACCGTTATAATGGAGCTGCCAGCCGGGTAAACCGGTGGGAAAAGGCCGCAGCGATAAACGCCCTTCGACCAGTTTGTTGTTGTTACGTTCGATGGCGTTGTAGCCGCCGCCGTTGAAAACGCCCAGTGAAAGGCTGCCATAACGTCCCGGCCAGGCGCTGTTCATCCCCGATTGCTGCAACGTACTCAGCGCGCCGCCCAACAGGCTGTTAAACGTGACGCCATAATCGGCGGAACGTAACAATTCATAACGTTCCATGTACATGGTTCCCTGAACGCGGTAGGGATTAATTTTTTGAACAAAATCGATCCAGGGACGGTGCACCAGCCCAAACTCGATATTGGCGTCGCTCCAAAACCAGCGATCTTCGAAATAATAGCGCAAATAGCCATACTTCAACCGTATTTCAATTTCGCCTTCTCCGTCGCCTTCATGGTCCACAACAATATCCTGCGTTACCCTCGCCGACCACTTGCGGTTAAAGGTCTTTTTAACGGTAACATAACCGCGCTTTAAACGGAATTGATTGGCGGCCGCACCCTCATCTTTCTGTTCGTAGGAAAGGAACCACTGTCCGTTCATAGTGATGCCTTCCAGTCCGGGAGTAAAGGTCGTATCGCTTTGCTGTCCCCGGACGCCATACCATGCCAGTACCAGATTTGTTAAAATGATGATCATACATACGTTTTTAACGTTCATAAGCAATGCTCTCGATTTCGGTCCATATTTTGTTCGTATTTATTTCGTTTTTTGCTGACGGATCATTTTCTCGGGCGATAGCAGTGCATCCAGCTCCTGCCGGGATAGTAATTCTTTTTCCAGAACCAGTTCGTAAACGCTGCGATCCTTCTCCAGCGCCTCCCGCGCCAATTGCGTACAGACGTCATAACCAAGGACGGGATTCAGAGCGGTTACCAGTCCAATGCTGTTTTCCACCATGGATCGGGTTCGTTCCGCGTTGGCGGTGATGCCTTCGATGCAGCGATGGTGGAGTGTCATAAGGCCGTTGCGCAACATTTCTATCGATTCGAAGATACTTTGCGCCATCACCGGCTCCATCACATTCAGTTCGAGTTGACCCGCTTCCGCGGCCATGGATACGGTCAGATCATTACCGATAACCTTGTAAGCGATCTGGTTCACCACTTCGGGAATTACCGGATTCACTTTACCGGGCATAATCGATGAACCGGGCTGCATTTTGGGCAGATTGATTTCGTGCAGGCCGGCCCGCGGCCCGGACGAAAGCAGGCGCAGGTCGCTGGAAATTTTGGAGAGTTTGATCGCCAGACGTTTCAGCGCCGATGAATACATCACAAACGCGCCCGTATCCTGCGTCGCCTCCACAAGATTCGGCGCAAGCCCGACCTCCAACCCTGAAATTTTGCGCAAGTGCGCGATCACGCTGTTGCCGAAGTCGGGATCGGCGTTGATGCCGGTACCGATGGCGGTGCCGCCCATGTTAACCTCCAGAAATAAATCGGCGTTCTGCTGCAAGCGATCGATTTCCTCTTGCAGCGTAGCCGCATACGCGCCGAACGCCTGACCCAGCGTCATCGGTACGGCGTCCTGCAGTTGTGTGCGACCCATTTTGATGACATTCTTGAATGCCTCGGCCTTCTTATTAAATGCCTTTACCGCATCCCCTAACACCAGCAACAAGCGCCGATTGCTTTTGAAAAGGGCAATTTTCAACGCCGTTGGATAGGCGTCGTTGGTCGATTGGGATAGATTCACATGATTGTTGGGATGGCAATGGGCGTACTGCCCTTTTTCACGGCCAAGGATTTCCAGCGCACGGTTGGCGATCACTTCATTGGCGTTCATGTTGGTGGAAGTGCCGGCGCCGCCCTGAATCATATCCACCACAAAATGGGTGTGTAGCTTGCCGTTGATGATCTCGCTACATGCCTGTTCAATGGCGTCTTTCAACGGCGTTTCGAGCAGCCCCAGGTCGTGATTGGCGCGCGCCGCCGCCATTTTCACCATCGCAAGCGCCTCGATTAAGACCGGATAATGGGAGAGGCTCACGCCGCTGATATTGAAATTTTCCAGCGCTCTCAAGGTTTGGATCCCGTAATAAAATTCATGGGGAACATCGCGGTCGCCGAGCAAATCGTGTTCGCGGCGCGTACGACCGGAGATATACTGCGCCGCCGCGTTCACGACGCGCGTCGTCGTTTGTCGCATTCTTCGCGAGATAATCCGCGCGGTACCGGCCAGTATTTTTCCGGCGACGGCGGGATTTTCATCCAGCAACGATTTGAACTGATCGGATTGAATGGTATAAACCGTTGTCGGTTCAACGGCCCGCGCCGATGTGGAGTGCGGATAACGGTCCATCAACGCACCCTCGCCCAAAAAATCGAATGATTCGAACACGGCGAGACGCTTTTCCTCCCCGGCGGCGGTGGTCTTGAACAATTCGACCCGGCCTTCAGCGATCAGGAAGAGGTACTCGCGCGGCGTATTCTCTTTGAAGAGATAATCGCCCGCTTCCAGGGTACGCCGGTGCAGTTGTTTCGCAAGCCATGCCTGTTCGTCAGGACTTAGTTCGCTGAATAGTTCGATCTTTTCCAAAAATACTACCGGCGGCGTCGTTTGCATTGAAATCCTCCCGGATTGGTCATCTTTAAAAAAATGGAAACTTAGGAAAAAGCGATAGCGACGCCAAATTTTATTGTTTTTCAGCGAAACACGCGCATGATAGGGAACGATGGCTTCGATTACGGCGGCGCTGAAGCGGGCGGCGTTCGGTTCATTCGGAAATGAGAAAAGAGAAATCAGAAAAGAGGATGGCTCCGCTCTGTTTGTCCCTCTTTCCTCTTTTCTCTTTACACTTTTCTATTATCTTTATCCCTGTCCATCTGTGATTCATTCTTTCTTCCTCTGTGTTCTCGGCGTCTTCGGCGGTTCGGTATTCTTTACCACCCCATCCCAAACCCTTGCCCGCTCACGCAGGAAAGGGCTTCACGCTGCTGGCATTTTTTTACTTTGTGTCTTGGTTCAGCGGGAATTGGACTTTTAGCATTTAAAATAAGTAACACCTA
>CAZIVP010000009.1:0-155872 GCA_964542915.1 uncultured Calditrichaceae bacterium | reverse complement strand
TAGGTTATGTTAAACATTTACCTTGGGAAGTCCAATTCCATCTGAAGCAAAACATGCCATATAAAGCGTCTTTTTAACTAAAAAGTTATTTCAATGAGTAAGATTTGCACTTTGGGCATTGTGTTCTGCCTGGTCCTGCATGATCATTACAGAACCAAAGCCCACATTTAGGGCAATGCTTAACACCATTGTAATTGGCTTGAGTTTTTTTTCCGCAAATTGCACATTTGACTTCAACCATAATCAACCTCCTTAAAATTGAATTTAGGTTATGTTAAACAATTACCTTTGAAAGACCAATTCCAACTGAAGAAGTAGACCTTTATCGCCCTCCTCCCTCAACTTACCCCCGGGATGCCGCCGACGCTGTAACGTTTCTTTACCCATTCTCATAGGCCCATTTGTTCAATTTTTCCTTTTTACTTTTACCTTTTGCCTTCCCCCGCTTTTCTCTCTCCTCTTTACTCTTCACTCTACCCTCCTCACAGCTCCGCCCCGTCACTTACAGGGCCGCACGGTCGCCCGCAACCGATCCAATCAATCGCAACGTTCGTACTGCAACTTTATTCTATAATTGAACGGCTGAATGGTCGATTGTCCTGGGTTGATACTTCGTGGTCAACCCTCCAACCCATCAATCATGTATCAATTCAACAAGGCAACATATAAACACTTTTTGTAATGACGCCGGCAGGCGCTGACTCGGCCTAATTTGAAATCATTCTGAATAGCCATACGTCCGTGTGTCATAAAACGTATCTTTTCATGAGTCGAACGGTCGTGGTTTATGTTAAAAAAAAGAAATGCTACGCTCATAAAAATGCACAATCGTTTACAAAAATCAAAACAAAATTTCAATAAATCGGGCCAATCCCGATGCCTTGCCCCTGCCGGTTCCAACCGTTCGGTAAGGCGCGGGCCATAAAAAAAGGCCGCTTGCCCGGCAACGTCAGGTTACCGGAGCGGCCTTCTTTCGGTGTCTCACGCTTCCCGCGCCCTGCTATTCCGGGCGCTGCGACGAGAGAAGCGCCTGTTGGCGATTGCGTTCGGCAAAAAATACTATTGCCCGCTTACGCCTTCGGCGATGCGGTCGCCGATCGTCTTGTCGATATTGCGCCAGTACTGCAAGGCGCGCTCCAGCACCGGTTCGGAAACGCCTTTTTTGAGATGGCCCACCACATTGGACACCAACCGGTCGCGCTGGGCGTCGTCCATGACCTTGCGCACCAGCGTGCCCGCCTGTCCCCAATCGTCATCGTCTTTGCGCAGGGTGTAGGCGGCGCGGATGAATGCGCCGCTGGCGTCCCATACCGCCGACTCGGGATAGCGCTCGCCGTCGGCCTGCGGGCCGCCCTTGGAGTTCGGCGCGTACACGGGATCGGATACGTTTCGGACGCGCATCGCCCCGTCCTTGCTGTAACTGTGCACCGCTGACTTGGGACTGTTGACGGGGATTTGCTTGTAGTTGACGCCCAGACGCTCGCGGTGGGCGTCCGCGTAAGCAAACAGACGGCCGAGCAGCATCTTGTCCGGACTCACGCCGATGCCCGGCACCAGGTTATTCGGTTCAAAGGCCGCCTGTTCGATTTCGGTGTGGAAATCGGTCGGATTGCGGTCCAGCGTCAAACGGCCGACCTCGTGCAGCGGATAATCGGCGTGCGGCCACACCTTGGTCAAATCAAAGGGATTAAAGCGATAGGTTTTGGCCTCCTCGAACGGCATGATCTGCACCTTCAGCGTCCAGCTTGGGTGGTCCCCGCGTTTGATGGCGTCGAACAGGTCGCGGCGGTGGTAATCGGCGTCTTCGCCAGCGATACGGTCGGCTTCTTCCTGCGTGAGGAAGTCGATGCCCTGGTCGGTCTTAAAATGGTATTTGACCCAGAAGCGTTCGCCCTCGGCGTTGACCCACATGAAGGTGTGGCTGGAATAGCCGTTCATGTGCCGCCAGGTTTTCGGAATGCCGCGGTCGCCCATCAACCACGTAACCTGGTGCGCCGACTCGGGCGAGAGCGTCCAGAAATCCCACTGCATATCGTGGTCGCGCAAACCGTTATCGGCGCGGCGTTTCTGGGAGCGGATGAAGTGCTGGAACTTCATGGGATCGCGGATGAAAAAGATGGGGGTGTTGTTGCCCACCATATCGTAGTTGCCTTCCGTGGTGTAGAACTTGAGTGCGAATCCGCGCGGATCGCGCCAAGTGTCGGGACTGCCGCGTTCGCCCGCCACCGTGGAGAAGCGGATCAGCGTGTCCGTTTTGACGCCGGGCTGGAAGACGGCCGCCCTGGTGTAGGCGCTGACATCGCTGGTCGTTTCGAAGCGTCCGAACGCCCCGGACCCCTTGGCGTGCGGCTGGCGCTCCGGAATGCGCTCGCGATTGAAATTGGCCATCTGCTCGATGAGATAGTGATCCTGCAGCAGAATGGGTCCGTCTGGTCCCACTGAAAGCGAATGCTCGTCGCTTGAAACCGGGATGCCGGCGTCGGTCGTCGTTGGCTTGCGGTTTTTTTTCATGATAAGGCCTCCTTTATGGGGTTGCGGATTGAATGCATCGAACGGTACATACGGCGGGCATTCGAATCCCTGAATAAATTCGTGCTTTAGCTTAACAAATGCATCGAATGCGGGCAACCGATTCTTTGAGAATTATGCGTGTGACGCCCGAAACCGGAATTGAATGCTGTACGGCCGGTGAACGTTCCTATTGGTCCGCTTTTCCGCATAACCGAGCTTGTAAAGCCATTCTCTTGCCCGGCAATTGTTAGTGGAGCTCGAAGCAGTGCAAGCGGTCCACTCCTACCCCCTACCGGGCGGGACATTCTGTTTTTCGCAATCAACATCCATACAGCGGCAGCGTATGAACACTTACGGTCATTCGCCCGCCGGCGCCGCTTCCATACCTTTGACCAGCTCGCCGTAGATATAGGCGGCCGCACCGAGCATGACGGTGATGAATACCAGATAGCCAAGAATACCGACCAGAACGCCGAGGAAATCGGCGATGGCTCCGAAGATATAGACCACAATGGCAATCGCTATGATCACGGCCAGGGCCAGCAACAGCGTGCCCAGAAAAATCGTCCACTTTTTACCGTACGTCAGTTTGTTGCTCATGCTGATCGCTTCGGTCGGACTCAGATTTTTGTCAATCAACAGGTACACGGCCTGGCCCCAGGCGATGGAGATGACAATACCCGGAATGACGACGAAGGCATATCCGATGGTCGTACCGATCCATATAAACGCGACCAGTAAAAAGAATTCGCCCATATTCCGCCGGTAACGGGCGTGGAAAATTTCGGTCGGCGAGATGATGTCGCCCTTACTCATGGCGACCACCAGCCCGATCAGGGCGATGGTTGTACCGACGTTCAGGTACGGTATCCAGACGGTCAGCAACCAGAGGATCGCCGCCCCCACGATCGAGGCGATGTTCTTCATGCCGATCCGGATAGCGTTGTTGAAAATATTGGCAATGGTCAGGTTATTCATGGCAGGGTCTCCTTTCGGTTATATTGGCGAGGATAATGCAAAATACGATAAAGTAACAGCAAGGGCAATGGAAGCTTTTTTTTCAGACGGGAGGGAATCAGGAGAGTATGGAGAGATGGCATGGAGCAGGGTTTATGCCGGCCGAACGCCCAGAGGTATATGGCGATCCTCGCAGCACCTGGCTAAAGCCAGGTGTTAATGTAATCAGTATCAGGGGCATCTTCAGTATTCCATTAACACCGGTGCTTTAGCCCGGTGTAAAAGGAAAACTCAACCGAATACCATAACCGTTTCAACGGTTTCTCTTAAAGGCGGTATCCTCGGCACACCTGGCTGAAGTTAGGGCTAATGTTATGAGCGTTTACTTATAAAAGACGTAATAGCGCAAAAAGCCGTAAATGGAGATAAACGGAATGAGCAAATACAACGCGATCATCTTTAGAATCCAAAATATAGCGGCTACGATAAACTGGCTGCCCATCTCTCCCGTGTTATCTGCGCGTTCGATGCGGCCGTCGCTATGGCGATAGTATTTTTCCGTAGAGTAAAAGGTCGTTTTGGAGTCGTTTTCCCAGTCTTCCAAAATTTGGTGGCCCTTCGTCATCTCTTTGCTGACGATCAGCCAGGCGGGCGCGCGCTGCGACCAGAAATAGCCCACCACGCCGAATACGAATAAAAATCCGATGACATAGGCGTAGAAGGGCTCCGAAGCCGCGCCCTCCATCTCGAAGAACGACCCTGTTTCGAGATAACGCTGATACATCTGATAGATGAACCAGGACGTAGCGATGATCGAAATAATTAGAAGCTTGTAGGAGCCGATAAAATGACGTCTATTCCAGCGGCGCAGCTGCTTTTTGCACTGCTTCAGATATTGCTTTGTTTGTTTACGCTTATCGGCGCATGCTCTTGCTTTCTCGAGATAACGTTTGAATGTTTTGATTTCCGAACGACGGGTCGGCATGGAGCCGGCGTATTGATTATCAGGACTCAACGCCGCCCATGCTTGATCCATATAGGCTTCGAATTTGGATTTTGGCGGCGCCTCCGGTTCCTCATGGCCGGCCGGTTCTTCCTGGTCGGCTTCCAGCTTCTTTTCGAAGGTCGTAAAAGACATGGGCGGCGCATTCCGGGCTTCCGACTCTTCCGGCGATAGCCGTATCGCCGAAAAATGGCCCCTTTCCCATCGTAACGTATAGGCGTGACCGCTTTTCGTTGTGCCGCTGCCCATGACCCAGGTGGTAATCACGTCATCCTGTTTACGGATGGCGGCATCGAGTTTTTGGGCGAATCCTTTGTACAAATCGCCTTCCGTGCCCCATTTGTTGTTTTCCGCCATCCATTGCAGCGCTTCTTGTTTTAAATCCATGGTACACTCCCTGTGTTTATGTAACAGCATTTATGCGATGATCGCCATCATAAGAAAACGCGCCAATCACAAGGCGCGGTAATAACTCCTTGACTCAAAATGTTTTACGGGCGGGATTTTCCGTATCAGCGATTGATGAGCACAGGATAAATCGGGAATTGCGACGCCATTTTCCGCTGATCGTTCCGTTTATCGCCGTCCGCTTCACACCGAAAGATCGCTTTATTCGATCAAATCAATATTGCGGAATTCCGCTTTAAATCCCCTAACCCCGCAAAGCATCTGTAATAGAACGATCCTGGTCGCTTTCGACGAAACTTTTTCAAAATACAACTCCAGCGGTACGGAGGTCCCGGCTACAATTTTTTTATGCACCGCTTCGTACTGACTCAATCCCTTGTATTGTTTCGTTTTATTGGCGATTTTAGCCGCTGATATGATATATTCGTTTCCCCAATCATCAAATATCTTTGTTTTATACTGCCAGCCGTAGGATACTTGAAAATCCTTATCATTTTCGGTTTGATTCGTAATAACGAGATGACACGTGACCCGCCTGTCCGACAGGGTGCATTTTTTCAGTACTAATTTAAATCCTTCCTTTTCAACAACATGTTCCGGCGGGTGCGGCCGTTGCTGTTTGGAGGACCCGGCTTTTGTGTCCGACTCCGGCTCATCGGCCATGGGACGCCCCATTAATGTTCGTACGACCGCATCTTTCATGATTTTGACCGACGCAACCGCGAACACCTGACCGGTCGCCGTTGAAATGAGGCGGGCGTTCACCTTCGCATACGGGCCGAGATCGCTGACCGATCCCGAGGCGATGGCGTCCACGCCTAACAGGTTTCCCACTTTTTGGGCTGAACGCGCATCGATGATGCCGGTCATGGATAAGCTATGCTCTTCCAGTACTTCATTCAGCAAACGACGCTCGATTACTTCAAAGCGGCCGGTGTGATACAATTGCGTCATTAATTCTTCCGCAAGGTAACGGCCGAATTGCGAAACATTGCCTTCCAGGTCGGAAAATTCGATCACAGCAATCTTTGATTTTTGCTCATGTGCCAAACTTGATACAATTTGTTCCGTCAAGGCCTTAAGCTGCGTATCCGGCGTCGTTTGGCTGTTTTGATGCCTTTGCTTTTCAGGGGCTGCACATGCCGTTATCCAAACAATCAATAAAAGTATTCCACATAGTTTCATTTTTCTTACCTGTAGTAAATATGATCAAAAATAAGTGAAGTTGAACATACGTTGTTTTGCCGGACTCTGATGCGCGCCGGTGCTCAGCCGCAATGAACGCGTCCTGATGGACATGGGCATATAAAACGTTAGCACAAAAAACAAAAAGAAAATGTATTAAAGCATTCATGCAGCCCAATGCCTGATGAGCCGCAAATTAACAGATACGTTTTCAGGCTAATCTCTGATCGAATGTTATTTCTTAAAAAGTACATGATTCTTCAACGCCGCATAACCCGACCAAATCGGTATGAATTGCAGAAACAGATAGTAATAAATCAGCCAGATAACGGATGAGGCGAACGGACCGGATAACAGGCTCGGGCGCCTTTCAACGGTGCCGTCGGAATATGTGGTAACGTTATAGACGGTGGTGTGAAAGGTTTTTTTTGCCCATCGCGCAAAGTAATCCGAAATCCGGTTGCGCGGACCGGCGTTTCGCAGATCCAGTAACCATCTCGGCGTTTGGTTGGCCCAGTAGTATCCGGCGGCGCCGGCCAGCCAGATGACACCGAGAAAAAACATGACAAAATTGAATCCTTCCTCGCCTCCGCCGAAATTACCGTTTATCAAATCGATAAAATTAACCGCGATCATTAAACCGAACAGGACTAACAGCACGATCAAATCGCGTTTGACGCCGTCAAAATGTTTCTTTTCCCAGGCAGCGATAAGGTTTTCGGTATTGTCAATAAGCGCATCGTCGTTTTCGTTTTTATGGGCCACATTCTTTGCTTTGGAAACCCACATTTTAAAATCGTCAAGCTCCTTTTTGCTCGTCGGCTCACGCCCATCCGTTTCGGGTTCGACGATTGATATGGAATCCCAGGCCTTGCTTAAATTTTCCCAGACCTCATCCGTAACATCTTCATGAGAGGATTCATCGATCTTCGCCGAATTGGGAATCTCTCGCTCGAAGGTCACGAGTTGCATGGCCTCGACGCCCGCTTCTTCTCGGGAGATTTTGTGGGCTGTGAAGTACTCGGGATGCCAAATGAGCTTGTACGGGAATCCATCTTTTGAAAGTCCGCCGCCCATAATCCAGGTTGTAATTTTGGTATCCTGCTGTTCGATCGCTTTTGCAATCATACCTTCAAAATCGGATACGAAAGGCGCTTCGGGGCCAAACTTGTTGTTGGCTTTAATCCATTGCAGGGCTTCTTGTTTTGAATCCATGGTACACTCCTTTTGTTTTAAGGTCATGCTCTATTACTGTCCAAGATAAATGAAGTTGAAAATAAGTCATGTTGATCGTTTAAAATTCTAAGGATGATTTGTTCCCGGTTCAGCCACCTTCCCCCTGACTTCCCCTCCTTGCTAGTCCCAAAGGGAGCTCTATGGGGCAGGGAGGGGGCCTGGGGGGCCCAGCGGTGTTCACGTATCAAGCTACAATTTATTTTGGACAAGTGTGACGGAAAACGTAAAATGGAGAGAGCTTTATGGCTTCGCAGGTTTTGTCTGTGGCGCGAATGGTATGGCTTCGCCCTGTCAGTTACAGGACAGGCGCCTCCCTGCAATTCGAAATCATTCCATTAATCTATGTATACTAAGGTATTAACATCGGCGCATCGTAACGCTTTATATTAAAGGGCGAAGAGACGCCCCTTTATTTAAGATTAATACAGTTTTAATTCTCTAATTTAAACATAAGTTCACTTCAATCAAGTGTTGTGCGTTCGATCAAAAAATTTATACATCTCTTAATAAATATGTGAAAAAAATAGCAAAAAACAAAAAATTAAATATTTTTTTAAAGCGGTGGGGACTTATTGCAGGAAGCTTCATATTTTTAAATAGGGGAATCCGCAACAATCCTATCTTCGGGATTATGCAATAGTTTCCCTGACAATGCCAAAATCGTTTTGGATTGGCCAAGTTTCAAGACGAGAGCCGTAAATTAAAAACTTGGCGCCGGGGTTAAATCAGTTACACGAGAGCCGCCGTTTCGCGGAGAGTAAATAACACAGGTACAATGCAATTCTGCTTCCCGCCAGTTGGCGGACGCAGTGATGGTATAACTCTTGAAAGGGTCATTCCCGGGCGCGAAGCAATTCGGGAATCCAGAGATAAGGGTAACGTGATTGGTTGTGAATGCCCTCTTAATCGGGAAAGACGGGCGTGAACGTAATTGGTTATAGGCGACTACTTTCTGCCAGTTGAGGGCTTACTCGCGGAAATTACATTCAAATACACCTGAGTAACCGTTACGTTATTGCTTGCGTTGTTTACTGAGAGAATCGTATATCCCTGTCGCTGATGTTTTACACCCTGACCTGGCCGAGCCCCGAATATCGGGACAGGCCGGAACCAAATAAGTTATAAATATATGCCGGGGTATTGATATCGAAGCATCAAACTTGTTAAAACAATTCTACTTACCCCGAAGGATCGGAATCTTCGAAAGGATCACCACGAAGTGGTCCTCCAAAGGAGTCCTTCGGACCTTTGGGGAAAGGATCAAATCCCAATTTAGTGTTTCTAAAATTCGCAAAGCGAAACATAAGAAACACTTTATCGGGACGGTCGTTCCGCTTCGCTTAAAATGATTGACAAATGATTTTTAGGCCATATGGGGCGGCACCGTTTGCTAAGTTCTGCCAACCGGTCCCGATCTATTCGGGATAAAAAACAAAATTTCACGACTAAGGTACTATAGCGCGTCGAGATGATAGAATTTTCTTTTAGCAGGAAACGTATCGAATAATCGAGCAACAACCCACTACGTAAAAAGGAGCCGGCGCCGTAACGATTGACCACCAGCCCCACGCCGGTTTATTCGATATAGAGCAACTACGGTGTTATTCTCAAGATTCAGCAAAAAGAGATTGGCGATTCCGCCTTTGCAGCCAGCTACATCTGTGGGTTCGTCGCTTTACCGGGTGATTGAGTGAACATGCATTGTTCAGCGAACGGATGTGGCGTCTTCCCCCGGCATGCTTTACAACACAGCGGCCGAATCCGCCGAAGATGCGCTGTCCTTTTGAAAATTAACCGGTAATCCGATCGTAAGGCGGGCGCCGCCCAAAGAGGAATCGCCGATGGTAATGTCGCCTCCATGCGCCTCCACACAGGCCTTGACCGATAACATGCCAAGGCCCGTACCGGTCTCTTTGGATGTATAAAACGGATTGAATATATGATGACGTTCATCCGGTCGGATGCCCGTCCCATTATCTTCAACCGTTATGTGGAAGCGGTCGTCATGATTGTTTACATCGATATAAATTCGACCCGGACTTTTCGCGGCTTCAGCCGCATTGAGGATTAAATTGAACAACATTTGTTCCACCATTTCGGGAAAGCCGTTCATTGATAGTTTATCAGGACAATGCAGGTGTACCGTACAGCGCTGGACGGCGCGATGTGATTTTGTAAATTCGACCGTCTGCTTCATGAGCCTGGATAGTGAAAAAAAGGAAGGTTTTTCCTGTCGATTGGTGCGCCCTGCCTGCATGAGACGATTGGACAAAACGCTTAGCTGTTTGTTGCCGTCGCGTAATCGTTCAAACCGTTTCAAGGTTGCCTCGTTCTCTCCGATTTCACTGAACAAACGCTCCAGATGGGTGTCCAATATCGTTACAACGTTATTGATATCATGCGCTATGGAAGAAGCCAGGATGCCGGCTACGGCATGACGTTCGGATATGAGCAGGGCGTTGCGTTGTTCAAGGATTTTTTTCTCCTTGAAAGCCAACATACGGAATTGAACTCCGGCAAACACCAACAATCCCAAACCGGTTACGATGACATAGATGATGCCCTTTTGTAGCTCGGAGGCTTGCATCGCCTCCACTGAATCCGCATGCTGCGCTGCATAATGGGTGGATACAACAATATAGACGGCGGCAAGCACAATATAGATTATACTTATCAGAACAGCATTCTTCCATGGATGTATAATGACAGGATCTTTCTTCCCCAGAGATGGTTTTGAGAATAGGGATTCAGAAAATGACAGCATTAACGACCTCCCCAAAAAGCCTGTTATCTTTTTTAGTTCACCACATCACCGTTTCCTTGTTTTCAGACTATGAATGAAGATTTCCATCGTTCACGCAATATAATATTGAGGCTTCCAAAATGCATGACTTTTTTAACGACGTTGTGCGTCAGGTCATCCGGAAAAGAAATCGTATGCGAGTTTTTAGGAGCGTTTCTTGCTATGATTGCGCAGCTGCTCGAAAAAATCCATCATCAAAGCCGCGCAGGCGTCTCTGCGAACGCCCGGCGCCACTTCCACCTGGTGATTCAGGCGCGGATCATTAAGCAGGTTGAACAAGCTGGAGTGTGCACCGCTCTTAATATCCTGTACGCCATAGACGACCCGTTTTAACCGCGCCAGCACCGAAGCCCCGGCACACATGGCGCACGGTTCAACCGTAACGTAAAGGGTCGCTTCTGCTAGCCATTTTTCCCGAACAGTTGCCGTGGCCGCTGTAATGGCGATCATTTCGGCGTGTGCGGTGGGATCGTTCAATAACTCCACCTGATTGTGGCCGCGTCCGATGATACGGTTATCCTGAACGATCAATGCGCCGATCGGGACATCGTGGTTATTCAACGCTTTGCGCCCTTCTTTAAGGGCTTCATCCATAAATTTTTCGTCCGGGGTCTGCACAACAAAATATCCTCAACGTTTGTTCGATGCCTTGAATATGATATGTGGGATCGTATGATGCAATTTAAATATGTTCGCTCCCGGCATTTCCGTCTCGATAAATATTGAGCTCGAATTCAAAATTTAGTTACCCCTTTTGCGCAGAGCTTGCAGCCAAAAGAGAGGTCTTTTCAGAACCGGAATCCGACCCTTCCAATTTTAATTAAATTTCCGGCAATAATACATAATTTATTCTTGTTTAATTTGTTACTGTACTCACCAACCTTTCAAGGCAGATGGGTACGCCAACGTAAACCTGACTTATTAAATCAAACCAAGGGAGGCATTATGTTACATAGAGCAGGTATAACCTTTCTGTTTTTGTTATTTCTCGCGGTTTCAGCTTTTGGGCAGGAGGCGGAAAAGGGCGATGCGCCCACGGGCCCGCCGAAACCTCTCAACGATGAATGGCACCGCTGGTTGATCGGTGAATGGGAGGGTAGCAGCGAAACAAACATGGGTAAAACCAGGGATTGGATGAAAGTGGAATGGGGGCCGTCCAAACAATTTTTAGTGGTACATTACAAGGGAAAAACAACCGAGATTAACCCGAAAGCCATCGCCGAAGCTTCCGAAAAGATGGACATGCCCAAAGAAGAGATGGAGGCGATGATGAAGGAGGATTATTACGGGCTGGGGGTTATGACCCTCAATCCCAGGACAGGGGAGCCGATGGGCTTTTGGTTCGACAGTTATCGCGACATCTCCAAGGGCAG
This sequence comes from uncultured Calditrichaceae bacterium, assembly GCA_964542915.1. Taxonomy (GTDB): domain Bacteria; phylum Calditrichota; class Calditrichia; order Calditrichales; family Calditrichaceae; genus CAZIVP01. The sequence goes on along the minus strand of CAZIVP010000009.1, from coordinate 144,396 downwards.
CGGAACGCTGGAAAAAGGCAAAAGTACGATGAGCTGGAGCAGTGAAGCGATGGGCAGCATGACGCGCATCATGCATAAAACCGGAGAGGATAAAATGAAGGTCAAGATGCACGGTAAAGACCCTTCCGGCATGGAATGGAGCGGCACGTCCGTTATGACCCGCACAAAATAAGTAAAAAAAGGCCGGTTTCACACGCCGGCCTTTTCGTCTTTACGCTATTTCATTTCCTTTTTTTACATCCGCTAATGAACAGCGTGCTAAGCGGAATTCAGTTAAGGGGCGAACCTCTTTAATATTTAATGTCCCTCTTCCCCTGCATCAATATTGTTTCTTTTACCCAGCGAACGAATATCTTCCAGAATCATGTAAAGCGAAGGCACGATCACCAGAATAATCGAAGTGGCAAAAATGATTCCGAACCCCAGGGATATAGCCATTGGAATGAGATAATACGCCTGGCGCGACGTTTCCAGAATAATCGGAGTCAGGCCTCCGAATGTCGTCAATGTTGTTAGCATGATGGGACGAAAACGGCGGATGCCCGCCCGGTGGATCGCATCGAATACAGATCTTTCAAGGCGTTGACGATTGGCGTAATCGATCATAATCAGCGAATCGTTTACGACAACACCCGACAGCGCTATGACGCCCATCAGACTGATCAGCGAAAGATCATAACCCAAAAGGATATGTCCGATAACGGCGCCGACGATACCGAACGGAATTGCCATCATTACGATAAGCGGCTGCAGGTAGCTTCCCAGTGCAACGGCCAGAAGCGCGTAAACCACCGCCATGGCCAGTGTAAAGCCGCCCCACAAGGCCTGCGTTGACTCACGCATCTCGGCCTGGCTGCCCTGAAAACTCCAGGTAATGCCCGGATAATCGGCCCGTAGCTGCGGCAATACGTCGTTTTTAATCGCCTTAATTACGCGCGTTATGGCCCGTTTGGGTTCCACGTCCATGCCCACGGATACCACCCTTCGGCCGTCTCGCCGATTGATGGTGGTAAATGCCTCGCCGCGTTTCATTTCCACAACTTCCAGTAAGGGTACCTCTATACCGCCGGGCGTCCGCACGACAAAATCCTCCAGGTGGTAAAGATCTTTGCGTTCCGCTTTGGGCAGTTTAACACGAACCTCGATTTCATTCGTGCCGCGGAGTTGCCGCATGGTGAGCGCACCGTAAAAAGCGTCGCGAATTTGGCGCCCCACTTCGGAAGAAGTTAAGCCGAGTTTTCTGGCTTCGGGGCGGAGGGCAAAATCGAACTGCGCTTTACCTTTATTGTAGTTGTCGTTCACATCCCGAGTGGCCTCGAAACGTTCCATACGCTCCAGGAACACCTGGCTAGCCTTTTCCAGCACTTCGATGTTGGAATGGCTCAAATCGACGCTGATATCCTGACGCCAGCCGCCCGGTCCGCGTTCGGCTTCAAACGTTATCTGATCCACGCCCTCAATGTCGCCGATCTCCTCCCGCCATAAGCTTATGACATCAGCAGCTGTCATGTCGCGTTCGTCCGGCGGTTTCATGACAATTTCAACATCGATGAAATTCTGCCCGCGTACATTGGTTTTTATGCCCTCGGCCACCCGATGCAGATCGTGTTTTTCAAACATGTGGTGGGTAGCTTTTGTAACTTGTATAGCTACGGTAGCCGCCTGTTCGGGCGTCGTACCCACGGGCAGGCTTACGCCGGCTTCAATCTCGTCGGCCGATACTTCGGGCATCATGATCATGCCCATATGGTCGCTGTATCCGTAGCCGCCAACGACCACCAGCAGTGCCACGGCAGCGCTCAGGGTGATGTAACGATTACGAAGACATATTTCCAGAAATTTACGGTAATAGGTATCCACAAAATGGTTGGCGCGCGGCGCAAAAAAATGCTGCCAGCGCTTCATATAGCGTCCGACGAATCTGCCCGCGCCCCACGAAACATGCCCCAAATGGGCCGGCAAAATATACAATGCTTCCAGCAACGAAACCGCAAGGACGGTAATAACGACCGCCGGCAATGGCCACCAGAACTTACCGGTGGTGCCCGGAATAAACAGGAGCGGAAAAAAAGCCACAATATTGGTGAGAATGCTGAATGTTACCGGCCTGGCTATATCGCGGGCGCCGCGGATAGCGGCTTCCAAAACGTTCATACCGCGTTCACGGTATTCAAACACATTTTCGCCGACGACGATCGCATCGTCGACCACAATACCGAGCACAACCAGAAACGCAAACATCGAGATCATATTGATACTGACGCCTATAAACGGCAAAAACACCAACCCGCCGATGAATGATATGGCCATACCCATCATGACCCAGAAAGCCAGCCGGTATTCGAGAAATATCGCCAAAATAATCAGTACGATCAGTATGGCGAGAATTCCGTTTTCGATGAGGAGCGAAAGGCGATCCTCATAATCCTGAGCGCGGTTACTATCGATGCGGTATTTGACGCCCGGCGGCAGGGTGCTTTCAAAATCCTCGAGGATGGTGGTCACTGCTGAGGCGATTTCAAGCGGCGATTGGGTTCCAATCCGGTAGATGCCGATTTCGACGGAGGGTTGCTGATTGAACCGGGAGTGGAAACCGCCTTCTTCGAATCCGTCCCTGATCTCGGCAATATCCGCCAATGTTACGGTCGCTCCGGTTTGCGAAGAGAGAATATCGATCTTACCAAACTCCTGCGCCCATTGCTTGCGCTCTTTCATGCGCAGCAAAATTTCCCCGCTTTTTGTTTCAAGCGCACCGGCAGGGATATCTTCGCTCGATTGTTCCATAAGGCGGGCAACCTCTCCGAGCGTCAAGCCGTATTCACGCAGACGCCGCTGCGGAATTTCCACATGGGTGACGTAATCGGGAACATTGCCGATTTCCACCTGGGTAATGGCTTCGTCGCTTAAAAAGCGATCGCGGAGTCGCTCCGCTAATTTCCGGAGCGTCCATAAATCTACATCGCCGTACAGGCCGACTTCCATAACATCGCGCTGGCGCGCCTGTAAACGGACTTCGGGTTCTTCAATATCATCCGGAAAGGTGCGGATGCGGTTCACAGCCTGGTCGATGTCCTGAAACGCCCTCATGCGGTTCGTGCCCGCCACCAGTTCAATCTCGATGCTACCCGAACTTTCACGGGCGGTGGAGGTTACCTCTTTAATACCCTGCACGCCGCGGACGGCTTCTTCCACCGGCAATAAAATGCCCTGTTCCACTTCGGCGGGGGCGGCACCGGGATAGACAACGCTCACTTCGACTATATCCAGTTGAAACTGCGGGAAAACCTCCTTTTGGATATTGAACGCCGTCCATATCCCGCCGCCGATAAGAATGATCATCAACAGATTGGCAGCGATAGCATTGCGGGCCATCCACGCAATGGGACCGCGCTGTTCCATTTCCTTATTGTCCCGTACAGAGGCGTCGCTCATTTAATTACCGCTCCCGGTCGCTTGTTGTTCGTTCTGTTGTACGGCGCCGGTTGCAACGCCGGCCGAATCACTTCCGGAGCCCTTCAAACGAAGTTTTGCTCCGTCCACAACCGTGCTCAGATTGGTCGTAACAACCCGGTCCTTATCATTCAAGCCCTGCCTGACATAGGCGTAGTTCGCATCCCGAAAGACAATTTCAAGATCGCGAATACGTAACTTGTCGTCCTCCATTATCCATGCCGTATCGTTTTTGCGTACATAATCGCGGTTGATCCGAACCACGTCCTCAATTTCCCGCGCCTTAATATGTGCTTCCACAAAAGCGCCGATCATCAACGCCGGCAAATCGGATGCTCCCTTCCGACGGGCGAGCGGATCATCAACCGAAACCAGTACGCGCGCCATACGCGTCCGTTCTTCGAGTGCGCCCACCATTTTATACAGATGTCCCGTGCGATAGACATCTTTGGGCCAGGCGCCGCGATTGCGAATCCGGACATCCGATCCCTTTTCCGATTCGGATTCCGGGAAAGCAAGCCATCGGAGCTTGGACAGGGGGACTGTTGCCGAAACCCAATAAGTATCCATTCCCACCAGACGGCCGAGGTTATCGTCCGGCGATACCTGGGAGCCCACATTGACGTTACGGCTCAATATGTGGGCGTCGAACGGCGCCCTGATAAGTGTCCGTTCCAATTCCACTTTTGCCTGGTCGACGGCCGCCCTTGCCGCTTCAACCCGAGCACGCGCCGCATTTAGCTGTGGTTCACGAAGAACCAGTGCCTTGTTTTCCGCCGTAAGAGTATCGTCAAGCAGTTGATAATCTTTCTGAGCCACTTCCTGGCGGCCCATTTCAATTTTCAAATCTGTAACGGCCTGCCGCAAATCGCTTTCGCGTTGTCGCAGGGTATTTCGATAATCCGCCGGATCAATCTGCAGCAATAATTCGCCCTTTTCCACAAAGCCGCCGGGCGTGAACGCCTGCGAACGTTTGATGATTTCTCCGCTTACGCGAGGACTCAAAACGATATCCCTGGCCGGCTCGACGGTTCCCATCGCAACCACGGAAGGACGAAAAGCGCCTTTTTGAGCCTCGATAATATCCACGAGCATAGCGGTTTGCTTGGTTGCACCCGTACGCGTGGCCCTGGGTTCGGTTAAAAAGATCAGTGATGTAAGTAAGGCAGCCACAACGATAATGGCGCCACTGATAAGGAGGGTCTTTTTCCAATTCATGCAAGTATAACCCGTAATTTCTGAAACTTGACATCCGGTAAACAGATTTGATCATCAAAATACGTCAAAGCCGGGATAGGATTATCCGCAATTATTCCAAGCCCGTCGTGTTCCTTTCTATTTCACAATTGGGGCGTCTTGGCGAGGAACGGATTACGGTCCTCATTTAATCCTTTGTTCAATTGCTTGCTCATCATAAAACGACACCGGTTTCCGATTTTGAATGTTTATTATTCCGTTTTCACCGATGTATTATATTGATCTTCCGCTTCCCTTTCCGTTTTGAATCCGCCCGCCAGGGCGCGATACAGGGCGATTCGATATTCCAGCAAGAGCAGTCGCGCCGAAAGTAAATCCCTTTGGAGCTGTTGTTCATCGGTAAGAGCGGTGAGTACATCGAGATAATCGCTTATACCGTTTAAATATTCGAGGCGCAGTTGTTTGTACGTTTGCGCGGCAAGACGCACCTGCTGACGGATGCGTTCAATCCGTTCGATCTGCTTTTTTTCCAGAACCAGCGCGTCTTCCACTTCCCGTAACGCCGTAAGAACGGTTTGCGCATACTGATACAGTTGTTGTCTTTTAATGGCCTCCCTGCGATCGACTTCGGCGCCCCGTTCTCCGGCGTCGAACAACGGCGCCATCAGGTTGCCGGAAAACGTCCGTATCCAATTTTCGAACAGGGCGTCAGCGTCATCGCCGCCCGCCGTGGTGGAAGCGGTCAACGTCAACCGCGGAAACTGGTTGCTAATGGCAACGGCCTGATCCTTATCGGCCGCCTGCAAACGATTATAGGCCCTCCGTACATCGGGTCGTCGCCGGATAAGTTCGGCGGGTAAACCGGGGTCCGGCAGCGGCGGCAGGCCGGGCAGGGGTTTAGCTGCATAACGGATACTGTCCTGCGGCGGCTTTCCCAATAAAACCGCAAGCTGATGTTCCAGTAGGCGTATCCGGGATTCCACCACGCTTTCCTGTTCTTTTGTGGATTCCAGCAACTGTCGCTGACGAAGAATATCGACGCTACGAATCTGACCGCTCCCGAAACGGGTCCTAATAAGACTCAACACCTTTTCGTTGGTATCGATCTGATCCTGCAGAAGATTGCGTTGATTGCGCATCTCCAGTAATTGATACCAGGTCCGCACCACTTCTGCCGCAAGTGTGAGTGCGGCCGTTCGATAATCGGCGCGAGCGGCTTCGGCACGAAACCGTTCGGCTGCAACGCCGGATCGAATCCTGCCCCAAAGGTCCAATTCGTACTCCGCCGTTAGCCCCAACCGCAGTGTTTCGTCGCTTTCGAATTCCGGCCGGCGTTTTTCGCCTTGCAGCAATGCTTCCAGATCCGGGAAAAATGAAGAAGACACGCGATCGACGATAGCCTGCGCTTCCTGTAACCGTTGCCATGACGTCCGGAGATTGAGATTGGATTGCAGGGCTTGCTCCACAAGGCGGTTCAAATCATCATCACCGAAAACCGTCCACCACCGTTGCGGTACTTTTTGCGTACCGGAATCGGAAAAAGCCTGGGGACTTTTTATGGGATTGGTCATCTTGCTATTACGCAGGGTACAATTCAACAGAACATAACTCAGTGAAATCAAAAGCAGGATGCTTAATAAACGCGGATAACGGCCGTGTTTCATTTCATTTTGCTTTTTGCCTCGCATAATGCCTTTAATTTTATGCTATTACTGCCTTGTTTTTTATTTAAATCTGAACAAGCAACAACGAAACATTGGCAAATCTAATTTCCAAAACATTATGAGGGTAGTGTTGCGGAGATTTCTTTCTCATTAATGCGACTGATACCTGGTAATTAAACGTTCCAGATACCGGGATTTTATCTGTTGACGGGCCAGGGTTTGTTTTACGGGCGGTAATTTCAAAATCACGCCCAATACGGCGGCCAGGGCGCGATGGCTCCACAAAACACGGTTATCGAATATCAGATGCTGTAATTGCCCGCGCTCGATAGCCATCACCACGGCGCGGTGGGTGCCGTTCAACGGTGTTATCACACGTTGTGAACGCTGCTCTAATTCAATACAGTCACGCTCACAGGCTTTTGCGCACAAGCCACAACCCAGACAGATATCTTCGTTTAACACGGCGTACTTCCGTTTGGGACGGTGCGGATCATTGGCCGAGACGAGCGTCATTGCCTCAACGGGACAGACGTTCACACAACGCCCGCAACCGTTGCAATCCCGGCTATCGATGTGCGGTAGAAAGTTGGTGGTATGGACAGGATTCAATACGGCGAACCGCCGCGCTGCGATCATCGCTTCGCAGCAACACCCGCAGCAATTACAAATAAAACTGACCTGCTCGCGAACATTCTCACCGAATTGCACCAGATCGTGAGCGTAAGCCGACTGCAGAAGATCGAGGCCCTCCGCCACATCCACTTCCCGGGCATGCCCGTGTTTGATGAGCGATCGGGCCGTATTATTAAAGGTCATACAAATTTCCATCGGGTTATCGCAGGCCCGGCCTTTGTGCTCCATTTTATGGCGGCAATAACAGATGCCTACACCGCGGTGGCTGGCGGTTTTTATAACTTCGCTGGCCCGTTCGTAATCCAAAACATGAAGGGCATTATCTTTGGAGAGAACCGGCTCGTGTACGAAGGTACGGCCCAATTGCGTTTCCCCGCGGGTAAACAGGTTTCGGATAAAATCTTCTTCAACGTTGAGATATTGATAAAACAATTCGCTCAACAATTTTTGGTCCAGGTCCTCTCGGACGCGCATCATGGAAAACTCAAAAAAACCGGCCATGGGCGGCGGCAAAACATAATATGTGTCGCCGTTCTGTTCGATATCAACTAATATGGCACGCCCCGCCAGCTCTTCCAGAATCTTACGGGCTTCCGCTTCGGACTTATTCCAAATGCGCGCCGCTTTTTGAGTATTAAACGGTTTGATGGGTAAATAGGCGACCAGCTCCGCTTCCTTTTCGCTGAACAACAGGGCCAGAATTTCGAAGAGGCGTTCCGAAGGCGGAGCGCCCTGCGGAAAACGGTTCAGGCGTTCGCTCAACGAACGGTAAGCGGATTTAAGCGTATGGTGGGCCATCGAATGATGTCTTTTTTTTGAATGCCCATTCAGGCTTCGATTTAAATACAATCCTGTTTATTTTCATGATAATAGACCGGTCGCTCCTTATAGGGTATCGGATCCTCAAAACCGGCCTGTTGGAAACCGCGTAAACGAAAGGCGCAACTGTCGCAGACGCCGCAGGCAACCGCGCTTTGCCGGTAACAGGACCAGGATTTCTCCAGCGGCGCGTTTAAGGCCATGCCCCGTTGCACGATTTGCGCCTTATTCATATTAATAACCGGCGTCCGAATCGTAATACGGGTTTCGGGTTTCGTGCCCTGTTTTATAACCTCGTTAAAAGCATCGAAGAATGCAACACGCGTATCAGGATAGCCGCTGGCGTCTTCTTCGACTGCACCAACAAAGATGCTTGGAGCGCCGATTACCTCCGCCCAACTTACCGCAATCGACAATATATTGGCGTTGCGAAACGGAACATAGCTGGTGGGAATTTCTTCGGAGGCGAGGTCGGCAGCGCTAACGTCCATGTTCGCGTCGGTTAAACTGGAGCCGCCGATCTGTTTAAGATATTGAATATCCACGACCAGACGTTCTTTCACTTTGAAATGATCGGCAATCGCATTGAATGCCTGTAATTCGCGGTGCTCCGTACGTTGACCGTAATTGACATGCAGGAAGGCCGGCGTATAATCCTGAGCTGCAATGGCTGCCGTAACGCAGCTATCCAGTCCCCCCGATACCAACACAACCGCTTTGTCCTTACTCATTTAAAAGAACCTCTTTTCCCCGGATCGTGGACGGCCTGTACCGTGGAATGCAGACCGCCGCGGGTCGTAAATGCACCCGTAATCTCCATAAAACGCGGCTTACACGCCTGCACCAGGTCGTCCAAAATCTGATTAATTACCGCTTCATAAAAGATGCCTCTATTGCGAAATTCCAGGAAATAATATTTCAACGCCTTCAACTCCAGGCACCATTGGTCCGGGATATAGCGAATGGTAATCGTGCCGAAATCCGGCAAGCCCGTCTTCGGACAAACCGAAGTGAACTCTTCATTGACGTGGGTGATAAAATAATCCCGATCGGGATACTGATTTTCAAATACTTCCAGTTCAGCCATAAAAAAAGCCTGCTTTCTTTTAAATGAACGGATCAAACGCCGCGCGTTTCGGGATGCCAGATATATTTGTGCATTTGCACCTGAAACCGTACCGGTAAACGGTCCGCCAAAATCCATTCCGCCAGTTTTTGGTTATTTAGTTGATTAAACACCGGCGAAAACAATACCGTCGCTTTTTTGTGCAGTTCATAGCGTTTGATGACATCTTTGGCCCATGCATAGTCCGTCTCATCTCCGATCACGAACTTGACCTGATCTTCCGGATTCAGGTGCTCTATGTTTTGCCAGCGATTTTTATCCGACTCCCCGCTTGACGGACATTTGATATCCATGATACGGACGACGCGATCATCCACTACACTGATGTCGCGATGACCGGCGGTTTCCAATAATATCTGGTAACCGGCATCCGCCAGACGCTTCATTAGGGTTAAAACATTGTTTTGCAGTAAAGGCTCGCCGCCGGTAATCTCCACCAATCGGCAATCGTATTGTTGAACGGATTGTACGATTTCAGAGAGAGTCATTTCCCTTCCTTCATAAAATGCATACGTCGTATCACAATACGTACAACGCAGATTGCAATGCGTCAAACGTACGAACACACAAGGTAGACCGGCATAGGTGGATTCGCCCTGGATACTGTAGAAAATTTCATTGATGCGCAGGGTGTCCCTATTTTGTCGGGTTTTATTCGGCATAATCCACCCGGTATTTATCCGTTTCCCACAAACTGACTTTGTCCATGCGCACGTGCGGCGGAAGTTGTTTACCGACTTCCTTATAAAAATAACGGGCCATGTTTTCGGCTGTGGGATTGATTTGATCGAACGGCTCCACCTCGTTAAAACAGGTATGATCAAACGGTTCAATCACACGCTTGCTGATTTGTTTGAGGGTTTTAAAATCGATGGCCATACCAATACCGTCCAAATCCTGCGATTGTACCTGCACGCGCACCCGCCAGTTGTGGCCGTGCAGGTTCCCGCAGTCGCCCTGGTAGTCGCGCAAATAGTGGGCTCCCGATATATGTACATCTATGGATAATGTGAACATGGTTCACCTCGGATCATATAATATTTCGTTTTATCTCATTTTTTAATTCCGGGAATTTAAACAAAGCGGGTTATGTAGGCAACGTTTGCCAGGCCGATGATTAAATGAGCTTCCGGATATACTGCTCCACTTCACGGAAATCCCGTGCTATATAGTGTGCGTCGCTCAGATAATCCTCCGTTAACGTCGTGGTAATTGCGATGACGGTCATGCCCGCCCGCAACGCCGCCCGAATACCCATTGGTGCGTTTTCCACGACAATACAGGCTTCCGGTGCGAGCTTCAACATTTCCGCTCCCTTTAGAAAGGGATCGGGAGAAGGCTTGCCCTGTTTTACATCATCCACCGTAACCACGCATAGGAAATCGTTATTAAAATAGTTGTCAACAATATGATGCACACGTTCTCTGGAACCGCCGGTTACAATGCCGCGCGGTATTTGTTGATCTTTTAGCAATGCCAGCAGTTCCGGAAAATAGGGGTAAAATTCAACCCGCATAAATCGGTTGTAATAATTGATCTTGCGATCCATAATATCCCGGATATCGGCCGTGCTCAGGCCGTATTGCTTTCCCAGTTTATTGGAAATGGTTTGAATGCCCTGCCCTTCCATAACAAAAAATTCTTCTGCCTCAAGGGTTACGCCTTTTTCCCAAAAAGCGTTTTTCCAGGCTTCATAATGTTGTTCCATGCTTTTAACAACGACGCCGTCGAAATCGAATAAAATTCCTTTTAAAGACACAATCGCTCCTGTGTTAAATAACTGTCATCACTTTTAAAGCGGTTTTCGTTTTTTACGATAACGACTGAATAGCGAAGTATCCAGCCGTTGCATGTATTGCTCCTGTTCGCTGATCAACCCTTTTTTATCTTTCAAAAATTTCCGTGCATAGTCCGCAATATAGAGGCAACGAACAAAATGACGATAGCGTTCCCAGGCGTAATACTTTACCTGAATGATGCGTTCGTTGCTCTCGCGTTGCTGCATAAGCACAAAAAATGGCGGGTCTTCCTCGAAGACCAAGGCGTTACGGTACCAGGCTTCGAATGTTAGCTGCCATGCCGCTATTTTGGGATTACCGGTTTTACTGTGCAATTGTCCCGCAAGCATCTTGAACTGGGTCAGATATAATTCATCGTCGCTCAGTTGATCGGCAGCTAAAAAAAGATTCTGTGTAAGATTGCTCAGGGCGCGCTCTTCATCATTTTTCTTCATGTAGGCAAAACCCAGATAAATACGCGCCATTATAGAATCATACTGTTTTTTCAACACAGATTTTAAATGTTCGATGGCCAAATCATAATTTTCGCAGAGATACTCGAATACGCCCACAGCGAGCGAAGCATGATCTTTAGCCGGGCTGCGAAATTTTTCCCTGTATATGCGAATGAGTAACCGCACGTAAAGACGATAGGTTAAAACGCTGATTTCCTTATTCTTAAACTGGCCGCGAAGCTGGGCGAACAGATCGTACAGACGATCAATACTGGCGATATCCGTATAAATGGCAGCATCCCAGTGATTCCGAACCTCTTCAATGAATTCTTTGTACTCTTTTTTTGCGGTGATACGATAATATTCCTGCCAATGGGACAGAGCTTGATTGAAATCGAATTGCAGAAAAGCTTCTTCCGCTTTCTCCAGGAGGTGATCGAACGAATCCCACAGAGTTCCTGCCATAAGCCTTCTCATGGTTGTTTTTTATTAATTTAAAAGTATGCAGAAATTGAAACAAATCTTTATAAACCGTGGACATATCGCATGTATGGTCTGACTTTTATAAACCTCGTGGTTATTGAAACCTTTGTACAAGATGCATAGAAAAGATCGCAGAGATGCCTGTCTATGCCTCCATTCCGAACGCTCAGGGGGAGTGAATGGATATGTGCTTGTTCGGCGCATTGAATGATAGGCTATTCCGGGTTTGCAAAGTTGTGAAAAAACGCCGTCAACTTTCTGTGTTGAGAATTTTGTTTAACGGAAATGAAATTAGAATAATGTAATTTTTCGGACTCGTGCTGTTTATGCAGCAGCCTCCCGTTCGATAAGGAAGGCGCCGGAATGTTATGATTGACTCTTCGGGGATTCCGCCAACATGGCACAGTCGCGTCCGTTGCTCTTAGCCTGATATAAAGCATCGTCTGCGGATTGAATGAGTTCTTGCGGCGACTGGGAAACAACGGTTTCGCTTATTCCGGCACTGATGGTCAGACGTATTTGATGATCCTCGTAGCGGAAGGTACGACTGCGCACCATATCCAGCAAACGCTCCATAAAACGCAGCATTTGACTGGCCGGTGTATCCACGGAAATAACCGCAAACTCTTCACCCCCGAAACGAAAAGCATAATCGTTTTTTCGCAAATTGTTGAGCATCATTTCGCCAATTTCCCTGAGCACAAAGTCGCCTGCCGGATGACCGTGACGATCGTTAATGGTTTTGAAGTGGTCCAAATCGAGCAGCGCCAGACTAAAAGGTAATTGACGATTTTTATAATTTTCCCACGCCCTCTTGACGAAATGATTAAACGCCCGGCGGTTCATCAACCGCGTTAAAGAATCGGTAGAGGCCTGTAAACGGTAATGCTCGATATCGTGCAATAAATCTTCGGTTACCAGACTGAGGGATTCAAATTTTTTGACCGGCCGGATCACATCCTTAAAACGACGGTGCGCTTTGCGTAAATAAAGCAAGAAGACATCTTCCCGTAACGGAAGCCGGATAAAATAATTGACATGCGCTTTATTGATCGCCCGCTCGAATAATGACATACTGGCCAGAGAGGTTAACATAACGCGTTGTACTGCATTATTGTACCGCATCATGGAGCGCAGAAATTCAATGCCATGTTGATATTCATCGATGATCGCCATGGCAATAGGAGGCTCCTCATTTTCTTCCCAATTTTCAGACAGTTCCGCGAAATGCCGGGCTTTTATATAGCGAATTTTCCACCTGGTCAGGAACGCTTCCAAGTTGCACTGAAATGGGTTAACGCTGTCGAAAAGCACAACCGGGGACGGTAACTGAGGCGCTTCATTCATACAACCCCCAACAGATTGATTAAACGATTTCGCAATACTCGGCAGAATACCGCTTTACTTTATTGCAGGCTATATTGGAGGGAAGCCGAAACAAATTCGCGGAAAAGCGGGTGAGCCCTTGCCATGCGTGATTTTAATTCGGGGTGGAACTGACAGCCAACAAACCAGGGATGATCTTTTAATTCCAGCATTTCGACCAAATGGCCGTCCGGAGACAGACCACTGGTAATCATGCCGTTATCTTCAAACACTTGACGATAGGCGTTGTTAAATTCATAACGGTGACGGTGTCGTTCATCAATATGGTCTTTATTATATGCTTTATACGAACGCGTCCCCTCGCGCAGGCGGCAGGGATAGCTGCCTAAACGCATGGTGCCGCCCATCTCCCGTATGGATCGTTGCGTTTCCATCAGATCAATGACCGGATCGTCGGTGTCAGCATCAAATTCAGTACTATTGGCATTGCTTTTTTTCAGGACATTACGAGCAAATTCAATGGCGGCGCACTGCATGCCCAAACAAATGCCGAAAAAAGGAATTTGATTTTCCCTGGCGTAACGAATTGCACGTAATTTGCCTTCGATGCCGCGCTCTCCGAAACCGCCGGGCACCAGAATGCCACCCATATGGTTAAGGGCCCGCGCAACGTTGTTATCGGTCAATTTTTCTGAGTTGACCCAGTGAAGCTTTACCCGAACATCATTTTCCATGCCCGCATGAATAAAGGCTTCGTTGATGCTCTTGTAAGCATCCTGCAAAGCCACGTACTTCCCACAGATCGCTATATTCAACGTTCGTGTGACATCCCGATACCGCTCAACTTTTTTGCTCCAGTTAGCAAAGTGCAAACGGCCTTTTGGTAGTTTTAACTTCTGCAAAACCTGGGTATCGAATCCCTCTTTCGCATACTGCAGCGGCACTTCGTAAATGGTTTTAACATCGAGGGCATCGATTACCGCCTGCGGCGAGACATTACAAAAAAGGCCGATTTTGTCTTTAACGCCTTTATCCAGAATCCGGTCGGTGCGGCATAAGAGCATATTGGGTTGCAATCCGATTTCCCGCAAACGCATCACCGAATGCTGGGTCGGTTTGGTTTTCAGTTCATTGGCGCCTGCCACGTAAGGAACCAGCGTCAGATGGATGACCAGCGTGTCTTCCGGTTCATTGTTCAGGCGAAATTGACGAATGGCTTCTAAGAAAGGCAAACTCTCGATATCCCCCACAGTGCCGCCGATCTCCACGATAACAATTTCAGAATGGGTCTTTTCACCGGCCAGGACAATTTTATCCTTTATCGCATCGGTAATGTGCGGAATAACCTGGACGGTCGCCCCCAAATAATCGCCGCGGCGCTCTTTTTGGATCACGTCGTTATACACCTGACCGGCCGTTGCATTGTTGAAACTGGCCATGCTTGTATTGAGAAAGCGTTCGTAATGGCCCAGGTCCAAATCCGTTTCCGACCCGTCATCTGTAACGTACACCTCACCGTGCTGATAGGGACTCATTGTGCCGGGATCGACGTTAATATAAGGGTCCAGTTTTAAAATGGTGACTTTATAACCGCGTGATTTTAATAATACACCGAGCGAGGCACAGGCAATGCCTTTGCCGAGAGAAGAAACCACTCCTCCCGTGAAAAAGATGTATCGGGTTCGTTTCATGATTATATCGTGGTTTGTCGTTGTGAATGAATCAGTTTATTAACTTCGGTCAAATCTTGTTCGGTGTCCACGCATATCGAATGATACGGGGTTTCTACCGTAAAAATACGATATCCGTTTTCCAATACACGCAATTGTTCCAATCGTTCCGCCTTTTCGAGGTTGCTCTCGGGAAGCGCTGTCAACCGGTATAAAAATGCCCTTCGATAGGCGTAAATGCCAACATGTTTATAAAACGGATGCTTCCGGATCCAATCTTTTCGATCGGTAATTCCCCGTATGTAAGGAATCACGGAACGTGTAAAATAAAGTGCAAATCCATTTTTATCGCGCGTTACCCGGACCAGGTTGGGATTGTCTAAATCCCGGGGGGTTGTTATACGCGTAACCGGCGTTGCCATTTCGATATCCGAATTTTCGAATACCCTCGCCAAATCGTCCAGTAATTGCGGTTTAACAAAGGGTTCATCACCCTGTAAATTTATGATGACCTCAGCATCGATTCGTTCGGCTGCCCTGGCAACCCGATCGGTCCCCGAAGGCAAATCGCCTGAAGTCATAATGACCCGGCCGCCAAAGCTCTCAACCTCCTTTTGAATCCGTTCATCATCTGTGGCAACAAAAGTCTCAGAGACCAATCTGGCTTTGCTTGCGCGTTCATATACCCACTGAATCATCGCTTTATCTCCGATGCGACGTAATGGTTTGCCGGGAAGGCGGCTGGATTGAAATCGTGCGGGTATAATGCAAACAGTCTTCACTTTTTGATGACCCTGGGTACGCTAATAAAATGGTGGTGGGTATCCGGCGCATTTTTCAGAGCAATTTCCCGCGATAATGAAGGTTGCACCTGGTCGCTCCGCCAGCGGTTCTCAGACGAATGGTTCACTTTCTCGAGCTGTTCGTTCATCAGTAAAGTGTTAATCTTTTCCATGTAGTTGAGGACGGCGTTAAATTCCGTAATAAATCTTTCTTTATCCGGATCGTCTATATCGATCCTTGCCAGTCGGGCGATTCGCTCCACTTCTTTGTTGGAAATAACCATATGGCCCCACCTTTGTATTTATTAACTACGAAAACGCAGAATATACAATCTTACCGCTCATTTCTCAAAAATTGATTGCGGAAATACAGAGGAAAATGCTTTTACGCGGTTTAGAAGGGTATCGGCCTCCGCTCCGTTTAATCGGCTAGGTTGCCAATAATCAACGGAAACAGGGATCAATTCACAATCGTACTGTTTGGGATTACGTGTTGGAATGGATACTTTTAAAACGCCTGTTTTTTCATGGGTGCGGGAATTGCCGCCAAAGATAAAATTACCAAGGGAATAAGCGATAACGCGCTTCTGATAACGTTCTATACCCTGTAAAACATGCGGATGATGACCCACCACCAAATCCGCGCCGTATTCGATCGTTCGATGGGCAAATTCAATTTGGCTTTGCTGTGGATAATTTTTTTTTTGTAATCCCCAGTGAAAACTCACGATAATAAAATCCGCTTCATGACGCAATTTATGTATATCCTCTCTGATATACCGGAGATTGCGAAGAGCTGTACCCGATTGTTCGGCGCCGGCCGGCTGGCAGTCGCTGTGTTTTTTTAATCCGTAATATGCCAAAAAAGCGATCCGGAGGCCGTTAACGCGAAAAAGGACCGGTTTACGGGCTTCTACATTTGTGCGGCCCGCACCCACATAAAATATGCGCGCCGAATCAAGAACATGCATGGTTTGTATTAAGCCATCACGACCGTAATCGTAAGCATGGTTGTTCGCCAGCGTTACAATATCAATCCCGCCCTCTTTGAGCACCTGTACATATCGCGGTTTCGCTCTGAAGTTATAGGCTTTTTCACGCTTTCGACCGCGCGTTGTAATGGGATTTTCAAGATTGACCATACTGATATCCGCTTCTGCAAACCACGGCATTTTCTCGAATGCATATTGCATTCGGCCATTTACGTGTTTTTCGAAATGGTCTGCCAACAGGACATCGCCTGCAAAATGTAAAACAACCTTTTCTTTTGATTGAGCTTTCAGGGCAAAGGGCAGAAAACATAGAATCAATAGCGGCAACCAGCATTTCAGCGCAGATGGGTTTAACATGGTTTTAATAATGATTTAGGGTTAATCCTTTTCCAAATTCAATGATTCACAAAATTCACACAACAAGCTCATAACCGGCTTCAGCGACCGCTTTTTGCGCCTTTTGTGCGTCGAAATTCTGTTCATCCACATCCAGGAACGCTTTTCCTTCATCCAAATCCACATCCACATCCAATACACCGGGGACGTCTTGCAACGCTTTTGTTACGGTCATAACGCAATGTTGGCATGTCATTCCATGAACATCAAATATTTTCGTTTTCATAGCGACCTCCCCTCCCGGTATAAAAAAAAACCGCCTCCCGGCGGTTTAAAATTTTTATCTTAATCAATTTAGTTTTTCACAACTTGTTCATTCAGTATTCTGTCTTTAAAATAATACATTTTGGGATCAACGGTTTTGCCGCCGAATTTGACTTCGTAATGAAGATGCGGCGCGGTGGTGATGCCACTGTTACCCACTTCACCGATTTTTTCACCCCGTTTGACTCTCTGGCCGCGTCTTACCACTATTTTACTCATATGGGCATAGCGTGTTTCGAAACCGTATTTATGATCGACCCTGACCATTTTTCCGTAACCGCCGTTAACGCCCGTATAATTCACAACGCCGTCGGCCGTTGCATAAACCGGAGTCCCCATTCTGGCGGAGATATCGATACCGTCATGATGCCGGTAGACTTTAAAGACGGGATGATATCGCACACCATAACCGCTTGTTACAACACCTTTCAGAATAGGTCTCAGGGCGGGCAAATGGGCTATTGAATCCTGCTTTTGCTGAAACGTATGCATAAGCTCACTGTAGCTACGCAATTCCAATTTAACTTCACGTTCCAGTTTGGACAGCTTCGTCAGTTGCTCGCTCAAATCAACGCCGGAATCAAATCCTGATATCTCATCAACATCTTCATAATCGTATTTGGAACCACCGATACCCACATTACGGACTTCATTACTCAGCTTGTCCAATCCTAAAACGGTTCGCAACTTATCATCCTGGACTACAATATTATCAACCTGACTGTTGATATAATTTATCTTATCCTTCATTTCCACCAATCGCGTTTCCAAAACCGCATTGGTACGTTCCAATGATTGTATTTTGGAATTATTGCTGAAATCAATAAGCAGATCCAGCCCGATTTTACCCGATACAAGAAATACGATTAAAAATATACTTATGTAAATGCCCAGCCGGGTGCGTGATATTTTAAATTCTTTAATCTTTCTGTGATCACCGGAGACAAAGATAATTCTGGAATGATCCTTCATTACGCAGACCTTATTCCTTCTTGATTAAATTTTGATGTAATTGTGATTCACATCAAAATATATGGTCTTTATTTCACAAATTCAAGTTAACATTAAGAATTTTTTAAATTTAATCGATCATCCCAGATAATAACGCAGAACTTTGCTCCGGGAACTATGGCGTAAGCGCCGTAATGCCTTTTCCTTGATTTGTCTTACGCGTTCACGGGTTAGCTTGAATTTGACTCCGATTTCTTCCAGTGTATGGGGTTTTTCACCATCCAAACCAAAATACAATTTAAGGATACGCGATTCACGCTGCGTAAGCGTTGAAAGAATATGATTCACCTCTTCTTTCAAAGATTCTCCCATCACTTCGGAATCGGGCTCCGGGTCCTGCTGATTTTGTATGATATCAATAAGACGGCTGTCGCTGTTTTTTTGCAACGGCGAATCCATGGATACCGAACGGGTTGCCATTTTAATAGTATCGGTAATATCGCCGCTGTCAACTTCGAGCACGTTGGCAATTTCCTCAGCAGTGGGCTCGCGTTCATATTCCTGCTCCAACATACTATAGACTTTGCCAATTTTGGTCAAAGTGCCGACCCGGTTTAAAGGTAAGCGGACCAATCGCGACTGTTCGGCTATAGCTTGCAAGATGGATTGTTTAATCCACCATACAGCATACGAAATAAATTTAAAACCGCGGGTCTCGTCAAAGCGATAAGCGGCTTTCATCAGGCCTAAATTGCCTTCATTAATCAAATCTTCTAACGACAAACCGTAGTTTTGGTACGATTTGGCAACACTTACAACAAAACGTAAATTGGCGCTAACCAATCGCTTTAACGCTTCCTGGTCATTCTGTTTAATCCGTTTTGCTAATTCGATCTCCTCTTCCGGTGTGAGGAGTTTTACTTCACCGATTTCACGTAAATAATTTTCCAACGATTGATTCTTGCTAATGAAAAAATCACTCACCAAACCACCTCTATAATTTTAGGGTTTAACGTTAAACCTTACCTAAGTTATTAAAAATATATAGTTAGCCTTTTATTATCATAATTGCACATGTAAACAACGTTTAACCTATGTTCAATATTTCTCATTCCGGTTCTATATCTTCTTTGTCCCGTACTTTTTTTAATTGCTCCTGTAAAACCGCCAGTTCTTCTTCCAATTCCTTAATTTGTTCGATGATTTGCATCATCTGTTTATCGTCTTTCACATCATACTTCTTATGTTTGACAATTGAATGATAAAGACGGCCTCCAAGTTCAATAAATTTTTCTTCGATTTCTTTTTTTACGCCGACAACGTCGATTTTAAGCCTGCCGGCTTTGGTATACTCAGTGGTAATCTCGCTGGCGGTCTGTAAACCGTCTCTTAAGCTTTTTTTTATGTATTTCCACAAACTCATCGTTTTAGACTTTAAGTTCGATTTTATCTACAATACCGACTATCGAAGCATCGGCAAGGGCCGGTTTTTTCATCAAAGGGATGACAGCTTCATAAGCGGTTACATAATAGATGAATTCACCGATACCGGCGCCCACCGTATCAACCGCAATCAGAGGCATGCCTAATGCTTTCTTTTCCACATTCACCGGTTGCACAATTTGCATTCGCAATCCTTCCAGATTTGCATCTTTCTGTGTGGCCCAGATGGATCCCACAATTTTACCCAGATTCATTCTGTTCATCTCCGGATAAATCCAATTTATCGATAATCGCCGATATAACAGCGTCTACCGGTTTCCCCTGCGTTAACGCCGACTGCCGGGCGGAACTTCCGCTGGTTACCAAAACAATTTCGCCGATACCGGCACCCACACTATCCACGGCAACCACATAGCTGGATTTCAAAGTAAAATCCATGTGGACGTGCCGCACAATTAAGAGTTTCATACCGACCAGTTTCTCGTCTTTGCGGGTTGCCCACACGGTTCCGACGACCTTACCCAGAACCAATTATTACCCCTACGCTATTTTATAATTTGTGCCAGGAAACTTGTTCCTTTGCCGGTATTGCTTATACCAAAATACTCGGCGAGCGTCGCCTGCATATCCGCAAAAGTTTCCCGCACACCAAGATTAACGTTCTGTTCGTATGGCTTCCCGAACGCCAGTACGGGTACATACTCCCGTGAATGATCTGTACTCGGCGTCGTTGGATCATTGCCGTGATCGGCGGTAATGATAACGAGATCGGTTTCAGCAAGCTTTTCCATAAAAGCAGGCAGCCAGGCATCAAATTCTTTTAAACCCTTGTAAAATCCTTCCGGATTGTTACGATGCCCCCAAAGCATGTCGAAATCTACCAGATTCACCATAATAAAACCATCCTGATAATGATCGAGCGCCTTCAGAATCGCTTCCATTCCCTCGGCATTGGTTTTGGTATAGACGCTCTCTTCGATCCCTTTGAGCGCATAAAGATCGTTTACTTTACCGATGCCGACGGTTTTGATGCCGGCATCTTTTAAATTTTGATGCAATGTAGCGCCATTTGGTTCAAGCGAATAATCCTTACGATATTGGGTTCTCGTAAAATTATCGGGCTGATCTCCGACAAAAGGTCTTGCAATCACCCGCGCAACAGCGTGTTTTCCCTTTAACATATTTCGGGCAATCTGGCATAATTCGTATAACTGTTCTAATGGAATAATCTCTTCATGAGCCGCAATCTGGAAAACCGAGTCTGCAGATGTGTATACGATAGGCTTCCCCGTCTTTCGATGTTCTTGACCCAGCTCTTTGATAATTTCCGTGCCGGAAGCCGGTTTGTTACCCAAAACATCATAACCTGTCAATCGTTTAAATTCGTCGAGGATTTCTTTCGGGAAACCGTCGGGGTAGGTAGGAAAGGGCTTACTCGAAACAAGGCCCGCCAATTCCCAGTGGCCTGTCGTGGAATCCTTACCGGCGGAAACTTCGGCCATCTTGCCGTAATTCGCTAACGCACTTATATCGCCGCGCATGCCCTCCAAAGGCTCAATCTTGGCAAGTCCCAGGGATTCCATGTTTGGTAAATCCAGGCCGCCAACGGCTTTTGCTAAATTGCCCAATGTATGGCTTCCGCGGTCATTGAATTGATCTGCATCCGGCAACTCCCCAATTCCGACTCCATCTAAAATAATGACGATAGCTCTCGCCATACCTTTACCTTACTCGAATAATGTATTATACAACCGGGTTAGAAAAGTTTGTGGATATTTTAAATACACGTCTGAAGCGGGATTCGTTTGTGAAGACACGTTGCTTACTTCCCTGATCTTATAAAAGATATCCGTTTTCAAGTGTCTTTTTATCTCCCTGTCCCATTATAAATCTAATTCGGATAACTTATAATTTAATAAAAAATTGAGTATTATGCCATATTTATTCCCGTTCATTTGCCAATCTTAACTCGATTTTATTTCTTCCACTGGCAAGGTATATTTAACTTATTCCAGCACTTTTTCATAACGCCAAAATACCCGATCCACGACTGCGTTGACATAATGGGAATAAAACGGGATGGGGCCCACCCACGGAATAATTGATTTTGCCAGGCCCCAATCTTTCATATCCTGCAGACAACGTTTAAGTAGAATGCTGCCCATGCCCTTCCCGCGTAAATCCGGATGGGTTCCCATTGGGCCGAACCATCCGGTTTCGAAATTATTCCCGTTGTGCGCTGAAAAAGCCCGCACTACGCCATTCAGACGTGCAATGTGTAAACTAATCGGATGCGATCGAAAGGCATTCGATACCTCTGTACGCCATAACGGAAAATACTGATCAATAAAGCCCATTATTTCTTCCGATTCATGCCTGTCTGCCCTCATTATTTGAATACCTTCCTCTCCGAGTTTTTCTTCCTGTCGTTTCGTGGAGAAATCCTGGTTTTGTAAAGAAACGGTCATATTACTGGTATCCGCAAAGCGCTTAAAACCGAGCTTTTCTGCAAACGAAACGGCGGGCGTGTAGCGCGGATCGATACCGGGCAAAAAGTAATTAAACGGCGCATCGTATATGCGAACTTTTTGAACACTCTGCTCTAAAAATAGCGTTTCTAATTGCCGGTACATTGCACTGGCGATACCCTTGCGTCTCTCTGAAGGTTTAACGGCCATCAGCTTGATATAACCGATTGTCTCGCCTCTTATCTTACGAATGATCCCCATCATAAATCCCTTGGGCACATCCGCATCTTTGGCTGTAAATATTAAGGCAGGATCGTAATCGGGGTCTTCGTAGATCTTTTCACGCAGAAGTAATTCATTTAATTGGTCGAATGCCATGCTTTCATTACAAAGCTCAAGTACGGAAATAAACTCCCTGTCCTGAAAACGGGTTATGTTAACCACAGAGCCTCCTAAACGTGTGTATATAGACCCAATACTCAAATTCGGCTGAATTTAGGGTTTTGTGAATGATAGAGCAAGATATTTATCACATGACAGCTCTGGATGGTCGTCATATAAAATACCAGTCCCACAAACCGGCAACATTTTTTGAAAACGTGCACTGCTTTCACACGAATAGCACAAAACACACTAGGGGAATGGACATCTTTTTCAGCCACTCGTGATTGTTATGTTTTACAAGATAATATATGAAATTTTGTACGTCGGAATTCGCATTTTCCGTAGTCCTGTTTACAACTTCTAACCATAGACCGTTAAGGTAAAATACATTCAAACTAAACGCGTGCGATTCGCGACGATTATGGGTATTTCGGATCACTCCGTTCCAGCTGATAAAGGGCTTGCTGAGCAAGCCCTTTCGATGTTTTCTTATTGGATGCGGCTGTTATTCAACGCGCACCGCCGTTCCGTAAACTAAAATTTCGGCGGCGCCGCCCATCAAATAGGAGGTGGAAAAACGCGCCTGCACGATGGCATTGGCGCCCAGTTTTTGAGCTTCTTCTTTCATGCGATCAATAGATTGTTCGCGCGCTTCGCCCATCAGCTTTGTGTAATCTTCGATCTCGCCACCCACCAAATTCTTAAAGGCGGCGACAATATCCCTTCCGAGATGCCTGGCGCGGATGGTATTTCCGCGTACGACGCCAAATGTTTCTTTGATCTCTTTTCCCGCTACTTGCGGTGTGGTTGTTACCATCATCGTTTTACGCTCCTGTATTTATCCACTTTACGAACCATTAACTTTTCTCTGACAACCGAGATAAAAAGCACGATTAGACCGACGCCGAGCAAAGCGACCGCGACTTTTAAGATGAAGGGCGTTGAAGGATCGTTGAAAAAGGATTGCAGGGCTTCATAAAATGCATAGCCCAATAACAGAATGGCTCCAATCGAAGTCAGAATCCAGCCAAGTCCTCTCTCAATGCGGTTATAAACGTTACCCCAATAGCCATCCCAGTACATATCTGGCAAGGCTTTAAATGTCATCGCACCCGTCCTTTCTTTTAGTTTAACAAACGCCCGCCAACGTTTGAGACAGGCATTGCAGAGTTGTATATGTTTATCCAGCAAGGAAGCCTGCGATTCATCAAGTTCCCCGTCAAGATGGCCCATAATCAAAATTTTCGCTTCCTCACAGGAAAGATTATGCTTCGTCATAAAACCCTTCCATTATCGTTAACAACCTTTTGCGCGCATAATACAAGCGCGACATGACGCTGCCAATCGGAATATCCAACCTTTCGGCAATTTGTTTATAGCTGCAGCCATCGAATTCCTTTAATAAGATAATTTCCCTTTGTTCGTCCTTGAGCTCATTTATGGCCTTCCATAACAGACGATTATTTTCATTTTTTTCTAAAATTTGATCGGGACTCTCCTCATTCGTTCCATACCCGCCGTCATAAAGAGAGCTTGACCGGCCCGCCTTCCTTTTCTTTTGCCGTATAAAGTTCAGACAGACGTTGCGAAGGATTCGATAAAACCAACTGTAAAAATCCCCTTCCGTGTGAAACGTGTGCAGCGCCCGATATGCTCTATAAAAGGCCTCCTGCGAAAGCTCCAATGCATCGTCCCGATTATAGGTAAATGTAAGTGCATTGTAATAAGCGCGTTTTTTGTATTTTTCCACCAGATAACGATAGCTGTTCACATCGCCGGACTTACATGCGGCGATCACTTCCTTTTCGTCTTCCATCTTCCGTCTCTTCTGATATGCTACTTATAAATACACCTAAAAACGGTTTTTATTCAAAAAACTATTACGAAAATGGCATTATTATGATTCAACACCTATGATTAAATAAACTTTCTTATAGAGATACGCGGCACAATCACACCAACAGTAACTATACGCCTTCCTCCAACAGAGGGTAAGAGCATTAGCGATTTCTCATTGAACACAAGGTAGGTCGTACTTGAAGTTTACGTTGACTTTTTTTGTCATGAAATTTTAGTTACTCCTATTCTGTTTTAATAGTCATTTTAAGGTGAATTTATCGTTTACGGGGGATGTTATTATGGGAGACACCATATCTTATAAACAACATCACATCCTTTTTTTATTTTTTTCATTATTATTAAGCATTTCAGTAACCGCATCCAAAGCATACGCCGCACAAGACACCATCATTGTCAATAGCACGGAAGACAGCGAAGATTTCGGCGGTGATCAACAAGTGGACGATTTGCCGGGTCCCGATGGTTTACTGACGCTACGCGAAGCTGTTACCGCCGCGAATAATACAAGCGGCCCTCAGTTTACCGCTTTCAATATTCCGACCAGCGATCCCAATTACAGTCCCTCCGGCTTTGACGGCATGTTTGTCATCTATATTGAAAATACGCCGGGTATCTTTTTGAACGACGACTCCACCACCATTGATGGTACCACACAAACCGATTTTACAGGCGATACCAATCCCAGTGGACACGAAATCCACATTCGTACAACAGCCCCCTTTGCCAACATAAACGGAATTGAGATCAATGCTAACGATAATACGGTCCTCGGGCTGCAGGGATTAAGTCTCTTTCGTTATAGCATTCGCATCGACGGCCACCGAAACGCGATCAAAAACTGCAATTTAAATCAGGGCAACAGTGCCGCTGTATATATTACCGGAAGCAATAACGTCATCGGCAGCACAGAGTCGGGAGAAACCAACCATCTCAGCAGCAGCGGCAATGGAATATGGATCGTGGGGCCCGAAGCCAACGAAAATCAGATAATCGGCAACGATCTCACCGGTAGTCAAACCTATGGAATTCATATCGAACCTGATAATTCCTATAATGTGATCGGCGGTCCGACAGAAGCCGAACGCAACATCATCGGCGATAACGGGCATGTGGATGAAAACATACCCGACGGCGCCAATGTCTTCATCGAGGGAACCCATAATACATTGCAAGGCAACTATATTGGCGTCGATGAAAGCGGCGCTTCCGCTCTGGGCAATATCGCACACGGCGTAGAAATCACCGGCTCCTTTCACACAATCAAAGATAACGTTATATCCGGGCACAACTATAATTCGCAGGTTCTCAACGGCCGTACCCGCGGCATCATGATTCGCGGAGGGCAAGAAACGCATGATATTACCATTCAGGGGAATTTAATCGGCACCGATGCCAGCGGCACCGACGCTATTCCCAATCAAATTGGCATCCGGGTGGAAGCCGATCTCAGCACATACGTCCACGACATTCTGATTGGAGGTACGGGCATTGGCGAGGCCAATACCATCGCTTTTAACGCTATGGACGGCGTCGCTATCGAAAAAGGCGGCGGCGTCGACGCAGGACCGACCGGCATTCAACTTAGCGCCAATGCAATCTATGCCAACGAGGAACTGGGCATCGATCTGAACGACGACCCCTCAACCGAAACGTACCCCAATAGCGTAACGCCTAATGACGAAGGAGATACAGACACAGGCGCCAATCAGGTACAAAATTTTCCGGTGATCGAAAGCGCTGTCGACAACGGTGAAGAAACCGTTATAACCGGAACCATCGATACCCAAAATCCGGAAACCGTTATCATCGAATTGTTTAGTAATGACAGCGCTGATGCATCCGGTTACGGGGAGGGCCACATCTATGAAGCCTCAGGCAATCCGGATGCAAACGGTAATTTTTCCATCCCATTGCATAGCGGCTTGAGTAACCAATACATCACCGCAACAGCCACTGATGCCAATGGCAATACATCTGAGTTTTCGGAAGCCGCCCCCGTGGACCAGCCCAGTTCAATAGAGATTAGCCAGAATCCGGCGCCTGAATCCTTTAAACTGTATTCCAATTATCCGAATCCATTTAATCCAAGCACGACCTTTCGTTTTGATTTACCCGAAAGAAGCCGCGTACGTCTGTCCGTTTTCGATATTACGGGGCAAATCGTTGCAACCCTGGTTAACGGTAAAAAAGAAACCGGGACGCACACAATCAGATGGCAGCCGCAGGACAAAGCTTCCGGAATTTATTTTTACCGGCTTAAGGCCCGCAGCACCAGTGGCAACACATCTTTCAATGCAACCGGCAAAATGATCTATTCGAGATGACCCATCCGATTGCAATTGTTTGTTAAGCATAAATATTTGGAAAAATTAAGGTGACACGTTTATCCGAGGCCATTTTAACCGCCTGGCAAACAAACAACCGCATCACGGCTTTCTTAATTGAAAATCTGCCTGCCGGTGTTTGGTCGGCAAATATTCCGGGTTTTAAATATAAAACCATTCAAATGATTGGCGGTCATTTGCATAATACCCGTTGCATGTGGATTAAAAAAATCGGACGTAAGTGGGCCATTCAAGCGCCGCCCCATGTAGCAAGACACCATGTCGCACAAGCAGAGCTCCTATCAGCTTTAAACCGCAGCTCTAAAAGAGTTCAACAATTGCTGACAGCAGCCGTTAAACATAGCGGCCCTCTACCGGGATTTTCACTTGATGTCGTGCATTTTCTGAATTATCTGGTTGCTCATGAAGCCCATCATCGAGGCCAAATGATAATGGCGTGCAGGCAGCTACAGTATAAATTGCCGGAGAAAGTAACCCAAGGCGTATGGAAGTGGTCAATACGATCACAAGAAAATAAACTTGATGAACGGCCAGGCTATCTCTAATATCCAGACAGGCGCAAACGTTTTTCAGGAAATACTCAGACGCTCCGAACAGAAAAAGAAAGTAACATCATTGCTTTTTAGATGCCCGGGAGCCCGGGCGGAGCGAACCAGGTTACGTGTTCGGTTCGCATGGAATCAATTACAACGCCATCATCTTTATTTAAAGCGTGCAAGGAACAGATACATGTCAAAAAACAATAAAGTGGAATTGCGGGATGTCATCGAGACCGACTTACTTATTTTTTTTCATCACCAGCGTGAACCGGAAGCCATCGAAATGGCCGCGTTCCCCTCGCGGGAGGAAACCGCATTTTTTAAACACTGGAAGAAGATTCTCGCCAACGACGCCGTTATAAAAAAAACCATACTTTACAATGGAAATGTGGCAGGCAACATTGTAAGCTTTGAACAGGCCGGCAAACGCGAAATCGGTTACTGGATCGGAAAACAATACTGGGGTAAAGGGATTGCCACAAGCTCCTTATCTGATTTCATTGTGCAATTGAAAACCCGGCCGCTATACGCACATGTTGCCAAGCATAATCACGCTTCGATACGGGTCTTGGAAAAATGCGGTTTCCGAAATATCGGCGATATACAAGAGTTTGCTACACTCGACAATAAAACCGTTGAAGGTTATGTCTTTAAGCTCGAATGAGCTTCCGTATAAATTCTGCCCATGAAGCACGATTCGTCTTTAACTTTTCTGTAATCCTGCTTATTTTAAAACATCTCATAAAATGACCGTACCGAATAAGAACGCAGGTATACAATCTTCAATTTGCGACAATCACAAACATTAAGCATGGAGGGGCAATTATGACCAAACTCAACGGTAAAACCACATTAATCACCGGCGCTACCAGTGGAATCGGGCAAGCCTGTGCCAGAGCTTTAGCAGAAGAACAAAGCGATTTAATCCTGATCGGAAGACGCAAAGAACGATTGGAAACCCTTTCCTCCGAACTACAAAAGGATTATGGGATCCAATGCTACGCGAATCCTTTGGACATTCGTGATCGGTCAGCCGTTAACAAGGCATTCGTTGGCTGGAAGAATAAAGGAAGGAAAATTGATATTTTAATCAATAACGCCGGTTTGGCGCGCGGGGTAAGTAAAATGCAACATGCGGAAATTGAGGATTGGGACGAAATGATCGATACCAATATCAAAGGTTTGCTGAACGTTACCCATGCCCTTCTGCCTTCCATGGTGGAGCGCAATGAAGGCCATATCGTCAATATAGGATCGATTGCCGGCCATGAAGTATATCCCGGCGGAAACATCTATTGTTCAACCAAGCACGCTGTTGACGCCATCACCAAGGGGCTGCGCCTCGATTTGGTCGACACCGCCGTCCGCGTTTCCACGGTGGACCCCGGTTTAGTGGAGACCGAATTCAGCATGGTGCGATTTAAGGGCGATAATAAAAGAGCCCAAGAGGTTTATAAGGGATATACCCCCTTGCGCGGCGAAGATATTGCCGACGCTGTCGCTTACATCGTTACCCGCCCGCCCCATGTCCAAGTCGCCGAGATGATCGTTTTTCCAACCGACCAGGCGTCATCCATGGTCGTCAACCGGAGATAAAGCTGTAACAGGCGGGATTAAGTGAGAGCCTGCAAGCCACCTTCTTCTAACCAGGCCAGAAAGTGTTTGATTTTACCCTGGTTTTGTTTTTCGGCGGTTTGCTGAACAATTTGATAGGTAAATAACCCGGCCTTTGCGGCCGGCTCAATGTCGTGTTCATAGTCGTCGCCGACCATCAGCGCCTGATCCGGTGCTACATGAAGTATTTTTAATATGTCGATGTAATAATCCGTCTGCGGTTTGGTGGCATAGCTGTTTTCCAGGGTTGTAACCAGATCGAACTTGAATGACGCCAATTGCGCCCAATCCAGTCGGTGACGAATCGCAACGGCGGGGAACACCGGATTGGTGGCAATTACCACTTTAAGGTCCTTACGTTTCAAGAAATCAATGACCATCCGCGCCGTTTGGATCGGTTTGACGATGCGTTTTAGCGATTTGTATTCATTGTTATAAAATTCATCAATGTAAGGTTGCAGCCGTTCTCGCTCAATGCCAATCTTATTATAAAAATGATGGTAGAAAACTTCATGATTGGTGATTTGTTTATCTTTATTTTGCATCATAATCTGCGTTGATTCCAACACTAAGTCAATGAGTTTGTCGGCTGGATAGAAATGGTTCAATTTCCGACCAAGAAGATTTAAATATTCCGGAATAAAAATCTCCATGTTTGTACGTAGTAATGTATCATCCAAATCCAATAGGACGGCTTTAATCATATCCGATTCTCTCCTTGTTAATAGACTTCTTCACCAGCAATGTCAATCCATCGATGCGTTCAACGACAAACGTATCGCCGCTGTGAAGTGCATCGGAAGACGATACCAACTCAATCCGCCATAATTCACCATCCACCCTGCCGTAACCATTCGGAGCAATGTTCTCGATCGCCACGCCCTGTTTTCCGAGTAAATTTTTGTATGGTACATGCGATGAGGCATATGACTTCCACACAAAAGGATAAAGCGCCGCATCTTTGAACAGGAGCAATATGAAAATCAACCACACAAATTTCCACTGAAGCGCCAGATAAGTGTGCAGTAACAAGAGAATGACAGCCGCCAGGCACAGTTCCGGTAATTGCAGAAAGAAATATTTTGATAGGGTGGATATGGCATATTTCCGGTTTTTCATGCTTTGCTAAACGATCTGCAGTGTTTGTAAACCCTTATAAAAAAATATAAGGGCAAAAATCAGAAGTACAAAACCCAACGTTCGAATGGAAAGTAGGTAATATCGGTTTTTAAGGATGGAACGCGAGGCGTTTACCAAAAATGTAATGGAAACTTTTGACCCGATTAAGAACAGATACATGGCCAGAATAAAAAAGGCGGGCGCCGTGCGGCTGATTTCCGTCGCTCTTATGACCGTGGGCGCCCCGATCGATAACCAAAAAATGTACGGATTGGGGTTTAACAGATTGAGCAATACCCCCTTGCTAAGAGAGCCGGTTCGTTTTTGTGAATTCCGGATTTCCGTTGCACTAAACGTGAGGCTCTCATAGGCCAGATAAGTGATGAACATGGCACCGCCGATCGTAATCAGGCCGATAATGAAGTCGGCATCCTTCAAACGTGCTATTATACCGAGCGACAAAAGGACCACAGGCAGATCGCTCATAATGGGTACGAACGAAAGTTTGAATCCTTCTTTCCAGCCATATTTTATCGTTTCCGAAATAATAAGCATTAACAAAGGACCCGGTGTAATACCGCCGCTCAGACCGAATACGATTCCGGTTATGATCAGCGTCCACACATTATCAAACATCTCGCGTATCCTGATTTTCTATTACCGAGCATTAAATCGTTCAATCTACAGTCCTGTTACATTTTAAACAAATCATGATTCTGCACATTAGGACCACAGCGAAAGATTACTTTTTAAAGCCGTTTCAACGAGTGATCACCGTGTGATAAACGGATAGTATTGTGTTCGTTTCCGATTAACACCGGGATTAATCCCGGTGTTAATGAAATACCAACACGTTTTTAAAGAACCGTTTTAACGTTTTTTCCTAAACTTTCGCTGTAGTACTAAAGTGAATCAATATCGCAGCTAATCATTTCTCAATCATTGCCGGATGTGAAATAATCGATTTCCAAACGGAACGGAGCAAACATTGATTGCATGGCTAAAATAACAAAGCCATACACCCGTATATGTATGGCTTTGATAAAGAACCAATTCTATTTTCCAGATACAGAGAATCAGAACATAAACTTGAAGCCGGTTGCCAGCAAAATGCCTTCCGAATAAGAGGGCCAGATACTATCCTTCATGGCCATGGATATGTCGAATGCAAAATGCTTGAAATTGACGCCGGATCCGAGAGCAAAAAGGAAACCATAACCGCCTCCAAGCCGCATACCGGATCGCAGCGGCAGCCAGGGCAATGGATAGTAACGTACGCCGACGCCCAGACGCGGGCTTACTTTATCACGGAAGTTCCGGTCCAAAGCCTGCTGCCATTCGGCCGTCAGGGTAAGATTTGGAAATAAGTCATAAGCGGCGCTAAAACGCATTTGGGACGGCAAGGAAGTCGTAAATCCACCAATGGCGTAGGTTGTATCTTCAGAAACTTCCTCCTGTTCATCATCGGAATCATCGATATACACCGTATCGGTAACGAATACGCGATTCAGTTCCGTTCCGGAATCCCAACGGAGGCCTGCAAATATATTTTGCAGCGTGAACGAAAATACCCAATTTTCGCGATATTCGGCGGTGGCGCCTAAATCCATTCCCAAACCGGTTCCCGTCGGAAACGTATTTTCGGGAAGCGCGGTTTTGCTCTCGGCCAGCATACGGTAAATGACTTTCGTTTTGCCAGCGGTTTCGTCTTCGATTCTTCTGACATCCACGCTCGATTCGAGAGTTTTTGCGTACATCATTCCCATATAATAATTAACCGCAATACCTGCCGAAAACCGGTTTAAGTCTTTTACATAATGGGATAAATCAAAGGTTCGTCCATAGGCTGCGCTCATCTTTAAAGCGTTAAACAATTCCCCTTCCACAAAGTTATGATCGCTGTATTGATAATCTTTATCAAATGTTTCGCCAAAAAACAGTATTTGCAGCGGTTTTTTATTGGTCAGGGCATTTATGTATCCTGACCCGACCATTTGAGTTGCAAAACCAAAATTTTTATAGCGAAATCCAAGCAAATTGACACCGACTTCGTAATTCATATACAGGCCGTCGTCCGGAATCAAATCGAGAATATCATTGCGGTCGGAACGGCTCCACCATCCGCCGTGTCCTTCATCGGTGAAATAGCGATTATAGGAATTAACAGAAAAAGTATTATTCGTCAACATGGCATTGATTGAAAAGAAATTCAGTTCCACAGTATGGCCGTTCTCGATTGCCAGGTTGGCGGGATTCCAGTAAACAGCCTCAACACCACGACTAAGCGATGTGAATATGCCGGCGGTACCGAGACTTCTACCGTCAGAGGATTGAGCCTGTAAAAATGCCGTTGTTACTAAAATAATTGCCATTATTTTTTTCATAATTAAACCCATTATTCATTATTCATGATCATTTTGACTTCGATGCTGCCATCTATTTCGATTTTATCGCTTTGCCGGAAACGCACCGTGCCGTCCGTCGGTTTTAACTCCAAAACCTGGCGCATATACAGCGGCGAAAACTGAAATATATCCAATTGACGGTCGCTGAGATTCAGGAAAACATCGCTTGGTTGCGACGTTTCAACATAGCCGTTATTACCCGGCTGAGCGGGCATTATGTCTGCCTTGATGATCACCTTTCTGGATGAATCGGTAATACTTTTATTGTACAAATCATTCGGATCGGTAGCGAGATAAAGGGTTATGCCCGCCCCGAGGGCAATACCGTTATTGAACTGCAGATGCGCCCGTACTTTAGAAAGATCATCGCGGATTTGCTCCCGTTCATCTTCATCCAGATCCTCATCTGTCAGAGAATCCACCTCGGTTTCATAAATCAGGGGTTCGCTGATATTAATCGAAAGGGGAGATTTGATTTTGTACACGGCGCGTATACCCTCGCCGGCCGATATACTGCCTTCGCCGGCGATGGAAGCCCGGCCCGATACCTTCATTTCCGTCGGCAATATTTCGATAAGATCGACGATCGAATTCGGAGCGCCCGTATTTTTATCGATCACAATGCGGGTAACTTCACTGGTGCTTGCGGGATTAATTTGTTCTGATAAATTAACATGAGCGGAATCAGTAATTTGGTTGCTTGCTTCATCACGTCGATAGCCGACGATATCCATCTCCACACTGATCGGGATATCTATTTGATTATAAAAATCAAACGTCATGATGAGATCTTCAAGACGCATATTGCCTTTGATATCACTGAAGGCATCGATGCTTTGAATTTCTCTGGGACTGATGGATTGCTCTACCGGAGCAATTTCTCCGGAAAGAGATGCAAAAAAGAGTGAATCGGTATGAAGGTCAATCGTTACCGAATCTTGCGAGGATATATAAACATAACCATCGGAGGAGTCCACATCGGCGGTCACATCATAAATGATTTCGTTGATGAACGACCCCGGCGTTTCATGATGGGTAAGTTGATAGCCATTTAGCGCAACATTTTTTACAACTTTCTCGTTGGCTAGGATTTTGGTTCTGACGATTTTATTCTGATCGTCTTTCCGGAAATTGGGCAATTCCAGTGTAACATTTGCATTGATCGGTAGATGGTTGTTTATGGAAAAATTCATCATTCCCTGTTCTATGGTAGCGGTACGCAGGCGGTGTTTTTCATCCGAAATATCTAGTGAATCTCTTTGAACAATCTGCTGTTCGGGGATCTTGGCGTCCGCCCAGTTCACCGTAATCTCATCCATGGTTAATACGGAATAACAACTTGAATTAAGATCCGCCTCTGTCACCACTCGTGAAGTATCGGATCCGTCAATGGGTATAACATATTCCAGTAAAAACTGATTGGAAATAACCTTATCGCTGATGTCCAGGATGGAGCTCCGAACCGTATCCCCCCGGGCAATCGGTTCATTAAACTTCAACTTGCCTATCAATTGTTGCGTGTCATCATTATTATAGATATTGATTTTCAATCCCTCACGGATGCGTAAAAAGGTTTCATTGTAAAACGTTAACCAGATGTATCCCTCTTTAACATGGACGCGGCGATAGTTTTCGAATTCAAGTCCTTTAAGTTCCGGCCTGATGGTGAGGGTATCGTATGGCGGCAACGTATCGCCCTGCGCCAGTAAATATGAAGGTAAAATTTCCTCCACCGTTAAATCTTCGGATTTCACCTTCACTGGTTCGCCAAGACTTATTTCGCCTATCTCGGCTAAAAAGTGTCTGTCCTTTTCGCCTATGGATAATTCGTTTTCGTTAACCCGTTCCCAATCGGTAGAATCCGATAGTTCAAATTTGATGATCGGGGTTCCGTCCATCGTTGTATCTGCAACCAGTGCGGAATCCTCGTCGATGATTTCAGCCATTTGAAAATCTTCGGTCGGTAAATACAGGGACCACTGCGTATCCCATGATGGCAGGTTCGGTTCGTGGATTTTGCATGAAAATGCGGCTATTAACAGGAGGGAAACGATGATTGACTTTCGCATTAGTAATTCCTCTATAATTTTTTTGCCATTCCTGTTATTTGTGTATCGGTAAAATTGGGCTGATATTTAATTGACAGAACAAATTTTGTATTTTTCTTTTTGAGGCAGGTATATGAAGAAAAATAATGTACAAAAACATTCGGGCTATTTCAAGGAGCTTGAACACACTGCCGATTTAGCCCTTGAAGTCGGAGGCCCTACCCTCGAAACCGTTTTTACCCAGGCGGCGAATGGATTGCTATATCTGATGCTGGGAAACAACCGAATCACGCCCACCGAATCACGCCTCTGGAATTTTAAAGCCCCGAGCTCCGAAGATTTACTGGTGGATTGGTTAAGCGAAATTGTTTACCAGATCAATCACCGCCGGACCATCGTCGTCGATATCGGGTATCTCCATATCAAACAGACCGGAGTTCATATTTTCCTAAATGTGGAAGCGGCATTTGGCGCCATACCGGAAAGCGTGCTTGAAGAAATGCCCGAAATCAAAGCCGTTACTTACCATCAGATGGACATTAAACAAACCGAAAAAGGTTTGACAACACGTATCATTTTTGATATTTAAGGATTTAATGACTGATGGAGGCCAACATGAATTTTGAAAATTATAAAATCAAACAAATCGGGCCACACCTGTTCGAAATCAAAAAATCCGGTGATATGCTGGTGCCCGGCAGAGTGTATGCATCTGCTACGATGATGGAAAGTCTTATCCGTGAAGGCGAACCGCTGAAACAGGTTATCAACGTGGCACATTTGCCGGGCATTGAACGTTACTCCCTTGCCATGCCCGACATCCATTGGGGTTATGGTTTCCCGATCGGAGGCGTCGCCGCCACCGATTGGAGAAACGGGGTCATCTCGCCGGGCGGCGTAGGGTACGATATTAACTGCGGTGTACGTCTGGCATCTACTGCCCTTGATCTGTCCCAATCTGATAAGCGTTTGCCGATGTTGATTCAGGAACTTTTCAGAGCCATCCCCACTGGGGTCGGTTCTTCCCATGCCATTCGGAAATTAAATAAAAGCGAGTTACAAAAAGCCGTACGAACCGGCGTCTCCTGGGTTATTGAACAGGGCTTCGGTCAGCAAAGCGATCTGGACTTTATTGAAGAAAACGGCAGCATGGAGAGCGCCGATCCATCCGTTCTCAGTTCGAGGGCGCTCGATCGCGGACAGGATCAACTGGGCACGCTCGGCTCCGGAAACCATTTTCTCGAGGTGGATGTAGTGGATCGTATCTTCGATTCCAAAGCCGCTGAAATGATGGGACTCTTTAAAAATCAGATCGTTGTGCTTATTCATACCGGCTCCCGAGGATTCGGTTATCAAATTTGCGATGATTATATTAAGGTGATGAATAAAGCCGCCGCACGTTATAAATTAAACCTGCCGGACCGCCAATTAAGCTCCGCGCCCGTCCAAAGCTCGGAAGGGCAGGATTATTTCGCAGCCATGTCTTGCGCAGCCAATTTTGCCTGGAGTAATCGTCAGGTTATCATGTCGCTTGCAAAAGACGTTTTTAAGCGTGTGTTCAAATTGGGCGAGAACGATTTAAAGTTTAATCTGATTTATGACGTTTGCCATAATATTGCCAAAAAGGAGCAGCACCTTATTGACGGCGACTTACGCCCTTTGTGTGTTCACCGCAAGGGCGCCACACGGGCGTTTGCTCCGGGACATCATCAAATCCCACCTAAATATCATCAAATAGGGCAGCCTGTTCTTATACCGGGCGATATGGGACGCTATTCATTTGTCTGCACAGGGACGGAAAAGGCAAGCCATGATACATTCGGGAGCACCTGTCACGGCGCGGGACGAGTGCTGAGCAGACGTAAAGCAAAAAAATCAGCGGGTAAACGCAACCTGGTAAGAGAAATGGCCGACCGCGGCGTGCTGGTTCAGGCAAAAGGTCGCAGTACGGTGGCTGAGGAAATGCCCGAAGCTTACAAAGATGTGGCCGATGTGGTTAATGTGATGCACGAAAGCGGCATCAGCCTAAAAGTCGCGCGTTTAAAACCGGTTGGCGTTATTAAGGGATAATCAATAATCCATCAATTGCTTACGCGGTACAATAACTTTACTTCGAACCACGAATGCGCCATCGTAACCAAATTTTTTTGCAGCTTTATCACGTAGTTCTTCCGCCGCACTTCGTTTTAAGGTATCGCCGATGCGTACCTTATAAAGCGGTGCATCAAACTTTAAATAGGCTTTTATACTGTCCTTTGCAAACTGGTTCATTACGGTTTGTTGGGTTACAGTGGCTTTCTCGAGATTTTTGGTTGCCAAAATCTGGACGCGGTAGCCATCCACTTCTTTAAACGCCATTACATCTTTTGGATCTGTATCCTTCGCACGGGTGGAGGTCTCTTTTTTTGCTGTATCCTCACTTTTCTTTTCGGGCTTTTCTTCAATAACCAGATCCTCGTCATCCAATGTCAAGGGATCAAAACTTTCATCATAGTAATAATCGTTCTCTTCCTCTTCCGCCGGTTTTTGAACGGTTTCTTTTGGACCGGCGCAACCCGCTATCAACGCCAATAAAATGATCGGGATAACAAACAGTTTGAACTGTATTTTATAGTTAACGATCATGAGAACTCCCATTTTGTTAAAAGTAAAAAGTTTGGTAAACCGCATTGGATTTATATAACGGCAATCGCCTCTTTCTTTAGCCAGCCTGTCTTGCCGTCTCTCATTTTAATTTGCAACCATGCCTCATTAATTCGTTCCACTTCGAATTTGGTGCCTTCATGGAGAACGAAAACCTCTGTACCCTCTTCATCGGGTTCTGAAAAAACACTAACAGATGGCTTGAGTATCACGCCGAATCGTGCATTTTCTCGTTCATAAATTTTATTGCTCATTATGAATGAGCTTAATAAAAAAACCACCGTGGTGGTAACAAACAGCATTTTATAACGGTCTCCCATACGGCGGCGGCGATAATAAAGCCAGATTCCCGCCGTAATCAACGAGATCCAAAATAGAATCACGGTAATCCAACTCCACAGTCGGATACTGTACAGATCGAGCAGGGCCTCCCACCATACGAACAGTATAAACTCAGGCGGTTCTTCAATTTTATCCACCATCCGTAACCGCAACAATTCCAGATTGGCCTTTAAGTCAGGATCGCCTTCCATAAATGAACGTGCGCGCTCATAATATAAACGCGCCTTACCCACTTCATTCAATTTGTAATAAGCATTGCCCATGTTATAATACAGAGCGCCGCTTTCAAAACCTGTCTCTATTACCCGCTGGTACGATTCAATCGCTTTTCCATACTCTTTTTGCTGGTAGTAGGTGTTGCCCTGACTGAACCATTGCCGGGCGTTTTCTTCGCCGGCTGCATGAAGAAATCCTGTCATTAAAACAAAAACCAGCGTCAGCGAGAAGACCTTTATTTTATCCATTTCTCTAATCCCGTTAAAACGGATTTTGCGCGCTCAAACACTTCCCGGCGTTTTTCATAATCGGCGTCGGTGCGGGCATATTGTCTAAAATCGCTTTCCTGTAGCAGTTCCACGTAATCCTCCACCAGCCCGGAATCGATCCGGTATTCGCCCAAAGTCCGGCGCACATTTTGAACGCTGAAATCCGATAATTCGATATTCAAACGGTTCTGAACAAAACCCTGAAGGGCCGAGGCAATGGCTTTATAGAAACGATACTCTTCTTCAACATTTAACAACTTTTTTGCCTGTGCCAAGTGCCGGCTCGCCATTTTCCCTGCCTTACGGCTTCGCGCCAAACGGGTATCGCTTTGCATACGGGCCGAATGATCGTTGTAAAAAACAAAGGCTACAAACAGGAATATTGGCAGTATATAACTTAATAGATAGGTCAATGATGTGTAATTTTTTGAACCTATCGCCAAAAAACGGGTGTTCTCTTTTATGAAACGAATATCACGGCCCAGTAACTCCACCTCCTGCCGGCTGCCAATGCGCACCCCTGATTTTGAGGCGCCTGCAACCGCGCCGGGTCGGATATTCAAAACAAAGGGTCGGCTGGTAAGCGTCCGGTACTCCTCCTTTTGCGGATCGAAATAACTGAACGAAACCGGTTCAATTTTGTATTTACCTTCTATTCTCGGGATTAAAATATACTCCGCTTTCTTCCAGCCTTTAATACCGGCGCCTTTATTATTAATATTCAACGAAACTTCAGGATCGTACTGCTCGATATCTACGGGAACCTTTACGTTCGGAAGTTCAACAAGTTTTATATTCCCCTGCCCTTTAACGGTTACGTTCAAGGCGATGGCCTCATTGACCTTAACGCTGGTTTTGTCCAGCGAAACATCGAGATCGAACTGTCCAACCGCGCCGTTAAAATCAGGCGGTTTGCCTGTTTCAGGTAGCGGTTGTACGTCAATGGTCACCGGTTTGCTGGTAACGGTCTTTCGGACGGTGCGTCCGAATGGATCATTAAAGAAATTATCAAATAAATTGTTACCGCGTTGTCGGGAACGTACCAGAATTTCGAAATTCATTTTCAATGGTTCGATTTCGATTTCGCCGGTACGCGTCGGGAAAAGAGCTGCCTTTCGTATTGTGGCAACGTTATAATTAACCCCGTTTACGATTTCATTCTTTACACTCGGTCGAGAAGGCATATCGAACGCTTCATTCCAAAAACCCGAATATTTGGGGATCTGTTCGAACGCATTATCACGAATACTTACCCGAAAGTAAATTTTGTATTCGATGATAATCTGCTCACCCACATAGGGACGACGGTTTGATACCTCGGTTTTGATGTACAGATTTTGACCAGCGATTTTCGGATCTTTGCGTTTTTTGAGCGCATCCGTCTGCCCTTGATTTGAAGGCGCCTTTTGCCTTTGCTCAACCGTAATGGAAATTTTATCGGTTCGGTAAGTCTTCCCGTCTTCATCTTTCATCGTAGCAGGGCCGATGGTTAACGTGCCGGTCTCAGACGCGCTCAATACGAAAGAATGGGTTTTGGATGAAGTCATCTTACCGTTGACCAATTGAATACTGGTGGACTGATTCGGTCCCGCCAGAATATTGAACGCGCTCAGATCGGGGTAATTAATATCCGGGAGTGATGTTGATTTGCCTGTGATTTCAACGGAATAGGTGAAGCGCTCATTGACCGACACGCGGTTTTTATCCACATAAGCCTTCAGTTCCAAATCCGCAGCCAGTAAAATTGAAAACGGAGCGGTTATCAACCATATAATAATAACGGCATATATTTTTTTCATTTTACCAATCTTTAATAACGTCTTTACGCCCGCCGCGAACGGGTGTCTTATGTTTCTGTGTTTCCTGTTCATCCTGTTGCAGGGCATTGAGTATCCGTTCGGCCTCTTCCTTGGTCATTTTGTCCTTATGAGCCTGTTTGGGTTTCGGTTTCTGTTTTTCGTTCTCTTGTTCAGGCTGCTTTTGTTTATCCTGCCCGGATGACCGTTTTTGCTGTTCTTTGTTTTGTGCCTGCTGTTCTTGCTGTTTCCGTTTATCGCCTTTTTGACCCTGTTGCTGTTGCTGCTGTTGGCCCTGTTGTTGTTTCTGATTTTGCGGTTGATTCTGCTGTTGTTGCTTTTGCGACATTTCCTTTAATTTAGCTCGGGCTAATTCCAGATTGTACTTGGCGTCGCGGTCTCCGGGATTTAATTCCAATGATCGTTTATAGGCCTGAATGGCCTCCTGCAGTTTATTTTTCTGGAAGTAACTGTTGCCGATATTATAATACGCCTCGGCGCTACGTTTTAAATCTTCGCTGGAAACGATTTTTTGATAGGTCTCGATGGCTTCATCGTATTTCTTCATTTTGTAAAGCGCATCGGCCTTATTGAACAAAGCGATTTCATTCATCGGATCATCTAACAGCGCATCCTGGTAGTTGGAAAGCGCCTGTTCATATTTCCCCTGGGCATATTCTTCGTTGCCTGCGTTCACCTTGAAGCGGATACCCTGTCCGTAACCTTGACCCCAGCCGATTACAAACACGGATATTAGAAATACAAACTTACTCATGAATACATCGATACCTGTTTTGTTTTACGTTTACGTACCGGTAGAAAGGTTTCACCAAGCAAGGCGAGAATCCCGAAAATTATGAAAATCTGAAAACGATCCTCGTATTGCGTGAATTGTCGTGCACTCAATTCCTTTTTTTCCATGGCATTGATTTCATCATAAATTTGTTCCAGCTCCGCTTCACCGGAAGAAGATACATAGTATTTCCCATCCGTAACAAAAGCGACTTTCTGTAATGTCTGAACATCCAGTTTTGTTGTTACCACGTTGCCCCGGCGATCCTTTTTAAAGCCTTTTTTATTACCGTGCTGGTCATATACCGGGATGGGTACGCCTTCCGACGAGCCCATTCCAATAGTATAGATGACGATACCTTCTTCGGCCGCTTGTTCGGCCATTTCCACCGGTTTTGTACCGTGGTCTTCGCCATCCGTAATTAATATGAGTACTTTGTGTTTGCGTTCCGATTGATCGAACGCGGTGATGGATTTATCGATCGCATTTCCGATGGCGGTGCCGGGCTGCGGAATTAAATCGGTTTCCATCATATCGAGAAATAAACGCGCCGCCGAATAATCCAGCGTTAAGGGACAGTGGACATGAGCCAGACCTGCAAATGCAATCAATCCGATACGGTCGCCCTGTAAACGATCGATGAGGCGCGAAATTTCATGTTTGGCTTTGGCCAGACGGTTGGGAGCGATATCTTCCGCCTTCATACTGAGTGAAACATCCAGCGCCACCATGATATCAACGCCTTCCCGCTTCACCTCCTCCAATTTGGTTCCCAGTTGCGGATCGGCTGCGGCAATCACTAAAAAAACATACGCCAGAATAAACAAAACGCTTTTCCAGATAGCCCGGCCGCGGCTGTAACCGGGCATCATCTTTTTTAGTAATTCCAATTGTCCGAAGCGCTGCAATAAGGCTTCTTTGTTGCGAAAAACATAAATAAAAAACAGGATCAACACCAATACGCCCCATAATCCATGGAGCATAAAAGGGTATTTAAATTTTAAAACTTCCATACCGATTTTACATCAATCCTTTATTAATCGTCTTTGCTGCTTTCCATCTTCCGGTCGCATTCCCATTCCCGATGGACGGGATTGGGAGAGTAAACATAAAGGTTTAAAGCATTGTTTTAACGCATCCCAAATACGTGTGATAATTCATTGACCCACACATCATCATTGTTCCCGGCCTGCCAATTGATGCGCATTAGTTGTTTGATCTCACCGTTCCACACCATGCTCATCAAGGAATCCGCTTAAAATAGGTATGATTCAGCGCCAGTTCAAGCAGCAAAAGGAGCAGACCTGCGGCCAGGAAATAAATAAAATATTCCGTATAACGCGTATATTCTTTTACTTCTATACGGGTTTGTTCCATCTCGCCGATGGTTTTGTAAATTTCATCCAGTTTTTTTGTATCGGTAGCGCGAAAATATTTGCCTCCGGTTATGGATGCGATTTCTTTTAACATCGCCTCATCGATTTCGACCGGCATGGGGACATACTGCTTGCCCAGAACCGGGTTCTGTACCGGATACATGGCGGTTCCGCGCTTGCCGGCACCAATGGTGTAAATTTTAATATTATAGGTTTGCGCAATTTCGGCCGCCGTTATGGGGTCGATTTGACCGGCGTTATTAACGCCGTCGGTCAGAAGAATAATAACTTTGCTTTTGGCCTTGCTGTTCTTTAGGCGATTGACGGCGTTGGCTATCCCCATTCCGATGGCGGTCCCGTCCCAGTCTTTATCCGCAATTTTGATTTGTTCCAGCAGGGAGATCAGGACTCCGTAATCCAGAGTTAACGGACATTGTGTAAAGCTGTGCCTTGCAAACACAACCATACCGATGCGATCGTTGCTCCGCCCCTGAATAAAATCCTTGGCCACCAGTTTGGCGGCCTGCATGCGGTTATTGGGTCTGAAATCTTCCGCCAGCATACTGGTCGAAACGTCCAGCGCCAGAACGATGTCTACTCCTTCCGTCTCGATCTCCTCTTCCTTGCTGCTGGATTGCGGCCGTGCCAGCGCCAAAATAAGAAGAATGAGACCCATCATACGCAACACGAACAAACCGTGCCGTAAACGCTGTTTAAGCGTCGGCCCCAGGCGTTTCATCAGCGCGACATCGGAATACTTCAGTTTACCGCTGCTGCGCCTTTGCCCCTTCAGGTACCAGAATACGGCAACCGGAACAACCAGTAAAAATAAAAGATATAGCGGATCGGCAAAACGGTACATTATTCCTCAGTCGCTTCCTGATTGGTTTCGGGTTGCTCCAGTAACTGATCCTCTTTGGGAAAAAGCTGATCCAACTTGCTTTTCCTGATCGTCACAACCGGTTTACGGGCGGGATTCTGCACGTAAACAAAATCGCCCTCCTGATTGCCGATGTTCAATTCGGCCAGCTTGTTATCCGAGGCGAACACTTCAATTTTCCCACCCGGATTGACCAGTCCGAACGGCATCAAATAACGCGGATCTTCTTTAACAAAACGCTCTGCTTTAAGATTTTTCAACGTATTCAAAACCGAGTTGACCTTCCAGCTCTTTGCTTTCACGCTATCTTCCGTGAACCAACTGCCCGAGGTATCTTTTTGTAAACGCACCAACATGCCGTCATAAAGCAGATTGATACGATCCGCACGATTCTTATCGAACGCGACGATAGACCTATCGCGGAAATCATATAGCGATTTGTCCAGCGGATCTATATAGTTGGAATCCACAGTAAAAACGTGCGGCCTAACGGCATCCTTGCCGTAACTTCGGTTCTCTGAAAGTTTTGAAAAGGCGACGGAAGATTTGGCTT
Organism: uncultured Calditrichaceae bacterium; assembly: GCA_964542915.1. Classification (GTDB taxonomy): domain Bacteria; phylum Calditrichota; class Calditrichia; order Calditrichales; family Calditrichaceae; genus CAZIVP01. Next base: position 101,314 of record CAZIVP010000009.1, on the reverse strand, counting down.
TTTCTTTGCCCGCATACAAGTCGATCCGGTAGGCGGGTCTGTGTAGGCCGAAGCGCGCTAAATTATTACCGGCGCGCTCGCTTTCCACCGATTTTATACTTCCATTGGCCAGTTTATTTAATACGGCGTCCACCTTGCTGGGGTCGGCATTAGTTTCAATCGGCTGCGACAATTTCCACTCTCCGTCTTCCTTTACGAAGGTAAATTGCCCCTGCGGATTCGTTAACGTAAATGTCCGTATGCGGTTTTTATCGAAATGAACGGTTTTTTTATCACGCCAGTCGAATAACGATTTCTCGGCGTTGTTCTTAATATTGGCGCTTGTCATATAGACCAGCGTATCGAGTTTATTGACATATATATTGTTGCCGACGCTGCTTTTCGCCCCGAAGAAAAGCGAATCGCTGCTGCCGTCATTCATGGTCAGTTTAACCTTCAGGGCGCCCATTCCAAGGCCGTAACGGGTCAGTTCTTCAGGCGTTATATGAAAGGTACGCTTTTTTTCGGCTCCGGATAACGATCGCAACAAGGAATTGATGGGAGCATTATCCGCTCCTGTGGACACCGGTTCTTCGATTCTCCATCCATCCCTGCTTTTTTGCATCACAAAATCGCCTCCGGCGCTTTTAATCTCAATCGCGGTTACGCTGTCCTGTTCGAAGTGCATCAACTGCTTTTCGTATTGTTCCTGCTCCTTGCGTTTTTCCTCGCCTTTTATTTCATAGAAATAGACATAAGCGCCCAACGCCGCTGCGATAATGAGTAATATGATGGTGTTTCGCATAGCTCTCCAATCCTCTTATCAATCAACACCTTGTTTACAAATCCATACCATGTACAACATATCAACGCTTTTTAAACACGTGTGCGTTTAAAAAATACGACCACGCCGATAATAACCACCAGCACCGGAATGGCGACGACAACCAGATAGAAAAGCGTAGAAACATCGGCCTGGGTTAACGTTAGGCGTCGGTCATCCACCTCTTTCGGACGGATTGAAATCAAATCTTCCTCTTCCGCAAGATAATTAATTGTATTCAGAAACAAATCGGAGTTGGCCTGATTATCAAAATAACGGTTAGCCGCAAAATCCGAATCGCCAAAAATAGCGGCGATGGATTTTCCATCGCTTAAGGTCTTTTCAGCAATAATTGCAATATTAATCGGTCCCGGCGTATCCTCGGCTTCGCTAAAGCTGACCTGGCCGCTGGCGTAATCCGTTTCGGCCCAACTGTTACCCGAGGTTTTTAACAGCTCCGTCATCGTGTAACCGCCCTTATCCGGCATGGCCGTAACGGAAGTCGCCTGCGGATAGAAGGTCATCATATTGCCGAACTCTCCGGTGATGGCGTGATTCTGGTCGTATTGGGTAACCAAGGGCATGGCGGGGCCTGCGCCGAACAGCTGGCCTACGCCGCTGGCATCGATCACCATATCATTGCCCACGCCGACATGGAAGGCCTCTGCCAAACGATTTACGCTTTGCGGATGCTCGGGATCGGTCATAAGCAGCAATTTTCCGCCGCCTTCCACATAAGTTCGGATAGAATCGATTTCTGCCGGAAACAGTTCCTTCCGGGGAGCAATGACGGCCAATACCGTACAACTGTCGGGGATGCTGCGACGCCGGGCCAAATTGAGTTCCCGCACAAGGTGGTTCTCTTTTTTGATGGCATCCACCGCTTTTTTAAATCCGCGCGGAGAATCAGAGTCTATTGCCCGTTCGCCGTGGCCTATCAGGAAATAGACGACTTTATCCTGCTCCCGTGTTACTTTGATGATGGCATTGGTGAGATTGCTTTCGTTCATCTCATCGACGGTTTCGCGCTTAATGCCCGCCTCCACGACCAGGGTATTGTATTGCCGGATGCCGTACTGCTTTGCAATTTGCGGCTGCTCGTCAGGATCGATTAATTCGTATTGCAGATTGCGGGAACGGTAGGTGTATTCGTCCAGCAAATCGCGGGCGCCTTTTTGTTGGGAAGATTTGAAAAAACCTTTGATGGTTACTTCCTTTTCAAGGCTGTTTAAAATCTGCTCGCTTTGATCCGCAAGGCTGTATAGGTTTTTGGCAGTCAGATCGGCACGATAATGGCGACGTGTACTCAGAAACGCTACCATGGCCGCTATTGCCAATACAACCAGCACCTGTACCAACGTGTTGGAGCCATATTTCAGCGATTGTTTGGAATACTGTTTTTCACGTCGGGTGAAATGGACGAAAAGGAAATAGCCCAGTCCGACAATGCCTAAAATAAGAAATACCCATTGCGGTACGCCCCAGATTTTACTGATGGAGTACCAGATGAGGCCGGCGAGGATCAGCAGTAAACCGGCCAGACCGGCGATTCTATCTATGGTTTTCATAATTGTTGATCTCCAATATCCTTGTCTGTTCAACTTCCAGCGTTTTCAAATGGCAAACCACACGGTTGCGATTTGCGCTTGAAAGGCCCGTGATGCAGGCAATAACGCTTTTTATCGCTTCTTGCCCGCAACCGCTCATCACGCTCTCCATTTTACCGATTCCACAACCTTCAATGAAAAATAGACGCCCACCGCAGCAAATAATAAGTAGTATATAATGTGAGTAGTGTCGATGACGCCCTGCGCAAAATCTTCAAAATGGTTGATAATCGAAATGTAATCCAGCAACGGCGAAAGGGTATCGCCCGCGTAGTTGGCGCCCCAACCGACAACCCACAAGAGCAATGATAATGCAAAGCCGCCGATGGCAGCGATGATCTGATTTTCAGTGGTGGTTGAAATGAACAGGCCCGCCGAAATGAAAGCCGCTCCTAATAAAAACAGGCCGATATATCCTGATAAGACGGGCATAAACTCCGGATCGCCGTAAGCAAAAAGCAGCGTCTGGAAAAGGATGGTCGGTACAAGCAACACCGCATAAAGAGCCAAACCTGCAAAGAATTTACCCAGAATAATTTGTAATGGTTTGATCGGCGTGGTATAAAGCAGCTCAATCGTTCCCAGGCGCTTTTCTTCCGAATAAAGCCGCATCGTTATCGTTGGCAGTGCGAACAAAGAGATGAGCGCAATGTTCCAGAAATAAGGCCGGATCAACATCAGATTTACATTCAGTTTTTGCTGCGCCATACGATATTGCTGGGAACGAATGGTATCCATTAATGACGCTTCTACAAAGCTTGAGAGATATAAATAGAAAAAGACGCCTGTTAACGCCGTAAAAACGGCCAGAATAACATAAGCGATCGGTGAATAAAAAAACGATTTGAATTCTTTGATAAATATAGCCCACGTCTTCTTCATTTTAAGCAACCTCCTCTTCTTTTGTCGTCAGACGCAAGAAGATATCTTCCAGCGTATAGCGGTCGGTGGACAGTTCCAGCAGTCCCAAATCCTTCTCTACAATTGCTCTGGCGATATCCTTTCGGATGTCGGTTTCGCTTTCCACCGTCACATCCATAATGCCGTCCTTTTCGCTTTTAAACTCCATATTTTTGATCTTGCCAACCGCTTTGATGGTGGAGCGCACGGCATCCTCTTTGCCCTCCACTTTCAACCGGATGCGCTCCCCGCCTTCGCGCAGATTGGTCAGATTTTCGACGGAGTCTTCCGCTATGACCTTTCCTTCATGGATAATGACCACCCGTTCGCAGGTTTGTTCGATCTCCGGTAAAATGTGGGAGGAAAGGATGACGGTATGATCGCCGCGTAGATTCTTTATTAATTCACGAATTTCAATGATCTGCTTGGGATCCAGTCCGACCGTCGGTTCGTCGAGAATAACGATTTGAGGATTATTGATCAGACTTTGCGCAAGCCCCACGCGTTGTTTATAACCTTTCGAGAGCTTGCCTATGATCCGCTTTTGCACGTCGCCGATGGCGGTCTTCTCGATTACCGTTTCAATCTCTGAAGACCGTTGGGATTTCTCCACGCCTTTCAGACGGCAGACGAAATCCAGATAATCGCGCACGCGCATGTCGCTGTAGAGCGGCGGATTCTCAGGCATATACCCGGTAATGCGCCGGACATCCATGCTCTGTTCAAAAATATCATAACCACCGACAGTCGCCTTGCCGGAAGTCGGCGGCATGTAGCAGGTCAATATACGCATTGTTGTGGTTTTACCTGCGGCATTGGGGCCCAGCATACCGACAATTTCACCTTTATCCACATGAAAGGTGACATCGGCAATGGCCCGCTTATCTCCATAGTAGCGCGTTAAGCCTTCAACATCAATCAATGCCCGTTCCTCCTTTTTTATGACCTTTCGTTTACCATATTTTCATTTTATTCGATTGTTTTTTCATCTCCAAATGGAGCTTATCGTTGTTTTTACCCGATTTTTTTATTGGGAATCGGGCGCCGGCAGGCTGTCGCTTTTTTCGTTTGTATCCGCCGGAACGCCCTTATCCGGGCTGTTTTCTTCATCATGTTCTGCTTCGTACATCAGACGCGTAGCATGAATAAAACCGCTGGCGAGCTCTTTGATACGTGCGATTTCATCCGTTTGAGGAATATGTTTTGCAAACTTGACAAGATCCGAAAGCATCAACAGTTCCTGTAAATCCTGTCTTAATTGCGCATCATCCAGGGTACCGTTTAAATCGTGTAAAATTTCCGAAGTAGTCTCTTCCATGGCAGAGATAAAATAACGGTTTTCAAGATAGACCCGCATAATCACCGAGAGTTCCGTAAAAAACCGTTTGTATTCTCCGTTTTCGATCATATCGGTTTGATACAAACGATTTAATGCCTCCAGCGCGATTTCATGCGCCGGACGCGGCGGTTTCGGCGGCGTGATCAGGTAACCCTTTTCTTGGCGGTGTTTCCACAAACGATACGCCAAATATACGATTATGAGGGCCAGAACGGCCGCAACCGCCATGGAAATCCAAAACACATAGTTAAAGGGTATATCGACGGGCGGTTTGATATCTTTTAATTCCCTCGCCCCTTCGCCGCTGATGACCGATTGAACATTGATATCGATAGGCGATGCTTCGATAATGCTGTATTCATCGCTGGTATCCGACGGGAAATAGGCGATGGGAAAGGCGGGAATGGTGTATCGGCCCGTATCGTACACCGATATGTGGAAATCAAATCGTTCGATAATACGTCCGTCCCGCTCACGCGGCTCATGAAATTCATAGTCTTTAATCTCAAACTGCCCCAAATTGACGCCTTCGCCGGGCCGCTCAGCGCGCAAATCTTCCTGACGATCGATAATGATGGAATAGGTGATGCGGTCGCCGATCGTGATTGTCGATGTATCCACCATTGACCGTACTTCAATCAAAGGTTGCTCCTCTGCCGCAACTGCCATTGGCAGCCAGCACCACAGGAAGCAGACCCCTGCGACAAAAGCCGCGAAGTTGCGTTTACCGGATGCGGTGTTCATAAATATTAACATCGTTCGCCTGCATTAAGCGGTTCAGCAGTTTTTGATAAGCCTTCTGTTGACGTTCTCTTTTCAAATCGCTCGCCACCTGCTGGCGGACCTCCTGCAACGATTTCTGACGGACAACATCACCCTCTTCATCTTTTTCCGTATATTTATCTTTATGGGCCAGATAGTAGAGTTCAACATCTTCCGGTGTTATTTTGACTTTGTCTTGCATTTCTTTTTGCAGATATGTTTCAGCCATTAGCGCCTTTTTAGCGCGAAACGTACCTTCAATAACATCTTCATGTTCATCCAAACCCATGCGCTTGGCTGTTTCGTAAAGCAGTTCCTGCAAGATGTATTGATTCAAAATTTCCTTTTTACGATTTTTGGAATTAAGCTGTTCCTGCATGTAAGCGGGCAATTTACGGATTTCATACTGAAGGTCGCCTTCGGTAATTTTGGTGGAGCCAATCTCTGCCAGAACGGCGCCGGGCCGATCTTCTTCTTTATCCTGGCGGGATTGCCTCAGGGCGGCGGTTTCTTCCATTTTACGGCTTGCATCCGCGGAGCGTCCGAGTCGCTCCAGACAGCTTACAATTCGTTTACCGACTTCTCCCTGTACACTGCTTTCCGGATACAGATATTTAATCTTAAAGTAATAGGTTAGCGCCTTTTCGTAATCGTTCAGTCGTTCAAAATAGATATTGGCCACATTAAAATAAGTATTGGCACGTCTCTTTTTCCCGACATCGTACTGATCGAGGTAATCGAGATATTCGGCAACCGCCGCTTCGTATAATCCATTGGTGTAATAGGCGTTGGCAAGCTCCATACGTTTATCCTCCGGAACCCGGGGCGTTTCACCGCCCTGACAGGAACTGAGTATCAGGGCGCCCAATGTGGTTGCCAGCAATAGTTTGATTGTCGCGTTCATATTCATCCCGTTTGCTTCATTATACTGCCAGACGTTTTGCCCGCATTTTGAAGAATTTATTTATGGGATCCACATAAGAACGATCGGTTCGGATGTTGATATGATCCACCCCGATCGACTTGAAAAAGCCGCTCAACTCCCGCTGCCTGCCGCCGCTTTGTTCATAGAATTCGCTGCGAATCTGTGCGTTGCCGGTATCCACCAGAAGGGTCTCGCCTGTTTCGGCGTCTTCCAGCTCAACCATACCCGCATCAGGCAACGTTATCTCCCGTGGATCGGTTATGCTGACGGCGATGATATCATGTTTTTTATTCGCCATCTGCAAGGCCTTTTCATATTGCTCTGTTAAAAAATCGGATATTAAAAAGACCGTACTTTTGCGTTTCAGGAGACGACTTAAATACTCCAGCGCCACGCTGAGGTCCGTTTTGGCCTCCTGCGGTTTATAGAACAGAATTTCACGAATGACCCGCAGCACATGTTGTTTACCTTTGCGCGGCGGTATAAATTTTTCAATTTTATCGGAAAAGATGAGCAGCCCGACTTTGTCGTTATTTTTAATGGCCGAAAAGGCCAGAACGGCGGATAGCTCGGCCGCAATTTCGCGCTTAAGCTGATGGGTGGTTCCGAAATTTCCGCTGGAGCTGACATCCACCATTAAAACAACCGTCAGCTCGCGTTCTTCTTCAAAAATTTTAACATAGGGATGCCCGCTGCGGGCGGTCACGTTCCAGTCGATGTTACGAACGTCATCGCCCAGTTGGTACTCGCGCACTTCGGAGAACTCCATGCCGCGGCCCTTGAACACGGAGTGGTATTCACCGGAAAACACCTCGTCCACCACGTTACGCGTGGATATCTCGATTTGCTTCACCTTTTTGAGCAGTTCACGCGGAATGCGTTTCTCCTCATCCGGTTGCACCGGCTGTTGTGCCATCCGCTGCAAACGCTGACGGTAAATGGCATAGATTACCGTGATGGTAATTAACCCGATGAGCGCCGCTAAAACAATATAAATCATAGCATATTATCGATTTAATGAATCGTTTACCGGATCACAAATCACGCGCGGCTTGCCCCGTTTCCGGGGCAACGGATTCAACGAACGTTCGTTCGTAAACATAAGCGCCGAGCCTGATGGTTGCTTCACAAATTGCGATCGTTTAACACATTAAGGTACTTCAACCCGATTGAGTACTTTTCGGATCACATCTTCGGTCGTTAATTCCTCGGCCTCGGCTTCATAAGATAAAATGACGCGATGGCGCATAACATCCATGCCGATGGAGCGCACATCTTCGGGCGTCACATAACCACGGCGGTTAAGAAAAGCATGCGCCTTGGCTGCTTTAGTCAAATAGATGGAAGCCCTGGGGCTTGCACCGTAGTTAATCAGACCATTCAACTCTTCAAGGCCGTACTCCTGGGTCCGACGTGTTGCAAACACAATATCAATGATGTATTGTTCGATCTTTTCATCAACGTAAACTTCCTTAACCACTTCCCTGGCTTTTACAATATCTTTGGGATCGATAACGGCTTCCGTTCGGTGCGGCTCCTCTCTGGTTTGCCGCCGGATTATTTGTAATTCTTCTTCTTTGCTGGGATATCCGATTTGCAATTTCAGCATGAAGCGGTCTACCTGTGCTTCGGGCAAAGGATAGGTGCCTTCCTGCTCGATCGGGTTTTGCGTCGCCAATACCAGAAAGGGATCGTCCAGTTTAAAAGTGTTTTCGCCGATGGTAACCTGGCGCTCCTGCATGGCTTCCAAAAGCGCGCTTTGCACTTTGGCGGGCGAGCGGTTGATCTCATCCGCCAGGATCATGTTACTGAAGATAGGGCCTTTTTTGGTTGTAAATTCGGCCTCTTTTTGATTGTATATCAACGTACCCAGCAAATCGGCCGGTAAAAGGTCAGGCGTAAATTGAATGCGCTGGAATTTGGTTTTAATCGCTTTAGATAAAGTACTGACGGTTAGCGTTTTGGCCAAGCCGGGAACGCCTTCCAGTAGAATATGGCCGTCGGAAAGCAAGCCGATCAGTAAACGCTCAATCATGTATTGCTGGCCGACAATCACCTTACCCACTTCCGCCAGAATATTATCAATAAAGGCGCTCTCCTTTTCAATCTTTTCGTTAATCGCTTTAATATCAGGATTCATTCAGGCCTCCTCTCAACAGTGAACCATCGCATGTCATTTCTTATAATCCGGAATTAACAGGAAGTCCATCAACCGTCCGGCGGGGAGGTTGATGCGGACTGATCTTGATTATTGAAATGTTTCAAGACCAATTCAATGGTATCAAAATACAATTGGTTTTCACTTGCACTAATCGCTTCTCCGGCAAATTTACTGAGTTCAGCACGCTGGTAAAGTTTTTCGAGCTTTTGTAAAAGATCATCCGGGAGTCCTTGTTGACGACATACCCGGCCGATCTCATCAAACGAAGAGGCGCCCGGCGGGAGTTCGAACCGATCCCGGAGGTAATGGTTAAAATTCCGCGTTAATTTTGCAAGCGCCTCTCCCGAGTCATCCCTGTTTAAATCGAGATCCGTTCGCAACTTTTGCAAATATTTATCTTCAAGCGTGGGCATTGCCTGCTCGTCTTTTTGCTCTTGACGGCGTACTCGGAAATAGCGGAAAACAAAGAAAATTACAATGAGAATAAAAAGGGCGATCAAGCCTAAAAGGAAACGTTTAACGTAGTCGCTTGTGCTGTCGGCTTCGGGAACCGCATCGACAATTTTTACGCCAATCCGTTGGGCCTGCAGGGATTCTTTCTGGTTGGTTAATTGATCTTCGTATTGAATCGTTATGCCGTCGATATAGGCCATGCCTATGGCAAGCGGCGTAAAATAATAAGTGATTCGCTTGACGGAACGGGGATTTCCTTCTTTGTCCGTATAAAAACGGTTGGAAGAGCCGCTTCCTCTCAATTTTAAATTGGAAACGACGGGTTCGGTAATATTAGAAATATGGTATCGGCTGAGCTGGCCCCTCCAGGAAAGCTCAACATGATAAACCACCTCCCTGTTGAGCGGCACATTATTTCTTTCAAGACGGGTTCGTAATTGAATATCCGTTTTAAGGCTGTCAGCCTCTGTGCTCCTTATGGGAATCGCTATCAGTAACAAGAGCCAGATGGTAACCGTTCTAACCATAATACGATTCATCTCAGTCCGTAGCGTAGACTCTGTTCAATTTTTAAAAAAAGGGTTTACTTTAATGAACCAAAAAAGTTTCAACAGTCGTTGATTTTTTTGTGGATCAATTTGCCAAACCGTCCACTTCAAATGCTCTTTTCGATCCACCGGGATACCTCGAATACAAATCGATCGCCCTCCACGTATTAACACATCGATGATTTGTTTGATGAATGCAATCCATCAATCGTCTGGACAGCATGTCTTGCTCATTTTTTTCCCTGGCCGTATCATCCGAGCGTTATCACTTGTGCCTGAGCGCCTTAAAAATAGACTCTCCTTCTCCAGGAACGTCATGGCCACCCGCTCTTTTCTTATAAGCCGACCATTTATAAATGATTGCAGTGCAACACTACAATGGCCGGTTGGTAACCTTTGAATGAATTAATCATTGAGCGAGTCGCTGGCCAATTCGTGGAAAAAAGGCAATTCGTTTTCATCTTTGCCGAGGGTTTTCAACTCAAATTCCGCATCATCCGTCAAATCGTGATCGGGATATTTATCTATAAAGGTTTTGTAATATTTTTCAGCTTCTTCAAAGTTTTTCAGATCGTTGGCATTAATAAATCCTAACATGAAATAAGCTTCAGCGGTGCGTTTTCCCTGGGGATATTGGTTAACAATATTTTTAAATTGTTCAATCGAAGTTTTATACTCTTTGTTGGAGTATGCTTCCGTCGCTGCTTGATAATATTCGGCTTCCGATTTTTTGGAAGAGCAGGCAAATAGGAAAATGAAACCTGTAAGTGCAATCATTACAATACGAAGCGACCGCATAACGCGTCTCCTTAATAAATTTAAATTCTGTAATATTTAATTGTTCAAACTTTTAATTTAATAGCAATCCTAAATTAAAGCAATAACCCTTTTGTACACATCAAAAAGCCGTTACACAAGTCGGAGTACGCCTAACCCGGATAAACCGGAATCGTTTTTTTGTTTAAATAATCCATGCCTCCCCTTCCACCACCCTACGCGTAGGGAGAGGCTGAGGGTGAGGTTTCGTTTAACTCAAATTTCTTCCCCAAAAAACAATCCCGCCCATTCGGGAGAGCTTAAGGTATTAAGGTTAAATAGAAGGCCGCAATGCAGTTTTTATGACCTTTAATCTTTTTTAGTCAAACGCACCAAATCTTTCTTTTTACCGACTATCACCAATACATCGCCCTCTTTAATCTCCGTATCGCCGTGCGGATTATCGTTGACTTCCATGGATTGGTCTTTTTCGTCCTCCGGTTTTTCGGGCGAGTGGACGGCGATCAGATTAACGCCATACTCCCTCCGCAACGCAATCTCAGCCAGTGTCTTACCGACAAACGATTTTGGCGTCTTCATTTTAACGCTGACCATCTCACCGCCCATAAACGTAATATCCAGCAAACCTTTATGAAACAGGCGATACGAGAGGCGTTCCGCTGCTTCGATATCGGGCGCGATCACCATATCCACGCCCACTGCCTGAAGAATTTTCTTGTGAACTACATTCGCGGCCCGTGCGATGACTTTTTGAGCGCCGTGCTGTTTCAAGTTGACCGCCGCCAACAAATTGGATTCGAAATGCTCCCCGATACAAACAACGGCCACATCGATGTCATCAACACCGATGCTGCCAAGGGCCTTCTCATCCGTGGCGTCCAACTTAATGGCATAGGTTACCATTTCCTGAATATCCTCTACCAATTCCATGTTTTTGTCGACAGCAATGACTTCTGCTCCCTTTTCGATCAAATCCAGAGCCAATTCCCGGCCAAATACGCCAAGGCCGACTATGAGATATTTATCCACAGCATCTCCTTAAAAATGGTTTTCTCGGTTATTTAATTTGAAGGTAACGAGATTCGAATAACATTTACAAATCTGAATGAATATATGCTATGAATCCAGACGCCAGAACCTCTTTTATACAAAAAATATGGGTTTATATTTGATCGTCAACAAGTTTGAAACGGTATTTAATATTTATATTAACAATAGGCCATTGTTAATATTCAGATGGTCATAACGGGATATCCAATGACCTAACCGTTTTTTCTAAAAAAAGTGAGATGTGAAAATGAAAAATATATACTTTGTTATTCTGTCCCTACATGTATTGTGTAATGCATTGACGGCACAAACAGACTGGCGGGACGCCACCAATATTCAAACGTTAAAAGAGATGGCGGAGCGCTTTAACGAGCAATACGAAAAAGAGCACGCCGCGGCGGTACAATGGGCCTTGCAAAACGACATGCCGGTTCGTGAACATCTCGACAACGGCGCGGTCATTTCCATACAGCGTCTTACCCACAATAACCGGCCCATTTATTATATTACCAATAATTTAATCGCCGCCGAAAGCGTTTCCACCGATGAGGTCTGGTCCGGCGGCGCTGCCGGCCTGAACCTCGATGGCAGCGGCATCATCATCGGCGAATGGGACGGAGACGATGTGCGCGCCACTCATCAGGAGCTCAGTGGTCGGGTGACCGATAAGGATGGTTCTACCACGCAAATAGATCATTCAACCCACGTGGCCGGAACCCTGATCGCAACCGGCATCGACGGCGACGCCCATGGCATGGCCAACGTTGCTTCCGTGGATGCCTATGACTATGACAACGACGCTTCCGAAATGTCCTCCGCCGCCTCCGATGGTTTACTATTATCAAACCATTCTTATGGGACTATTTGTGGATGGTATCTCATCTGGTGGTATGGGGATACGAATATCAGTGATGAAGAAGATTACAAATTCGGATTTTATAACAGCGACGCGCAGGAGTGGGACGATATCGCCTTTAACGCCCCTTACTACCTGATTGTCAAATCAGCCGGCAACGATCGCGGCGAAGGCTCTAATTCAAACGGGCATGAAGTGGACGGCGGCAGCGACGGTTATGATTGCCTGCCGCCCCAGGGAACGGCCAAAAATATTTTAACGGTGGGCGCCGTGCAAGATATACCGGGCGGTTACACACAGCCGTCGGATGTCGACATGACCAACTTCAGCAGCTGGGGACCGACGGACGACGGCCGTATCAAACCGGACTTGGTCGGCAATGGCGACGGTTTATATTCCACAGGCTCCGGTTCCGATACCGATTACTACTCGAGCAGTGGGACGTCCATGTCTGCACCCAATGTATGCGGTTCGCTGGCGCTGTTACAGCAACATTACGCCGGCTTAAGCGGTGGCGCCAATATACGCGCTGCTACAATGAAAGGTCTTGCTATCCATACCGCCGATGAAGCAGGCTCCGCGGACGGCCCCGATTACAGACACGGCTGGGGCTTGCTCAACACGCAAAGAGCCGCCGAGCTTATCTCAGATGTGTGGGTCCAGCCAGGACAATCACACGTTGCAGGAACGCACCCTGAATGACGGCGGCACGTACTCAATTAGCGTTAATTCAGACGGAACGCAGCCGTTACGCGTTACCATTTGCTGGACCGATCCACCCGGAACGCCGCCGCCGGCCAGTTTGGATCCTCCGGATATTATGCTGGTAAACGATCTCGATTTGCGCGTTATACAAGACGGTACTACTTATTATCCATGGAAAATGGATCCCGCTGATCCTAATAATCCTGCTGAAACGGCCACAACAGGCGATAATATTCGCGATAATGTAGAACAGGTCTATCTCGAGACGCCCGTTTCCGGAGATTACACCATCGAAGTCAGCCATAAAAATTCCCTATCCGGCGGCTCACAGGCATTCTCGCTTCTAATGAGCGGTGCGTTTTATTCAGACCAGTCCCTGCCTGTTCAGCTCAATTCGTTTAATGTTAAAGCGGGCAACGGTTTGTGTTACCTTCGGTGGGAAACGCAATCGGAGATCGATAACCTCGGTTTCAATATTTATCGCAGCCAGCAACGGTCGGGTACTTACGAAAAAATCGCCTCCTATCTGAGTGATAAAAATTTACAGGGATTAGGAAATTCCAGCTCCGGTAAACAATATCACTATCATGATTTGACGACGCTCAACGGTCGAACCTATTGGTATAAATTAGAGGATGTCGATATTAACGGTCATACCACCATGCACGGTCCCGTTTCCGCCAAACCGGATGCATCGAATCCATTAAACAAAACCGTACTCGATCATTGGCATACCTTTTATCTGACCGACAACTATCCCAATCCCTTTAATGCTTCCACCCGTGTCGTATTGAACATTCCCGAATCGGCCGGCGATCGGGTGGTCGTGCGGGCAGCCATTTATAATAGTTCCGGGAAGAAGATACGTTCGCTCTATTCGGGTGAACTTTCATCCGGCGTGCACGCATTGACATGGCATGGTAAAACAGATGATGGAGCTTTGCTGCCGTCGGGTACGTATTATCTGGTATTGAAAAGCGCCGAGTACAAGCGCTCCCAAAAACTGATCCTACTAAAATAACCAATTTAAGGTAATATTGGGGGGCTCTCGTTAAATAGAAGAATAAAGCAACGACCCGAATACAAATTTTATCCTAAAGTCGAAAGTATCAGATAGATTATAAGAAACAAACACGAAAATAATGGTATGACGCTGACTTTTATTTAGATATCTATCCGATCATGATACTCTTTTCCGTCGGATATTCCACCCGGGCCTGCCCACTCGGAGCGGTAACGGCGAAAGCGAGCGTTAACGCCCCTACCCTGCCTATAAACATCACAATAATGATAACCGTTTTTCCTATCGGACTTAAATGGGGCGTCAGGCCGCGTGATAGACCCACTGTTCCGAAAGCGGAAACCGTTTCGAACAAAATATCCAGTAAGGACGCCTGTTCGCTTATGGCGAGAATGAATACGGCGGTGCATATCACCATAATCGAAAATGCAAAAAGCACCATGGCGCGGTTTAGAAGGATCGGTGAGATGGTTTTTTTGAACATTTCAATACGGAAGCGGCCTCTTATGATGGAGAACACACTGGCGCTGAGGACGCCGATGGTTGTGGTTTTAATGCCGCCCGCCGTTGAACCCGGCGATGCGCCGATAAACATGAGAACGATTATCAGCAAAGCCGAAGGGACGCCGATCAATCCAAAATCAATCGTAGTAAAGCCGGCCGTGCGCGCCGTTACCGAAGAGAAGAAAGCCTGGACAAAACGCTGGAAAACCGAGCCTTCAAAAGGCTCCAGGATAAACAACATAAGCGTTCCGCCGATCCAAAGAATGAGTGATACGATGATGATCAGCCGGGTTTGCAGAGACCATAGTTTGTGCACATTGCTTTTTTTCTTATTCAGTAACCGACCCCCGCCCAATTCAATCAATACCAAAAATCCGAGACCGCCAATAATGATCAGAAAGGCAATAGTGAATACCACCCAATAATTTGAAGCAAATCCCATTATGGAATCCGCATTCAATGAAAACCCGGCATTACAGAACGCCGAAACCGAATGGAATACGGCCTGCAGCAGACGCTCGCCGATGCCCCAACCGCTTCCGTCCATATGAAAATAAAGAATGAGCGCGCCCGCCGCCTCGAAAAAGAATGTGAGTAGAACGATATTTCGTAACGTATGCTTAATGATGCCAAGGCGGTCAATGTTCAACATTTCCTGTAAGAGCACGCGCTCTTTAATGGCAATCCCGCGCCCAAAAAACATGGCTAAAAAACTCGAAAGCGTCATGATGCCCAGCCCTCCAATCTGGAAAAGCCCCAGAATAATCAAACGACCCATGAGGGAGAAATGGGAACCGGTATCGACGACAATGAGACCTGTTACACAGGTGGCGCTGGTTGAAGTAAACAACGCCTCCAGCCAGCTCAGATCATTACCGGGCATAACGGCTTTAGGCAGCTTTAAAAGAAACATACCGGCAATGATGACAATTAAAAAACTGAATAACATCGTTTGGGCAGGGTGAAACTTTAAATAGGCAATCCGGCGATTCAAGCGCAGGCTGGCGCTGATAATACTTGTAATGATAAAAACCTGTGCGATGACAACGGTTAGTTTCGTTACCGCCGCCACATCCAGATTGAAAAAATACTCCTTAATCAAATCGATACCGAGCGATTTTACCACTACGGCCATATGTGAGAGAATCAATACCGCCAGCAGGGATTCGAACCAATGTTTTCTTAAATACCCTAAGCGATGATGTGCCAGAATTACTTTTAGAATCAATTGAATGACAAAATAGAACACGATTATTAAATCAAGGCGATTTAACCACTGTTTCCAGGATTGGGGTATATAAAAGCCATACTGAGCAACCAAACTGGCGAGCGCCAGTAAACTGATTATGGCAAATGTGATATTAATTACGCCGTTTAAACCTGTACGCAATCGCTCAAAATGCATGGTTTTCCGTCTTTAATATAAACGATTAATGCCGTTATTCGGTTAGATGCATATACCGACGAGTGCAGCAACTTAACCGCCTCTAACAAACATACTTAAAAACGGTTAATAATACCAAAGTGAATTTTACCCTGGCCAAAACCCTCGCCCTTCGCCAAACCGTAATCCACTCCCAGTATACCCAGCGGTGTACGAAAGCGGATGCCCGCACCGTATCCCGCCAGCCATTCGGTTTTTTCCCCGCTGTCTTGCGGGCGCCGGTAATAGCCCCAATCATTAAAGACAAACAGGCGTGAATCCCGATCAAATAAAAATCGGTATTCGAGATTACTCCACGCAACCAGGTCGCCCCGGAACTGATCTTCCCGGTAGCCGCGCATGGAACGACTGCCGCCGAACCAAAAAAAATCGCTTATTTGCAACTGGTCGCCTTCGATGCGTTTACCGTGCAGCTCAAAGGCAAAAACCTGATTCCTCCAGATAGAGCGGAACCAGCCCAAATGAACCTGGACCGTTTGCAATTCAATGGTTTTCCGTATACTATCCGCATTAATAATGTAAGAAGGACCGGCATTGTTTTTGAAGCCGTAACTATAGGTGCTTTTATAATAAATGCCTTCCCGCGGATTCGGGATATAATCCCGGGAATCGTATTCAAGCCCTCCCTCCAAATGTATGGTTCTAGTATTAAGTAGTCGCAAATGGCGGCTTGCCAGAGAATCCGGTGTTACGACTTTGCGCTTAACGGATGCAAGCAGTGCAAAGCGATTCAGCAATTGCATTCGTGCGCTCACATCCGTCTGCCATTGGATGAATGTGGTATCCCGCACAACGCGCTCCAACCCTCCACTGACATCGATAGGGTAACCCAAAATCCATGGTTCGGTGTAGGTTGTATAGAATTCTTCGGAGAATTGATCCGGTTTTTTCCAATGCAACAAAAAACGACGGCCGGTCCCAAATAAATTATTAAAGGTAAGATCAATAAGGCCCGTAAAGTAACCATTCCGGTTGAAGCGCGATTCCTGCTGTAACGGCACATATCCGACCACGCCATCAAAACTGGTGGCGTTGCCCTCCTCTACCGTAACTTTTATATAAACGCTATCGGAGCCGGCCGTATAAATTTGAGGAGGCCTCACCGATTTAAACATCTGCAACCGGTTGAGTCGCCGGCTGATTTCACGCACATCATCTGAGGCGTAGCGATCGCCTGTTTTGATTGGCAATTCCCTCCGGATGACGTAATCACGGGTATAAGCGTTGCCGCTGATGATAATATCTTTTATGTGTACCCTCGCGCCTTCCTGCAATCGGATAAGAATATCAGCATAGATTTGATCCTCCGTGCGGTCAAAGCGTATGCGATCCACGGTTGCACTGGCAAACGGAAAACCGCGATCGGCCGCGTACTCTAACATGGTATTGATATCGCCCTCGAGAAGGGCTTTATTATATACATTTTCCCGTTTAATCCGCAATAACGTGGCATATCGTTCCGCATCCAGTGAATCCGCCCGGATTTCGATTGCTCCGAAACGCACCCGCTTGCCGTGATGCCCGCTGATACGCAGTCGAATACCCGTGGAATCTTGGTTGTATTCAAATTGAGCGCTGTCGATGCGCGCAAACAGATAGCCCCTATTCTGCCAGACTTTTTCAAATTCTTTTAGCGCGGCATCAATTTGAGCGAGTGTTACCGTGGTTCCCTCGCTTAACGGAAACAAATCGGATACATTGATTTCCTCTGTTTGTAAATCAGCGCCAAAGGTAATGTTTTCTATGGTGAGCAGCGATGATGACTGCGCTCTTAAAAGCAATGTAAAAGATAAGACGGCGATAATAATTATGTTTCGCATAGAATGAAAAATCTATAAAATCAGACCGTTAAAACAAAGCAAATCTTGGGAGCCTATTCATCACTGTTTAAGGGTAGCATCTTCACGGCGGATCATATTACAAGCGGATTACCGAATTACGTTATTCGTAACAGATTTTTAGCTGTCGATAATAACCTTTGTTCAGTGGCGCCTGGCTTCAAATCGCCTCGCCAGTATGAGCTTATCCAACAGGTAATAAAATACGAGCACAAACAAAGAATAAATAAAAAGAGCCGGACTATTATCGGGCAGGTTCCACGAAAAATCGATATTAAGGCTGGGCAAAAAAGGTTTCACCGATTGAAAGGTGCCGGTCCATTGTTCATGCCGGAAGTTTAACGATTCCGCACCCAAAGCCCGACTGACTTGAGCGACGCCTTTAGATACGGCGTTTCCCATGAAGGGATTCTGTCCGATCACCATATAGAAAAAGATTGCAACCAGAACCAGCATTGCGGCATAGGCCAGCCAATCCATTTTTAGATAAAAACGGGTCTTCAGGGATAGTTTCTCCCGGACGCATTTCAGAATGTGGTCGCCGGCTTCATACGGGTGTAATTTATGTAATAGAGAATCGAACCGGCGCTGTTCATTAAACAGTTGATTGCAATAGCGGCAGGAATTGAGATGGGCCATTTTATCCTGAGATAAAGCTTCCGGCCCTTCAATGATCAAACGATCCAGCTCTTCCGCGTTTAAATGATCTGATGTCATATTAAATCCTCCAAAGCGTATTGCCTCAGGAGTTGTTCTTTCAATCGCTTTCGGCCGCGATGCACATGGGTTTTAACGGTATTAACCGGAAATTGTGTAACCTCCGCGATTTCTTTTAAAGTAAATTGCTGTAAATAAAACAACGTTATCATAATACCTTCCAAATAGGGTAAAGCATCAATCGCCTTCCACAAAATGTTTTGCAGATCCCTCTCTTCGGTATGGCCGTCCGATGCCTGATAAAATGACCGGTCGGCATGGGCGATATGTTGGCCTTCGCCTCTATCGGAATAGTTATGATTTTGCTCATATCCTTCCAGGCTTTCAAAACGGGCCAATCGGTTGCCGTGTTGTTCAAGATAATTCAAAGCCGTGCGGTAAACAATTGTATAGAGCCAGGTGGAAAATTTTGATCCTGCCCGAAAGGCATCGATTTTTTGATACACTTTGACGAAGACATCCTGAGTAACTTCATCGGCCAGTTCCCTGGTTTTCACAATGCGTAACGCGAGGGTATAAACATAATCTTTGTGCAAGTCTACGAGCTTATCCAGGGCGCTGATATCACCGTCTTTTAATGCCTGTATGTTTTTCTCTTCGCTCATTTTATTACATTTGACAGGTTGAACGAACTATAAGTTTCAAAAAAAAATACGAAGTTGAAACCTTTTTTTTTGTTTTCCTGTCTTATCGATCAAAAACGGAATGGTTGGGAGGTCAATTCAGATTGAGGTTCTCCGAATCGAAAGGATCCCAGCCATTTACAAATCCGCAAATGAAAGGAGTCCATCATGATTGGTATATTGGTTCCCATTGTCTTTTTCATCGTTATCGGATTCGTACTCTACTACTATCTGCGCGTAAAACATGAAGAAAAAATGCGCATTATCGAAAAAGGCCTGTCGGCGGAAGAAATCAAATATCTGTTCGATGAAACCCCGCAGAAATCGCCGAGCCCTTTGCGCAATGCCAAATGGGGTATCATTCTCATTAGCATCGGATTGGCGATCATCATCGGAATGCAGATGGATTATGCCGTGCGGGATGAAATGACCATCGGATTCATCTTTCTGTTTCCGGGACTCGGGCTGCTGTTGTACTACGGTTTATTCGGTCGGAAGGAACTGAAACAAATTCAAAAACAGGATGAGCATCCGGCCTGAATCCGGCTCAGGCCGGCCTTATCATCAGAGCAAAAACACGGCGATAATACCAATGCCCAGACCGATCACAAGGTTAATCAGCTTTACGACGATAAAGGCTTTTTTCGATACCGCCAGTAAAGGAATGGTTCCATGCCCGTCCTGAACAATCGAACTCGCCAGCAGAATACCAAAGGGTATGGAACCCTGGGCAAAGAGGGTTACGAAAACCATGTGCGGTCCCGATTCGGGAATAATACCTATCAACGCCGCAACCAATAATACCAACAGGTAATTATCCTGTATCCACTCTCCCAGTTGCAGATAATGTTCCAGACTATGAATAACCAGAAGGACGCCGAACGTCCATAAGAAGATCCGCAACAGATGTTTCTTAAGAACGTGTTCCCAGAGATGGTGTTCGAGAAAATGATCGGGAACGGTGCTCACTACAAAAAGAGAAAACAGCGTACCCGCAGCAAAGGTTATCTTTTTCCAATCCCATTGTTGGGGACCCAACGAACCGGTGGCAAGAAAGATAAAAAACAACACCAAGATGGTAATTAAGAGTGCACGCGGAAATGTAATCTCCCTCAGTTGCTGCCATATCCGTTGCTTGGGAAAACACTGGCAGTAATCATCCTCATGAATGCGATAGCGGTGATCGGGGTCGGTAAATTTCTTCTGTTTTTCGCCCATTAACCGATCTGTGAAATATCCAAACACCAAACCGACTGCAAACAGAATTGCAGTCAGGATTACCGCCTGTGTGGGAATCATTGAAAACATAATGAAGGCCTCGTCTCCGCTTGTAGCAATCATCGCAGCAGTCAAAGCGCCAAAACTCACAATCCGATGGGAAAACAGCGAGACCACCGTAAAGGCGCCCAGACATCCCGGAACAGCGCCCAACGCCGTACTGATCAGATACTGCTTCCAGGGGCTACGTTTAATATTTTCCTGCCACTGGCCCCTCGTTTGTACGTTCAGATACTCAATGAGCAGCATCATGATGAACACAAAACTGGTAATCATCAAAGCATGTTTAAGAATGGGTAGAATCATATCCGAAATTCCTCAGGTAAAAAGTGATTCCGTTGTACCGGATGCGTTTTAAATAACCTTCATCTATTAAACGCTGCACGGGTTCCCGGGTTAAATTCCGGCGGTTCAAAATTTGCTCCAGAACCTCATCCCTGAGCGGGTGAACGGATGCAATGTTTAAAATATCCCGCAGGGTTTCATCGCCGCTGAAAAAAAAGCCCTGTTCCGGCTCGATCATGAGCGCAGCAGGCGCGTTTCGGTCTTTAAAAATCTGGTGAGCGCGATTCACGGCGGCTGAATCGGCTGGTTCAACCGATGCTTCGGCAGGCGGTCGCACAGGTATCGCAATATAAGCCCGATCGATATCCAAATCGCTTATAAACCGTGCGGTTTCATTCAAACCTCTGCTGTCATCGTTTTGATTTTTAATGAGCATCGTTTCGGTTAAAAGGCTTCCGTCAAAAAAATCGCTAAACACGCGTATGCCATCCAATATTTCCTGCAACATTAAGCGCCCGTGAGGGCGATTGATCGATCGCCACTGGTCTTTGGTTACACTGTCGATTTTTAATGAGACCGCATCCGCATGCGATAATGCTCCTCTCACCTCTTCCAAATAGAGCAGCGAAGCGTTGGTGATCACCGCGATTTTAATTTCGAACGTCTTCAGCGCTTTAATCATTTTCCCGAGATTGCGATCCAGCGTCGGCTCGCCATCCGGAACAAATGTGAGAAAGTCCACTTTCTCACTTTGCTTCCAAACCTCCCTGAGTTTGAGGCGCACCTGCTGAATGATATCCCCCGGAGGGTAAAAGGTCTCCCGCTCAATCCGGAGATGATCGGTACACCCCACCTGACAATAGATACAGGAATAGCTGCATACTTTCGGTGGTAGGTTGTTTATCCCCAGACTGTTTCCGAAACGACGCGAAGGGACCGGCCCGAAGACTTGCATTTATTTTCCTCTGTTTTTAATTCCGGTTCAGCGCAGGGCGTCGGAGCGGATTATCCTTCCCACGCCGGCGTCAATATAATGATCTTTGTAATAGCGACCGAATATTTCTCTTGCCAAATCGCCCGAACAATGGCAGGGCGCCACATACTTTACGTTTAATTCCATCATGCGCTCGCATACATACCGGATTTGGTCGGCATTTTTACGAAACAGGTGAAATCCGCCTGCGGCAAGTAATAAAGGCTCATCCAATTTCTGCCTCACATATTCCAAGATTTCCACAATACCCGGATGTGCGCAACCCGTCAACACAATCAGCCCTTCGGGCGTTTTAAGAATGAGCGACTGTTCGGACAAACCGTTCCTAAGCTCGCCCGTGGAATAGACAGCCTCATTCACTTTTGTAAATTCCGAAATGGCAGTGGATTCCGGGCCATACCGGCTTAGCATTTTTGTAAATGATGCCGGAAACGAAGCGGGATAGTAAACGGATATTGCCGGGTGCATACTCAGGAATCGTTCCATGCCGCCCGTATGGTCGTCGTGAATATGGCTTAGAAACAATGCATCGATTTCACGGAAATTGATACGGCGTTTTTCCATATTTTGCAGCAACAACGCCCCATCTCCTCCGGTATCGAACAAGAAGGTTTCTTCCCCGGTTTGTACCAGAGCCGCAAAGCCCCAACCGGTCTTCAGGTCTTTCTCATAGATGTTATTATCATATACAATCGTAATAGTTATTTTCTGGCGGTCCGGCATCGTAAATACGCTATTTTGTGCAGCCGTTTCGGTATTGAGTGTAAAGCCCCCTACCATAAGCACCCCCGTGATTACGGTTTGTATGGCGTTGTTCATTCTCCGTTTTGCGATCGTTTCTGCTGTTTATCTTTGATCAGTTGATGGTGATACGATCCTTCCCGTACAAGTTTGGCGCTGCATTGCGGGCAGCGTATATCCTGACAGGGCGTACCGCGCTGATGGGCGACGGTATAACCGCATTTTGGACATAAACAGTGACCGCCGCTTCCCATTTCATGCCGGTTTTTAAAATTCAATTTACCGCCTCCTTTTAAAAACGTTTTTATAACTACGGTTCGCTGTCCTTTATTTAATTCAGTCGTACAAATCAATCGTATTGCAGTCGAATTTCGCGATTGGATAATGTCGGTTGAATAACCTGCCGCCAGCGTTCCGATTCCCAGGTTCCAAGCTGCTGATGGGTGACATAATATTTCTCCGGAATCGGATGGGTTCCCGGCGCCACCTCCAGCCCATACTTCGCCTTAATAAATTCTATGAAATCGAACAAATAGGGACATGGCGGATAACCGACCACAAGTCCCGTGGCAAGATGAATAACCTCTGCGCCGTTCTTCTTCATTTCGGCCGGAGCATATTCCACATTTCCACCCGGACAGCCATCACAGGTTGTGTATCCCACAACCTGCACAGCCGTTTTCAGATATGCCGAAAAAGCGCCCTCCCGATTTTGCAACGCTTTAAAACATTTTCCTCCGGCGCACCGGCGATAGCGATCACAAATGATAATCCCTATTTTAATAAGATCTGCCATCTCAGGCTCCTTTTTCCTGGATTGGTATTTAGGTTTTTATCTTCGAAATAACGATCAAACAGCGCCCTTCCATTTGGCCTTGGCCTGAGCGAAGAACACCGATCGGGCTTCCTCTGTCATTTCGAAATAATGGAATTCCGGCTCCATGTGGTGTTTTTGAATAGCAGCCCGGATGCGTTTTTCTATGGCAAGACGAACCGACTGCGGAATGTTGAAGTTGGGCAACGCGACGGCCACTCTTACCGTTTGATCTTCGACAGCCACATCCAGAATCATGCCCAACTCCGGTAATGAAGCCGCTATTTCCGGATGCCGAACGGTTTCCAGCGCGTTTAATATGTGTTCGCGTTTAGCCATCATCTAACCTTACATTTTGCGGATTTCCGGAATCAAATGTTTGCGCGCTTTTTCAGCTTCGGTTCGGATGTTGCGCAGGGCTTCCTCGCTCAACGGAACTTCTTTCTCCTCCGGTTTGAAGGAAACTCCTTTCATCTTCTCGACCCGGAATGCAAGTCTCATTTGTCCGAAACCGTGTGATGCAAACAAATTGTCACATTCCGTTTCGAGCAATTGCATTCTATCTTCAAACACATTATTACTGATGGTGAACAAGCTATGCCAATCGGACGCTAACAGAGAACGGATTTTATTGAACACCGTTTGCCCGTAAGTTGGTGAAAACAGAAGCATATTCAATGCCGGTGCAAATAACATGGGGCGATTTCCACGACGACCCACGGTATCCGAAGCCATTGTTAAAATGCGTTCCCAGTGCTCTTCATACAATAAGTTTGCCTGCCATTCGTTTTCCGCGACCGTTTGTATTACATCGCTTTTGAGATTGAAATCAATGAATACAATCTGTCCGGACTCATAAAACGGGCTTATTTGCTCATGGTTCAGAAGACGCACGGCATAGCGCCTATCGGAATTTATTAAAAAATAGATGAGCCGGCCGCCCTGTTTTAACCATGAGGCTAAAATCATGCTGGCTATTAATGGTTTACCCGATCCGCCCGGTCCGCTCAATAAGGTTGACGAAGGCACAGGAATACCCTGCGGCAATAACGGCTTGAGCCATTCGACGTCAGGATGAAAAAATTTCATAGCACAATCCCGTTTCAATTAATGGTCGCAACCTTTATCAGGATTATCCTTGAGCGCATTGTTGAGATAAAGATTCAACGCCTGCCTGGCGATACTTTCTTTTACAATAAATGGTTCGATGCCGGCCGACTGTAAATCCATGTATATGCGCCGCCCCATTCCCCGTGCGATAACCGCTTTGCAGCCACTCAATGCTTCTAAGATCGTTGCATGTTTATCGGTAGTGTGTCCGCTCTCACCGGTAACATGGCCGGTGAAACGGTTTTGCATGTAGTAATCTTCAATGACATTGCCTTCTTCATCGACGCGATAAACCACAAAACCATTGGTTCTGCCGAAGTGCATCGCTATTGTTTGACCATCATCGGAAGCAACGGCTATTTTCATCTTGTTTCCTCCAAATTGCATGTGTAGCTGTTCCTCAAACGTAATGTACCATTTGTTCTGAATTTGTTTCTTTGTTTTAAAGAACCAACAGAAGCAACCTTTTAATCAGTCGCTTCTGTTGGCCTCCCATCCTTGCGGGGGTTTACTATTTGCCGGTATCGTTTTCTTGTGAGGTATCATCGGAATTTCCCAGGCGATCCATAAAGCGCCGCAATTGTTCTTTGAGACTATTGACTTCGGAACGCAACCGGCTTAATTCATCGGACCTTTCCTGCGGCGGCTGGCTGAAATCGCCTTGTCCGCGATACCTCCAAAAACGACGTCCCATTCCACGACCGCGACCGTAACCAATTCCCTGGCCAAAACCGGTCGTATAACCGGGACGGTCGTTGCCGGCGCAGTAACCCAGTCCTCTTCCGGTTATGGGACCGCACCCTTCGGGTCCCGTTCGATCTCCTGATGGCATGATTTTCCTCCTTTCCACATTAAGGATCAGCAATGATGTAATGAATTTTCACACTCCTGAAAATAAAAGCACTTATAACGGTTGTTCCGTCAGCATACCTTTTTTATATCGATCGTAGGCTTCTTCGATGGTGGCATAACCAATGCCGCCAAACACATTTACGCCGGCTGATTTTAATACCTGCCCCGCTTTAGGGCCCGTTTTACCGGTGATTAAAACGCCGACGCCCGCGTCGATAATGGCTTTGGCCGCCTGCGTACCCGCACCGTGCGCAGCCTCCACATTTTCCTTATTATCGATATAGGATGTTTGCCCGCTCTCATCGTCCACGATAAAAAAGCCTCGGGCGCGTCCGAAGCGGATATCTACATTTTCCTTCCAATCATTGCCATAGGTTGTGAATGCGATTTTCATGTTGCATCTCCCTTTTTCTATTCATTATGTGTGCCATTTTTTAGATGATCCCAAATTTCAATCATCGTACGTTTCAAATCGGCCGCCTGCCATTCCGTAATCGTTTTAAGCGCCTGCAGCGACTCGTAAAATGCGGCATGATAAGGGATACGTGTGATAACGCCGATCTTTTGTTGCCGGCACCAATGATCAATGGCATCCGCCATATCCGCATTCAGATCGGCCTTATTGATGATACAAGATGCCGGGGTATCAAAATGGTTGATCAATTCCGACAGGCGCTTTAAGTCATGAAATCCGGATTGGCTGGCCTCTGCGACGATCAAGACCTGGTGGATGCCTGCAAACGATGATATGACCGGGCAACCCACGCCCGGCGGGCCGTCAATCAAAATATACGGTATCTCATATTTTCGCGCTGTAATGCGGGCCTGGCGCTTCACTTCACTCACCAGTTTGCCGGAATTTTCCTCTCCGATTCCTAAACGGGCGTGCACGAACCATTGCCGGAAGCGCGATTGTGAAATGAACCATTCACCTGCTTTATCATCCTCCATATGGAGGGCCTCTTCCGGACATACATGCACACACAAGCCGCATCCCTCGCATTTAACCGGATCGATCACATATCGGGTCTCTTTTAAGGTGATGGCTTCAAACCGGCACTTATCTTCACAGATGCCACAATTCGTGCAAAGCGATTCATCCAGAAGCGCCGTCTGGCCGCTCCAGAATTCATGTCGTTCATGAATTTCCGGTCTCAATAGTATGTGCAGATTGGCCGCATCCACATCGGCGTCCACCAGCACCGCATCTTTGCCGGCCAAATCCGCCAGTGCCGCGGTAATGGTTGATTTCCCTGTACCGCCTTTCCCGCTTATCACCACTATCTCTTTCATAATGGCGCCCATTCCATTGTTTGCTGCAATTGATCGATGAGCGTTAAAAATTGTTTTCGGAGTTCGGGCAATTGTTTTACAACCAAAAGACTTTGTGCAGCAACGCGTGCAATATCCAACCGGTGCGGTAATTCCGTAAAAAGGGCGATGTCATGTTTGGCGCAGTATTCCGGTATCGATTTGTCGTTTGGCATCACTTTATTCGCAATAACGGCAAAAGGGACTTTTAATTGCTGCAAGACCGTGACCATGAGGTGCATGTCATTCAAGCCAAAGGGAGTGGATTCACCTACCAATAATACTAAATCCATATCCTGAACGGCTTCGATAACCGGACATGACGTTCCCGGCGGTGCATCATAGATAACAATATCCGCACCGACCTGTTCCTTGCGTTTTGTTTCGCGAATCAACGCCGGCGTGGCCGATTCTCCGATTTTTAACCGTCCCTCCGTTAAAGGTAATCCGTCATGCGACCAATGCATTATTTGGCCGATGGTTTTAAAGGAGGCGCTGATGGCCTTTTGCGGACACATCTCCAGGCAGGCGTAACAACTGTGGCATAATTCCGGAAATACCAGAACCTGGTTCGCAAGGGTGATAATGGCGTTAAAAACGCATACTTCGCTGCACACACCGCAATAATCGCACAGTCCTTCATCGATTTTAGGTACCATGCGCGGTACGCCCACCGACTCCTTGTCCTCCGATGGGAAAAAGAGATGGGCGTTAGGCTCTTCAACGTCAAGATCGTATAAATGGACGGTATAATCCTTTTGTAACAAATAAGCAAGATTAACCGCAACCAGTGTTTTACCGCTACCGCCCTTTCCGCTGACGACGGCAATGTGATAAGCCAATTTCCAACCTCTCTTTTTTGAACTTAGGTTCATTTACTGAATGCCAATATAATGAACTAATGTTCATTTTACAAGCCAATCTTCAGGCGAACTGAAAAAAAATTCGACTTGTTGGGTGAGGAGTTAGAGAAAAACAATAGCGGCAAACACCCTTTTGGAATGAAGAGGAGAGCATAGACGGAAGATGTATAAATCCGCGTATATTGCCCTTGCGAAGCGGGTAGGGGTCGCGGTACGAAGCAAATAGGAATGTGATATTAATGATTTATTTCGGACGGCATTGGCTCAATATGAAATACGAAACGGAAGCTTACGTTCAGATATTCAATTTTATGCATTATCGTTTTTCATTGGCCGCGCCGATCGGCGTCAAACGCTTCGATACGTTGGCGTATAATCCGGGCGCTGTTGGCGAGCGCTTCGGTTTCATCGTTGCTCAAGTTCAACGGTAAGGAGGCAACCACTTCTTTACCGTGGAACAAATGCGGAATAGATACGGTCACATCTTCGATGCCCGCAACATTTTCCTGAGGCCTGCAAATGGTCAATATGGCGCGCTCATTGTGAGCGATGACATCCACAACATGGGCCACGGCAGCGCCTATTCCGTAATAGGTTGCGCCTTTGCCTTCGATAATCTGATAAGCCGCATGGCGCACCTGATCGTCAATGGCTTGTTTCTGCTTTTCACCGAACGCAATATTGCGCAGACGGATAAATTCCTGCAGCGGGAGTCCGCCTATATCCACGATGGACCAGGTAAGCACCTCGGAATCGCCGTGTTCGCCCAAAACATAGCCGTGCACATGTTGGGGATTAACGCCCAGCGGCGTGCTGAGCAGCGAACGGAAACGTGCCGTGTCCAGGGTTGTGCCCGATCCGATCACGCGGGCGTCGTCATGGCCGGCTTCTCTTGCGTAACGGGCAGCCAGGTGCGTCATAATGTCCACCGGATTGGTGGTCATCAAAACGATAGCCTCCGGCGTGTGCGCGAGAATTTCCGGCAAAATCGTTTTCATTATAGCAGCGTTTCTACCTAACAATTCCAGCCGTGACTCGCCGGGTTTCTGATTAACGCCTGCGGCGACAATCACGACGCCGCAATCTTTGAGTTGGGCATAATCGCCCGCATACACACTCATGGGATGTGAAAACGGCACCGCATGATAAATATCGGCGGCTTCCGCTGCCGCGCGCTTCTCATTGATATCCACCAATACGATTTCCGTTGCGGCTTTGCGTAAAAGCACGGTATAGCCTATGGTTGCACCAACATACCCGGCGCCGACAATTCCAATCTTCATAATACACAATCCTCATTTTCATTCGTTTTATTTTGCATATCCCTGAGAGACAATCCGTTCGCCTGGTTTATCAGGCGGATCAACGCCCCAACATAACCGTCTTTTTTGCATGGTAAGAAAATGATATCCTGTTTCATAGTGCTTTGTAAATTTTTTCTGTTACCCTGTTATCGGAAACCGCCCTTCCGCCGTCTATTGCATTTCACCCTTTTTTAAAGAGGTTCGCAGGATCGTGTTCCGAGCATATCCTCGCCTTTATTCTGAATGCGATTACGCTTAAGCACCACCAATTATTCCTGCAAAATCCATTCGTTACAAACGGATTTTAAAGTAAAGTTTGACTCTAAAACTCAAATGCTTTTAATTATTCGATATCAATGGTAATAAATGATGTTATTCATTAACGTACGTGTCCGATCCATTCACTGATCCATGTGTATTTCCACGTTTAATTAAACGGTTAGGATTTTTGGGTAGCCATTTTTTTTAACAAGAACAGTTTGATACACTTCCGGAGGCCCGATGTCAGAGCATTTATTGGTAGGGTTATCCGCCATCGTCATACTGGGTATCGGCGCTCAGTGGTTGGCCTGGCGATTGCGTTTACCTTCCATATTGATCTTATTAATATTCGGTTTTATCGTTGGTCCCATCACCGGTTTTTTAAATCCGGATGAACTTCTGGGTGAATTGTTATTGCCCTTCGTGTCCATATCGGTAGCGATTATCCTGTTTGAAGGCGGCTCCACTCTCAAGATCCAGGAGTTTAAATCGGTGGGTCCGGCGGTTCTGAAGATGATCACGATTGGCGCCGCCATCACATGGATCATCGGCGCCGTATCTGCACATTATCTTTTAAACCTGAACTGGCCGGTTTCCATTTTACTCGGAGCCGTATTGATCGTAACCGGACCGACGGTCATCGGCCCGCTCTTACGCCACATAAGACCGACCGGACGCGTAAGCAATATTCTTAAATGGGAGGGCATCGTAATAGATCCGGTGGGGGCCTTACTGGCCGTACTGGTATTTGAAGCCATTCTGATCGGCGAAATTCAACAGGCGGGCACAGTGGTTGCGCTGGGCATTTTAAAGACCATTTTTTTAGGCGGCGGCGTGGGCATCCTGTTCGCCATCACCCTTGTATTTTTTATTAAACGTTACTGGATCCCCGATTTTTTACAGGAAACCGTAACCTTAATGACGGTGATTCTCACCTATGTCATATCCGATCTACTCCAGGCCGAATCCGGTTTGTTTGCCGTGACGCTCATGGGCATGGTGGTCGATAATCAGAAATTGGTTACGGTCAAGCATATCGTAGAATTCAAAGAAAACTTGCGCGTACTGATCATTTCAGTATTGTTCATCATTCTTGCGGCGCGTCTCGATAGGCAAGCCGTTGAACATTTAACATGGACCAGTCTGATATTTCTGGCTGTTTTGATTTTGATCGTGCGCCCCCTGGCGGTCTATTTTTCCACAATCGGGTCGGGGCTGCAATGGCGGGAAAAGGCCTTTATCTCCTGGATGGCTCCGCGCGGCATTGTTGCCGCGGCGGTTGTATCGATCTTTGCCATTCGCCTGGAATCGATCGGGCTGCCTCAAACGGAGTATTTGGTGCCGCTGACCTTTCTGGTTATTGTCGGAACGGTTACGATTTACGGCTTAACGTCGGGTCCTGCGGCGCGATGGCTCAAAGTGGCGCAATCCAATCCGCAAGGTGTTTTGATGGTCGGCGCACATTATTGGGCGCGCCAAATGGCTAAAATTTTGAACAGCAACGGTTTTAAAGTGCAGGTGATCGATACCTATCGCGCCAATATTTATGCCGCGAATATGGATGGCATCCAGGCTACTTACGGAAGTATACTCTCCGAACGTACACTCAACCGAATCAATCTGGACGGCATCGGACGTCTGATGGCCATGACCTCCAACGACGAGGTCAACGCTTTATCGGTTTTACACTTGAATGAAGTTTTTGAGCGCGAGGAACTCTATCAATTGATGCCGGAAGATAACATCGGAGAAAATGCCGAAGGATTTTCTCCAAAACATTTACACGGACGGTTTCTCTTCAATAAAAAAGCCACCTACGATTATCTTTCCGACCGCTTCCATCACGGCGCCGCGATTAAATCCAGCAAATTATCCGAAAATTACACATTTAACGATTTTAAAGACACCTACGGCGATTCAGCCATGCCGCTCTTTCTTATAACGCCGGAGAAGCAACTTTACATTTTCAGCACAGACCAGGAACTCGAACCGAAAGCCGGCCAGACCCTTATCGCCATCGTAGATGAAAACAATGATTCGGAAGAAAGGATTGAAGACCATTAAACCATCATCCGGCTTTATCCGGAATCAAATAAATTTAAACCTTATATTTCATACGTTTACCGTTTCCGTGTGCGTTCAACAAATCATTTTGCACATTGATCTGAGACGTTGAAAAGAGGGAGTTAATATTATGGCGCGCTTTTTTAAAAGACAGGGAAAGAAAAAAGGGCTTTCGCCGGGCTCATTGGTATTTATAGGCGAGCAAAAGCTGGAGCAGACCCGTATACGGGTCATCCATTACGGTCCCGAGCAGCTTGTGGAATTTGAACTGGAAGAGTCGGAAATCGCCGCCCAGTACAAACAGGATACCCGCTCCGTTACCTGGATTAATATCGACGGCCTGCATAATACCGACATCATCAACAGACTCGGCGAGCAGTATGCATTACACCCCTTAATTCTTGAAGATATCGTCAACACCGGCCAGAGGCCCAAATTTGAAGATGTGGACAACGCTCTTTTTTTCACGCTGAAGATGTTGTATGTCAATAAAAGCGACGAGCATATACAGGCCGAACAACTGAGTCTTGTGCTGGGAGAGAATTTTGTGATTACCTTTCAGGAACGCATCGGGGACGTATTCGAACCGGTTCGGGAGCGTTTGCGTAAAGGCAAAGGCCGGCTACGACAATACGGCAGCGCCTATCTGGCTTATGCGATACTGGATGTGGTGGCCGATCATTATATAGACGTGATAGCCTGGATTGGCGAAAAAATTGAAGACCTGGAAGACGAAATTGTAAATCGTCCCGACGAAACGGTTCTGGAAAAAATACGCGATTATAAAATTGAAATGAGCTATCTTCGCAAAGCGGTACGGCCGGTTAAAGAAATGGTTCAACTTTTTATGCGTTCCGAATCCAATATAACGAACGAAGCAGTGCAACCGTTTTTACGCGATCTGCATGATTTGATAATCTAAGCCAACGACGCCATTGATACCTATCGCGACATGCTTTCGGACTATCTTAATATTTACAGCAGCAATATCAGTAACCGTACAAACGAAATTATGAAGGTGCTAACAATCTTTGCCGCGATCTTTATTCCGCTTACCTTCATCGCCGGTATTTACGGCACCAATTTCGAATACTTTCCCGAACTGAATTACCGATATAGCTATTTTATTTTCTGGGCGGTTTTAATTATGATAGGCGGCGGTATGATCTTCTTTTTTAAGCGGAAAAATTGGTTATAAATTGCAGTTCATACATTTATTTGATCCGCCACAATCGCATGAACAGAATGAACCGGATCAACATTAAAAACAACGGGTGGTAAACGCTTATGGCTAAATCAAAACAAAAATCCCAAAAAATCAAAGGTTCTGACTGGCGCAAACTGTTCTTCGAATTGATCGTCGTATTTTTGGGCGTAACCGCCGGCTTTGTTCTGAACAATTGGCAACAGGAAAAGAAAGATGAACAGCTCGAACGGAAATATCTGAGTGGTTTTCTGCAGGATGCTCGCGCCAATGCGACGGAATTAAAAACAAAAATCGAAGCGGACCGCCGTTGGCTGGCTTTTGCAGAACCGAAGCTAAAAACCGTTCAAAAAAGCACCATATCATCGAAAAACGCATCATCGTTTATTAAACAGATGTTCGAAATTTCAAAATTAGACGCGCAGACCGGTACCTACAAAGATATTGTAAACAGCGGTAACTTAAACATCATAAGCGATTACGATTTAAAAAAACAAATTGTGACCTACCATCTGGCGATCTCTAATGTTCAATTTCTCGACGAATATTTTTACAAATTTCATAACGATTATGTTATGCCGTTTATATTCAAGAACTTTGAGTTACTAAACGGCAAACTCGAGAACACCCGGGTAATTCATACCACCCGTTTCACAAATGTCATCGCCGGCTACTATTCAATGGTACAACAAAGAGAAAATGCCTACGGCAAACTATTAAAGAGAAATCGCGCCCTCATCAAAACCCTCGATCAGCTCGATTTGCCTTCCGAAAATGAAGACCGGGAGTAATGAATGAGAGGAAATACGGAAAACGATTGAGTCGCCATGGTAAAAATCACCACTCCGTATACGATGGACTGGACCGTGAACCAGTAATCCAGGCGCAGGGGTAGAGAAAGCGCCAGGGCTGCGGCTACCGCCCCGCGAGCGCCTCCCCAAAAAAGCACCTTATGATAAATATGCGTTATTCGTTTAATGCGAAATAATTTTATCGTACCGGCAAACAACCCAAAGATGCCGACCGCTCGGGAGATCAGCGCCGCTCCTATGCCGATAAGCATCGCAAGCCAGCGTTGCTCGAACATGGCTACCGTTATCGTAATCCCCACGAGTAAAAATACCACCGTATAGGCAATGAACGAAAGGAAGCGCCATAGTTGATTAAAAAAGCGGTCCTCTGCGTAAGCGGACTTCTTTTTTTCGGCGAAACTTAAAAACAATCCCAGGATCAAGACCGCCATGATACCGGATACCTGCAGATACGTTTCTGCCACAACAAAAGAAGCGTAGGCCAAAAGGATGCTAAACACGCCTTGTGCAGCCGGATATCGATAAAGCCTGAACAATGCAACACCGATAAGTCCCGTAACCAATCCGATGCCGAGACCTCCGGAAAAAACAATTCCCAATCGGGTCAAAACATCGGTCAGGTCCCAGGCACCCTCAGCGGAAAGCGTTAAATGCATTACGATGGTGTACAATACAATTGACACGGAATCGTTGAAGATGCTCTCGCCCTCCAGAAGTATGTTCAACTCCTGCGGTGCGCCCAGTCTTATGCAAAAAGCAACAACAGAGGCGGGATCGGTGGAGGCTAAAATAGTGCTGGTCAGGAGAGCGGCCTGCCACGGGAAACCCGAGGGGTGGTTGATGCCAAAATAAATCAGAACGGAGGAAAGCGCTGTGGTAACTAACATTAATGGAATGGCTAAAAACAAAATGAGCCCCAGCGAACGTAACAAAGCATTTATTTCAATATTGATTGCCGAATTAAACACTACAACGGGAAGAATGAAATAAAATGCAATGGTGTTTATATGATACCAGCGTATCCCGAGATCAAAGCCCTGTGACGTCATTAACTCCGATGATGCAAATCCGATGGCCATTAAAACGATGCTGAATGGCAGATGCCACCGCCTCGCCGCGGGCTCGAGGATTACCGCGATAAAAACGATTCCCAAAAAATATAGCAAAAGCTGTGAGGCGCTCATTTTCCCTATTCTCTCATTTTCAGTCTGACCTTATTCGATGTTTCATACCGTGTAAGACTGGGCTATCACCCCATGCGTGTCCTTTAGGCTATAACGCACAACAATTGATGTTCATTGCCGCCGTCTTCAAAGATCGTTTGTGCCTTAGATTGGTTGTTTATGGATCAGACGATTTCAGGTAAAAACCATTACAATACCATAAAACATAATCCTATAAAATAAAAAAAGCGTCTCCCATCGAGACGCTTTCTGTACAATCCGGGAAATACACTTAACAGCTTCCGGAAACCGGTGACTCCGTTCGTGTTACGTTGTAATTAAAAGATGAAATTTAATCCGGCGGTTAAGGCATTGTATTTGCCAAAATTATAATCCACGTTAAGATTCAGCAACAACAAACGAAAATTCATGCCCAGAATAAAGCGGTTCTTGTTTTCACCCTTCAGACTAAAATCAATATCCTGCGTTAAGGGTCCGGCCGGCGTATCGACAATGTATTGATAGGTGACATCCATAGTGGCGCTTTCTAACATGAAACCGGCGTACGGTGTAACATTAAGCATGCCCGCGCCGAATTGTTTACTGGCGTTCAATCCGAAAGAAGTGGTTTTGGTGCTGAAGAGGCTGCCGATATCCAGCGTTTGGGTATAGAATCCAACGGCCATGTCGAAGGGCATGGGATTCCTGAACCAGATAAAAGGATTATGTTGGACGCCGAAGCCAAAGTAATTCAGTTTCCCCAGCTCATCATTCAACGTAACCGAAGGTAAATAACGAAACGTCGCCTGGGTTCCGAAAATGGTCCCAACCGTCAATTGCGGCGCAGCAAGGGGCAACACATTAACCTCCGCCAAATCTCCGTAACCGGCGATGGGTAATTCGACATCTTCCGGATCCAGTGTTACATCTCCGGCGCTCGTCTCATATGTACCCCCTTTAAAATTGACAATTATATTATCGTCTGCGCTTCCGATCACCGTCGCTCCCGATATACCGACCGTCGACGGGCTGCTTGTTAACGCACTAATCAACTCCTGTCGAATTTGCGGATTACTGATCTGATTGTTGTTTACGATTTGTTCCGCTTCATTCTGACTGAACGTAAACTGACCGCTTGTGTCAAAGTGTTTGCTGTCATCCGGAAAAAAGGATCCCATTGCAACCACACCCAGTTCTATGTCCAGACCCTGTATTTTCGACGCCGGCGCACGATGGAACCAGGCGCCATTTAAATTGGCGCCGAAGGCGGATGAGATGGGCTTGATGTATTGTGAAGCAGCATCCTCGGATAGCATTTCCAGGGTTTCTTCCAGACTCCGATCCTGTGCAAACTGGCTAACGGGCGTTAACATAATGATCAATAAAAACAAGCTCACTTTTTGAACATGATTTAAATACATGGCAACCTCCACTATTTTACATTTGATTAAAAAAATTTATTGATCTGAGCATCCGAAACACATATTAGATGCCGAGCAATTGATTTGAATCCTTATATTCACGGAATTGTCCCCATGTCCCCCTTTCGTTTGGATTCCTTGATCATTTCCTGATTTTTCATCATCGACCGTCAATCCGTTAAATTAACTTATTTTTAAGCGTCTTTTTGACCAACGCCGTGCGTGAATGCACCTGTAGTTTCCGGTATATGTTTTTAACGTGAGAGCGTACGGTATGCTCGCTGATACCCAGGTCATAAGCAATGGCATACTCCGTTTCATCATTGACCACCGCTTTCAGAATTTCCAACTCCCGGGCGGACAATCCAAACTTATGCGATTTGCCGTCCGATGTATCGCCGCTCCCGGGCTTATTCTGTTCGCGGATATAGGTAAGCACTTTGCGTGCGATTGTACGGGAAAGGGGAACGCCCCCGTCTAATACTTCTTCCATGGCCTCAACAAATTGATCGATCGGGCTGTCATTGAGCAAATAACCGGATGCGCCGGCCTGAATGGATTGAAATATTTTATCTTCATCCTTGAACACGGTGGACATGATCACATCGATGTAAGGATAATGTTCTTTTAACAGCACGGTCGTTGCAATTCCCGAAGTACCCGGCATTTCAATATCCATTAAGACAATATCGGGATGTTCTTCCATAGGGGTTTTATGCAAAAAATCTAACAGATCATCACCGCTTTCCGCGGCATAAACCAGCGAGACGTTGTCATAAAAACGAAAACGCTCAACATACTGTGTACGGGTTTGCGCGTTGTCTTCGGCAATGGCGAGTCTGATTCTCATGGCTTCAGTTTAATGGTTTCAATTATCCCGGCGCAATCACCGATTGTGGTGATTTTGTTGCGTTTTGGTTTTACTTATCGAAAGCCGTACAAACACTTCCGTACCATTTTCAGACTCCGAACGGAAGTGCAAGCGGGCGCCGATTTTTTGGGCGCGTTGCTGAATGGTTTTGAGTCCGAATCCGTTGCCATCGCCGCATTCCGCCTCCACATCAAATCCCCGGCCATCATCCCTGACACATATGGAAATGGTGTTCACGGATGGCGTTTCTACGTTTACGGATATGCAACTCGGCGAAGCGTGTTTTAAAGCATTCATAACCGATTCCTGTGTAATCCGGAACAGATTCAACGCCTGCATGGGCGAAAGCCGAATATCGTGTTGTTCGTTATAATGGCAGCGTATTTTCACACCATTTTGGAATGGCATTTGTTCATGAATGAACGCCTGTATCTGATTCACCAGCATGGAGAGCGATGAAGCATTGTATTTAAGCGACCAAATGGTTTCCCTTAAATCCCGGATAGTGGAGCGGGCATGGGATTCAATTAAGTGGATGCGTTCGACGGCGGTATCCCTTGCCCCCTGTTTTGTGTATAATTGTGCGATCTCCAGTCCGGTTACAATATTGGTCAGCTTTGCGCCAACGTGATCGTGCAGTTCACGGGAGATACGCTCGCGTTCATTATGCAGGCGTTGTTTCACTTGCAGCGCCTGTAACCGGCGTTTCAGGCGATAGCGGGACAACATCCAAATACCGGTAATCAAAAACATTAAGAATAAAATGGCGCTCAGAATCAGAAACCAGGGGCGCATCCAGAATGGCGGAATGACCGCCAGCTTTACGGTTCGGAAGCCCTGCCATTCGCTACTGTATTTTCGGGCCTTTATCTGAAGCTGGTAGTCGCCGTAAGGCAAACGCGTCAGATTAACGACCGTCTTTCCTTTTACGGGTATCCAGGTCGAATCGAGTCCCTTTAAACGGTAGGCGTATTCGACCGCCTGCGGTTCCTCTAATTCCAGAGCATTAAATGCAATGGAAACAAAATGTTGATCATGGCTAACCCGAAAGCTGTTTTTATATGGAATGAGCGTATCAAATGTTACCGTCCGATTAAAAACCCTGAAATCGGATATGTATATTTTTAGTGAATCGCGCGATTTGAAGACGCTGTCCGGATGAAAAACCGTTACACCTTCGGCTCCCCCGAAATACAAGCGACCACTGCTGTCCGTTTCCCGCGCGCCCATAAAAAATTCGCTGTTCCGAATACCCTCGCGTTGTGTAAAAGTTACAATACGATCCCGATCGGTATCATACATACTGATATATTTTTCGGATGCAATCCATAATCGATTGTTATCATCGGGCAGGAGACACAGGATGGCGTCCATAGGTAATCCCTGATCCGTGTTATATCTTTGGAAAGCGATGTCTCCGTTTTTTCGTTCTACAACCCTATTGAGTCCGCCGCCCCACGTACTGATCCATAACGTACCGTCGCGTGTCTCCTGTATATCGGTTACCATATTATCGCTGATCGAATTACGTTTCTGCGGATGACTCCGGAAGCGCCGGCTTTTTCCGCTAACAGGCTCAAAGAGATTGACGCCGCCGCCCCATGTACCAATCCAGAAACGATTGCGCGAATCGATAAA
Organism: uncultured Calditrichaceae bacterium; assembly: GCA_964542915.1. Taxonomy (GTDB): domain Bacteria; phylum Calditrichota; class Calditrichia; order Calditrichales; family Calditrichaceae; genus CAZIVP01. Next base: position 63,296 of record CAZIVP010000009.1, on the reverse strand, counting down.
TATCCGTGTTATCTGATCCGAACTCAGTGATCCGGAAACGCCGGTTCTCCGCTGATAAATTCTCATATTCCCGTTCTTTGGATTTAGTTGCAGTAATTTGCCGCGGATAAAGTCCACGCCAAACCATAACGCGCCGCTTTTGTCCTGTATGATATCGCGCACCATCGTTTGGTCGCCAAAATGGGTTTGGATGCGACCAAAATCCTTTAGAAGAGAATCGGCGTACCAGAGCGCTCCGTTCATAGTGCCAAACCAGAACCGGCCTCCACGGTCCTGGATCATCGATCGCACCAGCCGGTTTTGCAACGAATCAGGAAAGATATTTTTATGGATGCGCGGTATAAGTTTGTTTGTCTTTGGAATGTACCAATGCATTTGTAAATAGCCGCTTAACCAAAGACGGCCGTTTTGGTCATGATAGATGTAATTAATGCGGTTCGCTCCGCTGTCATTGTCGTTTGGCAGCGGCTGGATATGAGCGAACGTCGGGCGACGTTGCTGCAGAATCTGGATGCCTTTTTCGGTTGAAAGCCAGATATCATTATCGCGGTCCACCATAAAAGCGTAGCACATGTTACCATTTAGCGTGCGTCGTTGGTCGCCCGTATCGTAAAAGTGGCTCACCTCACCGGTTTCGGTTTCGATACGGTAGGCGCCGAGCCCTTTGGTTAAAATCCATATCGTTCCCTCTTTTTCTATGCCGAGCCGATATATTCTGATTTTAGATAATTCGCCGAGCTCCGCACTTAAATCCCAATGCTCAATGCGGGCGGTATCCCGATAAATCTTATACAATCGCTTTTGCTCATCGAGCAGCCAGAGGTATTTTTGACGATGATTATCGAATATGGGCGTCCATATTTTCCCGGAGATGGAGCAGGTATCCGGTAAAGAGGCATTGTAAAAGTGATCCGAAAAGGCGTCATAAAGAAGAAGCCCGTTGCGCCAACCATACAATTTTAATCGTTTACGTTGATCGGGCGGCAGCCCGTAAAATGGTTTATTTAATAGACATTCCCGAGCGGTATATCGCTGAACCGCAGGGCGACCCGTATTCGCTTTATCATTTGAACAATTAAGACGATCAAAACCGTTCAACGTGCGTAACCAAATTTGTCCCTTGCCGGATTCAAACACATAATGGACCATATTGTGGCTTATCGACGTCGAGTCGTGCGGATCATGTAAAAAACGATTCACTTTGCCCGTTACAGCATCAATGCGATTAACGCCGGCGTGATTAGTTGCAACCCAGTAATGGTTGTGCGAGTCCTCGAATACTTTCGTAATTAAACCTGACGTTAATACCGTGCTGTCCCTGGTGGTGGACCAAAACGGCCGGGCATGGTTGCCTCCATAACGGTAAAGTCCGCCCTCGGTTGCAAACCAGATAAACCCCTGCCGATCCTGCATAATATTAATTGTTACAAAATCGGGCAGACCGGGAATACGTTTGGGAGTAAACGCATCCCGTATCGTTGCATCTTCTTCAGAGGCATAAACGACAATCGTAAAAATAATAATAAGAATTCCCTGCAGGATTATGTTGTTTTCCCGATTTCGCATAAAATAATGGTTATTTTCACTCTATAAGATGTCAAGCGTTCATTAAAAACGAAGCTTTAATTTGTATATCAATAAATAACTGACGGGTGATCGAAATCAAATATTGCAGGTCTTAGCGGCAAATTGCCAGAGAATCGCGTTCAGATGAAGCAGGTCACTCCCGAACCCTTTGTTGAATCTGTCTATTGTTTTCTCTAAATTTGTAAGATATAGTTAAAACAAGGTGGTTGCTTTGTCTAAAAACAAAATTATCGAACATTTAATTGTATTCGCCATCCATATCGGCATATATGAAATCTTTTACTGGATATTCTTGCCGCTGTTGCCATTGCCCGGTCTGTTCGCGTTCGCCATCACCTTTGCCTTTTATATGAGTCTCGAAAACGCCATCCAGGTTACCGTTAAAAAATTGGTCTCAAAACAATACTACTGGTTTATTACCGAAGTTCAGCGAATCCTCGAGCAATTGAATAATCATTTAAACGAAGCAACCCGTTACGATGAAGTTAGCCAGTTACTGTTTAAAGCGTTTGATCGGCTATTTAAAGATCATCCGTTCGCCTTTTACATTCAGGAAAAAGATAAATACTTATTGGCGCATCACCGGAATATCGGAGACGAAGAATTACTGGCATTGGATATTAAGCGCGAATATATGGAACATATATCGCCCGAGGAATTATTGGTGGATAATCTGGATGAGACCAGGCTTTCATCAATGGTCAAAGACAAGCTTAAAAACAATCAGTTCGACGCCATTCTGCCCTTTCGCGGTCATAATCAGATATTTGCCTTTTTGGCTCTCCCATTCGAGCGGGTCACGTTTTTCAAAGATGAGATAAGCCGGCGCCTGTTCCGTAAAATTCAGCGGAAAGCCGGATTGATTCTTGAGAACACGGCCCTGTTTTTAGATATCGAAAAAAAACATTTTGAAACACGTAAATTAATCGAAGTAAGCGGCAAAATTTTATCTTCCTTTGATATTAAAAATACGCTGGACTTTATCCTTAATTCACTAAAATCGCTCATTTCGTACGATGCCGCCGCTATATTTTTGCTGGACGACAGCGGTAAAAAACTGCTGAACACCAGTAGCGAAGGATACGATCCCGACGTCATGCAACATCTGCATCTGAAGGTCGGTCAGGGCGCCTGCGGCTGGGTTGTGCAATCCAAACAGATGCATGTGGTCGATGACATCCGAAATGCGGATCACTATTATGAAATTCGGAAAAAAACCCTTTCACAGATTTCGATCCCTTTGATATTCGATGAAGATGTGCTCGGCGTGATTTGCCTTGAGAGCAACCGGTTGGCTTTTTTTGATAATACCACCCAGGAAGTCCTGCGGTTATTTGCTCATTTGGCGGCTATCGCTATCCATAATTCACGACAACTGGAAGTGATGCTGGCAAAACAATCGCTGGAACACGAACTGCTCCACGCCGGCAACGTGCAAAAACGTTTGCTTGTCCAGCAATTCCCACAGCTCGAAAACTTCCATGTTACGGCTCTGAACATCCCAAGCAAAATCATTAGCGGCGATCTATACGATATTATTAAATTTGATGAACACAATATGGGCCTCGCCATTGGCGATGTTTCGGGCAAGGGCGCTCCGGCGGCCCTAATGATGACGCTTGTGCTTGCCGGTTTACGAAGTTATAAACATACTTTCTTAACCGTTTGCGACGTCGTTTATCGTTTAAACAATCTGCTATATGAAAGCACCATCGAGGGCAAATACGCCACCTTTTTTTACGGCGTTTACTCGAGGAATACGGGAAAATTTTATTATACCAACGCCGGCCATAATCCGCCTTATCTCATTAAAGCCGACGGCTCCGTTTATGCACTGAAGAAAGGCGGCATTGTATTGGGATTTTTAGCCGATCAAATGTATATTCAGGATGAAGTTGATTTTCAGGAAGGCGATATGTTGCTGGCCTACACCGATGGGATCACCGAAAGTGTGAACCGGCATGGCGAAGAGTTCGGCGAAGAGCGCCTGTTAGAGCTGGTTCAAAAACACCGTAAAAAGGCGGTTACCGAACTTCGTACCCTGGTTATGAATAAGTTGAATGAATACTCAAAAGATGATACACCCGCCGACGACTTAACGATCGTGCTTGCCAAACACAAATAAAGAAAACGCCACAACCGGGGCTTAAAGCAAATGCCCGAAGAACGCAAAAAAATTCTTTACATCGAGGACGATCCCGAAGCCCGTTATCTGATGGCGGATATCATTAGCTATAAGGGATATCAGTACTTTGAAGCCAGCCGTGGACTTGAAGGAATTCGCCTGGCCAAAAAGCATCATCCGGATCTAATTCTAATCGATCTGAGGCTACCGGACATGGCCGGACACGAAGTAACGACCCATCTTAAAAGTATGGATGAATTGCAAAATACGCCCATCATAGCGCTTACGGCGGATACACTGACGAACACACGTAAATTGGTGCTTTCCGCCGGATGCGACGGATACATTACCAAACCCATAAATGTAAACGAGTTTTTATACCGGCTTGAAGAGTATCTGGCCGGCAAAAAGGATTTGCTGGAAGCGGCTGAAAAAGAGTTGTTTCTTGAAAAATACACCCGGGAACTGGTTCAGAAATTAAAACAAAAAATAAGCGAACTGGAAACCTCCAATAAGAATCTTTCCATAATCAATAATGAACTTTTCACTTCAAGAGAGCAAATGGTTCGTTATAACAACTATCTGTTCTATTTGAATAATTTAGCCAATGAATTACGCCGTCTTCAGGATCCGTACCATTTATTTCAACAGTTGCCGGCCAAAATCACCAAAGGATTCCAAATCCGTCGTGTTTTTATCATGCATCAGGAGCAGCCGGGCGAACCGTTTAAGCTTGTTTCGTTTTCCGGTTTCCAGAAAGAACAATTACAGACCATTGCTTCCGAATTCACCACCGCCTTTCTCGAGAACATCCGGGAGGATAACGGTATTATGTGGATACGCAGCACCGATGAATTAGTGGACGAAAAAACAACCGGGCTCATGGCAACCATAGAAGCCGGATCCTGTATCATTGCGGATCTATATTACCTACGCCTGCATGCCGGTAAATCATCCGAACACGATTCCAAACAGCCGGATGCATTCGACAGCGCACTGGAACGGGAAGAACATCATATCATCTTTCTCGATAAAGGCAAAGAAGAACAACCCTTCGCCACTTATGAAGTACGAATTCTCAAATCGTTCTTACAAACGGTGGGGATTATTTACGAGAATATGGTTTTATATGAAGAGCTTTTGGATTTATACCAGATTAAAGCCGAAGAAGCGATACGCGACGGGTTGACACAACTTTATAATTACCGGCACTTTATGCGCGAACTGGAGCGGGAATCCAACCGCACAAAACGCTTCCAGACGCCGTTTTCGCTCATTATAATTGACATTGACTTTTTCAAGGATTTTAATGATGCCCACGGCCATATGGCCGGAGATGAAATACTTCGGCAGATGGCGCGCTTAATTCGCGATAACACGCGCAATACCGACACGGTTGCCCGGTACGGCGGTGAAGAATTTACGATCATTTTGCCGGGATTAAAAAAGAAGGAAGGCGCCTTTATCGCCGAGAAGCTCCAAAAATTCGTTGAAGATCATACCTTTAAGATATCAGCATTGAAAGAGCCCTGCCGAATCACCATCAGTGCAGGCGTCGCCGGTTTTCCGGAAGACAGCCGCGACACCGAAAGGCTCCTGCGCCTGGCCGACCGGGCGCTCTACAACGCCAAACATTCCGGAAGAAATAAAGTCTGTATCGCCTGATGTATTAATTGAATTTAATGGGTCCCGTATATTCGATCCCCGGCATCGCCGAGTCCCGGTAAGATATATTTATTGTCATCCAGCTCCCGATCCAAAGCCGCCGTATAAATCGGAACATCGGGATGATGGGCCTCGATAATTCGGACACCTTCGGGCGCCGCCACAAGACAGACAAGTTTGGGCGAAACGCCCCCCGCTGCCTTAACCTGATCCAGCGCCGCCACGGCGCTGCCGCCGGTGGCAAGCATGGGATCGACGATAAAGATTTCGGATTGGGCCAAATCATTGGGAAACTTCAGGTAATATTGCACCGGCTGCATCGTCTTTTCATTGCGGTACAAACCGAGGTGCCCGACGCGGGCGTGGGGAATCAGATTCAGGATGCCGTCACACATACTCATACCCGCCCGTAAGATGGGAACCAGTGTAACCGGTTTGGCCAGTATGCTGCCGGTGGTTTTTTCCAGCGGGGTTTCAATGGTTTTACTAACCAGAGGCAGATGACGTGTAATTTCGTAAACCATTAAGCCGGCGATCTCGTTCAGAAGGTTGCGGAAATTGTGAGGATCCGTGGTTTTATCGCGCAGGTAAGTCAATTTTTGTTGTATCAGGGGATGTTCCAGTATAATGAGATTGGAAAATTGCATGATTATAACGCTTGCCTTCCTTTTTCATAAGCTTCGATGATTCGTTCACGCACTTCTTTGACAAGGGCGTTACGCTCCTCATAATTGTAATTTTGTGTCTCTACCGGCGGCAGAAATTGCATCCGAATGGCACCGGGATTCAACCGAAGACTTTTTTTCTTCATGATGTCGCGCGAACCGTTGATCGCAATCGGAACAATCGGGATGCCGCCATTTAAAGCCAACACAAAACCGCCTTTTTTAAAAGATTGTACATTGCCGTCTTCGCTACGTGTACCTTCAGGATAAAAAATGACCGATACCCCGCTATTTACAGTTTCCGCCGCTTTCTCGATGGTTTTACGTGCTTCGGCGCTGTTGCCGCGATCGATTTTGATGATGCCTACAAGGTTCATGCCCTGGCCGAAAAACGGTACTTTAAATAATTCCTTTTTGGCAACAAACCGGGCCGTACCCGGGATAAAAGCGATCGAGGCGGGAATGTCGAAGGTGCTCAAATGATTGGACATATAGACATAGGGCCGGCCTTCCTTGATATTCTCTTTGCCCTCCACTTTGACTTTTACGCCCGCGAAGAACAGTAACAGTCTGGCCCAGGTGCGGATTACCCAGTTAGCAAAACGGCCAAAGGGATTGATCAAGCCTGAAATAATGCCAAGAATGGAGAAGATTAACGTTATAATAAGCCCCCAAAACAAAAACCATACGGTGCGTAGCATAGTTAATACAATCGTTTAATGACACGCGTATTCTTCATATAGGGTTGAAGCGCTTCCGGAACAACAACCGTTCCCTCATCCGTTTGATAGGTTTCCAACAGCGAAACCATTAAACGGGATGTCGCTAAACCCGACCCGTTCAGGGTGTGCACATATTCCGGTCGTGTGCCTTTTTCCCGACGGAAACGGATATTGGCGCGCCGCGCCTGAAAATCTTCAAAATTACTTACGCTGGAAGCCTCCAGCCATTTTTGTTCGGCCGGCGACCAGGTTTCTATATCGTAGCATTTAGCCGCGGCAAAACTCAAATCGCCACTGCACAATTTCATCACCCGGTATGGAATTTCAAGCATTTCCAGAATCTTTGTTGCCTCACCCAGCAGTTGTTCGTGTACCGCGTAAGAATTTTCCGGCTTTACAATATTCACCAGCTCCACTTTGTTAAACTGGTGGACCCGTAAAAAGCCCCGTGTTTCCTTGCCATACGATCCGGCTTCACGCCTGAAACAAGCCGAATAAGCCACATATTTGACCGGAAAGTCTTTTTCGTCCAGCATCTCTTCGCGATGCAGATTCGTGATCGGAACTTCGGCGGTCGGTATAAGAAAGAGATCGTCGCGCTCCGTTACATACATATCCTCTTCCAGTTTGGGTAATTGGCCGGTGGCGAACATACTCGCCCGATTGGATAAAAACGGCGGAAAAATCTCCGTATAGCCATGCTGTTCCAGATGCACATCAAGCATGAAATTGATGAGCGCTCTTTCCAGACGTGCGCCCAGCCCTTTGTAAACCGGAAATCCCGCGCCGGTCACCTTTCCGCCGCGCTTAAAATCCAGAATAGTGAGCCGTTCACCCAGTTCCAGATGATTTTGTATCGAAAAGTCAAATTCAGGTAACGGGCCCCATCGTTTTATTTCCACATTGTCATTTTCATCCATGCCAACCGGCGTGTCCACATGCGGCATATTTGGAATTTTACTCTGCTCTTCGAAGATTTTGTCTTCGACTTCAGCAAGCTCCTCATCGAAAGCTTTAATGGACTGGCCGATATTCTTGGTTTCTTCAATAACCTCAGAAGCGTCTTTATTTTCTTTTTTATACCGCGCCACTTTTTTAGAATTTTCGTTGCGTTTATGCTTGAGTTGCTCAACTTCATGTATGATAGCACGTCGGCGCTCTTCCAATTCCAAAAGTGCGTCCACGTCTCCTGTCTCGCCCTTGGCCTTTATACCGGCTTTGATCAATTCCGGATTTTCCCGTATGCGCTTGATATCCAACATGTAATCAACATCCTTCTTCTAATTTGATCGTTTCCGTGCTTCCTTCTATCACAGGATTGAGCTCTTCCTTAAAGATGTCTCAACATAACGTTTCAATAATGCTTGCCGCATCTTTTAAATACAAAATTGTACAACGTGCAATTTAAATAAGGATGGATTTAAGAGCAAATGGCAATTTGCCCTTGGTCAACCCCGTGAACCTGCCGAACAAGGTAAAACAAATGTTTAGTTGCATTAAAGAAAACCGGTCTGTATATGCTATTCAATGTAATGGCAAGACCAAACGTTCGTGGTAAATGTTGATTCCATATTAATAAGGGTAAAAATTTATCCCTTGTATTGAAACGGAACGTAATCTATTTTTTAAGCGTATTTATAATAATAGCTTAAAATACAGGAGGGGTATTACTGCATACACATTGATACATCGGCAACATGTCATTCAAATTGGAGGTGTATCATGGTGAGGAATCCCCTCAAATCGCATATCCCGGATCATATTTTTCAATTTCTGGTAGAGAACAACCTCATTAACGAAAAAGGCGTACGGGACTTCAAAATCCGTCAACGTTTTAAACAACTACGAAAACGGTATCCCACACAAAAAGTGATTGAGTTGCTTCAGGAGGAATATCCGTATCTCCAATACGAAACCATCCGGAAGATTATTTATCAGAAAATAAAAATCCGTTCCCCCGAATATTTTTATCTATTCTGAGCAAAAACAAATGGTCGGAGATGAAGGATTAAGGCATGGTTTGCGGAAATCCATACTCTTCGAAACGTATTGGGGCATGTTTAAGACCTGGTTCTGTGTGCCGTTAAAACCCGGGACTCACTCTTATGAGGTGACGGTTGTATCATTGTTCCCCAAAAATACTTCATCAGGATTAACCATCATCATGCATCTATCGAGGCAAACTGTTTTCATAAAAGCAAAGCCGTTGACAGCCGCTTGCAATACAAGCACAGATTCTTTAGACTTGCCTTATTCTTTAAACATGATCGGTTGAGTTAAAACGATGAGCACGTGGATTCTCGGTATATCAGCGTTTTATCATGATTCCGCAGCCGCCCTTCTTCGGGACGGCGAAATTGTGGCGGCGGCGCAGGAAGAACGATTCAGCCGCATTAAGCATGATCCTTCTTTCCCGGAAAAGGCGATCCGATTTTGTTTGGATTACGGCAAGATTGATGCAGACGACCTCCGTTACATTGCATTTTATGATAAGCCGTTTATTAAATTTAACCGTATTTTGGAAACCTACCTTACGTATGCTCCGCAGGGACTGGCCTCCTTCTTAAAAGCAATGCCGGTGTGGCTGAAACAGAAACTATGGGTACCCGACCTCATCGAAAAACAATTGCATTATGACGGCCCTGTATTATTCCCCGAACACCACGAATCCCATGCCGCTTCTGCTTTTTTCCCCTCTCCGTTCAACAAAGCCGCATTTTTATCAATCGACGGCGTGGGGGAATGGGCGACTTCTTCATTTGGCATCGCCGAAGATAATCGTGTCCGGATTTTACGCGAGCTACACTTCCCCCATTCTCTGGGATTGCTTTACTCGGCTTTTACCTACTATACGGGCTTTAAGGTCAATTCCGGCGAGTATAAACTTATGGGACTCGCCCCTTACGGTGAACCCCGTTATGTTCAGATCATCCTTAATCATCTAATCGATTTGAAGGCAGACGGCTCTTTCCGGCTTAATCTGAATTATTTTGATTATCCGGTTGGACTTACCATGACAAACAATCAATTCAACCAATTGTTTGGCGGTCCACCACGCAAACCGGAAAGTCCAATTACACAAAAAGATATGGATCTGGCCGCTTCGATTCAGAACGTAACGGAAGAGATAATGATGCGCATGGCGAAGGAAGTGAAAAACGTTACAGGGGCCTCGAAGCTTTGTCTGGCCGGCGGCGTAACCCTTAACTGTGTCGGCAACGGGAAATTACTGCGCTCCGGGCTCTTTGATGATATCTGGATACAACCCGCTGCGGGCGACGCCGGCGGCGCACTTGGAGCGGCCTATATCGCTTACTATCACCACGGCAATCATACACCCGTCGTTAAAAACGGTCGCGATTTACAAAAAGGTTCTTATCTGGGTGGAGCTTACAGCGATGAACAAATTGCTCAATTTTTAAAACAAAACGGTATCGCCGCTCATCATGAGGAGGAAGACGCTCTGTTGCAAACGGTCGTCGAGGCCATTAGCAATGAACAGGTCGTCGGCTGGTTCCAGGGACGCATGGAGTTCGGACCGAGGGCGCTTGGAAACCGCTCCATTCTGGGAGATCCGCGTTCAGAAAATATGCAGCGCAAAATGAACATGAAAATCAAATTCCGAGAAAGTTTCCGTCCGTTCGCACCCGCCGTATTGGCCGATTATCATAGAGAATGGTTCGATATCGACCGTCAGAGTCCTTACATGTTGCTGGTTGCCAATATCAGCGATGAAAAACGTATTGCGCTGCGGGATAATGAAAAGCGTTTGAAAGGACTGGATCGTTTGAATATAAAACGTTCGCAAATACCGGCGGTTACACATGTGGATTATTCCGCCCGCTTGCAAACGGTTAACCGAGACGATAATGGTCGTTTTTACAAATTATTGCAGCGGTTTCACAACCGCACGGGCTGTCCGGTTGTGGTGAACACATCGTTTAATGTAAGGGGCGAACCCATCGTCGAAAGTCCGTACGATGCCTACCGCTGTTTTATGCGCACCGACATGGATGTGTTAGTGATGGGCAATTACATTATGTATAAAAACGAACAGACCGCGCAGACGCTGCCGAGGGAGGAAATGGCAAATGTCCTTGATTGATGATGTTCGCATTGAACTCAATACTTTAAGGATCGATGCCCGTAGTATGCGTCTATTCGCATATGCCATGACAGCTGTTTTAACAGTATTTGCCGGCCTGCTCTTCTGGCAAAATGCGTGGGTCTGGCTGCCTATCCTGTTGGCGGTGTTCGCATGTTTATTGGTTATTTTAGGCACGTTTGCACCGCTAACGCTGAGACGCATCTATCATCACTGGATGGCAATGGCGCTTACGCTGGGGTGGTTGGTATCGCGCCTTTTGTTAACCCTCATCTTTTGCTTGATTCTGACGCCGCTGGGGCTGCTGCTGCGATTGGCGGGTAAACGCTTAATGGATACAAAACGTGATCCCGGCCGTTCCACCTACTGGCGCCGCATAGAAACAAAAAACGAATCGAATCGATACGAAAAAATGTATTAGGAGTTAAAATAACGTGGCAAAACTAAAAATTATCTCGGAATACCTGCGTTTTCTGGGCAGTCATAAAAAATGGTGGCTTATGCCGATCGTAATCATCCTGCTGGCGCTGGGACTTTTGATCGTTTTAACACAGGGCAGTGCGCTGGCGCCGTTTATCTATACACTTTTTTAAGCGAACAACAATCCCAACCATGGGCTATATAAATCCTTCGTTCTGTTTAAAACCATGACTAATTGAGATCAGCGCATAATCATCAACTTCTCAATTTTTTCTTCCTTTTCACCGGGCGTTTCAAGAATAATCTTGTAGAGATAAATACCATTGGCAATACGGCTGCCGTCGCGATCAACACCGTTCCATTCGATACTGTTATTGAAACCATTCGTAGAGATACCATGCAACTCCTGAATAAGTCGCCCGCTTAGCGTGTAGATTTTAACGGTAACTTCCGCCTGGTCTTTATTGGTTTGGAACGTGAAGGTCGTAGAATGGCTGAACGGATTGGGATAATTGACAACATTATCGATAACAAGCCCTGATGTTGACGCTACATTGAATGAAACTTCACTTTCCGAAGGATTATTCAGGTTGTCGAAGACATTGAGTTTCAGCGCGTGTAAACCACGGTCCAATTTATCGAGTGGATACTCTATAGTACCTTCCTGATAACTGTCTTTTTTGTAAGAAAAGAAACCGGATATATCTTTGGGCGCCGATTCATCGATTTGTAGAGAAAGGTTATGGCCGACCTCGCCGGTCATATTGATACCGTTTTCATCTTCCAGTTCGGCAATCAACACGGGATTCGGAGCAACCAAGTCGCCGGGCGTAAAATTTTCCTGATCCTTAAAATACACATCGATGCTTGGTCCTTCACGGTCATCTTCTTTTGCGGCCGAACCTGTGATTAATAATTCATTATTATAATCCATGGCCGTTATATTCTTCTGATTATCCCATGCGTAAAGGGTGATGCGCCCGCTGTTCTCGTTGACATACCGGATGGATTTGGGTATGATGAACTTGCCTTTCAATTGGCCGTTATTGACGGATACTTCGCCTTTGAATAAAGTGGGGCCATTCATCGTGAAGGTGTTGTAAGATCCCACGTTACGATTTTTGTATTTTGCATCGTGGACGACCATTATGGCGCCACCGTTAAACGAGGACGCTTCAGCCGAAGCGGGATCAATAGTTGCCCGCACCTCGACCTCACTCAGAGCCTTCAGCGTATCGGGTTCAATCGAAGTGATTTTCAGTTTCTGCTGCGGATCGGCGAGCCGCATGGTGGGATCAGCCAGTAAGTGGTATTTTTGATCATTGCGGCCTCCGTCCACCGCAGCGAGCATAGCCGCACCAAGTCGTTTTGAGCCGATGTCACTATCAAATAATTGTTGCAGAAAGCGGCGGTTGAATTGATAATTCTCATGTGCATAAACCAGGCGCGCCGCGGCAAGAACGCCGATGACGCCGCGCTCTTCTTCCCAGATCAGCGCTTCGGTAAAACTCGGTTCGTGGGGGTCATCGTATTTTCCGAAGTCGCAGGTAGCGGCAATCATCAACGGCAGTTTGTTATTGTTATTAATGCGATTGAAATCGCGACTGAAATTAAATACCGATTCATGGGCCCATTGGACCGGCGAACCGTGCCCCATGTAGTTAACAATCAATGCCCCCTGATTCATATAATCAATCAAATCTACATTGGCGGCCGGCTTAACCCTTCCAAATCCGCCGGCCTCCGAGGGATACATGGATAAATATACCTTCTTTTTGATAAAGCGCTTCAACTGGGTAAGATTGGCCAGTGCTTCGGTATCGTTCTGGTGCTCGTGTTCCCTTGAGCGGGTTGTTGATACAGAGTCATCGGCGACAAACGTAAGGGTCGTTTGCCAGCCGTCCTTTACCCGGTTTTGATTATAGGCCTTCAGTTTATTCACCACACGCTCACAATCCAGAACACTTTCCACCGGTAAGCGTCCGATCGCCAGATCCTGTGTAATTGATAAAAAGTTATCGTTTCCCGAATACCCTACATCCACGAAATAACCGTCGCTGGTCCGGCTGTTAATTTCTCCGGAGCTGTAAATTTCGAAAGGCGGTACGCGCATGGTGTCGGAAAGGGTAATATTCCGATAATCGTAGTGGCCGTCGCCGAATAACAGAACATAAGCCGGACGAGGCGCAGACCAGTTTAAATAGGCATACCGTATAAAATTTCGCAGCGCTGTTGGATCCGGAACACCGTTGTTGAAATTAAAATAAATGTCTTCCATCGAAACCACCGTGGTTGTTAATTCGCTTCTTAATTCAGCGATTTGCTGTGCGTAGGGTACAAACGATTGATGGGTAACGATGATAAAATCCGATTGCCGTGTTGTGGATAATAAATCTTTAAATCCGGAATAGCGTTCGAGCTGGGTTACATTTTTAACCGCCGCCGACTGTAAATCTGTTAAAACAAGCTGGCGTTGTTTGGAACCGGTGGGTAAATCGAAGGTAAGGTTGCCGTTCTGAACATCCCCTTCCGGTTGTAATATCCTGGGCGCGGCAGGATCGCTGACATCCAGCAGTAAATGGGCGTTATCCGCCGAAAGGTTGGAAATCGTATACCGTCGCGGTTTGGAAACGTCCCCGGTAAAAAACCTCAATTGGCCGTCATCCAAACGAAAATCGCGCGGATAGTACAATTCGAACCAATCCAGATAGGCTATACACCCGTCGAGATTGCCTGCATATTGAATCGAAACGGAATTATCACCCGAAACCAATAGCTGAGGATTATTGATAACGACGTTGGTGCCAAGCCGACTGGCTCTTGTAAAACTGAAATTTTCCAGGAGCATTTGATTATTGATCAGTATATCAAAGTAATAGCGGTAGTTTTTGTGTCCGCTGGCCGAGTAATAAACCCCGCTTCCGCCCTTTAACTGAATACGCATATAGGGCAAGGCGTTCATTGCCTGATTGGTTGTTATCGGCAGCGACAGGGTATAACTATCGGATTTGCCGACGAAACGGTTGCCATACCAATCCGGACCGGAAGCCAGCAGGTTGTATTTATCTTCTTCGAAATGCGTACGATCGTAAAAATAGGGAACGGGTTCGGCGCCCTCGATATTGGGCAAATCCTCTTCAGTCATCCTTAAACCGTTATTGCCCTGCGTCGTCAGCCAGTAATAATTTTCATTCGCGTAGGTGTGTTGCTGGTATTCGTAATCGTTGCCGACGGGATTATAAAACCAGCCGTTTACATGTTTGCCATAAAATAGAATATAATCCTGGCTTTCAAACAGACCGTTGTTATTTTGATCCACAACCCGTATCGGGATTTCACGCGTGTGAGTCGGATTATAATATTCGGAGTTAACGCTGTAACTGAGTTGGTGTCCGCCATTATTAAATATACGAATCGACCGGACGCTCAAATTACCGACATCAATGCCCGCGTTTTCCAGCGTATTATAGTTGATTTTATACAAACCATCCTGGTTCACCGCAATCCGATACCAGTCACCGGCGGGCAGAGATGCCTGTTTTGCCAATCGTGAATGGGCCGGCACGGTTAGCCAGTGTTTGGCTTGCTCATAGTTTAATAACACCGATTCATAGATTGCTTCAAAATCTTTCCGCGGCTTTACGGTATGGCGCGAAGTTGTTTCCTGCGATTCCCTTTCATAGGTAATTTTGAATCGGATGGTCTCGTAAAACCTCAAAGTCCGGCTTGTGGGATTATATTGGATCGGCGTCATGTGCAACTTTTGAATCGCGACCGCACGGAATTCGGCCGGCCGGTCAATCATATAGAGCGACGCCGGTAACATGCGATCCTGCTTGTAGACGGTTTCATCTATCTGATAACGCTGACCGTTGATTCCGCTTTCATCTTTATATAATTGCGGCACCGGCGCCAGGTCTATATTGGAGAATGATTCGCCTTGTTGATTAAGAATATCCACACGGATACGTCCGTTTTGCGGAATGCCGATGGTCAACGTACGGTAGGGTATGTCCGGTTCGCCCGTTTCATTAAACGTTTCACCATATTCGAATGCAATGCGATCCCATTTCGATTGCCCCTTGCTCACTGCAATCATTCGAAAATCAACGGGACGCCACTCCACTATCATATAGTTCTCATTGCTTTCAATTACCCTCATATCGGGGTAACGGGCGTGCACCTCAATGATCATCAGTACGCATATGAACAGGACACTCGTTAACAATCCTTTATGAATCATACAATATACTCCTGTCTATCCAAAAAATAAGTGGGTAATATACTTTAGAGCCCTACGTCTATCAATAGAAAAAACGGGTAGGGCATTTGTACATCACTCAGCACACCCAACATGGCTACCTTTATTATGCCATGCAATCGTTTGCGAATCTTTTTTCAGCCTGCACTGAAATCACAAATATGATAACTCAGAATATATGGATGGGTTTCCGTCCGAATGATAACAAATTCATCACAAAAAAAGTTTTAGAAAAAATAATTCATGCGTAAATAACCGGTGGCATAATGTGTTTTCGGTCCCCGCGTGTCTTCCAGATCGGAAAGCGAAGCGTGTGCGGTAAACATGATACGGTTGGATGAATGATATTGAAGCCTTACATACGGCCCCTCATTGGTAATGGTCCGGTAGTGCCTTCTCTGCGGAATATGACGCCACTCCTTTCTTTTGTAACGGGTGTAGCCAACGCGCACATAAAAACGAAAAAAATATCGGTTTTCAAGAAAGAGATTGATGAAGCGGGAGCGATAAGATTGCACCACCTGCTGAGCAAAATCGCTTTTAAAAAAACTGCCTTTGTCTTCCAGCTCGTAACGTGTAAAGATTCCAATATGGATCTGTCCGATGATCCGGTAGCGTAAAGAATCGGCAAAACTGTATTTTCGGAATACAAAACTCCGGGTATCCGCGGTTTGTTCTTCGAAATCGTACACCGTATAATTGGCCAGTACTTCGGTACTAAGCGTATTTCGAAGACGCTTATATTGGTAAACAAGATTCGGATTTAACTTAAAAACACGATTCCAGTGATTATTAATACTTCTTTGCTCATAAATATATACCTGATGCAATAGATAAACATAGGTTAACCAGTTCAATGTCAGGTAGGGACTAAATCGGTGCCGGTAACCCAGATTGATTATAAAACGCTGCTCATCGCGGTCATCGAGATTGTTTTCATCGGGTGTATCATACTGCAGTTTCACAAAATCCAGACTTAAATTCAGGCTTTTATGTTGATCAAGGCGGTAATCCGCCTGCAATCCGAGGGCTGTGCGTTTGGATTGACTGTCCGTAAAATCTTCCTCATTGTCCTGGCTTTCCTCATTGCTACGGAGGTTTAAGACATAATTAAAACGCCTGCCCAGGTGCATAAATCGAATTTGATTTTCAAACAACAGTACATTTCTGCCTTTAAAATACGATATATAACGGGAGCGGATTTTGGTCCCAAAGCTTATCATATTGCGCGCGGAAAAGCGGTAGCGAAGCAGATTATTAATGTGCCGATCGTACATTTTAACTTCCAATAGCTCCGCCCCATCCGCGGAATAGTATTGTTTGCTTGTCTCATCATAACCGAACGTAAGTGAATCGTGGGCATAGGAAGTAAATTCCGTGCCGATCTTCAACTGTAACTGATTGTCATAATTCTGGCGTTGGTCATAAAAATCATAATCGCTGGAAAATTCAAGATTGGTTCCGTACTGCCCGATCCGGTAGTTTTGCAACGATCCCTCCATACCCACATCCCAGCCCCATTCAATTAGGGTCCGATTGCGGGACTGCTGATAACCGGCGTGCGGCGAAAGCTTCAACTTATGGAAAGGTTGGTATTGCGCCGTCAAACCAAGCGCGTGGTTGCCGAATTGATTGTTCCGGGAAAGCTGTTTGTCGCTTTGAAACCAACTGCGGGCATAAAAACCCGTATATAGTGCATTCCAACGATAAAGGAAACGACTGTTCAAATTATGTTCATCTTTCCATTGTTGGCTGCCCCGACTGGGTATCAGCAGATTACTTTCGAAATTTTCGGATACAAATATTTGCCAGGGCGCATTCAGCTGCGGCCGGTACATTAACTGACCGAACCAGTTCCAGGTGGTGCTCTGTTTTCGGAAGCGTGTCTGGAAGGTGGGTCGACTTATATCTTTCCGGTCGGCATCCGGTCTGGGAATGGATTGGCTCAATCCGTCATTGATCAAGCAAAAAACGGCAAGGATACAAAGAAAAATACAGCTTCTATACACATTCAAAGCCAATGCCGGTAAGGTCATTTATCCTTTTCATCGATTATTTCGTAAACCTCCTCGCCCTCTTTTTTCATATTATATTGTTCCCGAGCAATTTTCTCGATGTAAACCGGATCGTTTTTAAGGCGATGACGGATACTATCCAGTTCCTGTTTCTTCTGTCTTAAAGAATCGATTTCATGTATAAGTTGTTTTTTGTCCTGGTGTAATCGAAACAAATGCAGCGTCCCCCGTGAGCCGCTCAAAAAAAGGATCACAACGGCGAACACGATAAGAATCGTTACAATGAAGGCGAGTTTTCCTGTGAAAAGCGACCGGCCCGGAGATCGTCTTTTTTTAACAGCCATAGTTTTAACAATCCGGGTGCGTTTTGAAATCGCACCCGGATCTGAAACTCCGTTTTAACGGTTGTATACCTGCCGACCCAGGAATTTCGCGCTTTCACCAAGCATATCCTCGATCCGCAACAATTGATTATATTTGGCTATACGATCACTGCGCGACGCCGAACCGGTTTTGATCTGGCCGGTATTCGTCGCGACGACAAAATCCGCAATGGTGTTATCCTCGGTTTCACCGGAACGGTGTGAAACAACAGCCGTGTAGCCTGCTTTATGCGCCATTTCGATTGCATCCAGCGTTTCCGTGATGGTCCCGATCTGATTGAGTTTGATCAGGATGGAATTGGCAACGCCGCTGTCAATACCTTGTTTGAGAATGCGGGTGTTGGTAACAAACAGATCATCGCCGACCAATTGAATTTTAGAGCCCAGGCGTTCCGTCATAATTTTCCAGCCCTCCCAGTCGTTTTCGGCCAGTCCGTCTTCGATCGAAACGATGGGATACTGTTCCACCCATTTGGCGTAATAATCCACCATTTTCTCCGAAGTGAGCTCTTTATTTTCCGAGGCCAGTACGTATTTGCCTTTTTCTTTATCATAAAATTCGCTGCTTGCCGGGTCCAGGCAAATGAAGACATCTTCGCCTGCTTTGTAGCCGGCTTGGTCGATGGCTTCCATAATGACCTGCAGAGCTTCTTCATTGGATTTAAGATCCGGGGCAAATCCGCCCTCATCGCCGACGGCCGTATTGTACTTCCGACTATTGAGCACCTTCTTCAGATTGTGAAATACCTCGGCGCCCATACGCAACGCTTCATGGAAACTTTCCGCTCCGGCCGGCGCAATCATGAATTCCTGAATATCCACATTATTGTCGGCGTGCTCGCCGCCGTTCAGAATATTCATCATCGGTACCGGCAGCACTTTGGCGTTAACACCGCCGATGTACTGATAGAGCGGTAAACCCACGGCTTCTGCCGCAGCCTTTGCGACAGCCATGGATACACCGAGTATGGCATTGGCGCCCAGCTTGCTCTTGTTATCCGTACCGTCCAGTTCGATCATCAGGGAATCGATGCCTGGTTGATCGGTAGCATCCAAACCGATAATTTCCTCGGCGATCACCTCATTGACATTTTGAACCGCTCTTAAAACGCCTTTACCCATATATCGGCTTTTATCGCCATCGCGTAACTCCACCGCTTCGCTCTCTCCGGTTGAAGCTCCGGAAGGTACAGCGGCCAGGCCAAAACTACCATCCTCGAGCAGAACCTCCACTTCCACGGTGGGATTACCGCGCGAATCCAAAATTTCCCGTGCATATACATCTTCAATAATACTCATCGCTTATCCTTTCTTTAATCAATTTTCAGTTGGCATATTCTTAGTAAGGCTTTAATTTTACATAATTTATCAGTGTCTTATACTTCGAAAGGAAAACTTAATTATTCCACCTCTAAAGTGCAAGGCATTTTATGGTATTCGTCCGGCGTCTCGTGCCCCATTCATTCCGAACAGCGGGCCTTTATGATCATTCAATTCCTTGTTGGCTTGTTAAGCTATATCGCCTTTGCCTGCAGCAGCTATAGGTTTCCCGGCATAAGTTCTATATTTTTTCAGAGCAAAAGACGCCCTGAGGCGGTTCAATGGGGTTAACGATTGAGTCTTCTTGGACACGGGGGCGGCGCAATAAATATCGTTACACGTTATATTTAGGTTGGTGCAAGTATAACGCGGCGTAGATATATTGACCTTCAAGATTATATTCGTTCACCATGGTTGCGCCAAGCCCTTCCCGTGCATTCATTTCCGCCCCGTACCGGCAACAGGGCAGACCTTGTTTAAATGCAGATTCCGGCGGCAACAGACTGGCCAAAAAACGGCCCGTAATGGTATTGCCAACTTCAGATAGAGCGTCCGTTAAATCCGCCGGCCGGGTATTCCTTTCAGGTAGCTGGCCGGTCATATCGGTAAAAAGCTGTTTGGCAAAGTCCGGTTCAAAAAAAAGCCGCAATGCGCCTTCGACGGGTTTAAGTAAACCAACCTCAACAACAAATGGCTGCGATTCAAATACCGGTAATTCCTGCAGCATTCGAACGTCCTCAATTTCCAGAAAAACCATGTTTTCCAGAGAATCGGCCATAGCCTTATTTAAGGCTTTTTCCATTTGATCCGTTCTAAATTCCATTCTATAATTCTCCGTGATACATTGAATGATCATCGTGAAGGGCGTTATGCATTTCCGGGATCGCGACCGGTTTCGAAAGGACGGCTTTGGCATGTTCGCAGATAAGTTGGTTCTCATGTGCATCATTTTTTAAACTGGTAATCACGATAACCGGAATATCGAACAGTTTGGGTGAACTCTTAACACGTTTTAGCAATTGTTCGCCGTCCATTTCCGGCATGTTAAGGTCGGTTAAAATCAGGTCCACGGTTTGCGTTTTTAGTAGATCCAAAGCTTCTATGCCATTGGAGGCTTCGAATACACGAATCCCTTCCAAACCACAAATTTCAAGAATACGCCGTATCATCTTACGCGCCGTCCTGGAATCATCGACGATCAGTACGCTGCCGATCATGATCTACCTCCGACTTATTGCCATCTATTTTGAGCCATTCAAATGTATGATTACGTTCATACTTAATTATAATTGCCGTCTGGCCCGACCCGGCGAATCGACGTTTACGCGACCATCGGAAATACGGAGCGTAACGGTGCGACTGTAATCCTTGCCCACATCCTCGGCGATGGCGCCCAACTTATAATGCCATAATGTTTTTTTAATCGCCAGCACATTGCGTTTACCTATGTAGAAGTGTGCATTGGGATCGAGTAAACGCGCCCCGCCCGCCAGTTTAATTTGTATCTGAGATTTCCGTTTAACGCCATTCCTCTTGAAGGCTTCAACTAGTGCAGGGATCGCTTTATCCGCAAAGTATCCCGGTAAATGGGCTTGTCTGCCATTACCCATTCCCGAATCGGGCAACGCCACATGCGCCATTCCGGCCAGGTGGAACTCCCGTGCAAAAAAAATGACTGCCACGCACGATCCGAGCGCATAAGCTTTTATCACATCCTGCATCTGGCTACGGACGACAATTTCGCCCACACCCACCCTGACTTCAGTGCTTTGCAATCGTTTTTTCCTTTAGATATTGAATAATAACCGCAGGAATTTGATCAATAGGCGTTAACTGTTCTGCTCCGCCGCGTTTAAACGCCTCGTTCGGCATACCGAACACGACAGATGTTGCTTCGTCCTGGGCGACGGTACGCCCTCCGCCGCGGCGAATTTTAACCATGGCGTCCGCCCCGTCATCGCCCATACCGGTTAACATAACCGCCAACGCTTTTCTGCCCGCATGTCTTGCAACCGAACGAAAGAGGACATCGACGGAAGGTCGGTGTCCGCAAACGGCGTCGCCTTGTCTGCAAATCACATGATAGTCATTTCCGGAGCGAATCAATTGTGTGTGCAAATTTCCGGGTGCGATCAAAACATTGCCGGATAAAACCCGGTCTCCGGATTGAGCTTCTTTTACCCGCCAGGGCGTCAACGTATTCAAGTGTTGGGCAAACATTTTGGTAAAGCCTTCCGGCATGTGTTGCACCGCAACAATACCGGGCAAATCGGGCGGCAATGCAGTGATTACACGTCTAAGCGCTTCGGTGCCGCCCGTGGAGGCGCCGATGGCAATCACTTTGTCGCTTGGGCGATTGACAGGCGCATCCCTTGGGGCCAAAGGCGCTTCTCTCATCATAGGGACGGCATTTGCACTCACATCAACCTTAGCTGCCATTTTTACTTTTTCCCGTAACATTTTTATCATAGCCGTTAAGCCGTCGCGGACATTAGCGGAGGGCTTCAGCACAAAATCCACCGCACCATATTCGAGCGCTTCAAGGGTTGTTTTTGAACCCGCGTACGTAAGAGCGCTTACCATAATCACCGGCAGCGGATATTGAGACATCAAGCGTTTTAAGAATTGCAGACCGTTCATGCGCGGCATTTCCACATCAAGGGTCAGCACATCGGGCCGGTGTTTGAGTATCATATCCCGCGCCAGGTAAGGATCGCTCGCCGCGCCTACGGCAGTAATGCCGTCGTTCTGGGACAACCCGTTCACAAGGATCTCCCGCACCAGGGCTGAATCATCCACCACCAATACGCGTATCGCATTTTTATGCATCAGGCTTCCCTTTTCCTGTAAATCGCGGGCTTTATGTACTCAAAAAAACGGTGGCGCCGCCCAAGGCTTTCGGAATGACCGATAAAGAGATAGCCGCCCTTGTGTAAATAATGGGCTAAACGCTCCGCCAGTATCTCTCTTGTGGCCTTATCGAAATAAATCATTACATTGCGACAAAAAATCGTGTGGAATTTGTGTTTGAAGGGGTATATCCCGCGCATCAGATTCAAGCGACGGAACAAAACGCGCCCGCGTACGGCGGAATTCACGATATATTCGTTTGCTCCGGTCGCTTCGAAATAACGCCTCTGCCATTGTTTCGGTAGCCGTTGAACGTTTTCCGCACTGTAGATTCCGGCCTTGGCCTTTTGTAGTGCCGTATCGGAAATGTCCGTGCCCAAAATGCGCGAAGGCAGGGTCTGTTTGGTGAGCGATTCGAAATGCGCCACTACCATCGCAATGGTATAAGCCTCCTCGCCGGAGGCGCAGCCGGCGCACCATATTCGATTGATTGACGTTCTTTTATCGGACAGAAGCGGTAATTGCCCGGGCAATACATGCTCGAGATAATAGTGGAAATGGGCAGGCTCACGATAAAAATGGGTGTGATTGGTGGAAATACGATTAATAAGCGTATTCAATCCCTGACCGCTTCGATCATTTAAAACATGCTCGTAAAAAGCCTGAAAAGATTCGAAACCGTCATTTTTCAGCGCTTTGTGCAATCGTCCTGTAATCAGAGATTGTTTTTGCCGGCTTAAATAAATTCCGAATTTATCGTAAACCAAACGCTGAATGGCTTCATACTCTTTGTCGCTTATGGTTAGTAAACCACCCATCTTGTTTCGCCGCTCCCTAAAAATCCTGGAAGTCGTCATCATCCAGTTCGATGGTAGGTGAAAGATATTTGCCGTTTCCGGAATCGTTAGCCTCTGTCTCTGATTTATGCGGCCGGCGTTTTCTGTAAAGCGGCGCCCCGTTCTCTCCATTGCGGCGATCCGATGAGATTCGCTCGAGGACTTCCTGTTGCAGCGTAAAGCGTTCAATCATTCTGCGGAGATGGCGGGATTGGCCGGAGAGTTGTTCCGCTGCAGAGGCGCTTTGTTCGGCGTTGGCAGCATTCGATTGCGTTACCTGATCGATCTGATTGAGCGCCTGATTAACCTGTTCGATGCCCTCCACCTGTTCAGAGGAGGCGCTAGCGATCTCATCCATTAAATCGCTTACCTTGGTAATGCCGTCAATAATCTCTTTAAACGTTTCTGCGGTATTATTGGCGATCTCCGTCCCGCGGTTTATGCGCGCCAGCGATCCTTCGATCAATTCCGTCGTTTCACTGGCGGCTTTTGCGCTGCGCTGCGCCAGGTTGCGGACCTCCTCGGCCACGACCGCAAAACCCTTGCCGTGAACACCGGCCCGCGCTGCCTCAACCGCCGCATTCAGAGCGAGCAGATTGGTCTGAAAGGCGATATCATCGATTACTTTAATAATTTTGGAGATTTCATCGGAAGACCGGTTGATCTCTTCCATGGAGGAGAGCAGCTGCTTCATCTGCTCGTTGCCCTTCCGGGCCGAATCGCGCGCTTCGGTGGAAAATTGGTTTGCATGCTTTGCATGATCGGCATTCTTGCGCGACTGGGCTCCGATTTCGGTCATGGATGAGGTGGTCTCCTGTAAGGAGCTGGCCTGTTCTGTTGCGCCCTGCGAAACGGATTGACTGGAATCGGATACCTGATTAGCACCGTTATTAATCTGTTCAATGGTGGACGTAACTTCTGCAAGGATTTGGTTCAATGCATCCAGCGTGCCGTTGAGGGCGTTTTTCATGCGGGCATGATCTCCCTTATAATCACCTTCAACAAGCACACTCAAATCGCCTTTCTCCACGTTCATCAGGCAGGACTGTACCTCGTTGATCGGTTTCAACACGGCATCAAGCGTGTTATTGATTCCCTGCACGATTTGTCTGAAATCGCCGAGATGTCGGTTACTATCGACCCGCGTGTCCAGTTTGCCTGCCACGGCATCTTCGATTAAGCGGTTGGAATCTTCTACCAGTCCGGACAAAGCATCAAAGCACGTATTCAAATTCCGACGGAGCGCTTCAAACTCTCCCTGATAAGACTCTTCAATCCTGGATGGAATCTTACCGTTGGCGATATCGGCTATGGAATCCCGCGCCACTTCAAACGGTTTCAGGATGGTGTCCAGCATTTTATTGATGCCTTCAATGAGGTCGCGGTAATGGCCTTCGAAGGCGGCACTGTTGCCGCGGCCTGTCAGATCGCCTTTCTGAGCGCCCGTTGTTAATGATAGGAGTTCATCGGACAAACCGTTTAAGTTTGCTTTAATCTGATTCATCGCCTTGCCCAAAACATCCTTTTCCGAAACTTCCACAACCTCCACATCCAGATTACCGCGGGCAATCATGTGGGCGGCTTCGGTCTTTGCCTTCAGGTCGGCGCTCAGCCGTTTGAAGGATTCTGCCAGATGGCCCAGTTCATCTTCACGCTCATAATGGATTGCAATTTCGAGATTACCGTGCCGTAAACTTTCCGCAGCACCGGCCACGTCTTCAATCGGCTTCGAAATTTGGTTGGCCACAAAAATCAGAAAAAATACGATGAAGGAAAAACCACCCAACGATAAAAGTATTAAGATGTTGTGAACATAGGCCAGGACCTGTTCGCTGGATTTCAGGGAAAGTCCCATTTGAATACGACCGATAACCGATCCATCCGAGATTACATCCTGTTCGGTAAAAATCTCATGATCGCCGGATGGCCGCCATTCCTCAGTATTTTGGCTCACCGTCGCCAGGCCCGGTTTTCGAAAGTGGTAAATGTTCCGGCCTTCAGCATCCAAAACCCGGATGTAGGTGATCATATCGTCTTTAGTAAATCCCTCGAGGGCGTCTTTTACGGTCTCATTGTCGCCGAATAAAAGTCCCGTTTGAACGCCCTCCGCAGCTATGCGTGACATCTCCTCAAGTGCAATTTGTAAATTCTTATTGAGGGCTTCTTTAGTGATAACATGAATTATCAAAGCGCCGCTGAACACTAAAATCAAAAATATACTCATCAGACCTAAGATGATTTTGTACTTAATTTTGAGGGATTCGAAGCGCAATTTAGCATTTTTGATCATTTCCATAACGTATTTCCCGCTATTATATAAACATTTCCCAACTATATCCGTTTTGTTTTTTCAATCTTATTCACGGATAACCTGCGCTATACCCATTTTTTGAATGAATTCCGGGGTAAACCGGCCGGCGATGTTTTTGTTATGGGTTAAATTCACCACGAGTTTTGTGCGATCGTCCTCAGCCGGCAGCAATCCCACAAGGGCGCCTGCTCTTGTATAGGCTTCGGAATCGGTAACCAGCGAGAGTTGTTTATCCGTACTTTTCTTCAAAATAAAAAGCCGGCTCTTCTTATTCATTAAAATAGGATTACTATATACGATCACAATCGCATGGTCAGGTATCTGATTTATTTTGCTTCCGATATCCGACATGGATTCGATTTCGTAAATTGTGGTTTTTAATTGCACCTGATTGGCGCTGCGTACAATCTTTGTTTTTTGCTCGTTAAACGCCTTTTTGGAAATTAGGATATGGACGTGATCGGCACTCGGAAATATTTTTTTCACGGTGAAAAAGAATTGCAGCGTTGTTACGCCACCGGCCATGGCAACCATCAGAAAACACAATATAAGTATAGCCGTTTGAGTAAAGATACGCATTCCTGAATCTCCCCGTTTTTATTGAGAAAGGTTATGTCAAAATAGTCTCACATCTTCGATCGTTCCTGAATGTGTTCGAGTTCTTCGTCATAAAGGAATTTTTCCATGTGCAGTATGATTTTTACGTTTTGCCCGCTTTTACTGAGGCCCTGAATAAAGCGGCTTTCCTGCCCTTTTTTAACTTTTGGCGCTGCTTCAATTTGTTCCGAAGGGATGTCGGCGACTTCTTTCACGCTGTCTACAATCAAACCGACATTTGATTCGCGGATGTTGATGACAATGATACAGGTGCGTTCATCATACGCACGGTCTTCAAATCCGAAGCGAAGACGGACATCGACAACCGGTATTACTTTACCCCGTAGGTTGATCACGCCTTTGACAAAAGAAGGCATTTCGGGCAGTTTGGTGATTTTTTGCATACCCATTATTTCGGTCACGTAATAGATTTCTATGGCGTATTCCGTGTCATCCAGCTGAAATGTCAGATATTTATCTTGCTGGGTATCCTCTTCCTGTATTCCAATTGTTTCCTGTGCTTCCATGGCGTTCTCCAAAATCGGAATCGTTGACGTAGTTAATATTTTTAAATTAACCCTCGATCAGGACGCTTGTGAACAAGCTAAGGGCTGCAAAATTTCCACCGCTGCCTTTGATCCTGATACCGGAATCAAACATTCCTTTTTTATAATTGGCGGCTTTACCGTCGACAAATCACTTAACCCCCACCCCTTGGATATATTTTAAACTCGATGACTATTATTTCCCTCATGTCTGATGGACGATTTATACATCCCCTTTGCCTTCCATTACAGAACACCTATACATCGGTCGGCCTCATTTCAGTAAATTTAATCAGATTAGCCAAATCCAAGATAAGACAGATATCGCCGTTTCCGAGCAGTGCACACCCGGAGACGCCGTCGATTTTTCCTAAATAAGCGGGCAGCGCTTTAATGACCAGTTGTTGTTGCCCAAACAGTTCATCGATTAAGAAACCCACATTCCGTCCGGCGTTTTCCGCGATAACCACAATCCCCTCATCAATACCATATTTGCCTTTTTCTATTCGGTGCAATTCCCGCAACTGAATAACCGGGATAATCTGGTCGCGTACGTGAATGACTTCCTGACCATCGATCAATTGCAATACTTCTTCTTTGCTAACACGCATGGATTCCTTGATATCAAGTGTCGGAATCGCATAAAGCCAATCGCCGACGCGTAACACCATCCCGTCGATGATGGCGGTCGTTAACGGAATGCGTAATGTAATGGTTGTGCCCAGCGCCGTTTCGCTTTGAATCTGAACACGTCCCCGTATTTTTTCCACGTTGCGCGTTACCACATCCATGCCCACGCCGCGCCCACTTATATCGCTTACATTCTCTGTGGTGGAAAAACCCGCTTTCAAGATCAGATTCCACACTTTTTCATCTTCCATGGTTTCAGCTTCATCGCCGGCTACCAGTTTTCGCTCAAGTGCTTTTTTCAAAATGGTCTGCCGGTCAAGGCCGGCGCCGTCATCCCGGACGGAAATCCAGATTTCGCCGCCCACCTGCCTGGCTTCCAAAGACAGGCGCCCGACCGGATCTTTTCCCTTACGCTTACGTTCTTCCGCATTTTCGATGCCGTGATCAATCGCGTTACGCAGGATATGGACGAGAGGATCGGAAATGCGCTCCAAAATGGATCGGTCCACTTCGGTTTCGCCGCCCTTGATATCCAACCGCACCTTCTTGTTGGTTTTGGAAGCTATATCGCGAACCAGGCGCCGCATTTTCCCAAAGAGACCGGACAGGGGAATCATCCGCATCGAAGTGGCCAGGTCTTGTAATTCGCGCACATTCTTGCGTAAATAATTAATCGATTGTTCGAAGCCCTCGATGGCTTCCATATCGATTTTAGGATTGTGGGATACCATGGATTCGGCGATCACAATCTCTCCGACCAAATCCATCAATCGATCCAGTTTACCGACATCTACCCGGATCACCTCGGATTGACTTGCTGAACGGACGTTTTTGTTTATATCCATTAATTGCGAGTTTACCGCGCGTTGGGGTTTTTTTTCACTTTTTTGGGCTGACTTCTCTTGGACATTCTGATGATACGACGCATCTGTTTTTTCTTCCGGATCGGGCGTTTCAATTTGATGGTTGCTTATGGCGTCGCTGAACAAGCCTTCGTTCATTAGATCCAGAAGTCCGGGTTTTCCCGGAATTCGGGGCGTTTGCTTTTCGGATAATCGATTGAGGGCATCCCGGATAAAATCCACAATTTTCAACAACAGGGAAATTTGTCGGGACCCCATACGAATCGTTCCTTTTCGTATTCCATCCAGACTCTCTTCCGCTTTGTGGCATATCTCATAAATATCCGAATAATTTAAAAATCCGGCATTACCCTTAAGGCTGTGCAGAGAACGGAAAGCGCTTTCAACCGGCTTTATATCCGCGGGATTATTTTCGAGTTGTAGTAATGCCTGTTCAATGCCATTGAGCAGGTCGTGGGCTTCGGACAAAAACTGCCGCACCATGTTATCTGTAATCTGAAATTCAGCCCGGGTTTGGTAGGACTGAACGCCGTGATTTTGACGACTGGTTTCCCCGTCTCCTTCGTTCTCTTCCGGGCAAATTTTCTGTTCTTTCTTCTCTACAATGGTTTCCCCTGCAGCCCTTTCCCGCAGTCGGTTTTGTAAGTGCTCCAGGTCGGCGCCGGTATAACCTTCTTCGGTAAAATGTTCCCCCAGATAGTCAATCAGCGTCTGCAGGGCGTCGCTTACTTCAAGCAACAGATCGATGTGTTCTTTCGAGATCGCAATTTGCCCTTTACGAATCAAATCCAGAAGCGTTTCCGCATGGTGGGTCAGGCCATTGATCTTGTTCAGTCCGATAAAACCTGCGCTGCCTTTGATGGAATGAAACGTACGAAAGAGCGTGTCGATTAAATCATTGTCTGTTTGGGTGCTGTTTCCCGCATAGGCCTCGAGTTCGAGGAGGGTTCGCTCAACCTGTTCAAGGCCATCGTTACATTCGGCTATGAAATCCTGTAATATCTCCCGATCTTCCTGCATCATCCTGTTAAAATACACGTCTCACTTTTATTACAACGTTCGGTACAGGATCAGCTTTCACAAAAGCTATGCCACTTAATCGCCTGATAATGGCGTTTTTTTATAACATTATAAAAAACAATCTATTAGATAGATAATTATCTAAAACAAATCACCAGGGAGAAAGACAATTGAATCGGAGGGGCGGAAGATTTTTCCTTAGGAGGGGAAGGAATCCCCGTCCATCGGTTGAATATCGAGCAGGCCCGTAGAATGTTCCATCGATATTTTGACCCCGTGCATCGTTTTCGGAACTTCCCACACCTGACTTGGGGCTTTGATGGTTGCACCTCTCTGTAGGGTTCCGGTAACGATAAGCTCCACCATCGGCGCCCGTTGCTTATGTCGTTCATAAAAGGCGAGCTCCATACTCTCTTTCTGAAACAAACGCGCCGTCTCCCGATACTCGCTAAGCAATGTTTCCAGTTTTTTGACGCCACGCTGATAACTTTCATAAAGACGATTCAAAATCGGATCGGTCCTGTCAACCGTTTTGGATAGTCGTTTCATTTTCTTCAGATAAACGACTATTTTCTCTCTTTCGCGCAATAAGCGATTCTTTTCAGAATTGAATGTGTTGGATAAATCCTGCAGCCGTCGTTCATGTTGCAGGTGTATATTGTATTTATGTTTCATTTCCGGGTGAGATACGAAAGATTTGCCCAAATATATAAACGACTTTTCATCAATCGAATGACAAATTAAACGATTGCCAACCCTTACTTCGCTAAAGAGTATTTCCGGAGCCACAATGGTATTCACACATTCCAGCCGGCTTTTATGAATGCGGGTACGGCAATAGATAAAATCGCCCGCCCAAATATGACAGGCATCCATAAATTCCGTTAAAATGGATTGACCGGCGCGGATATGGGCGTCGGGATTTTGGGCTCGATTGGATATTCCCTGCATCACATGCAAATTACCTTCGATTTGCAGCCGGGCCGAGCGGATCATTCCATGAACCGTAATCGATGCAATCGATTCAACATCCGCCTGATCCGAAACATCAAATTGGACTTCCGCCGCATCTTCCAGATGCAAATAACCGTGGCCTTTACCAATCATTCTCAACTTCTTGGAGGGGTAAACCGCAACAATGCCAAAAACATTCTTTTGCGGAATTCCGGCACCCGAGGCCAGAATCATCTTATTAGTCTCATCCAGTTTGGTATTATCGCCTGCAAGAAGGCTGAGGTCATCGAGACGTGCATGAGACAATTTTGCACGGTACCCGCTGGGATAAAGGATGACAGCCCCCGGCAACTGTTTTAATCTTAAAAGAGGCGTATTCTTTTGTACGGGTTGATTTAAATTTGTGATTTCAATCTTCTTGTTTCGAACCCATTTCAATAATGTGGCGAGGGTGTGCACTGGCTCGAACAGGTAAGAAACGCGCCCGGGTTCTTCTCTAAACTCCGCCAGTGCAACGATATATTGATCACGGTAGCCTTCTGCCATGTTTTTAATACCATTTTCAAAAAAGCCCTCCGAATATCCGGCATTTACCAGCGCCCTTTTTAATTCTCTTTCATCGCTTTTACCGGTTTTTAATTCACCCAGCACCAGCTTGCCGTCCCATAATTCCGTAAGCTCCAAATGACCTTTTTCTAATGATATTTCTTTTTTTAATGTGTCTGTGTTTTGCTTCATCCTTTTAACACACGTTTTAATTGCTCGCCCCAATTTTCTAAAGCTTGAAATTCCTGCACGAACCGTTGTATTTGATCACTATATTCGGATTGGTGGGCGCTCAACTCATCAATGGCCACATGGCGGTGTAATAACTGAAACAGTTGTTCCAATTTAAACGGTTTTTGAATTTCATCATGATGAGGTACTCGGCTGGCGGCTTTGTACATATTTGAGTAATTTCTGATAAACATAAAAATAACAGGAATTTCCGATTCTGAAGGAGGATTTATATACCGAATTATTTTCTTAAGATCGATATTTTCAATTTCCACGTTGATAAAAAAAGCCGCCATATCTTCACGGTTGATCGTTCTCAATATATTATTCCAACCATGTAATACCAACGGCTCAAATTGCAACGTTGTCGCTAATATAGCGAGCCGGTTTATAGTTGCGCTTTCTTTTTCAATAATGATGATCTTTCTCATTGTCCATAATTATCGTCATTACAAATTTCAACATTAAAATTAATATGAATTATGACAGCTTAAAAAGTATTGATCCGTTTGCAACGCATACGCCATTCATTGTTTATTCTGCATTTTGAATTTAAAAAGTTTTGGGCTATACAAATTCAATTAAACTCCATTGAATTTTGGCCGACCATTTTTTTCCTTAAAATACCCTGGATCAGAAAAAACAATTCAAGAGTACATATAGTGTCTCAGGTCTTCGTATATACAAAAGGTCAGAAAATAAATACACACATCTCCAGCATTCTCTCAGAATTTTTGGATGACTTTCAGGTTATACCTTCCCTGGCAGAACTAAAGAAGCGCTTAAATGAAGAAAAATCGGCCATTATCATTTCAAATAAGCCAAACCTGAAAAAGGCTGCTTCCGACCTAAAGCAAAACAACGTCGCGGTCTTGTATATTTTTGACCACAATACAGAAACAGAGCCATCTGCCGATCCGTTTGGCGATTATACCGATGTTTACATAACATATTTTTTTGCACCCATTAACCCGCTTCAGTTGCGTCAGGCGTTAAGGAACGCTAAGAAATGGGTAAAGTTAAGGTCGCAATCATTGCAAAACCCTGGTAATCGCATGCCGGACCGGGATCACATCTATTATCTGGTGGATTTATTTCCGGACCATCTTCTGAAAATCAACGAAGACGGTAGCGTCGATACGTTTAAATCGGAAGTCGATGCGCCGCCCTTCCTGGCGGGTGAAGATAAACGTTTTATCGATGAGTTAATGCATACCTCCGCTATCGATAAAATCTGGAACGCCGTCGATCATTCCAAGAAAACGGCGCAGCCCATTTCATTGCAACTGAGCGATCGTGAATTAAATTCAGCAGGTAATTATCAGGCGCGGGTCCGCAGTATTAGCGGGAAAGAGGCCTTTCTCCATATTCGGAAGCTCGGAGAAAGACAGCAGGAAAGCTACCCCTCCGAAAGCGGCGATAAAAAATTTCGTATCTTGTTGGAATCGGCGTCGCAAGCCATTTTACTTTCCGATATGCACGGACGGATGAAACTGGTTAATAAACGATTGGAAGATTTATTCGGATATTCCCGGGATGAATTGCTCGACCAACCGGTTGAAAAGTTAATTCCGGGGCATCTGCGGCAACAGCATTTAAGGCATCGTCTGATGTTTCTGAACACGCCGCAGTCGCGACAAATGGGTGCGGAAATGGATATCCATGGCTTGCACAAAGAAGGCTATGAAATCCCCCTCGAAGTGCATCTCTCATCCATTGAAATTTACGAAGGCCGTTTTATACTGGTATTCATAAACGATCTGTCTCAACGAAAAAAACTGGACCGTCGTCTGCGCGAAATTGAAAAGCTGGAAGCTATCGGCCAACTGGCGGGCGGTGTGGCTCATGATTTTAACAATGTGCTTGCGGGCATTATGGGTTTAATTGAACTCTCTCTGCGTGAACTGCCGCAAAAATCATCCGTACGGAATAATCTGGAGCTCATTTTGCAGAAAGCCGGCAACGCCGCACACACTGTTCAGCAATTGCTCGCTTTCAGCCGGAAAAAGGTACTCGAGAAACGGCAGGTGAATCTGAGCGACACCGCTCGTAATAACTTGAAATTATTAACACGGTATCTGGGCGAAGATATCAATTTAAAAACACGCTTAGAATCCAAATTGCCGTTTATTCATGCGGATCCCGCCGCCCTCGATCAGATCATCACCAATCTATGCATTAATGCCCGGGATGCCATGCCCGACGGCGGTGATTTAATAATCAAAACTAAACACACCCGTATTGAGAATCCCTTCGAGGCTTCAACCGGCGTATTGCCCCCCGGTCATTACATAGAACTAGCGGTTATTGACAGCGGTATGGGGATGCGGCAGGAAACCGTGAAACACATTTTTGAACCGTTTTACACCACAAAAGAAGTCGGCGACGGTACGGGC
Source organism: uncultured Calditrichaceae bacterium (assembly GCA_964542915.1). Classification (GTDB taxonomy): domain Bacteria; phylum Calditrichota; class Calditrichia; order Calditrichales; family Calditrichaceae; genus CAZIVP01. Next base: position 30,249 of record CAZIVP010000009.1, on the reverse strand, counting down.
CTTGGTCTGTCCATTATTTATGGCTTGGTGAAACAGCATAACGGCTATATCCATTGTGAAAGTATATTGGGAGAAGGTACATGCTTCACGATCTATTTTCCTGTGAGCAAAACCCAAAAAAGAGAATCACACGCCCAACAAAAGGAGACGATCAAGGGCGGCAATGAAACCATATTACTGGTAGAAGACGAAGCCGATTTATTACAGACGTTTAAGGCTCTGTTGGAGAATTACGGCTATGAAGTATGGATCACTTCAAATGGCAACAAAGCACTTAATATCATACAGCAGTATGGGCATCAAATCGACATGATCGTTTCGGACATCGTTATGCCTGAAATGGGCGGCATCGAACTCAAAATTCTTGTACAACAATTATATCCCCACATCCGTTTTCTTTTGATGACGGCCCATCCCGAGAAAGTAGAGCCCGGGATGGAATTCCTCCAAAAACCGTTTCAACTGGAGCGTTTGGCTTTAAAAATCCGAAAAATGTTGGATCAACCGCCGGAAAGCCCCCAATAAAATTCGTTGTTGTGTAGAAGTTGTAAAGGCAAGCTACCCGAGCGGTATCAGTTTTTTTCGGTATCATCCAAAATATCTCGGACCTTCTGCGCAAGCGTCGCCGGAGAGAAGGGCTTCTGAATGAAGAAGGCGCGTTCTTCGATCAAACCGTGATTGGTAACGGCGTGATCGCTGTAACCGGACATGAAAATAGCTTTTATATCGGGATATTGCTCAGACAGCGCTTTAACGAGTTTCTGACCGCTGACTTCCGGCATCACAACATCAGTGATAACGAGTTGAATGGCATTCTCATTGCTTTTAATGAGTTCAAGCGCCTGACGTCCGTTGGAGGCTTCCAGAACCGAATATCCATATTGTTTCAACGAGTTGACAACCAACTCTCTCACCATAAATTCATCCTCGACCACTAATACGGTTTCATCGCCTTTGAGGAGCACTTGTTCTTTTTTCCCATCATTTGACGCCTTGAGATTACCTTTTGCGGCAGGCAGGTATATTTTGAACGATGTACCGCGGCCGGGTTCGCTATATACCCAGATATGGCCCTTACTTTGTTTAATAATGCCATAGACGGTTGCCAAGCCCAGGCCGGTTCCTTTTCCCTTTTCTTTTGTGGTGAAAAACGGTTCGAATATTCGGCTTTGGGTTTCCTTATCCATTCCTACACCCGTATCGCTTACCGCCAGCATAACATATGGTCCTTCGTTCACGCCGGCGTGCGAATTTTTATAATGTTGATCGAGCATAACGCGTTTGGTTTCGATGCTCAATTGTCCGCCTTCGGTCATCGCATCCCTGGCATTGAGCGCCAGATTCATAACGACTTGCTCCAACTGATTTTTATCGGCCCGAACATAACCGATATCCGGATTAAGCAACGTCGAAAGCTCCACATCCTCTCCGATCAGACGTTTCAATAAAGTGACCATTTCACGAACCAGATCGTTTAAGTGGATCAATTTCGGCTGCATTAGCTGTCTTCTGCTGAACGCCAGCAGTTGTTGGGTCAATGATCCTGCCCGTTCCGAGGCTTTCCGGATTTGTCGGACGTATGCGTGTTCGATTTTTTTTTCGTTACAACGTACGAGAAGATGTTCGCTATAGCCGTCAATGACGGTTAACAGATTATTAAAATCGTGTGCAATACCGCCGGCCAGCTGACCGATAGCCTCCATCTTTTGAGCCTGATAAAGCTGTTTTTCCAATTGCTTTTTTTCGGTCAGGTCCACCGCTATTCCGATTATGACGATGGGATTTTCATTTTCATCATTCATGACCGATGTGGTGAAGGATAAATGCAACTTATCCCCGTTTTTTTTAAGCCCGGATAATTCGCCGTGCCATCCGCCCTTAATGCTCTTTTTTATAATTTCCCGGGTAATTTGTTCTTCGTTTACACTGCTATGAAAATCAGAAAACGGCCGCCCAACAATTTCATTTTTTGGGTACTGGTAAGTATTAACAAATTTTTCATTCACAAACATGATCTTACCGTTCAAATCAAACACCACCAGACACTCATCAATATTTTTAAGCGCTTCGGAAAGCATTTTATTTTCGATTTCGACGCGCTTCCAATGGCTGATATCATGAATGATTATGTAGAGAACGGGTAAGTCTTTCCAGGCGCCTTTGGTTATTTTCATTTCAGTGGGGATATATTGCCCCGATCGATTTAGGATCGGAAACTGGTAGCTATAGCGCGGCTTTTCATCTTCGAATACCGAATCTAACAGCTTCTTCAAGGCATTCCGATACTCCTGCGGATAAAAATCACGAATGGTCATATCCGCCAAATGTTCCGAGTCGAAGGCCAGGCGCTTAATAGAAGAATTACAATAGAGAATTTCTCCGGAAATATTAACAACAAAGATATAGTCGTCAATGGTATTCAGAATGTTGAGCACAACCGACATGAGAACCCGTCCATTCCCGTTTTATTGTTTTACCTGTATTTCGCAACAAGAGCCGAATGTGAACTCGTCGGATTTTATTGGTCGTTGAAAACCGGAAGCGCTAATATCTTTTTAACGACGGCGTTAATCACCTCTTCATCAAAATAATAATTATCGGCCAATTTCTCCCGTATTGCTTCGATCTCTTTCAAAGCCTTTGATTCGGCGCCTTTAACCTCTTCCACATATCCCCGGGCTTCCAATTTCATTTGATATAATTCACGTCCGACATTCGAGATATCCGTTTTAACGGAACTGGAAGATTCAGCGGCTTTACTTTTTTTATCAGCGGGTCGGTCGCCGGGTTTGACCTTCTTTATGCCGTTGTTTTGCTCGCCTTTATTTAACTCCTGCGCCGCTCCGAAAATGTTCATATGTGAACTCATTTTCAGAACTCCTCTTTTACTTTTTTCCTCCTGCTGTATAGGTCGTGGGTAAATCAAAATTTTTAAATCGATAAAGATGTTTTTTTCAGGGCCAACAGCGAAACACGGCTCACTGCATCAGCTTTACCATGATCGACAGATTGTAGTGGTATGCTTTTGATTGCTGCCGTGCGCCCTACATACGATATCTTTGAAATTATTTATACCGAACATTATCTTGCGGAATCATAGAGCCGGAGAACAGAACATAGGATTCAACGGAATTTTTTGACGCTTCTCCGGTTTTATGCCCCACAAAAATGACCTGACTCAAAAGAATTTGGAGGGAAAATGCGACTACGGCGCCTTCTTTTTTTAATCATTTGCATAACCGCCTTTATTTCAATCAGCACAACCGATCGAGCAGACGCTCAAAAGACAAAAATCCGTTATGCAGACAACAAAATTGCCATAAAACTGCACCGAGCGCCGCTGGCGGAAACAGATGAATCGCTGTTTACAGACGGCTTAATCGGCGTGGGCGCGATTGATTCATTAAACTTACAATATAATGTATCGCGGGTTTCGCGCTTCTTTCCGAACAGCCAGAATAAAGGAACGCCCGATAAACCGGTAACCCTGGACGCCTGGTTTAAATTACATTTCCGGGATTCCGTGGATGTCCGATCCATTGCCGGGGCATACGGTGCTCTGAGCGCCACTATCGTTGCTGAAGCCATCCCAATTGTTCCAATATACCGGACGCCCGACGATCCGGATTACAGTACGCAATGGCATTTAAATCAGGCTAACGACGCCGACATCGACGCACCAGAGGCGTGGGATATTGACGACGGCAGCGAAGATGTGATCGTAGCCATCCTGGATACGGGCGTGCGCTGGTACCACAAAGATTTAGCGGGTGCACAGGCCGATACCACCGACCGAACCACCATTAACGGCAACATCTGGGTCAACAGCAACGAGATTGCCAACACCGATACCAGCGTCGATGAAGACGGCAACGGTTATAAAGACGACTGGGTCGGCTGGGATTTTGTTAATGTCACGCCCATTATTGATCTCGGTGATGATTACAGCCGGCCGGATAATGATCCACGCGATTTTGACGGGCACAGGACGCACTGCGCCGGCAATGTGGGCGCCGTTAACAATAATAGCCGCGGCGTATGCGCCGCCACCGGCGGCTGGAATGAAGACCCCCAGGGCGAGGGCAACGGAGCACAGGTAATGTGTTTGAGAATTGGCTGGAATGACGGCCTTGGACGTGTTTCTATGGACTTTGCCGCCGAAAGCTTTAAATTACGCAGCCGATAACGGCGCCTATGCCGCTTCCTGTAGCTGGGGCTCCTCGGAGACGGATGCATTACGAGACGCCATCAACTATTTTATTTACGGAAGCACGGAAGCGGATACCTCAAGCAATCCCAAACAACGGCTCATCTTTAAGGCGGCCGGTAATGACGGTACAACCGATGCCGATTATATGTGTTCACGGACCGATATTATTTCAGTAGCGGGTACGAATGAAACCGATAGCGAGTATTCGAATACGACCTACGGCGATTGGGTCGATATTTCGGCGCCTGCGACGGATATTTATTCCACCTATCATGATAACGGCAACCCCGATAACGATGCCTATGCCAGCCTGACCGGCACCTCCATGGCCACGCCCATCGCCGCCAGCGTGGCGTCCCTGATCGCTTCCCACAATCCGTATCTATCCGCGGATGAAGTCGAGCAAATGTTGTACGACACCGCCGATAATATCGACGATCACCTGAGCAGCGAATATATCGGTAAAATGGGCGCGGGGCGCGTCAACGCTTACGAAGCCGTTTATCAGGCCGACGTTACGCTGCCCGTTACACTGGCGTCGTTTGAGGTACGCCAGGGCAACGGCCTGGCGGTTCTGCAGTGGCGAACCGCTTCGGAGATCCAAAACATCGGCTTTAATGTCTGGCGTCGCAGCGACAGCAGCAACGCGTACGCCAGGATTGCGTCTTATAAGGAATATGAGACATTAAGCGGACTGGGTACCAGCTCCGAGGGCCGAACCTACCGTTTTGTAGACTGCAATATTCAAAACGGACAAACCTACTGGTATAAAATCGAAGACGTGGATATTAACGGCAATACCCGCCTTCACGGACCGGTTGAAGTACAGCCCCTGGCGTCCAGCCCGTTAACTGAAGCAATCCTTAATGCCGAAAATCAATATTCCCTGGGCGCAAATTATCCCAATCCGTTCAATCCCTCAACCCGTTTTGTCCTGAACATACCATCGAATCTTGAAAAGCCGCAACCGGTTAACATCACCATAATTAATGCCCGCGGCCAAAGAGTAAAAAAACTATTCTCAGGCCGATTGTCTCCCGGCGCACATCTCTTTCAATGGGAAGGGCTGAACAATAGCGGTCAGCCGGTTGCTTCGGGCGCATACTTCTATGTGGTCAATACGCCGGAATTCAGAGAGATCAAGAAAATGTTGTTGTTGCGCTAAAGGCCGTTCGCCCGTTATCCATAAAAAAACCCCGCAAATCTGAATTTGCGGGGCGGCCTTTAAAGGAGGAGTCATAAAAAGCCTCTAATTATTGCAATCGGTTTCCCGGGTGGAGACTTGAACGTTATTTCAATAAAATCATTTTACGGGATTGAATGACGTCGCCGGCCCGCATGCGAATATAATACAAGCCACTCGGCCAATTTCGGGCATTCACAATAATTTCAAAGCGACCCGCATGCTTTCTCTGCTGTAATAAAGTGGTCACTTTCCGGCCTCTCGTATCAAATACTTCAATGATGACCTTCGCCCTTTCGTTTAACGTATAACGAATACGTGTAACCGGATTAAAAGGATTGGGATAATTCGGTAATAGTTCCGTTCGGGAGGGACTCATATCCTTTGGCCCCGCTAAGGTCGTTACCGTTTTAGCGACCGCAATACCCAGCGTATCCCGGTCGCTGGCGGTACTATCGTCTGTCAAGGTAACGATCATTGCACCGCTAAAATCAGACGGACTTTCCGCACTGGTAAGCGTAAGCCGCTTCGTGCCTGTATCGTAACGATACTCAATAAACGTATCCGAAACGGTAAACCGCCAGTGCAGGGAATCGTTCGGTAAATCGGCGTCGCTTTCATAATTCTGCAAATTCAGATGCGTCGAATCCCCCGACTGGTAATAGACGCTGTCGGGTAAACCCGTAATTGCAGGAGCATCGTTCCGTGCGTAGATGGTGAGTTGCAGTTTCGATGAATCCGCACTGTTCTTATCACCGACCACGAGCAGAAGGCTGTCCGACCCGTACCAATCTCTTGAACCGTTGATGACAAACATATCCTGTTGCGATTCGATCGTTATGTGCGTCTCATCGGTCTGCAGGGAATAATCCAAAAGACTATCCGGATCGTCGGGATCGGTTACATAGGGATAGAAATCGGAAACCGGATACCACAGGGTGTCGTCTTCAGCGGCGACGAGCGCGGGTAGCCCGGAAGCGATTACCGGCGTATCATCGACCGCCGTCGCCGTGAACCGCGCTGAATCGGAATGACCGGCGCCCTCCGGATCCGTTGCCGTGAACGTGACGGTTTCACTTCCGTTCCATTCTTCATCGGGCGTTGTAACGGTAGCCCGTCGATCGCTATCGATGTGGACGTTCAGTTCTGTGTAGCCACTGGCCTGCCACTGAATATCCGCATCGCCATGATCCGGGTCCTGCACATAATCATCAAGGAGAATGGATTGAAACGCTGTTCCCTCAACCACCTCCTGGTCCGGTATATCATACACCCGCGGCGTATCGTTCTCGGCCGTTACGGTAAAGGTAGCCGCATCTTCATCCCACAGATCGCCGGGATCGGTGGCCCTAAAGGTGATGGTTTCGCTGCCGTTCCAATCTTCATTCGGAATAACAATCGTCGCCACGCGCTGATCGTCAATTTCCACCTCTAAGCTATCATTTCCGTTCGCCGTCCACGTCATCTCGCTCACTTCGTTATCGGGATCACTGACATATACGTCCAATTCAATGGATTTAAAATGGTCGCCTTCCTTAATGATGCGATCCGGTATATCGTTTACCACCGGAGCATTGTTTTCATCATCGACCGACAGTGTGTATTGTTGTTCATCACCGGCGCCGGCTGCGTCTTCCACCTTGACCCGTACCATATACTCGCCTGCATCGCCTTCCTGCGGAGTGCCGCTGATTAAACCGCTTTCGCTGTTGATGCTTAAAAAATGCGGCGAATCCAGTAATGCAAAGCTCAGGCTGTCGTTCTCATCAACATCCTCGGCCGTAACCTGGTACTCGTAAAGCTGATCCTCGATGGCCGTTGTATCCGCCGTGGAGGTGATACGCGGCGTATCGTTGACGGCTATGACGGTAAAGGTAGCCGCATCTTCATCCCACAGTTCGCCGGGATCGGTGGCCCTAAAGGTGATGGTTTCGCTGCCGTTCCAATCCTCATCCGGTATGATGATGGTCGCCACACGCTGATCGTCGATTTCCACCTCCAAATGGTCATTGCCGCTGGCTGTCCAGGTCATCTCGGCATCTGAATTGTCAGGATCATCCCCATATTCATCAAGCGAAATCGATTCAAAGGTTTGACCTTCCGCCGCCTCCTGGTCAGGGATATCGGTTACCTGCGGACTATCATTCGTATTCTTCACCTCCAACTGATAATACTGCTCATCATAAGCATCCGAGCTATCGCTGACCCGCACCCGAATGTCATGGGCGCCCACATCTTCGTTGAGAGGAGTTCCTTTAATTAACCCGCTTTGGGTCTCTATGCTCAAAAAATCGGGAGCGGTGATCAGTACGTATCGCAGTGTATCATTTTTATCGGCATCTTCCGCCATTACCCTGTACTCGTAAAGCTGATCCTCGATGGAGGTCGTATCCGCCGTGGAGGTTATACGCGGCGTATCGTTGACGGCTGTGACGGTAAAGGTAGCCGCATCTTCATCCCACAGATCGCCGGGATCGGTGGCCCTAAAGGTGATGGTTTCGCTGCCGTTCCAATCCTCATCCGGTATGATGATGGTCGCCTCGCGCTGATCGTCGATTTCCACCTCCAAACGGTCATTGCCGCTGGCTGTCCAGGTCATCTCGGCATCCGTATTGTCGGGATCATCCACATATTCATCAAGCGAAATCGATTCAAATGTTTGGCCTTCCGCCACTTCCTGCGACGGAATATTGCTTACATTCGGCGGATCATTATCGTCAAGGACGGTAAAAACGGCCTGGTCGCCGTCGGTTAAGAGTGTAGGGTCCGTCGCCGTAAACGTTATGGTTTCGGAGCCGTGCCAGGAATCGGAAGGTGTTTCTATGGTTGCGACACGGTTCACCGTATCGATGGAAACCAGCAATTCTTCATTACCGGAATAACTCCACTCCATCTCTTCATCGGAATGATCCGCATCGCTGACGTACGCGTCCAGGTCAATCGAATTGAACGATTCACCCTGGGAAATGGTCTGGTCGGGGATATCTGAAACCTGTGGCGGATTGAGGGGCTTGGTATACGTAATATCGACGCTCCAATCGTGGATGGTACCGCCGTTGTTGTAATAGGTATCGTCGTAAACGCGCAACGTCCAGTCGCCCGCGCTCTCTTTGCCGTCGAACACAAACATTCCGTTGTCCGGTTGAAACCGTCCGCTATAGGGAGGACTTCCCTCGGTTATCAGCATATCTGCTTCGTCATCAAAGGTCGTATAATCGTACGCATCCCCTTCATGAAGCATCGTTATCCCGGCGCCAAGCTGATCGGGCGTTTCCAGTGTTATAGCAAAGTCCTGAATTTGGCCGCTCACATTGATGGACGCATCGACATCCACGATATTGTGATTATCGGGTACATTTAAATTGGAGGTATGTCCGTGCCAGTCGCTCCAACTGATCGGCACATCGGAGCTCTGGTAAGTCTGTGTTTCGAAGTCGCCCACGTGATAACGCAATAACCGCGGCGGGGGTTGATTGCCGGGCGGATCATTACCGCTTCCGCCAAACGGAAAGGTGGAGGCGCGGTGTTCCGAACTGTTATCTCGGGCTGCAATATAATATCGTACCTGAGTACCCCAACTTTGAGCAGGGATACTGAATTGATAGGTATCTCCGCTTGGACCGTCTTCATCGTATATGCTTTGCCAATTACTGGTGTCCGAATTAAAAATAGTCTGGTACCATACGCGCGGACGGTAGTTGTCGCTGTTATTATCGATACCGTCATCATCACGAATGACGGCCTTAACCGTGCGCCCGATGGTTTCCGAGGTGGGCTTTAAAGGTGTATGAGCGAATACCGGTCGGTCGCCGTTCATATTAAGGGCTGCCCGCACCGCGCCAAGGGCGTTAACGCGTCCATTGCCCACATGTTTATTCCAACCATTTTCGTCATAGGGATATAGCTCGATGCGATCGGCGGTCTGTTCCATGATCTGTTGTACCTGATCAGAAGTTAGATTAGGGTCGGCCGATAATACCAGGGCGGCCACAGCAGAGGCGTTTGGACAGGCTGCGGAAGTACCGCCAAAGGTGGCATTATAATCGCCTTCTTCGAATCCATCGCTTCCCACCAGATCAGTGGTATAGACGAGAGCGGGGGCAACCATATCCAATTCCGAACCATAATTTCCGCCCCATTTTTTAATGTAATCCCCGCTGCCGGGGTTTTTCTTTTCATCAAACATATTGGAAGCGCCGATCGAAATGACTTCGTCGTTATAAGAAGGATAACTCACACCTTCATGGCCTTTATTACCGCTGGAATAAAAAATGACGCACCCTTTCCCGTCGCGTCCCTGTGTTTTGGCGCGGTAAAGGGCGTCGTCCAGGGCGTCATTGGGCGGGTCGCCGCTCCAACTATTGCTAAGAACATCGGAGCCCTCTTGCCAGGCATAGTCAATGGCTTCCGCCATTTCGGAATTGGTTGCGCCGCCATAAAGACTGTAGAATTTTACCGGTAGTAGCTGCACATTATAGGCAACGCCGGCCACGCCAAAACCATTGTTGCCCTCGGCAGCGACAATACCGGCGCATGCGGTACCGTGCCCCTGAACATCATCGGTTGTGCCCTCGCCGGTAAAATCTTTGCCATAACTGTAAAACTGATCATCCAAATCGGGATGTTCGTGATCGATGCCGCTGTCAACGATCGCCACAAGAATTTGCTTGCTACCGCCGGCGCTGACGCCGTTTTGCTCCAACAGATTCCATGCTCCATCCACATCCATATCCGCATCCTCATAGCCTTTTACTTGTTGGGGGAAGGTTTCATCGGCGCCGGTGGCCACGCTCTGGCCGGTATTGCGGTGCGCCCATTGCTGTTTCCAGTAAGTATCGTTCAAATCTGCATTGAGCAGTTCCCAGTCCATAAAGACGAAATCGGGGGTGGACCATACGGTTTCCGCAAAATCGTGATAGCGGTTTGCCGCCATGAGACCATTCAGACCGGTGGTTTTATTTACCGAAAGTACATAGGTGTTCTCAGCAATCATTCGATCTATTTTCACCTGTTGAGAGCGATTGATGCGTTCGATTTGATCCATGGCAACATTCGGTTGGAAGCGAACAATGAAACGATCGGTAACGCCGGCGCGGACATGACCATAACGATAGACCGGCGCAGCCATACGCACGCCTTGTTCGCCTTTTAGATTCGCAATCTCATCCTTCAGATTTTCGGATGAAAGCGATTGTTCAAATTCAATTAACTGAATGTGTTCGCCGTGAACGGGACGCATTTGATCAATCGAACGATCGAGCCGGGCGCTGATGTCGTTACGTATGTCAGTGAAAGGAGCTTGTCTGTTTAAGTGAACAATGATCTGTTGTGTATGGAGTTGCAGTTCAATTGGTTGGCCGTTATAGTAATAATGCGTGGGCGGAGACTGAGCAAAAAGCGGTAATGCCATGAAACATACCATAAGTACTATTGGAATGAATCGTTTCATAAATGCGATCTCTTTCGTAGCTTCCTTTTTCATTTAGTTGCTCACAATAATGCCGGTTATTAAGTTAATATAAAAATTTTATCATTTACTTCCATGCGATATATCACCAATCTCGTATAAAGCGAAGGGGTCCTCTTGTATATGTTACACCAAGCGGATCAATTAAAACGGAAGCGCCGTCTGTCCATTAATCTGGATGAACTGGCTTTTGTGCTCCATCGCGGGCCGGGAATCAAAATGGAGTGTTTCCTCAATCTACAGAACGGCAATATATTAAACATCCCGAGCAATGACGATCTTTTAATCTCCATGTTAAATCTCCGGGAAACGATTGAATTCTACGACAGGCATCAGCTCATCCTTGAACTTCTGCCTGCGCCCGAGCACCACTTATTTATCCCCGATCAATTCTATCAGCATATATTTACCCTCATGTCGGATTTTGCCGAACAAATTAGGGAGACGCATCCCGGTTTATTCCGCAAATATTGGTACATTATTCACCGTTATGGCGAATACGACCGTTTCATTCGTCTTACGCGTAAACACATCGCATTGCATCAACGTTTTCTCGAACTCCGCGACTCTCTTTTTGAACGAAACGCCCGACAATGGCTAAGAGAAAATCACATCGCATTTGTTCACAAGCAGAAACAAAAGCGATTACCTTGAACACGCTATTGAGCTTTCAGCGCCCGGTTTATATCGGAACCATATGACCGTCGTGGTTTTTTAAGCCGGATCACAGAGGTAGGAAAAGACAGTAAATCAGCGCTTGCGACACTCCGCCTGCATGATTTTTTGAACACGCCTCTGATGGCGTATGGCGCCGCCTTTGGTTTCCAAAAACGTGCGAACGATATCCAACGCCGTCGATTCGCCGATGATTTTCGCGCCCAGGGTTAAGACATTGGCAAAATTATGCTCGCGGGCGCTTCGGGCCTCCGTGGCGTCGTTACATTTGGCCGCCAGTATTCCTTGCGTTTTGTTAGCCGCCATTGCCGAACCGATGCCAACACTGTCGATCATGATGCCGCGATCCATTTTGCCTTCGGCCACGGCCCTTGCCACCTGAAACGCGTAATCGGGATAATCACACGGCTGCGGGGATTGCGGACCGTAATCATGCACAACGTAACCCTGATCGCGAAGGAATTTTTTGACCGTTTCTTTCAAATAAAACCCGCCGTGGTCACACGCTATGCCAACCCGCTTCACCGGAAATACTTCTTCGAAACGGTCGCCGGAGGAGAGGGTGATTTCATCGCCTTCCGTTTCGGCCGCAGCAAATGTTACTCCGAGCTCCTTTGCCCGGTCCCGCGCCTGAGGCGTAATGATGGTATCGCGATCGATGTGGATAACGCCGTTATTGCAGGCGGCTACATTGACCTGTTCTTCTCGAATGATTCGTTTCATAATGTTTACCCAAAATTAAGTGCTAAACCCCATCGTGGTTCATTTATTGTAAAGGACCGGCGATTTCTTCTACCGCTGCAATTACGCTTCCATTGTTTATCAACGTCCGCGCTTTTGTCATTTCCGGATGTATGAAGCGATCCTCTTTCCAATGTGCAATACCGGAACGTACCAAATCCAAAACAGCCCCCGTCGCTTCCGAGGGTTGCAACGGCGCGCGTAAGTCTAACGCCTGGCAGGCACAAATTAATTCGATCGCCAATACCTGTTCAAGGTTTTCGGCAATTTCAGCAACTTTTCGTGCAGCATGGGCGCCCATGCTAACGTGGTCTTCCTTGTTGGCCGATGTGGGGATCGAATCCACGCTGGCGGGATGCGCCAACACTTTATTTTCGGATACCAGCGCCGCCGCCGTGACGTGGGCAATCATAAAGCCGGAATTCAGGCCGCCCTCTTCAGCCAGAAATCCAGCCATTTCACTCACAGCCGGATCCAGCATATGTTCGATCCGTCTTTCGGAGATGCCGGCCAGTTCACTCAACGCAATAGCGAGGTAATCCGCGGCCATGGCCAGTGGTTCTCCGTGAAAATTCCCCCCGGAAAGTACGTCGCCGTTATCGGGGAAAACCAGCGGATTATCGGTTACACCGTTCATTTCATTGAAAAATACGCTATTCACGTGTTCGATCGCATCGCGCACGGCGCCGTGCACCTGCGGTATACATCTCAGGCTGTAAGCATCCTGCACCTTATGGTCGGAATATTTATGTGATTCAACGATGGGACTTTCCCGCAGTATGGTGCGGAAGTTGGCCGCTGTCTTCTGTTGTCCCGGTTGACGTCGAATTTTATGTATGCGATCGTCAAAGGCCGTTAGCGTCCCGAACAGTGCTTCCAGGCTCATGGCGCCGATAATGTCCGCTGTTTTCAGCGCTCTTTCGGCCTGTAAGAGCGCCTGCAGTCCATAAGCCTGCATGGCCTGTGTGCCGTTCAAAATGGCCAGTCCCTCTTTGGCCGCGAAACGTATCGGCGTCATAGACGCCGCTTTCAGAGCTTGTGTAGCGGGCAGTCGTTTGTATGATTTTCCGTTTTGCCGCCAAACCTCGCCGACCCCCATCATGGCTGCGGCGATATGCGCCAGCGGGGCCAGATCGCCGCTGGCGCCCACAGACCCTTTGGCCGGTACTACCGGCGTAATTCCGTTATTTAACATATCAACCATAAATTGCACCACGTTCAACCGGGCTCCGCTGTAACCCAATGCCAGATTTTTGATTTTCAGAAGCATCATCAGACGCACCAGATCAACAGGGATCGGATCGCCGACGCCCGCGGCGTGGCTCAAAACCAATCGACGTTGCAGTTCTTCGGTTTCTTCCGGTTTAATGCGCACATCGGCAAATTTCCCGAATCCCGTATTGATGCCGTAAACAACCCGCTTTTCTCGTACAATATCTTCAATGATACTGCGGCTTTGATTGATTTGATTCTCTACTGTATCCGAAAGCTCAATGCGCGGCTGTTTATTAAGAAAAAAACGCAACGTTTGCAGAGTGAAATCCCGCTCGTCAATGTGTAATATTGCCTTTGCCATCGTTCTCCTCTCAGCTCAACCTTTCAGGGTCATGGTTAGCGAATCTAAAATAATGATATTCTAATTATCGAATAACCATTTCTTCGGGAAACCATCTTTTAAAACATTACGTCTTCAGATTCTGCTCTGTACCGGAGGCGGCTGCGGTCTTTTTCTGAAACCATTTATGCATGGTGTTCATCAATTCCTGCTCGTCCATAAAAATCTGCGCCTTAACAGGCAGGCTGTTCAGAAAATAACGGCCATACTGCATCCGGCTCAATCGGTTATCCGCCACGAGCACCATTCCAAAATCGTTATTATTGCGTATCAATCTTCCGAAGCCCTGCCTGAATTTAATAATAGCTTCCGGAACCGAATAGTTAAAGAAGGGGTTGCCGCCCGCTTTTTTAATTTCCTCCATACGTGCGGCGACAAGCGGATCGCTGGGCACATCAAAAGGTAGCTTCGGAATGAGCAGGATTTCCAGAGCATCCCCGGGCACGTCAATGCCTTCCCAGAAGCTATCGGTTCCGAATAGGATGGAATCGCGATGGTCTTTGAACTGATTGATTATATTGGTACGGCTACCGCTTTTACCCTGCGCCAAAAGCAAAATTCGGTCGGCGTCAAACTCAGGTTTTAGCTGATCATAGGCCCAGTTTAGCAGTTTATAATTGGTAAACAACACAAGCATACCGGTGCGATGTTGATTATGAATCTTCTTGATTTGTTCGGTCAGCGCTTTTGAAAATTCGGGATTGCGCGGATCAGGTAAATAATCGGAAACGCCCAATAAAATTTGATTTTCAAAGTCGAACGGCGATCCGAAGGATTGCGCGCTTAACTCCTTTTCTTTATGCAGCGTTAATCCGACGCGTGAAGCAAAATAATCGAATTGCTGGTTTACCGCCAGTGTAGCCGAGGTAAACACGGCCACGTCAAGCCCGCGATAAAGCATTTTCTCCAGTAACTCGGCGACATTCAGCGGAACGCCGTGCAACACCACGTCATTACTGCGTTCGTTGCGTGGTATGTCCAGCCAGAAGACATAATTGGCGGCGTCGGCGTCGATGCAAAAACTGAAATTCTCGCGAATCGTAACCAGATCATCCTGTATGGCTAAAAATTCGCGCAGCATCTGATCCTGAAATTCAAACGCATCACGCTTCACGTTGGACAGGATCTCAAGCAATGTTTCGAGTTCTTTGATTGTTTTTTGCAGAGCGTTGTGAATATCACCGATCTCGTTCGCCAACTGGCGAAAATAACGGTAATTCTTGAAATAGCGGATACGGTTTTCTTCATACTGGTTGGCATCGGTCTTGAAATATCGTTCGCGCAAAACGCGGCTGAATTCGTTATAGAATATATGTACTTTCTCTTTCAAGTTCAGGCTGGCGCCTTTAAGCCGTTTCGAAACACGGAACAGTTCACCCGCCGTTTTATCCTCGACGCTACCACGGCTCATGCGATAATCCAACTGTTGCAGAGCGCCGGTCCGTTTGGGCTCTTCATCGTATAATTTATGGTAAATATTACGAAAGGACCAGAAGCTGACGCGGACGCCCAGATATTCCGCCGCTGTTTTCTCAACATTATGGGCTTCATCCAAGATGAGGTTATGATAGTCCCCCAGTATTTTATGATCGGCGGCCAGATCGGCAAAAAGCAGAGCATGATTGACTACCACAATATCGGCATTGCGAGCATTCTCCCGCGCTTTCATCAGATAGCAGTCGTTGAAATATTGACAGGCTTTGCCCGGACAATACGAGGCTTCGGCAATCAACTTGGACCATAATCCCCAGTTTCTTTCAACCTGAAAACCGGCGTTTTCGGCAATATCGCCGGTTGTCGTCTGCTCCACCCATAACATAAGCGGGAGGATACGCGTACGTTCCTGCTGTGAGAGTCGCTTGTTTGGATCGCTCATAATGGTATGCCACTTATCCAGACAAAGATAATTGGCCCGGCCCTTCAAAAGAGCCGAAGTAAACTTAC
The DNA here is from genome assembly GCA_964542915.1 of uncultured Calditrichaceae bacterium. Classification (GTDB taxonomy): domain Bacteria; phylum Calditrichota; class Calditrichia; order Calditrichales; family Calditrichaceae; genus CAZIVP01. The sequence continues at coordinate 14,414 of CAZIVP010000009.1, read as the reverse complement.
CTTTGCTGGCTTTGTAAAGAGTAGGTAAATCTTTGAAAAAAAGTTGTTCCTGCAGATTTTTGGTATTGGTAGAGACCACAACGCGCTGATTATCCTCCCGGTTATCCGCCGCCCATTCCAGCGCCGGGGTCAAATACGCCATCGACTTGCCCGTGCCCGTTCCGGCCTCGGCTACTACGAAGCGCGTATTATTAAATCCCTGCAGGATCAGCTCCGCCATTTTTTGCTGTTCGCTGCGCTCTTCATAATTTGGAATGACAGCGTTCAAACGTCCGCCTTTATTGAAATATTCTTCAACCAGACTTTCATTCAGCAGATTACGCCCGGCTTCTTCTTCCGGAGTCATTCGTACTTCTATTTTGCCGATGGTATTATAAAATTCCTGGCCATATTTGGCATCCGCTACAAGCGCAACCGCGGCGGATTGAATGTTATGCTCCTTTTTGAATTTAAGAATGGGACTGAAAAATGTTTTGGCCCGGGCGGAATTCGGATAAATCAATTGAATAATATTATTCAGAATGCGATTATCCGTGGCCAAAATATGATCCAACAATTCAATGAACACATTACCGGTGGCGCGGGCGTCCTCTACTGCCCGGTGGGCATTGGCAAGATCATAACCGAACTGATCGGCCAGATTACCGAGTTTAAAACTGGATAAAAACGGTAGAAAAATGCGGGACAGAAATAGCGTATCGATCCGAACATTGTTGAGGTATTTAAATCGTGATGTCTGGTCGTCCCAGTTTTTGAAATCGTTATGCCTTTTGCGGTATTCATACTCAATAAAAGAAGCATCAAAGTTGACCTGTTGTCCAACAAAGCCTGCTCCGCCCAGGAATTGATCCAGATGATTAAAGACGTCTTCGATACGAGGCTTTTCTGCCACATCGGCATCCGAAATCCCTGTAAGACGGGTAATAAATTCCGGAATTTCCATCCCCGGATTCACCAGTTGTTCGAATGTGTCCGATTCTTTACCTTCTTCGTATTTAATGGCACCAATTTCGATAATACGATCCTGGCCTGGATTGAGACCGGTTGTCTCCAAATCGATCACCACAAAGGTTCTCAATCCAAGATATCTTAATAATTGTTTTTTTAAATCTTCCATTTTATTTGACCCGCTTTCTAAAAAGTGGCGAACTTCTTAATCGCCCGGGGTTTATTCGTTACCATTTCTTCAATTTATTTCCTGTTGGCCTTTTGACGGTTATCAGATGTTGCATTTTTATTAGGCTGAATGTTGCCACGTAGCGGTTTGATGCTTACTACGGTTACAGCCATTATCAAGAGAAGGACGCCAAAACTGAGTTGTCCGTAAAAATCCCAGGGTAACCGCGTCTTCAGACGCGCCTGCGCCGGTTGCGTCGGGTTATAGTAGACCTTTAGGAGATTACCGGGCTGGTTGGCTTTGACAATATTTTCGGCGCTTTCGAGCCGGTTACGCCTACCGCCGAAACTCGGGCGGTTAAAATAGGTGGTATCCCTGTAAATGCGCCCTTTTACTTGATAACGAAATACAACCTCCGGTCTAAAGGCGCGCTCTCCGATCACCCTTGAAAATTCGATCGTCGCATTGACGGGTTTCCAGTTATTCAGGCGCCGGTGGTTTTCGAAACGAATTTGCTGAGTGAAAATGATTATCAGAGCTATAATGGCAATAAACAAAGCCAGCCACCACAGCACTGATGGTACCCGCCTGACTGTGTCTCTCTTTATAAGCGACAGTGCCAGCAAAACGGCAATAAAAATAGAAATGGCAATTATTGGAAAAGCAATCATTATCGCACTCCGGTCCAAGAATGACGCTTGCTAATGTAATTAATACGAGGGTATGTTCCAAAATTGTATCCACACTTTCGCAAGCAAAATGGGTTTTGAATCCATAGCGACCGTCCCATTGATTTTAAAAAGCACAAGAAAACCATGATACATCGTTTAAATGTTTGAAAATAATACGACGTCTCATTATATTCTTGAATCCGATTTTTAATAAAAAACAAAAGCGATCATTGACAATACAACTGTGGATTTTTTTGAGGAACAAATTCCTCTTTTTTCGGAGGATTAGCGTAATTGGTAACGCAGCGGTCTTGCTCCGAAGGAGTCCCTTCGGGAAAAACCGCCGACCTTTGTTCATTGACAAATATATATCCAGTATGGAGGATTAGCGTAATTGGTAACGCAGCGGTCTTGAAAACCGCCGCCCTTTGGGCTTGGGGGTTCGAGTCCCTCATCCTCCGCCGCTATTGGAGAGGTGGCCGAGCTGGCTGAAGGCGCTCGCCTGCTAAGTGAGTGTAGGTGTAATCCATCTACCGAGGGTTCGAATCCCTCCCTCTCCGCTATATCCGGCAGATAGGCAACCCAAAAGGTGAACTTACTGCCGGATATACTTTACAGTTGTTGGATTTTTTTTTCAGCCTGTTTAATAATCAGGTTCGCGATGGATCGGGGGGAACGTAAATCGAATTGTTGTTCGCCAAAAGATTCTTTGCTGCAGTGGTTGCAATGGATGACTTTGTCCTTACTTGTTTTATATCTTAAAAAGGTAAGGCAAATATCCTGAATATGAATATTCTGAAAATTCGGATTTAAACGAATCAGATTATTGAATCCCATAATGCCGTAACGTGATTGACAAAACACCTGTTTTCCATCGGATAATTTTGTACGTCCGTAAACGACATTAAACCAGTGGATTGCTTTTTTCCCTGAAATATGCCTGAGATATGTTTCGATAAAAGCAAAATGCACTTGAGGTTTTGCCTCGGGATCAATCTGCCAATCCTCACCTTCGCCTTCTATTTCTATTTGTAGAAACTCATTGCCGATAAAATTGAATATGATATCCGGTTGGTTCAGTTTATCGACCATTTCATTGGACATCGATTGCCACAAAGCGTCAAACGGTTTTTCGATACGGTAAAGCGAAACGTTCGGCGGAATATTTGTATATGCTTTCCTTAAAAAGTTCTCATCCGACTCCTGCTCCACAAAGATGATCAGCTTCACGCTTTGCTTTTTATACTGTTCGATCATCTCCTTTGCCAGGCTCGACCACGGTAAGATCAGTATAATTGTTTGATTGTGTTGAGTCATCACAACCTCGGTTTCTACTTTTTGGATTTAAATGCCCGATGGATGCTGTTTACAGCGGTGGCAGCTTCACCCATTGCCGTTACGATCAGGCGTGATTTACCCGGATAGGCAACCACATCGCCGCAGGCATACACACCGGCTATGCTGGTTTGCATTTCCGTATCCACTTTGATCTGCTTACCCTTCTTGTCCAGGTCAAGGGAATTTATAAAACCCAGATTGGGCTTCAGACCGATATTGATCAGGATGCGGTCCGCATCTTTACGGCAGGTTTCTCCGCTCTTTTTATTTTCAATCACAACTCCCACTTTTCCCTTTTCGGAGGTTTTAAAGGTTGTTACCTGCGATTCCAAAAAAACTTCGGCATCGGATTGCCGCAGTTTTTCCACGGACGCCTCTTCCGACTGGAATTTATTGAGCTGATGGATGAGGACTACGCGGCAATCCTGTTCCATAAGCAAAAGTGCATGATCCACAGCGCTGTTGCCTCCGCCCACGACGATTATGTTTTGATTTTGCCACTCCTGTAAATCTGTAATCGTGTAAAATACATTTTGACCCTCAAGCGCCGCTTCGCCCTCCGCATTCAGTTTTCTGGGTTCAAGTAGCCCCATGCCCGCCGCAATGATGACCGAGCGACTAAAAACGTTTTGAGCCGGCTTATGCAATTCAAACCCTTCGGAGGCTTCATCGTATGAAATCCGTTCAACAGGCGCATCCGGGATGAGTTCTATTTCATTCTCTCTGAGTTGATTCAACATTTGATCCGCTAATTGACCGCCGTTGATTTTAGCATAACCGGGATAATTGTACACCGGTTTATGAGGATATAAGTGGCTTAACTGGCCGCCGGGAATCATTCCTTCCACCACCTGCAGGTCCAGGCCTTTATTGCGCGCAAAAATAGCGGCCGTCATGCCGGCCGGGCCGGCACCAATAATGGTTAAATCGTATGCTTTATCAGCGCTCATTGTGCATTCACTTCTTAAAATGATTACCAATAACTTTATATATTCGCATTGGTCAATTTAAGCATATATACTTCAAAATTAAAGCATTCCACGCATGTATTAATCAAACCGCCCGGTTCCGGTACATTTGATGAATCGTATCGATCCGTTTTTCAAAAAATTGCTCTTTGTTTTTCTCATTGATACTAAAAAGGCGATTGAACAACGGTTCGAGTATAAAGAAAATCATTAAGATACCAACCAGACTTATGAAGTGCTGCATACATTCTTCATCGCTCTCGCAGCCGCCGAACACCGTATCTTCTAATATGGAAATCACACTTTTAATTTTCAGTTGATACTCTTTTAAGTAATGGCCCTGTAAAATCGTCACAAGAAAATCCGCGCCGCTGTTAATTTCGTGCAATAACAGTTTTAATATCGACGGATTGTTTCGCCAAAATTCAAAAAATACGTAAATAATGTTCCGGCTGTTTTTCTCTACCATGGCGTTAAACAACAAATGGCGGTGCAGATGATCCACCATTTTCTTGAGCTGACTTCGCAGAACGATTTCGTACAATGTATCTTTGTCGCGGAAATGATAATAAACAAGCGCTTTATTGACGCCGCTGTGAAGTGCAATATCTGAGACAGACGTCCCTTCTTTTCCCGAGCGCGCAAACAATTTTGTTGCAGTTATAATGAGTCGGGCGCGCGTTCGTTGACCCTGTTTTTTTGCAGATAACATAATCGATTCCTTTGTTTAGAATAACGCTTACCAATATTGTACATAACCCACCTGCCAGTTTGCCTGACGATTGATCCATTCATAAGAAAGATAGACGGGGCCGTAAACGACATCAAAGCCGCGCAGGACGGTCTTATCCATTAAAGATTTCGGTCTCTTTCCGGCAAACAGGGCGGTCGGAAACGTTTGGAAGCGTTGAAGACCATCAGGCACTAAACCTTTGACCGCAAACCCGTCGGCCAATAAAAACGAGGACACGGTCCGTTCGACCGTATGCCTGACATTATAAAGATGATAAACCGTATTAACGATCGTCCGCCCCAAAGGCGAGCCCGCCAGTCGGCTTTGGGTATGCATAATGTTTTGGTGAACCGGTTGCGTCCGGCCTCTTTGTATCGCATCATACAGCGCCCGGGCGCTAATGGAATCCGTTTTGGCCAGGGCATAACCGAACCAGGCCAGACCACTCTCCACATGGGTGTCGGAATCCATTAAGATTGCCAGCTCACCTTCCATCTCATCGGCTAAAAGCAATGACAGGGCAAACTCAGAACCGGCACCGGTAATTACCATACCGTCAAAATCCAGCGTTTGTATGAGCTTGCCGCCCACGCCAAATTCCGGTTGGAAAGGATGCGGCGCAATGGCCAAACCGCCCTGAGCGTGGATGGCTTCAATCGTTTGTTTGGCGTTCATACCCGCCGGAATATAGGATTTTATATACAACGCCAAAATGTGCCCCTCGCGCGCCGATATCTCCATGCCGTTAATAACCGTGAAGGATGGCGGTAGCTTTCCCTCTTCTTTCAATCGATTAGCGACGCGCAGAGCGCGGTGCGTTTCATCAAAAAAATCGTGATCGGTAATGGCAATAGCATCCAGACCTTTTTTATGAGCCGTTAATAAGAGGTGCTCGAGATTGCCGGTACCATCGAATGAATGGTTTGAATGCACGTGCACATCAAAGGTCATGTATCCCTCCGGTTTATGCACTTGATCTTCGCCGATCGATTTATGCAAAACATGGAGTAAGGCATTTTGAATAAGTACATCGTCGTTTTTAAGCATATTGGAGATATTATAACCTGACCGTTTAAGCGTCAATGAATGCGTCAAACCGGCGTTCAGCAGGGTTAAAGCCCCTTTTTTTAAAACATAATCGTCGTCGCGCATCATTCGATTGAACTCATTTTCGGCGATTAAAAACGTATTGTGCTCATAGTGTTGAATATTACGCGGATGACGGCGCCAAATTTGGCGATAACGTTCCTTTTCAGAATTATATGGATATGGCTCATAACACTCCAGCGGCAACAGCGATTGGTAGATTGCATTCGTCATCCAGGGATAGTCGCGGTAAAGCTTAGCTGAAAGGTTATCATTCAACCGGCGATTGTATCGTTGGATATCCTGTGCATACTGGGCCGTAGTTCCGGCGCTTACGACCAAAAGACCGCCGGAAAACATTAAAACAAGCAACACCGCCAATATCAGGTAAACCGTTACAGGCTTTCCGCCTCTTATCGATATACTCATTTTCACATGCCTTTTTTATTGCTGTCGGCCGAGCCCCGGGAAACGGTTCGTTGCATAACGGGAATGGCAGCCCACACAGCCGGCGACCATTTCCCCGAAAATTTTGGTACCGGCCTGTAGATTTTTGCCGCCGGCGGCCCTGGCCAACTTTTTAGCCCGGTTATGGAAAGCACGGTCGCGTTTCACAAAATCATCAGGCAAAAGTTTCACTAACTGTTTTAATTCCTGTTTTGAAAGTTCCTGTTTTAAAATAAAGCTGTTATGAATACGCCGCGCCATCGCTTCAGCCTTATCGGCCTTTCCCTGCGCCAAATGAGCAAGGAGCGCCTGCATGCCTGTTTCAATTTGACGCATTTCCCGGCGTAAGAGCGTCTGAAATTCAGGCGGTAATTGGAGGTGCACAGCAACCGGCTTTTTCGGCGCCGAAATCGTATCGTTTTTTAATGTTACTTTTTTATGAGCAGATGCCTTTTTATCCGTATTCGAGCACCCGCTCAGAACAAGCAGCGCTGTTAACCACAAACCTATCATCTTATATTGTCTCAAAATCTTCTCTCCTTTATTTGTACATTTAAATATGATTTGATGCGTTATTCATCAGACATTTTTCCTGACCATCATTATTTCAACAAAAGCGTCAAATGCTTTCCTTGCTTAATTTGGATTTCATTGTTTCAAAGCCGTCGTAGAGCACTGGTATGACAATCATGGTCAGGAATGAAGAAGCCGCCATACCTCCGATCACCGCCACGGCCAGCGGGGAGAATCGTTCGGCTCCGAGCGCCCATTCCGCCGCCAATGGCGTCATTCCCACTATTGTTGATAACGACGTCATCATAATGGGCCTGAAACGTGTCCCCACCGAATCAACAATCGCGTCATTTAGATTTTTTCCTTCCTGTTGCCGTTGCCGGATAAAATCAATCAAAATGATGGAATTATTAACGACGATGCCTAGCAATAAAATCATCCCCACCAGTACCGGCATGGACATGGGTTTGCCCGCAATCCACAGAGCCAGCGCAATACCGATGATACTCAACGGAACCGACATCATCACCGTAATGGGCTGTAGAAATGAACGGAACTGGGCCGTTAGTAAAAGATAGATGGCAATAAAGGCGATCAGTAAAGCCTGCATCAATTCGCCGCGCGATTCCTCCATATCCTTATTCTCGCCTTCCATACTTATCTCATATCCCTGAGGGGTTTCAATGTTATTAATAATGTTGGCCACCTCCGCCGTTACAAAATTTAAAGGCCGGTTTTCATGAAGCGCCAGCACGTCAAGGGTGGGCTGCAGGTTTTGACGCGTCACCAGTCCCTGAACATATATATCCTGCTCATTTAAAATAGTGCCAAGCGGGATGGTTTGTCCGTCCGCAGGAACATTGGAACGGATGGCGAACGCATCTTCCCGAAAATTCCTGAACTCTTTGCTATAGCGCACACGTATGGGCGTATCCACGCCCATGTTATCTTTCAATTCGCCGGCGGGCATGCCATCTAACGCCTGAACCATCTGGGCCGAAACCTGTTCGGCGGACAGGCCGAGTTCCTTCATGCGCCGGGCGTTAATGATTAGACGGATATTCCGTTGGTCCCGTCTCCAACTGCGATAGGGATTTACAACGCCATCAACGCTTTTAATGCGTTGCAGCACTTTATCGCCCAGGCGGTCCAGCACCAGTGCATCTTCGCCTTTAATGCTAACCACAATGGAAGCCGCCGTAGTCGCTCTGGCCGTACTGCCCGATTCACGCACCACCAGGTTCTGGATATTGGGCAGATGCGCCAATTTTCTCCTCAAACGGTTTTGAATTTCCCAGATCGTTTCCTGGCGCTCCGTCCGCGGCGCAAGGGTAACCGATATGTAACCCTGGGTCGGCCCCTGAACGCCCCCTCCGCCAAAGGAATGCATACCCGGTTCAAATCCCATCTGGTTGGATATTTTTTCTACCTGCGGCTCGTCCAGTAAAATTTTTTCCACTTCCCGCATTACATTTTCCGTTTCGTTCAACGACGAACCTGACGGTGTCTCCACGGTTACAAAGCTGGCGCCGCTGTCCATTTTTGGCAGCAGCTCCATACCCTGAAACCTTAAGACAACCAGGCCAATGACCAGCAAACCCATTGCGGTGAAGATTACCAGCCAACGGTGACGTAGAGAATGCGTCAAGAGGGCAAGATATCCATTACGGGTTTTATTCATCAGCCAACGCCAGGGCTTGGCGACTGTGTCGGCCCATGTTTCCAATCGACCGCCGCCTCTGCTTACATGCATCGTCAGAATCGGTACCAGCGTCAGAGCAACAAGCAAGGATGAGATAAATGCGATGATAAGCGTTGCTGCCAACGGACCGAAGGTTTCGCCTACAAAACCATACATGAACAGAAGGGGGATCAGCACCGTCAGGGTGGTCGCATTTCCTGCAATTACGGCAAACTGTATTTCATTGGCGCCTTCTCTTGCTGCCTGAAATGGCGAGAGATTACGCTCGGTATAGTGACGCGTGATATTTTCCAACACAACCACTGATCCGTCCACCACCATACCGACGGAAAGAATGATGGCAGTGAGCGTAACCATATTGACTTCAATAGCAAATAATTTCATGCCGGCAAAGGTTAACAGAAACGACATGGGCATGGAAATTGCGACCACCAGACCGCGCTTGAAACTGGCAAGAAACAGAAAGATAATAATGGCCGCCAGCAACAGCGCCTGCCATACGCTGCCTAACATATTATTGACAACCTGCTCGGTGAATGAGGCTGATTCTTCCGCCTCCCTAAATGAAATATTGGGATACTGCTGTTTTAAGGCATCAAACGTTTGGCGGCTGCGTGCGACCACCTCCACTGTATTCGCGTCCTCTTGTTTGAAAATCTGCATGGCGATTGCGGATTGTCCGTTGACGCGGAAACGGGATAAATCTTCACTGGAGCCCGTTTTTACATCGGCAACATCGTTGATCCGCACCCGGCCGCCGACGGGCGATTCGACCAGTATGTTTTCGATGTCTTCTATTTTCGTACTGCGGGCGTCCAAACGAAAGGTGTATTGCTGCCCTCCGGAACGAATCTGGCCCGCCGGCACGCTGATATTTTGGCGCCTGACAGCCTGAACAATTTGTGCGATGGACAGGCGATAAGCCTCCATTTGCTGCCGATCGACATGAACGGAAATTTCCGGCTCGTATCCTCCGAAAACATCGACCACCGCCACGCCATTCACCCGTTGTAATTTCGGCGAAAAAACTTCTTCCGCCAGGCGACGTATTTCGAGCATGTTTTCGCCGCTCAAACCCATCGTCAATACAGGACGGTCGCTGGTTGAAAATTTGATGACCTGCGGCTCTCCGATATTTTCCGGCAAGTTGCCCCGTATTCGGGAAATGGCGTTTTGAGCGTCCACCGCCGCTAAATCCACCTCGCGTCCGTATTTAAATTCCACCGTTACCAGCGACAAACCGTCCTGCGAAGTAGACGAAACGTCGTGCACGCCTTCCAAAGCCGCACATTCCGTTTCAATGGGGTCCGAAACCAGGTCGGCCACATCTTTGGCGGCCGCTCCCGGATAAGCCGTTATAATATTGACCATCGGCGGCGCCGTATCGGGAAACAGCTGAATGGGCAAACTAACATAAGCCATTAACCCGAAGATAACCGCTCCAAACGTTAGCGCGTAGATTGTGTAACGGTTGTTTAATGAAAATCCGGAAAGCGTCATTTTTCTTCCTCCCCGACCATCACCGGATAAACTCGCGATCCGTCGTGTAATTGGTTCAGATTGGAAACCGCTGCATAGTTTTGCCCCTGGAATGTGAATGAAACGGCGACCAAACCTTTGTTTTGAATTCCGATCTTTACAGGCTGTTTTACAGCCACGCTATCGCGGATCAAAAATATATGCGGCTTATTGTTCTCATAAACGACGGCGTTCAAGGGCAACACCTGGACCTGTTTGGCCTGTTCTAAAATGAAATGCACGTCCAAAGAAGCGCCCACCGGTAAGTCGAAATCCTTAGCGCCGGTTATTCGGAGTTTTACATTGAACGTACGCGAGGCGCCGCGTGCCATTGGCGCAATTTCAGAAACCCGGGCCTGATAGGCACGTTTGAGACCGTCCTCGATGAGCGCCATCTGTCCTTTTTCAATACCTTTTTTAATATCGTTTTCAACGACCGATGCATGGACTTCCCTTACGTCATTTCCGATGAGTAAAATGGGTTGGCCCGGCATAACATGCTGGCCGGGCTCCATGTACCATTTCAGGACCGTTCCTTCGACCGGCGCATATTCGCGCGTCTTGGCAAAACGGGCTTCGGCCTCCTTTAAAGCCGCCCTTGCAGATTTAAAAGCCCGGGCGCTGGCATCCACCTGATCTTCAGGAATCGCCTGTTTCGCAGCCAGCCGCTTATCGCTTTCATAGCGATTCTGCCAATATTGTTTATCCGCCTGCAAACGGTCCACAGTCGCTTTAATATCCGGCGCATAGATTTGAGCGAGCAGATCGCCTTCCCTGATACGTTGGCCTTCTTCGAAGGGTAATTTTTGTAACGTTCCCTGTACCCGGGCCAATACCTTTATTTCTTGCTTCGAATGCACCGTACCCAGATATTGCAGGTCCCGCCGCATATCTTTTCGTTCAATTTTCATCACGCGGACAGCCGCCGGTTTTTCGGAGGGCGGTTTCGCCGTTTGACCGCAGCCGTTCAAAAAAGCTATGATCACAGCCGTGCTTGTTGTTATAATCATTGCCGTTCTTAAGGTTGGTTTCATTTGGTTTCTCCTTTGAAAATGGTAATGATGTCTTCTTGCGTTAATTGACCGGTTACAGCAAAAAATCGGATAACCTGTTCTTTTTCGTCGTACATTTTGGCCTTTAATTTGAGTTGCAGATCCAGCAATTCATTTTCCTGCGTGAGCAGGGCGCTCAGGGGCAGGCGACCGTCGTTGTATAGTTCTTGTCGCGACTTGACGTAATCATTTTTATTTTGGACGGCTCTCTCCAAACGTTGCTTTTGCATGCGAATGGAGCTCCAACTTTCGTATGTGCTTGTTAAGAGGGCGTTCTGTTCCAGTTCGGCAGCCTTGTAGCGCATCTCCGCTGCTTTTGTTCGTCTCCGGGACGACTGAATTTCCGCAATACGGCTTCCGCCGTTGAATATCGGAATGTTGAGAGAAAGCCCTGCTGCCCATTCGCCCACAGGGTCCCAGTTCTCTTCTCCGGTCCGATAGGTATATTGTGCAAAACCATCGAGTCTGGGCATAAAGCTCAGTTTTGCTGCTGTCGCCATAGAAGTGCTCTTCTCTAAAAGTTGTTTGGCCTGTTGGAGCTGTGGTCCGGCCTGCCCGGTGACCGATTCGTTTAACGAAGGTTGTAATGATTGGGGAATTTTATGGCTCTGTACGGTTTCCCGCTTGGGTACGACGGCCTGTTTACGACCAAGCAGCTGGCCCAATTGGGTATGTAGATTGCGCATTCGGCTGTGGAGCTCCAGACTGTCGCTGCGCGACGATTCTAATGATGATTCAAGTAAAGCCAGATCATTTTGGGAGGCCCGGCCTTCCGTTACACATATTTTTACTTCATGCCGGCGTTGCTCCAATGCCTGTAGTTGTCGATAGATTATTTGTTGCTGATCGCTTAAACGATACGCTTTTAAATAGAGTGTAGCGACATTTTCCAGAAGATTGACGGCGGCCTCTTTCTTTCGGGCACGTTTCGCCGCCAGTTCCGCCCTGGCTGCCTGCGTACTGAACAACGTGCGGCCGCCATTGAAAATCGGTATGCGCGCACGGATGTTTCCCTCGTAAATACGGTCATCCAGCGGCGGAAACACGCCCACCTCGTGGATCGGTATAATAATATTCGGTTCTTCGAAGCGTGTATAACTCCCGTTCACCGTCACCTGAGGCAAAAAGTCGGTATAAGCATTCCAGACGTCCGCCTCCGCCGCCGAAACATCGGCTTCCACACCGGATACGGTCGGATTGTTATTTAGCGCCGCTTGCAGAGCTTCCTGCAAACTCAATGTTTCCTGAGTTCTTGCAAAATCCACATTGACCAGCAGGCACACAAACACCAAAAAGTAAATTTGCTGCCAATGAAATTTCATCATTCACTCCTTTATGTTTGTAATTATTTACTCACTTTTGATACAAAAAAATTTTTATGGACTCAATAAAGATTTAATAGCCCGCCAGTTGGCAATGCCCTCTTTAACCAGATCAAATCCATAACCGGCAAGTCGCCAGCGGGTAATGGTCAACCGCAGCATGCCCATGATAAGCAAGACGATGCGTTCACTATCGATATCATTTCGAATGTGGCCGCTTTGTTGTCCTCGTTTTATGGTTTGAACCATGATTTGCTCATTACCTTTCATGATTTCATATACCGTCTCAGACAGGCGTTTATCGTTTTGAAAAATCTCTTCGGCAAAGATTACCGAAGCAAGACTGGGTTTTTCCTCGAATAGTTTAAAATGGCTGAGCATGAGCGCCTGCAATTGCTCCAACGGCTTTTTCTGTGTCTCCAGAGTCGTATTTATAAGGCTGGTATTATTATCCTTAAAATAGTGCAGGATTGCAAGCAAAATTTCGATCTTGCTGGCGAAATGACGATAGATGGCGGCTTCTGTGACGTTAATGCGTGCCGATAGATTCTTGATGGTCACTTTCTGTATGCCATTCTCGGCGATCAAATCAATAGCTGCTGTAATTATTTCCATTTGTCGTTCGGTAAACATTTTTTGTCCTTTTGTCTGTAAGTGTTTACTTACAATATAATAATTACTTTTTGATTGTCAAATATTTTTTCCGATTCTGAACTTGTATTTCATATTTTCTTTAGCCCAGCAGGGAACAAGAATAAAGTTGGACGGATTTTTTTGAAAATATGATTTTATGCGGCCTGGGACATCTCTTATTGGTTATGAGCGACGGTCACGAAGGTTTGATAAAAGCAATAACATGGCTTTTTCCCAAAGCCGAAAAGGCAACGCTGTGTAGCCCATAAGCTAAGGGATATATTGAGTGCTCAAGGGAAATTGCAACAATTTCTAAAAATTTCCGGCGAATGGTTGATTCAAGAGTTTTAATCAGTATTCGGTTCCCTGATCGCCGTCATACATACACACGTTGGCTTGCCCAAAGTGGTGTTAATATAAAAGGCTTTACTGGAAAGTGAGTTGGAAAATCATTCGAATTGTCTTATGAATGATACAAATTTATATAAAGAGATTCGGGGTATCACCCTTCCCTGCTATGTATGTGATGTTGTCTTGAACATGACCTCTGAAGAGGTGGAAGTATTTATCGAATAACGTTCCGACGAGGCGCTTTGCCCTATATACGGCAAGACATGCAGACTTTTTGATCATCGTGCTGAGCAATGATGGCGTTATTAAGACACTTGTCAGATGTGGCGAAAGCCACTCCTTTGGAGAAAATCATTATCGTCTGTCGTGTACCTCTTTTATCTGTTCCGAGCATGGTAAACTCATCATAGAAACACCCTGAGCTGCTTTAAAAAGCCGGTTTATCATGTTGTTCGAATGCTTGGCCATTGACATGTTTTTAACCTTTAAAAAGAAGTCGATAGGGACCGTTATGTTGCGCATCAGGCTTGAACAATTACATTACATCATTAATTATTTAAACAAAGCGGTTGATGATACGCGTCGTCAGGAGGTGAAAAACCTGGGTGAGGAGTAAAGATCGCATCTCCGGATACCTTGGCATATATCTTTATTTTATTTCACATTTCTTGATTTAATGACTAAAATGAATGTCTTTTTCTGAAATGAATCGACATCCCTAACTCAATGGCTAAGATGGTAAGTCTCTTTTACTTTACAAATAAGTGCGGTAATATCATCCTCCTGGTTGGATTGCTTACTGTAAGCAGAGACATCCTTATATATATGATCAATGATCTGTGCCGATGTTTTACTTTTGTGGTCAATAATCAGATCCAAAATTTTTTGAAATCCATATTCATTATCACTGTTTTGCTTCAGATGGAATTGGACTTCCCAAGGTAAATGTTTAACATAACCTAA
>CAZIVP010000008.1:0-165876 GCA_964542915.1 uncultured Calditrichaceae bacterium | reverse complement strand
GCGGATTATGGGAATAATTCCCATTTTGCCTTTTTTGAGGAAGGGAAAAAATCCCGTTAATATGGAATCAGTATTCTTGATGATTCGCGATGAAGTACCGGAGACGCCGGGCGGCGCCTCCGTTAGGATGTTACCATGCGCCGTTCATAACATATTCATGGATCGCTTTTGCCGCAGTGCGGCCGGCGCCCATGGCCAGGATAACCGTCGCCCCGCCGGTAACAATATCGCCGCCGGCGAACACGCCTTCTTTGGAGGTTTTCATGGTGTCGTTGTCCACGACAATCGTCCCGCGTTTGCTGGTTTCGATTTCCGGCGTGGTCTGCATGATTAACGGATTGGAGCCGTTGCCAATGGCGATCACCGCTATGTCGATATCCACCGTAAACTCCGAACCCTCGATCGGCACGGGACGCCGCCGCCCGGAGGCGTCGGGTTCGCCCAGCTCCATACGAATGCATTTCATCTGTTTGAGCCATTCTTCTTCATTCCCGATAAGCTCAACGGGATTGGTCAGCATCATAAATTGCACGCCCTCTTCTTTGGCGTGTTTCACCTCTTCCACGCGGGCGGGCATCTCCTTTTCGGAGCGTCGGTAAACGATGTAGGCATTATCCGCGCCGAGGCGCAGCGAGGTTCGGACGGCGTCCATGGCGGTGTTGCCGCCGCCGAAAACCGCGACGTTTTTACCTTTGACATCCAACAACGGCGAATCGCTTTGCGGAAATTGATATGCCTTCATCAGATTGACGCGCGTTAAAAATTCATTGGCGGTGTAGACGCCAATCAAATTTTCGCCGGGAATATTTAAAAACCATGGCAAGCCCGCGCCGACACCCAGGAATACGGCGTCGAAGCCTTCCTCTTCCATCAGCTCGTCAACCGTCGAAGTGCGGCCGATGACCGCATCGGTCACGAATTTCACGCCCATCTGGCGCAAGCCGTCGATCTCTTTACGGACAATATCTTTGGGAAGGCGAAATTCCGGGATGCCATAGACCAAAACGCCGCCCAGTTCATGCAGCGCTTCGAAAACGGTGACATCATGGCCCCACTGTATCAGATCGTTGGCGCAGCTTAGTCCGGCCGGACCGCTGCCCACAATGGCGACCTTTTTACCGGTCGACTCCTTTATTTTCGGATAAGATATATGCCCGCTTTCCCGTTCATAATCGGCCACAAAACGCTCCAGGTAGCCGATAGCTACAGGCTCGTGTTTCTTGCCCACCACACAGGCCTGTTCGCACTGTTCTTCCTGGGGACACACCCGCCCGCAAATCGCCGGCAAGGCGTTGTCCTCTTTTATTTTGGAAACGGCGCCCAGATAATCGCCCCGGGCGATCATATCAATAAAATCCTTGATCTGAATATTCACCGGACAGCCCTGGATACAGGTTGGTTTGGGGCATTGCAAACAACGCAAGGCTTCCTGCCGGGCCATTTCGGCTTTATAACCCAGATTCACTTCACTAAAATTGCGATTCCGCACTTCAGGCTCCTGTTCGATCATTGCCTGGCGCGGTATCTTCATCCGTTCTTTAGCTGTTAATTCCTGCATAACGATTTACTCTGTTTTTAATGATAAACTGAATCATTTACGATTTTTCGTTCAGGGCAGCCGCCTGTTTTTCCAATTTACACTCTTCCAGAAATTGCTCAAGCGACTGATGTTCATGACGTTGATACATCTTGTTACGATCCGCGAGGTTTTTAAAGTCCACGGCATGGGCGTCAAATTCCGGTCCGTCCACGCAGGCAAATTTCGATTCGCCGTTGACGATGACCCGACAGCCGCCGCACATGCCCGTGCCGTCCACCATAATGGGGTTCAGGCTCACCACCGTCTTGATGTTGTGATCGCGTGTGACATCCGCTACTGCCTTCATCATGGGGATGGGACCAATGGCGAGAACAAAATTCAATTGCCGTCCGGCGTCGATCAGCTCCTGTAACTTCTGGGTAACAAAACCGTGAAAACCGTAAGAGCCGTCATCGGTGGTAACGTATGCTTCATCGCTCACAGAATTCATTTCCTCTTCCAGAATTACCAGGTCTTTACTGCGCGCGCCGTTAATGGTAATAACGTAATTGCCGGCCTGTTTCAGCGCCACCGCTGTGGGATACGCTATGGCCGTCCCTACCCCGCCGCCGATACTGACCACGGTTCCAAATTTCTCGATATGGGAAGGACTGCCCAGCGGGCCGACCACATCTACAATCGGATCGCCCTCCTCCTTCATATTAAGAGCTTTGGTGGTTTTACCCACGCCTTGTACAATGAGCGTAATGGTGCCCGTCGCATCGTCTGAATCCGCAATTGTCAATGGAATACGCTCGCCGTTTTCCGCAATACGAACGATCACGAATTGACCGGCTTTGCGCTTTTTAGCAATCTTAGGAGCCTCAATTTTGAACAATTTGATATCCGGCGCCAGAAATCGGGCTTCACGAATAGGATACATAATTTGCACTTCCTTTATTTTTACAAAATGTTTGTGAAAAAAATATACAATGTAAATGCTTAATAAACAATAAAAAAAGAGTTTATAATCATAAAGGATTTTTTATATTATTACATACCTTACCTGTATGAGCCATATTGATTAAAATATGAATTATTTAATTTTTGTAGTATTGGAGTGCGTGCGTTATAAATCATACAATGATTGTTAAAGACGTACAAACATTTTACCTGCCATTTGCTTCACCAGCCCGCGTAGTTCCAGCATAAGCAACGCCGAAAGCGTTTCCGATGGCGACAATTCGCATTTTACCGCCAGTTGGTCGATATGCTGCGGTTCATTGTTCAATACGGATAAAATTTTTCGGCTGTTGGCATCCAGATCTTGCGGTTCGCGTTTTGACTCAGCTTCAGCAAGATCGAGCTGCTGTTGACCGCCGACCTCCTCGAAAATATCTTCAGCCGTTTGCACTAATTTGGCGCCTTGCTTGATCAATAGATTGGCGCCCGCGCTGGCCGGCGATGTAATGGCTCCCGGTACGGCAAATACCTCCCGGTTTTGATCCAGTGCGTAATAAGCGCTAATCAAGGCGCCGCTTTTTGCACCGGCTTCGGTAATGATGACGCCTTCGCTGAGGCCGCTGATAATACGGTTTCGTTTCGGAAAATTAGACGCATCCGGTTTGGCGCCCATGGGATACTCGCTGATCACCAGACCCGATCGCAATATTTTTTCCATGAGTTGGATGTTCTCGGCCGGATATACGCGATCGATGCCATTGCCGAGGACGGCCACGGTTTGGCCGCCGTTCTCGACGGTCGTTTTATGTGCAAGTGTATCGACGCCGCGGGCGAAACCGCTGGTAATGGTAAAACCGTTACTTACCAGCGCGTTGGTAAGGCGCTCGGTAATTAGCTTTCCATATTGAGTCGGTGTTCGCGTTCCAACAACGGCCATACAGCGGCTTTTTAAAACGGTCGTTTGACCCTTCACAAACAAAAAAGCGGGCGGATCATAAATTTTTTTGAGGGTTTCCGGATAATCGTCATCCCAATAAGTCAGGATCGCCGCCTCATATTCACGAATCCATTTGATTTGCTTTTTGATAAACCCTTCATCGGGTCCCGCTTTGATTTTTTGTGCGGTTTTGTGATCGATCCCTTCGATATCCATCAATTGGCGTGCACCTGCGGCCAGTACGGCCTGGGGCGTTCGGAATATTGAGATTAATTTCCGCATACGGGTAGGGCCTATGGACGGAATGGAATAGAGCGCTAAAAGCGCCTCAAGGGAGAATTTTTCCATGGCTGTCAGTAGATTTCCTCGAGTTCCCTGGCCTTTTCAATCAATCGAAAAAAACGGTCCGTGAGGGTTTGGACGTTTTGTCCGGTTACAGCCGATATGGGAACGATTTCGTATTCCGTTTTGATTTTGGATTCCGTTTCTTGCATTTCCTGCGGCGACAGATCGATTTTATTAAGAACGACGACGGCCGGTTTTTGTACCAGCACCGGACTGTGCGCCTTCAATTCTTTATACAACGTATTAAAGGTTTTTTGGGGTGCTTCATCATTAATATCAATGAGATAGGCGATAGCGCGCGTCCGTTCGATATGGCGCAGAAATTGATGACCAAGGCCTTTACCGTCATGGGCGCCTTCGATGAGGCCCGGTATATCCGCAACGACAAAATTTTTAAAATCGCGGTAAGGCACAATGCCCAAATTGGGTTGTAACGTAGTGAAGGGATAGTCGGCAATTTTAGGCTTCGCCGCCGTGATGCGCGCCAACAAGGTGGATTTCCCGGCATTGGGTAACCCGACCAGACCGATATCGGCGATTAATTTCAGTTCCAGTTCAATCCAGCGTTCTTCGCCCAGTTCGCCCACCTCCCATTCTCTCGGGCTGCGATGCGTCGGCGTCGCAAAACGGGCGTTGCCTTTGCCGCCGCGACCGCCCCGGGCAACGACCGTCGATTGGTCCTCTTCGGTCAGATCCGCTAAAATTTCGCCGCTTTCCGCATCCTTGATGACGGTACCGATCGGCACTTTTAGCGTGATATCCGGTCCTTTTTTACCGTGTTTATTGGCGCCCATTCCATGCTGGCCGCGTTTCGCCCGGTATAGCTTGCGATAGGAATAATCCTGAAGCGTACGCAGATGTCGGTTGGCTTTGATAATAATGCTTCCGCCGTTGCCGCCGTCGCCGCCGTCGGGTCCGCCTTTATCGACGAACTTTTCGCGGTGAAAACTGACGCAGCCGCTGCCGCCCCGGCCGGCCTGCACCTGAATTTTTGTGTAATCAATAAACATATTTTTGAAGCCGTTTAAAGTGTGCCGCGGATACCAAAGCGATGTACATTGCCGAGGCCGCCGTAATTGGAATAGGCATAATCAAACCGGTAATCTTTCCAGTATATGCCGAGGCCCCCGGCTAAACCGCCGAATTTTTTGCCGGTGGTCTCGTTTTCCAGGTCGAGGCCGCTGTGCACATCGTGATCGTAGCCCAATCGCAGCCGCAGGGCTTCACTCATCGTGAACTCGCCGCCAACGGAAAACCGCAAAATCCGTTCCCAGAAGGGATCGGTTTGTACATTCAAATCTTTGACAGAGGCGCCGATATCCAGAGGCAGATGGGCTAATTTCTTGTTGAAGCCCATACTCAGGCTTAAGGGCAACGTTTCCTCGGTATTATTGTAATACTCAAAATTGTAGCCGAGATTGCGCAGGACGAAAGAAAAATACAAATCCTCCATGAAGGGCGCGCTATAACTCAATCCGAAATCGATGGCCACGGCCGAAGCATTGTATTGCGAGATTTTGGAAAAGGCGTATTTGAGGTTGACGCCATAAACAAAGTGTTTATCAAGACGATTCGCCACGCCTACGCCAAGCGCGAGCTCATTCGCCGAGAAAGTTTCACCGGTAATTTCCGCGTATTCGTTTGTCTCATCGAACGAGCCGTAATCCATGTAAATCAGCCCGACGGTCAGAAGGCCGAGCTTTTCCACGGGGCGCGCATAACCGGCAAAACCGCCTGAAATATCGAGCAGGTAGTTGGTATAGTTAAATCCATACTGTTGGTTTTTCAGATAGGCCATGCCGGCCGGATTTATAAACATGGTATTTAAATCTCCGCGCAGACCCAGATGGGCGGTGCTCATGGCAGTGGTCCGCGGACTGAAATCGGTCCGAAGAAACTCAAAACCACTTGTTAATCCATTATTTGCATTTGCCGCGCTGAACATAACGCCGGTTATGAAAATGAACTGGATTAGGGTACGCATATAAATCCTCACTATCAATGCTTTATGGCATGGCCTCATCCAGGCGGGGCATCCGCTTGCCCGCCTCTATGAGAAAATCTTCAAAATTTACCCGTTCAATGTTGTGAAGCGGAGCTCCGAGAAAGCGGGATCCCACTTCTTGAAATTTGGCCGGTATGTCGCTTACATAAAATTTATTATCCGCCACACGACCGCTCTTGTTTTCCAGATTCGATTCCTCCATTATCGTCTTTACCGCACGCGCCGTTTCTTTGCCGGAATCGATTAACGTTACGTCGGGTCCAACGACGTGTTGAATCGTGTTTTGTAAAAGAGGATAGTGGGTACAGCCGAGGATAAGCGTATCGATGTTCTCTTCCATCAGGGGCTTCAAATATTTTTTTAAGGTCAGAATCGTTATCTCGTCGTCCAGCCAACCCTCTTCCACCAACGGTACAAGCAGTGGACAGGCCTTGCTGCTTACACCGGCCTCGGATTTTATGGAATAGATGGACCGGGCATAAGCATTGCTGTTAATGGTAGCCGATGTGCCGATAACGCCAATCCGGTTGTTGCGCGTTAACTTCACCGCAGCGTCCGTGCCCGGATGCACCACGCCGACAACCGGGATATCGAGTTGTTCTTTTAACACATTGAGCGCGATGGAAGAGGCGGTATTGCAAGCGACAACCAGTAACTTGATATCATATTGCAATAAAAAATAAGCGTCCTCAAGTGCATATTGTTGTACCAGGCGATTGGATTTGGTACCGTATGGAATACGGGCCGTATCGCCAAAATAGATCAGCTGTTCATCAGGAAGGAGGCGCATGAGTTGTTTAACTACGGTTAAACCACCAATACCGGAATCAAAAATGCCAATAGGATTCTTCATGTCAAATTGAATTTTCAATATCGTTTTTATATTTACGGATACCCTCAAACATGGCCTCGGCCAATTGCATTTGAGTGGATCTTCTTTTTAACAGTTTGGCTTCGTATTTGTTCGAAATAAAACCAGTTTCGACCAAAATATTGGGCATGGTTGCGCCGACCATCACCCAGAACGGTCCCTGTTTAACGCCGCGATCTTTCATGCCTATCGGCGTCAGGTTCTTCGCGAGCGATTTTTGTACCGTCGTGGCTAAATACTGGCTCTGCTTAATAAAGGCATTTTGAGCCATTGTTGCAAGTATAAAATTGATCCCTTCATAACGTTTTTTATCTTCGCGATCTTCGAACTGAATGGAGGCGTTTTCCTGTAATACCACATCACGGGCTTTGCCGTCTTTTTCGGCGCTCAAAAAGTAAGTTTCGAACCCACGGGCGCGTCCACCGCTGGTTGCGTTACAGTGCAGACTGATGAACAGTTTGCCGTCATGATTATTTGCGATTTTCGTACGTTTCCATAACGGAATAAAGGTATCGTCATCCCTGGTGTAAACCACTTTAATGCCCGGCAATTCCTTTTTAATGATAGCTCCCAGTTTCAAAGCGATGGACAGGACGATATCTTTTTCACGCAAGTTGCCATAGCCGATGGCGCCCGGGTCTTTCCCCCCGTGTCCGGGATCGATAACGATCGTATCGACGAGCCAATCATTTTTTTGTTTTTCCAGTTCATTTTCCGAATCCTCTTCCTCCCTGCGCGCCAGCTGTTCTTTGGTTCGCAGATTCACGATAAAACCGTTGGCTTCGTTATTAACAACAAGCTCCTTGTTTTCGATCGGCTGATTCAACCGAAAAGCCAGGGAAACAAGTTGCTCGAACTGAATGGCCTGCACTTTACTCACGACTCCATCCACAGCCACCGCTGCAATAGACTCCGTATCCACGCGCCCGCCAAACACATCTACATACAACCAATCGTTCACAATTTTCAAGGCAATTTCTTTTTCCTTAAAGGAACGGTTCGAAAAACACTGAATCAGCGTACCGTTTGCTTTCTCCGAAATCTGCACTCCGGTAATATTGACGTTTTTTGAACCGATCACCAATTCTTTAGCCCTGGCGTCGAAACGCATCTTTATGGATGTATAGTTTGTAAACAGGTCCGCCAAAACTTCAGCAGGCGCCCATAATTCTCCCTCGAACCAGGCCGGCTCGTGAAAATACTGGTATATCTGTTCATTGAGAATTATAAAACTGTTATCGGCCGTGAATTTAATTTTATCGTTGCCGACATAAAGAACGGTTTTACGGCGGCTGTCGTTGGTAAAAATTCCGTAATCATTGATGCGGGCAAAACTTGTTAAGGGGATATATATCAAACCGTTTCGGATTTTGTAGATGATTTTTTCAGAGATATTTTTCACCGTGTTCTGAACCGTAACATGCTGGTACTGCCTGGCAAAGAGGTTGTTTTGAAAAAGAAACAAAGGCCGGCTAAAAATGATTTTACCACCAAACAAGCCCGTTATCAAATTAAGGAAATGTCTGCGAACCATCATACCCGACGATTACCCCTTTTAATCGCTCTAATAGACACGACACTAATATACTGATTTTTCTTGATATAAATGTATAAGTTAACCAAATTTGATTTTTAATTCAATAGTCCGACGTTACAATGATGATATTGAGCTTCGAGGCGGAGGAAGCGCTTCGCTCGTTCAAATATTCTTTCGATTTTCCTCTGGTAACGAAAGATAACGAATGCGATCGTTTTACACTTCTAACATAAAACTTCTTTTAATTTATTACGTAAGGCGTTATCTTTTATCCAATATGAAATAATGATATCGTCTCATTCGACTATTTAAAAGAGGAGCGGTTATGGCAGTTTTGGAAGTACACAACGTCTGCAAATCATACGGTTCGTTCAAAGCCGTTGATGATGTCAGCTTTGATGTGGACAGCGGGCATATCCACGGTTTATTGGGTCCCAACGGCGCCGGCAAAACCAGCACCATTCGGATGATTATGAATATAATGGTCCCCGATTCGGGTTCGGTTTTATTATTTAACCAGACCATGAACGATGCCATGAAAGCCAAAATAGGTTATCTACCCGAAGAACGCGGTTTGTATCAAAAAATGAAAACACTGGATTTGCTCAAATTTATGGGTGAACTGCACGGCATGGCCGTCGCCGATGCGCAGGGAAAAGCGCTCAGGTGGATGGAGCGTCTCGATTTGGCCCAGCATACGGAAAAGAAAGTTCAGGAGCTGTCTAAGGGCATGCAACAAAAACTCCAGTTCATCAGCACCATCCTTCATGATCCCCAATTAATCATTTTCGACGAACCGTTTGCCGGTCTCGATCCGGTTAACGTCAACCTGGTTAAAGACATAATGTTAGAACTGAAATCCCAGGGTAAGGCCATAATTCTTTCTACACACATGATGGATACCGCCGAAAAATTGTGCGACGAAGTGGTCATGATCAATCGCGGACGCAAGGTTCTGGACGGCAATCTTCAGGAGATTCAGCTCCAACACGGCGAACGCAGCATTCAACTTGAAGTGAAGGGCGATGCGCAATTCATTAAAGGTCTCGAAATGGTCAAACACTTTGATGATTACGGTAAATATATTGAAGTTCAGCTCGGAGACGGCCGCCAAACCAATGATCTCTTAAAAGCGATCGTGGATAAAGTCGAAGTTACACGAATGCAGTCGCACCGTTCCAGCTTGAACGAAATTTTCATATCTCTGGCATCGGGAGGGTATGATGATGAATAAGATTTTTATCCTCATGAAGCGCGAATATAAAGAATCCGTGCTCAAAAAGAGCTTTATCATCATTACGATTCTTATGCCGGTTATCATGATCGCCCTTGGCATCGTTCCTTCTATGTTGCTGACGTTGGAATCTCAGGAATCGATCCGCATCAATGTTTTGGATGAAACCGGTTTTGTTTATAGCGAACTGGCGAACACATTGAAGGATGATACCCTAAAGGACGGATCCCAGCGCTATCTGTTAAATCGCGTTGATAAAGGATTACAATCCTCCGATGAGGTTGTTCAGCAACAAAAAGCCAATCTGGCCCAAAAAAACGTCGAAGGATTTTTACACATACCCGCCAATGTGCTTGAAAGCGATGAAATTCATTATTTCGCCAAGAATGTGGCCAACATTGATGTCAACCGGCAATTGCGCAATAGCGTTCGTAAAATCATAAATGACCACCGAATTCAAAAAAGCGGTTTAGAACCGGCGTTTATAAACGAACTTACCCGGCCGTTGGAATTACGAACGATTAAAATTACAGAGAGCGGCCAGGAAAGCGAGCGCGGTTTCGCCGAAGAATATTTCGGTACATTTATTTTTGTCTTGATCCTTTACATGACTATAATTTTACACGGCAACAGCATCATGCGCAGTATTATCGAGGAAAAAACCACCCGTATTATCGAAGTATTATTGTCATCATCCAATCCCTTTCAACTGATGGCCGGTAAAATTTTAGGTATGGGGTCGGTGGGTCTTACCCAGTACATTATCTGGGCAAGTTTTGGCATCGGTCTTATCCTGTTCGGCGGCAATATTCTTCCTATCTCGAAAGATTACTTTAATTTTTCACCCATGATTTTCATCTATTTTGTTATTTTTTATATCCTCGGTTATTTTGTATTCGCAGCCATGTATGCCGCCATCGGTTCCATCTCCAATTCCGAGCAGGAAGCCCAGCAGGTCGGCGGACCGGTTGTTTTTCTATTGATCATTCCCTTAATGATTCTCGGTTTGCTGGTGAAAAATCCGGATAGCACACTGGTAACCGCCATGTCATTAATACCGTTCTTTTCACCCATTCTAATGTTCGCACGCATCAATCTCACAGCGCCCGGATTTTTACAGATCGCTTCGGCCATCGTGATTCTGGCGTTAACCATTTTAGTGTTGATTTGGCTTACCTCCAAAATTTATCGCATCGGTATTTTAATGTACGGCAAACGCCCGAATTTACCCGAAATCATTAAATGGATTCGCCATAAATAAAAAAAAGGAGGGCCGATTTGCCCTCCTTTTTTGTAAAAATTCTCCACTTATATCCGGACTTCCCGTTTATCGAATCAGTAACATCTTCCGAATAAAGGTTTTATCCGGGCCACCGTCTTTGTTTTTTACGGTCAGGCGGTAGACATAAAAGCCGCTGGCAACCTGATTTCCGAATTCATTGGCGCCATTCCATTGCATCCGATATTTGCCCGCTCGTAATTCATCATCGACCAGGGCTTTCACCTTTTGTCCTAATATGGAATATATATTCAATGTAACTTCGGCTCTCTTCACGAGACCAAATTCAATCGTTGTAGCCGGATTGAACGGATTAGGATAATTTTGTTTCAGATAGTATGTTTCCGGTACCGAAGCTATCGGTTGCCTGTCCAATGCCGTGGGCGCCATGAAGGATGTATGAATCTGCAGATCATCGATATATACGCCGTCTTTTACGTTTGCGGAATCCGT
The DNA here is from genome assembly GCA_964542915.1 of uncultured Calditrichaceae bacterium. Lineage (GTDB taxonomy): Bacteria > Calditrichota > Calditrichia > Calditrichales > Calditrichaceae > CAZIVP01. The sequence goes on along the minus strand of CAZIVP010000008.1, from coordinate 154,733 downwards.
TGAAACGCGTACGCGCAACCATACCTGTTCGTTGCCTTCTCCCGTAAATTCCGGGAATGCCGCCTCGTGGCGTTTGTAATAAAACAATTTTCCGGAATAACCGGCGACGGATTGCCAGGTCTGACCGCTGTCGCTGCTTAATTCGATAAAACAGGAATCTTCGTTGGCAACCAAATTGTGGCGCAACCAAAAATCGAACCAGGCATTTTTATACGGGCTCAAATCCAGCGGATATTGATACATTAATACATTTTCAGCATTATTGGTATAATCGTCGCCGGGACTGTCCGAAATCGAATAATCGCCGGACTTGCTGAATTTATCATCCCTGCCCCATGCGTCGGTTTGCCATTTGATCGTGTTCCGTTCAAAATCATCCAAAACTTCCGTCGTATCCAATTGCAACGCAAAGGTGTCGGAATATACCCGATTTCGGTTGGAAGAACGATCGTCTACCGTAAAATAGTATTGGATTTGTTCATTCAAAGCCAGCTCTGTTGGCAATTGCAGTTCTCCCTCAAAGCGATCATGGTTTGTATACTGCATTGCCAGTGAATCCTGTTGGGCTTCATTGAACCAGTGTAAATAACAGGCGGTCGTATCGATTCCCAAATTATCCTCGGCGCTCACAAAAAAGTGAAATGGACCGTCCGCGCTGATGGTTGTTTCAAACGGCCGGGAGAGAACGCTGATGTCGGGTTGGATTTGATCCTCGCCTACGTAGAAGCGATTGATGTTTATCGGCGTATAGGTTCCGTTTGTGGTACGTGCAAAGATAAAATATCGAACTTCTTCTTCATTCTGGACCGGAATTTCGGCATGGTAATTCCCTTCGGATAGTTCATCCATCGTGATCCTGTTATAAGGGAACGTCCCATCAATATCCCAGTAAAGATCGACCGATTCCAGAGCATCTACATTTGAATTGACCTGCGCCGTGATTTCGTAGTTATCGCTGGTGTTTTCCGTATCATTGAGAGGCATGTGTTCGATTTCCAGACCGTTCAACCAGTTGATCACCCGTCGCATCACTTTCAGACGCGTCGCATCGTCGGTAATGGCCTCATAACCGCCGAAACTGAAATGGACGAGGCGATAAGCCCCATCATAGCGGACAGCGCCACTGGTTCCATCGGGATAATTAAAAATACTAACGGATCCGCCAAAAGGCCGGACTTCATCCGGATATTGGTTTTTACTGCTGCGCCCCGGTTGGAAAATTTCAAACGTTAAACCATCGCCGATGGCGTCATCCGTTACACCGCTGAGAGTCGCGTACGGCGATGCGTCCGCTAAATATTCGGTTTTCAGGTAGCTGTTGTAAAAGATTTCCGAAAGTCCGTCCGACCGGGAATATTCATTGTTGCCGCTCGTCCGGTCCGCTAAATCCCAGCCGATATCCTGGCCGGATAGAAACAATCTTCCGCCGCTGTCGAGGTAATCGGAAATATAGTCGCGGTCCAGCGAATCCAGGCTTGGAAAGGCCCACTCGCAAGACCAGATTACCAGCGGATACTGATTCAGTTCATCTTCCATGATGGGATCGAACTTTTTATGTTTGTAATCATACACAATTCCCAAAGAATCCAGCGCATCGAGATAATATCCGCTTACATCATTATCGGTATAATCGCCGACCACCAATACCATGGGCTCAATGGCCAGGGTCTGATTTAACACGATTTCATCAGCGTTTGATGATTGGATACGTAACATATAATCGACATTATGCGGCAGCGATTCCTCGGAGATTTTAAAAACAATTTTATCGCTGCTTGTCACACTTTTAGCGCCGCCGGGAATATCGCCGAATGAGGCGGAATTATCCATTATTTCAATGGCATAATCATCCGTTTCAAAAGTAACCAGAACATCGTTAGCGGCGCCCCATGTGTTAGATAGATCAAGCGTTATTTCGATGGTTTCTCCGCTTTCGAGCTGTCCGTCGCCGTCGCCGCCGTTACTGTCATTCGTGATCAGGCGGTTGATTTTCATATCAATGCCCGCCGGTTCGTTCACCGCGCGGAAGGCATTAACGCGGCCGGCGCCATAGCCTCCGGCCTCCACATAGTCCATGTTATTACCGATGGAATCGATATTATCGGTTGTAAACTTAATTTGGCTCGCCAGTTGGTCGTTTGTCCAATCCGGATGCATGGTCTTAACCAGGGCCGCGACACCGGCCACCAAGGGTGACGCCATCGATGTACCGACGAACGTGTCGTAACTGCCCTGTGAGGTCGGAATAGTGCTCAAAATAGTGCCCGGCGCAGCCAGGTCGACCGTTTCGCCGTAAAGCGAGCTGCTGTCCAAAACATCCACATTGGTGGTATTGGCGATTGATAGAACATGTTCATAGGCCGAAGGATAATGGGGCGGAACGCGGTCCGGCGGTTCATAATTGTTTTCCTGTGTGTCGTTTCCTGCAGCGGCCACCACCAGCACATCATTCTCATAAGCATAATTGATGATATCGCGTGCATATTCCGAAGAAAAGCTGCCGCCCCAGCTTAAATTAACGATATCGGCGCCATTGTCCACGCAGTAAACGATACCTTCATAGCCGAAATAAATAGAACGCGACTCTGTATCCGGGCTGTGTTTGGTAACCATTAATTGCACATCCCAGCTCATACCGGCTACGCCGGTTCCATTATTTCCAACAGCGCCGGTAATACCGGCCACATGCGTCCCATGGGCGCTTCCGCCGGTTTGATTGGGATCGTTATCCGGTACAATATTGGACGAAGAAGCGCCCACGAAATCCCAGCCGTGATAGTCGTCCACATAGCCATTGCCGTCATCATCGGCGCCATCCGTGCCGTTTATTTCGACTTCATTGGCCCAGATATTATCCTGCAAATCGGGATGAAAGAGATCGACGCCGGAATCGATGATGCCGACGATGACATCCTCGCTGCCCTGTGTAATATCCCAGGCCAATTCCGCCTGAACGGGATTGAAATGATACTGATCGGGATATTTGGGATCATTGGGTACCGTACCATACATGCGGTGCACTTTTAACGGCTCCGCATAGACAATATTTTGATCCTGCGAAAATTCGGATGCTACCGAATGCACATCCCTGGAAGCATCAAAACGAAAATAATATATTTTTGAGAGATCGGTTTGTACCTTTTGCTTTTGTTGGTTTTTAAAGGGAAAAACCTTTTGTATCGAAGCGACTCCGACCTGCTTTATAATTTGATTCAGTGCAGGGTATTGGGTTATCCATTGCTTTTGGGACTCATTGTAGGAATGGCTCAACGGCATGCGGTCATCCTTCAATTTAACAACAATGATACCCGGCGTAAATTCGGGGCCATTATTACCGTAATGACCGCTTATATTTTGCGCCATGGTTGCCGTAACGTCGGGTTCGGACATTTGTACGGTTTTCCGCGAATCGCTCTTATTTTTTGCAAGAAGCGAGAAGACGCCGAAGAAAAGCGTTAAAGATAATATTACGATTGTTCTCATGCTTACCACCATGGTTTAATAATACACTTGTTTCGATATATATAAAAATTAAATGTTTCTCTATTAATTCCCTTAGCTCAGTTCGATTTAAGAATATTGAAAATGTTTTCTAAATTCTTCCGCTCTTCAAAAACGTTATCGTTTTTAAAAGCATGGCAAGACATTCCTCAGAAAATTCTAAATTTGATTGCCTTAACATGCTTTCAACCTTTTTTCAATATTTTAAATCGTTTTAAAATAATCATTGCTTTAGTATTTTTATGTGCCGTTCATCAAAATACGTTCGCCGGGTGTTGTGTTGGACTGCTTAAAACGATCATCGTTTTTCGTTTGTTTCGACGCAGGCTCTTTTCGTATATACAGTAAAACTTCGTTTAAATTTTATACAAAAAAAAACTGGAGATACGTAAGCATCCCCAGTTTTTATGTCAGAAGCGTGGTGATGAATCTTATTTCATCAATACCATCTTCTTGGTTGCGTTGAAGTCGGCAGCTTCCATCTTGTAAATGTAAATACCGCTGGAAACCTGAGACCCGTTCTCATTGAGACCGTTCCAGACCAGTTTATGGCTACCGGCATTCATTTGTCCGTTGTAGAGTGTACGAACCTTCTTACCCAGCACGTTATAGATGGTTATGGTCACATCGGTTGCTTTCGGTAGAGCAAACTCGATGTTGGTAACCGGGTTAAATGGGTTCGGATAGTTCTGTTTCAGACTGAACTTATTCGGCAGCTTGTTGTCTGCAATGGCTTCGTCTTCAATGGAGGTAACCTCATTCAGGATATTTTCCATGACCTGATCACGAGCCGATTCTTCCAGACGTGCGATATGGAAGCCCAGGAATACCATATTTCCTTCGGGATTCTGGGTACCGGCATAGAAATTATTGGCGCCGTCATATCCGAGGAAAGGTACGGTGTATCCATCGGCAAACGTCATATAATCCGAATAGTTTGTCAAATTCAGAAGCGTATCCATTTCCATGGAGTCGATGCCGGCATTGACAAACGATGCATTAAACGGATACATCCGGAAATAACCGAAATCGTGGAAAACGGAAGTTACGCCCATAACATCATAGCCAAAATCACCAGGCGCCAACAGTTCACCGTCGCCCCAGTCTTCCCAGAGTCCTAAGATTTCTTCGGAAGTATAGACGAAGTAATTGCCGTTTTCAATATATTCGGTGAACGGATTTTCTGCCGTTTTGCGCGGCATAATGTTTACCCAATCCGAATATCCGGAGTAAATAACCGCATCGTATTCATCCAGAATGGTTTTGGCGTCCATCATACCCATAGCGTCGGCATCCCAGACATCGTATTCGGCGTCGAACTTATCCATGGTAGCGGTCATGATGGAGTCCACATTGTCTCCGTGCCACCAGTCATACGGATTTTCACCGACATAGAGTATGCTGTTTTGCGGCGTGAAGCTGGAACGCTCCAGATAATAGGGATCGCCGTCAAAATAACGGGTTGATCCGGCATCATCCGTTGCACGCACTGTGTAGGTGTACATGGTATCCTGATCGCTCAGCGCCGGCAGATTGGCTGTAAAGGTATTGCCTTCAGCGGCCGACATGGCCATCCAGGTCCATTCGCCCGTGTTATCCACGGTATAACCCAATTCAACCGATTCGACCGAACCGTCGCTGTCCTCTACATCCACGGAAACGGGGAACGGACCGGTTCCGGATACCTTGTAGCGGGATCCGTCCAGATTAGCAAAAATCGGTGCGGCATTAACGTCAAACTGATCCGGCGCCATCAGACGGCTGATGAAATCCGCCCTTACCTCGCCGGAGTGGATGTGTTCAAACGTCCACGGCAGGAACAGTAGTTTATAGTCGCCCTCGTAATAGATGCCAGCAGCCGGATTCCAGTCACCAACACTGGCGTCCCAAACGTTTAATACATCCATACCATCGGATGCGTACGCTTCGCCGTTCCAGTTAGCCAGACCAAAATCAAAGGGATCGGATTCGAATTCACCGATGCCTTCCATAAAGGTGCCGGCTACGCCGCGATACAGCGTGTCCTGAGAATAGGAACCGCGCGGTCCGCTACCGTCGCCCAGGTTAGCGTCATCACGGAACAGGGCGATTTTCAGATAATCGGTGACAAAGTCTTCCGTCGGCGTATCGTCGCCCGGCGCTTTGAAATTATCGGAAAAATCGTCTTCCACGATGCCTACATAGTCGGAAGAACTGAAAAAGAAGTTCTTTCCGCCCTGATCCAGGAATCGCGGTACAACGGTATCATCCAGACCGCCTGCCAGCCAGCCGCCGGTAGCGACGCCATTAAACCAGATGACCGTTTCATAGAGATCCAAAACTTCAAAGGTCATGGAATCGCCGTCAGCGGTGCTCCATACGTCATGGATATAACCGAGCGCGTTCAGGGTCGATGTGATATTCTCGCGAAAGCCCTGGTCGCCGGAATCATCCACTAACAGGATCGTGGCGTTGGGATTCTTTTCCCGGACCGTGAAATGATGCTTGCCGCTTGTTGCTGTATGCGTTTGTGCCGCTGGATCATCGGTATTTTCCGCGCCGTTATCTTCGGCGTACCACCAGTAATAAACGGAATTGCCGACGCCCGGATTCGCGATGTCATAGCTTACCGTAACTTCCGACATTTCATCGCCGCCGGCTTCGTCTTCATAAACGTAGGTCGTATCATTGGGTCCGTTAAAAGGATCGTCATCGTTGTCCATAATGATGGCGACTTTGCGAACGTAACCCTCGAATACATCCGTTCCCAGATCATTGACGGTCGCTTCAGCCGTATAGGGACCCGGGTTCAGAGAATTGTACTGATCGGGGATTTCATTGTCGCCGGAAATGGTTGGTGGCGGGTCGCCGTAGTACAGTACTTTCGCGTCGATCGAGAAGTTATAACGCGGTACCCAGCGCGGCGTGGGATCGCCTCCCTGACCTTCGGCATAATATTTAATACCATGGTGATTGAACGGTGCGGGCAGGTCGCCATAAAGTTGCGCCTCGTCCTGGCCGGTTTCGGCCGGATCGAACCACCATTTTACCTGAAAGTCGTGCAACCCCAGATTCTGATCTTCTTCGGAGATGCCAAAAACGCTTACCGGTAATTCGATATAACCGGCCTGGGATACCGTGTGCTCATAGCTTCCCATCAAGCGTCCGGTCCAGTCCTGCGGGAAGCCGCCGGGGCTGGCGCCTGATTCGGTGCCGGCGCTGAAATCATAGACGCCGTCGTGTTCAGGATTGATACGATGGACTTCAACATTATAGGTACGACCGACGGCATCCGTGTTAAAATCGATACGGATGGCCAGCAGCGAACACTGCGTTACCGGACGAAACCATTGTCCCACACTATCGGTACCGCTGAAAATAAATCCCGCATCGTATGGACGCATTGCATATTCAATATATGATTCAAATGCATCCAATTGCGGTTCATCAAGATAGGGCAACGGTTTTTTTAACGGCTGGGCGTCTTTAAATTCGCGATTCGGCTTGATGCCCAGTTCGTTGTATGGAGATGGCAAATCCTTCTTAATTTGACCATCGGGTGCGATATAAACTTCTTGCGGCATGTTCTTTTCGATGGATTGCTGTTGATCTGCAGGCGCTTTAACATCGCCGCGATTAACAGCCCAGACACTCATAGCAAAGAACAGGACAAGAGCAAATACAGTTAGCTTCTTGAACATAAGACTCTCCATTTTGTTAATGGTTAAACATTAAATTAAACCTGGAATAATTTCCCTGAGTGAATCCTGCCATCACCTCCTTTCATCCCATATTTTAACTTTTTTTCATTGCACTGCTTTTAATCATTGGATTTCATACAATTTATTTGCAATGATATCCATGTATTGCATAAAGCTTGAGGATGATTTGTATGTGATCCTCAATTGACGATTAAAGCGGTATTCCACCTCATACGTCCCCGCCTGAGGCACCTGAATATGAGCGATTTTGCCATTAGCATTCATCACAGGGTTTCCGTTAACCGGCGCCATGTCTTCATCCACTATTTCGATGACTTCATAAACGCGATCTTTACTGGGAATCAATACATTTAATGTATCGCCGGCCATTACCGTGTCTTTAGCCGTTATTGTTTCACTGAAGACATCGACGGCCGTATTGGGAAAATACACTCGCGTTCCCTCTACAATATGCACTTGCTGTGGCGCCTCTTCGCCGTCCATACTTTCGACGTTATCAAGCGTAATCAGATTGGTCAGATCATCGACAATTTCACCGCCATCTTCTCTCGTATCATCCAGAAAGATCTGGTCTTCATCGGTAATATTGGCTGTGAAGAAAACACGGCTGCTATCGATATAACTGATCTCCGTGAGGAGATCACTCAGCGCTCCGCTCTGCATCTGATCGACCGTCCAGATGGCATCGTAAAAATATTTGATGCTGTAATAGGCTTTGGCCATCTCCATTTGAATATTGGAGCCGTTTATTTCTTCGGGATCATAGGCGTGCTGATAGTCCGGTTCTATTTCCGTCAATAACTTACCGTACTGAGCGATCTCATTATTTGTGACATCCACCATTGTTACCATATCGTTCTCGGCTTCCGCCATTATCTTGCGCTGAACGCCCGTCAAACTAAGACCGGCATACGCTTCAGCCAAAGCATCCTGTTTATCCTGAATTTTAGCCAGCGAAACAACAAACGCAAAATTAGAGGCCGTTTCATCCAAATTACCCAGTTTATAATGCGCCCAACCGATACCCACATAGGCATTGAGGTAATCGGCCTGACGCTGCAGGACATTATTGAACGAAGAAATGGCATTTTCATACTGTCCGTTTTGGTAGTAATCCCATCCTTCCTCCATGTAGTTTTCGATATTGTTAAAGGAAGTGGGGACGTCTTCACTGCTTTCGTCGCAGCCCGTGGTGAACACCAGAAGGGCCGAGACTATAAAAACGGATAACACAATATTGCAAATTCTCATTAACATATCTCCTCCATCACCGAACTTACTTTACTAGCAACATTTTCTTTGTTTGATGAAATGAACCGGCTTTGATGGTGTAAAAATAAATACCACTCGGTAAGGATTTTTCCAATGTGTTGATATCGAATTTATAAGAATGGTAACCGGCTTCCTGTTTTTTGTCAATCAGCGTCGCCACCTTTTGTCCTAAGGCATTATAGATTACCAATTGTACTTTGCTGTTCTGAGGCAACTGATAATTGATAACGGTTGATGGATTGAAGGGGTTGGGATAATTCTGACTCAACTTGTACTGGTCAGGAATGTTATCCACCACTTCGGAAGTAACATCGCCGCTCTGCAGGCGATATTGACCCAGATAATCGATTTCCGCGGAAACCGTTTTATTGGTTGGGTTCACTTCACTATCCACATATTTCCATTGACCGTCCGTTTTAACATAGATGCCCAGCTTTTCAATATCAGCAATCTCCAGGTCAGCGTACGATAAGGTAATCGTGGTATTTTCAACATGCCGCCCCACCGGTCCCAGAATATAAGTATCGCTGATGGATGCATTTTCGTTGAGTTTTTCCAGACGTTTGCTGTTTGCCTTTGGAATGGTAAACAGAGTTACATATTGTTGTTCATCCATACCTTCTTCAGCAATCAGTTGAATATTATTGTCTTTATCGCTCATGGCCAGCGTAAGGCCGGGCTTCGCTAATTTATAATTCAGCGGACCCATTGATAGCGGGGCAATGCGATTACCCGCAATATCTTCTCCGTATTCGGTAAAGGAAATCTGGCCGCTCTCGCCTACCAAAAGCGAATCGAGATCGAACAGGCCCTTGTAAACAAAAATATTGCTCTCGTCGGTGAAAAACGTGCTCAGGTTAAGACTTGCCGTCATATCACCGTTGCTTGCTTCCACCATGGGGCCCTGTCCTGCTTCATCTGCACCGAGGAAAAATTCCATTCCGCCGTCCATGTATAATTTTTCGTCGGAGAAGGCGTAAATTTCAAAATACTTATCCAGGGCTTTATTTTGCAAGGGATAGAAACTGACCATTTGCGGAGGCTGTACTTCGGCGCTTAAAGTGAATGCTCCGCCGTCAATGGTTGCAGGTTCATTCGAGACCACCATCAAATGCAATTGGACATATTCATCCGGATCATCTTCAGAGCGTTTTGCGTCGGGAATATATTCGGCCCGGTTTCGCTCATCCAATTCCAATTTCGTTATTTTGACATCGCTCTCCGAAAAGTTATCCGGATCGAATTCAAACGATTTTTGTTCGATGGCGTAAACGTGAAAGGTGCTTTGATCATCGCCGTTAAATACAACCACCGAATCCAATGACGGCGCCCCGTTTTGGGATCCGTTGTAAAAATCCGCCACATAATAATACCAGGAATAACCGGGGAATACATAATTATAAGGCGGTTCCGTTCCCGGTAAAAAGCCCCAGTTCGGCGGCAGTACGCGGTATTCCAGATCAATATTATTTAAGGCGTACATGCCGCCTTTGAATTGGTCCCCGAGCTGGTCAAAGTAAAGGGTCAATGAATATTCTTCATAAATGTCTGAAAACGATTTATCGCCCAAAAAGGGCGAAAGGCTGTTCATACCGTTGGCTGTATCTTGCAGCAGCGTCCGTGTATTTTCGCTGGTTTGCAGATATTTTTCATATAGAAAATCAAAAAAAGCAAAAGAGGCTTCGCGTTCACGACGCAAGTCGTCGGAATCGCCCCATGCTAAAAGATTATTACGATCCTTGGGTTTTAGCGAGGTTAAGTTGAGATAGGCGGTTTCCGACGGTTTGCTGTAAAATTTATAACCGTTGATCCAACGCGCCCACATGGCAAACCCTTCCGCCAGCCACTCTTCTTCGTCCTGGTCGTAATTATACAGAATCATCCGCGCCAATGCATGCGCCAGAGAGGCCTCCGCTTCAAATTGCGTGGCGGTGGAATCGATCGTATTCGCCGGATCGCCGCTCAAGCTCTTTTCAATTTTTAAGGGGTAATTATCCAGGTACAGCAAATCCCTGGCATTACTGTTAGGACTTTGCGATTTGTCCATTTGATCGACGGGATCGAATCTTGAAAAATCGTAATCCACGCCATTGCCGGCTAATAAAAAGTAGGAATCGATTAAGTCGGTAACCACAACAAACACTTTATCCATACCATCGCCATTAACAGGCTCTCCGAAGTACTCCGTGGTCATTTCATAAATGCCTTTGGTCGGATCGGCCAGCGAGGAATCATCAAACGAGGTTACGGTTTTGTGAATAGCTTCCAGCGGCGTACCGCGGTGAATCAAACCGGTATTCGCCGTTTGCCAGTTCTGTCCGTCGCCCTTCAAAACACCGCCAAATGTATTCCCAACAAAAATCGTATTCGAAGGCGTCTTAAATATACTGGTGGATTCGAAATCCATCTCATCAACCCCAAGACCGTCGCCTAACATCGGTGTCCGTTTTTCCCAGCTTCCGGATGCATTTTCACTGTAATAAAGACCCTGGTTCGTGGCTGCCCAAAGATTACCGTTATCGAGCACCAAATCATTGACTTCCAGCGTGTCCAGACCAAGGGACTCCACATTAACGCCGTCGCTCGTCTTAAACACACCGCCTTCGGTTACCATGAACAGCGTGCCGTCATCCTGGCGTTCAATTTGGGTTGTTACCTGCCCGCCGCTAATAAACATTTTTATATTGGCCGGGTCGAGTGTGGTATAATCGCCTTCAAAATCGCCGCTGAAATACATATTTTCTTCGCTGAGATCAAAAGCGGTAAATTGGGTACCATCCGCATATTCACCCTGGTAAGGCGATCCCGCCCAACGGGCGCCGGTCGCTTCATCAACAACAAACACATGGGAAGATAAGCTGATGGAATAAGCGTCGTATTCTTCCTGCAGCGAAAATTGCATAGCATCCGTACTGTCGTCTGTCTCAACCGTAAAGTTCACTCCGCGTTTAATGATCGGATCCCATGAAAACTCTTCATCTTCATTGACCATTCCTGTAAACGGGCCCGCTGAGGTGGCGAGATATAATGCACCGCCCTGTATCAGATGGATATCGTATATTGTGGAATACAAATTAGCTTCGATGGGCATGCCCGTACTAATATTCGTGCGTGCCAACAATGACGAACCGTCTCTGTAATAAAGGCCGTCGCTGCTGGCAAAATATTTAACGGAACTACGGTCATCGACGCCGGCTGTTGTATCGAATGCAATATCGTAATACGCTACACTCGCCGGCAAGGTCCGGATGGAATTCCAGCTTTCGCCGCCATCTCTTGAGTAGTAAAGCCCCGCATTGGTGCCTGTGAATACAAGATCTCCCGGCGGGCTGACCTCTATAAATGTTTCACCCAACGGATTGGTGTGTTCGCCGTCGGTGCTTGTCGGCAGCTCATAAATCTGATCGAGATAGCGCCACGTTTCGCCCATGTCTTCACTAATGAATACGCCCCAAGTCGTGGCGGCGTATAATTTAAACGTACCATCGATTTCCTGACCATAAATGTCATTGACATGGGCGTCTTCGGTGTACATGTAAACATGTTCGCCGATGGCCTGGCAGGTCGCAGAGAATTTTTCGTAGCCGCTGAAAAATCCTTTGTTAAATTTGTTTAAAATAACGGTTTCTCCAACCTCAGGTTCTTCTAAATTGCCCTGAGCGAACGCGTTTCCCCCCATTATCATAAATAATATCAAGAAACAACTTAAAATCGTTTTAACATTTCTCATTGCTGAGAATCCTCCTCATTTACTGCCATATTCGTTTTATTCAACTCACTTACCAATCAAATGAGAATGAGAATACCTGAATATCTTCCAGAACGCCAAAATGCGCATAACCGTAGTCGATTTTCATTGTCGAATTACCAAACAGATTCAGGTTCATACCGATACCTGCGTTTAAACCACGGGTGTCATGGTTTACAATGTAACCGCCGCGCAACGAAAACATTTCCTGGAAAGCATACTCAGCGCCCAAATTCAGCCGTTCGGAATTGTCATTGGGATGCAGGCCCACGGCTGAGAGGGTTACGCGATTCATATCCGTTTTGATCGGATCCATGGCAACGCCGAACTCAAAGGTGAGGGGTAAAGGAAAAAGTGCATATTCCTGAGGAGTATCCAGCAATTGACCCTCATCGTAATCCAGGTATTGACCTTCTAATTGGACCTCCGGCCCGAAATGACGGATCGACATAGCCAATCGCAGCGTTTCCATATTTTCGAACCTTGGGTAGTAAATCGTACCTAAATCGACCGCCCAGGCGCCGGTGGCATTGTCCATACCCAGACCACTCGTCAGGTCTTCATTTACATATTTTGCATTGGCGCCGATGCCAAATTTATCGGTAAGCATACGAGCGAATGAGAGTCCGACGGAATAAGCTACGGGCGTAAAAGTGCGACCGGTGCCATTTTGCTGAAATGTCGTCGTTTCCTCGATGTCGCCTATATTCATATAGACCATATTAAGTCCGATCACGCCAATATTTCTCAATCGTTTTGAAAATGCAAATGCTTCTACCTGCGTATCAACAAGATACTCCGTATGAGATACAAAAACACTGTAATCATCAACCAAATTCAAACGGGCCGGATTCCAAAACACAGCGGAAGCGTCATCCGCCACCGGACCGAGTGCATCGCCCATGGCGACGCCGCGACCACCCTGTGCAATTTTCAGGAATTGAAAACCAGCCGTTCCTACTTTTTCTATGGACGACGTCGCCTGGGCAAACAAACTCGTCGCCAAAAAAACGCTGATCAGAATAAAACTTAATTTCTTAACCATCATTTACCTCCTCAATTATTAATTACCAGCGTCATTACCGTAAGATGACCATTTTACCGGTTTTCTTATTGCCTTCCATATCCTCAACAACGTAGAAATAAGCACCGGTTTTCACGTCCTGCTCATTACGGGAGCGTATATTCCATAACTCCTGAGATGTACCGCTGGTATGATCGATTGAAATTACATGATCTCCGGTTAATGTATAGATGGATATTTTGCAGCTCGGAGGCAAATTCTGAAACATGATTTTTTCGGTGTAGCGTTCTTCCAGAACCGAAGTACCCAAATATGGATTAGGTACAACCGTTACATCATCAATATCCCATGATTCGGTAACTTGTCCGTCGCTTGTTTCATACAGACCTTGCGGAATAACTGGCTGCGGCGCCCCGGTTTCGGGATCGACCTTGAAATTGGTTCGCGGCGATTCAATGGAATTAAGGGCGGGGCGATCGCCAACGGCTTCTTTGGCGGGATCGTACGCCACCACTGCGTAATAATAGGGTAACCCATTCACGGGCTTATCGTATGATTCACCGAGGAATTCTCCGCCATTATCCAAAAAGGTGTTCTGAATGGGCGGCAGGTTAACATTGGTTGCCAGTGTATCGCCAGCGGTTGTTGTTACGGCGACCTCTTCGTCGACGTTGTCAAATGCTGCAATCATTGTCCAATCGGACGGCGCATACATGGAACGATATACTTTGTAGCCGCGGAAATCCGTCGTTCCAAGCATGGGATCGATCGCCGTTTCCGCTTTGGTATCCCATGAGAGATAAATGCCTTCATACTTCGGACTGTAAACCAGCGTCGGCTGAGGCGGCGGAACGGGTAATACCCAGTGTTCGTCTTCATTGGGTGCCGACGGATTATAAGGATTGCTTGATTTGGATCCCGAATAATAGGCTTTAATGGCATTCTCGGCGTTGACACGCATACCTTTCAAACCCTGTCCGACAACAGCGGCATATACAAAATGGAGTGTGTCGCCGGGGGCAAAAATTTCAAAGGGGCCCGTGGTCGTCATCCAGCGATAATCGAACGTCGGTGCGCCTAACTCCAGCGGACGGGGTTGAAACTTATGCACGCTTGAAGGATGATTGGCCGTGAAATACTGATATTTTTCGAGATCCGTGCCGGGATCGCTTTCCCAGTTCCACCACTGATGGGAATAGGGACGGAGGAATGTATCGGCTTCTGTGGTATTGAACGGAGCGCGATCGGTATATATCAAGACGCCGCCCAAAAAGCCGTCAACCGGTCCGTACGATGCATTTCGTTCTCCGGTGTCGTCAGCGGCGGTTGAATTGTTATCGGCGTCGTACATATAGGACATATTCCTCGGAATGAGGTAGCCGTGAATCACCGAACCGTCGGCGCGCGTCGCTACATCACCGGCGTTGCCATAAGGTCCGTCGGTCTGAAAATGAACCACCGGCCCATCCTCATCTTCAATGAGCGCCCATTCATCATAAAAGCCGTCCGGAGATACATTGGAAGGATTATAATTGGGCTGCGGCGTTTCGGGGTTGCCAAGATACTGCAGACCATACGGAATGCCCCACTCATCGTAACCATCCAGTTCACCGTTGCCGTCCATATCGATGTTTTCTACCATGTCTATAATATCCGTATCGGTCGCGGCGCCGTCCCATCCTTCATAATCCACCATGTCGTCAATATGGGGATCGGTGGGGTCAGCTACCACTCCAATATCGGAATCGTATATCCAGGAGGTATAAAAATTCTGGATAAAATTGGCGCCGGTATTAACAACTTCAAATTCATAGGCGATAAAATCGTCAAAATCGGGCGTGGACCAGGTAAGACCGTGTTCGTTGACCGTGACGCCCAGCGGCTCGGTGGTATGGAAGCTGGCATTCATATCGTCATAGGTACACCAGTGGTCCTCTATCGATTGGCCGGCGCCCATTTCAAATTCCGACCCTTCGGGCGGATAGAACTCGTAATTTCCAAAATCGGCGTGACTCACATGAACAACGCCATTGACGGTTCCTCCGACCCAAAAACGACCTTCCCACAAATAGCTCGTGCCGGAGCCGCCCGGCCATTCCATGGAAGGCCTTCCGGTACTCTCAGCATTGGGATCGCCAAACCGACCAAAGTTCGAATTGGTATTCCAAACCTTACCGGTTTTGTGAACCAAATCCTGCGACAGGTTTGGATCGCCCGTAGGTTTCAGAAAGGTATCATCCTTATTTTTATCACGGCTGTAACCATTCGCTACGAAAAATAATGAGAGTAACGTTAGGCAGAGTACATTCGTAAAAATCTTTCGCATCACCTTTTCACCTCCAATATTAATGCTAAACCAAAAAATAGGAACAATGCATTTTTAGTGCATTGTTCCTATGTTAAATAAGAACATTAGAAGTCGAACTGGACGCCGATGCGCCAGGTCGTACCTTCACTGTACACGGAAGGATCATTATAGGGTCCGGTCGGATCCCGGTCCGGTTCGCCGTCGCCGTCCTGATCGCCATCATAATAATTGACATCCGCTAATCTCAGGATGTTCTGATGGTCTGCCAACGCATCAAACAGGTTATTACCCCAGAGGAAAAATTTAACATCGTAGTTATTGGTCAGCGGCACGCGTTTGTCAAAAATCAGATCCAGGTCATAGGTTGCAGGCAGGCGCTTGTCGTTAATCGGAGGAATACGGGTGCGCGCCACGGATGAATACGGAAAGCCCGAACCATATTGAAAGACCATATTAACACCTATGTCATTGAAAGCAGGTAAGCCAAACAGATTCTGA
This sequence comes from uncultured Calditrichaceae bacterium, assembly GCA_964542915.1. Taxonomy (GTDB): domain Bacteria; phylum Calditrichota; class Calditrichia; order Calditrichales; family Calditrichaceae; genus CAZIVP01. The sequence goes on along the minus strand of CAZIVP010000008.1, from coordinate 138,681 downwards.
TCTTTGGGAACCCGGGCATTCAAATTCATATTAACCGTATGGCGCTGGTCCCAATCGAGGAAATGGGCGTCAGCCGGGATAATATTGCCGGCCCAGGCATACAGATAGTTCTGGCGCGAACTCGATGATTTACCTTTTGCGATCGAATAGGTATAATTGAGCGTCATACCCCAATAACGCAGAAAGCGTTTATAGAGCTGAATCTCAAATCCGCGGACATTACCCCAGTCGGCGTTCTGACTGAATCCGGCCCAGTTGGCTGCGTTATAGAAAAACTGCGTGCTTTCGGTCAATCCCTGAATGTCTTTGTAAAAGCCTTTGGCTTCAAGTTTGGTATAGTCGTTAAAGGCGTGCTTCACGCCGACTTCGTATGAAGTCGTCGTTTCGGGATCCATGTTGGGATTTCCGATAATCGGAAAGGCTCCGACGAGTTGAAAGGACTTATTGGTATACAGATGTGTGAACTGCGGTATCTGGAAATACTGGCCGTAATTGAAATAGATCACGTCGCGATCGGTAATGGGATGTGATATACCCAGACGCGGGCTCCAATATAATTTACCTTCGGTATTGGCTTTCTGATAATAGTCCAGATTACCGTCTTCATCCACAAAAAAGGGCTCGCTCGGATCGGCGGGACGCTTATCATTGGCCTGGAAATAATCCAAACGCAAACCGGCATTGAGAATCATGCCCTGGTATTCCATTTTATCTTCGAGAAATGCTGCGAACTGGTAAGGATAGGCTTCAATGTTCTGACCGTAAACGTTACCGCCGGAAGCCAGATCGATGTCATGATCGCGAATATCATAATATTTTCCTTCGACGCCGACCTTGACTTCGTTGTTCTTATTCATCTGGCTGTAATACGTCATTTTGAGACCATAGGTAAATTTTTCATCGGAATTCCAACGCAGTCTGTAATAGGTTAAACCGTTACCATAGGTATAGAATCCATCATTATCCTGGGCATTACCAAACGGCGCTTCTGACCAATGCATCCATTGATCCCTCGGATTACCTTCAGAGGCGTCGATATATCCATTGTTGTTTTCATCGACAAATAAGTCGGTATCGCCGTTGTCCTGTTTCCAATCCCAGATGCCGTTTCCGTTCAAATCTTCGCCGGGATCCAGCTGGCCGTTGCCGTTTAAGTCTTCATTGATATTTTCTTCAACGTTGTATTTCATGGCTGTGCGGTAACGGCTCAATTTTGTTTCGAAGAACGAATTGGGACCGATTTGATAATTCCAGTTTAAGATAAGGTTATCACTGCGTTGTTCAAACTTCGGAAGATGATCCAGCATATCATAAGTATCCATCTGGCGGTTATGATTCAAATCTTCGGAATCGATTTGCCCGTTTCCGTTCAAATCTTCACCGGGATCCAAAATGCCGTTATGGTTCAGGTCTTCCGTATCCAATTGGCCGTTATCATACCAGCCTGCAAGGGCGTCGCCAACCAGTTCCGGCCTCATCAAGGGATTTTGATCTTCATGAGTTACTCTTCTCCAACGGTTCGACCAATCACCCTGATCGGTCCAGTCGCCGATATAAGAAAATGTTACCTTGTTTTTCTGATTGGGGACCCAACTCAACTTGGTGCTGAGGTTTAACGCATTGGTATAATTATTACGAAAGCGGCCGTTGTCTTTGCGGTATTCGCCGGCCATGAAGAAACGCAATTTTTCCTGGTTTCCAAATAATAGATTCGTAATAGGCTCCGGCCCTCCGATCGAGGCTTCAATATTTTGCAGAGCATGGCTATCCGTTAAATCCGGCGCTACCTTGGTGTAATCGCTTGTTTTATAGCGGATGCTTCCGTCGTAATTGGAGCCGCCTTCTTTAATTACCATATTGACGACGCCGGATTGTGCATTACCGTATTCGGCGCTAAAACCGCCGGTGATCACCGAAACCTCTTCAACGGCAAATTCGGGCACATCCGTGTCAAACGAGTTGAACATGGGATCCATGGTAGTTACGCCATCGATCTGATACAAGGTCTCTCCGGAACGACCGCCGCGAAAACGTCCGCCGACAACGCCCGGCGTAATATTAACAATATTCTCTACGTTTTCGAACGGGATCGCTTCCAATTCCTGAGAGCTAACGATGGTACGACTTGCCGTCAGGTCTTGCTGAATAATAGGACGCTCCGCCGTTACCACGATCTGTTCTTCCAGCTCCATAACCGACGGCTCCATCTCTACATCCAATCTTGTGGTTAAATCCGCCTGCACCCGTACATTTTTAAACGTCATCGTACGGTAACCGACATACACGACTTTTACTGTGTACGTACCAACCGGTACATTTAAAATATAAAAGTCGCCATTAATATCGGTAGCGGCGCCAAGCGTCGTACCTTCAATGATGACATTAACGCCCGGAAGCGGCTCACCGCTTGATTTATCGGTAACCTTTCCGGCGATTTTACCAGTGGTACCAGCAAATAAAAATACAGGCAGGCTTATTAAAAGAAAGACAAAAACTGCAATTTTGAGAGGACGCATACCTTTAACCTCCTAATAGATGGGTTTATGGGTATAGAGTTAAATGATTGTTTTGTACTATACCAAATAAAATAGGGTTCTCATAGTCTCATCTCATAGGCAACCACCTTTTACCTCACTTGAAACTTTCAGTAAATATTTTCGTCTTTTTATGGATACGCAAATATAAGGCATCATATTTTATTAAACAAGACCTGTACACTTTTACAGCCATTATTTTAAGTTTTTGTTAGCAATCGTTTCGTTTTTCACTTATAACTTTTCCATTTTGACAGCAGCATCCACATTTATATTAATGCAGACAGGAACTCCTTATATCTCAACAAATTACGGCTCAATTAACGCCGTTTTCATTTTTATGCATATTACTTAAAGTTTATTTCGATGTCTGAATTTTGTTCCAAAAGTTTGGGCAATACCGTTATATGTTATAAAAATTTTATAATTTCAAGTATTTAATAACAATTAAAGAGGTGTTATGGATGAAATCTTCTTATGAATTTAGCTTTTGGTAGGCCCGTTTTCCTTCAACGGTCTCGTAATTTCAAGATTAATATAATTACGCTTCGATTGCAGAAATCCTCTAAAAAAGAGATATTACCAAGCTTTCTCAGATAAAATGAGCATTGTGTTTGTTATGACTTCTCAGGATAACAAAAAAGGCCCCGAATCATTCGGGGCCTTTCGAGGCTTAGGTTAATTTCCCGCAACGGAAAATTAAATGGCAAAACGGAAGGTGAATATATGGTTGGAATCGAAGTATTTAACCGGAATAAAACCGTAATCAAAAAATAATGAAGTTCCGATCACCTTTTCCAAATTCAGAGAACCGCCGAACGACGGGCCGGTAAAGATACTCTCGAGTTCCCTGCTCTGGGTGGGCGCATTTGAATCATTGGGATCCTGCCAATCAAACGTCTGCTCCTGGGTAACCATGTAGGACGCCCGCAATGTTGCAATCTCGCCTATGTTATAAGATACCAGAGCTCTGCCCTCGCTCGGACCATAATTATTCTCCGAATAAGTCAGCCCTACATTCAATCCCTCCATCGGTACATAGTTAGCCGATAAATCAATTACCGTGGGCATATCAGCGGCGGATGCTTCCACCTTATATTTGGTGGTCTGCCGATCGGTGCCTTGTGCAACCGCATCCACATACAATCCCGGTCCATCGTATTTCATATCGGTACCAATGTTCCGAATAGCGACGCCGATGCTCAAACCGGTGAAATTGAGGAAATCGTCGTACTGGACGCCGGCATCAAAGGAATAACCTGTGGCGCTTACGGCTGCAATATCTTCATTAATAACGTTACCGGTTACACCGACGCGAATACGGTCTGTCACGCGCTTGGAATAGGTAAGTCCGAGGATGAAGATCGTTGGTTCAAAAACTTCTCCCGTGCCATCCATATGAAATTCATCGGTAACATCAATCTCGCCGATATCAAACGACCGTAACGTAGCGGCAATACCACCGATATTCTCGAACTTGATTCCGATCCCGGCGAAATTGACGCCGATATCGGCGATATATTCACGCCGCGTGAACTGAGCTTCCATTTTGTCTTTTCCCTGATCAAAAGATGCGGGATTCCACAATATTCCTTCAATACCGCTGCCCATGGCTGCTGCGCCGCCGCCGCCAAGATAACGGGCGCCGATCGGGATCATAAGTTCGGAAGCTGCATTGGTTCCGTTACGTGCAGCCTGGCCGAAGGCAAGATTGCACGTAAACAATGTAATCATTATGACTATGAGTGCATCTCGTTTCATAGAGATCTCCTTTACTTTTAAAACTTATATTATCCCTTAGGTAACCATTAATAACGCTGCAGGACTTGTTCTTCCTGCACCAGTGCGATTTTAAGAACCTTTTCACCGTATGGTGTATCCACATGGGCAATATAGATACCACTGGCGACGGGCAGTCCGTCGGCATTGGTTAAATCCCAGCGCTTAAACTGTGAATCGCTATTATGAATTAATTTCGTTACCATAATGCCCGCCAGATTAAATATGCGGATGGTTGCCTCATCAGGGAGATGCGTGAATGTGATGTACTTGTCAAAACGACCCGTTTCAAGTTTATGAAACCCGTAATAAGGATTCGGGAAAACATTGATATCGGCGACATCGGATTTCAGTGTATCCACTATGCCGCTATCCACGCCGGTGGAAGTAAAACTGTAAACGTCGTTTGTGGAGTTGGCAATGGCGGCAAAAAATGACATGGTAAAATCCGCTTCCAGAAAGGGATGCGACCCTCTGGCGCTGGGCCAGAAGGCATACATTACGTCGCTCGAAGTGCCATGATTCGTACCGTCATAGGTTGCGCCTTCATCATAGTCCGTATTGTGTATAAACACATACTCACGACCGCCGAGGGGCGCAATTTGACCCGCCGGTTTATCGGTTGCCGTGCCCAGCGTACCCATATCCCAACGCAGGTTGGCTGCAGGGTATCCTTCTGCAGGCTCTTCATTTTCGACAAAGCTCACATTCAGTTGCCGGACTTTATTTCCTTCACTGTCAATTTCATAAGCGGCAAATGGTAAGTAGCCCGTCCCGGCATAAGCATAGCCGTTATGTCGGTGATAGACAGCGCCTTTACTGGCCCAACCATCTGCGGGTCCGCTTGTGGTGTCGCCCTGGAATTCCAGAACCACGTCGGTCAACTGGTCCAACGATAAATCGCTTCCGAAAAAATTATGTCCGATATCGGCGCCGCCAAAAAAGGTTTGACCGCCCCAATCCGTACCGGAAACCCAACGACTGCCTTCATATGTCCAATCGGCAATACCCGGAGATACAAACGGCACATAAACCTGCAGACCATCGAACAACGGCGCTTCCGATTCAGGTGTGCCGGAGGAATACTGCGGTAACCATTCAGAAGGTCCGATTGTGCTTCCATTGCGATGTAAATTCCAGCGCAACGGAAATTCGTCGCCAACGCCCACCAGGCCTTCCTCGGCCTCATAAAGATCTGATGGTAACGGCGACTGTATGGTATCGCCCGCGGCCAGCTGATCCTGTACCACATCTTCATACGGATTATAATACTTAAACATGATCTCGTAGTTAGCATCTCGTAGTTTTGCCGGGTCCACTATTTTTGCAAATACGGAGCTTGTTGATGCGCCGTCGTGAGCAATATCAAGCGTGTTTTCAACCGCAGGCGGTTCGGTTGTACCCGGCTTTTCCGGCTGCGGCTGTACACTTAAAACAACCGGTGCACTTTCGAGGGTTTTAAAGGGCGATCCTTCATTATCCGCGAGATAGCTGTAAGCCGTTACGGCAAAATGGTATTGTACGCCATTTGCAAGGGGTCGATTCCGCACATGATCCTGATTAATAACGTGGTACCTTTGGATACCTTCGTTCGTACCCGTTTGCACCGGTTTTTCGATCACATAACCGGATTCGGCATCGAACTCTTCCTGCAGAATCGTTCCGACCAGATTGGCCTTGTCGTAAGTGGCAATCTTGATGCCATCGGATAACTGGGAAGTGGCGGCCGGTAATTGATAGACATTGTAGCCTTCAAACTTAAAACCCTGACTGACGGTTTTCTCCGTGTTATTCACGGCATCATTGTCGGCTCCCCAATTTAAAACGACTTTTTTGTCAAGAGGCGTTACCGAAACCGCAGGCGCCGGCGGCGGCGAAGGCAGCTTGAAACCCTGATCATATGCATATTGTGCAAACTCATCATAATATTTTAAAAGATTCACGCTGGAGGTATTATTGATACCCAGAGCGCCGATCTGAGCGATCACGATATCCTGGGTGTCGCCCTTGGCCATTGTAAACGGACCGGTACTTAACAGGAGACGGCGGTCGCCGGGCGGCAGTTGTAAACCATCAATCCAACCTCTGCCGGTAACAGGATCACCCGTCAATACAAACTTCGTTTGTTCGCCCGTTAGCGGATTCACCCAGGGTTGTCCCGCCGGATATTCCGGCCGTGGCAGGAAGCCGCGCATTAAATTGTACCACTGCAGTGTACCAGAATATTCGCCCAGATCCGGATCGCTAACCGCAGAACCGGCGGCGAAATAACCGAAAGAGGTCATGCCAAGCGTATCGCCGTTGGCTACCGGTCCCTGAAAGAAATCCCATCCGACGGCCGGCGCCGCTAATCCGAAATTATTCAGGTAGGTGTCGTCGGTATTATTTCCGTTGTAGGCGTAGCCGAGCGACAAGGATGTATCGCTTCCGGCATAGTCATCGGAATACGTGCCCACATCCGGATCGGCCCATTGTACCACAAACATGGAATCGATACGAGCATCGTCCGGGCCGCCGGGTTTGCCGGTATAGATCAAACGGGTGCGGTTGAAGGTGATGTTGCCGAGGGGCGAACTGGATGAAAAATCATAGCCCCAAAGAGTCATCTGCATTTCCATACCGATGGATGGCGAGCCATAGCTACGTTGTGAGCTTCCGGGAACGAGATCATTGGCTACGATCCAAATCGTCTGTGTTGCCCCGGGATAACCCGGGATGTCGGTATCCGGTTCGTATTGTCCGTTGCCATTAACGTCTTCAAAGGGAGCGCCAAGATCTGCAGGCCAGTTTTGCCAGTCATTTTCATATTGATCCCGGACAGTCTGGATATCCGAATCGGTAACTTCACTGGATGGTTTACCGAAAAATTGGGCGGCAGCAGACGTGTAATCGAGGGCGCCGTCCCAATTGCGATGCACACGCCATACATGATAATTGGCAAGGGTATTGTCCGTATCGGGGCCGATTACATTGCCGGCGTTATCATAGAGCACCTTACCGGGGTCGAGCCCATTCGCATAGGTGCTACCATTTACACGCACTCTCAGGCTATCGTTATCAAATACTTTGCCGCCCCAAAGAACGCCCTGGGCAAATACGACGCCCGACGTACTTTTTGGGAAGCTGCCGTTAACGCCCGAAAAATTGTCCACCCAACCGAAAAAGCCGTCTTCACGCACCCATGTTGTCATATTATTGACATCAAGGATATTTTCATTGGGATTGACAACTTCCCGAACTTTTTTAATTCCCTGTACCCCCACATCATTTGTGTTTCGGGCCGTTGTCGTTGAGACAACCCCGAAGAACAGGAAAGTGCAAAGTGTATAATTAATTAGTTTTCGAAACATCATAAAGCCTCCACGGAAATGAGTTAAAAGGATTCCATTAACTTCCAGATTTTGTTAATTTTACAATTCCACCTTTAAACCGAGTGTAACCTGTCTTGGGGCGCCGAATAAATCATTGCCGGTATCCCACATATAATGCTGACGATTGGCAAGGTTGATTGCACGATACAGGTCGACGTACTGTTGTCCCTGGGCCTCAACGATTTTCTGGCTTAGCTCGGGAGAAGTCAGGAATCCATCGTTGTTGGCGTCGCCGGTCCTTCTGTATACATTGACCACATGTTTACGGTTAAAGAGGTTTTCGATATACAGATACGCACTGGCGCGAATGCGACCAAATGAAAAGCCCTTTTCTATCTGTAAATCCGTATTGAAATACCATGGAGTGGATGAAGAATTCAGCGGCTCCAACGGTATCCGGTTTCTGGGATCATTATCGGTCAGGAGAGCGCCCTGAAACGCGGCTCGTTGGCCAAGCCCGCCGGTACTTCTCGTAAACTTGTGTCCGCTATTGAATGTTACGAGTGTATTGATATTCCAATCGCTCAACAACGGTCCTTTATCCCGGGGCGACCGATAATCCAGAGCGACGGAGCCGCGATGGCGTTGTTCAAAGCGGAGCGGCGTAATCATTGAAGGCGGAGCCGTTCCATTTTCGAGCGAACTGACCTGACCACCCGGCTCTGAATTCGTACCTTTCGCATCGGTCAACGTATAATTAACCATAGTATGGAAGCCGCCGAACCGACGCGATCTCAATGTTAATTCAATGCCCCGGGCGGTTGTAAAATCGCCGTTAACATAGGTGTTGTAGTCTGCGGCCTCTGCCGTTGGCGAGGTTCTTTGCAGAACGATTTCCAGCTGACCTTGCGTATTCTTATAGAATGCCGTCACATCAAACGAAGCAAACTGGGTAAATTGATGACTGAAGCCAATTTCGTACTGAGTGGTTTCGATGGGCTCTAAATCGAACGCAAACGGTGAAGGGATAAAGTTCTGTCCGCCGAACGTGACGGCCATAAATCCCCGCCTGGCATAGACATATTGCATATCCGGCATTTGGGCAAATTTACCATACTGCAGATGAAATACCGTTTTATCGCTTACAGGGAATCCCAGACCCAGCCTTGGCTGCAATATATTGCGTGCTGGCGCTTTCTTAAGGCTCTCATCGGAAATGGTGAAATCTTGTTCATTAAACCCTGGAGAATCTTTATCGACTTCCCAGGTATCCATATCATAGCGATCCCACCGTAAGCCGGCGTTCACAATGATGTCGGAGAACTCAATTTTGTCGTTAATATAAAGCGAGGTTATTACCGGATTTTTAGCGCCGTCCGGGCCTGAATCCACTTCATTCATGAATTCGTCATAGCCGTAGCCGCCGCCGTTGGCGCGCCGGATATCGGCCGCAACATTACCGGCCCCGCGTGCGACAGCTTCTTCGTACGACACCTCTTCGCCATCCAGCATGACGGTTTCACCCTGCGAGATGCGCGTACCCAGCGCACGCATGGCCGCTTCACCAAACACATAATTGCGCGCCGTCCAACTCCGGTATTTACCGCCAAACTTAATCTCGTGTTGTTCCCGCTGAGAGACGGCGTCAAGGGAAATATCATAATACGACTGTTGTCTTTTTTGATACGTTGTGGCGACATCGCCTGGCCGCTGGAATTCGAATGTACTGAAACTATAATTACTCGGCGGTGTATAGGCTCCCTTGAAAGCGCTGGTATCCAGACCGGCGGCCCCGACGGCGTCCCTATGAATATAATCAAGTAAATCCAGGACGGCACCGCCGTTTCCATCTGCGCTCGGCTTAGAAAAATTCGGATCGTATGTTTCGAATTCGTAATTAAACCGGCTTACCTGTGCTTCGATAAACGTATTCTTGGATAGGAAATAGGTAGCACGTAAGCTTAACAGACGTCTGAGGTCATCCCGTTGCGGTAAACGCTCCTGGTTAAACATATTATAGATAGGAACATTATTGATGCGTCGATCACGGTTTGTCTGGGCAAAGCCGAGACGAAATCGGATCGGATTAAAATCGAACAATAATGTACCGTTTACCGACAGACGATCTTCCGGGCGTTGAACGCTGCCGGGTAAATTATCGTCGCCCCATCTAACCGGAGCAACCGAAGTGTCACCAACAGTACCGCCGGCGCCGCCGTCATCGACCAGGTATCCGAAATCCGCCCCTTCCCAGAACATAGGATTGTAGTTGTCGGTCGAAGTATTTTCAAACGCTACGAAAAAACGGTGTTTCTTATTGAGAATGGGTCCGCCTGCGGTGGCTGTAATTCTGTTATATCCATAGTCCACAGGCGCCACACCGTCCGTTTCATACTGGGCAGATCCGGAATATTTGCTGCCACCGGTCCGAAGCGTCTGTTGAATAATACCGGCATTTGCGCCGCCCATTTCCGCACTGTAACCGCCGGCATGCACCTGAATTTGTTCCAGCGCCTCCGGGATCACATTGACGACATCATCCGTACCGATCAAACTCCTTATACTGGCATTTTCCAGAACATAATCGGTTTCATCCGAACGGCCTCCACGAATATAGACCTCTCTGTTTTGGACCGTAACGCCCGGTTGAATGGCATAAAATTTTTGCGTATTACGGGTCGCAATATTTTCAAATTCTTCCCGGTCCATATTACGAACGGCATTGGTCGCCGTCAGATTTACAATGGGTCGCTCTACCACTACTTCAATAACTTCACCTTCGATCGTGGTTGCTTCCAGTTCAAAATTTAATCGGGTTGTTAAACCGGGGGTTACACGAACATTCGATTTCAATATATCTTTATATCCTACGAATGAAGCACGCACTTCATACACTCCCGGCGGTACATTTAAGATTACATACTGACCATCCAATCCCGCCGAAGAACCAAAGTTGGTCTCCTCCAGAGTCACATTAGCCCCCGGTAGAGCCTCTCCGGTTTCGGAATCGGTAATTCGCCCGGCAATTTTACCGGTTGACTGGGCAAATAGATGGCTCGTGATTAATAACATAAATAAACTGAATAGTAGAAATCGCGGCATCTTGACCTCCTTATTTGATTGAATACAAACAAACGTTTTGCTTACCGGTATGCGGTATTGCGTCATAAATGTGATAAAAAGTGATTGGTAGTAGAAATAATAAATGGTAAGAATTCTTCATAAGCATCCCCCTTGCTCATTTGTTATGTTTATGAAACGTATCTAAAAATTAATGCATACTTTTCGCCCACATATTAAAACACCGATTACCTAACGCCCCTATTTTAAAATTAAAGGCAACGCTTTCAGTCATCATTCTTTAATTATTGGCTCACGTACGTACACCGAACCCGAATCTCAGTTAACGTATTCAACGGTCTTTAAGGGAATCTACAGATCTGTTTTGCCGCCTTTCCGGTGGATTTCCTCAACGAGTGATGATCCACACGGGTCACGCCGTTTGAACAGCACCCTAAACAAACCGTTTAATACGTTAAAGCTTGAAAGCACATAAAACGCTTTGGTACCAAGATACGTTTATGTCTGCCTTGCGGTGGGTATGATGCGGATAATAGTAAGTATTGGTTTCATTTTCCCCCTCCATAAATAAAAACCAATGAAAGAATTTTAAATATTTTTAAATTAATTGAAACTTTATTTCAATTAATTCGTATAAAGGCCGTTGTATAAATATAAGAGATGGATTCCGAATAAACAAGCCCCTCCGGTTATTAATCTCATTTTTTTTAAACTTATTCCTAATACAAACTTAACAAACCACGGCGACGCTTCACGATATCCTGTAATCATCATAATTCATTTTATCGTTTATTTTTATTACAGTTAACTTCATTATATTTTTGAACAATCTTGGAATGAGTATGGGGTGAGGGGCTTAAACGCATTGGCAGGGCGGGCTTGTTGTGCCGGAAATTCGTTATTTGTAAATGCAATAAAAAACCAAACGTGGTATTACTTTGTCTATTGGGTTTCATTCGTATCTTCGGTATCCAATTGTTAAAAAAATAAAAACATATCCCGCTGTGAAAAAATTCCGCGGAGGCCTTCCTGAATTAAGAAGCGAGATTCATTTACCATAATGATTCCCATCATAGCAATATTTTGGGAATCGCGCTTTTAACCTGTAGCCTGTTGTCCGATACAATACATAAGGGAAAACAATTTGTTTTATCGCAATAAAAGCATTTTACGACTTTTAAATCGTTTACTCTCACCATTCTCATTAAATATGATTCGGTACACATAGATACCGCTTGGTACTTCGAAACCTTCATCATTCTTACCGTCCCATCGCACTTCATTTAAACCTTTTGATTGCATAGCATTCAACAGAGTGCGTATCTGCTGTCCCAAAACGTTAAAAATCTGAAGTTTTACTTCAGTCTCTTCGGGCAAATAGAAGGAGATGATCGTCTCCGGATTGAAGGGGTTGGGATAATTCTGATTAAGTTTGTATGTCATCTTTGTATATTGCTTCTTTTCGGACACAAGGTGCGTCAGTACGTCGTTATAAAAGCCCGTCCGGTTATTGGAGCCCAACTCCGTCGTCCATGAGGCTTCCCGGCTGGATGTTGAATGGACATCAATAACATGCAAACCTTCGCTTCCGCCAATTGCAATTTCAAAATCGCCATCCCTGTCGATATCTGCCACAGCAGGACTGCCATTCAAGCGTCCTGTTAATTCAGCAGGGAACCCCTGATATGACGCCGTTTCGTCTGTTAACAGATTGATGTTCCCATCGCCGCGGGCAACCACCATTTCATTTTTCCCATTCCCGTCAATATCGGCAAAGACTACGGCGTTTGGGACTTCGCTGTCCAGGGTGTAAGGATAATGATTATGATACTCGCCTTCCAGCGTCATCGCATGTAATTGATTGTCATTGGTAGTAAAGACGAACTGTGGAGTACCGTTCCCGTTCATATCTCCGAGCGATAAAGGCGAATTAACGTAACCGGATAAAGATTTTTGCGTTATCACTTGGCCCGCCTCGTCGCAAATAACAATTGATTTATCATTGAGTGCGATTGCAATTCTGGAGTGATTGTTGCCGCGGTATACAACCGGCGTAAATTTAATCCATGAGGAAAGCGAAAGCGGAAATCCCGGTATCGACGCGCCTTCGGCGTTCAGTACATTTAAATTGAAGTCCATGGTTCCAAAGATAATTTCCGGACGTTCGTCGCCCGCAATGTCGGCAAGCGCAACGCCCCGATTTACCCCATCGGATACTTCCACGGGGAATCCCTCCAATGCCGTGCTATCGGGTTTAACCGCATGGATCTTATTGCTCAAACTACCGAAGACAATTTCAAGTTGCTCGTCTTGATCCATATTGGCGACCGCCGCCGTTCCCAAAACGGTCTCATCCAGATCGATTATCCGTTGCACTTCCCCGTCATTGCTAATAATGGTAATAAGTGCGCTGCGATTAACAGCCACAATTTCTTTGTAGCCGTCGGCATCTACATCGGCTACAATCGGCGGCATTGTGGTGTATCCGCCAAGCGAAACCGGAAAATTATCCAAGGTACTGCCCTGTGCATCGACAGCAAAACATTGGTTTTCATCATCAAAAACAATTATTTCCTTATTCCTGTCGCCTTTTAGGTCGGCAATGGCCGCCGCTCCTGTCAATGGTTTTTGAAGAGCAGGGAATCCTGACTGATAAGCGTTGACATCGATATTAAACTGTATCGTATCCCGATAGACAAATTCACTTTCCGAATTGGCATGCAACGATAATAAAAGAGGCAGCGGGGCGTATGTTGCATCCGGCGAAACCCAAACCGAGAAACTATCTTCGCCGCTATGCACGGAATCGCCGGAGGTAATGGCTCCGAATGTGAGCAAGGAGTCAATTACAGTGACGCCCACATTGTCAGCGGCGGATAATTTTACATTTACAGACTCCGCTTTTTTCCAACCGAATTTGTTGGATACAGACAGATTGATTTCAACGGAGTCACCGGGCATTACCCTCTTTCTTATTGGATCGTTGGTAATAGTGAACGAAATGTTATCCACGGCAATGTTCGGAAATACATCCTGTGCAACCGCATTGTAAGCATTGACACGACCGCTTCCCAATAGGCCTTCATAGCCCGGATTCAAATGATCCACAGGATCGGCCGTGGACAACACTTTGTCGATCAACCAACTACGACCGGAATCCGGAAAAAAGGACCTGAGTAAGGCAAAACTGCCCGCCGCCACCGGACTGGCCATAGAGGTTCCGGAAAGATAAGCGTAACCGCCGTTATTTGCATGAACGGTATTATAAATATTCGTCCCCGGCGCGCTGATATCGATGACCTTGCCATAATTGGAAAACGAAGCTTTTTGATCATTATTGCCAAGGGCGGAAACGGCAATGGTTCGGGCGTAATCACTGGGATAATGGGGCGTGTTATCATTATTATTACTTTCATTGCCGGAAGCGCATACCACGATGGCATTATAATCATCGCTTACTTGCCTGATCACTAACTTACCATATAGGTCGCTGCCCCGGCCGCCCCATGAACAATTAATAATTTTAGCGCCTAGTTTGGCGCAGTATAAAATCCCGTCATATCCTTTGATAATATGCGTTTCCGAAACATCATCATCAAAACTGTGTTTTGTTGCGATCACCCGAACGTGAGGCGCAATACCCGAAACGCCAATACCGTTATTGAACCTGGCAGCGATGGTGCCCATCACATGTGTTCCATGGCTAAGGCTGTAGTATTGTCCGGAATTCGGCGGCCGGATATCATTATCGGGCGATGGGCCCCAATCCTCTTTTGGACCGGCATAATCCCAACCCATAAAATCATCTTCAAAACCGTTGCCGTCGTCGTCGATCCCATTACTGTCCGCAGCGGTAATTTGTCCGTCATTGTTGATATCTTCACCCGGATTGATGTACAACTTATCTTTCAAATCGGGATGAAGGTAATCAATACCGGAATCGACCACCCCAACGAGTACCGTATCCAACTTTTGCCAGCGCGAATAATGCTTCCATAATCCCCAGGCATAAAAAGCTTTTATATTGCCCAGATAATCCTGCCTGTTTATAAACTCATCGTCGGGCGTGTAGGATTTTGAAGAAGTATGTAAACGATATACTGAACTTAATTCGGCAGAGTGCACCGAGGTGATGTTTCGAAAATCGGTAAGCATTGTTTTCAGTTCCTGGATGGACCGTTTCGTTCTAAAATGGGCCACGTAAATTCGGGATAAATCGACGTCGTCAACAACATCATTCGCATCAGCGGAAGGCAGCCATCTTTCGATTTTAATTGCGTCATAACGTTGCAGAACATGATTCAGGGCTTTATGTTGGGTAACCGGTACACCCGATTGTGCACTGAGCGATGATTGCAGCGCCGGAACATCGTGCTTTAAACAGAATAATATTTGCTTATTGTGATAATCCGAGCCGGCAAATGTTAGGTGAACAAATAAAAAAAATATCCATGAACGCTTGATTATCATGCATTACTCCGGGGATTATATTCTTTTTGCGATTCCGATATTATCGTTGTCTTCGTCATATATTCGATCGTCATCATTTAAATAAACACATATCCATCATCATAAATGAAAGCCCTGCACGGATGATCCGTGCAGGGCCTTTCATAAGCTTCCACAAGTTTGACTATTTGATGAGCAACATGCGTCGGTTGAGTACCGTCTCTCCACTTTTCAACTGATAGATATAAATACCTGAACCGACGCTTTTACCGGCATCATTACGCCCGTTCCAGCGCATTATATTCATGCCCGTTTTTACCTGGCCGCTGAAAAGCGTTGCCACGCGTTGCCCCAAAATATTATAAACAGCCAGTTCGGCATGTTGATTGGCCGCCGAAGCCGGTACATAAAACGGAATGTGCGTTACCGGATTAAAAGGATTGGGATAGTTTTCTCCGAGAAGGAAATCGTTTGCAATGATATCCGCCGGCGCCTCGATATTGGTGATCTTCGCTTTGGAGGTGTCCATATATACGCGGATCATGGCTGCGAAACTATCGGACTGTGCCCAACCTGAATCCGTTTCCCAGTAGGTATAGCCGGCATTCTCCAGCGTACTGTCAATCGAAATGTAACGACTGTTGCGGAAGCGCTCATAACCGATAAAAAATGAACCGCTATCCACCTCGACCTTGCTCTCAAATTGCACTATATTGAATCCATATTGTAAATCGGCGTCCACCTGTTTAAAGGCGACCTGTTCGCCGGGATTACCGACGCTGTCTTCCATAAAGGCGTAGAACCGTCCTTTGCCGGCCGGATCTCTGCCTCGAATTTTGGTGGAATCGAGGTGAATTTTGAAGGCATCAAATTCGACGGGATAGTATTCCGGCGTGAATTTTACCACCATTTTGGTATAATAGCCATAATCGTAGTAGCCGTCCGTTTCGGCATCATCATAACCCACTTCTTTGAGCACAGAGGGAATGACAAAAGTCCCGTAAAATTGAGACCAGTCTGAAGAACCCTCATATTGAACGGACGCCCGTATGCCATAATAATATACCTGGAAAGGCGTAACCGCGGTATCCACAAATGTACTATCCGTCGTTTCTCCGATTAAATGAATAAACTGATCGCCCGGCGTCGTGCGCCATATTTCATAATTGATGCCTTCCTGCCAATCCCAGTTAACCGTTACGGTCGAATCTTCATTACCCGGCGTAACACTCACATTCTGCGGCGTCGCAGGGGGATTAATCGGAGCATACACCACCATATCATCAATGAACAAGCCGGGACCCAACGGCAAGTCCTCATCCGAGTAAAAACGGATGCGCAAATAAACATCCTCGCCTCTAAATTCAGTCAGATGAAGCACGGATTCATTGGAAAGAGCTCCCATAACACTGCTGAATCGCATCCAACGGTCTTCACTAAATGCGAAGACGTATCGACCGGGTTCACTGGAACCGTTATCGAAATAGACCGGCATCCATTCCTGCGAGCCGTCAACCGGCTTTACTTCAGCGGTCCAGAATTCCCGTTCCGGAAATTCATCGCCATCCGCAAAATAGGGTATGAACTTAAAATCGAGATACAGAGGTGTTGTATCCGGCAAGGCAATGGGACCTGTGGTGTATACATTATCCATATACGGGTTATAAGTGGAATCCATGCTGAATCCCTCGCCGCGCTGTACGATGGCTGCGTTAGGATCGCCTGGTTTAAACGAGGGTCGCAACGCCGAAATGGTGTCGATCACTTCAGCAACATGCCATAAATCCCCTCCCGGCGGCGGAACGAACGCCACGGATTTGCCACTCATGCCCTCGGCGTTCCCATAATTTGCAAACAGGAGGCTGTCATGACCGATTACTTCGATGCTATCCAGCAACCAACCATAAGCATTGGGGCCGCTTCCATCGGCGGTACTCCAGGCCGGATCCGAGGCAAATGCAAAACGAATCATGACCGAGTCGCCGCTATTGAAGAAATCATCCAGTGTAACCATTTCTTCCGACCAGTTATCCTGGGTTCCAGCCCAACCGGGAATTCCAATGCCTTCTTTATGCTGAAAGCCGAAACTATACAGGCTGGTGGCGCCGTAAGTATCCATAGGAATCACTTGCCAGTTTTCGCCGCCGTCGTTCGAAATGCGGATATTCATACCGTCCCAACCGTCATAGCCGTCGCTGGCGCCTGCCGGCGATTCAACGGAATAGCGGTGATAAAAACGCAGTGAAGCGGTCGTATCATCAATAACGATCGGCCTGGTATCCAAAACCTGGTACCACTCGTTATCATAACCGCCGTTATTTCCAAAAGACGTATCGGCCATCCACCAACTCGAATCTTCAAGCGCGTTCCAGGTCGTTAAATGCCATTTATTAGGCACGGGATGCGGATTGGTTAAATCTTCGCCGGTCCAGCGATGCCAGTCGCCGCCCGGTTCAAAATCTTCATACCAAATGACGCCGCCCGGAAAATCATCCTGCAATTTAAAAAGGGCATTGTTTTGTCCGATGGTAACTTGCTCCTTCAAAATTTTGTGTTCCCTATTTTCAGGCGCTTCTTTTATCTTAATACCATCGGCAAACACACTGCCCGCGAGCAGGAGTATCATAACGGTAAATATTGCGTTTTTCATAGGCGCTCCTCTCTTTGTGAAGTTTTTATACCAAAAGCCTGTTAATTTAATTGTAAGCACCATCCCTCCTTTCCTTACTTTATCCTGTAAACGTTCTATTGATACACTTCGTTTTTAATTTTAAAAGTTGAATTGCAATGAATAATTATGGACATATCCCAACAAACCGTAATTGTTGAAGGCGTAGTCCACATTCAAATCAATGCCAATCACGGCAAAATTGATACCAAAACCGGCGGTATAATCGGCTTCATCATAATTATCTTTGTATCCCAGTCTTAACGCAACGGCTTGGCGCCATTCATATTCCAATCCGAAATTGTATCGTAAGAAATGGTCGATGGGATCGTTCCCTTCGACATTGAGCGATAAGCGGTTTTCCATATTTTGCATTATGTGGGAATCGCCTCCAATAATATCCAATTGGGCGCCGATTCGGAACAAGAGGGGCAATCGCCAGGATTCGGTTTTCCACTTTCCGCCGGAACGGTATTTGATTCCGGTATCTTCATTTTCAACATTTCTGTTTAAATCCGGACCGTCAAACGTCATCTTCCCGCCAAAATTGGCCAGAATCATTCCCAATTTCAGGCCGTAAATACCCGTATCGAATTGCGAACCGATATCGAACGCCAGGGTGGAAGCTTCTTCACGCCAGATGCGCTCGTTGATGTATTTTATTGTGAACCCCAGATCGAAACGGTCGGTCAAACGGCGGGCCAAACTCAAGCCCAGCGCCATATGGCCGGTATCATAGGTATCGCCGGTCCCTTCCGGGAATTCAATGGTGGTACGCTCGATCGGGCCGGACGACAGATTCAAAACCGAAAAACCGACGGTAGTCATTTTATCCACCGGATAGGTAACGCCGGCAAAATCATAAATAATCTCGGCGTATAAATTTGTCCGGGAAACCGCAATCGCCGGTGTACCGATCTTCTGAATACCGGCCGGATTCCAGTACATAGCCGAAACATCGTTTACCATCGCCGAATAGGCATCTCCCAATGCCGTGCCACGCCCTCCGGCCCCCAGTTTAAGAAATTGTGCAGTACCCGTAGCCACCCGCGAAATATCATCCTGCCCGTAAACGAGGGTTAATGTAAGGAGGAGCATGGTGCAAATCTTTATCGATTTCATACTAATTTTCTCCTGAATTCTCTCTATTTAATAATCGCGAATTTACCCGTATGGGTCTGCCCGTTCTCCGCCTCGATCACGTATATATATAAACCGGGCGCCGCTTCCTGACGGTTCATGGTCAAAAGATCCCAATTTTCACTGCCGTCGAAAGCGCTATCGTGGTATAAGGTAATGACTTTTTCACCGGCGACGGTATAAATGTGAATCTTACATTGATCGGGTAAATTTGTGAATTGCAGTTTACGCACGAAATCGTCGCTCTCCCATTCGGCGTGCACCAGATAGGGATTGGGGACAACCTTTACTTCCGAAATATTACCTTCGTTAACCGACTCCCGTACAAACAACTTATCGGTCTGAACGCGAAATCCGTCGCCATCTTCGAAAGGCTTCCGGACCGGAATTATCATAACATCGCCGGCCTGCCACGGCGCGTCCTCCTTTGACCAGTTAAAGCTCAACTGCAGGGTGGTCAGACCGTCCGAGAGATATTCTTCCGGAAGATCGCTTTCAACCACTCTGAAGGTAACATCCGGATTAAAGCTCTCGCTATTGGGAGGCGCCAGTACAAGCGCTTTTTTGTTTGTCGCCGTGTTCCATATTTGAAACGGGACTTTAAAAAGTTCTGTTTTAACACTGTCGCGATAAAAATCCCGTAGTGAAAAAACGGTGTCGCTATCAGCTCCAAGAAAACGAATTTCATAATCGGAGCGGGTTTTTTGCGACAAACGGAGATCATCGAGCTGGTATGTACATTGCGAGCCTTCGCTCCAATAGACATCTTCACTATATATGGCGATTTCCGAACTCATTCGGATCGACATCCGCAAGCCGTGAAATATCGGTAATTCATCCAATTGTTGCTCATCAATGGCGTATCGATTGCTATGGGCAATGACGGTGTCTCCCGTAATCGTATTTACAACCGAAAAACGGAGCGAATCCTTTAGGGTTTTGGGCTCTTCCACGTCTTTTGTGTAGATATCGAACAGAATTTCATAGGTATCGCCTGTTATCTCGGGGATTGAGATCACTTCGACGTCGAACTGACCCGAGCCAACGGTGCCCGGAAGACGTTCTACCCTGATATTTTTCAGCTCCGTGTTGCTGGCCGGACGATGCGGAACAGCCTTTACAATGTGATCCAGGTGAGTACTGTTAGATAGAAAGTTTTCCAGCGAGGGTACATCAAAACGCAAATCCAGATTATCCGGATTATGGAGCGGGTCGTCATAAATATAGCCGCGGTCGTAAGCACATACGGCATAGAGATACTCTTTTCCGTTCTCCACATCGGTATCTTCAAATTTAAATTGCAGGCCGCTATTGTTGCCGAGATAACGGTGTGGCTTGATCGTTTCGTATCCGCTGATTTCATTTTCTAAATCGAACTGGGCGATGGGCTCCCAGTAGCTCATGCGTGATTCTTCATCGTAGTACTGCTTACCCCATGTTTTACCGTTATCCGTGCTCTTATAGATGCGAAACCCTTCGAAGTCCTTATAGCCGGTAATAATATCTTCGCTGTTAACGGAACGTCCGTCCCAAAATAAATTTACTTTTTCATCGCTTTCCTTTGCGAATACCTTGGGAGCGGTGGGCGCCCGGGCGCCCTGATAGTTGTTGTCATACATCAGTTGCGCGATTTCTGCGTTGACGCGCAGATCGGTCGTATCTTCGCCCATCAGAACGCAAAATGAAAACGGCACGGAATCGCCCGGCGCCATGCTAAAAGGGCCCGATGCCATAATGAAGACACAATCCAATCCGTCGGGGTGCAGAAGCTGCAATCCTTTGATGGAATCGAAACGCGGATTCAGCTTACCGTCCACCAAAACGCCGCCGCTTTCTATTTTTTCGGGATGGAAATAATTTTTACTGTCATAATTATCGAGGTTGGACGTATCGCCGGCCATAATCTTATACTGAATCTCTTCTTTATTGGCCCGATAGGGCGTTCTGCCGTCGCCCGAATAATTATTGGGCGGCTGGTCGTTCGCGCCGGGCCGTACGTACCAGTCGAACCAGTGCCAGCTTGTCAGCCCCAGTGTTTCATTCTGCATAATATCGATGCCGCCGTCGCCGTTCAAATCGACATTTTCCGTGGCTTTAGGCGTTTCCAAAAGCTTCACAGCTGCATATCCCAATCGTTCGTCGCCTACTTCGGGATAGGCGCTGCCGTGCCTGAGATCATAAATATAGCCGTAATCCAGCCCTGTATTATATCCCATCATGTCGTCAAGATTGGTATCGCGCCAGCGATAGCCGTTCAAATCGGTATTGTATCCGTCGGCGTCAAAATAGAAGCCCCCGTACACGCCTTCATAATGGTACTCCGATTCGTTAATCAAATACATTCTGAAAAAGATAATATCTTCCGAAATACTGGCGCTGTAAGAATAACCCGAAACAACGGCCCGTATACCAATGGAATAACCCTGCGTTGTATCGATATCGCGCGTTGCAAACCGGTCGTCAAATTCGAAATAAATATCCTGATCGGAGACAAAGACACCTTCCAGTTCGTTGGTACCGGAAGTATCGCCGGGATCGATGGCATAAGGCCCCGGCCACACGCGATCTTCGCCCTGCTTGGGCCAGGTTTCGGGAATATCACTGGTGGCAATAAGCGGATACTGGTCTTCCGGATACGTATATAGGCCCTTGGAGCCGTAATATTCCCCTGCGGTTACAAGGGGATTATGCAGGAAAATCTGCGATTCTTCTTTGGATTCCCAATCCGTTCGGTTGTAGTTGGGATAGGTGCGATCCATCCATGATTCCGAAACGGTCGGCCCCCAGTAGGTGGAATCTCCGCCGAAGTTTCGAAACTGCTGATCTTCGAGCATATACATTTTCTTTTTGCCGACGGCCCAAGGGTAAGGGTTGCCGTTTTTATCCTTTCCCGGAACGCCTACCATCAGGTCGATATTGGGAATATATGTAAAATTACCCCATTGCCCCTCCGGGAACGAAATACCACAGAAGCGACCGAAGTTATGAACGGCTATTTTCAGCTTACCTTTATCCAAATAAGCGCGTGCGCGGCTGAGCAACGGGTCGTCGACTGCCGGCTTCGAAAGACCGCGCTGTTTTTTGACCGGTTCGGTTGCATGAAGTATCACTATGGCCAATAATATAATGACAGGAATAATTTTAAAAAGGCGATTCACAATCCTTCCTTCCTTTCTTAGAACTTAAAATGCGACTTCCACCGAAAAATCCATTAAGCGACGTCTGCCGTAGTAGTACGGTATATCGAAAAAGCTTTTGGAAAAAATACCCGCCTCGATACGCTCATTGTAGTAGGCGCCGGGATCATCCACTTCGCCGGTCGCCGGCCAGACAAAAATGGGATTTTTCCAATCAAATACGTTTTGCATACGGGCGCCGAAAATAACATCAAAGCCCGCAATTTGGACATATTTACGGATAAAGAGATTCAAGTTTTTATTCCAGGGTCCCCGTTCAGAGTTGGTTTCACCGGCCACATTACCGATAACCGGTGTGTAAGGCCAACCGCTTAGTGCCATGAACATAAGGTTGAAACTCGTCCGCTGTAAGGGGTGGGCGCCGAAAAACGAAAACCCGGCATGTTTCGGATACGCATAATTATAGGAAATACTTAAATCATGCGTACGATCATACGACATAAGAATTTCACGTTTAGGCATGGTACGGGGCGTATGGGTGGAACGATACCCTTCCCAGGGGTCTTTACGATTTGCCGTCGCCCGCGAAAGCGTGTACTGCAACATTAACTGCGAATTTCGGCTGCGCCTCCGCAAGACGAAATCAACGCCGCGCGCAGTCGCATAATCCGAGTTTAACAGGGTTGTATAGGAATACGGAAACTGCGGAATACGCTCCGTCGATGTTAATTTGGAATATTCTTTGGACCAGCCAATAATTTGAGTAATGATGCCCTCGCCAATACCCACATTCAATCCGAATTCATATGCGGTCATTTCTTCCATGTTCAGCCCGGCATTACCTACCAGTGGCGACGGTGTCTTTAAATTTTTTTCGTCGTTAAGATATTTGTTACGGTAGGTCGGCGTTTGGGTAAACTTGCCGTAACCGAACGTGAAGGTGGCGTTATCGGTGATAACATGCGAAAAACCGATCCTGGGGCTGAGGGTGTACTCCCAATCCGTCGTTACCAACTCCCTTTCGTCAGGTTCGGCATACGGATCGCGCCAATAGCTGGCATTGGCGTTAAGCATATCCATACGCAGACCCAGGTGGATGGTCATATAATCATACTCGATTAAATCCTGCAAATAGAGGCTCGCTTCTTCGGGATTTTTCTTAAAATTTTCCACATAGGGCGTAACCAGCCAGGGTAATTGAATTTCGTCGAGCATTATGGTATGATGCCGGTAAGAGCCGCCCATTTTGAGCTGGTGGTGCTTGGTAACCTGTGCGATCAGATTGAAGAATCCTTCGTATGTTTCCGCAAAATTTTCGTGAAAATAGCGATCGTGGCCGCGTACATAATATTCCCGCCAGAAAATATTTTCGGTATAACGATCGCTGATTTGCGGCTCCACATATTCGTCGGGTTCCAGGTAGCGACCGTCCTCGGTACCGTCATTCGTTACGCCGATATGCATGCGTTGATAAAATCGTGATAGACGGATATCGTAAAATATTTTTTTGGAAAGTTGATGATTGAACATGATCGCCTGCCGGTCAAACTTCTGATTGGCGATATTCAATCCCTCCTGATGGTACTGATAGGCGCGTTTCCCGGAATTGGCAGTACGGAAGGTGGCCTCTAAATTCCACAGGGAAACGTCCATTTTCATGGTATTGGAAATATTGAAGCTGAATTTGGAATAGGCGTCCCAACTATCGATAAAGCCCAGAGCACGCCATCCGGCCAATGTATCCAACGGATTCAGGTAGAGATTCATACCGCTATCGGCCGGGATGGATGAATCATAGGTTAAATCGTCAAATTCATAGATATTATAGGCCCGCCGTTTTTTATGACCGGTAACGATAAAACGCACATTCTTATCGGTAAAAGGCACGGGTCCGCCAATACCGCCCGAAATCTCCCGGTAATCCCGTAATACATCCTGCTCCGGCGCCATATCCAAGGGGGCGTCCTCATCACGACTGTAAAAACTGACCGGATTCAGAAGTCTGCCGGGATTCGAGGCGCTTATGCGCAGGTTGCCTTCCAGTTGTTTACCGCCGTCCCGTGTTATGAGATTGATCATGCTGGACATGGCGCCGCCGTACTCGGCATCGAAGACGCCGGTTTTGATATCAACCTGCTCGATGGCAAAATCATTCAGTTCGGCATACGAGTATCGATGGCCGTAAAAGGGATTGGTAATATACAAACCATCAATCGTATAGCCGATTTCCCCCGAACGGCCGCCACGGACGTGAATTTCCTCGATTCCGCGATCCTGAAAGCCGGGGATGGCCAACTCCATATTAACCGCTTCAATTTGAACCATCCCTGCCTGTGCCGCGACCATATCGGAAAAATCCTGAACCGGCATAGATTGAATTTCTTCGGACTGGATGGTTATTTTCTTGGTCGTTTCGTCTTTTTGAACTTTAAATTGATCCGCCGTAACGATAATCGTTTCGCCCTCAGCAATATCCTCGCTTAACTGGAAATTTAATTTTGTGGTTTCATCCAGAATAACGCGGACGCCGACGTGTTTAACGGTTTTATAGCCCACATAAGAAACCGTTACGGTATAAGTGCCCACCGGGATATTGATGATATAAAAGTCGCCGTCGGTATCTGTGGAAGCGCCCAGCCGTGTGCCCTCTAATATCACGTTTGCGCCAACCAGAGGTTCGCCTGTGCGAGCATCGACGACGCTACCTGCCAATTTTCCTGTCGTACCTGCCTGTAAGCAGAGGGGCATGAGGATAAAAAGGATGAAACCCAATGCAATCCGTTTCATAAGATTCCCAACCTGTAACTGTTTCCTGTCAATCATGAAACTTTTATAAAGGGCAGACAATGGATAGCTACACATTGCCTGCCGGTGTATGTTAGGGGATTTATGTTAACTTAGGTTATTTAACCAGTGCCATCTTCCTGACTTCAACCTGGTCGCCCACATTCAGTTTGTAAAAATAGATACCCGATGCGATGCCGCTTCCGTCAAACTGTACCTTGTAACTTCGACCCTGATCGACCTTGCCTTCAAAAAGGGTTGAAATTTTACGTCCCTGAATATTGAATACTTCCAGTTTGGCCTTGCCGGCTTTCATGGGTGTAAATTCAATATTGGTCGTTGGATTGAACGGATTTGGATAGTTCTGGCTGAGGGCATAAGCCCGTATGACGGTTTCTTCCTCGCGATCGATACTGGATGGCGGGAATAATCCGCTGCCCTCGCCTATCCAAACCTGGTTGGGCAGATCGACATATGCATCCGCGGACAGATCCCCTGAGGACGGATCGGTACATAAGCTGTAGCCAACCCATACGGTACCGTCATTACGACTATCCACATGTTTCGACAGTTTCAGTTCGTACTCATCAATGGTCGGTGAGTCGGTGATATTCACTTTACTGTTCCATGAAAATCCGCCGTTCCAGGAACGCGACACATAAATATCGGCCTTGTAATCGTGATCGGAGCTATCGGCGGGCTCTCC
The DNA here is from genome assembly GCA_964542915.1 of uncultured Calditrichaceae bacterium. Lineage (GTDB taxonomy): Bacteria > Calditrichota > Calditrichia > Calditrichales > Calditrichaceae > CAZIVP01. Next base: position 113,092 of record CAZIVP010000008.1, on the reverse strand, counting down.
GTTGTTGCTATAACGCGGTAGTTCACCTAACTCGACATCTGTCCGGCGACGGTCGAGCCAGGAAGCAAACAGGTTGCCGGTGTCATCAAAGGCCAGGTCGATCTCCGAGCCCCAGTAGTAAGCAAAATGGTTCGGCACATACTCGTCGCCTTCAAAAACGCCGTTCATATAAGCGATGTGTCTGCCCGTCCAGTAAGAGGAGTCCTGGTCAAAGATAGCCACCCACTGTCCGCTATAGTATGGCGAAATTACGAGACCATGGGCGCCGCTCGGCCTGCCCCACATGAGATTGCATGCAATATAGATGTCATCATTGTCGCTCACCAGAACATCAATATCGGATTGCATATACACTTCAGTAGGGCCTTCATAGGAGATCAATGAGTCGTTCTCGTCATAATAGGTTATCAACGAATCTTCGGCATGGTGATAAGCCGGCAAGCCCATTTCGGCAAAACCAACCGTATCGGGAGCGGACCATGTCAGGCCATAATCATCGGTTGTGGTATATACCACTTGTAAAGTGTCATAATAAAGCGCTGAATCGGGATGATAATATCCAAGACGACCGGCCGCCGCCACAGCGCCGAATCCATTATCGTTCATATCCAGTGCTTTATTTAACAAGAGCGCGTCTTCGGGATTGATAATATGGGGATCGTTGCCTTCATCCCACCCAAAGGTCCATCCGAATGCCGGGTCGTCGGTATGGGCATTCAGGATCACGTCATCACTTTCCAGACCATAATTGTCGGTTTCGGAATACACCTCGGAATCCAATATCCAGTTTTCGTAAATGGCGGCATACCGGTATTCGTCACCAGCGTCTTTCACGACATCTACCGAGCCGTTCCATAAGCGGTTTTCTTTCCAATCCTGGAAAGGGCTATAATCGGTGGCCTCAATGTCGGGATGCAACCAGCCTTCATCCATCTTATAATCCGGCGTCGTCCAATCAAAAAATTCGACCGGATTGTTGGGATCGCGCCAGGCATTAAAATCGGTCATGAGGTACGGATGCGAAAAGGCCGGCTCCGTCTGTGCATCGCCGCGCACATACCAGTTGAACGCTACCAGCGGATAATCGCCGGCCACAACGCCGGGATACCTTCCGCCCTGGCCTTCCAGACTGCCATTAATCTGCTCGGCGCGGTATTTGGTGGAGCCTTCCAGACCGTTGCTCACATCGATTTCGTGCGCCCCGATATGGCCGGTATAATCATCGCCGGGGATAGCCTGGCGATAAGCCACCAGCAGCATATCAACGGCGCCGCCGTCCCAGATATCGGTACCTTTATAACGATCCAAAGCCCGAATAGCCGGGTTTAGCCATCCATAGCCGTTCTTCGAGCTGTCAATCTGTACATGATACGCGGTACCCTGTGCTTTATGAAGGCGGCTCAACCAGCGCTCTTTCTGTGTGTAAGTCGGTGTATAGTATTGTACATTGGGCTCGGTAAACGTAACGGGGCGTAATTGTGATTTCCAGGCGGGCGCTTCACTAATGGCGGGATCAATACCCTTGACCAGTTTAGGTTTTTTTTCCGCAAGCGCCATGCTGCTTAACAGGAAAACTGCGGTCATTATGATCGTAACGGATACTCTCATAATTGCCTCCTTTAATTGAGTTAGGTTGTTGATTATCTAATTAGATTATTTTGCCCGCTTTCAGGGTGATTTAAATCAAATTAAATCCGTTATTTTGAGCATGAACGGACTTGCCGGCGCATATCGCTTACTTAATCAATGCCATCTTGCGAATCGCTGTTTTATTCGCAAGATTAAGACGGTAGAAATAGACGCCTGAGGCTAGGCCGTTGCCGTTAAAATCAAACCGATATTCTTTTCCTTCAATAACCCGGCCATCAAACAGTGTTTTTATTTTTTTGCCGGAAACGTTAAACACCTCCAGTAAGGCATCGCCGCTATTATGAGCGGTAAAACGTATAGTCGTAGCCGGATTGAAGGGATTGGGATAATTTTGCTCCAATCGAAAGGTCGTCGGTTTGGATTGAGCAAAATTCTCTCCAACTTCCGTGGTCATCATTGAAGCTTCGGCGACCCAAAGATGGTTCACATAATCGACATAGGCATCGCCCGAAGCAGGCGTTTCATCCGTAATGTTGGGTATGTAATAGGCCAGATGCACAGTCCCGCCGTTAGACGATGAGACCTCTCTTACCATATTTAATTCGTATTCATCTTTCGAGGGTGTATCCGTAACATTAATCGGTTCGCTCCATACCTGGCCGCCGTCAACCGATTGGCTTACGTAGATGTCCGTTTTATAGTCCGCCTGCCCTCCATCGATCGTTGAGACATACCTTGGAGCATCGCCCATTTCAATTTCCGTACGACGACGATCCAGCCACGCGGCATAAAGATTATTTTGATCGTCCATGGCAATGTCAATTTCCGATCCCCAAAAATAGGCGAACTGACCTTCAAAAAATTCATCGCCCTCAAATGAACCGTTTAAAAAGGCTATTTGGCTACCGCTCCATGTTTCCGTGCCTGCGTCATACATTGCGACATGTTGTCCGCTGTAATAAGGAGATACATAGATGCCGTGTTTACCGGATGGCCTTCCCCAAAATATGTTAGCGCCGATATAGATAGTATTATCTTCGCCAACAAAGGCGTCCATATCCGATTGAATCCAGGTTTTGGTTGGACCGTCGTAAGAAACAAGCGTAGTATCATCTTCTTCATATTCGAGATAAAGAATCAGGGAGTCCTCGGCATTGACATACGAGGGTATACCCATTTCCTCCGGCGAAACCACCGCCGGCTCGGACCAGGTAACGCCGTAATCATTGGTGGTCAAATAGGTAATCCGCAAAGTGTCATAAAACAAAGAATCGAGTTGGCCCAGGTTACCTGCACCCGCAATGACGCCGAAACCGTTTGAATTCATGGCGATTGTGGGGCTGAGCAATGTTACCTCATTGGTATCGACCACGGTAGGGTCCGTATCGATATCCCAGCCTGTAAAGACGGGATCATCCGTACTGGCATTCAGTACAACATAATCGTTCTGTTGCCCCTCGGAATCCAGAAACCAGTTGGAATATATCGCGGCATAATGATAGGTACCGCCTGCATCTTTAACGATCGTCACCGGTCCATTCCACAAACGATTACCGTCGGTCACATCATGATGCTGATAGCCCTCATCCATACGATGCGGCTCTGTCCAGTCGCCACCGTTAAACCCATACCCTTCTAAATAATCGGAAATCACATAAGGATGCGATATTGCCGGTGTGGTGTTGGCATCGCCGCTTACATATTGGTTAAAATGAATAAACGGTAAATCCAGAGCTATCGCGCCGGGATAACGTGCGCCAATCGTATTTTCGGAAATAGCGGCATTTAACTCTGTATATTGAAAGATATCATCGTTTGTCTGAGCGCTTTCCAGGCCTTCCGAAACATCAAGCGATACAGCCCCTAATATACCCGAATCCTCACTGCCTATTTTATAATCCCGATATCCGAGTAACAAAAATCCATCACTGGCATAACGATCGATCCCCTTTATACTTGGATTAAGCCAACCATAGCCGTTGATCGAAGAATCGACTTCGACATGGAATGCACTATGAGTGCTGTGGAAGGCGAAGGGCCTAATCGTTTTATCTTCAAGACGGTTGTTGGTTTTGAGCGTTGTATAGCTTTGTTGCTGCTCAGGATTTACCACCCGTTTTACAACTCTGGCGTGTTCATCCGAGCGTTTGTTATTATGCGGGGTTTTTAAATCATCTGAATAAAGCGGGATTGTCAACAGAAAAGAGATAAGAACAGACGTAATCAATTGCTTCATAAAGCCTCCTTTTTATGTATGCTGAGGGCGGGGTTCTGGAAATATCGAAATAATATTCGGTAGGACATTGAATCATTACTGCACCGCCTACTTTTCTAACCAGCGAATTAAGTAGATTCATTCTTGCAATAACTACACTGTTTGTGAATAGTAATTGAATATTAGGGCCAAGTTAGGCGGTAGTTTACTTAATCCCAATATTTAACGCAAAAAAAGTTATTAACATTTTTTTTATCGTTCAGGAGAAAATTTCCGGATGAACCATCCCGATTTTATTCAGATCCTCTTCGGTCAAGTAGTCGAATTCAAGGCCCACCTGAAATTTCTTTTCTTCCGTTTGATCTACATTACGGACCGTACCTTTTGTTTTAACCACATCCTCGCCGACGCCGATATGAACCTCGATTCTCTGCTCCGCTTCCATGGGTTCCTTGCTTTCGATAGCCATGCCGCTTCGGCTAATATCCAGAGTTTTGGCCATACCTTCACGGATCATTTCGCCTTTATCGTCGGATAATCGATAAAATACCAGGTTTTCCGATTCGACCCGTTTTGCCCCTCTTCCTTCAAATTGCAAAACATACCTCCATTGATGGGTTTAACTTCATTTTGCAAGTTTTATGATTGACGATTCGCTCATTGTTGTACCATCTTTTAGCCGTTTTGTGTAACGTCATTTGAACTATTACCCACTTGGCTGCCATGTATCAATTCGGTACATCAGGATATTGATTAACGCCAGATAACCCGGCCCGCGTCTATTTCTTAATGATGTTACTCTTTTCCGCTTCGTCTATTAATCGTTTGAGTTCGGTATTCTCTTGCATCTCTGAAAAAGCGTCATCGCTTAAACCTTCGATGATGGTTTTCAGCTTGGTTTCTGTGTCCGATTTTCTATTTAAATATAAGCAATTCTGTTCGCGATAACGATAAAAACCGCTATGAAAGTTACCGCGATCGTACTTGATTACAATCGACATATTTCCCAAAACGCGCAGAAATTCTTCGAGCAGTTGATCTTGTTCCATTGTTCAGTTGTACATTTTTTTCACTTTGAATTACAGATATTGCTTCATTTTCTTACGCTTTAATTGATCGACCACATCTTTTACATCTTGCGAACGATCCATTTTACAGATGAGTATGGCATCCTCGGTTTCGACCACAACCAGATTTTCGACGCCCACCATCGCCACTAACTTATTGTCCGAAAAAATAAGATTATTTTGCGCCTCGATATTTACAAAAGCATCGGCATGCACCGAATTTCCATTGGTGTCTTTCTCACTCAATTTGTACACTGCCTCCCATGAACCTACATCGTTCCAACGAAAATCCGCTTCAATAACACAAACATTATCAGCAACTTCCATAATACCATAATCAATAGACGTCGAGCGCAGGCGGGAGTATATATCGTAAATAGTTTCATCCATTTTTTCCGTATCCACATAATCGCTCAATCGTTGCATACTTTCGGCAATTTCGGGTAAATGTTCTTCAAACTGGCTCATGATGGTTGGCAAAGACCAAATAAACATTCCACTGTTCCAAAGGAAATCGCCGCTCTCCAAAAAGCGTTCCGCCGTTTCCATATTGGGTTTTTCAGCAAATGTTTTAACTTTGTAAATCGTTCGATCGTCAATGGTGGTAATAGGGCTGGATTTTTGTATGTAACCGTAGCCCGTCTCGGGATAACTGGGCCGGATACCCATCGTGATTAGTACTTTTTCTTGCGAGGCGTACTGGGCGGCAACCTTCAACGCATCTCTGAATTGTTCCTCATCAGGGATAAGATGATCCGCCGGTAGTACAACCATCACATCGTTCGAATTCGGTTCGCGCTTTCGTATGATGGTTCCCGCCAGCCCGATACACGGCGCCGTATTCCGTCCAAACGGTTCTGCGATGACATTCTTTTCCGGTATGTTCGGCAATTGTTTTTTGATGGATTCTTTCAGGTCCTCGTTGGTTACCACCAGGATATGATCGTTGTCGGTTAATGCCTTTACTCTTTCGTACGTCATCTGCAACATCGATTTTTTGCCGACAATATTCAGCATTTGTTTAGGGTTTGATGCACGGCTGCGCGGCCAGAATCGGCTCCCAACCCCCCCGGCCATCAGAACGATGTACATGTATCCTCCTTCGTCATTCGTTTTCTTTCAGGCGTTCTATCCACCGTTGTGCAATATCATTCTCCGGTTCCAAATCCAAAACCGTGCTGAATACGCGCTTTGCATTCTTCATTTCACCTTTTAAATAATAGGTTTCGCCCAGATTGTTCATGGCGCCGATATACCTCGGTTTCAATGAAATGGCTTTTAAAAACAACTTAATGGCTGTATCATAGTTTTCATAAACTTTATACAGCATGGCAAGATTGTTGATCGCCTCCGGATATTCATTGTTATATTTGATCGCTTTTTTTAGATGGTGATAAGCACTGTCCTGTTTATCAATATAATAATACGCCACTGCGATATTGTTATGTGCTTTGGCATAAGTGGAATCCAAATTCAGGGCGCGCCTGTACAGTGGAATTTGTTTTTCATAGTCGTATTGGTCGGCAGCGGTTTCGCTTAAATCAAAGGCTTCTCTTCGCAGACCGCCTACCAGAATACGTTCGGTAAGTTGCTTATTCTGTTGTGCGGGTTTATAATCCGGTTTAATCTGCAAACACTGTTCGAACATCCTAAGCGCTTCATCGTAGCGCTTCAGCAGAAACAACATATAACCGGCGTTGTTGATTGCCTGGTAGTAGCTGGAATCGCGTTCCACAGCTCTCTTGAACGCCGAAAGTGCTTGTTCGGGTTTTTCCATGCGTTGTAACGCAATACCGACCCAATTGTGTACTTCCGCATCTTCCGGGATGATTTCCAGCGCTTTACGCCATGATACAACGGCAAGGCTATCTTCTTCATTTTTATAATGTTCGATTCCCTCGCTAACCCATTCTTCGGCTTGTTGGAACATCAATTCTTCTTTGGAAGGTTTCTTCTCCGGCGGCTCCTCTTCCTTTACTTCCGCCCTGAACCAGGCGCATGAAGAAATCAAAAAGAGCCCCAATACTATGGTTAGAACTTTTCCCATATTTTCCTCCAAAAACAATGACCGATTTCAATTGCAAAACATCCTATTCAGAGAATACCCATTGGCCTGAAAAAACAATCCGGGCCGGGCCGGATAAAAATACAGCATTATCGATGCGCCTTAGTTTCAATGTCCCTCCGCGGGTACGCACCGATAACTCCGGTTTTAGATCGGGATACTGCCGCCATAAAAGCAGGGCGGTTGCCGCCGCCCCCGTGCCGCATGAAAGCGTCTCTTCTTCCACCCCGCGCTCGTAAGTTCGGACGCCTATCGTTTCCGCATTAGTAAATTCCACAAAATTTACGTTAGCGCCATCGGGTTTAAAGTGATCGTGATTTCGCAGATACCGGCCGATATCGGTTACCGCCTCAGACGTTGCCGGATTATTCATTTGTACGACCAAATGCGGCACGCCGGTATTAACGAAGCCCAACACCCTCATATCATCGGGAAGTTTAAATAAACCTTCATCCAAATGTTTTACACCGCTTTTAATCTTGATTTCCACCGTTATTTCATCCGGATTATTAAACATCAGTTTATGGTTTCCGTCGCCCGTCTTAAGCGTATAGGGCGTCTCTCTCATGATCATTCCCGAAATATAGGCAAATAAAGCCGACGCTCTTATGCCATTGCCACAAACCTCTGCCTTAGAACCATCGGCATTGAAATAATCCATACTGAGTCGATTTTTATTATTATGTTTTTGCAGAAGGATAAGACCATCCGCTCCAATACCAAACTTTCGGTCGCACATGGTCCGAATTCTTTGTTGTGAAAACCAGCGTTTTGAATTTTGACCGGCGTCAATCATTACAAAATCATTACCGGTTGCCTGTACTTTTGCAAAATATATGATCGCCATAGCGTTTTACTTCATTAATGGAACAAATAAACGAACCCCCTGGGTTTCCCAGCGCTGACGCACTTCGACGGTATCCGGCATTCTGAAATAGGGTTCGGCAAATTCGAAGGGAATCAATTGCCCATCCGAAAACACGCTGTCTTCATTCGTATCGACATAAATATCCACAAGATAACGCCCTTCCGGCAAATACTTCACATAAAATTCGCCATCCGTTTCCATGCGGTGTTGAAAACGAACATCCTTGCGACTGGCATTGAAAATATCCAGTTGAATCGGCTTGTTAATGGGCGCATTCGCCGATAACCGGCCGGACAGTTCGCCGAGCTCCCGATTGCTGATAATTTTAAAGTAATGCGAACGTACCGTATCCCGGGCTTCGTTACCCCACACGTCGGCAATACCGTTCAGATCGATCTTTGCTCTAAAAGCTGAATCGGGTGTTAACCGTTTTTCCGGTACAAAGCGGGCATAGAAACCGTCTTTAATATCCCAATGCCCCATAACGGCGTGTTCGCTGTTATCGCTTAATGTAAATTGTTTTTTCACGGTTTGCCACCGAACCGGTCTTGAAAAAACAATTTTAATAGCGGTTTCCGGCCGTTCCCTTAAACTGCTGTCCGGCGGTGTGAATTCTGATAATTCAAACCGTGTTGTGTCCCTATTGTCGGAGCCCTTGAAATAAATCGGTTTGACGGCATCATTCTTATTTCCGGACGGATCCTCCAGGTATTCGGTTTTTAAGCGATAACGAGCGCCGGAATCCATCGTTGCCGTAAAAAAGCGGATCGTACTCTCGGATTCCGGATCACCGCTTAAAGCAAACAGAGGTATGTTCTCGCCCGTTACACTGTCCTGTATTGTAAAACGTTTTAATAAGCCGGTTTGCAACGGGAGCGCTTCGCTCAGGCGGACTTTCAGCTCCCTATCGGTGATAGACCGCACACTGATAAGTTCCGGCGCCGTCGTGTCCAGACTTGTTAAATGAAAATTCAGTTGATTGACTTTCAAACGCCCGCTATCCAGTTTGGCATCGGCATAAGGCAGCCCCACTTTCTCGTAGGCGCCGTCCAATTTTTGGTTGAAATTTTGATCGGTAACCGCAAACACGCGATAACGATTAGGTTTTAGATAGTTGAGAGAATACAGTCCTTTCGCGCCGGTTTGAGAGACATAATCCGGTTTTTCAACGGTGGGATCTGTCAGACTGTCTTCTCTGGCAGCATAAGCGAAAATATGCGCGATTTGCCCGGATTGGAGATCAAAGACCCGACCGTTGATCTGACCCCGATCGATGGAATCGCCTGTGGAAAATGCAAACTGATAACTCTGTTCCATATTGTTGCGACGCATATCCTGCGCCTGGCTCCCGACAGATACGACGTATGTCTGATTCTCCTTCAGTGTATCCGGAAGGTTCAAACGCAAAATCCGGCCGTCAGACCAATCCATTTCAAATTCCATTGGAGGGGAGATGTAAATATTGTTCTGCAGCGATCCTTCGATCATGCGCTCCGAAAAGCCCAATGTTATTGCATCGATGGACCGATCCACGCCAAGCGAATCTCGGGTGGGTTCGGAATAAACAACATAAGGAGGGGTGCGGTCCAGAGGACCTCCGCCCGGTGCACCTCTTGTAGCACAGCTTTGTATAAGGCCAAAGATCAACAGCCCCTGAAAGCCTAAAATCAGCCATTTTATAAGCAACAATCTACACACACTGCTTGTCCTGTTCATGGAACCGCAATCGGTTGATGCATTTAACCGCTCAATTTAAAAATTTTCAGGTAGTTTAAAAACGCTCAGAATAATTTAATTTTGAAGACTATAGAATTAAAGCAAAAATACAAAAATAGGAACATTCTTTTTGCCAGGGTTATATGAACCGTGTTTAAGAGAACTGATCTGTCCATTTTGAAGCGGCCCTTATTAATTCCTGGTTCGCGATGGCTTAAAATTCAGTTCGAATCAGGCGAGATTATCTTTGAGCCGGGACCCAAAATCAAAGAGGATGAGATAAAAGACAGAGACGGCACAAGCGATCGAAGGGCATAAAAAAACCGCCCGTAAAGGCGGTTTCTTCATTAAAGGTCTTTGATACGCGCTGCTTTACCTTTGCGTTGTCTCAAATAATAAAGCTTGGCACGGCGCACTTTACCGCGTCGCTTCACTTCAATTTTTGCAATTCTCGGTGAATGCAAAGGGAAGATGCGCTCCACACCGATCCCGTTGGATATTTTTCGAACGACGAACGTTTCGTTGATTCCGCCGCCTTTACGTTTAATACAGATGCCCTGAAATACCTGAATCCGCTCTTTATCGCCTTCAATGACGCGCACATGCACGCCCAGTGTATCTCCGGCTTTGAACTGCGGGATATCGGTACGGAGTTGGTTGGCTGTTACAGTATGAAGTAAATCCATGGTCCTGTCTCGCTGTTTATTGATTTATTGGTTACGATATTTTTCGAATAGATCGGGTCTTCGCTCTTTGGTTAATTTTTTACGCATATCCAACCGCCATTGCTCAATTTTTTTGTGATCCCCCGATAGCAACACATCCGGAACCGAACGGCCGCGGAACACTTCCGGCCGCGTATAACACGGTGCATCCAATAGATGATCGCTGAATGAGTCGGTAAAGGCCGAGTCGATATCATTAATAACGCCCGGCAACAAACGCACAATCGTATCCACGATCACCAATGCCGCCACTTCGCCCGAGCTGAGTACATAATCGCCGATGGAGATCTCATCAATCGGATAAAAGGCATGAACCCTTTCATCAATCCCTTTATAATGTCCGCATAAGATCACGAGATGTTGCTGAAGACTAAACTGTGTCGCCTCGCTCTGGTTAAAGGTGCGTCCGCGCGGAGATGTAAGCACGATTTGCGCCTCTTCCGGCGATTGTTTTTCAAATACAGCATCCAACGCTTTTATAACAGGTTCAATTTTCAACACCATACCCGGACCGCCGCCGTAAGGATAGTCATCCACTGTGCGATGCTTATCGCCCGTAAACGCGCGCAGATCATGAATGTTGATATCAACCCGTTCTTTGCGTCGCCCTACTTTGATTATACTCTCATTTAACGGGCTTTCAACTATTTTTGGAAAAGCGGTTATAATGTCGATGCGCATATCAAAGAACACTAATCCAGTAATCCTTCGATCACGTGAATCGTCATGGTCCGGTTTTGCAGATCTATCTGTTTAACTACCTCTTTTGTAGCGGGTATCAGGTACTCCCGACCGGATTTGCTTTTGATCACGTAAACATCGTTACTGGCATAAGTTAAAACATTTTCCAACGAACCGATTCGCCCGCCATCCTCATCATACACCTTTAAACCGATCAGGTCATGAATGAAAAAGGAATCTTCGCCGGGTTCGATTAATTGTTCACGATCAATGTACAAATATCGCCCGCGAAGTGTTTCGGCTTCCGCGATAGAATCGATTCCCTTCAGTTTAATAAAAACAAACCTATTCGATACACGTACCCAATCGATCGAATAGGCTTGCCAATCATTATTATCATTCATGTATAAATGCTCTAATTCTTCAAAATGCTCGGGGAAAGATGTAATAATTTCGCCTTTTATCGCGCCCTTATTTGCTTGGGGTTTTAACACTTTCCCAACGATATACATAGTTATTCGAGAATTTCGAGCACCGCGCGTTTGCCAGCTTTTGCAGAGGCAGCCGCCAATAGCGTCCGTATGGATTTGGCGGTTTGTCCGCGCTTTCCGATGACTTTACCGAGATCACCTTCACCTACACGGAGCTCGTAAACCGTTACCCGTTCCCCTTCTACTTCAGTTACCTCTACTTCGTCCGGCTTGTCAACCAGATGCTTAGCGATGAATTCAACAAAATCTTTCATACTCATTGTCGCTACACCTCCCTTAAGTGATATAGTCAGTTTCAGCCTAATGGTAAATTAATAGATGAATTCATTACCCTCGGTCATCGTCCTTAATTGTTGGATTTATTCCTTTGATTCTTCTTCATTTTTGTTTTCAGATTCATCTTCGCTTTTCACTGCTTCCTCAGGAGTATCCGTCGCTTCCGCAGTTTCCGCAGATTCATCCGGGGAGGGTTCGCTTTTTTCCTCAGCTTCCTCTGCTTTTGGCTGAGTGGTTTTCGCACTCTCTTTTTCTGCCAGACGTTTTTCACGTTCTAACTGTAATACTTCCCACTTCTTGTATTCTTCATCAATTGTTTTCTCATCGGCGCCGCGTCTCATCAGATCCCATCTTAGCCAGAGGCCCTTTCGACGGAACAGGCTTTTAACCGTATCGGTCGGACGGGCTCCGTTTTGCAACCAGTGAATGATACGTTCTTCTTTTAATTCAATTTTGTGCGGTTTTTGTAAAGGATCATAAACGCCCAATGTTTCGATAAATCGCCCGTCACGGGGGGAACGGCTATCCGCTGCAACGATCCGATAGAAAGGCCATTTTTTCCGTCCCATCCTGCGTAATCTCAACTTAACTGCCAAATGAAAACCTCCATTCAATTTATCCGTTTTCTGCTATTGTTATTCGATTATCCTAATCCGAACGGCATGCGACTAACGCCGCGCTTGCCGGATTTTCCTTTCATTTGCTTCATCATTTTGCGCATCTGCTGAAACTGGTTCATTAACTGATTCACGTCCTGGACACGGGTGCCGCTGCCATTGGCAATCCGCTTACGTCGGCTACCGTTCAATACTTTCGGGTTACGCCGCTCTTCTTTGGTCATAGAATTTATAATCGCCTCCGTGCGTACCAGATTGCGCTCATCCACGTTTGCGTTCTTTATCTGGTTGCCCATACCGGGCACCATTTTCAACAGGGATTCCAGCGATCCCATCTTTTTTATCTGTTGCAACTGATCGAGGAAATCCTCCAGATCAAATTCGGCCTTTTTAATACGCTCTTCAAGACGCGCCGCTTTTTCTTCGTCAATAGTCGTTTGCGCTTTTTCAACCAGCGTGACTACATCGCCCATGCCCAAAATACGGGACGCCATACGGTCGGGATGGAATTGCTCCACCTCGTCCATTTTTTCCCCGATACCCATGAATTTAATGGGCTTACCGGTGACGGCCCGAATCGAGAGAGCGGCGCCCCCGCGGGCATCGCCGTCCATTTTAGTTAGCACCACGCCGTTAAAATCCAGCTGGTCCGCAAATTCTTTAGCCGTGTTAACGGCATCTTGTCCCGTCATGCCATCGGCGACAAACAATACTTCGTGTGGACGTAAACGGCGTTTAATGCGCGTCAACTCATCCATCATTTGCTGATCGATATGAAGCCTTCCCGCTGTATCCAAGATAATAGTGTCGCACATTTGTCGCCGTGATTCCGTGATGGCGTTGGCCGCAATTTTTTCGGGCTCGCCCGGGCCCTCATCATAAACCGGGATATTCAAGCTTTGGCCGATCACTTTCAACTGCTGGACGGCCGCAGGGCGGTATACGTCGGCCGCCACCAGCATCGGCTTACGACCGCGCTTTCTCAGATATTGCCCGAGTTTGCCCGCAAAGGTTGTTTTACCGGAACCCTGCAGACCCGTGAGCATAACAATGGTTGGCGGAATACCGGCTGTCTTGATCTCGGTAGTCGTATTACCCAATAAGTTCACCAACTCATCGTGTACGATTTTTACGATCTGCTGGCCGGGCGTTACGCTCTGTAATACTTCTTCACCAACGGCTTTTTCCTGAACGGTATTGATAAATTCTTTTACAACTTTATAGTTAACATCCGCTTCCAGTAAAGCTACGCGCACCTCTTTGAGCGCATCGGCAATGTTCGTTTCCGTTAGCTTGCCGTATCCGCGCAGCCGCTTGAATGTCGATTCTAACCGTTGTGTTAAATCTTCCAGCATGCTCTACGTATCCGCTTCATTTTGATTATGACCGATAAATGTAACCAATTCTGTTTGCTATATCAAGTTTCGTGAGGATTTTATTATTCAACTTTTTCATAACCTTACCACTCGGTATATCGACGACAGTCGGCTACACCTCCAGGTTTTAAGGTATCGAAATACGGTTATAATATAGATATGGGTGGGAGGACCGCTGTCTTGATATTTAATCCATTAACCAGGAGTGGTATCGTTCGTTTTTCCAACTGATCAGCGAGATACTGTTGCCGGTGGTGTCCGGAAATCGGCTTTTTACATAAGACGATAGCAAGTCGCCTGCGCTGTGGAAATCCGCTTCATCTTCGTAATAAAAATACTGAGCGCTCATATCATAATAATGGCCCTGGCTTGCAATCGGATAAGCTATCCGCCCGCTGCCTGGAAAGACAATCGTCTCCAGCGATAAGTGCGTTTGGAGCGAATCCATAAAATCGCCGCATAACCAGGTATTATCCCGATTGGTCCCACACAAATAAACGAATGAATTGGCAGGATACCGCCAATATAACTGAAACTCAGGCCGTGTAAAATTGGACGTTTGGGGTTGTACGCTTATCTTTTCATTTGTAACGGTAACCTTATATACATCGCTCACGCCGTTTTGAGAAATATTTAACCGATACTCGCCGGGCGAAAGGTGCATAAACTGACGCATTCGTGCAGGGCCCAGAGCTGTGGCGCATATTTCACCGGGTAATGTGATACCCAGAATATCGACATCGATTTGATTTCCGGTGCGTTCGGTATCGGTTATAATTTTAAAATTGGCGCATCTGAAAATGCTATCGGTCTGCATAGCAAAACGGATGGACGGTTTCTCCGCATCATCATGATGCTTATAATCCTCATCGATTCTGAAGGTATACGTCATTCCTGTTAAATGGTCATTGATGCCTACAATCGAATCGCGTTCCTGTAAACAGGAGAGCATTAAGATTGGCATCAGCAATAAAAGTATTCTTTTGAAATACATCTTTTGTATCTCCCAAATTCATCGTTTTAAAACTTAGCGGAATAATGCACCGCTGACATGAATTTGTTCAGTTTGAACGCATCAAGCCGGCCGTTAGTTCGAACTCCGCTACATATATCAACTGCAAACGGTTGCACCTTGTCTATGGCGTCTTTAACGTTTTCCGGTTTCAAACCGCCTGCAAGAAAGACGGGCGTCCGAACCGCTTCATTAATTTTACGACTGATTTGCCAATCATGTATTCGGCCCGTGCCGCCCAATTCTTTCGTATCGGCATTGGGATTGCCCGAATCGAGTAATAGCGCATCCACATAAGCCTCAACCGCTCTTGCTTCTTCAACGGAAGTTCGGTCTTTAACATGCACCACCTGTACAAGTTTGACGCCCGGTAATGCTTGCCTGAGCATTTTGTATGTATCGCTTGGCACACGATCAACCAGTTGCAGAACATCGGTGTTCACTTTTCGATGCTGACGGATTATGTTTTCCGCTTCTGTTGCACTTGTCAACAGAAAGGTTGAAACCGGCGGTGCAACACGCTTAACGATTTCGGCGATGGTATCTTCGGAAATCACCCCGGGGCCGCTCGGCATTGCAGAGACTAAACCCAATGCCGCAGCGCCGTATTCGATTGCGAGATGGGCTTCTTTAACTGATTGGATGCAACAAATCTTAACTCTGCAGATTGCGGTCATTGACTTCGCCTTTTTATTTAAGTTTCAATAAATTTCATGAATAAGATCGGGCGCTACCAATTCCTCAAAATTCAGCCGAGCTCACACTTCAGGAAGATTCTTTGTGCCCGGACGTCTTTCTCATAACCGCCGTAAAGCTGCCGTCGGTTTGGTGTTTATCGGGCGCCGTCTTAATAAATAAATCCATCTGAAAATGTTGTAAGGCTTCCGGCGGTTCGATTAATTTGAAAGACGTAGTTCTGTTTGCCAAAAATTTTTCAACCACCTGCTCGTTTTCCATGGGATCGATGGTACAGGTAGCATAGGTAAGCCGACCGCCGGGTTTTAAGACACTTTCCGCCGTCGCCAGTAATTGCGACTGTAATTGACTGAATTCCACAATTTGGTGAATACTGCGTCGCCATTTGATATCGGGATGCTTTTGGATAACGCCCAGTCCCGAACAGGGTGCATCCAGCAGTATCTTGTCGAAAACCGGTTTGAACGGTAAACAGCGTCCATCGGCCGCCACATAAAATGCCTTCCTGCCTGTTTTCATGAGATTTTGACGCGTCTTTTGCAAACGTTTCACATCAATATCCATCGCAATCGCTTTTCCATGCCCTGCGATTTGCTCCACCATCTGCATGAATTTGCCCCCCGGCGCGGCGCAAACATCCAGAACCGTTTCAGTGGGTTTTATGTTGAGCGTTTTCACCGGGATATGCGCACTTTCATCCTGTAAACGGCATAGCCCCTTTTCAAACCAGCCAAGCTCCCGAACTGCCTGGACATCGCTGATTTTAACCATATCCGAAAAATAGCCCGACGGTTGAAATTCGATATTATGGGTAGCCAACTTTTTTTGGAACTGTTCCACAGTCAATTTATCGGTGTTGATCACCAGTTCAAAGGTCGGAGGCTGATTAAGCGCCCGGCACAAATCTTCGGTTGCTTCCGCTCCCCAAAATGTGATCCAGCGTTTAATAAGCCATCGCGGATAGGAATGAATAATGCTAAGCCGTTCTTCGGGATCGGCTATTTCCGCTCCGGGATTGAATTTGGAAGGATTGCGCAAATAATTCCGCAGCATCCCATTGATTACTTTGCTCTGCTGAACGCCGGCGCGTTTCTTGGCGATCTCAACATATTCATCAACCGAGGCATGGGGCGGAATGAACGATGTAAAGATGATCTCGTAGAGGGCGGCATAGATAATGGATCGTACTTTTAGTCGTAATTTATGATAATTTCCGCGATACAGTCTTCGCGCCATCCAATCCAGATAGAGCCGGTGCCGTACAACACCGGACGTCACATTTTTTAAAAATTTCCGCTCACGGGCATTCAGGTCATGCTTGCGGTACGCTTCGGATACCAGTTCATCGAGGCGCGGTTGTGTCTTTTCAAAGCGATGAACAATTTCACAAACAGCGGCACGCACATGGTTTTGTTTTTTCATAATACGTTGTGCTCGCTTATTCCCGATTTTGAAATACCATCAAGCCAGAAGGTAAGGAAGATACAACTCAATCGCATTGATTTGCAAGGGACGGCTGTCCACCGTCCGCGAAGAGACTAACGAGACATCCGAAGGCCGGAGATTGGGAGCGGCCTCGTGCATCGATACGGCGCGAAGCAAATCATGCCCCCGCCCCAGATTCTGGCAGATCTTCTCACCAAGCTGCAATCGATTTAGCGATTGCAATCCACATAAATGGAAGATTCCCGTTTCGCTGCTGAGCGCCAGTTTCCATAACCAGGATACAAGCGGGCGAATGGCGGTAGGCGTTCGTACTTCATCTTTAAACAGTGGAATCGTCTCATTTCGATTTAAGCGCTCCATAAACCAATCCAGAAAATTTCGTGTATGACCGATACCGCGACCCAGCGACAGCGCGATACGGGCAATGGCGTGATTTTGAAGTTGATCCTGCACCGCTTTTTCACCTTCGCGTTTGGTGGTGCCATAAGCATTGATGGGGGTGGGATTATCGTCTTCATCATAGGGCGGATGATCGCCTCCAAAAACGATATCGGTCGAGAGGTATATCAGGCGTACGTCGCGTTGTCGGCACCAACGGGCCAGTTGTTCCGTAGCTTTGGCGTTGATGTTGTACGCCTGCTGCGGATTTTGTTCGCAGGCGCCCATTCCTGCTATGGCGGCACAGTGGATCAGGACATCCGGTTTTAAGTTGCTTAATTGCGGGGCGAGCGGTTCTGTTAGATCCGAATGGTGCAGCTGAACCGAGGCGTTCGCCTGAAAATGAAAGCGTTGCTTATCCCGCACGCTGCCTGTCAGTTCGATATCCGGAGGTTTCGCCAGATACAGGTAATGGCCGATAAAGCTTGTGATGCCCGTTATAAATACGTTTGTCGCCATTAAAATTTGGATTGGATTTGAATGCCGATATAGCGCGATTGGCCGGCAAACCGGTATGTATCAATATTAAATTGCCAGCTCGTTTCCTGGAGTTCGCGGTTATGAATCCGGGCCAGTCGCATGGCGTTGATCCCGCTGATGAGATGGTTCAATAAGATGGCTGTATAGAAATACACATCGCGTCCCTCGATGTCATTGGCGCGCAGACGCTTGCCGTCATACTTGAGGCGGTGTTTGCGCGTTTGCCAGCTCCAGTAATTTTCCGGGCTTACCTCGTACGTATCATCGAAAAGACGGTCGCGCTGCCGGCGTTCGTTAAAGGCATAAATATCATCGTATTTACCAATATCGGACCAGAAACGATGGTTCTTTCCTTCGCGCGTTACGCCGGCATGCTGCACAGCATACGTTTTATAGGAGTCCTCTAAATTGTTGTAGTAAAGTTGATTGCCGGCGAGTCCGCCCCATGTTAATATTTCCATGCCCAAAAAGAATAAGCCCTGGCTGCGTTTTCCCATATAGAATTCACCGCTGCCCGGTACGATTAAACTCATCAACAGAGATCGTCCCACGGACTTTTTTCCTGCGCCGCCCGAAACGGGATCGTTCATTATATTAAAGGCCGGACTTCCAATTTCCCGCCCCGATAATGGATCGGTCCCGTCCGCCATCCAAACCCGCATGGAATCACTCGCATACGGGATATCGATGGATTCCTGCGCCGGAAGCGGTGAACAGACGGTTAATATCATAATAAGAAAGACAATTCGAACCATAGATCGCTAATCCATTCTAAAAGTTTGTTTTGACGTATCTTAGACCGGCAATTATTCCGGAAAACTTCATTTCCGCTCGACATCAACATCGATTGGCAATCCAGGCGCCCCTTCCTGGGGGCGTTCATGTGTACACATCCTCACCGGCACCCCCCTTTACCATGCGATACGTACTCCATACAAATAAGGCGCCTTAGGGTCGTCATACCGCTGTTTGTCAATATGAAACGACAAGCGATACTTTTGATTATGCTGCTTTGCGGACCAGGCTGCATCCAGGGCGCTGGCGAGGTGGTTCATCATGACCAGATTCAACATGGTCGTTGCCGTTTGGTAATAATCGTTGCTGCGGTTACGCATATCGCGATAGGTTCTGATGTTCTCCGTTAACGGGTGATTGAGATTATCTTCATAATAATCGGCGTAGGGCACATCATCCCAGCCTACACCAAACTGGCCCAAATATTTGTAAATCATCTCATAATATTGCTGGGTTTTGGTTTTGGGCAGAATGTGGGTATAACCGAGCGACGGATCATCCTGGAGATTCCATAATTTGTTATAATATTCTTCATAATTTTGAAGACGCCCCTCTGCATCTACATTCAATGCGGGTCCGTCCCAAAGCCCTTCAGATTCCGCATCCTCGTAAACCTTCGCCCAGTATTTTGCATCACTCCAGTGCTCATTGCCGAATGTCCGCATGCGGGCGTCCTCGTCGTCGCCTTTTTGATTGTAGATGATATTGGCCGACCAGAAGGCAATTTCCAGCCCGGCAAACAACGCCGCCCGCCAGTACGATCCGGTGTAAACTTCGCCGCCGCCGGGAACGATCGCGGAAAACAAGGCGGCTTTAAAGCCTGATTTACGTTGGGCCTGCTCTTGTATTTTCTCCTGTTGCTGCTGATCTGCCTCGCTATTCAATGCGATGCCCTGTTGGTTAACGGGGAATAGCTGTGATCGGGAGCTGTCCCGTTTGCCAGCCTCGTTGTCCGCCATGGCAAGCGAACCGTAAAAGAGAAGAACGGCAATTATGACATATCCGGTTTTTAAGAAATGTGTTTGAAGACCCTCTAACATTTCAACCCATTGCCTCATATCAAAATCCCCATAAAAAGAAACAATTGATTAATTTAGCTGATGTTTGAATAAGTTGAGACCCTGTCCCAGCCGCTCGCGCAGTTCAAACTCGAACAATGCGCCAAAATAAAACCGCCAGTCCCGTTCGTAGGTTATGTTTTGGTTCTGAATTTCGTCTAAGGGATAGACGGCCTCGGCGAAAAAGCGGGTGGGAAAGAGAAAGTACGAAAAGGTGCTTAACCGCAACTGAAAGCCAATATCGCGTTTAAAGTTGTTTAGTTGTACATCATTACCGGTCCAGGCATTACCGTAATCATAAAAGATGCCGAAATACAATTTATCAAAATAGATGTGGCCCAACGTCCGGTCGATATTTTGCCAGAGCGGAAAACGATACGTTACCGTTGCGATCAGTTTGCGCGTTCCTTCGATGCTAAAGTAAGAATATCCTTTCATACCGATAAGTCCACCGGCAAAAAGATGGAAAAAGCTGTCCACGGGTCGGTCTATGTAACCGGCACGCACACGCAACGTTAAAGCATGGTTGTTTAACAACGGATTTTCGATGTACTCTTCCCAGTTTAACGTCAGCTGGTTATAGCTGTAGTTATCATAAACTTCTCCGATATCGGTGGCCGTAATGGCAAACTCCCGCAGGAAATCGCTGTTCTCATAGCTGTATTTAAAGAAGAGATAACGCCCGCCGGAGGGATTGATATCCATGTTTCGGTCGCGCTGCGTCAGGTTCGCGGTAAGGGCCAATTCCAAAGCATACCCTTTGAGATAGTTATAACGAAAGGTGAACGGCGCAATCCACTCCTTTTTTACAGGATCGTATTCCTCATTAAAATGGATCTTAGCGTTATAACGGCGTAACGCAAAGGCCGCCCGGTAATCGATGAAATCCAATACGCGTCCACTGAGACCGGCGCGAAATTCGGTCAAATCAAAATTAATGTCGCGGTCATATTGCAGGACATAATCTGTACCCTTGCGCTCCCGCAACGTATCGGATATGTTTGCGCTGCTGTTATAGGCCTCCAAAAAGATGGTGGGCCAGAATTCGTTATATTCCACATATCCGTACAGATCATAATCCAAATCTCGGTTTATCGCCGCCCCGGCCATAAAACCGTATTTATCCAGCACATCATTGGAGAGCAGGTAAAAACCGGGTTTCACCGTACCGTAATCGATCATCAGTCTCGGCAAAATATGGAGATCCGTAAAGGTTTGTTTGTAAGGCTGCACTTCGGGATCAATGCGAACCGTATTGTCAAAATTTTTCGCCGGGATGGATTCGATATAATCGGTGTCATACACGGCCAAACGCGGATTCAGCGGTTCCTTGTTTTCCATACGGTAGATTTTATAACCAAGGCTATCGTAGCGGGCGTAAACCAGCGCCCCGTTCCGGTTCACATCAGGCATCATGGCCCCGCCGACCACGTTGGTCAATAGCTCCGTTTGTCCGCTTTTAACATGACGACGATAAATATTATAAATGCCTGTGCTGCTTGCACTGTAATAGACATACTGACCATCGGGAGAAAATACGGGATAACGCAGTTCCTCTTCCGCTTTCAGAAAAAAATCGAATTGCTGGCTTTGTACATCATACATGCCCAGATTGCGCCCGTATTCAATAGATGTATCAAAGATAATCGTATTGCCGTCCGGCGACCAGCGCGGATGGTAAATCTGCCGGTCATTCCCAAAATTGAGGACCTGCTCGACGCGGCCATTTTTCCCGCTGCGAAATTCCACCCGGCGATACATTTCGTCATTGCTCTTATCCACGTACGTAACGGCGCCGCTCTCCATATTAAAGAAAGCGGTTTGCTTTTCCGGCGTGGTCAGGGATTCCGGCAGGTGATAAATATTGAGTTGGGTTAATCCATTGGTGCCTGAAACAAACGCTAATTTGCTGCCGTCCGCATTAAACGCCGGGTGCGTTGCGCGCATGCCCCACGTCAGGCGAATGGTTTCTTCTTTATTGAAGTTATAAAGATACAAATCATCCAACGCCGAACCCATTATGTTGCGTTCGTTCCTGGCAAAAGCGATGTAACGTCCATCGGGCGACCAAGACAGGGAAGATGCGATGCGGCTTTCGATCTTTCTTTTCTTGCCGGTTTCCAGGTCGTAAATAACAAGTGCGTTTTGGCTGAAATAGTCATTGCCCCTGTTAGAAACATAAGCAATCTTTTTACCGTCCGGCGACCACACGGGATAGATATTCGCCGATCCACGGTCTTCAACGGCTAAACCTTTTTTCTCATTCTGCCGGATGTTAACGGTTTGCCTCCGGTAAACCAACTCAAGCGAGTCTTTCCAGTTTTGATAAAGGGTATCGGCCTCGATACCGGTGGCCTCTTGAAGGACGCTTTCGAACGTATAGGAGTGCCATTGGCTTGAAATGCGGGTAATCTCTTCTAATACGTTTTCTCCGAAGCGATCTGTGATATAATTGACGAATGAAAATCCAAGGTTGTAGGCCGATTCATTACCGTGGCTGTTTTTACCGAACACGGACATGCTGTTCAGCGTAAGCAGTTGGTCATGCATAATCCGATCGCGCAGGATCATCTCGCGGTGCGGATCGCGGTAATCGTAACGGCTGCTGTCCGCCTGATGTTGAGCGGTGCCTTCCGCAAACCAGACCGGGATATTCACCGAACTGATGGGATAAGACACTATCGTATTGGGAAAACCGCGCACCACATCTTTACGCCGTTCATCTTCATAGGTGAATACCTGAATGAATCCATAGGGGAAACGCAAATTGCTTTTAATCATTTTTTGAATGGAAATCATGTGAGCATATTCATGCGTCACCACATCGCGCAGCCAGTTTTTGGTTCCGCGCATAATATAATCCAGATTGTCCGCCCAGATTTCGATTTTATTATCGAAGAAAAACGCCCCGCCATTGGAGTAATCGTCCGTATCTTTGATGATAAAGTGAATACGATCCGGCTCGTAGTCATAGAGCTCGGTCAGGTGCGGATGGATGTCTTCGGCAATCTGCGCCACTAAATACGCCGTGCGTTTGGCGCCCTGGTGGAAATGGATACTGAAATGCTCCGTATCAAAGGATTTCCATTCCAGTTCGGGGTGGTTGTATTGATAAAACTGGGCCTGAAGGGTTCCGGAAAATAATAATATGACAATAAGAAATTTACGCATCCTGCTCCCTCGTTAATGAACCACCATAATCTTGATAATGCGTCGTTCCGTTTTATCCTGTGACTTCGCTTCCACCTGACACAGGTAGACGCCGGAGGCCACATCGCCGACATTCCATTTCACTTCGTTCGCTGTGCCTGTATTTCCCGGACCGGAGAATTCGTCGATCAAATCGCCGGCGGCATCGAAAATACGTATGCGGACCTGCGCCGGGGCGTTTAAATAGTAGCGTATGTTTGTTTCATCGCCGATATTGGGATTAGGATAATTATAGACGCGACCCTTGGGCATTAATCCATGACCCAGCGGTTGCTGCTGCTGGACGGCCTCAAGCACGACGTTATTTTTTGCGTTGTAGTTGGTCATAAACCATGATTCGAGATCGGGGTTAAAAGGCTGCTCCAATTGCCATATATACAATGCGCCATCGTTTGTAATCGCCGCCAGTTCCATTTCGGCATCCTCATCCAATTGAGCAATCACCGGATCGGTTACCATTCTTCCGCCGGTTGAAAGCGGAAAACCAGGTTTGATACGACCCTGTTTGTCCAAAGCCAAAATTTGTCCCTTTTTGCTGCTCGCCAAAACATCCGAATGGTTATCGCCGTCCACATCAAATAATAAGGGCGCACCACGGAGCGTATCGTTCCGTCCGAGATTGGGAAATCGCGGGAAATCGCTGATGGTGTATCCATAACGGCTGTAGGCATACACACCCCGCCCGGCGACAAACAGCAGATCGCGTTGTCGGTTACCATCCGGATCCGCGAGAATGAACGGCCCCGACGGCGCCTCTTCTGCACTAAAAGTTACGCCTGAATCACCGGCGTCATCATGGAACCATTGAAATTGGTCCTGATGATCATTGTAAACAAAAAACTGTGCGGAAGTTTGTATTTCCAAAGCTGCGTAACGGGTATTCGAGGGCCAGCGGGCCGGGTCTGCGTTTTCATTCACGGCAAAATCACGAACGCCCTCCGCCAATCGCTGCCGGTTGACGATAGTACCGGCGTTGTTCACCGTGTACAACGAATCGTTATTACAAGCGGCATAAACGGTACCATTTTCCACAACCAGTGCAGCGTGCAATGAAGCTGGCAAAGTTACTGGACTGAACAGCGCCTGAGGCTGATTGTCTTCATCCGGGCTTGAAAGATCGAATCCATAAATTCGGTGATCGACGCCCGCAAACAACGCTTCCGACTGACCGTTCCGATCCTGGTCGGCCAGTGCAACGGAAAGGTGCGTTCGCGCGGGCTCCAGACGGCTTAACAGTTTTTGATCTTGACCAAAGAGACCGTTGCCTTGGCCGTCCACGGCATACAATCCGCCGCTTGACGCCGCGGCAAATACCAGAGCGGTGCTCTGGCCCGCCACGCTTGCTGTGGTCAGAACCGAAAAACCGGAATCCCTGCCGGAGAAATTCAAGGGAAAGGGTTCTTCCAGCCCGGACCTTTTGTAATCGAACGTCATCACCGATCCGCGATTATCGCTAAAATTTTCTATCGAGATATTGGTGACGGCGCGATTGAGATTGGCGCGTGTGTTGGGATTGGTATCGTCTGCAAAGCGATTGTGGTATTGTTCAAATCCTTTTAGATAGGAGGGACGGTTTTTAAACCAGAAATCCGCCAGTGTACCGAGTTCGGTTTGATAACCCGCCTGTAACAGCGTGTACGACTGGCCAATATCCTGTGCGCCGTCCGCTTCTTCAATATCCACCGCCCGTCGCTCCGGATCGGCATTGATCCGATTGTCATCTCCTTCGGTTGCGATGATCCGTTCATCCACATGCCAGATTAAGACGCCGGCGCCCGGCAGGCCCCAGTCATAGTCGGGCAGAGAAATGAGTACGCCGCTTTGACCGATTTCGATTTGATCGCTGAAATGGGTTTTCAATACTTCCAGATAGGTGGGCGGCTCTTCACGATTGGCATACATCTCATTAAACAAGGAATCGATATTAATATTACTGTCGCCGCGGAATTCGAGTAAATAATATTCATTTTCATTGATCGGAATCCGAACCATACGATGGGCGCCCGGCGGAGCCTCCTCGCCGAAACGCGCCAGCGATACATTCTGGACGTTGTTGCGTAAAACCTCGGGATGCTCCCATCCCAGCAACTGCCTGGAAAAGGCGCCCGGCGGCGAAGGCGCCAAACCGTTCAAATTTAAAAGGCCCACATCCATCAATCCAAATCGGCCGACGCCGGATCGCTGCGTGGTAGGACTAAACAAATCATATAATCCCAGATAGCTACCGATGTTTGAAACAAAAAAACCGGTTAACGCAATTTGGATATCCTGTTGGTTCTCCGTTTCCGGCAGCAGAATACCCTCTTTTATGACCGTTTGGCCGTCATTAACGGCTATGCCGTTAAAGGCGTCATCGTGGTATTGCTGCAAATACGATTCCGTGATAAAGAGTGAGGGAATATCCTGCGGTGTGGGGTCAAAACCGGTATCCACATCCTTTCCGACGCCGGCGTGGAAGATCGTTACCAGATCGTAGGCGCCGAACGGAATGTTATCCTGGTTATCCGCCGCCCCAACCGCATCGATAAATAGTTGGCTGATACCGGCATTAATGGCTTCGTCGGTCGTATTCGGATTGTAATCGCCCATGGTTTTGTCCAGCTTGTAAGCTCCGGTATCGGAAGCGGGATAAACGGTTCCCCTGACGGTTAAACGATTGCCGGAAACATTTTCATAGTAGCTGGCCGCTGCCCTTATTTGATCTTCAAAGTAGAGGCGGTTGTGCGGCGCGGGATCGATGGCATGAGAATCGGTAGTAACCGTGTCGGTCATGAACCGGCCGTTTCCCGTTGTTAAGGGATTGTTGTCGGCCTTGAACTCGACACGTATGGCGCAAATGCGCAATGTGTCCGGAACGTTTGAGATTTGTGCTGTCAAAACGGTGACGAAAAACAGGAGAATGAAGCCGGCAAGATGAATAAAAGCAGGCGTCTTGATGTCATTATTCACTGTAGCACACGTCCTTTATCATTTTGTGTTATCCAGAAAGTTGCACTATACGCGATTCGGAAAAAGGCATAATTTCGTCCCTTCAAAAGAAAAAAGGAAGCCTTGTTTAAGACTTCCCTTTTAGTTTCAAATCACGTATTAAAATCCAACCGCCAGGGAAAAACGCATGGTATCCGATAGGGGGTGGTCCTTCGAAGCGGATATGTAACTGAAATCAATATTGAACATATTGAAGCCGATGCCGCCTCCGAATGTGAGAAATTTGCGTCCGCCTGCTTCCGGAAATTCGTAAAAATAACCCGTTCTCAACGAGAGCAAGCCTCCGTAACTGTATTCCAGACCGAAGGAGTGGGTAAATTTTTTGAGGCGTTTATCAACGAAGTCCCCTTTAACCCAACTGGAATAGAAAACGGATTCAATGACCCCGTCGGCGCCGGTGCTGTCGCGGTATACCAGCATACGATTGGTGTCGTAAACGAGTTTGATATTATTGAAATTATCGTCATACAAAGTATAAGCCAGGCCGAGGCGCAGATTGGTCGGCAGGGGATCGGCCTGTTGTTTGTCGATGTACGTAATGGCCGGTCCGAAGTTCGAAAGGTTGGCGCCAAGCGAAAGGCGGTTATCCAGAAATGAATATTGCGGATACCACAACACACCGAGATCCACAGCAAATGCCGTAGCCGTCCCCTCTCCGGTTTCCGTACCCACCGTTACTTCAATGGGCGTCAGATTACTTTGTATAAGTTTGGCGTTGACTCCAACGCTTAAATTGGGCTGCAGTTGGGTCGCATACGACAGAGAAACGGCATACTCATACGAATCAAACGTTCCCAGGCGTTCGCCGTTTTCATCGGTCCATACATTTTCACCGAGGTTCAAATAGGTTAAGCCGACCCCAACCATGCCAATATCTTCCAGGTAGAATCGCGCTGCTCCGTAATCGTAGTATAAATCACTGAAATTGAATTGCGGCAACCACTTGGAATGCATCAATGAAATTTCATAACGGTGATCTTCCTCTGGGTTTTGGTATTGGAACGCCAGGCCGGCGGGATTCCAGTAAATGGCTGTGGGATCATTGGCGAGGGCAACGCCGGCTTCTCCTATACCCCCGTTACGCGCACCGGGTGCAATCAGCAAAAAGGGAACGGCGGCTTCACCCTGCGCAAAAACGCGGTGATGGGATAACATCACCGTCGCTGCCAGAACAATCAAAATGGCTATCTTCTTCATGCCTTCATCCTCCATAAAAAAAACCGGTTATCTGGATTGTCCGCCTTTCATCCAAACCAACCGGTTTACATTAAACGACCTCAAGATGTTTGTTAAAGGCAGAACAATCCGCTACATATTTAAAAACATTAAAACTTAAATATAAACCTTTAACAAACCTCTTATAGGCCATTCCCTTCATTATTTTTAAATAGATGGCAATATAAATGCCAACTTTTTTTTTGTCAAGCCTTTTTTAACCACTGTTAAGAGGCGTAACGCTATCCCCTTAAAATTGTTCCGCCTCATCAATAAGCATAATCGGAATGTCATCTTCGACCCGGTATATCAATCGACAATGGTTGCAGAGGAGTTTATCTTCATCCGGTTTGTATTCCAGTGTACCTTTGCATTTCGGGCAGACTAATATTTCCAACAATTCTTTATCCAACATAACCTTCTCCGCCGGTGAGCTTTTGTGCTATGCGTTCATTTAATCTTTCCAGGCGCCCATATTGCCAAATTTTTCGATACGTTGGTCAACCAATTGATCGCTTGGAATTTTAACGAGTTCCTTTAAATGTTTAAGGATCGCCTTTTTGACGCTATCGGCGGCGGCGTTTACATCCTGGTGAGCGCCGCCCTCGGGTTCTTTTATAATTTCATCGATTATCTTCAATTCTTTTAAATCCGGCGCCGTTACTTTCATGGCTTCGGCGGCCTGGGGGGCATTGGAGGCATCGCGCCATAAAATGGCGGCGCATCCTTCGGGGCTTATGACCGAGTACCAGCCGTTTTCCATCATCAAAATGCGGTCGCCGACGCCAATGCCCAGCGCTCCGCCGGAGGCCCCTTCTCCGATAATGACATTGATAATGGGCACCGGTAATTGCGACATCTCGAATAAATTTCGGGCGATGGCTTCCGCCTGGCCGCGCTCTTCGGCGCCGATGCCGGGGTAAGCGCCCGGCGTATCAATCAATGTAATCACCGGTTTACTGAACTTTGCCGCCAGGTGCATCATACGCAGCGCCTTGCGGTAACCTTCGGGATTAAGCATTCCGAAATTCCGATACAGCTTGGCTTTGGTATCGCGTCCCTTTTGCTGCCCCAAGATGACCACCGACCATTCATCGATTTTAGCCAGCCCCCCCACTATCGCTTTATCATCCGCAAAACAACGATCGCCATGCAATTCCTCGAAATAAGAGCACATGCGTTCAATGTAATCCAGCGTATAGGGCCGGTCGGGATGACGCGCCAACTGAACGCGCTGCCAGCGATTCAGATTCGAATATATTTCTTTGCGCAGTTGTCGGGCCTTTTTTTCCAGGCGTTTTATATCTTCACCCAGTTCAATGCCGGTACTGAGAGCATATTCGCGCATTTCACTGATTTTATTTTCCAAATCCACAACCGGTTTTTCGAACTCGTAAACAAACTTGGGTTTTTTTATTGCCATGGCAATCCCTAATGTTTTCCGATTAAACTATTGATACGCAATTTCCAGACTAAAAACGTGGCTTCCCACATAATCTTTTTTGATAATTTGGATTCGCCGTAAATCCGATCAACAAATATGATCGGGATTTCTTTGATTCGAAATCCGCCTTGCCATGTTTTATAACTTAATTCAATCTGAAAGGCATAGCCGTTCGAACGGATATTCTCCAGATCAATCGATTCGAGTACCTGCCGGCGAAAACATTTAAAACCGCCGGTTGCATCGCATACCGGTAATCCCGTAACGATCTTCGTGTATAGATTTGCAAAATAACTCAGCAGAAGCCGCCGCAACGGCCAGTTAACCACATTAACGCCTTTGATATAGCGCGATCCCAAAACCAGATCATGATCTTCTATAGCATTTAAAAAATTGGGAATTTCCTTGGGATCGTGGGAAAAATCGGCGTCCATCTCAAAAATGTATTCATAACCCTCAGTTAACGCAAATTTAAATCCTGCAATATAGGCGCGCCCCAATCCCTCCTTCTTATCTCTCTGAAGAAGATGAATACGATCGTTTTGTGTTTGCAAAGATTGAATGATTTCAGCAGTGCCGTCGGGAGAACCGTCATCCACGAACAGAATATGAATGTCCGGCTGGTAGTGATATATTTCGCGAACCAGTCGCTCCACATTTTCGGCTTCGTTATAAGTGGGTACTATAATTACCGCTTTCGAGGGGTCTACCATAGATTTACTCTAATTCCTTCTTTAATAACGAGAGACACTGGTTTAAATTATGGGGCTCCCAACCCGTGTAGTTCACCAGTTTGTCTATTGAAAAGCTTGAATTCACCGGGCGCGGGGCCTTCTGATTTAATTGCTTTGTCGTTATTTCCTGGATCAACTGTTTATCCAGATCGAAGACATCGGCAATCTTTAACGCAAATTCATACCTGCTGAGCGACTCGGGCGAAGCGATATGGTAAACGCCATAGGCCTCATTTTGTAGTAGACGGTGGATTGCTTCCGCAACATCGGGCGCAAAAGAAGGCGTGCCGATCTGGTCATTGACGATACGAACGCGCCGGCCCTGACGCAATTCACCGATCAACCAGGTAACAAAATTTGGTCTGACATTGACGCCCTTGCCGAATAATACCTGTATCCGCGCAATGATATATTCCAGAGCGCCCCCTTTTACCGTTTCTTCCGCCGCCAGTTTACTCCGCGCGTAATTACCCTGCGGTCTGGGTTCCGACAATTCATGGTAAGGCGGCTCCATTCCATCAAAGATATAGTCGGTTGATAATTGTACCAGGATCGGCTTAATCGCCATTGCGCTCTCTACTATATGTTCAACGGCGCGGGCGTTGATATTCCAGCAGGTTTCGCGATCCTCTTCGCAACCATCCACATCCGTCCAGGCTGCCGTATTAATGATCACCTCCGGTTCGATGCGTTCAAAATAATCGCGGACTTCCGTGCGATTGGTGATATCGAGTTGTTGATAGTCGGTATTGAGGTCTTTGAGATTATTTTGCGGTTCATTGGAAGCGGCAAAAATTCTATATTCGCCCAAAAATTTTCTGATCAGATTTTGTCCGAGCAGGCCATTGGAGCCAAGGATTAAAACTTTAACCATACTTACCTCATACTGTGACGATTATATGCCTCCCTGAAACTATCAATATCGGGAGCGCCTTTAAACGTTCCGTTTAACGCGGCCGCCAAATTGGCATGCTTTGCAGCTTCTCCCGCATTGTGGTTTTTTAAATAGGACACGGCGAAGCCGGGCAGAAATGTATCGCCGCAGCCGGTGGGATCTACAACGCGCAGATGTTTCGGCGGCTCAACATGTATTTGATCGATGCCTTGATCCCTTCGAATAATAAGATTACTACCGGCGGCGCCGCGCATCAAGTTAAAAATCTGCGGACGTCGTCCTCCGATTGTAGCCAAATATTCAGGCGCCGCACTTTTTTCCGGGTTGAACATCTCGTACTCATTCTCATTCATCTGGATCACATCGGCGGCTTTGATCCAGCGGTCACCATCGGTAACCGGTCTGTAAAACCGCGTTCCGTCCGGTTTTCTGCCCAATGCCAAACTATGCATATCCATCATTATCGGGCCATTAAAAGCGGCGCGCACCTTTAACACATCTTGCAATGCAATATCCCAACCGGAAATCATATTAATCAACACCGCATCCACCGCACTCAAGAATGGTTGCACATTTTCGTATTTCAATGGCGGCAAGGGATGCAACGATTGCTCGCTCCGCTTTTCATAACTGTCGTATGTCAAACGCACCCGATTATTTTTCTGTTGACAAACAGTTAGACCTTTTTTATCGATCCGTGTATCGCTCAGAAGTTCTGTCGATATGGATTCGTATATATCGGCGCCAATATTTAGAACGGGCGTGAGCGTATCGTTTTCATCCATGAGCGCTAACAGCGCATTAATTGTATAAATCAGGCCGCCCCAACTCTCTTTGTATGTTCCGTCGGGTAAGTGAATACGATCCCGCACTATTGTCCCGATAACCAGCCATCGCATAAATTAAAGAGAATCCTTTGCATTCGTATCACACATGGATGTTCATTAAACGTTCGGCATGAATATCGGATTACTTATTCGCTTCGTGCTTCATGACCGTAAACGTGCCGGCGATGACTTCCAGTTGATCCAGATAGGGTTTTTTATTTTTGCCCGGCGCCATTACCGCAATATCAATAAAATACAGGGTCGATGTTTCCGGCCGGTGGACAGCATAGCTCCGGAAAGGCCCGCCGACCAGTAAAGAATCATTCTCCCACACGCCTACCAATTTACGCGTGCGTTGTCCGCGGAATTCGGTCTCTTTTATATAGGTATCTTCCTGCACGATAGCATCGCCTTCATAGAACATATTGGCCATGCGGTCGCGAATCTGAATCAGTGAATCCCTTACAAGCATGGAGCTGTCTGCTTTTAGCTCCCAAATGGAAAGCCAACGGTGAGGATCGAGACGACGCAACCATACGTATTTATGGTCAAAATCCTGTAAGGCAATAAAATAGTCGTGTTGAACCTTAACATACCAGCCGTAATTTTCTTTAAGAAAATCCGCGATCCTTTCCAAATAACCGTGCTCGAACATACTTTTTTCAAGTCGGGTGTAGTATTGGTCCTCGAATTTATTGTAAATTTCGTTTTTGTAGGTATTAAATTTCTGCAGGAAATCCTGTTTGTCTCTGGCGTACAGAACCATCCCGATCTGATCGCGTGCAAACATATCTTCATTAAAAAGGTAAAAATACCTGCCGGCATCGACGCCTTTGCGGAAATCTTCCGGTATGATTTCCCGCAAATATTGACTTACCTTGTCATTGCCCTTGGCCGTCCCAATGAACATGAGATTCATCCGGTATTTGAATTCGTTTAAATCTTTCAGCGGTATTGGCGTCAGATAAAAACTGTTTTCCACATGCGGGGTATAGATGATATTCTGAAAGCGTTTTTCAATGGGCTCGTTTACTTCATCCCAAAAAAGAGAATCGCTTACAACAAATATGCGGTGCTGGTAACCCATGGTTTCCTGTTTAAAGTCGCACCGCCAAATGAGTAGGATGGTTGCAATGAAAATAAATGCAACCCCGATCTTAAATGGAGGTTTCGAGGGCATCAATTTCTCCTATCTTTATTTTTTTTCTCTGAAAAACAAATAAGACGGCGCCCCAAATGGAAATGAACATCGGTATTAAAAGATTCATAAACGAGAGAGAGATGGCGGCTGCGTTTGAAACACCCACACGTGCTAACAAACTCACGTAACCAAGGTCCCGGATACCAACACCATTGATGGATGGTAACATTGTTAATACAAACGTTACCGGAACCACAAGGAAGAGATAGCTCAGGCTTACCTCGATGCCAAAAGCCAGAGCAAGGCTGTAATTCATTAACACGACGGTGCTTTGCGAAGCAAGCGATAACAGGAATACGAAAACCAGGTAACGCCAGTGTTCACGAAAATAATGAACGGCTTCGAATAACTTGTTAAATTTCTCTCCCAGTTTAAAGATCGTAAATTTATCGAATATTTTAAGCAAAAGCCGAAACGGGCGGTTTCGTATCAGAACAAAAAAAAAGACGATAATGGTTATAAACAGGGCGACGGCGAGATACAGTAAGCGATTACTGTGGAATTCATGCGAAACAAAAAACAGAGCAATAATAGCGAGAAAAAGCGTAGCTGCAATGCCCATCATACGTTCGATTATTACGCTTGAGAACGCGATTGTTCGATCTTCAATCTCCTTAATCAGGCGATAAATACGTACCACATCGCCGCCTATACTGGTTGGCAAGAAGTTATTGAAAAAGAGGCCGATCAGGTAAAAACCGTAAAGACGGGGAATACGAACGCGCGCTTCATAACCGTGGAGGAGTATATGCCAGCGGAACGCCATGAGCAGCAGCGAAAGTATGGCCATGATGAATGCCATTAAGATAAATATAAAGCCGTTGAAGCCGCTTACTTTACCGAATACGGCTAAAATTTTTGCCGGCTCGGCCCGGTAAACCAGATATGCCAGCAGCCCCAGCGAAACCAGAGCCTTTAACAGCGTTTGTAAATGACGCATACCTTATTCGTTCTGAATCTTGGACTTAAAAGAGCGCAGTAATCGTTGGGCGTTTTTGTCTTCCGGCCTTCGTTCCAACCAACGTTCCAAAGGTTTAATCGCTTTTTCTTCCTGATTGGTCATGCGATACGCGTTAATCAACATGCTCAGCGTTCTCGGACTCGAAGGGTTCAATTCATACGCCGCCTCGGCAATCTTAACCGATGGATCGAAATGGCCCGTACGTAAGAGATTTTCACCGATCATACCCAGCGTCCGGGCATCTGTATTTTTGTTTAGTACTGAATCGATATAAGTCGAATCCGCAATGATATAAAAAGCTTGCCGGAATGAAAGCAATCGCCGGTTCAACATCGGAATCACATCCGGCGCTATTTTCTTATCCATGGTATCCAGGACTTGCATAACTTTATCTTTTTGATCGTTTTGTACGTAATACTGCGCTAACCGGATGAATGCCGAACGGTAATTTTGTAACAGACTTTTGATTTCATGATTATAATACACGTCGGGATTAGCCAGATTTCTGTACCGGTAAACGTCTATTAAATTCTCTTCAAGCTTTTGCGGCGAAAACATCCAGTTTTTATACGGAACCACCTTTTGCACCAGGCCGTCCATCCGCAGATAATCCTGCAATTCAGACAACAGGTTACTCTGCGGCACCGTCACCGCAAAATAGATCGGTTTACGCCAGCGATTGGCGGCCAGTATATTAAGAACCATATAATCCTGCACGCGAATGGCCGAACCGTATTGCGTCTTTATGGAGGGTTCCACTTTGAAGGAGATTTTATCGGGCAGCGCGATATCCCGCCGTGCAAACTGGCGCGCATAATCCGTGCGGGCTTCTCTGGCGACCTCTTTGGGTACATCCACGGTAACATTTTGTGTTTCCCAGCGCTGCAGGCCGATGCGTTCCAGATTGACATCAGGCATATGCATCGGCACCGTTGGCTCCAAATCCCGCAACTGTTTGATGTACCAGTCGGTATTCAGAAGGCTGAGATTGACAATACGCACATCCGTACGGATGCCTTCCACCTCCTGCAGATACCAGAGCGGAAACGTATCGTTATCGCCGTTGGTTATAAGTATCGCATCGGGTTCGCAGGACATCAGCATATTATAAGAATAATCCCAGGCCACATAATTGCCGGAGCGATCGTGTGTATGATAATTTTTGGCCAGCATGTGGACGGGCACCGCCAGTAATAAAATTACGAAGGTTACATATTTGATCATCGGCTTCAGCCGTTCACCTTCTTTGTACACAAAACTTCGGATAAGCTCCAGCACACCGGCGTAACCCAAACCGATCCAAATAGAGAACGCAAAAAAACTGCCCACATAACTGTAATCCCGCTCTCGCGGCTGCGGATCGGGCTGGTTGAGATACAGGATGATTGCAAGGCCCGTCATGAAAAAGAGCGCAAAAACCGCCAAAGCATTTTTGGGATCGTTCCGGAAATGCCAGTACAACCCTAAAAGCCCCAGCAACAGAGGCAACGCCCAAAACTGACTGACGGAGACGTTTGTTTCATCATCGGCCATCCCCACGAATTGCCACATAAAATAGCGCACATACATATAATTCACCTGGTAGGTCCAGAAAAAATCCCACACCGAATCATAGCGATTACTGTTCTGGGAGCTTTTCCATACGCCCTCACGATCCAGCACCGAGTGCTGACCGTATTGCTCGCGTTCGATATAGCTTATGAAATTTTCGATCGTTTCGGGATTGTTTTCGTCGATCATCGGATCCAGATTCGAGCGGATATAAATCGTCGCATAGGTTGAATAGCCAATGGCGATCAACAACAGGGATACAAAAATGAGCGTGGAGATATGCTTTTTATTCTTGATCGACCAGCCAGCGCCGAGCAGTAATACCAAAAAGAGGCCCAAAAGCCCCATTACCCCGAAGTTCAACGCCAGATGCGGCACCCATTTGACCATACCGGGATAAATCACAATCATTACAACCATGGTAATCCCAACCACGTATAAAAATGTTTTCCAGTTAAATTGGAAACGTTTATAGTAAAATATCATAGCCACAAAGGGCAGAGCCAGTACGTTTAACAAATGCACGGCGATGGCCAATCCGACCAGATAGGCGATGATAAACAGGTACTTTTCATTACCGGGTTCTTCGGATTTTTGCGACCAAACCAATATGAGCCATACGATCAACGAAGTAAACAGCATGGAAGGCGCGTACACTTCAGCTTCACCGGCGTTAAACCAAAAACTGTGGGTAAAAGCAAAGGTCAACGCGCCGATAACGCCCGAAAACATAGCGATCAGCCAATCGCTCTTTTCATTTAAGCCGCCCTTCCATTGGCGCACCAGATGGACAATGATCAGATACAACAACATAATGGTTATGGCGCTGGAAAAGACACTTATAAGGTTAACCTTAAGACCTGTATCGAGCGGAATCGGAAGCAACGTAAAGAAGCGGCCGACCAGAAGATATAAAGGCGCTCCTGGCGGATGGGGTACGGCCATTTTATAACTACAGGCAATAAATTCACCGCAATCCCAGAAGGAAGTTGTTGGCGCGACTGTCATCATATAAATGATGGTGGTAAACAGAAAAATAACCGTCGCTATAATCCGATTCATTCTTTCCATATTGGATCCTTTGTGTTTGCAATTTGAAAACTTCAAAAGTACAGAATGAGCACCTTTTTAGCAAGTTCATTTTTTAGCTCTTACAACACGACGGAAGCGATTAACACAGGCGCTTGGCGTCATTTTCCTCAAAAAATGATCAATCACCACACTACCGCGATACATATTGCTTATGATGGCCCGGTCGGAAACCTGGCGCATACGCTGGACCCGGTAGCGTTTTTTAACGATGGTCAGGGGATGGGCAAATATATAGTGTAATGCGTTTAAAACCGCTTTGGCCCGTTTGCCATCCCAAAGGATGACATCTGCCATTACCGAAGCCATTTCCATGAGAATGCGCAGGGGGAACAAAACGGCCAACCACAAAAAGGAGTAGTTTTTCAGCATCATTATCAAATTATTACGATGGTTTAAATACATTTTATATTGATTATCCCCGCGTAATGTGTACCCTGAATAATGCAATATGTAGGTCCGGTCGCTGATCACATTACGATATCCGGCCAATTGCACCCGCCAGTTCCAGTCGATCTCTTCCTGATGGGCGAAAAAATCTTCATCCAGAGTGCCTACCAGTTCGGCCACCGATTTACGGAGTAAAAGCGCACAACCCGACGTCCAGAAAATATCTTTTTCAAGCGTATCGTATTGACCCTTGTCTTTTTCCACCGTTTCAAAGATGCGACCGCGGGCAAAGGGATAACCGAAGATGTCCATCTCTCCGCCTCCGCCGCCTGAATAATCAAAAAATCGCCGATCCTGGATGGACAAGATCTTCGGTTGGACCGCTGCAATATATTTATCGCAGTCGATGGTCTCGTGCATAACCTGCAAAAAATTTGCAGGCATCACGGTATCGTTATTAAGAAGGAGTACGTATTGGCTTTCCGCCAATGCAATACCCTGATTACAGGCGCCGGCGTAACCCAGGTTTTGTTCGTTCTGAATTATGCGCACACGCGGATACTGTTTACGCACCATTTCCTGACTTCCATCCGTGGAGCCGTTATCAATCAGCAATGTTTCAAAATCCTGAAAAGAATTGTCATAGAGGGCGGTTAAACAATCGGCTAAGATTTCCGTGCCATTGTAGTGTGGAATAACCACTGTAATCTGCGTTTCGCGCTTCTCGTTCATCATGCGTCCTGTTGCGGCTATATGATTAAATTAACTTATGTTGATCAGCTCCATGCGATCTTTTAACTGCGTGCGTAGCATCCGGTTCAAACCCTGATGTTGGGGTGCGCGTAAATAGGGATCGTTATTTACCAATGCAAAGGCGTCTTTACGGGCTTCTTCTAATATTTCCCGGTCGGTAATGGGGTTGGCTAAACGCAATTCCGGCATGCCGCTCTGTTTCGTGCCGAAAAAATCGCCCCAGCCGCGCAGCTCCAAATCCTTTTCAGCAATGATAAACCCGTCCTGGCTCTCCGTCATAATCTTCATACGCTGTTGAGCGGTATCGCCAATATTATAGGGCGTCTTCAGGATGCAGTAGGACTTATCGACGCCGCGCCCTACCCGACCGCGCAACTGATGTAATTGTGAAAGACCAAACCGTTCGGCGTGTTCGATCAGCATGATGGTCGCATTGTTTACGTCCACGCCAACTTCAATAACCGTAGTGGAAACCAGTATCTGGATTTTTTTATTCAAAAACGCCTTCATTACATTTTCTTTTTCGGCTCCCTTCATCCGTCCGTGCAACAATCCTACGCTGTAGTCGGAAAAGGGGCCATTGGAAAGCGTCCGGAACCCTTCCGTAGCGGCCTTTAAATCCAACTTCTCGCTCTCCTCCACCAGTGGGTAAACGATATATACCTGCTGGCCCTCATCAAGTTTTTCTCGCATGAATTCGTAAATCTGCGGAGCTTTATTGTCGAACCGCCAAACGGTTGTAATGGGCTTCCGGTTGGGAGGCAGTTCATCTATGATGGAAACATCGAGGCTTCCGTACGCGGTTAACGCCAGCGTGCGGGGAATCGGAGTCGCCGTCATCACCAGGATATCGGCATTGATGCCTTTTTCCATCAAACGGGCGCGCTGCATCACGCCGAAGCGGTGCTGTTCGTCGATGATCACCAGTCCCAGGCTTTTGAATCCCACACCTTCCTGAATGAGGGCATGCGTACCGATAATAATGTGCGGTTCGTCCGATTGAAGATGACGATGTAAGGCTTCGCGCTCTTTCTGTGGTGTGCTTCCCGTCAATAAACTTACGCGGACACGGAGTTTGTTCAGAAGTGCGGTAATGGTAAAATAGTGTTGTTCCGCCAGGATTTCCGTCGGCGCCATCAACGCCGCCTGATAACCGTTATCCAGAGCTACCAGCATGGTCATCACCGCCACCAGGGTTTTGCCCGAACCCACATCGCCCTGTAAAAGCCGATTCATGGGCTCCGATTTTTTCATATCCAGGCGAATTTCGCGAACGACTTTTTTTTGGGCATCGGTTAAATCAAAGGGCAGCTTTTGGTATAACTGCTCAAGACGCGGGCTGCTTTTGTAAAAGGCAATCCCGAGTGGTTGCGATTTTATATGAATGCGCTGCAAAGCAAGCATCATCTGAAGAAAGAAAAAATCTTCGTACTTAAAGCGGTAGACAGCGCGTTGCAGCCGGGTGTTATCTTCCGGCTGATGGATTTGTTTATAGGCGGCGCTCCGCGTTAGAAGTTTGCGTTCTTCACTGATCGCGGCCGGTAAAAATTCTTCGATTTCATCCAGGTCTTTCTGCACCAGAAAATAAAAAATTTTTCGAAAGGTATAGGAATTGATGCCGGCTTTCTTAAAGGCCTCGGTTTCGGGATAAAACGGTAAAATTTTACCCGTGTTAAAAAAGGTATCGATCTCTCCCTGTCCCAGCCGATCGTACTGCGGATGCACCAGTTGGAATCCGTTGTAAAATTTGACTTTTCCCGAGAGGGATACCCATTCGCCCACTTTAAAACGATTTTTAAAATAATTAATGGAATGAAACCAGACAGCTTCCAGTATACCGTTGCCGTCGCTGATTACAAGATAGAAAACGGCACGCCGCATACGACGCACGCCTTCGGATTCGACTTTACCGATAACGGTAACTTCTTCTTCCGGTTGCAGTCGATTGAGCGGAACGATATTAGTGCGATCCACATATTTTCGCGGGAAAAAATTGATCAGCTGATCGAATGATTCGATGCCGTGTTCCGCCAGCACTTCCGCGCGCTTTGGTCCGATGCCCTTTATAAATTGCAATGGAAATTCTTTTGTTGGTTCCTGAGTCCTGGGCATAGGTGGTTTTGCTGTTCGGTTTGCGGTTAGCGTTCAACGGATTGCGGTTTGCCAATATGGCCGATGCGGCCGTCATCCAGTTCAATAACCCGATCGGCTCGCGAAGTCATGTGCTCGTCGTGGGTGACGATAACCAGCGTCTGGTTAAAT
Source organism: uncultured Calditrichaceae bacterium (assembly GCA_964542915.1). Taxonomy (GTDB): domain Bacteria; phylum Calditrichota; class Calditrichia; order Calditrichales; family Calditrichaceae; genus CAZIVP01. The sequence continues at coordinate 73,960 of CAZIVP010000008.1, read as the reverse complement.
TTATTATTCAATCCCAGAATCAAATCGTATAACATACGGCTGTTTTGATTATCGAGATTGCCGGTCGGTTCGTCCGCCAGCAATACTTTCGGTTTGTTAATGAGCGCCCGGGCCACGGCCACACGCTGCTGTTCACCGCCGGAAAGCTCCGCCGGTTTATGCTCCAGACGGTGCGACAGTCCGACCTCATCCAGTAAAAAGTGGGCATAATCTTGCTTTTCCCGATTCATCACGGAATGCATCATAGAAGGAATCAACACATTTTCGAGTGCTGTAAACTCCGGCAGCAGGTGGTGAAACTGAAAAACAAAACCGATATTGGCGTTACGGAAACGGGCGAGTTCGTCATTCTTAAAATGATGGACATTGTGGCCATCTATAAAAATATCGCCGCTGCTCGGTAAATCCAGAGCGCCGATCATGTGCAAAAGCGTGCTTTTTCCGACGCCTGAAGGCCCCATAATCACCATAACCTCGCCGGGACGCACCTGCATGGAGATGCCCTTTATCACTTCCACTTTTTGCGGGCCGTTCAAATAATCCTTAAATACCTCGCGGACCTCAATAATCGTTTCCGCCGGTGCATCCGGTTTCTTATGTTTGTTTTTTTCGCCAAACTTATTCATAACGAATCGCCTCCACCGGAATCAAGCGCGATGCTTTATAGGCGGGATAGAACGAAGCCAGCAGACTCAGCAGGACAGCCACCGAAGCGATGGCCACAAAATCCGTCCATTTCATAAGGATCGGTAGTGAACTGATCAAATACACATCGCCGGGCAACGAAATAATTCCGAAATAGAGTTGTGCGAATCCCAATGCATATCCGAGCGCGCTTCCCAAAACGGTACCGATGATCCCGACCAGTAACCCTTCCAGCAAAAAGATTTTCAGTATGCTCTGTGACGAGGCGCCCATTGATTTTAAAATGCCTATCTCCCGGGTTTTTTCCATCACAACCATGATAAGGGAACTGATGATGTTAAACGCCGCCACCATGATAATGAGGCTGAGGATGACAAACGATCCCCATTTCTCGATCTCCATCCATGAATAGAGAGAACGGTTCATTTCGAACCACGTGCGCGCGTAAAATGGATACCCCAGCCGATCGATCAACTTTTCTTTTACCTGATTGGCCTTGTTATAATCGTCCAGTTTTATTTCGATCCACGTGATGCCGCCGCTCATATTAAACAATTTCTGGGCGTCATCTATGGCCATGTATGAAAAAACTTTATCATATTCAAAGTATCCGATTTCCACCAAACCGGCCACATAGAAATTCATGATACGCGGCTGGGCAAACAAGCCGCCCTGTTTGGGCATGCTCGCCACCGAAACCACATCGCCGATGTTGGTGGCATAAATATTATCCGCGAGATGAACGCCAAGCACAATACCGGGCAACATTTTGCCGTCGATCTCCTTTCGGGAAAAATCTAACCGCCCCAGCTTAAACTTATTCTTGATCTCCACCACGTCATCGACGCTCTCGGGATCGATCGCTTTAATTACGGTGGCATGCTGCCGTTCCTTCGACGAAATCATTCCTTCCTCGTAAATGGTAGGCGATGCGCCGACCACATGATCCATATCACGGACGATCTTTAACAGGGAATCGGTCTCGGTGATTTTTTTCTGGAAATATTTGCGGAGACGGATATGGGCGTCCGCGCCCAAAAGGCGCGACCGCACTTCTTTTTCGAAGCCGTTCATGACGGACAGAACCAGAATCAGGGCCGTAACGCCGACGGTGACGCCTCCTATGGAGATATAGGTGATGATGGATATAAAGGTCGTTTTACGCTTGGCTTTAAGGTAGCGTCTGGCAATGAAATATTCGAACGATTTCATTTACCTGTTCTCCGGGCGCATCTGCGGGAAAAAAATGACATCCCGAATGCTGGTTTGACCGGTAAACAGCATCACCATACGATCGATGCCGATACCCAGGCCGGCTGTGGGCGGCATACCGACTTCCAAAGCGCGGATAAAATCTTCGTCCATCACCTGTGCTTCCTGATCGCCGCGTTCTTTCAGTTTCATCTGTTCCATAAAGCGTTCTTTTTGATCGATGGGATCGTTTAGCTCGCTGAAAGCATTGGCAACCTCCTTGCCCGCGATGATCGGTTCAAACCGTTCCACCAATCCTTCGTCACTGCGGTGCTTCTTTGCCAACGGCGACATTTCGATGGGATAGTCGGTAATGAAGGTTGGCTGAATCAGATGGGGCTCGACCCGTTCACTGAAAATTTCATCGATTATTTTACCCGCCCCCATATCCGGCGTTATTTCAAGCTCCAGTTCATCAGCAATCTGACGCAACTTTTGTTCATTCATATCGCGCAGATTCTTACCGGTAAATTCTTCAATGGATTCAAACATGGTCATACGTTTCCATGGCGGCGCCAGATCGATCTCGTGGCCGTCGTATTGAATTTGGGAAGTGCCGTAGAGACTTGTGGCAACGTGGTTAAAAATCTGCTCCACAAATTCCATCATCCAGATGTAGTCTTTATAAGCAACATAGAGTTCCAGCATGGTAAATTCGGGATTGTGAAATTTATCCATACCCTCGTTGCGAAAATCCTTTGCAAACTCATACACCCGGTCATAGCCGCCCACAATCAACCGTTTCAGGTACAACTCATTGGCGATGCGTAAATAGAGCGTCCGATCCAATGCGTGGTGGTGGGTCGTAAAGGGTCTTGCAGCAGCGCCGCCGTAAATGGGTTGCAGGATCGGCGTTTCCACTTCCAGAAAATCGTGCTCGTTTAAAAAGGAGCGCATTGCTGTAATGATACGACTGCGTTGGACAAATACATCTCTAACGTCAGGATTCACCGCCAAATCCACATATCGTTGCCGGTAACGTAATTCTTTATCGGCAAACTGGTCGTACACAACTTTTTGATCGTCTTCTACTTTTTCTTTAACAACAGGTAAGGGTCTTAGCGATTTTGACAGTAACTCCAGCTCTTTGCCGTAAATGGATATCTCGCCGGTGCGCGTTTTAAAAACCAGACCCGCCGCCCCGATAAAGTCGCCAATATCAAGCATTTTAAACAGTTCGAACTTCGCCTCGCCAATCTGATCTTTGCGCAGATAAATCTGAATTTTGCCCTTACCGTCCTGTATGTGACAAAATGCGGCTTTGCCCATAAGCCGAACCGACATGATACGGCCTGCCACACTTACGGATTGTTCTTCCAAAGATTCAAACTGTTCAATAATTTCGCTGGAATAATGGCTTTGATCAAAAGCATAGGCGTAGGGATTGGTATCATTATCCCTTATATCTTGTAACTTCTCCCGTCGTATCTCAATGAGCTTATTATAATCTTCCAAAAGGGCGTCTCCTTCTCTTGCGGTATTTACTTACGCTTGTTATCAGGCCGAATCTGCAAATTGGATTAAATAGGATTCGATGAACGTATCCAGACCGCCATCCATTACCTGTTGGACGTTACTGGTTTCCACATTCGTCCGGTGATCTTTAATCATATTATAAGGATGAAACACGTAGGAGCGAATTTGGCTACCCCATGCAATATCGCGTTTATTTTCCTCAAAAGCTTTCATTTTCTCCCTCTGCTCGTCCAGTTTTTTCTGGTAGAGGCGGGAAGCCAGAATTTTCATGGCGTTGGCTTTATTTTTGTGCTGGGAACGTTCGTTCTGGCACTGAACCACGATCCCGGTCGGAAGGTGTGTAATGCGGATGGCCGAATCCGTTTTATTGACGTGTTGTCCGCCGGCGCCGCTCGCTCGATAGGTATCAATACGGAGATCCGATTGATTGATCTCAACATCTATATTTTCATCGATTTCAGGCAAGACAAAAACGGAGGCAAATGAGGTATGCCTGCGTTTATTGGCATCGAACGGTGAAATCCGAACCAGCCGATGCACGCCCGCTTCGGATTTTAAATAACCGTAAGCATAGAGCCCGTTAATCTCGATTGTCACGCTTTTTACGCCTGCTTCATCGCCTGACTGATAGTCCAAAATATCGGTTTGAAAATCATGAATTTCGGCATAACGCAGATACATCCGCATAAGCATTTCGGCCCAGTCCTGGCTTTCGGTGCCGCCTGCTCCGGGATGAATGGTCAGTATAGCGTTTTTCTTATCAACGCGTCCGCTGAGTTTGCGCTTGAATTCCAGATCACTTACGCTGCGCTCGGTTGTTTCCAGCTTCGTTTCTAATTCTTTGGCGAGACCTTCATCGTCCTCTTCTTCCTGCAGGCCCACCAAAACGTCGAGATCGTCAATACGCGACTTACAGGCGTTCCACGCATCGATCCAATATTTATGTTCATTGATTTCTTTCAGAACTTCCTGAGCCCGTTCATTATCGTTCCAGAATTGATCGTTAAGCGTCTTTTGTTCCAATTCCTTTACTTTGTTTTCTTTTTCATTGAGGTCAAAGATAACCCCGCAACTTGTTAATTCGGTTTTTGAAATCGTTTATACGTTCAATGATTTCCTGATCTGTTTTCATTTAATAAATCCTTTTTATTTTACAGTTTTCAAAATAATGTTTTAAAATAGTTTCCGCATTTTGACCGGCCTCCGCCATGGTAGCGGCGCCTACTTTGCACAAACCGATTCCATGGCCCTTGCCCACACCGATTAACGAGAAATTAAGCGGCACGCCGTCATCGTCATTATCGGTTTTCACATAAAAACAGGAGCTGTTTAAAAAGCCTTCTGAAAGTGCAGAACGTATATTTAATTCACCTTTCACTTTAACATTTTTCAAACTTCCGAGTATCTCCAGCTCTTTTATACGACCGGATCTTCCGCGCTTAAGCGGTATAATTTCATAAATCATGCCCACATCTTCGCCCGTTTTCTCCTTAAGAATTTCTTCCAGTTCGTTACGATTGTAATAAATTTCCCAGCGGAAGGCGTCCGCCGCGTCCTTGAGTAAATGCGCCGTATCCGGTTTTACTTTACAATACACTTCCGGTCTGTTATTAATCCACTCTTTAACATCCTTTTCCTGGCGTAGATCCAGCCGGAAGGCATCTTTTTGCCGGGCATCCGGCTTCGCCGGAACATACGGGCATTCATCCGCTTCCCAGACGCCCGAAGGAATTTCCGTGTGTCCTCCGCATGAATAGCTGAAAAAACCGTCATAGATGGCATCTTCCGTTCCCAGTACCTGTCCGTTTGTTTCATCAATGGCCTGTTCGATGTTCTTGTCTTCAGATTTTTTACCGTAATAACGCAAACAATGACCGCTATTGCAAAATTCAAAAGGTTCGTCCGCATGGACCTGGCCCAGTCTTGCGAACAATTGGCTACGAATGACAATGGACATGGCCTTTGCAAATTGTAGTGGAATTTCATCGCCCACCTCGGACAATAAAACACCGCGTAAATATTGTTCCGCGTCCACGGTATTAATACCCATGAGTCGGTTATGTTCATCCAGCCCTATCGTCAGGGCGCCCTGATAGTATAGATTTTCAAATAACGGTTTGGTATCGCGATAATGGTAAATTTCGATATGTTTCAAGGCGAAGTAAGCCGCCGGGTCTTTTGGAAGCAAACGAATCCCGTTCACTGCCTCGCCGTAATAATCGAAATCTTTATCGAATACCTCGATAGTCCCTTCACCCTGTTCAATGAGACGTCGATGTACTCTGCAATGATTTAACTGCCCGAAACTTTTTGAGTAATGTCTGGCCTCGCGTTCACTGGGGAAAGGGCCTGCAAGTAAATTGTAACGTTTGTTTTGATGCAGCAATTGATCGTCGAAATAAATATCGCCGCCCGTTTCAAGTATCTCGAAATGGACGGAATTCCCGACGCTGTATGCTTTTTTTGCCTCTTCCACTTTCTGTTTGTCGCAGGATGTGAATAGTATCAGATAATAATCATACCGGGCCTTTTTACGGATGTCTTTCGGTTTAATATGGAGGGTAAGCGCTTTTTTTAATTGTGGTAATATATGAACCCCTTCAAGATTGCATAATTGGAAGTGTTCCGGATTGAAGGCAAATTCAACGGACTTCTCATTTTTGAAAACAGCGACATTAACCACCGGCTGATTGTTTTTCCGGATTTGGATTTGTATACGGTCTGTCATTTCAGGGAAAACATTTTTATTCTGAGTTTCATTTGGTTTATGCTGATCATAAATGTAGCCAAATAACTATTACTTCCTCTCAATATTTTACTTAACATCGCCCAGCCTTGCCGGACGGTTGCACGACGATATCCCGAGCAGCGAACCCAGCTTCAGTTGTTAAAGTTATAAACTGTTTAATTTATTTAATTTAATTTTTTTTCGCTGGTTTATCAAGGTTTGTTACTGGCGGGAAAGTCGGATTGTCCATTTTCGCTGGTTGTCGGAGTAAAAAAAAGCTCCTGCCAATTTTGACAGGAGCTTATTAAAAGGCTTACTTATTTTCTTCTTCCTGGAGAATCTGTCTCAGCTCCTCCAATTCTTTTTCCGCTTTCTTGCGTTCTTCCTTCAAACGATCCAATTCTTCCTGAACGTCCTGTGTACGTTCCCGTTCCTGCACGATTTTCTGGAAGAATTCAACGCGTTCATTGAACTGTTCACGTTCGATTTCGGCGGCGCTTTTCGAAGTGGAAACAATCGGCAGGATGCGTAAATTAAAGCCCATCTGTACACGCCAACTGCTGTAATTCGGCAGATTCAAGTTTTCATTGGATTTGTCGGGCACGCCTGACGTATTATCCTCATCGCCGATTAGCCGTACATCCAAACCAAAATACATCGAAAAGAAGGCGCTCACTTTATAGCGAAGGGAGGGCGTTACATAGAGCCAGTTTTCCCTGCTGTATACGAACTCATCCGGTTGGGTAAGGTAGTTAATACCGTTTACTTCCAGTATATAATCAAAGAGAGCGGTGGGGTAACTGAACCCGAGTGCATATTGTAATTCACTGGAATTCTTGGATCCGGTCAGTTCCGTACCGTTTCTGAATTCATAAAGTACTTCTCCGGCTTCATTATGATTCCACCAACCCAAATTGACATGCGCATTCCAGGAACGTTCCGGCAGGTATGGATCGCTATAATAAGATAAAGCGCCCATAAAACCGTATTCGGTAGCGCCGCTTGCGTATTCGGCGAAGGGATAATTATGCTGTTCGCCGGTTGCCAACCGTACATTCATCATCATACTGCCGTAAAACTTTCGTTGGCCGAATGCCCATGAACCGCCCTTCAACGTAAAGAAAATATCATCGGGAATGTTGTATTCATTGGAATAATGGGTGTCCTGATACAAACGCGGCATGATGGTAAAATCCACATGATCGAACATGCCATAGGTCAATAGAAAATTCCCGGCGACCAACCAGTAGTTGTTGGCTCTAAAATTAGCCGGTTCATTGCCCGATCCGACGAACTCCGTGGCGCGTGTAAAAAAATTCATGTTTGTTTTCAACTCCAGCCGACCCTTATCAAAAGTACGGGCGCTCTGCGTATGTATCAAACTGTGGCTGCCCATACGCGGCTGGCTATAACCGGCAATTACAATTATAAAGACCAGGAACAGGCTGATCTTTCTCATGTCAACCTCCCTAATGGTTTATAGAGATATTTCATATCAATTTTTTCCATCACCGTTTTAACAAATAAGACTACCGTTTATATTGGGCCCCGGGTTATCGTTCATTCAAAGAGGGCATTTTTCTCATTAATAATATAACCCCGCCTCCGTGCGTTTTTTATGAACAAACGCGAAGCGCCTTTTTTTAAAACCTCTTTAATATCCGGACGACAATAGGATGTATCGATCATTTGTTAAGTTAACCATTTCCAATGAATCAAGCAAACGCGGCCATTCTGTGTAATGTACAGGGCTCTCATTCATTATTCATCGATTAGTTTTTTCAATTCTTCAATTTCTTTTTCGACCTCACGACGCACGCGGCGTAAGTTTTCAATTTGCCCCTGCATGGTTTTTGCCTTTTCCTGCTCCTCAAGAACGGTTTCAAACATTTTCATGCGTTCTTTTGCTTCTTCACGGGCGTAATCCGATCCAACGCCAAAGCTTTTTTTAAGAATATTCAGGGAAACATTGGCGCCCATGTGTATTTTCCATTCGGGATAACTGGTCGGTAAATCGAGGTTGGTTGAAATATCGGGCACATTGGCGGTAGTCCATTGCCGGTCTTTGGGAGACAAGAGTAAATCCGCGGCCAGATCCATTGAAAACCATTCGGTCGGCTTGTAGCGAATGCTCGGCGTCATGTAAGCCCATTCTTCGGCACTGTAGATGAAATCTTCGGGCCGTGTCAAATATAAAATGCCCGTAACCTCCATGCGAAAGTCAAAAATTTCCGTAGGAAAGACAGCCGCTACAGCCAGCCGTATATCTTTAGAGCTGACGTCGGATTCGAATTCACTACCATTCGGAAATTCAAATGTCTGTCCGTCTTCATTATGGTTCCACCATCCCAGATTAAAATGGAAATTAAACGCACGATTCGGTAAATACGGATCACTGTAGTAAGAGACGGCGTACATGAAGCCATATTCAAAAGCGCCGCTGGCATATTCCGCAAAAGGATAATTATGCACTTCACCCGTCGGGAAACGCATGCTACCCAAAAATCCCTGTTGAAAATAATTACGTCCAAAGCCAAAAGAGCCGGCCCGTAACGTCAAAAACATGTCATCAGGCAAATTGAACTCGTTGGGATAATGGGTATCCTGATAAACCCGCATTGCCAGAGTGGCATCCAGATTATCCAAAATCCCATACGTAATGTTGGTATTTCCGGCCACTAACCAATAATTGGTTTCGGAAAAGTTTTGGGGTTCGGTTTGTCCGATGAATTCGGCCACATTGCTGTAAAAATTCATTTCATTGGAGAATGTCAATTGGCCTTTATCCAGAGTCTTACCTGTTTGTGTAAAAACCAGCTCTTTATCGCCGTTAGGCAGTTGGGCAAACGCCCAAAGCCCCGTGGTAAGTATGAGCAAAACGGTAAGCGGCAGCTTATGCATGTCAATCTCCTAAAGCGGTAACACTTTTATACACATAAGTCATTGTGTTTTTATAATATAAAAATATTATTGCAATTATGCCATTTTAGCAAGAAAATAATAACAATTCCTTTAATTTACCCTGGATGCTAACACAAACACATTTACAATAATCGCTAAATCCCTCATAATCCCGACAATTCTCGTGAAAATATCCTGAATACTACCGGAAATGATGATGGTATCACCGGGTTGTAAATTCGGCAACAACTCCTGATTGCCGGTCTTTAAAAACTGTTCCACATCCACCTGAATAACCTGCTGATTTTTTCGAACAATGCGCACATCATTGAGTCGGGCTGTTTTGAGCGGTCCGCCTGCCGAGGAAATAAGATCGATCAGTGAATAAGAACTTGGTACACTATAGATGCCCGGTCGTTGTATATGGCCCCATAAGTTTACATTGATCAGCAGGATATCCCCTCCGCCCAGAATATACTGAGCAGGTTTGTCGGAATACTGTGAAATCTGCCTTGAATTAATATCGGAAAATTGATCAAAATCTTGAGCGTGGAGCCGAACCATCAGCAATGAAATCAGAAGGACGGCAAAAACGGTAGCTTTGTTTTTCATATGACCTCATTATTGCAATTCTAAATTAAAATACGCCCAGTCAGACTCCGATCCTTCGTACAGTGCCTCCGTACCCACGGCGTCTATACGCCAACGGTATTTACCGTTGTCCGCAGCGGATTGCGGCCAGGAGCCGGAAAGCGTGAAACGTTGGGGCGGATTATAATCTGCTTCCACATATTGCACCAATACAAGCGGATGGAAGGTTTCGCTTATGTAGCGCTCGATACGCAATATATAACGATCCGGAACAATACCCGGATAATCCCATTCGAAAGAAATCGGGACAGTGGTAACTTCGCGATCCCCAATAGGGTCCTGAGGAAAAGATTTTTGAATTAAACGGTATCGGACGGTATCGGAAGGTGCACTCTCCACCCCTTGTTGGTTTACCACCGTTACATAATAGAAGTAATCGATGCTGATATTCAACGAATCTTTATCGATATAAACGGTATCGGCTAATAAAGATTCGTCTGGAACTTTGCTGCCAACCCTTTGAAAGAGCGCTTCGCCCTGCGGGTCTTTCGTACGATACACATGATACATTTCGATTTCATCCCTGCGCTCATGTTGCCGCCACATGATCTGGATATAATTGTTGCGGCCGGTTTGCGAGGGCACGGCGTCGATGCCCGGTTCATTCGCCAAGGTGTCCGATGCCGGTAATTTCGGCACCATTTTTACCGGCGACAAAGGCTCGGAATCCGATGTTTCCTGCTGTGTACAGGCGCTTGCCAATACCATCAAAAATAGATAAACCGTTTTATTTCTCATTCTCAAAGTTTAAAAATTATTGATACACGATGTGCATTGCCCAGGTCATGGCTTTGATAAGCATAATCCAGAGACAGCTTCCACATATTAACGCCTGCGCCGGTTGTGAAATTACCGGAATTCATGCCCAACCGCAAAGCCAACAAGGATTTAATGACAAATTCTCCGCCCAAATGTGTGGAACCCTCGTACTGGCTATTCAAATCGTACACCAGGGTCATCTTACTGTCGATAAAATGAAGCGGCTGAGTATAGGACAATCCATACTTAAAATTGCGTCCCACGTAATCTTTACGTTTAGACATTGTATCCCAGGTAATCTGCGTATTGGTTACATCCTGTAAATTAAGACCCAGCGCTAAATCCCCGTAGATGTCGTCCGCAAACAATTCGTTTAAACCCATCTTTACGATGATGCCGCCGTCCAGACCGATGCCGCTGCCGGACTTATCATCCAAAGATTGCCGGATCATCTTCACATTCATACCCAGGCCCACATCAACCGGCAGTTCGAAATACTGCCAGCCAAGATCGATGTTTAGCGGCACATATTTGGCGAAGGTCAGGAAGAATGCATCCTCATAACTTCCGAAGAACCCGACCGGTTCATCCGTTAAAGCCAGCTCCGGGTCGCTGATGCGCTGAAAAGCATTTACATTAGGGTCTTCTTCAAATATGTAGCGTGGAATGTCGTCGATGCTGAGACGAATCCAACCCACCGAAAGGGCGCCGCCGCCGAAGAGGGGCATCGCCGCACTCACATAACTCTGCGTCTGCAAATTATTGAACAAATCGGCGTACATGGAAGCCGCCTGGAAACGCGGTAAAAATGCAATTCCCGCAGGATTCCAGTAAAAACCGGTGGCGTCATTACTCAACGAAACATAGGCGCCGCCCATCGCTAACGGTCTGGCGCCTATGCCAAGGTCCAGAAAATCGGCCGCATAATTGGCTTCTGCGCCCGAAGCGCTCTGAAATCCCAAATGTATGATAAAAACAAGTATAAAAAACCGTTTCATTTTAGTTTGGCCATCTTTATGGTATGTGTTACGGTTTCGCCTTTATAACTCCCTTTGATGATGGCATAGTAAACGCCGTTGGCTACTTCCACGCCATTATCATCGGTTCCGTCCCAAATCAGTTCATGGTAAAAAGGATCGTTAATTGGAATTTGCGCGATCGATTCATCACGCGTTAACCGGCTTTCTCTTATCAAACGCCCCGAAGTGGAATAAATTTTTATAGAAAAATCGTCGATTGGATTATCGCTGTCAATGTAGTATGAAATGATCGTTTCATCTTCAAACGGATTCGGATAGTTGCCAAAAACGCGAATATCAAAGCCCTGGGTTACTCTGAACTGCACTCCTTTCTGCGAGACATTGCCGCTGGCATCCTTGACGTTAATTTCAATGCGATGATCGCCCGTATCAAACGAGGGGGTTAACTGCACCGATACAGCTTTGCCATTTTTTATGGAATCCGGCAGCGATACAATCTCGTCATTCAATATCACGCCTTCATCGATTAACGTTTGATCGTCCAGTCGTACATCAAACGCCTCGTTCAAATTGATGCCGTTTTCATCCTGCAGCATTACGGAAAGGTTGGGCTTATGAAATACCAGCATGTCATCAACAAGCGGTCGTCCGTTGCTTGTTAATTCTATGAGCGGTTCGTTTTGATCGGTGGAATGGAACACAGCATAAAGACCCGGTTTTATCGGCGATATCATAAGCCGGTTATTCCGGAGCGTGCCGGATACCCGTTTCCAGATAGCGAGCCGCTTATCAAATCGGAAAAAATCCACATCTTGCAATGCTAGTTGAGATGCGCTCAGTTTTACCGACAATTCCGCCGGAAGCGTTTTTTCTGCAAAATCCAGTTCCAGTGCTACCGAATCCGGCTGATTATCGAGGGCTATATATTGCAGACCGTTTTGATTCTTTTTGCTTAAGAGATCGCTGATGTCTTTTAACTCATAGCGAAACACACGGTCCTTCTGCACCGCACCGGGGGGCATATAGAGACGCCACCGGTCCTGCAACGATAAAGTATCGTTCGTTATACCGTCCGGACTGGTGCCTATGTCCGCATAAAGCTCAAGGTATTGATTATCAAGAACTTGCGTTGTCTGATTGTTGCTTTCATCCCGTTCATCGATGGAATTATCGGGATCAATGCTGACACGAATTCGATACGCGGATGCCCGGACATCCAGGGCTCCGCCTGTTTCCAAGGCCAGTAACTTTGACTCGTTTGCATCCATGTCCAATGACTTTTGAGCGAAAGGCGTTTTGCGCTCGATTCCGGAGTCTGCATAACAAGCAACCGTAACATCCTGCATTTGCCGGTCGGTATGATTATTGATCTTAAACTTCAATTTTAATGTGTATTGGCCGCTGAACGTCAAGGATTTCGGATCGACTGCGAAGTCGGGCCGATCGTCTGCAATGTAAAGTTTGCGCCAGCGGTACTTGTAGATTTTGCCCTGTTTATCCTCGACCTCTATGTCATAAAGCTTTTGCCCGCGGCTCGAAAATCCGGGATAGGGCGCTTCGGAGCGATAAAGCGAATCCGACACCGCCTGCATTGCAATGACCGTTTGACTCGGCCTTTGATTAAGACTGTGAAAATTTGTTAATGAAATACGTTGCACATCCGCGCTGCCCGCCGCTTTAAGCTCAAATGCAATGGAATCCCCAACTTGCGGATTTTCCGGAATGGTTTTGATGGAAGCCACCACCGGCCTTTCGACGCCCAATACGGTGGCGCCGCTGGCGTCGCTTTCGCCGTCGGATACATAAGATTTGACCCTTATATTCTGCCCGATAAGACGTTCCTGATTCGGCAAACGCAGGCCGACTTGCTGTTCGCCGCCGGTAACGCTGAACGTCTGCTCATAAACATTCAATCCTTCTTCATCCTGTAACATTAGCACGCCCTGCCCGTCGTTTAAAGGACTATCAATATTGACAATGATACTGTCGCCGGGCGAGGGAGCAGCATTGTTAAGGGTAATATCAGCCGCTTGTTGCGGTTTTTGCAATGTTAATGACGGATCGCCGAAAAGATTGTACTGGGTAACAATCGATTTATACAGTTGGCTGTAACCGAAGGTGGTAAACGCACCCTCTTCCGTATAATAGAATGGATTGGCCAGATAATAGATTTTCATCAGATCCACCGCTTCGCCGATGGACATATCTTCCTGCCACAAATAGTCGAATAATCCCCAGGAAACGGCAAAGTCATTGTACAGCCATCCGAGGCCTGATGCGCCCAGTACGGCAATGGCGCCCTTTTCCGGCGCCAGAATCAATTTTTCCGACAAACTTTGCCGGCCCGCATTTTCGAACGCGCCGGTAAAACAGGTCATGCTGGTTACAAACGGCAGGCGCTGCGGATTCCGAATACGCTCTACATCATTGAGGTTTAATAACTGCACGTCGGCCCAGATGGCGCCGCCGCCGTGTCCGAAAAAGTTGATATAAGAGACGCCTTCATCAAAATATTCGATTAAATCCGTCGTACTGCCAAAATGGGGATCAAAGCCTTCAATATCTTCATCTTTAACCGTATTTAAGCGAAGGGTGAACATCGATTGCGGTAAACGACTATTAATAAGACGCAGATTCTGTGCCCGAAAGGCGGGCTCATTGGTTAAATATTCTTCCGTTCCCGCGTCATTCCCGCTTAAAAAAAGCGCCGAATTCCGCCATTTACCAACGGTACCGGCGTTCGTGTAGCGCTCAATTTTATCGATATAATTGAGTAATTGCCGATTGTTTTCGGCCGGAATACGACTCACCGTAACATCCGGGATGTAATCGTCTCCGCTTAAAAGCGCATACCAGTAATCCGAGGCGGAAGCGCCGAATTTTTCCGTCTGGTACAAGAAGGTCGGTACCAGATCGGCGTTGCTCTTGTAATTATATGAAGCATCACCCACAAACAGAACAAATTTAAGCGGCGCCGCCTGTTCCCATTGTTCCAAAGCATACCGGAGAAAATTTTTAATAGCGATGGGCGACTTAACCCCATGATTGAACGTATCATATATATTTTCGACGGTAACAACTTCAACATCGTAGCCCTGTTGTTCTTTAAGCGATTTTAATTCCAAAGCATTATTATACAGCAGATTATGCGTAATGATAAGAAATTCGGCGGAATTGTCGGCGTCTAACAGCGATCGCTGGCTCACTTCGGGATTCCAGGGCCGATAGGCATTGATGGCTGCCGGCTTTTTCTTGGTGCCTTCAGCCAGCGCAACATATTGCACTTCAGGATCAAACACTTCATCCTGAAACGTTAAACGATAAAACGATTCGCCATCTTGTTGAACCCGTTCCACTTTAATATTGGTTAGTTTACTGTTGCCTAACTTATAAAGTGAAACGTTGTCCGTACCAAAGCCATCGATTTTAAACTGCAGTGTATCGCCAAGGCTTATGTATTGACCGTCAAAGAACGTTTCATCCACATGGAATTTAATATAGTCATCATGGGCGCGATAGCGGCGTAAATACGTAATTTCGAACCAGTTAAGCATAACAATATCCGATACGCCCTGCTGGAACATATCAATTTCCAGACGGTTCGTTCCATGCTGTAAAAGCGACTGCGATATTTTCTGCGTGGAATCTTCGTTTGAGATGATCTTCATCTCCTGATTACGCCAGCCGTCCTGCGGCATTACACGTCCGATCAGTTTTGACTTATTGCCTGCGCCACGAAATTTTAGTGAAACCTGATGTCCCTCAAGAATATTGTTGGGATATGAATAGAATGATTTCCCCCTCAATGCTGCCTTTACGACAACATCAGCTCCGGACTCGAATGGATAAGGTAAAAAGAAATCATACGCGCCGCCTTCTGGCGCCTGAACCCCTGAATCATAATACCAGTGATCGATCTCGTAAGAGGGTCGGTTCAAATTAGATGAAGGTTGCCCGAAATGTTCGAAATACTGGTTTTTTTCAAAATGCAGGGTTTGGCGGTAGGCATAGGGTTCGAAAATAAAACGGTTTTGATTGCTTTTTACGCCGCCGCTCTCCTCCACCATGCGGTGACCGCGGATGTTTGCTTCGACCAGCCAATATACATTTTTATCGGAAAACGGATCGCTGTAAAGATCGGGATAGCGGGGATAAAACGTTTTCTTGTTTTTTGTAGCCCAAAATTCAAAATAATCGCCCGGATCGAATGCATCATCCGTTTCGCCTTTTATATAAATGGGGATTTCCCGGCCTTTATTGTATAATTTCAGTTTTTGGGCCTGAACCTGATCCACCGGAAATCCGGCTTCTTTAAGCTGATCGTAGGTTACCTGATAAATGCCGTCTTCATCGACTTCAATTTTATACACCGTGCTGTAATTCAAATAAGCGAGCGCTTCTTCATTGACCGAGGGCTGTGATTGACTGAGGGTCATCATCGAAGATGAACGTGATGCGTTCAACGACAACGGCTTATTGATCAGACCCTTGCGAATCAAGGCGTCATCACGGTAAGTTTCGGAGGCTACCGCGTCATCGTCCTCTCTGTTTTGAGGTATCAGGTCCACAGTGAGGCGCTTATACCAGCGAATGACCGAACGTCCTGCATCGTATTGTACCGGTCGTACATAAAGGGCATACAGATGCATATCTTTATAACGACCGAGGGCACGCACTTCCAGCGTTTGGTTGGAAAACCGGCCTTTAATAGAAGGGTCTTCATACTGGGCATACGTTTGCTCGATCGATATCTCCTCTTCACGGGCATCAACAACGGCGGCTCTAATTTGTTGGGCGTGGGGTAAGTGCACAATTTTCGTAACAACCGGAAGAAGATAACCGCTGCCGTCCGGTGCTATCTGAGCGCCCTTTAAACTCGCCGTTATTTCACCACCGCTGACTTTCAGATCCGGTTTGTCAAAATCGAACCTAACCTGAACTTTGGAGGGCTTATTAAGCAAGACTTCAGCCGAATAAGCCGCGGATGTTTTATCCGCGGCTATAGCGGCCGAGTTGGACATTATGTATATGAATATAAACGCGATCGTTGTATAAACATGATCGATCAGCTTACCGCCGTTGAACATCCTTTACCCAATTGTTTAACGTCCATCGATAAATAAAATCGCAAAAATAGCAATTTTTCAAACTTTTGCAAATCGAATCAGAATGATACCTTTAATTATTTGATAAACATCATTTTATTTACGGCGGTAAAAGGTCCGGCTTGTAACCGGTATAAATAAAGACCGCTGGCGACCGGTCGACCGGCATCGTCCTTTGCATCCCAGCGTATCTGATGTTCGCCTGCACTAAAACTCTGCTCTGACGCCAGGTGTCGTATCGTCCGCCCCCTGGAATCGTAGATGGTAATCGTTATATTTTGCGTTTCCGGTAACTGAAAACGAATGCTTGTGGAAGGATTGAACGGATTGGGGAAGTTGCCCAGCAATACATACGCTTCAGGAATCGGAACCGTTACCTCAATCTCTTTTTCAATATTGGCGACGCCGTTGATACTGACCGATTCGATACGATACAAATAGTTCATTCCGCCCTGAACATCTTGATCCTCGAACTGGTATTGCGTTTCACTGGAAACGGTACCCTGGCCGTCGATCAAGCGCTCGTTAATCTTTACCCATTGCGTATTGGTCTGATCCGCTTTGCGGTAAAGATTGAAGCCCTGGTTGTTCAACTCCGATGCGGTTGACCAGAGCAATGTAACGGAGCCAAAATCGGGACGGGCTTCAAAGACAGCCAGTTCCACCGGAAGTGAATTATCCTGGCCATTGGCTGCGTCGTCACCGAAGGTATAATAATCGCCTGATGTCGAAATGGGATCGGATTCAATCGTTCCGCTGCTTGCATCCCCGGTGCCGTCGCCTCCGATACTAATCCACTCGCCGCCGCTTAATTGAGCCACGTCAAGAGCCGTCAAATCGGAAATGCCGTCGCTTGAATTCCATGTCAGCGTAATCGTCGGTAGATCTCCTAATGAGCCGCCGCTGCCGATACGGGGGATATGCCAATATCGTACGCTTGATACGGCGGACAAAGATGTGCCGTCAATATCGGGGTCCAGACTTGTGGCGCTGGAATTGATTTGCTCGACCATACGCTTATAGCCCGCCTCCGTTACACTTGGCAGCGTTATCGTAACCGGCAAATATTCGCCGCCTTTTCCGGTAGGATATTCAAATGACAGATTGCTGCCGGAGGCGAAAATTTTGGCTAAACGCCCGTTTACGTATTTGGAGGACGAAGCGCCGGAAATGCTTCCCGACTGGCCAATAATGAGCGTATCGCTGCCCGTATTGACCAGGCCTGCGGAAAACGTAAACGTACCTTCAACATTCAGGCTTTGGTTTAGATCGAGATCATTGGAATTATTAAGCGTTAAATTGTAAAACGTCAGTTCCGTTGTTCCGCTAATGGTCTGCGCGCTGCTTCCGGACAGTGTAATCGTTCCCGAACCTGAAGCAAATTGACCGCCTTCGCCCACAATATCCCCGTTTAAATTTGTCGAAGCGTTCGGCGTAAACGTACCGTTGTTTAAAGTGGTTGTACCGTTGACGGTTACGGTACCGGAACCGTTGACATTGACATCAGCGCTTGTGGTAAATGAGCTGCTGAACGTTGAAGAGGTCGTACCGTTGAGGTTCAGAGCAGCGCTATTCGTCGCCGTTCCGGTCACGTCTAAGGAATTGCTGGCTGTCATGGCGCCGGAATTATCGAATGTACCTGACACGGAGATATCGCCGTTGGCTGTGAATGATCCGCTTCCACTGTTCGTAAAATCGCCGTTCACCGTTATAGCGCCATTGGAGCTTTCGGTACCACTCACGTTCACGGTCAAATCGTGATAGGTATCGCTTTGGATACTGCCGTTGGCGTTAGCATTATACCTCACAAGCGAACCGGATTGAAAGTCCGTACTGGTATGATCGTAGCCGCTGATAGACGTTCCGTTAAATGTAACCTGATCGAAATCACCGACTGTTAACGGCGTGGAAGACAGATCGAGCGTGGCGGCGCTCAACGTTAAGGTAATGCCGTTCCCGGAAGAGGAGCCGGAGAGCGTGATACTTTCATAAGAAGAAGCGCTCACGCCGGCGTCGTAAACAACGGTATAAGCGCCAGCTACATTTGCATGGCTAAGCTCAACCACGTCGCCGCTCGCGGGTACGGCGTCCTGATCCCAGTTATTCGCGGTGCTCCAGTTATTATCGCCGCCGCCGCCGTCCCATACAAAGGTGCCGGTTAAATTGGCAACGGCAAAGTCACTGAATCCGCCGCTGAAGGTTGCAGTAACTTCATCCGTTGCGCTCGATTCGTTGCTGCCGAGTTCATCATTATAGTTAGGATCCGTTCCGCGTACCATCGAAACGTTCGATGAAGACGTGATCTGAGGGCTGAAATTGGTGGTTGTAAAAGTCGCCGTATAATTTGGAGGCGACGTCAATGAAGATGTGATGGTCCAATAACCGTCGTCTTCCACCGATTTAACGCCGTTCAATGTAGAAGATGGATCCGAAGTCGCTCCATTGGCGGTTGTTGTAACCGTGTTGCCGCTTGTCGGCGCCGAATCAAAGGTGATGCTCACATCGCGCAGGCTGTTATTGACGCCCGTCGGAAAAGTAAACGTTGTTGCTGAACCGTCGGTGTTTCGAGCCGCCGGACCGACTACAAAACTTGAAGAAGTTGGATTTGCGGTAGCGGAGGCGCCTAAGGTCAGTAAATTGCCGGAGCTTGAAGTGATTTTGCCATTCGTAAATGTAAGTGTACCATTTACAGTGGAGGAACCGCTTAACGTGATCCCATCGGCGTTATTTGTAACAAGATTATTATAGGTTGCCGACGGTACGGTTTCACTGCCGCTGCTTCCGTTGAACCGTACGGTCCCATCGAAGGTATAACTGCTGAAACCCGTTATATCAGTTCCATCCGTATAAAGATTGGCGCCGGCGTTGACCACCAGTGCATCGCTTGCGCCGCCGGCGTGTGTAATGGTTTGATTATCTAAATTCAACCGCCGCGATGCCGCAACGGTTATGGTCGAATTGGTTTGTAACGTTATCGCGCCGCCCAGTGTTACACCTGAAGATGAACTGTTATCCACAGTCAGATTTCCGTAAGTCGCAGCAGGAGCTGTTTCACCGCTGGAACCGGTAAATTCGATCGTACTGCCATCGGCCAGCGTATAGGTGGCAAATCCGCTAACATCCGCGCCGCCGGTACGCAACGTGCCATTGGCGTCCACCTGTAGCGTTATATTGTTATCGTTAATAGTTCCTCCGCCCGTATCGGTTATATCCGAATTGGCGGAAAAAACAAGAATGCCCTGCTGGACGCGCAGTGTTCCGTTATCATTGAATTTAAGGTCGGAACCGGTTGTCGTAGTTACCTGTATGGTAGCACCTGCCGTCTTATTTACATTAAAGTCAAACAGGGTAAGATCTCCATTGGACCCATCCAGAGATACATCGGATGAGTTCGAGCCATTCATCACCAATTCCCCAGCGGTAGCCTGCCCAATCGTGGCATTGCCGTTTAACGTCAGATTAGCGTTAATAAATGCCGTGTTGCTTGTACTGATCTGGGAGCCCGCGTCTAATGTAACGTCGTCCGTGGCAGTAAATTGGCCCGATCCGATCGAAATTGTGGCCGAATTACCAAGGCTGGTCGTACCGGTCACATCGACATTGGCGTCCGTTGTATTCAGCGTACCGTCCACCGTTAACGCATTGCCAACACTAAGTGCATTGTTGTTGGCTGTCAGGGTGCTGGAAACGGTCAAGTCGCTTGAAATCGTGCGGTCGCCGTCGTCGGTGGGGATGGTAACCGTACCGCTTTGGATGGTAACATTCGGAACGGTTGTCAACCATTCGTCGCCGGCGGTTTGTCCGCTTGTGTATTCTAAAAGCGCTGAAGAGCCGTAAGAGAGAGAACCGCCGTTTAACGAGAAAGTACCGGATCCCTTGGATAAGGTGCCGTCTACTGTAAAGGTACCGCTTGTAACCTCGAAGGTCCCGCCTCCATTCTGAGTGAATGTTCCACTTACGGTGCGTGAGGAGCCAAGACTAAACGTAGCTGTGGAATTTACGGTTACATTTGTCGGGGAGTTTGTACTTGGCCACTCATTCCCGATTGTAAGATCATTTTCCGTTGTATAAGAAAGGGTTGTCGTGCCCGAATAAGCAATGGAGGCTCCGTTAAGAAAACCAACGCCGTCTGAATTTGGTTCAAGCGAGAGTGAATTCGTAATCGTGTAGGTTGCGCTACCCGTAGCCGTTTCATCAAAGTTTAAGGTACGCGATCCTGTCGGCGGTGCGTGCACAATGGAATAAAAGGAAGTAGAGGCATCGATCCGCATACGAATGTTCGAAGTCGATACGATATTCAGGGTTGATGTTTCAGCGTTATAAGTCCCCCCGGACTTGTCAAAAGTATAACCATTAAGAACGCTATAGCCAAGGGT
The DNA here is from genome assembly GCA_964542915.1 of uncultured Calditrichaceae bacterium. Classification (GTDB taxonomy): domain Bacteria; phylum Calditrichota; class Calditrichia; order Calditrichales; family Calditrichaceae; genus CAZIVP01. The sequence goes on along the minus strand of CAZIVP010000008.1, from coordinate 53,088 downwards.
GTAGGTATCGTTACCGGCATTGAATGTACCCGATTGCAATAATAATTGACCGCTGACTATGATATCCGTGTCTAAATTATTATCGACCGTACCGCTCGAATTGACGTCGAAATCATTAAATTCAAGGGATGACTGAGCATAACTTCCACTCAAGGTCTGTGTCGAACTTCCTTCAAATGAAACCGAAATGCCATTTCCCGTATCATTAAAGGTTGCGCCCGAATTAATGGTAAAATTGCCATCGAGGGTTATCGAGCTTCCGCCCGTACCGTCATCAATGTCGCCATCGATCGTCAAATCGCCCAAAATATCGAGCGCATTGGCGTTCATATCCAATTCGGTCCCGCTATCGGCGTTCACATCCAGGGAAGCAATGGAAGCCGCCGGCGTCGCATCCAGCGTCACATTCACGCCGCCGTTTATTATGACAATATCCGCACCATCAGGCGACTGATTTACCGAACTTTCACCGGGATAGTCGTTCGAGCCCGGATTATCACCATCCCTTGTTATTGACCATGTACTTGTTGTTGTCCAATTGCCACTTGAATTTGCCGTAAACGTATCCTGCGCCACAGCACTGGTCGAAAATAGAAAAAATAGTAACCATACAGAGAAAAAACTTAATTTCTTAGCAATGGCCATGGTGTCTCCCTTCGCTATAAAAAATGCTTTTTATACCTAACTTGTTTACCATTTATTCATTTGTAACAAAACTAAATCGCCATTTTTGCTTTTCTCCGGGCTTCACCGAGAAAAGTTCGTCTAATTTTTTCTTTAACAGATGTTCGGTCAAGCCGCGCACTAATTTACCGTTCTCCGCATATGAAATCATGCCCGTTTCTTCCGAAACCACGATCACAAAGGCATCGGACTGTTCCGATAAACCCAGCGCCGCCCGGTGTCGCGTACCCAAAGCGGGGTCCAGTTCCGGATTCTGCGACAGCGGCAATACCGTTTTAGCCGCCAGGGCAATGTCATTCCGAATGACCAGAGCCCCGTCATGAAGCGGCGAACGCGGATTAAAAATAGAGCTGATCAATTGTTTTGAAACCTGCGCTTGCAAACTGATGCCCGTATCGACAATGGACTTTAAATTCATATCTCTTAACAGAACGATGAGCGAACCGAAATTTTTCTTTGACAGCTCCATGGTAGCGTCGACGATGTCGTCAATAAACCGGAATTCGCCTACCTTTACAAATTTACGTATCAGACGGCTTTGGCCGAGATAAATCAAAAGCCGTCTCAATTCCGGCTGAAAGACAATGACAAACGCCAAAACCCAAACCGTCTTCAAACTGGACATAATCCAGGTTAATGCGCTCATACTGAGCAGTTCGCCAATAATCGAAATAAATATGATGACCAGCAAGCCCATGAACATACGGACCGCAACGCTGCCCTTTAAAAATTGATACAATTCAAAGAACAATGCCGTAACTATAATAATATCAACAACATCAATAATCGTTACAGGTAAAAAGCCAATCTTAAACAGCATGGTTTAATCCGTTAATATCGGCAAAGATGTTCATTTTTTTAGCATAATATTTCAATATTGCCAGGAATTTATACATTTTTTATGGCATTTACCATTGAAATTGCATCCCGCGCCGCCCGGACATCGTGTACGCGGATAAGATCCGCCCCGTGCAATACCGACCATGCAAAGGTACCCAAACTCCCGCACAACCGTTCATCAACCTCATTCTGCAAAATCTGGCCGATGAATGATTTTCGCGAGGTACCAACCAGTAAAGGCTGCCCCAGCAGGGTAAAATCCTGCAAATCGCGCAGAAGTTTTAAATTATCTTCGAACCGCTTTCCGAATCCTATGCCCGGATCCAAAATAATCCGGCCGTCGCAAGCATCCCACAATGCCTCAATTCGCTCTTCAAAATACTGGTATATCTCAAAGACCACATCCTCATAATGAGGTTCTTTTTGCATATTTTTAGGCGTTCCTTTAATATGCATCGCAATGAAGGGACAGCGGTGTTGTTCGATTACGGATATCATGCCGGAATCAAACCGCCCGCCGCTAATGTCATTAACGATGTCGGCGCCCTCTTTTATTGCCTGAGATGCTACCCTCGCTTTATAAGTATCAATCGATATAAATATACGGCTTTGCTCCCGCAGTTCTCCAATGACGGGTATCACGCGTTCGAGCTCTTCTTCGACGGTTATTTTTTCGGCGCCCGGCCGGGTCGATTCCCCGCCTATGTCAATAATTTCGGCCCCTTCTTCAACCATTTTCAGGGCATGATCGACCGCCTTATTGGTATTTAGAAATTGGCCGCCGTCGGAAAAGGAATCCGGCGTTACATTTAAAATGCCCATTAAAAGCGGACTATCGTTAAAATTAAGCTCGCGGTCGCCAAGCGCCCAAACGGGTTTTAATGAAGATCGGTATTTTTTATTAAGTTGTTTTACAAATCGTTTCCACGCATCGGAGTCGCTTAAAGTTTGCAAACTCTGAACATCACACGAAGGATGGATTTCAAGATAATCGCGCTCTTCATTGCGGCTTTCAAAGATGTTTATAGTGCCGGGATGGGCGTTACACCAATTATGAAGATTACGCCTTAATTGAGCTGCATTATCGGTATAACTTAATTCGAATACGAATCGATTCAAATAAGCATGGTCCAGACTTTGATCAAGACAATGGTTTAACTCCATAATGCGTTTCATCGTTGAAAGATAAATGGGGCGAATTTTCATTGCGAAGCCTCAGATTTTTCAGCCAGTATTTTACGTATTCCAAGCATCGCTTCCTTGGCATACCTGTCATCGCCGCCGCTTTTTCGCTTTACCCGTTCCCGGAAGTAGCTTAAGGCGCTATCGGGCTTGCCCATCTGTCGGTAAATATAGCCCAGATACAGGTAACTATCGGCATGATCGCCGGTCTCAATGGCTTTCTTAAATAGTTCAACGGCGCGTTCGTATTGATTTAGATTAAAATGCACAACGCCCAAATTATAATAGCCATTGGGATCATCCGGAAAGCGCATATTCAGATTTTCAAACACTCTCCGGGCTTTTTTGAACTGAGAAGTTTTCAAATATATAGAACCCGCCAGGCTCAGAATTTCCGGATCTCGGTGGCGGATTTTTAAATACGCTTCCAATACGTTAAGCGCCCTTTGCGTACCCAGCCCCTGCGGCGTACCTGTACCGCTGTTGTATAATTCGTCCGCCAAGCGGTAAACGGCATTTGTAAAACCCGGATCGATATCAACCGCTTTTTGTAATACCTCTACCCGGCTTTTAAAGCCAAAATCCTTCAATCGCTCCGGTAATAAAAGGCTTAATGCATAAAATACGCGGGCATTATGTTCATCTCCTACCAGGGCGCGTTTCAGCAATAATTCAGCGCGGTTATAATCTCCTTCACGGATTGCAATACGCCCCAAAATATAGTGCAATTCTGCCGTGTCTTCCCGACGCTGTATGATGGGGTGCAGGATGTTTTTTGCCTGATTAAAATACGTATTGTTATATCCCGTGTAAGCGGCTCTCTCGCGGTCGATCTTCTCACGCAGGCCCTTTTCCATTAACACAGCGGCGCGCAATATTTCCGCATAAGGATCTGTAACGCCCTCTACAAATTGTTTAACCCGTTTGTAGTGACCTAAACGATAAGCCAACCGCGCCTTTAGCTCTTTATTCGCCGGCATTTGGGATGCTTCGTTCAAATCTTTAAATAAACCGAGCGTTTCATGGATGGGCTGTAATACCGTTCTGGGTTTTGAGATCTCCGCAATTTCATAGGTCGCTTCATTATCCTCTTTCAGATCATAGATTACAAGTTGCAGCCCTGTCCGCTGCCATCGGGATTCAACAATGTAACGCGGCTGTAATTTGAGGGCGATGGATTTCCATAGATCATATTGACCGGCAGAATCGCCGCCGATTGTCTCCAATAGCCATTGCCAATGGTGGACGATAAACTCGGATTTCGGCTGTTTACCGTCCTGCATTTGTACCAACTGAGCCAGTTGAAAGGAGCGTCCTTCCAGGCGAAATCCGTTTTCTTCCGTGCGCGTGGGCAAAACGATAACGCGCTTGGGCGGCTGCGGCGGTTGTAGGGTTATCCAGAAGGCACCATAAAGTGCGATTAACAGCAACGAAATCCGCAGACTCAAACGCGCCATATGTTTACCGTCAATCAAACCGGATGATTTAAAAAAGAGTAACGCTAAATGCAGGGCAACCAGTAAAAAGAGAAGTAGTAAAAAACCACCCGGAACCTGCCCCGAAAGAAATTCAATAAAGGCAGACATATTGGCCTCGTTACGATAAGCAGTTTGGCCGTTTTGTTTTATTTATATAAAAATGTAGTACAATTGATATTAATATTCAATTGTAATCAAAAAAGAACAAACCGAACACATCCGATGCAGGCATTTTTATTTAACACCAGGTTGACCGTTACACCCGTTTATCTATTTGACCGATGTATTGTCGTCGTTCATGTTTTCTTCATCGTTCTGCTTGTTTTGATCGCCTTCCGGACGCTGCGGTTCTTGTCCCCTTTCGCCGTTGCCGGCTCCCGGATTGCCCGCGGCTTCATCCTCACGGCCACCGGCTTCTGGTTCTGTATCCGATGCGTCGTTATCGGCGCCGTCATCCTGCGTTTTAGACACCGTAAAGGCCAACCCTTCGATCTCTTCGCCTCGCATGATCTTATCAATTTGTTCGCCGTCCAGGATCTCGTATTTGAGGAGCGTTGAGGCCAACTTATGGAGGGTTTCGATATGATCATTCAGTAACTTTTCAGCCCTTTCCTGGGCGCCGGTTACAATGCGTCGCACTTCGTTATCAATTTCCTGCGCCATTTTCTCACTGTAATCGCGGTGTTGTGCAATTTCACGTCCTAAAAAAATCTCCTGATCCTTTTTTCCGTAGGCGATGGGACCGAGGTTGTCGCTCATTCCCCACTCACATACCATTTTGCGGGCAATATCGGTTGCACGTTCGATGTCGTTTCCGGCGCCCGTCGTAAACTGATTAAAAACGACCTTTTCCGCGGCGCGCCCGCCAAGTAATTGGGCCAGCATGGCCTCCAGATAATCTCTTGAGTAGTTATGTTTTTCATCGATAGGTAAATATGACGTAACGCCAAGCGCCCGTCCACGCGGAATAATGGTCACTTTGTGCACCGGATCGGTTCCAGGAATGAGCCTGGCGACCATAACGTGGCCGGATTCGTGATAGGCGGTGGTTTTCTTCTCATCTTCGGAAATCAACATCGATTTGCGTTCCATGCCCATCATGATTTTATCTTTGGCTTCTTCAAAATCGACCATGCTCACCTTTGTTCGATCCCGCCGGGCGGCAAGCAGAGCCGCTTCGTTTACGAGGTTGGCTAAATCTGCCCCGGATAAACCCGGCGTTCCTTTGGCGACCGCCTCCAGGTTCACCGATTCATCGAGGGGTACGTTTCGGCTGTGTACTTTTAAAATACCGGTACGTCCCCGTACATCGGGACGATCCACGACAATTTGACGATCAAATCGCCCCGGTCGCAGTAGCGCCGGATCTAATACGTCGGGACGATTTGTGGCGGCAATCAGAATGACGCCTTCTTTGGTATCAAATCCATCCATCTCGACAAGTAGTTGGTTGAGCGTTTGCTCCCGTTCATCGTGCCCGCCTCCCAGGCCGGCGCCGCGGGATCGACCAACCGCATCGATTTCGTCAATAAAAATAATGCAGGGCGCGTTTTTGCGTCCTACCTCGAAAAGATCGCGCACGCGGCTGGCGCCTACGCCGACAAACATTTCCACAAAATCGGCGCCACTCATGCTAAAAAAGGGAACCCCCGCCTCTCCGGCCACGGCTTTGGCCAGCAATGTTTTGCCCGTTCCAGGCGGCCCCAACATCAGCGCGCCTTTTGGAATTTTGCCGCCCAGTTTGGTAAACTTATTGGGATCCTTAAGAAATTCGATGATCTCCTCAAGTTCTTCTTTGGCCTCGTCGGCGCCGGCTACGTTACGGAACGTAACCTTTACCTTATCTTCGGTCAGCATTTTGGCTTTGCTTTTACCAAAACTGAATATCCCGCGCGAGCCGCCGCCTCCTCCCTGCATACGGCGTGCGATAAATATCCAGGCCATAATAATCAATATCCAGGGCAGCATTTGTACCATCATGATCGTCCACTCGCTGGAAGGCTCTACAAAACGGACAGTGACGCCATGTGTTTCCCATTTGTCCACAACGGTATTATCTAAATAAGGCAAAATGGTGCGAAAATATCGGCTCCGTTGAGCCACTTTCTTGCCCTGGAAGGTCTCTTCGCTTTTTAATTCTCCGTGGAAAATATTATCTTCGAGCTCCACTTTACCGCTGGCGATTTTCTCTTCTTTCAGCAGCCGTTTGTAAACGGAATAGTCGATCTCGACTTCATCGGGGCGATTATCGGGCCACAGAGTACTGAATGAAATTGCAGCGATTAAGATCACGATCCAGATCAGACCGGTTTTCGAAGCTTTTTTCCACTGAAATTCATCATTGGAATTTTTATTCTTACGATTGGGAGGGAATTTATTGTTCTTTTTATCCTCATTCCCTTTATTATTATCCCGAAAATTTAAATGCATTATGTTTCCCTCGAATGTTTACTATGCAATCGCATAGATATCCATTAAATTCCGCTTTATCTGTTGATCGTCCAACCCATAACCAACAACGAATTTATCGTCAATATTGAAGCCAACATAATCGATGTCAATATCCACTTGTTTCTTTTCTAATTTTTGCAGAAGCGTTAAAAATTTGAGCGTCCTGGGACCAAAGGCCTGTAACATATTTCTGAGAAATTCCACCGAGAAGCCCGAATCCACAATATCTTCAACCACAATAACAGCGCGATCCTTGATATCCGCACTCAGTGGCTTCAGCACTTTTATATGGCCGGAAGATTCGCGTTCATCCCCGTAACTGGAAATGCGGATAAAATCAATTTCCAGATCAATGTTTAAATAACGTATGATATCCGCCAGTAAGATGAAGGCACCATTGAGCACGCCGATCAAAATAGGTTTTTGGCCATTAAAATCCTTTTCAATTTCAACAGCCATTTCTCGCAGGCGTTTCTGTATCTCTTTGCGCGATATCATTAAATGGTAATTTTCCGGCAAAAGGGATTTCTGGTTAAAATCCTCCATCATCGTCATTAAACCTTTCACTCTTTCCTATATTCAAGTTTATAATACATTGAACATGCTTCTGTAATTTTATAACGCTCATCGAGACGGTGACCGACCACCCAAACTATATCGTTTCCATTTAACACTAAAGGAATTTGTATCTTATCCTCCAGCTCAATTTTTTGATTAATAAAAAAATCGCTGAGTTTTTGTTTACCGCCCATCCCAACGGGGTAAAAATAATCGCCTTCCTGCCATGTTCGTATCTTTAGCGGCCAGCTCAAGTGATCGCCGCAAATAAATTCTACATTGGGACTTCGTTCATACCGAATTTGCTCATACGCAACTTTATGTACGGAAATTATATTTCCCAGGGTAGGAATGTATGTTTCCGGATAAAGTTCCTTTGCCCGCAGGTGATCCAAAGGAAATTCGGGTTTCCAGACGAGTTCATTTCTTTGTTTTCTCAGAGTAATCTCTTTATACTCGAATTTCGAACCCGTCTCAGCTTCCTGAATGAAATGAATGACGGCATTCACCTGTTTTTTTGAAAATGTATAATTTAACGGATAAAAAAAAGAAATACAATATTCGATAAGCAAATGTTGTTCCATCGGTAACAATTGATTGAAATCGCCGGTATTGAGATATAATCCATGATCCTTCCGACGCACCAGACGATTGAATAAATCGGCAGCGTAGGTTTGCATCAGTTCACTGCTTTGTCCGATTTCACCCAATGATTTTTGAAAGCCTTTATAAAAACGGGGACCAAATGCTTCTTCAAGGGAGGGAATGACGTTCCAGCGCAAATAATTGCGTAATTTATCAATATTTCTATTGGTTCGATCTTCGATCCATGGGAGGTTGCGTTCATCTACATAGCGACGGATCTCCCGACGCGTCAGCACCAATAAGGGCCGAATATACTTGCCGCGTCTGTAAGGCATGCCTGCGAGACCCCGCAACGAGGCCCCTGTGGCCAGACGCATCAGAAAAGTTTCCAGTTGATCGTTGAAATGGTGTCCAAGTGCAATTTTATGCCGTGGAGCATCCTCAACAAGGTTATCGAATGCTGCATAACGTGCTTTCCGGAGTTGATCTTCACTGCTCCCTGCCGATAAACCTTCGATGCCATGCGTTATCAGTTCGAAACCGCGTTCACGGCAATGTTTCTTAACAAAATCTTCATCCCGATCCGATTCATGATCGCGTACGCCGTGATTTATATGGATTGCTTTTAACAAATAACCGTGTTTTGGTTGTAAGCACGAGAGGATATCCAACAGAACCATGGAATCCATACCGCCGGATAACGCAATCCAGACCGTATCCCGACTTTGAAGGAGCTGATGTTTGGAAATAAAGTTGTCGACTTTTTGGATAGGGGATTTCAAAGGGCGTGCAACATTTGTTTTGCTATTTTTAAAAAAAGAAGTAGCGGTGCAGGGATTCGAACCCCGGACTCGAGGATTATGATTCCTCTGCTCTAGCCGACTGAGCTACACCGCCATAAAAAAAGGGGCGACCTCTCATCCAAGATCACCCTTTTCCTTTAGTAGCGGGGGTAGGATTTGAACCTACGACCTTTGGGTTATGAGCCCAATGAGCTACCAGACTGCTCCACCCCGCGATCAAATTCAGTCTTTAAATATAAAATCATCAACGTGCTTTGTCAATACTTTCCATGATCTTATTTAGCAATTGTTTCCTGTTCTGGATACCCAATTCAATACGCTGTGCCAGCAACATGATACCGTATTTTTTACAAATCGTTTTCGTTTCTGCCCTATGCGCTAATTTTACCATATCTTTCTCCGTACACAGGACATGGCGACAATTTCGCTGTGCAGCGGCCGCCGCTATGTGCTCGAGATGTCGCCCTGATAAATAGTGGTGATCCCGAAAGCTTTTGAACCATATAACGTTGAGGCCCGCCCGTATAAGCTGTTGTTTAAAGCGCATCGGATCGGCAATGCCGGCAAAGGCTGCAACGGATGCGCCCTCCAGTTCTGCCAATGTCATCGTCGGATCGAAACGGTTATTCACAAGCGGTCCTGCTATGATATGCGTGGCGGCATCGAACTTGTCACTGAGAGGATGATCGTCGCGTTTCGTTTCACCTCCGACGTTTGTTAACACCAACAGATCGGCCCGCCTGTAATTGTGTCTGAATTCCCGCAAGGCGCCTGCAGGTATCGGAAAGTTCCCCCGCCAGGGTTCATTGTGATTAATCAGCAATACATCCACATCTCTGCGGATAGACCGGTGTTGAAAGGCGTCATCGAGCACAATGATATCCGGTTTATGATCTTTAATCACCATCGCCGCGGCCTCACTACGGCGCTCTCCTACCGCCACAATGACGCCCGGAAGGCGTTTTGCTATCAACCACGGTTCATCGCCCCCACGCTGCGGCGAAGCCTTCATGGTTTTTCCATCCGATACCAATTGCACGCCCCTGCTATCCCTTCCGTAACCGCGACTGATGACCGCTACCCTGGCGTAGTGCCGTTGCAATTGACGGCTCAGCTCTATGGTGAACGGCGTCTTGCCCGTTCCGCCGGTGGTCAGATTGCCCACTGATATCACCGGACACGGAAGTCGTCTTGTCGTCTTTATTCCGTAATCGTACAGACGATTGCGCGCTTCCATGATCAAGCCGTAAAAAAAACCGGCCGGCCACAGGAAAAACCGGATAGGATACAGCCATGGAGAAAAACGCATATTAATCGACGCACCCTTTCGTAATGCGTTGCCAGAGTATTTTTAATTCGTTGATTTTAAAAAATCCGCCAAGGTAAAAGAATAGCGGTGAAATAAAGACAATGGCGATCCGGACCGTCCAGTGCAACGCGACGCTGTAATAAAGCGCTAATATGATGGCCACATACAGAATGAGCAATCCAAGGCGTCCGAATTGATAAGGGATCGGATAAATACGCTGGTTTGCGATAAAAATGGAAACAGCCATAACCAAATAACTGAGCAAAGTGGCAAGCGCCGCTCCCAAAATGCCATAATGGGGCATCAAATATAAATTGCTGCCCACGTTAACCACTGCAGCCAGTCCCGTAAACAAAATCATATAACGCGTCTTTTTTTCAATATAGATTCCGACCGTGAAATTGACGTACATGCCGTAAAACCAATAAGCGGTAAGTATAATCGGAATGATAAAATTGCCTTCCCAGTAAGCCTGTCCCATAATGGTCTTACCCTTGGGCAATGGTATTTTTACAATGTATTCGATAAACAAAGTGCCAAGCATAATAAGGATGGCGCCAATAAGCGAAGCATACGTCATCACATGGGCATAAATAATTTTGGCGTTCGTCTGTCTCGCCAGTTTCAAAAAGAACGGTTGCCAGGCCGTCCGGAAGGCCATCACAACCAGTAACAAAAGAGAACCGAATTTGTAATTCGGCGCGTAAACGCCCACGGCGTCCTTATCCAACAATAAACGCATTAAAAATTTATCGCTGACTTCCACCGTTAAATAAGCTAATCCGTTGGGCAACAAGGGCAGTCCGAATGCGGTTAGTTCTTTGAACGTTTCTTTTCGTAAATTCCCGCCCAGATAGGTCAGTTGTATGGGCAAAAGTGCGACAAAATTAACGGCCGAGGCCGAAAGATTGGCCCAAAGGATTCCCTCCACGCCCATGCGCAGTCCAACAACAAATACGATGTTCAGTATCAGTTCAAGTAAGAAGCGGCCGACGCGCACCGAAGAATACACAACAGAGCGCTCTTCAGCCCTTAATAAATGATACGGCAGATTGCCGAGGCTATCCAGTAGAAGGATACCGGCGGCTATTTTGATAAACCGCTGCAATGTCGTTTCACCGAGAAGGAAGTTTGCAACATAAGGTGCACTTAAGAAAATGACAACGGAAAGGAACAAGGCATTAACTAATACGCCTGTAAAAGCTGTGGAATAAACATCGCGACGCTTGAATCTTCCGAGAAAGAAATAACGCATGATAGCTGCGTCCATGCCGTAAAGGTATACGATCGTCATAAACGCAATGAAGGTATAAACCAGGGTAAAATCGCCGTAATCGCTACGGGACGGGATATATTCAACGCTGGTATAAATCGGCAGCAATACAAAACCCAACGCGCGCTGAACAAAGGTACTGACGGTGTAAATAGCCGAATGGCGGGCCAAACCTTTAAGATGTTCAAAAATCGCCACTGAGGTTACCCTTTTTGGCGTTTGAGTTCGTGAGCAATCGCCTGCACGGCCAGAATATAGCCGTAAATTCCGAAACCGCTTACGGTTCCTTTGCACACGGCTGAAATGACCGACTCCCGGCGGAAGGATTCGCGTGCTGCAATGTTGCTGATATGAACCTCAACCACCGGTAGTTCGATTGCCTCGATGGCGTCGCGGATGGCGTAAGCATAATGGCCGTAAGCACCGGGATTTATAACCACCCCGCCGTATTGCTTCGGCGCCTCATGCAACCGTTCGATAATATGTCCTTCGTGATTACTCTGAAAAAACTCCAGCTGGATACGTTTAAAGTATTCCGAAATATACCGGTTAACTTCATCCAGCGAGCGGTGTCCGTAAATATCCGGTTTACGCGCCCCTAACAGGTTCAGATTGGGACCGTGTATTACAAGAATGTGCATGAGCAAAACTCCTTTTGTCAATGCTGATCGGGACTCATTTATATCTCCAGCGTCAGGCCGTCATAAGCAAAAGCCATCCCAGGCGGCAATTGCTTGCCGTGGCGATCATGATCCAATATATGACTGATATGAGTGAAATAGGTTTTCCGGGCGCCCACTGTCCGCGCTGTTTCGACGGCCTCGGAAAGCGAATAGTGCTTGGGATGTTGACGTTCCCGCAGGGCCGTTAAAACCAGGACATCCAGGTCCTTTAGCAGCGGATAACTCTCCTCAGGGATACCATTCACATCACTGCAGTAAGCAAAGGGGCCCACCCGGAAACCCAAAATTTTATCGCTTCCGTGCCAGATGGGAATCGGTATGATCTCCACACTATCATAACGAAACGGGCCTTCAATGGTATAGCCGCATATATTCGGAATACCCGGCCGCAGCGGCCCGTCGTTGAATGCATAAGAGAAGACGCGTTCCAGAAGCCGCATGGTTGGAGGCGCGGCGTATATCGGAATGATCTCTTTCTGTAAATAATTGAACCGACGCAATTCATCCAGGCCGAAGATGTGATCGGCGTGAGCGTGTGTATAGATTACCGCATCAATGCGTTCGAAAGGAAAGCGCAACATCTGAGCGCGCAAATCCGTCGAAGTATCGATCAGAATGTAATGTTGGCCAACCTCCAACATTACCGACGAGCGCCAGCGCCGATTTTTTGGATTTGGGGATGTGCACACGGGGCAGGAACAGTTAATAATGGGGACCCCCTGCGATGTACCGGTTCCTAGAAACGTTACTTTCATATTAATCGATCAATACGTTATAGGCTTGTTTAATGCATTTCGCATCTTCCGCAATATAAATTTTCGGGCTTCCGATCCGGTCAATCAGGACCAGGCGCATTTGGCTGTTTTGCACCTTTTTATCCACCATCATACGTTGCAATAAACGATCGCTTTGGATGCGATTCGGATCGTAATGAACCGGCATCCGGTTTAGAAGTCGCATACCCCGTTCGTAGTCGCTACCGGGTAACATCCCTTCGGAACGTGCGAACGACAGGGCGCATTTCATCCCCAGAATCACCGCTTCGCCGTGCTTTAACCGGCTGAAATTAAACTCCGCTTCCAGCGCGTGGCCAAATGTATGGCCAAAATTCAATATCATGCGCAAATTTTGTTCTTTCTCATCCTGCTCGACAACTTTTCCCTTTTCTTCGGCGGAAACTTTTACCAAATATTCCATGGTGGACATGTCCTTCCGAAGCGCTGCTTCCAGATGTGCTTCCAGATAAGCAAAAAGTTCGCGATTGCTTATAAAACCGTATTTAATGACTTCGCCCATCCCACAGCGGATTTCCTCTTCCGGAAGGGTTTGCAGGGTTTCGATATCGCTTAATACGAACAGTGGTTGTTTAAAGGCGCCGATCAGGTTTTTTCCCAGGGCATGGTTAATGCCCACCTTGCCTCCGATGCTGCTATCTACCTGAGCCAGAAGCGTGGTCGGTACCTGAACCAGCGAAACGCCGCGCAGATAAGTAGCCGCCGCAAACCCTGCCAGATCGCCGATTACGCCGCCGCCCAAAGCCAAAATAACGGAAGAACGCTCGTATTTATGTTCCAGTAAGCGGGTATATATATGTTGCAGTTGTTCAAACGATTTGGCGCCTTCGCCGTCGGGTACAAAAATGGGCAGAAGTTGAACGTCTTTACGGAATCCGGACTGTATTCGGGGGCCGAATTGCTCGTAAATCCACCGGGTTGTGATAATCGCTATCTGACGCGCTTTTTGATGCTTCTCCAGAAGATGCGCCAGTTCAGGTAGCAGCGCCCGGCCAACATAAATATTATAATTGGTATGGTTCAAATTGACAGAAATCATTTGCATTAGACGTCCATCCATCGTTCATCTATAAGCGCAACCAGCCGTTCCGCAATAACATCGGCCTCCATGCCGTCCCTCTGTAAGGTTATGTCGGCCTGCCTGTAAAGCGGCTCCCGTTGTTTCAATAATTCTGTAATCGTTTGCATCAAACGCTCTTCATGATGTTCGTCGCGTTTTATATTGAGCAACGGTCGCTTATCCGTTTGTTTTACCCGTTCAAAAATCGCCTGCGCCGAACTTTGAATATAAATAATCAGGCCGCTTTTTCGCAGAGATTGACGGTTGGTTTCACTCAGCAGGGCGCCGCCGCCCAAAGCCACCACTGCAGGATATTCCATGGCGGCAATCTCCCGGATCACTTGCGTCTCCAGTTGTCTGAAATACGCCTCGCCTTTTGTTTCGAACAACGCGCGAATAATTTGTCCGCTTCGCTCCTCAATCAACCCGTCGCTGTCGAAAAAAGGCAGCGCTAAGCGTTCGGCCAGCAGGCGACCGATTTTACTTTTACCGGCGCCCATGAATCCGGTCAAATAGATATGTTTCTTCATATTTACTCAAAGCTGTTCGAATCGCTGATGCGCTTTAAAAACGATTTACGATGCAACGGCGTATATCCCAATGTCTGAATGTGACGCCGATGCTCGGCCGTACCATAACCTTTATGACGTTCAAAACCGTAATCAGGATATCGTTCCGCCATGCGCACCATATAACGGTCGCGATGCACCTTGGCGAGCACCGACGCCGCCGCAACGCATTGCGATTGCCGGTCGCCACCGGTAACCGCACAACCCGGAATTGTCGATGTGGTGGAAGGATCGACAAACTGCGGAAAATCCCGACCATCCACTAGAATGTATTGCGGTTTTATAACCAACCCTTCCACCGCACGCTTCATTGCCAGAAAGGTTGCCTGCAAGATGTTCATCCGATCGATCTCACTTTCGGATGCTTGCCCAAAAGCGTAGCTCACAGCCGCATCGGTAATGTTATCAAACAGTGCTTCCCGTTGTGCGGCGCTCAGGCGCTTGGAATCATCGAGCCCCTGCAGTACAACCGTTACGGGCAAAATGACCGCCGCCGCCACGACCGGCCCCGCCAGCGGCCCGCGTCCGGCTTCGTCAATGCCGCATAAATACTGAATATGATGAGCGTGAAAACGATGGTCGAACGTCGCCAGTGTATTCATTGTCAGGCGTTCCATATACGGTTTTAATGATTTTTCAATTTAAGGTCATTATAGAAATTATTCAAATTGCGCTGTTTTCCGGCGTTTATTTCAAAATCCGGCAAGCCGCCAGTCGTGTTTCAATCCGAAATAGTACGTAAACGATCAAGGCTCAAAAACCATCCAATCGCTTCGAATTTCCAAAGGCGATGATCAATAAGAAGGTCGTTGTCCCAAGGATTGTGCAACGGGATTGTATTTGACAGAGGTATAAAGTGCTAAAAATCTCGGGGTTCGACCATTCGTATTCATTCCTTAAAATCAAGCAAGATAAAAGGCGGAAGATTCAGCGACCTCTCAACATTCCGCCGAAATAGAATGGACCTCGAATATCATTTTTTTCTAAGCGTTTCTGGATAAATGTTGCGCAATATATTTTGTTGATCCTCAATCCGTACCTAAAGAAATACAATATAATATATGAACCGTTCCCAATTTGGACGACTGCTCCTTTCATTTTGATGCGTTCCATATATTTTGTATTTTCACCGCATTCAAAGAGAAAGATTTTTTTTCAGAATGCGTTCCATTAAAACAAATCGATCGATCTAAGTTTTGCAAAGGATACGCCTATGTTTCATGGGGTTGATTTTTATGCTCTGGACGAATGGCTCTCTGAAGAAGAGCGCATGGTTCGGGATACCGTCCGGCATTTTGTTGATGATAAATACCTGCCCATTGTTGCCGAACATCACCGCAAAGGCAGCTTTCCGCTTCATATTATACCGCAGCTCAACGACCTGGGGCTACTGGGCATTACAATTCCTGAAAAATACGGCGGCGCGGATTTGAGTTATACCATTTACGGGCTGGCCATGCAGGAGCTGGAACGCGGAGACAGCGGATTGCGGTCTTTCGCCTCGGTTCAGAACAGTTTGGTGATCTATCCCATCTACGCTTACGGCAGTGAAGAGCAGAAACAGCACTGGCTGCCGCTTTTGTGCAGCGGAAAAGCCATCGGCTGTTACGGGTTGACGGAGCCCGATCACGGATCCGATCCCGGCGCCATGAAGACGCGGGCGGTCAAAACCGAAGATGGTTGGCTACTCAACGGAAGCAAAATGTGGATCACAAACGGCTCCATTGCCGATGTGGCTGTGGTTTGGGCAAAAACAGAAAACGGCGTGAATGGTTTTCTTGTAGAAGCCGATCGCCCCGGATTTAACGCTAAAGCCATTGCAGGCAAGTTTTCCCTGCGGGCCTCCGATACGGGCGAACTCAGTTTTGACGATTGCCTCATACCGGAAACGAACCGTCTTCCGGATGCAAAAAGTTTACGGGCTGCGCTTTCATGTTTAAACGAAGCCCGTTACGGTATCGCATGGGGCGCCGTCGGCGCTGCCATGGCGTGCTATGAAGAGGCGGTCGCATTCGCTAAATCGCGGGTTCAGTTTGGGAAGGCCATCGCTTCCTTCCAGTTGGTACAACAAAAACTCGTAGAGATGCTTAGCGAAATCACGAAAGCACAATTATTGAATCATCGCCTCGGAAAAATGAAAGATATGGGAACGGCCAAACATTATCATATATCCATGGCAAAACGTAATAATGTGGCTCAGGCGCTACACATCGCCCGGGAAGCGCGATCCATTTTAGCGGCGAACGGAATCACCGACGAATACCAGGTTATTCGCCATATGCTTAATCTGGAATCGGTCTTCACCTATGAGGGCACCCATGATATTCATACATTAATCCTTGGCGAAAACATCACCGGGATAAACGCTTTTAAGTGACAGATATGGCACCTTCATTAAAAATATTACTGATCGAAGATGAACTCGTCGCCTTTCGTTCTCTGGCTTCCGCTTTAGAAAAATACGGACATCGTTATACCGGTTCGCATACGTTGAAAGAAGCGCAAAAATTAATTAAACAAGAACCATTCGATATTATCATTAGTGATATTCGCCTGCCCGACGGATCCGGTCTCGATCTGCTTAGCGATATCCGGCGCTATCTCCTGGAAACGCCTTTTGTGGTGATTACCGCTTCCGACGACAGCCGCCTGCTTGAAGATGCCATGCAGCGCGGCGCCAGCGACTATCTGACCAAACCGTTTAACCTTAAAAATATCCCCACCATTATCCGCCGGAACATGGAGCGGCAAAAAATTGCCCGAAGCCATAACGGACCGCGTAAAGCTTCCGCGCTTCTCAAAACGATCAAAGCCCTGATTACCGCCCTGGAAGCCAAAGACAGCTACACCTCCGGCCATTCCATCCGGGTGGCCCGCCATGCCCGCATGATCGGCGATGCCCTGAAACTGAACGATTCTGATATGTTTACTCTGGAACTGGCGGCGATCCTTCACGATATTGGCAAAATCGGTATGCCGGATCATATTTTGAAAAAATCAACATCGCTTGTTGAATACGAATACCTGATGGCTAAAGAACATCCCGTGATTGGCAGCAATATCGTCGGTAAAATCGACGAACTACGCCAGGTGGCCGCCATTATCCGCCACCATCACGAACGCTACGACGGCATGGGCTATCCCGACGGCCTGAAAGGCGAAGTGATTCCCTATTTTGCCCGACTTTTAGCGATCGTGGATGCATATGAATCCATTATATCGGATCGGGTTTACAGTAAACGACGGAGCGCAGGCGAAGCCCTGAATGAAATCGAAAAGCACGCCGGTAGTCAGTTTGATCCTAAACTGGTAGAACTACTGGCGAAGGTCGTTCGAGCCAAACATCCGGCTGAAATCAAACTTTCATTCGAAGGTTGATGCCTCAATAAATAGGCGACTAAAATGTGCCGAAGATCAAATTTGGAATTCTTAGTTAAGGTTACACTTACAGCCGTGGTCTTTTGATGGGAATATTCAAAAAAGTCCCCGCGTACTTATTATATTCCATAACAGCTTCAAACCATTGAATAGAGAGACCGGGCATTTTAACCACCGTACCGTGTAAGCGAAAATGTGTTTGATACGAATGAACCAACGACATTTAATTCAAACCACTTCAGAAAACATTCCGAGTACGCATTGTCATAATAGATGCAATAAATCAATCACATGCAATGAAAGGAGGGTATGTAGTATTTCATTCGTATAATTTCTTTGAATCTTTGCCAACCAAACAAAATGGAGGTCAATCCATGAGTAACAAGGTGATTTATTTTATCAGTTTTCTGTTCCTCTTCGCTTCATTTTCGGCAGCCGGCGACCTGAAATATAAAAACGTGGAACGCAGCGCTGAAGACGCCCCCAATTTTCTCGGCTACGAAAAGAAACAAATTGTGATTAAATTGAGCGACCGTTTGCTGCAATCCATCGATAAAAGGCGCGCGGAACGGGAGGGTTTAACGGGCATCGTCAGTCTGGACCGTTTAAACCGCCAATACGAAGCACGCGCCCTCATACAAAAATACCCGGACCTGGAGGCCCGTTATCTCGATGGCCGTAAAATTGACCCCAAAACCTGGTTTCGCATCGAGTTTAACAGTGAGATTGACGCTGAAACCGCTGCCAGGGCATACCGACGTTTATCCGGTGTAGTGGACGCGCAGCCTGTTGGGGTTCACAAAGTGCACGCCCGCACGCCCAATGATCCCGATTATCCCGACCAGTGGCATTTAAATCAATCTAATGACGCCGACGTTGATGCGCCCGAAGCCTGGGATATCGAAACAGGCAACGAGGACATTATTGTCGCCATCCTGGATACAGGCACACGCTATTATCATAAAGACCTCGGCGGTGCCGATGCTTCTCCGTCTAATGTAGAAGCCGCCAGGGGCAATATGTGGATCAATTGGACCGAAAAAGACGGCAGCGACGGGGTGGATGACGACGGCAACGGCTATGTGGACGACTGGATCGGCTGGGATTTCGTCGACGATAAAAACGGCGTAAGCGGGGAAGACGATGACACTCCCGACAACGATCCGCGCGACTATAACGGCCACGGAACCCATACGGCGGGTATCGTGGGCGCTATAACCAATAACAATTACGCCGTTGCTGCGCCCTCCGGCGGTTACGGCAGCGGTGTGCAGGAAGTCGAAGCCGACGGCGTCAGCGTTATGCCGTTGCGCATCGGATGGTCCGGCCGTTATTTCATTTTTGAAGTAGGCTATGTGGATATGGGCTTCGCCGCCGATGCCTTCTATTACGCCGCCGATAACGGCGCTCATATCGCTTCCTGTAGCTGGGGTTCCTCTAATTCCGGCGGTCTCGGCGACGCCATCGATTATTTCGTCGCAGGTGGCGGCATGGTATTTAAATCCGCCGGTAACGACGACGCCGAGAGCTCCGATTATATGCTGGATCGTTCCGACGTAATCGGCGTCGCTTCAACCGATCAGAACGATGTTAAATCCGATTTTTCCAATTTCGGTTCTTTTGTGGATATTTCCGCGCCGGGATCGGATATTCTGAGCACTTACCACGATAACGATGATCCCAATAACGACTATGTCGCCACCCTCAGCGGTACTTCCATGTCGGCGCCCCTGGCCGCGTCGGTAGCGGCATTAATCTGGTCGAAGCACCCGGATTGGACCGCCGATCAGGTTGAACAACGTTTGTATGATACGGCAGATGATATTTACGGCGTCTCCGGCAATGAGAGTTATGAAGGTAAGCTGGGCGCCGGTCGGGTAAATGCCTTTAACGCCGTCAATGACGACAGCGGTCCTTCCGCGCCGACTGCCGAATTCAGCGGCGACCCTACGGAAGGCTGCGAACCGCTTACTGTAAATTTTAGCGATGAATCCAGCGGCGATATCGATTCCTGGTCATGGGATTTCGGCGACGGCGCCACCTCCACCGAGCAGAATCCCACCCACGAGTACAGCAGCTCCGGTACTTACACGGTCGAATTGACGGTTACGGGCCCCGGCGGCTCCGATACCGAAACCAAAAGCGATTATATTACGGTTTATGAACCCATCACCGCCGATTTCAGCGGATCGCCAACTTCCGGCGAAGCGCCTTTAACGGTTTCCTTTAGCGATGAGTCCACCGGCGATGTAAGCGCCTGGGAATGGGATTTCGGCGACGGCGCCACTTCAACCGAACAAAATCCCACCCATGAATACAGTTCGGCCGGCACCTACACCGTTACGCTTACCTCATCCAATTCCTGTGATTCCGACGCCGAAACCAAAGTGGACTACATAACCGTGAATGAGCCCGCCGGCGAAGCGCCGGTCGCCGATTTCAGCGGTTCGCCAACTTCCGGCGAAGCGCCGCTGACCGTGAATTTTACGGATGAGTCAACCAACGATCCCACCAGCTGGAGCTGGGATTTTGGCGACGGCGCCACCTCCACCGAGCAGAATCCAACGCACGAATACACAAGCGCCGGTACCTACACCGTTGAAATGACCGCCAGCAATGATTACGGCTCCGATACCGAAACCAAAGTGGACTACATAACCGTGAATGAGCCCGCCGGTGAAGCGCCGGTCGCCGATTTCAGCGGTTCGCCAACTTCCGGCGAAGCGCCGCTGACCGTGAATTTTACGGATGAGTCAACCAACGATCCCACCAGCTGGAGCTGGGATTTTGGCGACGGCGCCACCTCCACCGAGCAGAATCCAACGCACGAATACACAAGCGCCGGTACCTACACCGTTGAAATGACCGCCAGCAATGATTATGGCTCCGATACCGAAACCAAAGTGGACTATATCACGGTAACCGAGCCCACCACGCAGACCATGCACGTAAGCGAAGTGACGGTTACCAAGGAAAGCTTCTGGATCGTCACGCGCGGCTCGGCTGAAATACGCGTGGTCGATGCCAACGGTAATCCTGTCAGCGATGCGACGGTATCGGGCTCCTGGTCCGGCAGCGCATCCGATCAGGATGAAGTAACCACCGGCTCCGACGGTTATGCTACCGCCAAATCCAACTGGGTTATCGGCGACGGCAACTTTACCTTTTGCGTGGATAATGTAACCAAATCCGGTTGGACGTACGACGAAGCGGCTAATGTGGAAACCTGCGGAAGTACCGATGAAAATACAAGCATCGTTGCCGTTGATGACGTGAGTCTGGAAGAGATCGAAGGTGAAATCGGATTTCAGCTGGCGTTTAACTCTCCGAATCCGTTTAATCCGGTAACCGATATTAAATTTTATGTTCCGCAAAACGCCCACGTAAAGCTGGAAATCTATAACACGCTGGGCCAGAAAGTATCGACCCTCGTTAACCGGCCTATGGAAGGCGGTCTTCAGACCGTTCGCTGGGATGCCCGGGATGATTTTGGAAATGATGTCAGTTCAGGCTTCTATTTTTACCAGATTACCATCGATAAAAAGCACAAATTACAGCGCAAAATACTCTTATTAAAGTAAGCATCACTCCAATTTCATCCGGAGGAAAGGCGGCTCTTCGCGGGCCGCCTTTTTTTATGGAAAATATTTAACCACGGTTTCTTCGTCGTCGATCTTATAGACCAGGCGGTCGGCTTCGGCGGAGGCCGGCAGAGCAACGGCGATGGTAGCATTAAGCTGTTCCCTGGCTTTTAGCGTACGCGCTTCGGTCAAACCACCTTCATACCGTTTCGTTTCTTCCGGATCAAAGGCGTGGCTATTGCCTCTTCGGTCGACAATCGTCAGTTGGTTTGGATCAAACACCAGCGTTTCTCCGCTGTTATTCAGGACCGCGAGATCCAGTAAGCGGCGCCCGCCCATTTGTTTCTGGGCTGCCACAGCGATCGGTAGTATCTGATCCATATCCAGTATGCTTATGGTTTCGTTGCGAACCTGTTTCAGGTAGTTGCGCGCCTCTACGTTTTGCGGATCAAAATCGACCGCTTTCCTTAAATAGTATTCAGCGCTTAAAAAGAGATCACCGTTTCTTCGCTCACGCCGGGCCTGTTTAAATAGACTCAAACCCTTGTCATACATACGTTGAAAATTATCTTCCCGGATTTGCTGGAGAAAGTCCCGGGCCGCCTGATTCTCTGCATGTATCTGAATGGCCTTTTCCAAATGTTTTAATTTATTGTTAAAGTATTGTTCTTTTTGGATTTCGTTGGCAGGACGGGCCTCGTGGTATGCGCGCGCCAGTTCATAGAGTAAACGGCTGTAAGTCGTATCAAAGTGTACGGTCGGATTTTCCTTTGGAATAAAATCTTTAGCCTTTTCAAAATTTCCCGTAAAGGCCTCCAGATTCTGAGTCCGTCGATACAAAAAAAGACCCTTCTGCATATAGGAAAGGGCTATTTTACCTTTAATGGATGCGTCTTCCGGTCGTTCTTTCTTAGCTTTCAAATAATAATTAATCGCCTGATCGTATTTACCGCCGGCGTAAGCCTGATCGCCTTCTGCCTCATTATTACTGCCGCAACGATAGATAAGCGTTACCATCATTAAAAGCAATAGAACCGCACTTATTAAACGCATAGCACACTCCTTACATTTAATCGTTTACCGGGAAAAATGAACTTTGCGCGTTTAAATTATAAAAAAAATATGACAAACCCAATAACTATATTATATTCTTCAAGAAGCCGTGCGAAACGGAAGCGATACATCAAAGGGTTCCGCTGGTATCAATTTCAGGTTATATCCAATCGCTTTCATTGCGCTCTCGTGTTCTATGGCATTCGCAATCATGAATAATTTATGAGAACATGGAAGCGGCTCCATCATCCGCCGAGCCGCGGTTAATCACGATGCCGCTCACTGCCGGACGCAATCCCCTTACAACATCGTTGCTGTTTTTCAATAGACGCCGCGTCTGCCGCTCTTAATTTCGTTAAGAAAAATAATGCAATTTTTAAGGTTGATTTTTGCGTTTAATGACATCATCATACTAAATTTAAGTATGTACGCTTTCGTGTTATAACATTTTTACGTTAACGTATTTACGCCTGCAGGTTAAAAGCATGATGAACCTAATCGTACTGGGTTCCGGAACCATACTCTCCGGTATAGATCGCAATCCCAGCGGATATTTATTAAATGACGGACAAAACCAATTCTTGATCGACAGCGGCCCGGGGATTTTAAGGCAACTGAAACGCCTGGATTTCGATGTTCTCAGGCTGCGAGCGTGTTTTATCAGCCATTTTCATCTGGATCACTGGGCCGATCTGTTTCCGCTTTTGATGAACCGTTATCTGCTAAAAAAGGACACCAACGAGTCCTTTCGCATATTCGGACCGCCGGGCATCGAAAACCTGTGCCGGCGGGTTGTTCAAACACAGGGCGACTGGCTGCGCGGGCATTTACCGCACGTGATCGTTTGCGATCCGAATAAGACGATTACATTCGGGCGACTGCAAATAACCAGTTTCGCCACGCAACATACGGAAGAAAGCGTCGCCTATCGTTTCAACGGCGAAGGCTCGCTGTTTTATAGCAGCGACACTCCGTTTGACCCGAAGCTCGCCGAATTCGCCCGTGATGCGGATATCGGGATTGTTGAATGTTCCCACCCGGACGCCGAGGCGCAGGGAGGACACATGTCGCCTTCAACGACGGGACGGTTTGCCAGCGCAGCGGGCTTGAAACGCCTGGTAGCGACGCATATTTATCCCGGTAATGATAATGCGGACCTGCAACCTGGCATTGCCCGCCATTTTGAAGGTCGCTTTACAATCGCCGAAGATTTCGCGGAATTTCAAATTCCTTAATATTGATAAACTACATTTTTCTTGAGTATCTGATTTGACGGCATCCATATGCGAAATTGGCTGACCCATCAGTATCGTGTATATCCGACTCTGTTTTTCTTTTTCCTCTTTTCCGCGGGCGTCGCCCTGGCCTGGTTTGCGAGATTGAGCTTGCCGCCTTTAGTTGTTTTAATTCCGACGATTTTTCTTTTTATCGTTGCGTGGATCTTTCACCGTTACGCGCCGGCCCTTTTTGTATTTGCCATGGCGCCGTTGGTCGTTATGCTCGGTTTATCATCGGGATTGGGCCGGTTAACCCTGTTCGATCCCAACCATCTCATTAACCACCGGCTGGCTGAGATCGAAGCCATAGATGGCTTTATCGCAGAAGCACATTACCAAAAGGACGGCAAACACCGGTATCTTCTGCAATGCCGTCGGGTACAAGTGGATTCCGGCTTTCGGGAAGCCCAAGGCAAAGTCATGGTATTTCAGGGGCGTTATGAACAGAAACTGAGCTACGGCGACTGGTTGCATATTGCCTCGAGGCCGTTCAAACCGGCTCTGCCTTCCAATCCGGGCGATTTCAACTATCGCCGTTATCTGCATTGGAAAGGGGTCCATCATCAACTCTATCTCGGCGATGATAACGTACGTCTTATGAAGCGTGCGAAAGGCGGGAGCTCGTGGAAACGCACGCTCGTTTTGCCGCTGCGTGCATATATCCGCAGCACGATCGACCGCTATTTTCCGCCGCCCACACGCGATGTGTTGCAGGCATTATTACTGGGCGAACGTCAGAATTTGGAGGTGAATGTAACGGAACAATTCAGACGCACGGGCATCGTTCATGTTTTAGCCATTTCCGGCTTACACGTTGGTTTTATTGTGTTAATTCTAACGACCGTCCTCTCTTTTTTTCGCCTGCCGTTTCATTTACGAACGATTGCAGCCGTCGCCGGTCTGGTGCTGTTTGTGGCATTGGTCAATTTTAAGGCGCCGGTTTTACGCGCCACACTGATGGTCGTTTTCTATTTTTTGGGGAGGTTGAGCGAGCGTCATATTCGTCCCCTGAATACGGTCGCCGCCGCCGGGCTATTAATCCTTATCTTCGATCCCCTGCAACTATTGATGCCCGGTTTTCAATTTTCATTCGCGGCTGTTTTCGCTATTCTTTATGGGTATCCGCGCTTTAACGCTCTTGTTCCGCAAATGTCCGGCGAGACGCGGCGGAAGCGCGTATTCAACCAATGGATCCGACAACCGGTGCTGGTTTCGGCAGCGGCCGTGCTTGGTACATTGCCCTTAACCTGGAGTTATTACGGCGTGTTTCAGAGCGGAGCACTCTTAGCCAATATCATCATCATTCCACTGATCGGCATGTTTGTCATCGGCGCCTTCATTTTTCTTTTCCTCTCCGCTCTGCCTTTTTTTGCGATTACCGCATCGGCTTTTCTACTGCACCATTTTTTTTTACTTATCAGCGCCGTAATCGCTTTGATGGCTAAGTTTCCCTTCATGCAGTTTCATTTGCCCGCGCCTTCAATCCTGCAGATCATACTGATTACAACTTTGATTCTTTTCCTTTTCAACTGGCGGCTTCGAATGGCGCGTATTTTGTTTGCAGGTGGTTTGTCTTTCCTGTTGCTACTCGCCATGCCCCTGACTCCGGCCGGTTCCGGTCAATTGCGGATATTACACCTAAACGTTGGTCAGGGCGACGCCGCACTTATCCGATTTCCCAACGGTGAAACGATGCTGGTGGATGCCGGCGACCTGAAACGGGGCTTTGACGCCGGGGACCATTATGTTCGGCCGGTGCTGAACTACTATGACATAGAACGTCTCAAATATTTGGTGGGCTCCCACGCTCACAGCGATCACATAGGCGGTTTGATAAGTCTGATGCAAACGGTGGAAGTGGACACGCTGGTATTACCGCAATACGAAGCACGCAGCGTGGTATACCATCGTCTCATAAAACAGGCGCACCGTCTGCATATCCCCGTACGTTGGAAAAGGCGCGGCGAACAGTTATATGTCGATCCGCACACACGGGTATACATTTTGCATCCGACCGGTTCGTTTTGCAGCGCTGCCAATTATTCAGGCGAAGAGGTGAATAACAGTTCTCTTGTATTGAAAATTCTTTACGGAGAAACCGCCGTTCTTTTAACCGGCGATCTTGAGAAAAGCGCTGAACCCGCCCTCAGCAATTATAACGGTTTTTTGAATAGTACCGTGCTGAAAGTGGGGCACCACGGCAGTAAAACCTCTACCACGTTACCTTTATTGCAAAAGGTTGATCCCCGCTTTGCGGTTATATCCGTTGGGCGCTATAATCGTTTTTTCCATCCCAGCCACCGGACCGTCAAACGTCTGCTGCAGTATCCCGTCCCCGTCCTGCGAACCGATCGCCTGGGCGGAATTCAGTTCGTTAGCGATGGTCGCCGTATGTCATTCGAAAACTGGCGATGATGTTATAACCCGATTGGAAAATGTAAGGTCGGTTAATCTTTTGGGCGAATCCCGGTTCAGAGAATCTTTTGGTAGGCCATGTATAATTCCCAGATATTATCCACATAATTGATGGTCTCGTTATATCCGTAGAAATAACCGTGCGGCGGTCGTCCCTGCGGCCAGACCTGTAAATGCAATTCCCAGTCCGAACGCTTCAACATGGCCAGATACGGTTTTACGTTCTGCCATTTATGGGCCGGTAGTTTATGGTAACGGGCTATGTCCTGGGCGTCAAACACGCGTCCGGCGCCGGCGTTGTAACTGGCCAGGGCCAGTTTGGTGCGGTCTTCGTAGGAAGCATTGGGGAAATAGCGGTGTTGTTTTTTGAGATGGTATATGCCCGCCGTGATATTCTCACGGGGATTTTTCATGATATATTCAATATCCAGTTCATTGCTGATCTCGCGTGCGGTGCGCGGCATAATCTGCATCAAACCGCGGGCGCCGACCCGGCTGCGGGCCCGCATCTTGAAGCCCGATTCCTGAAGAGTCTGAGCGGCAATCAGTCGCCAGTCGAATCCGTAGCGCTTGGCGTACTTTTTAATGGTAGGTTTATATTTATTGATAGCCCGTCCCACCGCTCCTTCGCTCAGTTGTACTTTCAGACGTTGCAGACGTTTTTTATCAGCCAAACGTTGCCCGACGGATTTCTGAACTTTTTTTTCCGTATCCGTCGAAACCTCGGTTTGCTGCACGCCCTTGCAATTTTGCAGGAGGAACGCCATCGAAAGCAACAATGTCAAAAGGCGTAAAAACATTAATTTAAACTCATACCGATAATTAATCCCACAATCAATCCGATCATAATAAATATACCGCCAACGACCACACCAACCGCCAGGTTCCCTTTTTCGAGCTCATTGGGGATATCAAAGTGGGTGCTGCGGTTAACCAGTTTATAGGTAATGATCGAGGCCAAAATACCCACAATAATGCCGAACACGGCGTAAATAAAATTACGCAGCATGATTAAATCAAACCATTGGTAATCCATTTCAAGTCTCCGGAAATTATACCTTCATTTTATTTAAAGCCATCAGTAATAAATAGATGATCAAGGCACTTATGAGGGTCAATAGATAGTAGCCGCTGCCTGCAATAACGCCGATAGCGCCTGCCAGCCAGATGCCGCCCGCCGTTTCTGCGGCCTGCCAGTCGCGGTGGTTGCGTATAACCAGCGCCGCGGTTACGATACTTAGAGCGATGATCACCGTAAGCATAACCGCGCCCTTGCTTAAGAACAGAGCGCCGGCAATGCTGCGTTCTCCGGCAACGGTTAAAAGCGCCGTTCCGCCCGAAAAAAGTATCACGACCCGCAGATACGCCGAACCGAGACGGTCCACCATCCGCAGCGCAATGATATTGACGCACACCAGGGCCAGCAGCAGGCGGGCAACGATCAGCAAAACTTCGTAAACCGTGATGGTTCTATCCTTTGTGTTGGTGGTACAAAGCGTATTTTAAGAGTCTGCGTTCCTTATCCGGCGTCGTAGCCCGATATTAATGGTTTTTGAGTTTAACCATTTTTGTTGATATTGTCAACGTATGCGACGACTCAAGGCCAGTGCCTGCCGATCGGACAACGTTCACAGGCCGCGGCACCGCAGTATTCGTTTTCAAGCAATCGTAAAGCCTGCATCACCGCTTGTTTCGGCCAATGGTCTATACATTCGGCTTTCCAGTCCGCATTCTTTAGCACCGAGCGATAGTTTTGAACGAGGGGTATGGCCGTGTAAAGGCTTTGTAAATAGGCGTAATAGCCCGTGCTCTCATTCAGGCGGGCTTCAGCGGCGTTCAGCGGTATCACCAGATTCATAAGTAATTCCATGCGACGCGCCCGCCCGAGAAAACGGCGAATCCGGTGCGATCGCAAGGGCCTGCCGAGTGCAAAATGGTTTTGCCAATAATGCGGCACCGGCACATCAAACAGGGCGTTTAAAGCGGGCATTATTTTGTCGAGCGGTTCACGCGCTGATAAAACCCGACGGAATGACTGGTATAGATCGGAACGATGCCTGCAATAAGCCGCCCAGGCTGCCAGCCTTAAATGCGGATGGTTCAGGGGGCGAACGCCCGCCAGTTGCCAGGCTTCCGACCTTAGCGCGGCGGCCGGTAGTTTATCCTGCCAGTACCGGATTTCGCCACACAACGTGCGGCTATATTCATCCGTCGGACGTTCGGGGTACAAACCGGCCTGGGCTAAATAGAGCGCCAGCAATTGTCGTTCGTTCAGCCAAAAATACCGGCGCCAGCTTTGAAGCCACGGCCACGAGATACACTGGGCCAGGCTTTCAAAAGGTACGCTGTTGACAGGATACCCCAACACACGCATAAAAGCACGATAAAAGACCGCTTCCGTACCGTCGGCGCACAACGCCTCGAGCATCAGCCGCACCTGCTCTTCGAAACGCCGTGCGGCCAGTTGCTGCAAACGGTCGGTAAGATGAAGCCGATAACCGGCGGCGGGCCGACAGTGTTCCGTCAAATTCAGAGAAGGCGCCTCAACCTCCGGTAACGGCAGACGAAAGGCGGGGATAGCGCGCGGATGCCAGCGATGATTAATTTCAAAGGATTCACGGTGGGGGCGACGGGCGGTTATGTGTAAACAAACGCCGGCAAACCCCCGATCCAAATGATGGCGATGGCGGTACCAATCTTCGGGCGCCACATGCATCTCCACATCGCCCTGCATACACACGCCATCCAGCTCAAAGCGCGCGGCGATAAAATCGGGCCCCTGCGCAACGGCGGGATATCCGCCGAAAAGAATCCGCAGACGATGGCCGTCGGAATGCAGGGTTTGACCGTTGCGGGCGTAATAACGCCAGTATCGATAGAGTTCTTCTTCTTGCATAACGTTACCGGGCGATGTATATTGCACTCGTAATAAATATTACAAATAGATTATCATAATTCAAATTTTTATTACGATTGTTATGGTCGACCGGGTAAAAATGGCAGCACGGATTCGTTACATCCAGCGCAAACGGGGATTCAATCAACAACAATTGGCGGAAGCCCTGCAGGTCAGCCAACCCGCTGTAAGTCAGTATTTAAGCGGACGCATTCCGCCCGCTTCTGTACTGTGGCAACTGGCGCGGATTGGGGAAACGAGCATAGAGTGGATTTTAAGCGGTCAGGCGCCGCACACCGATACGTCTTCCCGTGTTGCGGAAAGCAGCTCCGTTTACGGATCCATGGCAGATCTGGCCGAACGGCTGGAGCGCTTGCCGACGCCTATTCGGAGCGCTCTGGAAACCCTTCTGGCCTATCTGCCGGATGATGAAAAATAGCGGACGGCGGCGATAAGGCGCTTTTTGTAATAGGATGATAACGCTTCCACAACCACGCCCTTTTGAACCGAAGCGTGTACGAAGCGCCCCTGTCCGAGATAGAAAGCGACGTGTTCCACCCCGCCCAAGCGACTATTATTAAAAAAAAGAAGATCGCCGCGCTTTAACCAGGCTTCCCTTACGCGACGCCCCTTCTCCATTTGCGCACGCGCCGTACGCGGCAGCTCGATACCGTAAGCGGCACGGTAAATATGCTTCACCAACGCCGAACAATCCACGCCTTCGCGACTGTTTCCGCCGTAACGGTACGGCACACCCAACCATTGCTCTATAACGGCATCTACACTGGACGCCCGGACCGCTTCACCGGATTGACGCAGACGTTGATAACGCTCCGTGGATTGGCACGACCATATCAGAAAGGGCATCAACGCGACTACTGCGCCAACGCGCCAAACCTCCCTAAAAAGCCGACGGTTGCTTATGCAGTATTTGTTTGGGGTATAGCGATTTCCCGTGAGATGTGATAACACAACCATATTGGCAAGGCCCAATATTACCACTGACGGTCGCGAATGGATTCGGCGATATGTAATAATTCGTCGGTCGCCTCATTTTGCGGGAGCGTTTGCAATTGCCGCACGGCGCGATCGAAATAGTTTCGGTACAGGTTCTGTACATGTTCCAATACGCCGCTCGATTCCAATTTCCGTCTAAACGCCTCCGGCGTGGATTCTTGCGGCAATTTTATGTTTTGTTCCCTTAGCAAGACGGTCAAAATGGTCTGTTTGTGGCGGTCGAGATCGCTGCCCACCTTTTTGCCGAGGCGGTCTTCGTCGGCCATGATATCGAGCAGATCGTCCTGAATTTGAAAGCCCATACCCAGATTGTGTCCGAAGCGCCGCAGGGTTTGGACCTGCGCGGGATCACCGTTCGTCGCCAGGCCGCCCAGCTCGCATGCCAGTTCGATCAATACCGCCGTTTTACGATGAATCATATCCAAATAGGCTTCCTGGCTGACATCGCGTTTTTCTTCAAACATTTTATCCAGCGCCTGGCCTTCACAGATAATGATCATGGTTTCCGTAAAGCGGCGCGCCATGGCCGCCATATCGCCATCCGGACTCTGCAATAATTTGTTGAACGCCAGCCCCATCAGTCCGTCGCCGGTCAGTATGGCAGTACTCACATCCCACTTCTGGTGTACCGTGGGCTGCCCACGCCGCGCTGCGTCATTGTCCATGATATCGTCGTGTACCAGCGTGAAATTATGCAGAAGCTCCACCGCTGCCGCCGGATATACGGCCGCCCGATTTTCAGCGTCGATTACATTGGCGCTCAGTATGGTTAGTAAAGGCCGGATGCGCTTGCCTTTGAGCGATAAAAAATATCGGATGGGTTCGTAGAAAAGGCTGACGTCTTCGTGGGCTCTGAAGCGTTCCATTTCCGCTTCAATCGTCTTCAACAACTGCTTAGACTGCGGGCTTAGTTCCATCGCTTCCTTAAAACTTAGGCCGTGAATTGTTCCCGGATGATGCGCGCCGCTTCGGCTTCGGAAGAGGCCTGTAACAACGTTTCCCGTTTCGCTTTATCCTTGAGATTGCGTGAAATGACGGCCAGCGACTGTATATGCGGTCCGGAGGTATCCCGCGGGGATAGTACCAGAAAAATAATTTGGGCGGGTTTGCCGTCCAGGCTTTCGAAATCAACGCCCTGGGTTTTGAGGCCGAGAGCGATTACCAGGCCGTCCACGCCATCGGTTTTGGCATGGGGAATGGCCAGACCGTTTTCCAGGCCGGTGCTCAAATAGCCTTCGCGCGCTATCACATCTTTGCGCGCCGTCTCGCGGTCCAAAAGACGCTGATTCCGTTGCAAAACATCGAGCAATTCTTCAATTATTTCAAATTTGTTTTCGCTGTTAAGTTGCGTTACAATCTGCTGTTCCGGTAAATATTCGGATAGATTCATTCCTCCTCCACGTTAATAGCGACAATTTATGTAATTGAAAATTTTATGTCAATCTATTATACTAAAAGCATTTGGTATGGGCTTTCATAATGGCTAAATTATCTCAAATGTTTAATTCGGAGGTACAATGCAACTTACGGACATCTTATCGCAAGATTTTGTGGTAGTGATCAACGAAAGCAAAGAACGCGACCAATGTATTAAAGAGCTGATTGATCTTATGGCCGGACAGGAGATTATTAATGACCGGGATAAAGCCTACGAAGCCGTATTGGAACGCGAAAAAATCATGACGACCGGCGTCGGAAACGGCATCGCCATTCCGCACTGCAAACATGCATCCTGCCCGAATTTTGCCGTGGCTCTGGGCATTTATCCCAAAGGCGTCGATTTTAAATCCATTGATAAAAAAGAAGCGAAAATCGTATTCCTGTTGGTCGGCCCCGAAAACAATCCCGGTT
Organism: uncultured Calditrichaceae bacterium; assembly: GCA_964542915.1. Lineage (GTDB taxonomy): Bacteria > Calditrichota > Calditrichia > Calditrichales > Calditrichaceae > CAZIVP01. The sequence goes on along the minus strand of CAZIVP010000008.1, from coordinate 21,351 downwards.
TACATATCAAGCTGCTCAGCCGTATATCGCGCCTGATGAGCGACGAAGACCTTCGCCAACAAATATTGAAGAGTAAAGACGCCGAAGAAATTCTCGGTTTACTGAAGGAAGAAGAAAGTTACTATTTCGATTTAGAATAAGCCAATATGAAGCTCATTATCCTTATTCTTAATCACGAAGAATATCTGGAAGAAATTCTGGAAGCCTTTGTGGAACTTGGCGTTAGCGGCGCAACCATCCTGGATAGCCTGGGTATGGGACGGGTATTGGCCCATGATATTCCCATTTTCGCCGGTTTTCGAAACTTATTGCAGGATACGCGGCCTGGTAATAAAACGATTATGGTGGCGGCGCCGGATGATAAAGTAAACGCCCTCATACAGGCTATCGAATATATTATCGGCAACCTGGATGAACCTGGTAATGGCGTATTTCTAAGCCTGCCGATCGCCGAACACAAAGGCATCAGCGAACACCTGTAAACGCCGGCATGAGCGCCCGGTTTCAGTCCAACACTGATTGCCCCATGAAAGAGCTTAAAGCAAACGATTTTGTCGGCCATTATAAAATTCTCGACCGCATGGGCGAAGGCGGCATGGCTTTCATTTATAAAGCCCTGCAACCAACGCTAAAACGGCCGGTTGTTATCAAACAATTAAAAGACCCCAACCGCGAAATTATCCGCCGCTTTAAACACGAAGCCCTGGTCAGCGCTTCATTTCATCATGAAAATCTGGTCGCAATCTACGATTTCATACAGTCGGGGCGTAACTACTTTCTTGTGATGGAGCACGTGGACGGCGAAGACCTGCGGACGGTCATGGACCATCTCCAACCCATCCCGGCCCGCATTTCAGCGGCCATAACAATGGATGTGGCTTCAGGGCTTGAATACACCCACGCCCGCGGCATTATTCATCGCGACATCAAACCCGGCAATATCCTCGTCTCCCATGACGGCAACGTTAAGCTTATTGATTTCGGCGTGGCCAGAGACGACGGCTCCACACGCCTGACCGTCACCGGGATGATCGTCGGCACGCCGGCTTATATGGCGCCGGAACAGGCCAACGACAACCCCCTTTCGCCGCAAAGCGATGTGTTTTCTCTCGGTATTTTACTTTATGAGATGCTCACCGGCGTTAAACCGTTTCAGGGGGAAAATAATACCGAAATCTTAACGCGTATTATCCAGAGCAATTACATCCCGCCGCAACGCATTAATCCCACCATTCCATGGCGTATGCGACGCATTGTTCGCAAAGCATTATACCTCAATCTTAACCGGCGCTACCGTAATGCCACGGAATTGATACACGATCTCGAACGCAGCATCCCCTGGCAATGGCGCAGCCGAAAAAAAGAGATGCTGACCCGTTTTATGCAGCGTCTGGATAAAACGCAGCCCACTTCGGCGAGCGACAGCCTGAGTTTAGCCATGTACAGTAACCGCCAATCCTACGCCTGGCGGACCGTCAAGAGCGCCTTTCTGCTGATGACTTCAGCCGTGCTGTTTTTCCTGTATCAACCGTTTAGCCGGCACAAAATCTGCCATGTATCTATCGCCGGAGGCGCCCCTAACCACGTCATTCGACTGGATAATCGGCAGGTGGACTTTAAAGGCCCCAACTCGACGCTTTCCGGGCCGATTAAACCGGGTCCGCATAGCCTTGAACTCCGTGAGACCGAGTCCGACAACGTATTTATGGCATTCTTCAATGCGCAGGGCGGCGACACCCTTACCATACGGCCCGCTTTCGAAACCGTCGATCGACCGGCGCGCCTGAAAATCGTTTCCCATCCCACCGACGCAACCGTGCAAATAGACGGTAAAACGGTGGGCAATACACCACTCAACGCGCTGAATCTGAAGAGCGGCCGCCATCGTATCCGCCTGCGCAAACCCGGATTCAAAGCCCTCGAACAGACCATAAAATTAGATTGGGGCGGCACCTACCGTCTCTCGTTCACGTTGAGGCCCCAACCCTGAATTGCGAACAGACAGCGCAAAAGGATTTTCCGGCCCTGCCCAGCCTTTTGAGCATCCGTCCTCTCGCCTTTGTTCAACATTTAAACGTATGCCCCGCCCCGTGGATTTGATTTTATCCATAGCGAACGGAAGAAGGAATTCCGGGCTCGGTCAGTACGATTTCCTTTAATGACAGGTATCTCGCATGTTGCAGGCAAGTTCGCTTTTATTTCCGGCAATTATTTTTTAAATTATAAGTTTAATTATTTCATATTGTTGAAAACGTTTAGTACGGAAGGAACATACTGTGTCTACCCTTAAACGCATCAAAGGTACCCAGGATATTTTGCCCGAAGAAAGCGAGAAATGGATTGCACTCGAAAATATCGTACGGCACATCATGACCTTATACAATTTCAGTGAAATACGGACGCCCGTATTTGAACAAACCGAACTGTTCGCACGCGGTATCGGTCAGCTTACCGATATCGTCGCGAAAGAGATGTACACCTTTTACGACCGCGGCGGCAAACAACTGACCTTGAAGCCCGAAATGACCGCCCCTATTATACGGGCCTATCTTGAAAATAAAATGTACGCCCGCCAGCCCTTGAATAAAGTGTACTATATTGCACCGCTTTTCCGGCAGGAAAATCCGCAGGCCGGTCGTCTGCGACAGTTTCATCAGTTCGGCGCCGAAACGTTGGGCAGCGCCGACGCCGACGCCGATGTGGAAATGATCGATCTCGCCATGGCGATATACGACCGCCTTGGTATCCGGGATTTGAAACTGAGCCTGAATTCCGTGGGCGACCCTGCCTGTCGCGGGGATTATCGTAATAAATTGCGCGCTTACATCGAGAAGCATCTGAACGGGTACTGCGACGATTGCCGACGTCGCTACCAGGATAATCCCATGCGCGTTCTGGATTGCAAAAACGAGGGGTGTCGGCGGCTGAACCGACAGGCGCCCAAAATGGCGGACAATCTGTGTGCGGACTGTCAAAGCCATTACGATCGGGTCCGTGAAATGTTAACCCGACTTGAACTGCCCTTTGAAGAGGATCCGTATCTGGTACGCGGTTTGGACTACTATACCCGCACCGTTTTCGAAATCAGCAGCGAAGCCTTGGGAGCACAGAACGCCATTTGCGGAGGCGGGCGCTATGACCTACTGGCCGAAGAGCTCGGCGGCGCAGCAACGCCGGCGGTCGGCTTCGCTTCCGGCATCGAACGCCTGCTGATGGTAGTGGAACGACAGAACGTCAAACTCGCCGGCGAAAGCAAACCTGATATTTTTCTCGCCGCCATCGGCGACAAAGCAAAATCAGACGTTCCGGCCTGGCTAAAAAAACTGCGTCGTTCAGGTTGGCGCGTTGAAACCGATTATCTCGATCGGAGTATTAAAGCACAGATGCGCGAGGCCAACCGTCAGCAGACACGCTTCGTTCTGATCCTCGGCGAAGAAGAGTTACAGGGCGAGCAATTCACCGTTAAACTGATGGCCCAGGGGCGGCAGGAACAGGTTCCGTTCGAGCGAATAACTTCTTTTCTCGATGAGAACCGTAACTAAAGCGACGATGGATTACCATAATTTTTAAATCATGAGCCGGTCCATGCCGCCGAACATAGGAGCTTATACTTTGCCCGCAGCTTTGGAAGCGATGAGTAAAAATCATCTGCGAAGACGCGCCAAGTTACAACAAAAAAAGTACCGCGACTCCGAAGGTCTGTATATTATTAGTGGTTTTCGCGCCGTGCAAGGCGCCTTTGCGCAAAAACAACTCCGCATAAAAGAGCTCATCATCACTGAACGCTGGAAGCCGTGGTTTGAAAAACAGGTCAGGGAGCGCCCGTATCCCGTTTTCCTGGCGATAGAGAGCGATTTTATGCGTATGAGCGATGAAAGCCATCCCCAGGGCATTGCACTGGTGGCCGCCATCCCGCCCCACCCTTCGCTTCTTCCAAAGGATGTCCGGAACCCCGTTCTCTATTTGCACGAAATCAGCGATCCGGGCAACCTTGGGACCATCATCCGTACAAGCTACGGCTTCGCAAGCAAACATGTTCTGCTCAGCCCAAACAGCGCCGATGCTTACCAACCCAAAAGCGTACGGGCATCTTCCGGTTACATTGCCGGTTTGGAAATACACGAAGACATAACACCCCCGCAATTGCAAAATCTCAAAGAAACGCAAGGCTTTCGTCTCCTCGCTGCCAGCGCCGTCGACGGTATACCCTTGCATGAAATCCAGGTCGATTCCACGCCCACCATCATCATGTTCGGTTCGGAAGCAAGGGGCCTGAGCCCGGAGCTGGAAAACCTCTGTGACGCCGCAATTACAATCCCCTGTCGCGGGGAATCGCTCAATTTAGCGGTAGCCGTCGGGATCGTGCTGTGGCATTTTCAAATGGCCCTGCCGTATGATGCATCTGAAAACCATTCCAGTCGGAAAGGCGGCTTACATGAATAAAAAACGATTTCCCGAGCCGGTCGAAGCGTTACTCCTTATACTCGCGATATTTTTTGGTCTGATCGGCCTGATTCTGATATTAAGCGGACTGTTCGGTATCACCCTCGATCCCACTCAGATGGAAAAACGGTTACGCTACTTTTACGTATTCGGAGGCGTCCTGTTTTTTATCGTGCCGTTTTTATACGCCCGCCTTAAAGAATACGACGCCTCCGCGCTATTCCGATTAAAAAAAGTCCCACCGCCGGTTCTCTTGTTCAGCGTAGTTGGCGGCTTATCGCTAACCATTCTCAGCGACGAACTGGATCGCCTGGTGAATTTGATATTCCCCATCCCCGAGTGGCTTCTCGAACAGATGCAGCCTTTGCAAGCGCAGGGAATGTTCGATTGGTTTATAATCATCATCGGTGCGGTGATCGTGGCGTCATTTGCGGAAGAAGCGTTATTTCGTGGTTTTTTTCAAGTGACCTTAGAGCAAAAGGGAGATGTAACGCGGGCCGTGTTGCTCTCCGCCCTCGGCTGGACGATCATTCACATGAATCCTTACTGGTCGGTTCAGATTTTTGTACTCGGTGTATTTATCGGCTATTTGGCCTGGCGGAGCGATTCTATTATCCCCCCCATGATCGTTCACGGCACCAATAATCTCGTGGCGTTACTATTCTTAAACTTTACACTGCAACATCATATGGATTGGTATCTATGGAAAGGTCATGTGTCGCCGCCGATTTTGGTGGTCGCGGCCGGCGGCTTACTCTGGTCGTTTCGTAATATCAGCTTACATTACCGAGCAAATCCTTAGAGGCGTGATGTTGATCGTTATGATGCATCAGTTTGGCGAGCGAATTTTCGGCCTGTAAAATCTCCACAGCCCGGGCATGATTGAGAGAATCCCATACGGCCTGGGTGGATACGCCTTCCTGCTGGGCCACCAATTCATAAGTGCCCAGCTCCTTGTATTTCCAGTAGCGTTTAAAGGTCGTATGGCTCCACTTTTCCTTTATCGCCGAAATCAACTGGCTGATGGTGTTCACCATTAAATCGAAATAGGCATCGTCTGTATTGACGAACACCGCCTGTTTCTTCTTTTTAGCCACATGAAGAGCGGCGTTGGCGCGGTGGAATGCTTTACCATCCATTTCAATCGGTATGTTGCTGCCCATACGCTGAATTACACCTAAACCGACGCCAAAGCGCAATGTGAGCGGATAAACCAGGCGTTCGAATTTATTCAATATGGCCGGTGTATCACCGATGCGTTTCAAAACGCCCTGGAACTCATCGCCCTTGGTGAGCATGAACGGAACGTCGATTGCGCGGTTACAATCTTCATTGATCTGAATGATCGCGGATTTTAAAAACAATTGCCATTCATGGCGATCGCGATCCGATAACTTACGCGATCCGATGATGTCACCGATGATAACCGTGTACTGGGACATTAATCGCTCCATTTGATCTCATACTCAACCGAGATATCGTTGGCCTTATGATCCAGCGTTTTAACGGCTTTTGCGCCGCATAGTCGACAGCCCTGTTCTAAAAAGCCTTTCTCGCTCAGCATAACCGATTGCAGAAACGGTTGTCCGTAATTGATACGCACCCAATAGTGGTTGCCGTTGACTTCACTGGTGTTCATATCGCCGAGTCCGATTAACAAAGGTCGCAAGATAACCATTTGTTTTAAAAAGCCGCCCGGATTTTGCTCATCCAGGTAAATCTGGAAATAGCGCGGCATTAGGTGCCCTGCGTTCCACTTTCCTAAGTCAAAAAACGTCTGCACATCATCATTGAAAAACTGCTGTAATATTTGTTCATCGACAAGTTTTAAAAAAATTTCAGCATAATCTTTGGATATTCCGACGGGCTGGATGAGGGGATTTTTATTTTCCACCTCGACGGAATCGATGAGATTTTTTAGCTGCTCGCGGCCATAATGTTCTTCTATATAATCGAAACGGGTTAATAAAACGATGCCTTTAATGCCACTCATATTCTGATCTCCTAACGTTTAAACGGATATTTCGCATCTCTATTCCATTGCCGCCTGCCTTTGATCGATTGCGACTACGTTTCGAGGGTATTCAACAACGCCTTTCGGACTTCGCTTATGTGTTCATTATCCATGCGTCCCTGCAGCAGCGAGGGGCTTCCGCCGCCTTTTATACCAAGCGCCGTTTGGTTTTGTTTGAGAAAATCTTGTCCATCGAATTTGCTTGATTCCGGAACGGACAGTACAAATTTGCCGTCAACCATAAAAAAACTCAACACATTTCTCTGTTCGCTCAAATACCGGGCCATCGTCTGCGCCTGGGATGGGTTGCAATCCGCAACCTTCACCACCAACAGGCGATGTTCCGTATCGCCCCGGCTTTGATAGAGTTGCTCCGCGCGGTATTGCAAATACCGTTCTTCGTAATAGGCCGTCTCTTTTTTAAGCGCTTTATTGCGTTCCAGCAAATCCTGTATGCGCTGTTCAAATCGTTGCGGTTTGGTATTAAGGCGCGTTTTTATGGCTTCAGCTATCTTATGCAACTGGCGGAAATAGCGATCGGCACGATCGCCGATATAAGCTTTGATGCGGGCATGGCCCCGGATTTTTTCCAGCCCGGCAATTTTTATGTATCCTATTTCCGCCGTATTAAACACATGCGTTCCGCCGCATGCTGAGAAATCGACTTCATCAATCTCAACAATGCGAAGGGTCTGCCAGTCGCCGGGCGGCCTGCGTAACGGCAGACGCTCCGCTTGGGCGCGGTTAACCTCATAACTCTTAACGGCTAAACGGCGGCGCACCCGTTCATTGACTTCACGCTCGATATGGTCCAATCGGGATTCGTCCGGAATGCCCCCTTCCACCTCAATAAGCGTATATTCCTCGCCCAAATGCACCGAGACCGTCGGAAAACCTTCCTTATGCAGGATATGGGAGAGAAGATGCTGACCGGTATGCTGTTGCATATTGTAATAGCGCCATGCCCAATCCAGCTCCAGCTTGACGTTTTCACCGACCTGTAGCTGCGCTTTATCTTCTATGAAATGCCAGATCGTTCCGTTCTTTTTTTTGATTTTGGATACGGCGTGACCCGCCAGCCGGCCGCGGTCGCTCGCCTGACCGCCGCCTCCGGGGTAAAAAATCGAATCGGACGTTGCAAGCCAGCACCCTGCCGGGGTCTGCTCCAGCGAGACCAACCGGGCGTTTAAAACTCTTTGATAGGGCTTTTGATAATAAATTTCCTGCATCAAATTATAATGTAAAATATCGATTAAACTGCGGTTGATAATCTTCGGGCCGGTATTCACCGGTCGATTTGTTTAGCACATAGTTGCCTGCATAGCGGCCGCTGCTGATCCGTTTCAGGCTGTCAATGAATTCATCCACTTCATCTTCGGTATTGTACATGCCGAAACTCATGCGGACCGCGCCGGGAATTGCGCTGCGGTCATGTTTTCGTATCCGCTCTTTTAATCTGTTATTTTCGTCGGCGGTGACGCCCAGTAAATGTTTGATATAAGGATGTGCACAAAAGCAACCGTTACGTACGCCAATGGCGCTTTCAAAATTAAGTATGGCGGCGACAAGCTGGTGCGGCATACGGTCGATGTTAAAAGGAATCACGCCCAGACGATCATGCACTTCATTTTCATCCAGCGAGCCATAGATGCTTATTCGAGGTATTGTTTTCATCTCTCTCAGGGCGCGTTCCGTCAAGCGCGCTTCGTGTTCGGCGATACGGTCCATTCCGATTTCTTCGATTACCCGCAACGCTTTCGCCATAGCCACGGCGCCGACCACATTGGGCGTACCGGCCTCTTCCTGCTCCGGAACTTCCGACCAATCCACATGATCGGTCGAAACAATCTCCACGGTTCCGCCGCCCACATGGTCCGGCGGTCCCTTTTCAAAAATGTCCCTCCGCGCCGCCAGCACGCCGAGACCAAAAGGGGCGTATATTTTATGAGCCGAAAACGCAAGATAGTCAATACGGGCAGGATCTTTCGGATCGCCCATATCGATCGGCCGGTGCGGCGCCCATTGGGCCGCATCCACCATCAACTCCCCGCCATGCCGGTGCACCAACTCCGCAATCGTTCGAACGGGATTGATATAGCCGGTTACGTTGGAAGCGCCCGTAAGCGTTACCAACCGAACCTTGCCGCTGTATTTTTTTAACAAGTCCTTTAAGGCCGGCAGATGCAACCGCCCCTGTTCGTCCACCTCGGTGTGTACCAACCGTTTGCGCAGCCGCCAGGGCAAATCATTGGAATGGTGTTCCATCATGGATGTTATAATGATTTCATCTTCCCCGAGCGGCAGCCGGCGCGCCAGTTTATTGATTGCCTCGGTCGTGTTCTTGCCAAAGATAACGGTATGGCTTTTTTCATCCACATTTAAAAAACGGCGCACCACGGCCCGGCTTGTTTCATAAAGATGGGTACTGATTTGGGATTTAAAACCCGTCCCGCGGTGAATACTGGAGTACCACTCCATAAAAGCATTTATGGTTTCCATAACAGGTTTAAGCGTGGGCGTACTGGCCGCATTATCGAAATTGATGTACCGTTTATGCCGGCCGTTCAGTAAAGGAACCTCGCGCTCCCATCCTACTATATATTGATGCACATTATGGATCGAAATCGTCTTCTCTTGTACTTCCGTCTGCATGAAGCCTCCTCAGGAACAACGCATTCTGATCATCGCCTTATTGGATTTTTTCACTTGCGGTTTCTCAAAGAACTTCCGGTTGAAGGGATTCCGCATTCCCTTTTACCGTCAGGAATGCGAGACCGATTCGGGTTTTACGAGCCGTTCTTTGTGTTTGGCAATTTGCTCCACGACCTGCTGGGCCAGTTCCAGCGCCTGCAAGCCCTGCTGCGCGGTAACGGGCGGATCAGTATCGCTAAGAATCGCTTCGACAAAGGCCCGTAGTTCTTCTTTTAGCGGATTCACATTCTCCCGTTCCAGGCGGTTGTATTTAATTTCCTGATATTGTTCGCCCTCCTGAATGCGTCCCAGAGAAAAAGCCAGTGTACCGTCATGAAAGGGTTGCTGGTGTTCTTTCGGTATATAAAAAATCTCCGAAAAGCCCTCCATAAAATCCATTGAGATATAGGCGTTTTTCTGAAACAGGCGCATTTTGCGCATTTTCTTGGCAGATATGCGGCTTGCCGTAATATTCGCCACACAACCGTTTTTAAACTCGATGCGGGCATTGGCGATGTCTTCAGACGAGGAAACTACATTTACCCCGCTGGCAGCGATGTGTCGCGGTTCGCTACGAACCAGATGCCGAATCAAATCCAGGTCGTGAATCATCAAATCGAAAATTACAGCCACGTCCGTTCCACGGGCATTAAAAGAAGCCAGGCGGTGCGCTTCAATAAACAGTGGTTCTATTGTTACATCCTGTAACGCCAAAATGGCGGGATTAAAACGTTCAATATGCCCCACCTGAATGTGCTTGTGGTATTGTTCCGCCAAGGATTGCAGCTTTTGGCCCTCTTCCAGGGTGCGGGTGATCGGTTTTTCGATGAATACGTGTTTTCCGTGCTGTAAAGCGCGCGAAGCCAGATCGAAATGGGTGTGCGTTGGCGTAACGATATTGACTGCATCCGCTTCGTTCAAAAGTTCTTCGTAATATTTAAACGCGTTTACTTTTAACTCTTCGGCCACCTCACGGCTGCGTTCTTCATTGATATCATGCACGCCGATGAGCTGGCAATCCTGTACCTGACGATAGAGCGAGGCGTGGATTTTTCCAAGGTGCCCAACGCCGACCACGCCAACTTTAATCGAACCCATAGATTATTCCTTTGCTCCTTCCGTTACCAGTGTAAATTCGCTGTCATTATTCTCATCCACAAACAGAAACTTCTTCCCGATGTCTTCATACGTCCACACAATATACGGTTTGGTTTCGGTGGCGTAGCGATTGTTCTCTATTTTCTGTGGTGGACCATATAGTAGATAGATGCGTCCACGATCCGTTTCCCAACCTTCTTTAAAGCGTTTACGAAATTTACGGTTGGCCTTATCCACCCGGTGAAAAAACTCATATTGAATTTCATTAAAAACCGTGTTGGGCGTAGGGTCTTTCTTTTGCCAATAATCGTTAAACCACTGCGTCAATTCATCGAGTCCCATACCTTTTACACGCTCAAATTCCTGTTCACTAAGAAGATACTTCATGGGCCGAGCGGCAAGGTCGACCTTATACAAATAGGTTGGTTTTTGGAACCAGACGACTTCAAAATCTTTCTCGGCCCCAAACGTTTGTCCCGAACTGTTCCCATTTATACGAAGTTGATAGCGCCCTTCCGGCAGGGAATCTTTAGGCAGCGTAAACATAAGACGCCGGTCATCCGGAACGGGCTTCCAATCATAAAAGTTCTGATAGAACAAGGTTCGCTCTGCATCGCTTTGTTTGTAAATGCGCAAATTAACTGAAAGACTTTCCGATTCGACCGGTTCTAAAAGATGCAGATATGCGAAATGCGTGTGATTGAACATCACTAGTCGGCGCCAGGGTGTGAGGGGCAGAGCCTCATCGGTTTTAAAGCTATCGCTGTTGAGAAAGGCAATTGCGCTGATATACAGGCTGTCATTGGAAGCGGAAAATGTTTGCTCGACATCGCTTATAACAAAGGAACGCTTATTGTTGTTTAATTCAAAGGCTTTCCTGGCCTGTAAATCCCGTACCTCAACAAAAACCTCATAGCTGCCGGCGCCCAAATGCCTCCCGTTTTGATTCATTTCAGATGCGATACGATAGACCGATATTTGTCTGCGGTTGCGGGCATTGGTATCTTCAAAATTTTGCAACATTATCTGTTCTTCCCAGCTTTCCTGCACAACGGAGTTTTCCTCTTTGAGGACGGCAACAAAAACCTGATAACGCGCGCTATATCCTTCTTCCGTCTTCACAAACTGCAGGGCGTCGTTTAATACCGACACCGATATATGCAGCTCGGGCTTCAAAGTGGAATGATCATAATCCACGAAATGATTAAAGCTCACATCCGGCTGGCGGTTTAATTGAAATCCGTAGCGCCCTTTTCTTTTTTGAATTTCGCCTGATTTTTGTCCCTGAGTGTCCAGAACAAAGCAAAAAACAAGCAGAAATACGGTCATCCACTTCATACGTTTTCCCCTAAAATACTGAATTTAACGGTTGCCTCTTTGCAAATCAAGCCAGGGGACTGATTCAATACCCTTACGGTTTTAGCCGTTCCATTTACAAAAACGATCGTGCATCCAATACGAGGTACAAGCAAACAAAGTTCAAATAAACCAAACCGACGTGTGAGTTGAGCGTACGGTGGGACATTTCTCTAGTAAATAGGGAAAAGTCGTCGCATGCTTGTTCTTAAAATTAAATGCAATTAGTTTAATTCATAACAACATAAATGATCGGAAATTTACGTTCACGTAAAATATACGGATGATCGCATATGGCATCCAATGTTACCGATTTTTATCAGTCAGTAGCGGAATTTTATGATGGAATGACGAATTTTGAGGAACGGCTCGATAAGGAAATTACAATCATGAAACGCTGGCGGGAACGGTTTTCCTTCCGGAACGCCATAGACGCCGCATGCGGAACAGGCATCCACACCATCGCCCTCAACCGGATCGGGATTCCGACCATCGGCGCCGATATTTCCGAAGCCATGCTGCAAAAAGCGCGAAAACACAGCCGTTCGCACAGCATGCATGTGCAATGGATCCAAACTTCCATGCAACAACTCCGTGAACATGTATCGGACCGGGTCGACCTTATTTTATGTCTGGGCAACTCCTTGCCGCACCTACTCGACGACCATAACTTAAATGCCGCGTTAGCGGGTTTTCGTCAATTGCTTAACCCCGGCGGATATCTGGCCATTCAGATTTTGAATTATCAGCGGATTATGGCGGAAAAACAGCGAATGGTAGGCATTAAGCAGGAAGGCGACCGGACGTACTTACGCTTTTATGATTTTTTGGATCGGACATTGCGGTTCAATGTTCTATCCATTCAATCCAAAGGCGATGCCCTATATCACCAATGGCACAGCACCGAACTTTATCCTTACACAGAGGATGAATTGCGAAAGGCGCTCATTGCTATTGGTTTCAGCCGGTTTAATCCATACGGGGATTTGGAATTTTCGACATATCATCCGGAACAATCGAACAATTTGATCCTCTTGGCGCAGTAAAGCGCCATTCACATGTCCGAAACGGTTCAAACGATCGGCGGCTTAACAACCGTCGCCGGTATTTTTTTGCGACGAATTTCGATTTCGATTTCCGTACCGCTCTTACCGTATCCTTTGGTAACGTAGCCCATGCCGATACCCTGTTCGATGACCGGGGATACCGTTCCACTGGTTACAACGCCGATTTCTTTTCCGTCTTTGAAAATTTTATAGCCTTTACGGGGGAAACCCTTTCCGTTCAGTTTAAAGGCGACCAGACTGCGGTTAACGCCCTCTTCTTTGATTTTAAGCAGAGCATCCTTTCCGATAAAATCGCCTTTTTCAAACTTGGTGATCCATTTGAGGCGGGCTTCCAGCGGATTGGTCGTATGGTCGATATCGTTTCCGTACAAACACATTTTTTTCTCGAGGCGTAAAGAGTCCCGCGCCCCCAATCCGATGGGTTCAATATCGAATTCGCGGCCCGCTTCCATTATGTGGTTCCAAACCTCCTCGGCATGGGCGTTTTCAAAATAGAGTTCAAAACCCGGTTCACCTGTGTAACCGGTTCGTGAAATAACCATGGGAATATCCGCCAACGGTCCTTCCACAAACCAGTAAAAAGGAATCGCGCTTAAATCGATTTCTGTCAATTTTTGTAAAGCAGCGTCCGCTTTTTTGCCCTGTACCGCCAACTGCGTTATCCGGTCGCTAATATCCCGGATGTCGCAGCCTTCTATTTGATTCTCGGTTACCCATTGATAATCTTTTTCTTTATTGGCTGCGTTTACCACCATCCAAAAACGGTCCTTAAAGCGATATACCAACAAGTCATCCACAATACCACCGTCCGGATAACACATGGCCGTGTACTGCGCCTGGCCGATGTGAAGTTGTGCAGCATCGTTGATCGTCACTTTTTGAACCATATCAAGAGCCTGGGCTCCCGTTAATTCAAATTCACCCATATGAGAAACATCAAAGAGTCCCACTGTATTGCGGACGCGCAGGTGCTCCGCGCGTATACTGCTATACTGGATGGGCATATGAAATCCCGCAAAATCCACCATGCGGGCGCCAAGTTTTACATGAATATCATGCAGAGCTGTTTTTTTGAGTCCCATGGTATCTCTCCATCGTTTTCGCGCGATTCGTACATGATTACTTTATCCCGTTTTAAGCGCCGCCGCCGGAATCGCCAGTTCCTGCCTCAGAAAACGGCCCGTATAGGAATCTTCGTCGGCGGCAATGTGTTCCGGGGTTCCTTCCGCTACAACCGCGCCGCCGGCGTCGCCCCCTTCCGGCCCCATATCGATAATCCAGTCCGCCGTTTTAATCACATCCAGATTATGTTCGATGACGATGACCGTGTTGCCCTTTTCCACAAGGCGGCTTAAAACCGATAACAGCATTTTTATATCTTCAAAATGCAATCCCGTCGTGGGCTCATCAAGAATATAAAGAGTATTGCCCGTCCCGATTTTAGATAGCTCAGTGGCCAGTTTGACCCGTTGTGCTTCGCCGCCGGAAAGAGTGGTAGCCGATTGCCCCAGATGGATATATCCGAGGCCCACATCGGCCAGGGTTTGCAGTCGTCGTTTGACCGGCGGAATATTCCCGAGAAATTCCAGAGCCTGGTTGACCGTCATTTCCAGCACTTCGGCGATCGATTTCCCTTTGTATTTAATCTGCAGGGTTTCGCGATTGTAACGCTTGCCTTTACAAACTTCACATTGCACGTAGACATCCGGTAAGAAGTGCATCTCGATTTTTTTGATGCCGTCGCCTTCACAGCTCTCGCAGCGACCGCCCTTAACATTAAAGCTAAAGCGTCCGGGTTTATATCCTCGAATTTTAGACTCCGGAACCTGGCTGAAAATATCCCGGATCGGCGTAAACAAGCCGGTATAGGTGGCGGGATTGGACCGCGGCGTTCTCCCGATAGGCGACTGATCGAGATCGATCACTTTATCGATATACTCCATACCTTTAATGGTGCGATATTGCAGGGGCGCTTTCTTGGCGCTGTAATAGTGCCTTGCCAGCGCGGCAAACAGTGTTTCGTTCACCAACGTGCTTTTTCCCGAGCCCGAAACCCCGGTCACACAGATCATCTTACCGAGCGGAAACGCGATATTGATATTCTTAAGATTATTACCGCGCGCGCCGCTAATACTGAGCTTTTTACGATTGCCCCTGCGACGTTCTTCGGGAACCGGTATGGATTCTTTGCCGGCGAGATAGCGGCCCGTCAGGCTTTGAGTGCTGCGGGCAATTTTAGACGGAGAACCGGCGGCGACGACCCACCCGCCGTCGCGTCCGGCGCGCGGCCCTAAATCCACAACATAATCGGCCGATTCGATCGTCTCGCGGTCGTGCTCTACAACAAGGACGGTATTGCCGAGATCGCGCAATTGGTGTAAGGTATTGATTAACTTTTTATTGTCGCGCTGATGTAAACCAATACTCGGCTCATCCAGAATATAGAGAACACCCACCAGTTGCGAACCGATTTGCGTGGCCAAACGTATGCGCTGCGCCTCGCCTCCGGATAACGTTCCTGCCGAACGATTCAGTGTTAAATAATCCAGTCCCACATTAATCAAAAATTGTAAGCGTTGGTGCAGTTCTTTTAAGATTTGGTGGGCAATGGTTTTTTCCTGGTCGCTCAATGAAACGGTCTCGAAAAAACGGCCGGCGTTTCGTATCGACATTTCGGTTACGTCGTGGATATTTTTGCCGTTGATGGTTACCGCTAAAGCCTCATTGCGCAGCCGCGTTCCGCCGCAAACATCGCAGGGTGCGTTATTCATAAATCCCTCGATCCAGCGTCGTACATTTTGAGAACCGGTTTGTTTATAGCGGCGAAGCAGATTATTAACGATGCCCTCGAAATGGCTGGACCATTCCAGATAGGTGGATTTCCGCCGGAAACGAAATTTGATTTCACGCTCATCGAATCCGTAAAGGATAATATCGCGAACGTGTTTCGGTAATTTCCGCCACGGCGTGCGCAGGTCAAAATTGAGTTCCAGGGCGAGACTGGCGATCATTTCGTATAACCAGCCTTCACGTCTGCCGCTCAATACGCGTATAGCGCCCTGGGTAATTGAAAGAGAATCATCGGGCACAATCAGGGTCGGATCGATGCGGGTGAGGGTACCGAGTCCGTCGCATTTGGGGCAGGCGCCGTATGGGCTGTTAAATGAAAACATGCGCGGCGCCGGCTCTTCAAAGGAGAGATTACAGTGGGGGCAAGCGAATTGTTCGCTGAACAGAACGTCTTCGCCGCTTTCCGCTTTATTAATGTAAATCAATCCCGACGCCTGTTTCAACGCCAGTTCCACCGAATCCGTAAGGCGTTTGTTAATATCGGGCCCCACAACCAGCCGATCCACCACGAGCTCGATTTCATGCTTTTTATTTTTATCAAGCGTAATATCGTCATCGAGGGATTGCATTTTGCCATCCACACGCACCCGAACAAAGCCGTCTTTGCGAAATTGATTGAATACTTCCTTGTACTCGCCTTTCCTTCCGCGGATGGCCGGGGCAAGTACCTGAATGCGTTCGCCCTCTGGCCAGGAAAGGATGGTATCCACAATTTGCTGGACGGTTTGGCGTTCCACGGGCCGACCGCAATTGTAACAGTGCGGCTTACCGATGCGGGCAAACAGTAAGCGCAAATAGTCATAAATTTCCGTTACCGTACCGACCGTGGATCGGGGATTACGGTGGGTCGATTTTTGTTCGATGGATATGGCCGGCGACAACCCTTCAATGTAATCCACATCGGGTTTTTCCATTAAACCCAAAAATTGCCGGGCGTATGCGCTTAACGATTCCACATAGCGCCTCTGGCCTTCGGCGTAGATAGTGTCGAATGCAAGGCTGGACTTGCCGGAACCGGAAAGCCCCGTAATAACCACGAAACGGTCGCGGGGAATTTCCACATCTATGTTTTGAAGATTATGTTCTCGAGCGCCCTTAACGAAAATGGAGTTCTTTTTGGTCACTTCTATAAATTATCCTTGTTTCATTCAGTTATGATATTGATGATTTACAAAAGATGCTGCTGTTTTAACGTTAAAACCGGAATCGGAATCGAACGAATTACCCGTTCGGTCGTGCTGCCCAACAGGAAACGATCCAATCCCACCCTACCATGCGTGGCGATAACCAGCAAATCCGCATCGTTTTCATCCACAAAGGCTTTAATACCCTTGTGGGGCGCGCCTTCCATAACCACTTTTTTAATGCGTGCCTTTTTGGGATTCGGGATATCGGCCAGTATTTTATCCATTTGTTTTTTGGCTTTTTGTTCAATATCCGGAATGGCGTCGAACGCCGAACGGACGCCCCAGGCAGCCAGAGCGGGATGCACTTCTCGGTCAAATACATATAGCATGGTTACTTCGGACTGGTCGGATTCCACCAGATGCAGCGCTTTTTTTAAAGCCATTTGCGCGTGATCGCTGTAATCAAACGGTACGATAATATGGTGGAATTCATCCGTTAAACGGCTCTCCGGCGAAACGGTCATTACCGGCGACGGCGCGTAACGTACCACTTTCTCTGTTACACTACCGATTAGAAAATGGCCCAGCCCCGTGCGGCCATGCGTTCCGATGATCACAAGATCAAAATCGTTATTGTTGAGATAACTCAGTATGGCGGACGGAGACGAATAGCCGCGAATAATTTCGTGTCGGATGTTAACCTGGCGGTGTTTTTGGGTTGTATCCCGTAAACGTTTCAACAGATTTTCTTCGACTTTACGTTCTTCCTCTTTCAGTACTTCCATTTTGGCCGTTAAACTGGCCGGATCATCTTCGTACATGACCCGAGCATGCAATACAACCAAATCGGCGTTGTATTTATAAGCCAGCTTAATACCCTCGTCCAGGGCATTATTGGCCGGCCGCGAAAAGTCGGTGGGCACAAGTATACTTTTAATTTCCATGGGCCTTCCTCCCCTGTCCATTAAAGAATTTGCAATATACAAGTTATATGGAATATTGTCCAAATTGTTATTCGGCGCGGCGTTGGTTTTAGTTCCTTACTGTGTTTGAGGGGAGCATCCTTTATTTAAAGCGGGGTGCGGCGCTACGGTTTAACTTGAACCAGAGCCGCCATGCAAGCGCAAAACCGGTAATGACCGGAAATACGAAGGCCATAACCAGTGCATTATCCTGATCAAACGCCGGAACAATTTTCAGAATAACCGCCAATCCGGCGCCAAGAAGGTGAATATACCATAGATTGGCCAACCAGCGCTCCGCCCAATTTTTACCGCCGCTAAAGGCAATGCCGAGCGGAAGAAAGAGGAATGTTAAGAGGTTGATAAAGAATAGATTTTCATTGTAATAAGCCACCTCGTGCTCCGTAAAAGAGGCGACCAGCGTTAAACCGAGTCCTGGAATACCAAGCACAATCCCTACCAGTCCGTGATAAATACCAAAAAGACTGCGCGGCCAGATACTTTCGGAGCGTCGCCGCCAGACTGTAAACAAAACGGCCAGCCCGCCGGTAAAAAGGCCGGTCATCAACGCGCCGGGCCAATGCGTGTACGGTTCATCCGGTACGGCGCTCCGCTCCGCCTTGAAAATGGTTTGCGGCGTACCGCCCAATTTAATCGTATCGCCTGCGTCCGTACGGTAGCTCACTGTGAGAACGTTGCGTTCCAGTTCGTCGGGTAAAAACATCTCGTGCCAGCGTTCGATCGGTTGATCGATGTCGTCATTCATCAGATACATCAACAACATTTCCATGAATGGATTATGTCCGACATAGCGGCGGGTGTGATCCCGCAAGCTCATACGCGCCGGCTTCGCTGCGGCTTCATGGAATTGCCCATCCAATACCTGATCGATCATATCCCTCAAACGTGTGGAACAGTTTTCATAATAATGATGGTAGAGATAGTATTTATTTTCGGGCCGGACATTTTTCGCCAGTATTTTCGCAAGCTGCAAACGCTTTTTGGGTGTCAAGTGCAAGGACGCCACGCGTATGCTGCGGTTCATCTTGCGATAGTAATTAAAATAAGAAGGAACCTTGAAATCGTCTCCCGAAAAGATTAGCCTTCCCATCACGAAACGGGCAAGCATTTTATCATCAAAGGAGTACAAACCAAAATTATAGATGCGGGCTTTCTGGTATTGCAGGTCTTCAATAATGATTGCCGTATGCCCCCACCACGAAGGAATATCATCGCCTGGCCCAAATGTTACGAGTTTAGCGCGCAGTTGCTCGCCGTTGCTGCGGCCATCCTCCCATGGCAACGTTTCACTAAAAAGCAGTATTGGAATAAACAGGAGGATAAAAGACATATAATAAAGACGGATAGGGCATTGTAACATGGGAAATTCCGATGCTTGTTTTCAAAAATTTTGAAAATACAGCGCTTAGGAATTTAAAGCAACCGGAAATGGTTGTGAACAACGAATTAATTAAATTTAAAACTAATAAGCGAATGAAAGGCAGGAGCTGCATTGCATTGGACAAATGAATCGATTGTCGGAGGATTGTAGAAGTGTTCTTGCTTTCTGAAGAATGGAGATTCATAATCGCCCCGCCTGTTGCGGGACCAGAAATTGAAACTTTAAATCCAATATAGATGAGGAGTGATATTCTATGTTTCCACAAACGGCTCCAAGGTATCCCGAAGATCTGGTACAACCGATGCGCAGAGAATTGACTTCGATTGGCGTTAAGGAATTGAAGACGCCTGATGAGGTTGAACAAGCCATTAGCGGACAACCAGGTACCACATTACTGATTATAAATTCCGTTTGCGGCTGCGCCGCCGGAAATGCCCGGCCAGCCGTTCGTATGGCTCTGGATCACGACACCATTCCCGATCATGTTACGACCGTCTTTGCGGGCGTCGACATAGAAGCGGTTTCCACCGCACGTTCTTATATTGCAGGATATCCACCGTCTTCACCATCGATGGCTCTGTTCAAAGACGGGCAATTGGTATATATGATGCCACGACATCATATCGAAGGTCGAATGCCGCAGCAAATTGCCGATGATCTCAGACGCGTTTTCGAAGACCACTGTCATTCATGAACGATATCCATAGGCATTGCCGTATCTTCATAAACGGCAATGCCCTGCTTTTGTAAAATTTAAAACATATAAAACCGGGAGTTATTATGTTTCCGCATATGAGCGATCAGGCAAGAATATGGATATACGGGTTTAATCGTTCGCTTACCCCGAATGAACAGCGTGTTGTTAGGGGGTATCTTGATGCGTTTATTCGCGAATGGAAATCACATGGAAGCGATGTGGACGGCGATTACCGGCTGCTTTACGATCGTTTTGTGATCATAGCCGCCGAGAGCACGGTTTCCGGTTGCGGCATCGATAAGAGCGTCCACCTGTTTCAGGACCTCAAGCAACATTATAATCTGGACGCGCTCGATTTGGGCCTTATTTTTTTTCGCAACAGCGAAGGCGTCATCAAAAGTGTGGATCGTCCGACATTTCAAACAATGCTTAACCGGGGCGATGTTAACACGCAAACGATCGTATTTAACAATTCCCTAACGGAGTTGGGCCAATTACGTACCGGCATGTGGGAGACGACCTTTGAATTAAGCTGGCACGCCCGGGCGTTTCGCAAATCGGCCTAAACTTAGTCCGGGCTTATTCTATGGTTTTGTATTCAACTCCCGTCTTATTAGGCGTGTAATCGGTTGTAGCATGATTTATGAATGCTTTAGAGAATTACCTTATAGAGGATTCATTTATTGAAAAAACTCCAATAAATATTTTTTATCCTATTCAATCTCAATCGTTTTAATAGGGCTATATATTCTTCGCGAAAGGTGCGTTTCTGTGCTACTCCGGACAGGCCATCTCCACAACGCTAAGCTATTTGGAGGATGTTACTACAAGAGCCGGCGTCGACTTAATCAACACCGATGATCTGCATGGTTTGCGCCAATTTTTATCCCGTCGAAACGTCATGAGTTACTCGGAGGAATAGAGTCGGTATTGGATTTATTTTGAGGCGATCAATTAATTTCAGGGGGACATTTTTATTGTTATAGGTTTGGTTTGGTTAATTTTCTTTGGCCAAAATTAAAGCGTTTGTTTTCAACTAAAATTTCTCTTGTCGCCTCCTTTAAAATCTTTGAACGGAATCGTTGCACTACCCGCCTGTTTCAGTTATACAAAAACAGGGTCGTTATCTTCCGATGGATGCTCATGGTTTGATTGCGCTTTTAACGTAAGCTATTAAGTCATTCAGGTCCACCGGTTTATCGATAATCGTCCACACTTCTTTTTTCAAGTTATCATAGTGATCCTGTCGCAACTGCCAGGCCGTAAGGACAATCACCGGCACATTCTTTTGTTCTTTTGGCATACGTCGCAGAAAGTCAATGCCGTTCATTCCGACCATATACAAATCTAAAATAATCAAATCGACGTTTGCATTCTGCAGCACTTTCAAACCGTCATAGCCGTTACGACAACTGCTGACGCGGAAACCTTCGCCTTGTACTATTTCCTGTAACAGCTCGGCTATTTTTACTTCATCATCAATAACAAGAATATGGTTTTGCATTGGCATAATTCAATTTCATTGCCAACATTGTGCCAAATCATTTTAAAACAGGGAAGCCGCTAATAATGTTGATTGGTACGGGTTTTTGTCTTGGTTCAGCGGGAATTGGACTTTTAGCATTTAAAATAAGTAACACCTAA
>CAZIVP010000007.1:0-174647 GCA_964542915.1 uncultured Calditrichaceae bacterium | reverse complement strand
TAGGTGTTACTTATTTTAAATGCTAAAAGTCCAATTCCCGCTGAACCAAGACATGATCCACTTCGACGTTGCACATTTTTTTATCCAAATCCACTTCTAATTCGATAAGACGCGGAAAGGTTGATTTAATAATTTTAAGCGTATCCAATACGACGTCGTTGGGATTAAACACTTTTGCTTCGTCGTGATCTTTACGTGAAAACACAAGGAGCTGGCTGGTAAGTTCTGCGCCGCGTTTGGCGGTTTTTTCTATCGTTTCCAAATATTTAAAATTCGGATCTTCCGGTTTGAGTTTAAATTTCATTAGCGATGCATAGCCGAGAATTCCGCCAAGAATATTATTGAAATCATGAGCAACACCTCCCGCCAGCATACCAATTGATTCCATTTTCTGGGCCTGCGCCAATTGTTCACGTAAATGCCACAACTCGGTTACATCTTTCAGAAATCCACGGTAAGCAACGATTTCGTTATGTTTATCGTATTCAGCCGTTGCGGATAAAATGGCCTTTAGGGTACTGCCGTCTTTCCTTTTGAGATTGACCTCGAAATTTTGAATAAAGCCCTTCTCATGCAATTCCTTTTTAAAAAAGTTTCGATCATCCGGATTGACGTAGATATCCCGCGGTATAAACGTATTTAACAATTCTTGCTTGGACTCATAACCAAATATCTCCACACCCGCCGGATTGATTTCAAGGAATTTGCCCCTTGGCGTTGTAACAAATACGGCATCGCGCGCCGTTTCGATAAGGTTCCGGTAACGCACCTCAGATAAACGGAGCAAATGGGTGTGCTCTTTTACTTTTTCCTCCAACATGTGCGTATAGTTACGTTTCAGTACAAAGCGAATCGACAAATAAATAAAAATGCCGAGGGAAAAAACGGCTAATACCAGGAACCAGGCACGGCGCCAGATTGGTTTGCGAATGGTTACAAGCGAACTGGTAATAACGGGACTCCAGTTACCGTGTAAATTTTGTGCTTGCAGTGATAAGCGGTATTCACCCGGCTCTAACCCCAGAAATCGTAACGAGGGACGCGCTAACCGATTTTCATAAAGCCAGGTTTTGTGTAAGCCTTCCAGCTTATATCGCAGTTTGATATGGCGCTCATTATAAAAAGAAATACAATTGAACTTAAAAATGATATTGTTTTCATGGTAAGGTAAATTTAACGGCTGCGGCTGATATGTGTTTTTAACCGTTTCTATGGTCGTAAGTTGTATTTTGGGAGGCGGCGGTTTTTTAATTTCCCAGCATTGTCGGTAGAACGAAGCGCCCATATTCGTGCCAAACCACAGCACCCCGGCGCTGTCCTGAATTGCCGCATCCCGATTGGTCTCATTACCGGCCAATCCCTGGTGAACCGTAAATTGCTCTAATCGGTTGCCTTGCAACCGAAAGACCCCGGCGTCCGTACCCATCCACAAGTGGCCGGATCGGTCTTCAAGTAAAAAATATATAGGGCGTTTCAATTCCTCTAAAGAATTAAAGCGCTTCAGGCTGTCTTCTTTTAGAAAATATAAGCCATCTTCAGTCCCCACCAGTATATCGCCATCATAATGATCGAGCACAGCGACGGTTCTGTTGGCATAAAGGCTTTTGGATGCTTTTATTTGACTCCATTTTTGATCCCGGTATCGATAAAGCCCACCCTTCAGAGAGGTTAAATAAATCGTTGAATCCCCGCCAACGAAAATTTTCCGGATGTTTCTAAGTTTGATTTTATCATCATTCAGTCTGGTAATATTATTTCCATCAAATAAAAAAAGAGCATGTTGAGTGGCAACCAGAAGCTGCCTTCCGTAATAGGATTTTACGGATACAATTTTTCGGAACCGTGGTATATTATACCAATGTATTTGATCCGTTGCCGTTAATTTACCAAGACCCCGATTGTAAGCGGCTATCCAAACATCGTTATTGTCATCAACACTCATATCCAGTACCCGGTCGATCCCGGCAACACTTTTCAGCTCTTTAAAAGCCAGATGCCTGAATTTGTTATGCTTGTAAATCGTCAAACCGCCAATATGCCCGAATATTAATTCACCGCGCCGGCGTTGTACTACGGATGTAACCTCATCTTTTAGTAAACCGGTATCCTCGTTTAGTGAAATAAATTTAGGCAAGGGTATCTTATTGACGCCTCGGTATGAAGCAATCCAGATATTTGCCTCGTGATCAATTAAGATGTCGCTGGCGCCGTTTGTAATTAATCCGTTATCTATGCCGAGAGTCGTCGTTCTGTTCGATGAGGTATCATAATGGGCTACCGTGCGCCAATTACCCAGAAAGACGCCGCCATACCCATCCGGTTCGAATATGCGAACGGTTTCCAGCAACTTCTGATCATTGTTAATCGGACCTTTCCAAACCACCGCATTCGCATCAACATCCCTAATGATCATTTGATTTTCCAATAATAGCCAAAGCCGGTCGGATTTCAGAGATGTTTTATTCGAAGCCGCGGAAGCTACGGCGAAAGATTTTACGGTATCTTCAATGCCGAATTTTTGCGGGAAAACACTTTTCACAGAGTTGGGCGTAATCAGAAATATGTCATTTTCACATAGCACATAAAAACCATTATTTCCCACTTCGATTTTTTTGATTTTGCCGGATAAGGGGCTATTCGTACGGTTGTGGATGGTCCATTGCGATTCGTTGTATAAAAGTAGTCCGGAATGGCTGGCGGCAATAGCGAGCATCATTCCGCTTCCGGATTCTAATACTGCTAAATCTTCGACATAATTTTTTCCTCCTCGGATACGCTCGGGGATGGCCAATTCATGCCATTTACCGTTCCTATAATAGTGAATATTATTGCTAAGCTCGAGGCCGGCGGCCCAAATTGTGCCCGATGTATCGGATTCTAAAAACCGAATTGAATGAAAGGATATATCGGCGGGATATTGAAAATTTTTCCACTTGAATCCATCATAAACAGAAATGCCTGCACGTGTTGCGAACCAAAGTCGTCCCGAGGACGCCTGTTCTACGCTATGTACTTCAGAGCTTGCCAGGCCGTCCAGTTCAGTATAATGATGCACGAGATACGATTGGCTCAATCCCGTTTTCATCCATATGATGGATAATAGAATGAACCAAATTGTACGTTGTAAAATCATTTTTATCATTATTTCTTAACACAACTTCAATGTGAACGCGGCTTCCTCTCAATCATCAAAAAATAGCCAAATACTTACAAACAGTTATAAGACATGTTCTAAATTATTTGCCGGCAATCGCATGTACCACAAAACCGCTTTTACCTATAGACAAATGATAACTTTGATCTTCATCCGCTAACTGATAAACGGCATTGCCATAAACGGCGTCTACCAGTGGTAGCTTGTATCCGTAACGATATAGCTGTTTCCAAAACAAATGATTTTCCGCTTCCGTCAGAGAAAAAACGGTCGGCTTGTGCTTCAATTCATCCTCGGTAATAAAATAACGCCCCCGGATACGTGTTAAACGATAGCGGTTATCTAAACCAAACATTTGGAGCCAGCCTTGCCATTTAATGATATCACCTTCCACCATCCATTGATCTCCCTTAATCCGGTAGCTCCTGCGCACTTCTTCATTATCGTTCCGATCCAGATAAACTAAAGTTACATGGGCAACCTCTTCCATGGGCTGCGGTTCAACGATTATTTTTGCAACGGGCTTCAAACGTTCGAATGCTTGATAGCCCTGAAAAAAAGCGCCCACAGACAGTAACGTTGTGCTGAGCAGGAATAGAAATATAATTGCAAGTAGATTACGAAAAGTAGAATAAACGCCGGGTCTTTTTCTTTTCCGGTCCTTGCGTCGCGCTATGCTGTATAGGTAAGCGATTCTTCGGTAAACCAAAACGGTCAGGAATATCAATGCAAGCAACAACCCGAAAATACCGCTAAAAATCAGGAAAAATCCATTGCCTGAAACTAATAGTAAGGGCATAACAATATTCGTTTAATCATCCGATTGTCTATGAAAGATAAATTAAAAATAGGCGAAAACCCAAAGTAAATGAAAAAACTTTTATCAACCTGCATATGCTTAGCTTCATAACTTTGAAATCAATCACCAATATTCCATTTTGATCTTATTATTATCAGAGCATGCGTCCCTCGCCGGCATAAACGGTTTTCAAGTAAATCAGCTTTCATATAGCTCGATTGTCTTTATCGGATGCCTATCCATAACAATCTGTGATTTAAAATTTACTTTTTTTAATCGTTGCGCTTTTTAATTGTTAATTGTAAATTTTGTTTACACAACATCGTCGGTAAAATATGAAAATTACATTGATAGCCCCAATCATACTAATTCTGATTTTCTTTAAATCTTTATATGCGAACTCTGATTTTCAAATGTTATCTACAAATCGTATCTCCGGACTAATCCCCGATATTGAAGACGGATACGGCGTCGCTTTTAACGATTTTAATAACGATAACTTCCCGGATATTTACCTCATTTGCTTCCGTCATTTGAACCGTCTCTTGATTAATAACGGCGGCATTATGCCGTTTGTGGATCGTACTATATATTCCGGTCTTGGCGGCTACCTGATGCCGCGCGGACAAACAAATTTGGAATTGGGCGCCGGTTCGGCGGATTTCGACAATGACGGTCGGCCCGACCTGTTTTTAGCAGGTTGGGGGCAAACAACAAAGCTCTTGCGCAATGAGGGTCAGCTTGTCTTTGAAGATGTAAGTAACCGCCTCAATTTGAACGGACGGGTAGATGCCAATCAGGGTCTCTGGTTCGACGCCAATAACGATGGCTATCTTGACATATATATCAGCGATGAACATCACAGTAATCGTTTAATGATGAACAACGGACGCGGTCATTTTTTCGAACAAGGATGGAGTATTGCCTTTCGCGATACGGCTACAAGCCAGGGCGTTTGCCACGGAGATTTTGACGGGGACGGCGACAGCGACCTGTACGTGGCCAATTGGTTCCATCCCGATTATCTACTCATCAATGACGGCAAGGGGCGTTTTAAACAGGCTTCGTTCGCCCTGCCCACCCTGCAACAACATTCTTCCTCTAACAGCGCCCGCTGTGCAGACCTGGACAATGACGGCGACCTGGATTTAATGATCGCCTCCCGTGACGGATACATCTATTACTATCGTAACGTCAGTCAGAATCATACTATACTTTTTGAAGAAATTAAATCACACCATTTTTATTATACGGGCAGCAATAATTTCGGCTTGCTTTTAAATGATTTTAACCAGGACGGCTGGCTGGATTGTTTTATTTCACTTAAAGGCCATAATCGACTTTACCTGAATGACGGCAAGGGTAATTTTAATCCCGACTTCGATGAATCACGTCAAAATGCGTACAGTACAGGCGCCGCCGCAGGCGATATTGACAACGACGGCGACCTGGATATCGTGGTTTCCAATAAAGATGAACTAAGTCAGATATACCTCAATCCATGCAATAATACCAAATACTTGAAAGTACGGCTCACCGGCGTGTCCATTAACCGGCAGGCTATCGGGACTAAACTTTTTTTATACCATACTTCAATCGAACCGGATAACCTGTTTGCGTTTCAGGAAATATCTACCCAACAGGGTTATTTGTCATCCGGAATGCCGTCTGCCCATTTCGGAGTCGGTGGATCCAAGAAGTTGGCGCTTAAAATCGTATTACCCTCGGGCAAGACGATTACCAAACAGAACCTCTGGCCCGGTCATAATTACCATTTTAGAGAATACGGTGTACTCAATAATGCATTTTTAATTATACAACGCTTCGGCTACCACCTTCAAACGCTGACTTTCTGGACCAACTTCGTGCTAATGTTAGTCTTTATTTTACTGCTGTTGGTTTATTTTAATGTTGGCGCCCGACGTTATCGTTGGCGAAATTTATATATTAGCATTCAATTAACCCTTTTTATTGCACTCACTATTATTTTATTTGTCGTCCTGCGCGACCAGCCCCTGCAGAACATATTCGCAATTTTAGACGTTATCTCTTTTGCCGCGGTTGGGACTTCGATTGCCTATTCAGAATATCAGACTAAACGACAACGCAGGCACATCCAGTTCAGACAGAGTTTACAGGATTTAAGTAATCGCATGATATATATACGGCAGAACCGGGAACTGCTTGATGCTCTGGTAACAACCGTTGGGAAGCATGATAATATCAATCACGTCTATTTTCTGTTATACCAGAAGGGACTGCTCAATATCTTCTCTTCATCTGGCGCGGCTTCCGGTCCCCAAAAGCAGTCCTTCGAACTAAAAGAAGAAACAAGCCATCATCTGCCCGCTATCATGGATACAAACACGGCCTCCGTTACCCTCCACCATATATTAGAAGAGCTGAACTGCAACCGGCTTTTACCCGTCCAAAAGGATCAACAAATTCACGGCATGTTAGCGCTTTCCATATCCAATGCCGACGCCATCGCCAATCAACAGGATTTGCAATACATTCAAACCCTTACCAACCAAACCGCCATCGCCATCGAAAATAATAATTATATTAGAGAAAGCGCCGACATGGCCCGGCAACTTGCGGAAGCCCGGGTGCGTCAGGAGTACCTTGACGAATTGGAGAAGAAAAACCGCCAACTGGACCAGAAAAACAGCGAACTAACGCACCTTTTCCGGGATCTACAGGAAAAGGAAAGCCAGCTCATTCATTCCGAAAAAATGGCCTCGTTAGGGCAGTTGGTCGCCGGTATATCCCACGAGCTGAACAACCCGATCAGTTTTATCTACGCCAATTCAAAAGCCCTCCACGACTATCTTCAGCAACTGAATCAGCTCCTGGATTCCAACCGCGGGGCATTCGGATCACAGGCCCTGGATCAATTTAAGGCCATTACGGATGATATTCGTTCTATTGTGGAAGATAATATTGCAGGCAGTCACGCCGTCAAAGAGATTATCCGCAATCTGAAAAGTTTTTCACGCATTGATCAGGCCGATTGGAAAGAAGCGCGTATGAGCGAGTGCATTCAAACCTGTCTCAATATATTAAAACCTCAAATTTCTCCGAATATCGAAATTCAAACACGGTTTGAAGACGATCCGGTTTTGTATTGTAATCCGGGACAGATGAACCAGGTGTTTGTTAATGTCATTTCGAATGCTCTGCAGGCTTTGGACCAACAGGGACGAATTGAAATTTATACCATACGCGAAGGCAACCATTTATCAATCAGAGTCACCGATAACGGACGCGGAATAGCGCCGGAACATCTTGCAAACATTTTCGATCCCTTCTTCACAACCAAAGAAGTGAACGAGGGTACCGGCCTGGGTTTGAGTATTTCTTATTCCATCATACAAAAACACAATGGCAACATATCTGTGAACAGTAAGCCAAACGCGGGTACAACTTTTATTATTGAATTACCACTCACTTAAGCGGAAACAAAACTATGACGAAGGTTAAAATTCTAATCGTAGATGATCAGGTGCAGATCCTCAATTCCCTGCGTCGGTTGTTACGAACGGATTACGAAGTTTTTACCGCCGAAAGCGGGCCGAAAGGCCTTGAAATATTAGATCAGGAACCGATTGCTCTGATCCTCAGCGATCAGCGCATGCCGGGCATGGACGGCGTAACGTTTTTAACCAAAGCCAAAACCCTCCGACCAGACGCCGTGCGTTTGATGATCACTGGTTATGCCGACATCGACGCAACCATCGACGCCATCAATCGCGCCAATATTTTTCAATATATATCCAAACCATTCGAACCGGATGAGCTAAGACAGGTGGTCGCATCCGCCGCCGAACATTACCGCTTGCAACGCAAAAACGAACAATTACACCAACAACTTTTAGAAGCCAATCGCCGCCTTAGTTCCGAAAAACAGGCGCTGCAACAACAGGTGGAAAAAACGCTGGAACTAAACAACTTTATTGCCAACAGCCCGTCTATGATCCGTATTCTAAAAATGGTCAGAAAAGTAATGAATACGCCAACCACAGTATTGCTCCTGGGTGAAACCGGCACCGGCAAGGAATTACTCGCGCGGATTATTCACTATAACAGTAATCGCAAAGAACATATGTTTGTCGTTCAGAACTGTGGCGCCATACCGGATACATTACTGCAAAGTGAGCTGTTCGGACACACAAAAGGAGCTTTTACGGGCGCACACCAGAATAAAGAAGGTTTGTTTGAAACCGCACACGAGGGTACGGTCTTCCTGGATGAAATAGGCGAAACATCGCCTGCTTTCCAACTGGGATTACTGCGCGTTCTGCAGGAAGGTGAAATAAAAGCATTGGGAGCCAACACAACCCGAAAAGTTAATGTGCGTATCATCGCCGCAACCAATCGTAATTTGGAGAAGGCGATCTCGGAAGGGCGCTTCCGTGAAGATTTGTATTACCGGCTGAGCGTCTTTCCCATTCATCTGCCGCCTCTGCGCAAACGAAAGGAAGATATTCCCGATCTGGTCGATTTTTTTATTCGAAAATATGCAAAACGCATCGGGAAGACCGTCGACGGTATCAGCACAGAAGCCCTGGATTATCTGCTTCATTACAGCTTTCCCGGCAATATTCGTGAATTGGAAAACGAAATCGAACGCATGGTTACCCTGGCAGAGAATGATACTACACTCGATCGCAGCTTACTTTCACCGCATTTCTTCCGCGCAACGGAGAGACAGACAGCGCCTTTGCATCAAAAGCGTTCCCTCAAAAAAGCAGTGGCCCATCTTGAACAACAAATGATCGAACAGGCTTTGGCAAACACCGGCGGTAATATTTTGAAAGCAGCTGATCAACTGGGCATCAGCCGCGTCGGATTGCATAAAATGCTCAAACGGTTCGGCATCGATGCCCGTACTTATAAAGCCGGTTAACGCTATTCATTTTATGACAACGGATTAACGATCAAGAGGCAATAAACATGATTGATGTGATCATTCCCGGTTATAAAAACCTGCAACTCAAATATCTGGTTATGGATTACAACGGCACCCTGGCAATCGACGGATCATTAATAGCTTCCGTACCACCCTTATTGCATGAACTCGGCAAGCAGTTAGAGCTTCATGTGGTAACAGCAGATACATTCGGAGATGCAGCCGAACAGTTAAAAAAGGCGCCCTGCCAACTTACCGTATTATCGCAGAATAATCAGGCGGAATCCAAAAGAAATTGGGTGCAAAAGCTGGGCAGTGCGGCCACGGCAGCCATCGGAAACGGCCGCAATGACCGATTCATGCTGCAAGAAGCGCAATTGGGAATAGGGGTCATATTAAGCGAAGGCGCTGCCGGAGAGACAATGCAATCGGCCGATATCGTTACGACGTCGATTGAACACGCATTGCAATTATTATTGAATCCCCTGCGTTTAAAGGCGACCTTGAGAACGTAGGTAAACCATATTTAATGGCAATAAATGTTAACTATATTTACAAAATATGGTAATATGATTATTATGTTAACAGCATAAATACGTAAACTTTTCGTTAGCAAGTGCGTTTAAAAAATGGTTTATGAAGCGAGAGGGCATAGTAGCAACGATTTTGATGGAATGGTACGGACTTGCTTTACCAAAGGCTATTCTGGCATTTAAATTGCATATACTAAAAGTAAAACGACTTCATTAGAGAAGGAGTACCATACAATGCGTTATCTTAAATTTTTTATGATTGCCGTTTTAAGTACGATTATCTTCTCCTCGTGCTATACCAAACTGGCCTTTGTGGAAGGGGGCTCGGATGCGTATAGTGATTCTTATTATTACGGTGAAGATACCGTTTATTATTATGAAGAGGAAACAACGCCGTATTCACAACACTATCATTATTACAACACCCGGCCTTATGATAGCCGCTTCCATTTTGGATTTTATAATTCGTGGTATTGGGATGATTTCTATTATGGCTCCTACCACCATTATCCTTACTCCTACTGGCATAATCGCTTCGCCTATTATCCGGGCCTTGTGATTGTTGATCCATTCTTCTTTGACCGCTACTGGAATTATTGGTATGGTGGACCGGTATATTCGTCCGGTGCCAATTTCGGTGCGCGCCCCTTCAACAAAGACGGCAGTGCCCTACGTCCGGGCAACAGCCGCCGTGTGAGTGTTGGCCAGGTGGATCGCACACAAGGATCGGCAAGGCCGGTTTCCGCTTCAAGCCAGGCGGTAGATTCCGACAGATCAACAAACACCGGGAGACGGACGATCAACTCCAATATTGGCGACTTCGATGACCACCGACCCGTTCGCGCCGTTCGCAGAAACCCGGGCAGGTCCTCGACTTCAGATAAAAACACAACCATCAAACCCGACGAAAAAAAACGTTCCAAACGTAAATATTATAGGATAACGCCGTCTTCAAATAAATCAGACGATGCCAAGCCGGTTAAAATCATTCGAATTAAGAAATCGAATAATTCATCATCCAGCAGTTCAAGCTCGGATAACGACCGCAAAATCTATCGGCGGAGAAATAGTTCAAGCTCCAGTTCAGACAGTCACTCATCTTCCGTTCGCTCCAATCGCTCCGGCTCCAGTCGATCTTCCGGGTATTCATCACCGCGCAGCAGCAGCAGTTCGTCCAGTCGATCCTCCGGAAACCGCTCTTCAAGTTCTTCGAGCCGTAGCTCTTCATCGAAAAGACGATAATCGAAATGGTATCAAGGAAGGTATAAGGCATGAAATCGATTTTGATAACAGTGTTTACAATCATGGTCACCGGTTCGCTTCTGTACAGTCAATCCGCCGAAGAAGCCGTTAATCTTCTGCACGACATGCATGGCTTTGGTGCGCGGGCGCAATCGATGGGTAACGCATTTACCGGCGTCGCTGACGACTATTCCGCTGTTTACTGGAATCCGGCCGGATTGGCCCAGCTTAATTACGGTGAATTCTATGGCAGTTTATACAACTATGATTTTGAGACCCAAGCCACTTATCTCAACAATACCACCACTGAACACCAGGCCTTTACCAAACTCGGCAGTTTCGGGATCGCATACCCCTTTCCCACGGTTCAGGGTAGTTTTGTAATTGCACTTGGCTACCAGAAGGTGAAAGACTTGGGTAGTTATCCGGAATACAGCGGCTACAACCGCAGCAGTAATAATTTGGGTTTTGAAATCCAAAATGAATTCGGGGATTACGGCGTATTGCCCTTTGATCGGGAAATGCAGGAACAACAAATCAAATCCAATGACGGGCATTTGAGTCAATATTCATTTGCAATGGCCATCGATTTGTCGCCTCGTTTTTCGGGCGGCGTTACACTCAATGTGTGGACAGGCGATAACGAATACAACAGCAACTATTCTCAGGACGATGTGAACGCCCAAAACAGTTATGACATTCTCGATGAAAATGACAATGTAATCGAACAATTTTTTTATAACTATTACGATGTGAATCAGAAAATTTCTACAGATTACTCGGGCTGGGAACTCAAACTGGGTGGTCTGTTTCATTTCAATAAAAATTTGCGTATTGGCGGCGCCATTACCCTTCCCATGACCTTGAATCTTGAAGAAGAGTGGTCAATAGACGATGAATTATCGTATGACATTGTCCGCAACGACGGCACTTATAACTTTGTTGAAAGCGCAGAACTGGGCTCCGGTAATTTTGACTATAACATCAGCATTCCATTCAAGTTCAGCGGCGGTCTCGCCTATGAAACGTCCCGCTTCTTACTTGCAGCTTCTGCTGATTATCGCGACTGGACACAGATGAAATACGAAAAACCGGAAAATCGCGACGATACTGATTACACCGATTTACTCGATCAGAACCGCTTTTTTCGTGAAGATTTCAGAGCCGCTCTTGGCTATCGAGTCGGCGGCGAATTGAAACTGATGAACGAACGTCTGCAGTTACGCGGAGGCTATCGCTACGAACCGTCGCCGTTAAAGGATGTGGATAAAAATTACGATCGGGTTTATTATTCGGCCGGTCTCGGTTACCGCGTCGATGCCAAAACCCAGGTGGAAGTCAGCTATTTGACAGGAAACTGGAAGAATGAACTTTATCATTATTATGACTGGGATGCTGCTCCCATGGAGACCAGTGAAGAATACACTACCTCAAAATTAACATTTGGTGTGCGATTGTTTTTCTGATCCAAAACAACTACGAAAGGAATCCAGGATGCTTCTGAAACGCTCCTTACCATTGTTTTTACTTCTTTCCGGCGTACTACTCGTGTCGGGTTGCTCGCATTCCGGGGCATTTCTCGCTTCTCAGCAAACCAGCGTGGAACTCTCCGAAGCAAACTTTAAAATCGTAGCAACCAATGTAAGCGGAACCGCCTCGGTTTCTTATGCCGTGGGCGCCAGTTATTCCTTTGGCGCCGTGTCCGAATCATTCGGGCTGATCCGGTTAAATGGCGACGAATTTATCTACGACGCCGCCATGAAGAATTTGTGGCAAAACGTGGAACAAAAACTCCAATCGGTTGAGAACCGAACGCTGGCCCTTGTAAACGTGCGATACGACTCGGACCTAACCAACTTTATATTATTTACAAAAGCCACCGTCGTTGTTCGCGCCGATGTTATTGAATTTATTCAATAA
This sequence comes from uncultured Calditrichaceae bacterium, assembly GCA_964542915.1. Taxonomy (GTDB): domain Bacteria; phylum Calditrichota; class Calditrichia; order Calditrichales; family Calditrichaceae; genus CAZIVP01. The sequence continues at coordinate 162,087 of CAZIVP010000007.1, read as the reverse complement.
CGCTTAAATCCCTTCCTGTCGTTCATGCTGGAAGGGATTTTTATTCCCAATCCAATTCTGCCAATACTTTCCTTCGATTCTTATTAATACACCCGGCAACTCTACGGGAAAGGTCCATATCTTCTCTGTATCATTATCTCAGGGCATTTGAACGATCCTGAGCCAGGGGAACGGCGATAATGATACCGGAAATAAACGACGACGGAAGCGATTGGTTAATGTGTGAGGTTTGTACAGATAGTGCGGGTTATAGGGTTCCAAATCCGAAAACAAATGGTGGTGATAGAATGCCGCCATTTTTGGAACGCCAAGCGAATGATAATAAAATTCCGTTCGTTTCTGAGCCGAAGCTCTTTGATCAAATTGATAGAACGGGCTATCAAGGATATGTATTTCGCCGGATGGTTTTAGCAGCACAAGCAAGCGGTCTATTATATTATTTAAATTTTGAAAATATTGTATAACGCTGGCAAGAACAATCACATCGATGGATTCCTCTTCAAGAATCGGTTCGAAAATATCGCCATAGATAAATTGCATGGAATCAACCTCTGAAAATAAGCGGGCCGCCTGCTTCAATTCGCGATAATTCATATCAACCGCAAGTACTTTTTCCGCCGAAGGATTGTTCGCCAGATGGCGACTCATCCAGCCGTTACCACAGCCCAAATCCAGTAAAATCAAGCCTTCGTCTTTCTTGTTCAAATACTGTTGTAACCGATTTAGCGAACGCGCCCGGATCCGCCACTCATCATGATGGACATGATCCCGCGGCACATCAGGCAATTCCCTTACTTGTTTATCATTATAAACGCGCCCTTCTTTTGCGCGAACCTCGAAATATAATTTCTCTAAACATGTCCGCTCATTTGGGTCGGATGCAAGCCAGACGCCGTTATGATCTTGCTCAAGCATCATTCACACTGCATGTGCCGCTTTATTTAGCAGATAAAGTACGTGATCGCCGCCCAACCATTCCGGCATACGCGACGCAAGGCGCGCATCGATAGCCTTGAATCGTTTGAACCACCATTGTGCGCCTTTTGAACGTTGGAACTGTTCAGGCATGGGTAACAACAAACCAAGATGAACGCGTCGTACAACCTGCCATGTTTTCGCGAAATCGGATGACGTATAATACTTAACGAACCAACGGTCGGCCACCTGAACACGGCGGGAAACAATCCGGCGATAACAGGTTCTAAATTGCAAACGTAACAACTGTTCCATCACATACCATAAGTGAAACGGCGGCATTGCTACCACAACCAACAATCCGTTTTCTTTCAAAAGTTCGTTGAGTTTATCGAATGCAGCTTTAATATCTGTAACAGCATTGATAACGCCAAAATTGAGTACAATAATATCGTAGCAATACGGGGAACGCCAATTTAATAGATCACTGCGACTGATTTGCGCATTCAGCTTTAGGCTCTCGGCTTTTGCCTCTGCGTGTACAACCATTGCACTTGAAATATCTATCGCATCCAATTTTAAATTAAATTGGTTATAAAATTCGAAATCGGAGCCCGGACCACATCCCACATCCAGAACACGTTGGGCCTTTTTAAAATACGGAGCGACTTCGCTTTGCACGTGATTGCGTTGGTATCGTGCAACGGGATTTTCATTGAATGACCTCTCGTAGTCAAAGGCATAACGGTCGAATACAGAAGCTGTTTCCATTGTTATCCGGTCTGAATTCGGGAAAGACGCTTCATTCTAAAGTCACAATAAAACGATCGGAGTCGGTGATAAAACCGCTTGAGACTCTCCTTCGGATGGCCGTTAAGATACAGGCGTTGGTAGTCGCTGGCCAACTTCCGGACGGCATAATGATAAAGCGCAGGCGTATATCGCCCTTCGATCTCCAGTTCCCGTTGCAGATGGCTCTGCCAGTCGGAATGTTCCAAAACACGATCCTTTAATTCATCGTATAATTCTGTCCCGCGGAGAGGATAGGCGACGGTCGTTAAAAAATGATCCGGTTGTAGTTCTGAGATAAACCGGATGGTTTCGTAAATATCCGCCAATGTTTCGCCTGGATAACCAAACATGACAAAAACGCCGGATTTTATTCCATATTGTTTGCACAATTCCGTGGCCCGGATAATTTCCTCGGTGCGTACGCCCCGCGACATGGCGTCCAGGATGCGCTGGCTTCCCGATTCTGCCCCGAACCAGATCCGGTAGCAACCCATCGATTTCAACAGGGATACAATTTCTTCGTCCATACGGTCGGCGCGTGCAATGCCTTCAAACGGTAAATAAATATCTTTGCGCTTTAGCAGGGCATCAAACGATCTTAACCAGCGGCGATTCACCGTAAAGACATCATCGGCATACCAGAGGTGGCTCGGTTGATAGCGGTCTATTAAATATTTGATCTCCTCGACCACCGCCTCAGGCCTGCGCCTTCGATGAGTCCAACCATACACGGAATGGCTGCACCATTTACATGTAAACGCACAGCCGCGGGCGGTAATAATCGATACCGGACGCATGCCATGGTATTGCTGCCAGGTCGATAAATATTGTTCCATGTTTATGGCGTCCCGATCGGGAAAAGGATAATCATCGAGCCGTCGTCTGGAAGCCTGCCGATCGTTTTGAATGACAACGCCCCGTTCATCTTTAAAACTTACATTGGCAATGCCATGTAATTGATGTTTGGATTTCGATTGCAATGCGTTCAACACATTGAGCAGGGGCTCTTCTCCTTCACCCGATATGAGGATATCGGCGCCATATTGCAGAAACTCGTGCACCTGGGTGGATGCATCGGGCCCGCCCAAAATACTTGTAATATTGTGGGACTGGCAGAAACGAATCAATTGAAGTACGTTGAATTTGGTCAGTAAATTGCAATGAATACCCAGCACGTCAGGGGGGTGTTCTTCGAGCCGGGTCTCTAAATTATCATAGCTTGAAAAGGTCGTATCGAAAACATCCACTTCAAATCCGTGTTGTTTCAGATAAGCGGATAAATAAAGCAACCCCAGCGGAGGATAGGGTTTCATCACCTCTTTTTCATGCGCATCTTCTTCCAAAAAGTAAGTGTGGGTGAGTAAAATGTTCATATTAATTGCGAATATTCTTTTTTACGAATGCTGCTGTCGATATTGATTCATTAAATAACGATATTTGATCATTCCCGGTATATGACGATATTGTCCCACCAAACGTCGTATTCGTTTTTTCAAGGATTGACTCCGTAACAGAGATATGAATCCGAAATAGTGATGGGTGTATTGGTGCAGTGCCCGGTAAAAATCAGGCTTAAATTTACCCGGATACATTAACGCCAGGTCGCCGCTGTCCCTCCAGTTTTTCTTTTCGCCCATGGAAGCAACCACGCTCTCATAGAACGGCGTCCCTTTAAGCGGATAGGATATCGATACCCCGATATGATCGGGCAGACAGGTACGGATAAGTTGCAGCGTTTGTTGAATATCCTCTAATTCTTCTCCCGGATAACCGTACTGCAGAAAAAAACCCACCTGAAGACCCTGCTTTTTCAACCGCCGATTGGCTGCCGGTATATCATGGAGTTTGGTGTCTTTATCCATGGCATCCAAAATTTTTTGCGAACCCGATTCCACGCCCATCCAGACTTCAGCGCATCCCGAGCGCGCCAGCTCTGCAACATGATCATCGTTCATTAAGTCGGCGCGGGATTGAATTTTATAGGGCAATTTCACGCCCCTCTCCTCAAGGGCATTGGCAAAGGCGGTGATCCAACCATGTTTTAATGCGAATATATCATCAGTAATCCAAACATGATCGGCGTGTAATTTATTGGCGAGGTAATCGAATTCATTGGCGACCATTTCAGCAGGCCGGGCTTTGTAACTTCTTCCGTAAAGCGGTTTGGCGCACCAGTTACAACGGTACGGGCAACCGTGGGAAGTCGAAACGTTCAGTGAAAAATAACCGTGATAATGCAACCACATACGTCTGTATGGCCTTAGCTTAATGACATCCCATGCCGGCATCGGCATATCATTAAGATCGAACTGCTTTTTATTCAAGTCATTATGCACCGCTTGTCCGTCACGGTGATAGGAAAGACTGGGAAGTTTCCGCAGGTCCTCTTCTGAAGATTTGCCGTCTTCCCTGAGGGCACGGATCATTTGTAAAAGAATTTCCTCAGGATTACGGTGTACCACATAATCAAAGCCCTGTCGCAGATAACGTTCGGCCTGATCGGAAGCATCAGAGCCGTGGGCTACAAAACGGGCGGTATGATTGACCTGCCGTATCATCCTGAACATCGCTTCGCGCATATTTTCCAGACACATTTTGGTGAGGTAGTTGAAGTCGTCATCATAGATAAGGACCAGCTCCGGTTTATAATGCTCAATGGCTGCAATCAGCCCGTGTTCATCCTGATCGAACATGACATCATAAAAGGTACATTCGATTCCCAATTTTTGCCGTATGAGCGCAATGAGATGCAGCGGCGCCAACGGCGGATACGGTTTATGGTTCGCCGCTTCTTTGGGATCCAGCGATAAGAAGTAAGAATGACTAACCAGTACTTTCATCAGACCGCCTGTTTCTTTACGGTTTGAATGCGATGATCGTAAACGCTGTTATGGTCCACGCGATGTAATTTTGCCACCCCCGTGGCCAACACAATCCCGCGATTGATGCTTTGCGGATAACGGCTTCGGAGGCGGGCGGCGTATATTCGATACAGTTGCTCATTCACGGTGCTTAGCCACTTCATATTCGTCACAGACGCCGGTTTGCTATCTTTTTTCAAGCGATAATAGGACGGGATCTCAACGTCGGGAGTCGCATTCGGCAATTGATGCGATATCCAGGTATTCGATTCGATCAATCGTTTTTTATAGCGGGCATTGAACAGAGGCTGCATCTGAACCATCTGTACGGCCACATAATAGCTCTGCGGCTGAACCTCCATGTTGGCCTCGTCTATAAGATAGTTGAGACAACATAACTGACGAAGGCCCGTAATTTTACCGATGACAACCATTAAGACATAAACAATCCACAATCGGTTCTTCGCCGTTACAACAAATAAATCAATATCGTCCTTTTCATTGCAGGATTCGAAGGCATTAGCCCCGGTGAGGCCCATAAACCGCACCCATGGTACCCCGCTTAATAATTTTAAATACTTGCGATAACGATCAAACAATTGTCGGGAATGCCAGCGTTTACGGTGATGGCTGTGCCAAAAATCCTGCGCAAAAAGCAGATTATTTCGTTCATAAATCCGATCTTGCTGAATCAATTCGCTGAGTTGTTTCTGAAATAAGGGCCGATCCGCTTTTATCGGAAGAAACTGCATTACCTGTTTCCGGCTGTAAGCATTACCGTATTCATGCGCCAATTTCACGGTATCAACAATTTGTTCTTTAAGCACGTTTTGGCTCCCGTTCATTTGCGAGCTCCATATACATTTTGGATACGCGTCTCGCCGTATTCTCCCAGTTTAAGGTAGTAATCGTTTCAGTAGATATTTGATGTCTGTAACCGCTTTGCATTTCTTCCGCGATAAATCGGCTCCATTCCGTCGCATCCAATGATTTAAATATGTAGGGATGATTGCCAAATACTTCCTCTATAACCCCATTTTGATATAAAAAAGCAGGGCACCCCATAGCCACAGCTTCGAACGGCGTAAAGCCGAATCCCTCATAATCGGAAGCATTCAGGAAACAATCGGCGTTGCTGTACAGATGCTTCATATCTTGGAGGGACAGGTTTGATTTAAGCGTAATATCCCGCCGATTGGGCGATTGTTCGATCTGTTTTAACAGCGCCCCGTATCCGTTGGCCTTCGGCCCGACGATGATCAATTTGTGCGGTAAATAACTTTTTGATTTCAGGCGCTCAAATACGTCAATGATAAATGGAATATGTTTTCGTTTTTCGATACTGTTAACCGCTAACATATATTTTTGGGGCAATAGAGAGTGCGTTGCCGCAGGTATTGCATTCAGATGATCGGTGCCGGGATATACCGGCCGGATTTTTTCGTTCTGATCCGGGTATTTGCTTGCCAGATCCCGGGCCGTATTCTCCGATACGGTGATAAGCCTTGCGGAGCGTTGTAAAAAACGTCTCATTCGTAATGCAAAATAGACCCGCTTGACCATAGGATAATATTCGGGATGCAGCACAAACCCCATATCGTGAATGGTGTTTACAATTTTATATAGTGAATCGGATGGTGGGCACAGATAATGGGTGGCATGAAAAACCTGTACATTTTTTTGTATGAGCAGTTTACGTAGATCGTATTCGTAATATCGTAATTGTTCCAGGCGATTTCGTATGGTAACGGGAATAATCGAGTCGCCGGATTTTAAATGTTTATCGAATAATGAAATATGATGCGGCTTACAAATAACCGAAAGATGGAATGACCTCGGCGCTGAGAGAAGATACGTTGTCAGATAATACATGTAATAAGCCGCGCCTGAAAAATAGCGCGGCAGAGCGATGCAATCGATGGCAACGCGCGGAAGCCTTCGATTCGGCTCCTCCTTCGTCGGATGAATCGGTATAAAATCGGACGGGTACGGTTTCGCTTTCAATCGGGCGACAGTTTCAGTCGCTGCCATATTACACCCCGGCCTTCTTAATCTGCTTGATGCATCGGTTTATCTTACGTTAGATCGTATTGTTCTTTAATGAGATAACCCCATGGTTTATTCCAACAGTGAGTGCATCCGGTACTCAATTTATAACAGAATCGATATATATTTATCACAATTTTTTTTGAATCCAACCGACGGGGTTAAAGACAGTACTTCTGATAGATCGTCATCGGAGCATCCTGGCAGGAAAAACAATTTTGGTCTTGCTTTGGCAAAGAAGGGTGGCTAATATGAGTTAAGCATACACGGAAGCCCGCTCTGTTTAAATAAATATATGTAGCCCCTTACAGCGCCCATACATATATGAATGGATTCTTTGTAACAACCGTAAATACGGATCGAAAGTGATTTAAAAAAACCGGTCATCCAATGGCAGCAGTCTTAAATTAATTTATAGAAGGAAATGCATTTATAATGTCCCATAAATCAAGAAGAAATTTTCTGCAATCGTGTTTTTACACCCTGTTTGGAAGTTACATCCCGCCTATTTTCGCCAAAAGTCTGGTATCCGGCGCCTCTTCGATAACCAATTTTGAACCGGGCTACTTAAAACTGCATCGCAACGGCGTATTGAAAGAACGGGGCGAGCGGTTATGGAGTATGATGGAACGGTGCGCATTATGCCCCCGAGAATGCGGAGCTAACCGCCTTCAGGGCGAACGCGGTTTTTGTAACGCCAACGCCGGTTTAGAAATCGCCTCTTACCACCCTCATTTCGGAGAAGAAAAGCCGTTGGTCGGCGAAAGCGGCTCCGGCACGATCTTCATGACCCATTGCGGATTGCGCTGTGTGTTTTGTATTAACTGGGAAGTCAGCCAGGAAGGCGAAGGCACAAAACACGATATCGAAGCGTTTACAGCTATGATGTTAAAACTACAAAAACGCGGCTGCCCTAATATTAACATTGTAACACCGACGCACTATGTACCGCATATCCTGCTTGCACTTGATATAGCCGCAGCGAACGGCCTGAACATTCCTCTGGTGTATAATACCTGCGGTTGGGAAAAACCGGAAATATTAAATATACTGAACAGCGTCGTTGATATTTATTTACCGGACTTCAAGTACGCCAATTCCGACCATGCTTCCAAATACTCATCGGGCGCCGCTGCCTATCCCGAGGTCACACAAGAAGCGCTTTTGGAAATGCATCGCCAGGTGGGGAGGGCCAAACCGGCAAACGACGGCTTGATGTACCGGGGTCTAATGATTCGGCACCTTGTTATGCCAAACAACATTGGCGGAACCAAAGAGGTGCTCGAATGGATCGCCCGAAACCTGCCGAAGGATACGTATATCAATTTGATGTCGCAGTATCAGCCGATGTATAAAGCCGATCAATATTCCGAAATCGCTCGCCGATTGAGCCGTGGTGAATATACGCAGGCGGTGAAGTGGGCGAAAGCGGCGGAACTCACCAATTTGGATATTCAGGGATACCGGAATTAATCCGGTAGCTTATAAACGGTTACAATGGATTACACAGAACAACTTCCGCATCGGGAAGTTTGCTCTGTCACAGCAAACAGCGTCTCTTCGGAGACGTTACACAATAGAATAAGGGGGAAGCATCATGCAAAAGTGGCATGTGGTCGCATTGTTATTATTAGGCCTTGCTTTGCTGATCTTATCGGTGGTACTACGAACCCGTTTCGGACAGCGATACGATCTAAAAACCATCGATCTGGTTCTGATTATCGTTCCGCTATTATTTGCTTTGCTGATTACGGGACGGGTAAAAGTGTTTGAAGCCTTCGGCGTGAAAGCGGATTTTTCCGATCTGTTCGCCAAAGCGGCGTCAACAAATATCGAACGGCAGGTACAGGCCAGCGGCTCTCTGGATGAGGAACAAGCCATACATATATTAAATATGGCGGCCAAGGGGGGCGTCTCACAAATCACCCGACTGATTGAACAAAAAACCGAAGCGCTGGTATTTCGGCTCGGACACGGAGGTTACTATGGACCGGCAATAAAAGAATATTTCGATGCGCTCTACGCCAGCTCCTATCTCCAGTATGTCATTTTGCTCAACCGGGATGGCACGTTATTCGGCATATACGACGCTGCAAATTTAACCGTTTACTTTCGTACTCAAGGCGAACAGGCCTACGACCAATTCGCCGACCGGTTAAATCAAACCGATGAACGAGCCCGGCGATCTTTATCCGAATTACCGGGCTTTATCGGCGCCGAGCATGCCGTATCAAAGAACTTGAGCAAAAGCCATGCATTGAAACGCATGGACAAACTTCAATTTGAGAGCCTCCCGGTTACCGATGAAAACGGACATTTTATCGGGACGGTTGAACGTTCGCAATTGCTTGCCAGCCTGATCCTCGAAGTGTCAGACCGCCTGGGAGCCAATAAAAACGTTAACGAATAACGGCAATGCTTTTACTACGCCACTGTCAATGGCAAGTGAACCCAAAGCGGGGCGCAATATACATGCCATTTCAATCGTCGTTATCCACGTATCCGTCATTCGATCAACCAAATGTTTATGAATACCGAGCTCTCATCAAAATTTATATTTGAATATATCCACATTGGATCGCATTAAAAGCAGGGGGAAATGATCATGGGACTTTGGGGTAAAATCAAGAAAGGCATCAAGAAAGCCGCCAATAAGGTTAAGGATTTCGTCAATGATGTGGGCGACGCCGTCGGTAACGCGGTGGAGGCCGTTGGCGACGCCATCAATGACGGGTTGAACTGGTTGGGTGAAAAACTTGGGATTAAACCCGTATTCTCCTGGCTGGGCGGCGTCCTCAAGGGCGCTTTTGCATTGATAAGCGCCGTGATCAAAGGCGTTATTGGCATCATTGGCGGCATCATCAGCGGCGTCATTAAAATAGTCGGCGGCCTGTTTACCGGTCAATGGGATTTGATGCCCGAAGGTCTGTGGGATATTGTTTCGCCCATTATCGGCGCCATTATAATTATTTTGGGCAAAGCCGTCGCCTTAATTCAATCCGTATTTTACGCGCAGGATTTTGAACGGCCCTTAACCCATAATGAGGAAAGCCAGTTAAGGCGCGTCTTCAAAGATGCTTTAAATTATTACGTCATCCGAATTATTGAAGGCCACAGCGGTTTGTTCGGTATCAATTCCAGACCGTTTACACTCGGGAACACCATTTATATGAAGACCGATGCTTTCGCAATCGATATTTTGGTTCATGAGGTCACCCACGTGTGGCAATATCAACAAACGGGCAGCCGCTATGCCAGCGACGCTCTGACGGCGCAATGGTTCGTGGACGACGCCTATAACTGGCAGAAGGAAATTAATGATCGCGGCAAGAGCGACTGGAACGATTTTAATAAAGAAGCCCAAGCCGAATTTTTTCAGGATTTGTGGCTGTTAGGTGCACGGCGCGATACATCCGGCGCCATACTAAGCACGGGTAACGGTACTTTTTTCGACGCTGACGGTACAAAAACATTCGGTCATTTTGAAGTAAGCGGAAACAATTATACCAACATTGCCGACCGCGCCGTCGCAACCGTTCGCGATGAGTGGTAACATATTCATCGGGCTGAATTCTGATTTTTCGACCCATTGATTTGTTTCCAATAAAATACCAAATTCACAAAAGGCTATCAAACAGCAGGATTCCACCATTTGAAATAAGGGCAGCCGCTATGTTAAAATATTTTTTTGTAATTTTTTTTGTCTCATCTCTGTTTATGTTTAGCTGCCAAAATGTAACCGATTCCTATAAGGGCGCCCGGGATATCGACAAACTAACCGAGCGGGTCTGGCTTCTCGATAAAGTGACCAACCCGGAAGGTAAGTTATACGCAACGCCCGATACCGCCTGGACGTATTGGATTCAATTTAAAGAAGATTCGGAAATTGCCGCGCAGGACGCCTGTAATCAATGCGGAGGCTCTTTTACGGTTAACGACGAAACGTTGGATATCGAACTGTACTGTACCGAAATCGCCTGCTCCGATCCCATCCCAAAGATCGCTTACGGTCTGCTTTTGGGTAACGCCCGCACCTTTACAATCAAATCCGAAACGTTATATATCCACACGGCAAATCACGACGACGAAAATCAGGTTCTGGTGCATTCCGTGAAGCCGTAAAAAATATTCATACGGATCTCGCACAACATTTACCGAGCAGAATTTTAAATTTCCATGTGGTCAAACGTATTACTCCTGTACGCAGCAAAAACAAGTCCTTTTTGGATCAAGCGTAACTTTTCAAATCAACGCTTGTATTCGTAATCATTCCTGTTTAAATACAATTGTAAACGTCAGAAACATGTTGTGTGAACATGAATGATGAAGCGCCATGAACGAAGCCTTAGAACAATCGCTCTCCGATTCATTGGAAATGCCGAAATCGCTTCTGCCGTATGTGCCTTTCCTTTTGCAGGATCTTTGGGCGCTGGGCAGCTCGGTCCAGGCCATCATAAAAACCGTGAAATCGTTGCGTTTACCCGCAGGAAAAATCCGGGTTCTCGACCTGGGTTGTGGTAAAGGCGCCGTCTCGGTTCAGCTTGCGAAGGCATTGTGTTTCAGCGTTGTAGGAGTGGATGCGATGGAGCCTTTTTTGCAGGACGCGCGAATGAAAGCCGACGAATATGGTGTAAGCCACCAATGCAGGTTTTTAAATTGCGGCATCAAAGCGTTTTTGCGCGAAACACATACATTTGATTTTGCGATTATGGCTTCCCTCGGCGGCATTTTCGGAACATGGAAACAGACCGTCGCCGCCTTAAGAAGTCGGATAAGAGCCGGCGGCTACATGATCATTGACGACGGTTATCTGCGCAGCAAGCCCTCACTGAACCGAGTTCATTATGAACATTACCGGGATCACGAGACGACCATACGGTTCCTGACGGCATTCAACGATCGGTTACTGAAGGAAGTAAACACCACCAAGGAGAGCATTGGAGTTAACGAAATTTATTTACTTGCCATCGAAAAAAAAGGCCGGACATTAATGACCCGGCAGCTTGATCTGGCAGAGGATATCGAGGCTTATCTGAAAGGACAAAAGGAGGAATGCAACATCATCGGTCAAGAAATCGAAGGCGCGATTTGGGTACTGCAAAAAGCATCTTGAAGGAATATCATTTAAGGCTAATGTGTATTAAGAAAAAATTCATTTGAATTGAGCATTATAAGGAGTGAACAAATTGACCTTATTGGAGATAAATCGAGAATATGGACTCATTGGAAGACAAACTGATTAATAAATATCTTGCAAACATCGATCAAAAAATAACAAACTGGATGGCGCGCACAGGGCCACTCGTTCTCAGAGTCGGGTTGGGGATTGTCTTTTTCTGGTTCGGCATGCTTAAATTTTTTCCCGGTCTCAGTCCCGCTGAATCATTGGTACGGAATACCATCTACTTTTTTAATCCCGATGTGTTTATCATCATTCTGGCGGCGTGGGAAACGCTTATCGGTATTGGTTTGATCAGCGGGAAACTCATGCGCGTCACCCTGCTGTTGCTCTTTTTACAACTGCCGGGAACGGCTCTCCCATTGATCTTACTGCCCGAAGTGGTTTGGAATACATTTCCGTTCGGCCTGACCCTGGAAGGCCAGTATATTGTCAAAAATCTGGTACTGATCGGCGCCGGCCTGGTACTGGGCGGAGGTCTGCATAATCGAACAAGCCGTAACACATCATTCGGTTAGGGCACTGACTCAAAAAATTTTCAATTGAAATAGGTTGTAAATAGCACACCTGATAACAATCCATGCCCCAATCAATCACATAACGCCATTTCAACGGCTCAATAAGACACCGTCTGCCGCCACTGGGCCGGGGTTATAAATATGACTAAAGCATATATTTCCAAACGCCCGAGCAGCATGGTTGCCGTTAAAATCCATTTTCCAAGTTCGGGTAAATGCGCATAATTCCCCGTCGAGCCGACATTTCCCAAACCGGGTCCCACATTGCCCATGGTGGCAATTGAACCGGAAAAGGCGCTGATCAGATCGACGCCCAACAGGGATAATAATAATGAAGAAACAAAAACAACAAATAAGTAAAGAAGGATATAGAGAAAACTTTTGGATATAATCCTCTCATGAACGGCTTGGCCATCAATGCGGACGGCTATAACGGCATTGGGATGCATCACCAGTTTGATTTGCTTTACAATGGACTTTAAAGCGATAACAATGCGGTCTATTTTGATACCCCCCGAAGTCGAACCCGAACAAGCACACTGGAGGGTGAAAAAAATCAAAAGTAATTGGGCAAACCCGGGCCAGATGCTTGTATCGGTCGTCGCAAACCCGGTGGAAGTGCCAATGGAAACGATATTAAACGCCGCATAACGTAAGGCGCTTAAAAACGCCATCTCTTTAAAATAATATAAGTTGAGCGTTGCCCCGCCGACGCCGATCAACAAAAACAGGAGATAAAAACGTAGCACGGTGGATTTCCGGAAGGCTTCCAGTTTTCCCGTAAAAACGGAGAAAAGAAGCGCAAAGTGTATACCCGATAAAATCATAAATATCAAAATGATCGATTCAATTACCGGGCTGTCATAAAATGCAATACTCGTATTTTTGGGCGAGAAGCCGCCGGTGGCAATGGTTGCGAATGAATGGGTCACAGCATCAAACAGAGACATACCGCTCAGCCATAAAGCGGCTGTTTCACATACGGTGAGTACAACATAGATTCCAGCCAAAATTTGAATGGCCCGCCGCGCACGATGGTGAAAATTATTTTGAACCATGGACGATACTTCACTGCGGAACAAAACAACCTCTGCGATACCAATAAACGGCAATACAGCTAATACAAAAATGATAATTCCGATACCGCCAATCCAATGTGTGGATGCTCTCCAAAACAGGAGGCTAGGCGGTAATGCTTCAATATTGACTAGTATCGAAGAACCAGTGGTTGTAAAGCCCGATACGCTTTCGAACCAGGCATTGGTAAGATCGAAGACACCGCCCCACAAAATATAAGGTAAGGCGCCGGCTAAACACGAGACCAGCCAACTTAACACGACAATAAGTAAGCCTTCCTTATTAGAAATTTCTTTTGTTGCGGGAACAAAAATGAGAGGAAAAAGACCGAAGAGTATAGTGATAATCGCACTATAAATTAAGGGTAAGAATCCGTTGGCTTCATATATTAGCGAGATCATGGCCGAAACAAACATAAAAAGGGCATTGATAAGCAAAGCAAGGGATACATATCGCAATACAACATGAATTCTCATTTTTCATTTTCCTTACCGCTTACGAATTCACATAATTGACCGATCGATTCCGATAAATGCGCTATTTCGTCGTCCGATTCGATACGCACGTCGTAAGGTTTTTTCTTTGAAATGAATTTTTTTATTGTTTTGTTGATTCGTATAATCGGACTCACCACGTAATAATTCACGAAGTAATTAAACATCAATGTAAAGATTAAGGCGGCAATGATAGCAATAAGGCCCGGCATTATCGCTCTGTTCGATCGCTGCTTTAATTGAGAGGCCATCCGGTACATGGCATCGTTATTAAGATCGGTAAGCTCTTGCACCGAATATTTCGTTGCTAAAAAGGCCTTGTGAACATTGGTAAAATACCAATCAATATTGCCCTGCCTGTGTGTGTCTACTATCGGACGTTCCAATAAAGATTTATACGACCTATATCTTGCGTTTATGGTATCGAGTATGGCTTCCTCTCCCGGGACCGTGATATTCGAATATGCAAATGATAGTTTTTTGTTGAACAGGCTATCGGCGTCTTTCAGCATTTCACGACCTTTACGCCATTTACCGAGAATAAGCAACAAAACGGCGCTATCCTCACGTTCCAGGGCTTCGATCATATCTTCCGATGCGTGAATACTGCGGTAATTCTCTCCAAGCATGGTTTGCATTGAAAATCCGGCGGACCTTAATTCGTATATCGTCCAGACGCCCGCAATGGCCAACATCAGCGCTAAAATAATAAATCCCGAAAGAATTTTACATCTCAGCCCCATCGCCATACTCCTCTTTTTCTTTGATCTGTAAAATTATAAGTATCTTCAGTTTTTACAATAAAATAAAAATATAACTTTAAAAAAGAAATATTCCATTTATTTCTGAATTCACACTTGTCCAAAATAAATTGTAAATTGATCCATTAACGCCGCTAAGACCCACCCCAAAGGCCCCTTCCAGGCCCAAAAGGGATCCCTTTAGGACGAACAGGGAGGGGTATTAAACGGAGAGGGTTTAAACCGGGATGAGCCGATAAGCGGGATAAAATCATTCTTAAACGATGAAAATACAACATGAGGTATTTTCATGTTCATATATTTTGGACCGTACTCTCCTAATAATCAGCGTGCATTGAGACAGGCATAGCCACTGGGGACACTCCACGTTATCAATCAGGTTGGTTTTTTAAGCAATCGGAAGGAAGGGGTTATCAGGAAGCGCGAACATTTATCCGTTGGGCCACATGGGCGGCATCGTCGCCGACGCCCATAAGCAAGCCGGACTTTCGGTTATGGAGCCAGTGCAATCCCACAAAATATAATCCGGGCTGTTCTGTGACACCGCGCCGTTGTATAGGATAGCCCATCGCGTCGAAGACGGGAAAATGAATCCAGGAATAATCAAATTGATAGCCGGTGGCCCAGATCACGGAGCTTATACCGGCTTTGTGCAAATCCAATTCATGGATCGTTTCCACGTCATAGCCCGCACCATGTACTTCCCTATCTTCCTCAGGAGCCGGTGCATTCATGCCGGACTTTTCAATATAGGCATCCACGCCTTTTTTGAATTCGCTCGCAAATGTGTCGGCCTGTGCCAGATTGTTTTTTAAATCATCGGTAAACAAACCTTTGTTGCCGTCTATATCTTGCATTCTTCCCAGCAGCTTTACACCATCTTCAGCCAACTGGTGTAAGCTTAGGTTTTTTCCGCCGTCTCTGCCGGTAACCTGTGGGTTTGGATTGAATCGCGCTTCCGGTGAAGGTAAGGTATCCACGGTTTGATCAAAAATGCCAAGTTGATCAGCCCACCAGAACGAATCTTTCCCGCGATAACGTCTCGGTAACCGAACAGCTTGCCCTGTACTGAGATATACTGTTCGTCCGGACGCAACCAACTCATCCGCAATCTGGCAGCCGGACTGGGCGCTGCCAACAACAAGAACCGCACCCGAACGTAATTTTTCCGGATTGCGGTATTGACTTGAATGAAGTTGTTGCAACCGCGACGAAAGTTTTGAACGGAATGCAAGGATTTTAGGCGATTGAAACGTTCCGGTCGCTACCACCACATTGGATGTTCTGTATTGCTGCAGATTGGTTTCCAGGACGAAACCACTTTGTTCATCAGCTTCTTTAACAGAAAGTACGTCGACGCCGGTTCGAATCGGCAAATTAAACCGCTCAACATAATCATTGAGATATCGCACCACGTCGTCGCGATGGAAAAAGCCATCGGGATCGTCTCCGTTGTAGCCATAACCGGGCAGTTGCAATCCCCAGTTGGGCGTTACCAGCGTAAACGAATCCCATTTTTCACTTCGCCAGGCTTCGCCGATTCGTTGCCTTTCCAGGACAATGTGGTGGCGGTTCAGTTGTTTCAAATGGTAGCTAACGGCAAGCCCGGCTTGACCTCCACCGATTATCACCGTATCAAATTTTGCACTCATGAAACACCTCGCATCGTTCCCGTTCAAGAATTGATGTGCAATCTTTCTGGTTGGTTTTATTAATTACATCCCAATATTGGTAAGACCCTTATAATCAATAACGCATTGAAATTTTCTATAAATTCCGTAAAACCTATATTCGTTAGACAAATGAGAACCGCAAGTTATCGTTTTTAAATTGTAGACCACGCAATAATTTGGGCTTATAACTCGTTGTGATTTATCAGGTTGGTTACTCAATAAATATTTCTTGAGCGGGAGGATGTTTGGGATGAACCAACGGATTCGTTTTTGCACATCGTTTGACGGTACGAGCATCGCATTTAATACGGCAGGTAATGGCCCGCCTGTAGTGCGTGTTGCGGCCTGGCTGAGCCATCTCGAACTGGATAGGAAAGGGCCGATATGGGAACACTGGTTCGAGGAATTGTGCCGCAACCGTATGCTCATTCGTTACGATCAGCGCGGCTGCGGTCTATCCGACCGCGAGGTTGATGACATATCATTCGAGGCCTGGGTGCGCGATCTGGAAGCTGTCATTGACGAACTTGGTATCGAGCATTTTTCACTTCTGGGGCTCTCCCAGGGCGGGCCGATCGCCGTAGCCTATGCCGCACGAAATCCGGAGCGGGTGAACAACCTTGTATTGTGCGGAAGCTATACTCATGGCGCATTTGCCGAAGGTGTGCATCAAACCGAAAAACAAAAGGCATATACGCTGTTAGATATGATCAAGTTTGGTTGGGGGCAGCAAAACGCCGCCTTCCGAAAGGTGTTCGTGAACTTGCTGATGCCTGGCGGTTCGGAAGAACAGCAAAACTGGTTAGCCGAACTTGAACGTCAGAGCACAAATGCCCGCACGGCCGCCCGTCTCTGGAAAGCATTTCATGAAATTGACATCCGTGAACTGGCCACGCAGGTGCAAAACTCAACAATGATCTTCCATGTAAAAAACGACGCCATGGTACCGTTTGAGCAGGGCTGTCAACTGGCATCGCTTATACCGAATGCTCAATTCATTCCACTGGAGGGGGAAAACCACATTGTGCAACACGATGAACCGGCCTGGACTCAGATCGTCGCCGAATTGCAGCGCTTCTTTGCGCACAAAGAGGACACATCTTACTCTGAAATAGAAAGCTTTTACAAATTAACAAACCGGGAATGTGAAGTGCTAAACTTAATCGCCCGGGGATTGAATAATATACAAATCGCTGAACAACTTTTCATAAGCCCAAAAACCGTGCGCAACCATGCCACTCGTATATTCAGCAAACTTCAGGTTCACCACCGCGCCGAGGCCATTGTCAAAGCAAGAGAAGCGGGTCTCGGAAAAATCGCCTCAGAATAAAGTTATAAGACAATCCCATTAAAAGATAAATTCTCTTTAATTCCAAAGCATATCGGAAATGGTCAAGTATTAATTGTTATTGTAGCTAACTTCGTTAATCAACAATATATTCAATAAGTGTTAACATTCAGAGGGCGAAACCCCAATATTAAACTTTTTGTGGAACCGAACGCTTGTTTGGTCATGACCGAAGAAGCGGAAGAACTGATTGGATTTAAGATTCCAAGGACTCTTTAAGCATATCGACGATACGTTTTCTTTCCTGTCGGGCTCTAAGAGCAACGTACGGCTCCATCAATTTGAATAGGCCGAACAATTCACCCTCAGCCTTATGCTGTACTTCCGTCCCGCCATTAACCGATTTTAATACATAGCCCGGACGGGATTCCATCACCTTCCTGCCGAACCAGTTCAGTCTCATCCGGAAGCGTACCCTTCGGGGTCTCTTAAAATCCGTAACTTCGCCCTGATATACACCGATTCGGGTTTTATCGATAAAAGTACTATCCATGTCTGTCGGACCTTCCGATTTTTGTTCGCAGAATAAAAACACTCTCGACTTGGGTAACCAATTCGGATAGTCGTTTATGTTGACCAGGCGTTCAAAGACTTCTTCGATCGGTCGTTTGATTTTGGTATTGTATTCGGTCTGTATCATCTTTTAATCCCCCTTTATATTAAGATTTTCTCATTGAAAACGGTTTTCGTTTCCATTATACAAACTCTGCTTTAACCAATCCGCAGCACATGCAATGAATCATGAAAATGGTAACCGTCATGTTTCTTCCCATTATTTTATTTAAATGAATAGCGTTACCGTCAATAAAATCCTGGGCCGTTTGCTCATTGACAGTAACAGATTAAACGTTTCGTTACGCTTTAAACAAGAGGCAGGCGTCCCATTTTTAACGTAAAGAGTGCACCTCTATAGGCAAAGGCTTGGGACATTTGTCCCAATTGTGAAAACATGTATTTGACCTTATCTGACAAAGCCTGCCTCGCGCGCCTTAATCTGAATGAGGCATTCGTTCGTTTGGGTTTAATGCCTCTCCAACGCGTTCACATTATGCCAGAGGGTGCTTTAGGAAAATCTGCAATTCCCTTCGAATTCATTTCAATGCCTCTGAACACAATTGAATATCGCGCCGATATTTTTTATCATGCACCAATTTGTTCATAAATAACATTTACATGATTGAGAGGGCGCTATGAATGATCAGGTTCTGAGAGAACAACTCATAACCCTGCTGGAGGGCGGCAGCGCACACCTGCCCTTTAGGGACGCCGTCAATAATTTCCCGGTCGAGCGCATTAACGATCGGGTCTCGACGATTCCTTACTCTGCCTGGGAATTGATCGAACACATGCGTATTGCGCAATACGATATTCTGGACTTTATCAAAAATCCCGATTATGTGGAGCCTGAATGGCCTAAGGAGTACTGGCCTCCCAGAGGCCAAAAAGCGAACCAAGACACATGGGACCAATCGATCAGGCGCCTGCAAGACGACCTGGAAGACGTAAAATCCCTGGTAACAAACCCGCGGATCGATTTAACGGATGCGCTGCCATACGCACCGAATTATACATATATAAGGCAAATTCTCCTCGTCGCGGATCACAACGCCTACCATATCGGCCAGATCATATCGTTAAGAAGAGCGCTTAATATTTATTAATCAATGCCGGGTTAACTTCTTTGAATTTGAAGCCGGGGCGTTACGATGCGATCAATGACGGCTTCTTTCACGGCAGAAATCATGTTACTTCTTATTCGCTGTATGTTAAGATTATGATAGTACAGAATTGTACTTTAATATGTAACGTATTTATTCGCTTCACTCCAAACAGGAATTAATATTTTTAGCAAAGTTACTCTCTTTCCGACCCTTATTTGCAGTCCAATTCAATCCCATTCACCGCTTCTTTATGGCGGCTTGCTGTTATAAATACTTCCTACACGAGACAAAATCGTGATGAATACGGCTACCGACCTTATTAAATTCGGTTGGCGTTTCAGTCAGTTATGAAAGGAGGTTGTGGTATGAATTTTCTTAATAGGATCGTTTTTATCCTGGTAATGTCTGTGCTTTTTTGGAACTGCACGGATGGAAACAGTGATAACATTGTTGATGACAACAACGAGGAACCCCAAGAGAAAATTTACATTACGGACCAAACCGGTAAAAGGTGGGATGTTACCCATGCCGTATCCGAATACGGTTTTGATGCCGAAAACTTTCAATACGGCCTGGGGCCTTACGCAATTAGACCGATCAATGATCCTGAAATGATTTCCCCCGGTGAACCCGGTTATCCCGATAAAAATTCCGCTGAAACCGTCATCGGTCTGAACATAAACGGCGACGCCCGGGCTTATCCGATTAGAACGATGAAAAGCCATGAAGTGGCTAATGATCGGGTTGGGGGCAAACACGTTGCGGTTGTGTACTGACCGCTTGTCGGTCTGGGTGTCGTGTACACCCGAGCGATTGACGATACGGTATTGACCTTGAGTGCAAGCGGTTGGACGTACAATAATGTGTTCGTATTATACGATTATGAGACGGAAAGTATGTGGTATCCGATGAGTGCTGAAAATGAATCCACAACCCCGCTTTTTTGCATAAGCGGTTTTTATGCCGATAGTAAATTGGCTCGAATACCTTCTCAAAATACAAACTGGAAATTGTGGAAAGCGGATCATCCCAATACTAAAATTATGAAACCCTGAAGCGGATAGGCATTTTTAGACGCCGATATTATGTGAAAGCTCAATCCCGGGAAGTGAACAATCTCATGTGGGAAATAACCAATGAATAAGCTTATTGCTTTTATAAATTATTTGATGGGTCAGATATTCGATTGACCGTTTTCGGTATGCAAGGCAACGTAACGCCGGCATTTAACCATTTACTCATTTTTTCACAGAGTATGCTTCTCGGGGATTATGATTTTCATCGATCTGTATAAATGGCCGAAATTACTAATTCAAAACAGAAAAGACTTAAAGAAAACCTTCCCGGCTCTGAATCTTTTCCGTACTTCGTTAGAAGTCAACATTGGAAGAGTAGAGAATGAAACCATCTAAATCTTCTGTATACGTCTTTCAACGTTTTATAAACAAATGATGTATTTCTGGTTTTGAGTTTTCCTTCCCACGTATCGGGAATAACAATGCTACCAATCCACGCATTCGGAAAAACTTCTGTAAGAAATATCCTGCTTTTTCGTCATCAATACCGGAATGCTAAAGGATGCCGAACTTGAACGTATTCCGAATTGGAAATGTTTGGAACCCGTGCGCAAGGACTTTATTGTACATTATTGAATATTGATTAGGAGAATGATATATGAATGATAACACAGGACAAAACACATTACCTGGCGTAATCATGCCGACCTGCTCAATTGAAAAAGTTCTTATGGGCCAGAAAGCGCTTATTACAGGCGCAAATTCGGGTATCGGAAAAGGAATTGCCCTGGCTCTCGGACAGGCGGGTGCGGATGTGGTCGTTAACTATGTTTCCAATCGTGATTCGGCGCAGGAGGTGGTTGACAAAATCAAGGCGTCTGGCAGTAATGCGATGGCCATTCAGGCGGATGTCTCTGATGAAAGTCAGGTTAAAGCCATGTTTAAACGAATGCTCGATGAATGGGCGACAATTGACATTCTGGTAAATAACGCAGGCATCCAAAAAGACGCCCCGTTCGACGAAATGAGTTTAGAACAATGGGAAACTGTCCTCAATGTTAATCTTACAGGCCAATTTCTATGTTCCAGGGAGGCTGTACGCGAATTCAAAAGACGCGGCGTTGTTCAAAATATATCCTGTGCAGCCGGTAAAATTATTTGCATCAGTTCGGTTCACGAAAAGATACCCTGGGCTGGACGCGCCAATTACGCCTCATCAAAGGGCGGCGTGATGCTCATGATGAAAAGTCTTGCACAGGAAGTTGCACCCTACCGTATCCGGGTTAACAGTATAGCGCCGGGAGCCATCCGAACACCGATTAACAAGAGTGCATGGGAAAGCGAAAAAGCACATAACAGCCTTATGCAATTAGTTCCCTATAATCGTATCGGCGAAGTGGAGGACATCGGGCGCGCGGCCGTTTGGTTGGCATCGGATCACTCCGATTATGTTACCGGAACAAGTTTGATTGTGGATGGTGGTATGAATCTCTATCCCGGCTTTGCCACAGGCGGCTGATGATTCAAACCGGTAAGAAAGACATCTTATCATGTGCAAATCGAATACGGACAGAGATCGAAATTGCAGCTAACTACTTATTTGCTCTTCTATGCACAGATAGATGTAGGGCATGTATAACAATAAGAAATCTAAATTTAAGCCGGAGTTGAGCTATGTCGGAAAATAGAATATGGGATGACGCTATGAACAAATTAAAGGCATCGATCGTGACCTATCGCAATGAGCCCGCCGGAACGATGGCGGCATTGGATTCTACGGTCGAGGCTCTGAATTACGACCAGGTATTCACGCGCGACTTTGCCGTATCGGCCATTGCCTTTTTAATGAATGACCAGTCGCAAATCGTAAAAAATTTCCTCTGGCATGCCTCGGAGCTTCAAAGCCGGGAGCGCCAATTGGATTGCTTTAAACCCGGCGAGGGCTTAATACCCGCCAGCTTCAAAGTACAACAAAAAAATGGTGAAGCGTTTCTGGACCCTGATTTTGGTGAGAAAGCCATTGCGAAAGTGGCGCCTGTGGACTCCGGCTTTTGGTGGCTTTATATGCTGCGCGCTTATGTAAAAGCGACCGATGACTGGGATTTTGTTTATCATGAAAAAATCCAGGAATCTATCCGACTGATTCTTGAACTATCTCTGCTAGCACGTTTCGATATGTTTCCTACGCTGCTCGTTCCCGACGGCTCGTTCATGATCGATCGGCGTATGGGCGTCTACGGTTATCCTTTCGAAATTCAAGTGTTATTTTATGCCGCACTTCGCTCCGCCCGGGAACTACTGGATGATGCGGAACAAAATCAGGAATTCAGGAACGCGGTGAGAGAACGGCTCGGCCATTTAACCTACCACCTGCGTAAATACTATTGGCTCGATTTCGATCGATTGAATGAGATTTATCGCTATGACGTTGAAGAGTACAGCGAAACGGCCATCAATAGCTTTAATATTTATCCTGAAACCATCCCCGATTGGCTTTATGAATGGATACCTGAAAACAGCGGCTATTTCGTCGGCAATTTAGGGCCATCGCGCATGGATTTTCGTTTTTTCAGCGGCGGGAATTTACTTTCGATTCTTTCGTCGTTGGCCGATTCCGAACAGTCGAAAGCGATCATGCATTTGTTTGGTGAGCACTGGGACGACTTAATTGGCCGAATGCCCCTAAAATTGTGTTATCCGGCATTGGAGGGAAGAGATTGGGAAACGCTTACGGGCTGCGATCCCAAAAACACGCCCTGGTCCTATCATAACGCAGGCAGTTGGCCATTTTTATTATGGAGTTTCGCCGCTGCTTCACAAAAAACCGGACATCTATCTGCGATTGAAAAAGCACTTGAAATCGCAGAACAAAGGCTGCAAAAAGACGGTTGGGTGGAATATTACGACGGCAGGGATAATCGCCTGATTGGTAAAGAGGCGCGCAAATTACAAACCTGGACCATTGCCGGTTATATTGTCGCTAAGTCCATATTGGCGCAACCGGATAAATTGAATTGGTTGATGTTCGAAGAAGATGCCGATGTTCTGGCATGTGCGAACCGCGTTGGCTACGCCCCCTTATAATCCTCGCTATATTCATAAAGCCAAGGGAGCAAAGGGTTTGGGTTGGAATTGTAATAGCAATTAAGCCTACCGTCTAAAAGACGATTCAAACAGTTGAGAACGTTCCTTCAATAATTTTCAAAAAAAGGCATACCTGAACCGAAGTACATTCAAAAAATTTTAAATCATTTCTTTCCCTGAATCGAAACCGTTTGTAACTTTGCCTGTCCTTTCAAAAGCTATCGATTATAAGGAGAATCGTGTTATGAACATTCGCTTGATTACAATTTTGATCCTTTCGATCCTGTTGTTTCAAGCCTGTGTTTCACATAAGGAGGCTATGGTGGGGCAGCAAACCGCACAATCATTACAAAAAGAAATCGTCAAACAAATTCGGGTACAATATTTTCTCTACCTGCCTGATAATTACAATAAAACCTCTGCAAACTGGCCGCTGCTCCTGTTTTTACACGGAGCGGGCGAACGCGGCAATAATATTAATAAAGTCAAAGTTCACGGTCCGCCCAAGCTGATTGCGAACGGCCGGTCTTTCCCCTTCCTTGTCTTGTCGCCGCAATGCCCCGAAGGACGGTGGTGGTCTACGGAAACCCTCAATGTTTTGTTGAATGAGATCGTCAATCAATACCGTGTGGATAGGGACCGTATTTATCTGACAGGCTTAAGCATGGGCGGCTACGGGACCTGGTCCATGGCGACGGAATATCCCGATCGCTTCGCCGCCATCGCACCCATTTGTGGGGGCGGCGATCCGGAAAAAGCGGAACGGATCAAGAATCTGCCGATTTGGGTATTTCACGGCGCCAAAGATTCGGTTGTGCCCATCGAGCAATCCCAGCGCATGGTGGACGCTCTGAAAGAATTGGGCTCTGATGTCAAATTTACCGTCTATCCCCAGGCCGGCCACGATGCATGGACGGATACATATCATAATAAAGAGCTTTACGACTGGTTTCTTAAGCATAAACGCTAACTACGGTTAATATCGGCGATTACGCAATTTTAAATTTACCAAATTGGGATGCCCAATAGATAAACGATCGGTTAACAAGTCGAAAGGAAACACTATGAAAACACGCAAATTGTTAAGCCTCTTTGTAACATGTCTGCTTTCTCTAACGCTTTTGCATGCCCGAAATCTTGAGGTCGCGGATTTTTCTTACAATCTGGATAACGGCGCAAGTATCCATGTAACCGAGGGCTGGGCGTTTACATCCGCCGAATTAACAGCCACCAGGGTCGATAGCCAGCTCGGCGCAAACGAATCCTATATTCAAGTAAGCGTACGGCAAATCGGCGAATTATTCGACGCGGTTAACCTGAACCTTTCCAATCCCGACCATCAGTACCAGGTCCAAACCCCGGAACACGCTTTAAAAATGACAAGTGGAAATTATAATGCCACCTGTGAACTGCTTGTCCCCAATGGCGCCATCGCCTTTCAAATAAGGGATATTCATCTGAAAGGCCAAACCCTTTATCGACTAAAGGTTTTGATCAATCATATTCAAATTTTTGTGGATGCAACAGAGCAAGATATAGCAAGCAACAGCCTTTATAGAGTTTCGGCTCAGACATATAAAAACGAAAAGGAACCGCAGGCGATAACCGAATGGGTCAATCTGTACGATTCTTTTAAAGAGAAGAATCAAAAAGAATTTGTCGAAGGCATTCGGGATAACAAAGCCAAAATTGAAGCGGGCCGCCATGCCCTGAAG
The DNA here is from genome assembly GCA_964542915.1 of uncultured Calditrichaceae bacterium. Classification (GTDB taxonomy): domain Bacteria; phylum Calditrichota; class Calditrichia; order Calditrichales; family Calditrichaceae; genus CAZIVP01. The sequence continues at coordinate 136,947 of CAZIVP010000007.1, read as the reverse complement.
ATTCATAATGACATTCTGCGGCGCAGCGCTCATTATGTAATCTGGCTGGATGCCTTCCCCTTCGAACCGAACCGCTATTATGATATTACAATCAATCTCAACGGCGGCTATATTGAGTACGCTTCAGAGGGCAACCCGAGTCTTCTTCAGTTTTATCCCCAAGGCAGCTCCGATACATTGGGATTGAATGAAGATAAATCCCTCGAATTGTTCGGCTATGAAGGCATTAACACACCCGGCGATATTTCCGTCTGTCCCGTGGGCGCCTACGATGTGTTAAAAAATTTCGACTACGGCGCACGCTATGAGTGGATTCAAGGCGTATCTGTACAATATGGAAAAGTAACAAAAGTCAAATAACCGGAAGTAGGGTCATTCGTTTTTAAAAATCGGTTTCCATGATAACCTGGTTGAAACGCACCATTTAACCACTGTTTTTGCGACCAAAACATTGAAAGGTACACTGATGCAAAAGTAGTTTTTGATCGGAATCGGAGCGACATAAAATCCGACAGGCGTCCTCATGGTATGTTCTTTTGTTTCGTAAAAACGTTCATGTTTTTTTCGACGCATCACACCATTCTTATCGGCGACAATTCTACACCTGCTTCAACTGCCGTTAACGCTAATCATTTTAAATGTATTAATCCCTGATTTTCTTGTATTTGGATTAACTTGCCCTCCCAATTCGCCGCTCTCAAGTTTACCGGAGTTTAGACGAAAATTAAAAAATGTCAAAAGAATATTGAGTGAGCCATACAATTGACCAATACAACAAAAAATAAAGAATACCGACACATTCTGGTCGTTGAAGATGCTTCGAATAAAACCGGCGCACTTTTGAACAGTTTGCCGGATCGCATCGACGATATTGCTCTCGGGATTCATAATGTTTCAACAACCTCTGAGTCGTTCCATGCCCTGGATCAAGAGGCGTTCGAACTGGTATTCCTGCAAGATATTGAAGATCAAAGCATATTAAAGCGGGTTGTTTCGCTCATCAAACAGAGGTATCCGCACACTCTGATTATTGCCGTCGTGGATACGGAAAATTCAGAGACAGGCCATCGAATGATCGATGCCGGTTTGGATGATTTCATTGTCAACCACAAAATCAACGACGAATGGTTGAAACATACACTGCAATACGCCCGCGAAAAAAGACAAGCCATTGATTGGCTTAACAGGGCCGAAAAACACTATCGTACGAAAACGGGAAACTTGCCCGCTACGTCTTATCAATGCAAAGATGATGAACATTATACGGTATTAAAAATCAGCGATAACATCAAACAGTTAAGCGGCTACCCGCCCGAGCGGTTTTTGAATAACGAAATCACTTTGATGCAGCTATTTCATCCCGAAGACACATCCTATATTGTTAACAATGTTAGCCGGGCTCTCGAACGAAACCATCCCTTCCATTTGAGTTACCGAATCAAACATCGCGACGGACGCTGGCGTTGGGTCGAAGAATTCGGAAGCGGCGTATTTGACGAATCGCATCAATTGCTCTACCTGGAGGGTGTGATTCGCGACATTACAAATCGCAAAATTGACGAAGATCAGTTGGTTTTATTTCGTTATTTAATGCAAAAGAGCACGGAATTAGTGTTTGTTATCGATGCCGACACCGGCCGTTTTCTGGATGTGAACGAAGCGGCGTGCTCCAAATTGGAATATTCGAAGTCATCTATACGCGAAATGTGTTTTTATGATATTAATCATTCCATTGAAGATGAAACCGCGTGGCGCGATTTGGTTGCTTCTCTCGAGCGGGAAGGTGAAAAAAACTTAGAAGCCAATCACAAGACTCTGAATGGCCGTTCTATAACGCTGGAACTTACTCTGAGTAACATCCGATATGATAATCGCAGCTTTGTACTGGGCATCGGCAAAGATATCAGTAAACGAAAAAAGGAAGAGGAACAAATCCGCATACTGAGCCAGGCTGTGGAGCAAAATCCCACTTCGATTATGATCACGGATGTTTCGGGCAACATCGAATATGTGAATCCATTTTTCACCAGAATCACCGGTTATAGCCGCGATGAAGTGATCGGCAAAAATCCGCGTATATTAAAATCGGGTATGCAATCGAAAGAATTTTATGCCAATCTTTGGAATACTATCCGAAACGGTGAAGTATGGCGTGGCGAATTGCACAATGTCCAAAAAAACGGTAAATCTTACTGGGAGTTTGCACACATTGCCCCGATCAAAGACGAGCAAGGCGCCATTACCCATTTTTTAGCGATTAAAGAAGATATTACCGAACGTAAGGTTGCCGAAAATGAATTAAAACGCAACCAACAAATTGTATCCCTCACCAACGACGGTATGTCGGTTATCGACAGTAATTTCAACTACCAAATCACAAATGAAGCCTATCGTCGGGCATTTGATGTTAAGCAACAACAAATGAGCGGTCGGCCGGTGAGAGAATTTTTCGGAGATACCATTTTTGATTCGATCATAAAGAAACACCTTGAAGCCTGCCTGCAAGGAAAGATCGTTCAGTATCAATTGTGGTTTACCTTTCCCGGTTTGGGTAAACGCTACATGGACATCACCTATCATCCTTTACCTGATTCCGATGGCACGATTTCAAACATCATTGAAAGCCTTCATGATATCACCGACCAAAAAAAGGCCGAGGAATCGTTGAAAATGTTTGCGCAGGCAATCGCCAGTGTAACGGAGATCATCTGTATTACTGATCTGGATTACAATATTTTGTTTGTGAACGATTCGTTTCTTAAAGTCTACGATTGCAGGCGGGATGAAGTGCACGGCCATACGGCGCATGAACTGCAAAAAAAGCAAACGGCGCCGCAATTGATGGAGACATTTGTTTCCAAAACACGCAACGGCGGCTGGCAGGGCGAATTGATGGATCGTCGTAAAAACGGCACCGAATTTCCGCTCCACATGTCCACCTCCACCATATACGATGAGCATGATCAACCCATTGCCTACATTACCGTTGCAAACGACATAACAAAACAGAAACGAACGGAAGAAGATGCACGTCGGGCGGAAATGTTAAAGACGGTACAGGAGTTGGCCGGCGCCGTTTCCCATGAGTTTTCGCAACCTTTGCAGGCCCTGTCGAATTATATTAATCTGATGGAATTAAACAACAATAAAAAAGAATATTTGACTAAAAGCCGAACTCTGGTCAACCGTATTGCAGAGCTTGTCCAGGATTTGCGCCGCATAACGGACATTCAAAAACAGGACTACCTGTCCACAAAAATTATCGATATCAAGGCTTCTGCAAATAAGGGCCGATCCGTTGAAAATCCCAGTATTTTAGTGGTTGATGATGAGGAGGATATTCAACATACCATGGTTGAAATGTTAAAAAATGAGGGCTATAAGTGCAATGGAGCCGGTAACGGCCTCAAGGCATTGCAACTTATTAATGACCGGACATTCGATTTGATTATTTCGGATATTAACATGCCGGTAATGTCGGGAACGGACCTCTTTAAAAAAGTTAAAGCATTGGGTTATTCACACAAGTTTCTTTTTATTACCGGTTATGCGGTAACGGAAAAAATGGGAAAAATCATTGACCAGAGCGACGGCATTATCAGTAAACCGATCGATTTCAAACAAATGCTCAGTCTGGTCCAAGAGATGGTCGGTCCTCCCAAACAAAATGAGAAAGAATCAAGATAAAGCATCCCACAACGCCGCTTCTGCGTTTGATTAAAGATACAACACCTTAATGTTTGATGAATGCGGTTTCTCATTTCGCTAAAAACAATCGGTTTGAATTGCACCCTTTCCGTTATTATCCTATGCCATATATAAAACGGTTGAGCTTTATGCGCATTTTTACGATTTCCGACATACATGTGGATTATGATGAAAACCGGCAATGGATGGAGGACTTGTCCGGGCATGATTATAAAGAGGATATTTTGATTCTTTCCGGGGACGTTAGCCATCATTTTGATTTATTAAAAGATACGTTGTTGCGCCTGAAACAACGCTTCGCATATCTTTTTTTTACGCCGGGCAATCACGATCTTTGGATTCGAAATGAGGGCTGGCAAGATTCCATAGAAAAATTTGAACGGATTTATACGTTCTGCGAGCAAAACGCTGTTTTTATGAGTCCTCAAACGCTTAAAGCGCACAAAGAGGCAGTCATAAGGATTGTACCGCTTCATTCCTGGTATACTACACCCGAACAGGGCGCAGATTCATTATATATTCCAAAGCCCGGTGAGGATGAGAGCAATCGAATGTGGAGCGATAACTATTTTGTTAACTGGCCGGATTCATTTAAAGGCTATCCTCCAATCCGCTATTTTATGGAATTGAACCGCCGCCAAAACGGAAATGATCTTGCCCCCACAATCTCGTTCAGCCACTTCTTGCCGCGCCAGGATGTTATGTTCAGCGAAGACCGGCAAAGAGACCGCGAACGAATGAAGAAATATGATCGTATGCCGGCCTTCAATTTCAGCCGCGTCGCCGGTTCGTCCCTGATCGAACGACAGTTACGCACACTGGGGTCAAGTATCCATATTTATGGTCACCAGCATATCAATCGGGAAAGGGTTATCGAACGTGTACGATACGTGGCCCACTGTCTGGGCTACCCTAACGAGCGTCGACGCGGCGCGGTAAGGGGCATTGAACAGGGTCTTAAACAAATTGTTTTTTAAAGATGGAGAGACGACATGCGCATTGTTATAGAAAATTCTGCGGCTGTGCTGGTCGATTTACAGGAGCGGCTCTTTCCGCATATTCACGCACACGAACATTTGGAAAACAATATTAAACGCCTGATTAAAGGCTTGCAAATACTCGACGCCCCGATCCGCGTAACACAGCAATACACCAAAGGTCTGGGCAATACCATTCCATCGGTGGCGTCCATCCTCCAAGATGCTGATCGCATCGAAAAGATAGCCTTCAGTTGCTGCGGCGAACCGAGCTTTATGGAAGCTTTGAATCGTTTACAACGGCCTTCGATCATTCTGTTTGGCATCGAAGCGCATGTGTGCGTCATGCAAACGGCGCTGGATTTGGTCGATGCGGATTACCAGCCGGTAATTGTAGAAGACTGCATCGGTTCACGCGGGCCAAATGATAAAAGCGTGGCCGTCGAACGACTGCGCGACAGCGGCTGCATTATAACCACTTCGGAATCATTGCTGTTTGAGTTGTGCAAAGAAGCCGGGACGGATCGGTTTAAACAGATTTCAAAATTGGTCAAGTGAAGAACCAATAGCTTGACCCTGACAGACCTGGTTTAAGTAAATCCGGTTCAGTCGCGAAGTACCCAATTCTAATAAATAAATGATTTTGTAATTTATTGGATGGTTGCATGAATGCATACTGAATAATTCAGCGATTCAATTGTGGTAATATTAAAAGCTAAAATCGATATCATTGCGGCTTTTAATTATCCACCGGCATCGTCGATATCGAAAATTGCTCATCTTTATAATCAATATACGTTACCTCCACGCCCCGCATCATTGCCCGTAAAAGACCGTTTACATCAATGCTCACTTCCGGTGGATGGATCTTAAACCATTCGTTTTGGGGCAGATTGAATAATTTCAGAATCAGATCAATAAGCCCGTTGGTTTTGATTTTCAGGTGTATGTTTCCGTTTTCATAACGTTCAAAGAAGATATCGGCGGTAATGGGCGGGAGTAAAGAGCGGAGCTTTATTTGCAGCACAAATCCGTCGGGGCGGGCGTATATATTTCGGATGTAATCCGGCAGCGATACATTCTTGCGAACGATTTCCAGCACTTCATGTGTATTTAAACGAATTTCGGCCACGGCATGCCCTTTCCTTTTACAAATACCCTGAGCCATAAATTACACAAATCGCGCCCAATTCCAAACCTGATCGTAATGTAAGCAACCGCTGTCTCTCATGCGGTACCTTTATTCGACGTAATAAACGCGCATTTTTATTAACCGCTTCAAACGTTTGGAGCAGAAATGATTCACAAATTCCAGGTTAAAAAGCGCTTATCGTTAATGAACGAATAAAATAAAAAACGTGTAATTCAGCAGACATATTTACAGAACCTCCACGCCCCGATCCTTACTTATTTTCCCTGCAATTCCCATGAAGAAAAATCCAGCAATATTTTTGTTAAAATTTTCACAAATATTTGACCAGGTCGCGCATTTGTGTTATATTTCACATGTGAAACAGTTCACAGTGTGAATACTTGCACAATTAAGGAACAATCATGTTGCCCGTTAAAACCATAGAACGACTGGTGCTTTACAAACGCCTTCTGAGCCTGGTGGTAAGAGAGGGCCAAAAATATATCTATTCCCATCAGTTGGCACATCTCGCGGATAATACCCCGGCGCAGGTCCGGCGTGATTTGATGCAAATCGGCTACGCAAGCCAATCCAAGCAGGGCTATCACGTGGAGCAACTGATCGACCGCATTCGGGAAATCCTGGAAAACGGGCATAAGCAGAGAATTGTCCTTGCCGGTGTCGGCAATTTGGGGCGGGCGTTTCTCTCCTATTTCGGCTACCGGCAACCCGCATTTGAGATTGTCGCCGCCTTTGATAACGATGAGAATAAGACCGGCCGGGTTATTGCCGGCTGCCGTTGTTTCCCTGTGGACCAAATGGAAAACAAGATCAGGGAATTGGATGCAGCCATCGGCATCATCACCGTGCCGGCCGATGCGGCCCAGAACATTGCCGATCGGATGGTCGAGAGCGGTATCCGGGCGATTCTCAACTTTGCTCCTTTTCCGATACGCGTCCCGGACTTTGTCCTGCGCGGTCAATTGGATATCACCATGGAGCTCGAAAAACTGGCCTTTTTAACGCATAAACAGGATGATTGAGGAGTTGAAATATGCAACAAAACGGTGTTGACACGATTCTGCAACGCTTTCCTGCGGCAAAGCGGGACAGCTTGATCCCGATTTTACAGGAAATTCAGGAAGAACAAGGCTATTTATCGCGCGAGGCCGTAACCGAAATCGGTCGCCATCTTAATCTTCCCGCCAGCAAAATATACGGTGTGGCAACCTTTTATAATCAATTTCGGTTTCAGCCCATCGGTAAATACCACATTCAGGTTTGTCGCGGCACAGCCTGCCATGTTAAGGGTTCTGCAGGCGTCCTGAAAACCCTTCAGCAGGAATTGAAGATTAAACCGGGCGAAACCAGCCGCGACGGTCTGTTCAGCCTGGAAGTGGTTGCCTGCATCGGCGCATGCGGATTAGCGCCGGTGATCAGCGTAAATGGAGAATTTCATGCCGGGGTGCAAACCGGCCAGGTTCGTAAAATTTTAAGAGAATACAGAAATCGGGAGAAGTAACGTGAATCAACAAACAAAACAGGTTCAGGAGTTATTCTCAGCATTGCTTCAACCGGACTATGTAACCGGAAAGCAAAGCTCCGTATCGCACCGCCGTGAAAACATCCTTGCTGCTGTACGTCGCAATGTGGTAACGAAACCGATCTTTTATATCGGCGCCGGAACCTGCGGTTTAAGTGCGGGCGCCGATAAAACAATAAATGCGCTTCGTCAGTATTTGAACGATCGAAATGTGGATGCCGACGTAATTGAAGTCGGATGCATCGGCCTTTGTTCGGACGAACCGCTGATGGACGTACAATTACCCGGTCGCACACGTTTGATGTTTCGTCAAGTTACCGCCGATAAAGCGGCGCACATTGCCGAACAGGTATTGGAGGGCAAAGTACCGCTGGACGCGGTTACGGGACAACATCGCAATCCCAACCTTCAGGCCTGGGAAGTTATTCCGTTTCTGGATGAACATCCTTTTTTTAAACGACAAACGCGCTGGGTGCTGAAAAATTGCGGAATCATCGATCCGAACAGTATCGAAGAATACATGGCAAGCGGTGGTTACCAGGGACTGGCGCGAGCCCTTCATACCATGACGCCCGCAGAAGTATGCGATACCATTGAAGAAAGCGGCTTACGCGGCCGCGGCGGAGGCGGATTTCCTGCCGGTAAAAAATGGAAGTTTGCACTGCAGGCCGACAGCGATCAAAAATATATGATTTGCAACGCCGACGAGGGCGATCCCGGCGCGTTTATGGATCGCGCCATTATCGAAGGCGATCCGCACCGGATTTTAGAGGGGCTGGCCATTGCGGCTTATGCCATCGGTGCATCTAAGGCGTATATCTATATCCGCGCAGAATATCCGCTTGCGATCACGCGTTTGCGGCACGCGATCGATCGGGCGCGTCGCTACAATCTGATCGGCGAAAATATCCTGGACAGCGGCTTTGATTTTGAAGTCGTCATTAAAAAGGGCGCCGGCGCCTTTGTATGCGGCGAAGAAACCGCCCTGATTCACAGCATCGAAGGCGGTCGCGGTATGCCGAGACCGCGACCGCCGTTTCCGGCCGTGAGCGGACTTTTCGGCAAACCAACCATAATCAACAATGTGGAAACGCTGGCCAATATCGGGTCGATTATTGTTAACGGCGCCGAATGGTTCCATACCTGCGGCACCGAAGGCAGTAAAGGCACCAAGGTGTTTGCCCTCTCCGGCAAAATCAAACATACCGGCCTCGTCGAGGTAGCCATGGGCATCCCCATTCGCGAAGTCGTATTCGATATCGGCGGAGGCGTAGCCGATGATAGGCCGTTTAAAGCGGTTCAGATCGGCGGCCCCTCCGGCGGCTGCATTCCGGAACAGCACATCGATATAACGGTGGATTACGAATCGCTCAAATCCGTTGGCGCCATGATGGGTTCCGGTGGAATGGTCGTTATGGACGAAGGTACCTGCATGGTCGATCTGGCTAAATTTTTTATGGATTTTATTCAGCGGGAGAGCTGCGGCAAATGCATCCCTTGCCGGGAGGGCACCCGCCAAATGTTGAATACTTTGGAGCTGTTAAGCCGCGGCCGGCAACAGGAAACCGGTATCGACGCCCTGGAGCGTTTTAAAAGCGTGATATATCTTCCGCGGCTGGCGGAAGTGATTCAGGATACCAGCCTGTGCGGTTTGGGGCAATCCGCTCCCAATCCCGTTTTGAGTACGCTGCAGTGGTTTCGGGAAGAATATGAGGCGCATATTTATGAGCGCCGCTGTCCCGCGGGTGTATGCGCCGAATTGCTTACGTACAGCATCGATCAGGAAAAGTGCACAGGTTGCGGATTGTGTGTGCGTAAGTGTCCCGCCGACGCTATCATCGGTGAAAAAAAATCCGCCCATTATATTTTGAACGACAAATGCATCGGTTGCGGCACCTGTGTTGATGTCTGCCGCTTCAACGCCGTTTGTGTAAACTGAGGGAGTCGTAAATCTATGATCTCAATTGAAGTCAACGGAAGAACCATCGAAGCCAGAGAAGGCGAAACCATATTAAACGCCATGGAGCGCGGCGGCGTCCACGTTCCCACCCTTTGCCACATGAAAGAACTCGTGCCGAGCGGCGCCTGCCGTATCTGTTCGGTTGATGTGGAAGGACAACGCAATTTGATTCCCAGTTGTTCGTATCCCGTGCAGGAGGGCATGAAAATCCGGACCAATTCGCCCCGCGCCGTTAAAGCGCGTAAAACCATTGTTGAACTGCTTCTTGCCAACCATCCCGATGATTGTCTCTACTGCGTTCGCAACGGCAATTGTACTCTGCAGAGCCTGGCCGAGCGTTACGGCGTCCGCGAGCGCCGTTATACGGCCGGACGTTGTGAACACAAAATGGATGTGTCGTCGCCTGCGATTGTGCGCGATCAGGATAAGTGCATTCTCTGCGGTAAATGCGTCCGCACCTGTGAAGAAATTATGGGCGTTGCGGCCATCGATTTTGTTAAACGCGGCAGTAAAACCGTTATTGCCCCCGCCTTTGAAGAAAGTCTGAACGTATCCGGCTGCATCAACTGCGGTCAGTGTATCATGGTCTGTCCAACGGGTGCATTACGTGAGCAGAGCCATTTGAAGATGGTCACCGATGCTCTGCAGGACGAAGACACATTTGTTGTGGTGCAGCACGCACCGGCCATATCCGTTACACTGGCGGAAGAGTTCGGTATCAAAGCCGGCAGCGATGTGGATAAAAAGATGGTTCATGCACTGCGTCGCCTGGGTTTTGATCGTGTGTTCGATACGGCTTTTTCGGCCGACCTCACCATAATGGAAGAAGCCTCCGAGTTGGTGGACCGTATTCAAAACGGCGGCGCATTGCCCATGCTTACCAGTTGTTCGCCGGGTTGGATCAAATTCGTCGAACAGTTTTACCCGAACCTGTTGCCTCATCTTTCCACATGCAAAAGTCCGCAGCAAATGCTGGGTTCCGTTTTGAAACACTATTATGCCCAGAAAGAGGGCATCGATCCCTCCAGCGTCTTTAGCGTGGCCTTGATGCCATGTACGGCTAAAAAATTCGAAGCGCAGCGCCCTGAATTGACGAGCGTCGGTATCCCCGATGTGGACGCCGTTTTGACCACCCGCGAATTCGCCCGTTTGATTCGAATGTACGGTATTGAATTCGAATCGCTGCGGCCGGTACAACCGGACGTACCTTTCGGAAAACGCAGTACGGCCGGCAAAATGTTCGGCGGCACCGGCGGCGTAATGGAAGCGGCTCTGCGCACTGCTCATTACTTGCTAACCGGAAACGAACCGGAAACCCTCGAAATAAAAACGATCCGCGGATTGGAAGGCATTCGTGAAGCGCGCCTCTCCGTTGCAGATATGGATATCGGGGTGGCGGTGGCCAACGGAATCAAAAACGCCCGTACCCTGCTCGATCAGATAGAAAACGGAAGAGACGATCTTCATTTTATCGAAGTGATGACCTGTCCCGGCGGGTGCATCGGCGGCGGGGGACAACCCTTCGACACAAAGCCGGAAGATATACGCGCCCGGCTACAGGCCCTGTACCAGATCGATTCCAGAGAAACCGTTCGGGCATCGCACCGCAATAAGGCGGTGATGGAACTGTACGATACGTTTCTGGGCCGGCCGCTAGGCGACCTCAGCCATCGGCTGTTACACACCCATTACCATAAAAAAGAGGTGCTGACATAGATTGCAACGGGAAACAAGGGTGAAAACAACATGATCGGATTGATCAGTACCATAAAAGAACGCTGCCGGGTGTGCTACACCTGTGTACGCGATTGCCCCGCCAAAGCCATCCGCATATCAGGCGGACAGGCCGAGGTGATCGCCGAACGCTGCATCGGCTGCGGCAATTGTGTACGCGTCTGCAGGCAAAACGCCAAGAAGGTGGCGGCTTCCACGGAGGATGTGCAAAGGCTTCTGAATGGATCCGTGCCCGTGGCGGCTATCGTGGCACCGAGTTTTCCGGTCGAATACCAGGATTTGGATTATAACGCCTTTGTTGGAATGGTTAGGCGGCTGGGCTTCGATTATGTAAGCGAGGTTTCATTTGGCGCCGATCTTGTGGCCAACGCTTACCGTAAACTGATTGCAAATGGTAATGAACAACGCTATATCGCCACCTCATGTCCGGCTATCGTGGCTTATGTCGAAAAGTATCATCCCGGTTTAGTGCCCTATCTGGCGCCCGTCATTTCGCCTATGGTTGCCATGGCGCGCGTTATGCACCATCTTTACGGCGATAATCTTAAAATCGTTTTCATCGGTCCCTGTTTCGCTAAAAAATCCGAAGCCAATCGTGATTTATTTTCGGATGAAATAGACGAAGTATTGACGTTCAGCGAATTAAACAGCCTGTTTGAACGCCATTCGATTACAGCACAATCGGTGGAAGCATCGGAGTTTGATCCGCCGCCGCCCGGTCTCGGTGCTCTTTTTCCCATTAGCCGGGGAATGTTGCAAGCCTCCCATTTGCAGGAAGACCTTTTAAGCGAACAGGTGCTGGCGGTGGACGGTAAAAGCAACTTTGTGCAGGCTATTAAGGAATTTGAAAACGGCGCATTGACGGCCCAATTACTTGAAGTATTATGCTGCAACGGCTGCATCATGGGACCCGGCATTTCCAAAGAAAAACCCTATTTTACGCGGCGCAACGCCGTCAGCCATTATGCCCGCAAACGCATCGAAGCATTATCGCAGGAAGACCGCCGTCTTTATCACGATCGGTTACAGACGCTGGATTTATCGGTTACGTTCCGTACGGAGGATTGCCGGATTCCGCTGCCTTCGAAAGAAGATATCGATAAAGTGCTCGCCGCAATGGGCAAACACAATCCCGAAGATGAACTGGATTGCGGCGCCTGCGGCTACGAGACATGCCGCGAACACGCTATTGCCATACACAAAGGTCTGGCCGAAAATGAAATGTGCCTGCCCTTTACCATTGAGCGCCTGAAACAATCGCTTTCGGACCTTCATCAGTCCAATGAAGAACTGGCCCATACTCAACAGGCCTTGATCGCCGCGGAAAAGAGGGCCAGCATGGGACAACTTTCCGCCGGTATCGCTCATGAAATCAACAATCCCCTGGGCGTGATTCTGCTTTACGCAAAGTTGATGGCGGAAGCGTGTCCGAAAGATTCCGAGATGTACGAGGAAATAAATATGATCGTGGAGCAGGCCGAACGCTGTAAAACCATCGTTTCGGGCTTGCTCAATTTTGCACGTAAAAATAAAGTGGTGCACCAGGCCACGGATATCTGTAATCTGATCGACCGCTGCCTGAAGGCGATTATTAAACCGGAGCATGTTCAAATCGATGTAGAGCACCGTCTGATTGATCGCAAAGTTGAAGTGGACGCCGACCAAATTATGCAGGTGCTGACCAATCTGATCATGAACGCCGTCGAAGCCATGCCCGAGGGCGGTCGCATCGCAATAAAAACCGAACAGGACAACGGGCGCATCAAAATTCATGTACAGGATACCGGACCGGGCATCCCCGAGTCCATTCAACAAAAAATATTCGAACCGCTATTCACAACCAAACAAATTGGTAAAGGTACGGGCCTTGGTTTGGCGGTAACCTACGGCATCATAAAAATGCATCGCGGCCAAATAGAGGTCATCTCAAACTGCGATCAAAAAAAAGGCCCGACAGGAACCACGTTTGTCGTAACGCTGCCGCGGCAAAGAAACTTCGCAGCCAACGGCAACGGTCAACACGAACAATCAAATAGATGAGGAAACATCATGGCAGCACGAAATCAAAAAACAATCCTGATCGCCGACGACGATATCGATCTTCTGGAACAGATGCGGCTTAAGCTGGAAGCCATGAATTTTAAAACATTAGCAGCCCAAAGCCAGGCCGAAGCCGAGCGCATTCTAAAAGAGTCTAAACCGGATCTGGCTATTTTGGATTTAATGATGGAGCATAAAGACAGCGGTTTTGTTCTGAGTTATAAAGTCAAGAAAAAATATCCCGATGTGCCGGTCATTCTGATAACCGGCGTAACCGGAGAAACGGGATTGAAGTTCGACGCTGCAACGGATGAAATGCGCTCGTGGATTAAAGCCGATACAGTGCTGGATAAAGAGATTCGTTTTGAACAACTGCAAAAAGAGATCAACCGTTTGTTACAACCGCAATAACATTGGATGAAAGTGCAAACCATGGAAAACTTAAACGTTCTAATCGTCGACGATGAAGCGGGCATGCGCAAGGGCGCAGCCAAAGTGCTCAGTCGATTCCGGGTTAACGTACCGGATCTGGATGATCGCGAAGTCGGTTTTAACGTGGATGACGCGGCCGATGGAAATGAAGCCATGGAAAAATTACTGGGCGAACACTTCGATTTGGTGCTCCTGGATTATAAAATGCCCGGTTTAAGCGGGTTGGACGTTCTTGAAAAAATCCTTGAAAATAAGATCGACGTGCTTACGGTTATGGTCACCGCTTACGCCTCGATCGAAGTGGCGGTGAGCGCGACCAAAAACGGCGCCTTCGATTTCCTGGCTAAACCATTTACACCAGACGAACTTAAAAGCGTGGTCAAAAAAGCCGCGCGGAGTCTCATCGCCCAGCGTCAGGCGCGGACATTGTCTGAAGAAAAACGCAAAGTACGTTTCCAGTTTATTTCGGTACTGGCTCATGAATTAAAAGCGCCGCTTGCGGCGGTGGACAGCTATCTGCAATTGATGAAAAGGCACACGGCGGGCGATGATATTGCCGATTACGATAAAATCATTGAGCGCTCCCTGTTACGGCTTGACGGCATGCGGAAGCTTATTTTTGATTTGCTCGATCTAACGCGTATCGAGTCCGGAGAGAAAAAACGGAAACTGGAAAAGGTGAACATTCTGAAACCGGCCAAACAGTCCATTGAAACATTGAGCGTCAGCGCTAAAGAACGCAACATCGATATCGATTTGCATGCCGAAGAGCCGATTGAAATTTGGGGAGACGCCGGCGAACTGGAAATTATATTCAACAATTTGATCTCCAACGCCATCAAATATAATAAAGATAACGGACGGGTGGATGTGTACATAACGAAAGACGATCGCTCAGCCATCATTAAAGTCGCCGATACCGGTATCGGAATGAGCGAACAGGAACAGGAAAAATTGTTCCGGGAGTTTTCACGAATTAAAAATGAACAGACCCGCAATATCATGGGCAGCGGATTGGGGCTTTCAATCTTAAAACGACTCACTAACCTCTATGAAGGCAGCGTGGAGGTCGAAAGCGAAAAAGAGAAAGGCAGTACGTTTACCGTACACCTGAACGATTTGGCGCCGGAGGCAGACGAACCGACATCATGAATCTACTTAATATCGGAAACAGAACATTGTTACGGAAGCAGCTTCGTCAATGGCTTCTCGAAACGGAGCCCTCACGCCTGAAGACATTGTGGCGCGAGGCAGATCGGGTACGCCATGATACGGTGGGGGACGGCGTCCATTTACGCGGCATTATCGAAATATCCAATTATTGCCGTTGTCGCTGTCGCTATTGCGGCATTAATGCGGAGAACTTTGAACTTCCGCGCTATCGTATGCAGCGAGAAGAAATTCTGAAGACCATTGATTGCATCGCCCGGTCCGGCTATGGAACAGTGGTCTTACAATCCGGGGAAGACCCGGGTATAAGCACCTCATGGCTGACCGATATCATCGCAACGATAAAAAGGCGCCATGATATGGCTGTCACCCTGAGTCTGGGCGAACGAACGCCTGAAGAACTGAGCCTTTGGCGGGACGCCGGCGCCGACCGCTATTTATTGAAAATCGAAAGCAGCGATCAAGACCTCTTCGAACATATTCATCCCAGCCGTTATACCAACTGGCTGAATCGCTTGCAGATGTTGCGCTGTCTGCGCACACTTGGTTATGAGATCGGCAGCGGCATCATGATCGGTATCCCCGGCCAGCATTATGACATCCTCGTCAATGACTTGTTGACGCTTTACGATCTGCAGCCGGATATGATCGGGAACGGGCCGTTTATACCGCATCCAAAGACGGCGTTACATCAAGAGTTAGAGCGCGGCAAAGATCATCGAAATCAGGTGCCCAACGACACGTTGATGACATATAAAGTAAATGCCCTGATGCGGCTTCTATGTCCCGAAACCAATATCCCAACCACCAGTGCTCTGGTAACGCTGGACCGTGAAAACGGCCGGGAGCTGGGCTTAGTACGCGGCGCCAATGTCATTATGCCCAATTTTACGCCGATTGCATACCGGGCATCGTACGATATCTATCCGCGCCGGGTGTGCCTGCAGGAAACCGCCGAAGACATCCAGCGGAGTATTGATGCCTGCCTTTCGCAAGGGGGACGATTTCGCGCCCGGGGGCCGGGCTCGTCGCTACACTATCAAGCCCGGCGAAAAACGCTCCTGGGATAACCAAACGATTAAACCGAAGGAAGGTGTTACCAATGCGCCATCGACAACTTTCAAATAATGGCGTTGATTTTATAGATGATGCTCATATTCATTCCCTGATTCATGATACGAAGGAAGATGCTGCACGGATTCGGACGGTGATTGCTAAAAGCATGGACAAAAAACCGCTGACCATGGAAGAGGCGGCCGTTCTGCTGTCCGCAGAGTCTCCAGAATTGGTTGAAGAAATCTTCGAAGCCGCACGCACGCTTAAAAGGCGGGTGTACGGTAACCGTATTGTTCTGTTTGCGCCTTTGTATATCGGCAACTACTGCATTAATGACTGCGCCTATTGTTCATTCAGAAGAAGCAATTCCGGAGCGGTACGGCGTACCCTTGAAAAAGAGGAGATTGTCGGACAGGTGGAGGCGCTGGAGGACAAGGGCCATAAACGGCTTATTCTCGTATTCGGTGAACATCCCAAATACGACGCCTCGTTTATTGCCGACTCGGTGCGAACGGTCTATGCTGTACAAAAAGACCACGGTGAAATACGACGGGTGAACATCAACGCCGCTCCGCTGGATTTTGACGGCTACCGTCGCGTACATGAAGCCGGGATCGGCACTTATCAGATCTTTATGGAAACCTATCATCACGAAAGCTACCGCCGCATGCACCCGGAAAACACGGCTAAAGGCGATTATTTGTGGCGGTTGGACGGCTTGAACCGGGCCTTCGAAGCGGGCTGCGACGACGTGGGCATCGGTGCGTTGTTCGGCCTGTACGACTGGCGCTTCGACGTTCTCGGTCTTGTGGCGCACGCCCGTTTCCTGCAGGAACGGTACGGTGTGGGCCCCCATACCATCAGTTTTCCGAGGTTGCGGCCGGCCCACGGCATCGAGATGAAAGAAGATTATCTTGTCAATGATTACGACTTTAAACGCCTCGTGGCCATATTGAGACTGTCCGTACCTTATACGGGCCTGATTTTAACCGCGCGGGAACAACCGCAATTACGTCGCGAAATCATGGCCTTCGGCGTCTCCCAGATCGACGCCGGCAGCCGAATCGAAATGGGCGGCTACACGGAGGCCGGCGATGCGCAAACTCAGGCGGCCGAAAACGAGCAGTTTGAACTGGGGGACTTGCGGCCGCTGGATGAAGTTATGCGCCAGTTGCTGGACGACGGCTATCTGCCCAGCTTTTGCACCGCCTGTTATCGGGTGGGAAGAACCGGCAAACACTTTATGGAATTCTCCATTCCGGGCTTTATCGAACGATTCTGTACGCCTAACGGCATTCTTACATTAAAGGAATATTTGCACGATTACGCTTCCGATCAAACCCGGTGCGCCGGTGCACGGCAGATCGAACGCGAGCTCGACAAACTGGACGACGAACGAATGAAAGAGCGCATCAGGCAACGAATGAAAAAAATCGATAGCAGCGATGAACGGGATTTCTATTTTTAATATATAATCGAAAGAGGATAATGAGATGCAAAAGACACCGCGCGGACTGCGTTTACATATAGGTATTTTCGGACGGCGCAATGCGGGCAAATCCGCCCTTCTCAATGCCGTCACACGCCAAAGGGTATCCATCGTATCCGATCATGCCGGTACGACCACCGATCCCGTTGAAAAAGCCATGGAGCTCCTGCCCATTGGGCCGGTTCAATTTATCGATACAGCCGGTATGGACGATGTGGGCGCGCTCGGTAAAATGCGGGTGGAGCGTTCACAGAAAATTATCGATCGAAGCGATGTGGCGCTGCTGGTAACCGTCGCCGATCAATGGGATGCTTACGAAGAGGAATGGCTGGCCCTCTTTGCCCGGGAAAATATTCCTGTTATCGTGGTGTTCAATAAAACGGATCAAAGCAAACCGTCGAAAAAGCACCTCGAGCGTTTGCAGGCAAAGGGCTTGAAAACGGTTCAAACCGCGGCGACTGAGAATACGGGAATTGCTGAATTACGCGAAGCCCTTATTAAATCGCTGCCCGATACCTTTCTGACGCCTGCATCTATTTTAGGCGATTTGATTTCGCCCGGTGAATTAGTGGTGCTGGTGGTGCCCATCGACCTGGAAGCGCCAAAGGGCCGCCTGATTTTACCGCAGGTGCAAACCATTCGGGATCTACTGGATCACGATGCTTACTGTATGGTTGTCAAAGATAAAGACCTGAATGCGGCGCTCGATAATCTGAAAGAACCGCCGGCGCTGGTGGTAACGGATTCCCAAGCGTTTGACGAAGTAGCGCAAATGACGCCGCCGGAGATCCCCCTTACCTCGTTTTCCATCCTGTTTGCCCGGTATAAAGGCGATTTGGAAACATTTGCCGCAGGCGCACGCGCCATCAAATACCTCAAACCGGGCAGCCGTATTTTAATTGCTGAAGCCTGTTCGCATCACCCCATCGGAGAGGATATCGGCCGAATCAAGATTCCACGCTGGCTGCAAGAATATGTTGGCGGTGCGTTGGAATTTACGACCGTCCAGGGACATGACTTCCCCAAAGATGTGTCCCCCTACGATCTGATAATCCATTGTGGTTCGTGTACCTTTAATCCACGGTTGCTCTATTCAAGAATTGAACAATGTTTACAGGCGGGTACGCCCATCACCAATTATGGTGTGGCGATTGCTTACATGTTGGGTATTTTCGAACGCGCCCTGCAACCGTTCCCCTCCACCATCGAAAGGATTTCCGCTGAACCCCTGAAATCGCTTCCGGAACGAAAGAGCGTCGGCGCATAAAAACAAATATCTATAAGAAGGATTCAATCGAAGATTTTAAATCCTGAATCGTGAACGGTTTCTTCAGAAAAGCCCGCTTTCCCTCCAATTCCAGTTCTTGGTCGATATTCTTGCTGTCATAACCGGACATGAACACAACCGGACAATCCGGTAGGAGTTCTTTAAGTTGATCATAAGTTTCTTTACCGGATAATTTGGGCATGTACAAATCCAAAATAATCAGGCCAAGATTATTTTGTTCATTCCTGACAATTTCGATCGCCTCATAACCGTCTTTGGCTGTAACGGCCTCAATTTCCAACAAATCAAGCACCTCCGTAATGATTTCACGCAGGGCTTCTTCATCATCAATGACAAGCGCTTTTCTTAATTGTTGGGCCAATCGCAACCTCCTTCAGAATAAAAGTCAACATCTTTATTATTCGGCGATTCAACATAAAAGTTAATCTAAAAATAGACAGATTAACCCCGGCAGCGCTGAGTTTTTCTTATTTTGAATATCTGTTTCAATAAAAAAGTTCAGGCCGGTAACAACACTTTCAATTGAATAACCACCGACTACTAAATTCGAAATAATACCGCTTCAATCAAATATAATACATAACCGCAAAGCCGGAAATAATAATTCCTGAATACAAATAAATGAAATAATGGCAGGGTTCGGAGAGGCTTCCGTGGACTTTGCGATGGCGAACCCGTTCAAATTCGTTTTTTTCGCGTTTCATTCTGCCGTATTTTACTTTTTCGTTCGGGTATCGAAACAAGCACCGCAAAAAAGTGGAGTTTGCAATGGGCATTACAACGATTGACGGGATCATTATTGTTCTCTACCTGCTGGCTGTTGCTCTGATCGGATCGCTCTCCGGGGGCAAACAACGCTCGACCAAAGACTATTTTATGGGCGGCGCCAACGTACCGTGGTGGGCCGTGGCTTTCGCCATCGTGGCGGCTGAGACGAGCAGTCTCACATTCATCAGCATACCGGGCTTGGCGTATATTTCTAATCTGAATTTTTTACAATTGACCATCGGCTATCTGGTTGCGCGCACCATCATCGCATTTTTATTTTTACCGGCCTACAAGAAAGGCGAACTGGCCACCGCTTATTCCTTTCTGGAGACGCGCTTCGGCTTCCGCACGCGACGCTTCGCCTCTACCGTTTTTCTCTTTACCAGAATTGCCGCCGACGGCGTGCGCTTATTCGCCACCGCCATTCCTCTGGCGCTTATTTTTAAATCTACGGAAATGTTCAGGGCGTGGCCCAATTTCAATATCTATTTACTATCGATCGTCATTATTGCCCTGGTTTCTCTTATTTATACCTATACCGGCGGCGTGAAAGGCGTGATCTGGGCCGATGTATTGCAGATGACCCTCTACATCGGCGGCGCCATTTTGGCGCTGTTTGTCTTAATCGGCGAACTGCCCCCTCACTTTCGTATGGCCGATCTCGGGGACAAATTGGAAATTTTTAACTTTAGCGTGGGCGGCTCCATCGGCGCCTTTTTCCGGGAACCGTACACCATATTCAGCGCCCTGATCGGAGGCGCCTTTCTCTCCATGGCTTCCCACGGTACGGATCAATTGATCGTACAACGTTTGTTCACAACCCGTACGTTAAAGGACAGTCAGAAAGCGATTATTACCAGCGGATTGCTGGTGATGTTTCAATTTGCCCTCTTTCTCGTGGTGGGTCTTTTACTTTTCGTCTTTTATAAAGGCGTGGCGCTGGGATCGGCACAAGCGCCGTTTATCAAGGCAGATGAGATTTTCCCCTACTTCATCATTCACAATTTACCGGTCGGTGTTACCGGCATTATTGTGGCCGGTCTGTTCGCGGCCGCCATGTCCACACTGGCCGGTTCGATCAGCTCGCTCTCAAGCTCGGCCATGCTGGATCTGATCAAGCCGTTGTTCGGCAGCCGAACCACCGAAAAAAACGAACTGTTCATTTCACGGCTGATTACCGTTGTTGCGACGCTCATACTGGTACTGGTGGCATTTATCTTTATTCGTCTGAGTCAGTCCGTGGTGGAAATTGCGCTGGGCATCGCTTCCATAACGTATGGCGGCCTGCTGGGCACGTTTTTGATGGGGCTGCTTTCCAAACGCGTCAATGAGACCGGAGCGCTGGTGGGTTTTAGCGCCGGCATCATCACCATGCTTTTGGTGAGCATTGTACCGTTCGTTCTCGGAACGCCTCCGCTTGTCCACTGGACATGGTATGTGGCATTGGGTACGGGGGTTACCATGCTCTCCGGCGGGTTTTTCCGGGACAAAAAAGAAGTGTGATGCGCCCATTCTTAAAATTAACGGGTAAGCGCAGGGTTATGCAGAATGTAGCCGTGCGGCTCCATACGGTATTTGCGCTTTAATTCCAGCGTTTCCGCCGGCAAAAGCGCCATAAAGCCGAAGCGCTCGCGAATTTCATCGACGGCTGTGTTGAGCGCCTCCTGTCTCGAAGATTCATCGAATAAAAACCGCTGGTACTGTTTCGGTTCGATCTGCATGGCGGAAACGCCCACATGACGGATACGGATGCGACGCAGACGCAGCTCTTCGAAAATCGCTTCCACCGTGCGGAACATGGCGGCGCTGTCGTCGGAAGCCCGGCTAAGGGTGCGGCTGCGCTCCTGGCGCTTAAAATCGGAATAGCGGATTTTCACGGCGACCGTACGGCAGACCAGCTCCTGTTCCCGCAGCTTTTTGGCGATGCGTTCGGTGAGATAGTGCAGCGCGCCCCGGATAAGCCCCATATCGCCGCTGTCCTCTTCAAAGCTGGTTTCGCGGCTGAGCTGTTTGGGAATGATTTTACGCCGCACGTCGCGTTGATCAACGCCGCGGGCATACTCCCAGATTTTGACGCCGTTGCGTCCGAATAGCTGTTCCATCACCAGCCGCGGCAACCCTGCCAGATCGCCCACCGTAAAAATGTGCAGGTCTGTCAGGCGCTCCTTGGCCATACGCCCGATGCCGGGCAAAGTATCCACGGGCAGCGATTGCAGAAATTCCCGTTCACCGCCGGCGGGCACGTGCACAATGCCGCGCGGTTTTTTAAGTCCCGAGGCAATCCGGGCGATGACTTTACCGCTGCCGATGCCCACCGAAAGCCCCACGCCCACCCGTTCGTGCACTTCTGCGGTGATGGCGCGCGCCGCCCACAGCGGCGACGGATAAAGATGCATTGCGCCGGTAAAGTCCAGATAGGCGTCATCGAGAGAGGTGAACTCCACCTGCGGCGTGTATTTGAGATACACCTCCTGAAAGACGCGGGAAACGGCACGATAGTGCTCGTAGTTGCCCTTCAGAAAAACGGCTTCGGGGCAGAGGGCTTTGGCCTGTACGAGCGGCATACCGGTGCGGATACCGCGGGCCCGGGCTTCGTAGCTGGCCGTATGCACCACGCCGCGTTGCTGAGCGCTGCCGCCGACAATCACCGGCTTGCCGCGCAGCCGCGGATTGAAACCCTGTTCGACCGAAGCAAAAAAAGCGTCGGCGTCGATATGCATGATGGTCTTGCTCATGAGCGTCCTCTCATCCGTCCAGGCAGACCCGGGCGATCTGCCAGTCCATGTTGCTGCTGTCGAACATCAGTTCAAAATAATCGGAGCTGTCGGAGACCACCGAAAAATGGTGTTGCTTGTAATAGCCCTGATGGCTTGTCCAGTGGCCGTTGAACCGGCGGATTTTATAGACGCGGCCGTTCCACTTAAAGCGCAGCGGTTTGATAACGCCCTCTTTAAAATGGCTGATGACTTCAATGGGTTCGAAAATGTCTTCAAAAACCATGTTTTCAACCTTATCGGGTATGTACGATAGTACACCTTAATATAAGACAGGTCAGACAGGTATGCAAGAAAAATCGGGCGGGGGGCTCTGAGAAGTTGGCTATGATAAAAACAGAGAAAGCTGGCCTGCCGAAATCGGGCTCTGTTCCCTTACAACTCCCGGATAACCGTAACCACCTTACCGATAACCTGAAAATCCGGCGTCTTGCGATCGACGACAAGCGTCGAAGGATGGGAGCCGTAACCTTCCAGCCGCACCCGGTGGCGCTCAAAATAGACCTTACGAATATAAAGGCGTTCGCCCAGTTGCACGGCCGCAACGTTGCCGTCCGTCACTTTTGATTGTAAAGCAACGGTCAGAAAATCGCCGTTCAGGATGCCTTCCTCCGTCAGGCCGTCGTCCATGGCGCGAACCGTCAGTGTGCGATCGTTTTTTCGTTTGATGTTGCGGATGATTTCGCCTATGGAATAAGGTGCATCGTGCTGGCTGGAATCGAGATGGACTTCTCCGAATAACGGTATGTCGTAATATTCGCGATCTTCAAAGTAGCGGCGTTTACGAAAACGATCTTCCCTGTCGCTCAAAGGCTCCGCCCCCCCTAATGCATTTCCCGGATCAAACCGACGACTTTACCCTGGATGGACCACTGGCCATCGGGATGAATATCCACATAGGCAGGGTTTTCAGCTTTGAGAAAAGTTTCATTACCGTTGTTTATCAGACGCTTTACGGTTACTTCGTCGTTCACCAGCGCGACTACAATCTCTTTGTTTCGCGCCTGATTGGTGGAATTGACAACCACCAGGTCGTTTTCGAAAATGCCGGCGCCGGTCATGCTGTCTCCCTGCACTTTAAGAGCAAAATAACGCCCTTCCGATTTGATCAGCGCCCTCGGAATTGGGACATAACGCTCCACGTTGGCTTCTGCAAGAACCGGAAAGCCGGCGGCCACCCGGCCGATAAGCGGAACAGCAAGCTCTTTCTGGCTTTTGGGTGCATATTCGGAATGGACGATGCGCAAGCCCCGGGCCGAAGAATCTTTTTGCAGGTAGCCCTTGGCCACAAGGGCGTCGATGTGTTTGAGGATGGCATATTTGGATTTAATGCCGAACTGGTTGGCCAGTTCCTGGTACGAAGGCGGGTAACCCTTCTCTTCGATATTTCGGGCGATTAATCGTAAAATCTCTTTCTGACGGTTCGTAAGTGCTTGCATGAATGATCCCCTTGGTAAATGTACTTTGGTACACCAATTATAATGAAAGGGTAAATGTATGTCAAGCAAAAGATCGGAAAACATCGGCGCGCTTATCGTTTGCAGTAACTCTGTTCCTTACGTATCTTAAAAGGATTCAACGCTGTATTAATTAATACCTTAAGGCAATATGAGTAAAAATATAAAGAAACGCTACATCAATCGCGAAATAAGCTGGTTGTCGTTTAACGAACGGGTATTACAGGAAGCCGCCGATCCAACGGTTCCGCTGATCGAACGGGTCAAGTTCCTGGGCATCTTTTCTTCGAACCTGGATGAATTTTTTCGGGTACGGGTCGGTACGCTAAAGCGCATGGTACAGGCAGGCATCAGGGCCAAAGCGGCCATCGGAGGTTCGCCGAGACGGATTCTGCAAGAGATTCACGCCATTGTCATCGAACAGCGCAAAAAATTTGACGCTACTTTCGAAACCGTTGTGAACGAGCTTGAAAGGGAAGGCATTTTCATTATCAATGAAAATAATCTGGATCGTGAGCAGTCCGAATTTGTCGCGGATTATTTCGAATCGGAGGTACGTCCACGCCTGGTTCCGATTATGATCGATTCCTTGCCTGAATTCCCCTACTTACGCAATCAAATCATTTACCTGTCAATCCGGCTATCCAAACATTTTCAGCCCGAGGATAAAAAGTATGCGCTGATCGAAATTCCGGCGGATGTTCTCCCGCGTTTTATCGTGCTACCTAAACGTAACCACAAAACCTACATCATCATGCTGGATGATGTGATCCGCTGCGGACTCAAAGAGGTATTCAATATTTTTGATTACGAACAGATCGACGCCTATACCATTAAGTTGACGCGTGATGCGGAAATCGATATTGAAGACGACATAACCAAAAGTTTTTTCGAGAAGATCTCCAAAAGCATCAAACAGCGACAGACCGGCCAGCCCGTTCGCTTTGTATACGACGCCAATATGCCACAGGATTTGCTGGATTTTATCCTTGAAAAAAACAACCTTCAGGAATTCGAAAACACAATCCCCGGCGGTCGTTATCACAATGCCCGCGACTTTATCAATTTTCCGCATGTGGGACGTCAATCGCTGCGTTATGAACCCGTGGAACCGCTGAGCCATCCCGAGATCGATCGCCATAACAGTCTGTTCGAAGCATTAAACAGCAAGGATATTTTGCTGCACTTCCCCTACCAGGCATTCCATTACATAACGGATCTGTTGCGGGAGGCAGCAATCGACCCCGCCGTAAAATCGATCTATATGACGTTATACCGCGTAGCCAAGAATTCCAATGTGATTAATACCTTGATCAATGCCGTAAAGAACGGCAAAACCGTTACCGTGGTTATGGAATTGCAGGCGCGCTTCGATGAAGAGGCGAACATTTACTGGACGCAGCAATTACGCGATGCCGGCGCTCATGTAATCGACGGGGTGCCGGGTTTAAAAGTACACTCAAAATTATGTTTGATTGCCCGCCGCGACAATGAAAACCAACTCAAGTATTTTGCATCGATCGGTACCGGCAATTACAACGAAGCGACCGCCAAAATTTACAGCGACCACAATTTGCTCACCGCCGATCCGCGAATAACCCATGAGGTCAAACAGGTGTTCGAATTCTTCGAAAGTAACTATAAAGTCAGTTCTTATAAACATCTGTCGGTGGCGCCGTTCTATATGCGACAGACTTTTGTAAAGCTTATCAATAATGAGATAAAAAACGTGCGTGAGGGCAAGCAGGCTTATATCTATCTCAAACTGAACAGCCTCGTGGATCGTCCCATGATCAATAAGCTTTACCGCGCCAGCCAGGCCGGCGTAAAGATTAAAATTATCGCGCGCAGTATCTGCTCACTTGTACCGGGTATCCCGGAGTTGAGTGAAAATATCGAAGCCATCAGTATTATCGATAAATATCTGGAGCATTCCAGAATCTTTATTTTCGCCAACGCCGGCGATGAAAAATATTATATTTCTTCGGCGGATTGGATGATTCGCAATCTGGATAATCGCGTGGAAGTGGCCACGCCTGTATACGATCCGCAAATTCAGGAGCAACTTAAAACATTCTTCAACATACAATTTCGTGATAATACCAAGGCTCGTATTCTGGACGGTTTTCAATCCAATAAGAAAAAACAACCCGCAGGCGAAAAACGCCATCGGGCTCAGTTTGAACTCTACGATTATCTGGTTGATTACTACAGGCCGGTTAAACAAAAACAGGCGGCTTCGTCATAAGCTGATTGCTTTAACTAAACGGAGGTTTGATGTCAAAACGGATTTACATGGGCGTTGATGTAGGCGGTACTAAAATCCATGCAGCCGTTTTTTCTTTAAATAAAGGGTATAAACGACTTGGTGAAGCAAAAATCGATACCCAGGCGCAAGCGCCTCTGGATGAGGTAATCCAACGCATCGAGAGCGCCATCATGGAAGCCGCCCGCAATGCAAATCTTTCGCTTAAAAAAATAAAAGCTATTGGAATCGGCGTACCGGGTACAACGAATATCCGCACCGGCGCGATTCAATATGCTTCTAACTTAGGATGGGAAAATGTTCCGTTGAAAGAACGCCTGCAAACATCGCTCAAAAAGCCGGTCTTCGTCGATAACGATGTCAATCTCGGAACGCTGGCCGAACAACAATTCGGGGCGGCAAAGGATTTTAAGGATGTAATCGGAGTCTTTTGGGGGACCGGTATCGGCGGCGGCATTATTGTAAACGATCATTTAGTGCACGGCCATACGTTTACCGCCGCGGAGCTGGGGCATCTGATTTTACAAAAAGACGGCGAGCCCTGTGGATGCGGCAATCGCGGTTGTCTGGAAACATTCTCAGCCAAATGGGCGATTACCCGTTTTATCGAAAGCGCCGTCAAAGAAGGGAGGGAGAGTGTTGTTACATTTCCTGAGCCTGAATCGGGCCGCTCGGTTTTGAAAAGCAAAGAAATACGCAAAGCGTGGTATAATGAAGATGCGGTTACCGCAGAGGCGATGGATCGCGCCATTGCCTATTTGGCGTTGGCGTTGGCCAATATTGTCAACCTGATGAATCCTGAAGCTATTGTTTTGGGCGGCGGTATGATCGAAGCCATGGAGGAACCGCTGCTTGATCGTTTGCGTGAAGCAATTAAATACTATACCGTACCGTTTGCCGATGTTCAATTAAAAGCCGCTTTACTCGGCGATTACGCCGTGATACTCGGAGCGGCTTATTTCGCCTCGATGCAGAAAAACAAATCCGTAAAATTGTAACGCTCTGAATGACGATGGAATATGTCGCTTGCCTGACATTACCCAATGATACAAACACGCAATTTACCGTTGATGCCCTGAGTGAACGGTTCGCCCTCCGCAAAGAAAATGAAACGGAGCATGAGATGGTATTCCTTGATACCTTCGATTGGCGACTGTTACGAAAAAGGTTGGCGCTTTGCAAAAAGGGATCGGAATTGCAATTGCAGGCTTTACCTCAAATGAACACGCTGCATGCAAATACCATACCCTCCAAGATTAAGCAGTTAGACGACCTTCCTGCGAATGCGCTTCGGGAGCGTTTGGCGCCAATCGTAGAAATGCGGGCGTTCCTGCCCGTCATGACGATTCGACAGAGCTTGCGAAGATGGGATATATTAAATAAGGATGATAAAAGAGTCGCCCGCGTCTCGTTTAAACATTGGACGCCTAAAAACGGCGACAGCGGCTTTTCTTACAAATGGCTTGACGTTTTGGGAATGACCGGCTATCAAACGGAGCGTAAAGCCATTATCCAACACTTACAGGAAATCGGGTGCCGTCCGATTTCAGAACCGTTTTTTCACGACTTTTTGCGCCGCGCCGGCCATGAACCGCTTTCTTATTCAACGAAAATCCGCCTGACGTTGAAACCGGATCAAACATCGCTTGATGCCATGATTGAAATTTACCGGTTTTTAAATTCGATCATGAAAACCAATCTTAACGGCATTATCGAAGACATCGATACGGAATTTTTGCACGATTTCCGTGTGGCCCTCCGGCGCACGCGGGTGGGACTGAGCCAGGTGAAACATGTATTTTCTGAAGGAATCACAACCTATTTTAATAACGAATTTAAACGCCTGGGGCAAACCACCAATCGCTTACGGGACCTGGACGTCTATTTATTGAACCGACATTCGTTTACCGCGATGGTCCCGCCGTATTTACGGGAGCATCTGTATTACCTGTTCGAGCAACTTCGGGAGGAGCGCCAACAGGAACAGCAAAACATCTCTGCGCAGCTTCAGTCCCCGCAAAACAAATCCTTTTTAGAGGAATGGGAACATTATTTGACGCGCACGCCGCGTCTTGACGATGTTGGCATTAACGCCGGGCGTACGATTCAAGATGTCGCCAATGAATCCATTTATAAACAATATAAAAAATTGCTAAAACGAGGACGATCGATTAGCGAAAACAGCCCTGATGAAGTCTTCCACCGTCTTCGGATTGATGGTAAAAAATTACGTTATCTACTGGAGTTTTTCATTTCATTGTTCGCCAAAAAAGAGATGAGCGCGCTCATTCGTTCGCTGAAGGATTTGCAGGATTACCTCGGTCACTACAACGATTTAAGCGTACAACAACAATTTCTTATGCAACGGCTTGAAGAGGGCTACGACCGCAACAAAAAATCTTATTATATGGCTTCGGCAATAGGCGGTTTACTCGATCACATCTATCAACGGAAGAAAGCGGAACGCAGCCGTTTCCCCGACGTATTCAGTAAATTCGATCACAAAGCGCACCGTAATCTTATTAAATCGCTCTTTAAGTAATCATACCCTATTAGTGGGAATAAACGGATGACAAGTTTTGCACTGTATAATATCAAAGGCGGCGTGGGTAAAACGGCAGCCGCCGTTAATCTGGCCTATTTGTCTGCCTTGGAGGGCAGGCGTACCCTGCTGATCGATCTGGATCCGCAGTCCGCCGCCGGCTATTATTATCGAATCCGAGCCGATCAAACGGTTTCTTCAAAAGCAATCGTCAAAGGCGGAAATCGTATTCAAGCGCTGATAAAAGAGACGGATTTCGAAGGATTATATCTGCTTCCGGGGCGGTTGTCTTACCGTAATCTTGATTTGAAACTAAATGCCGCCAATAAATCCAAAAAACGCATTGGAAATTTATTACACGCTTTGCAAGGCGATTACGATATCATCTTCATTGATGCACCGCCAAATATCACCTTGCTATCGGAAAACATTCTGCGGGGGGTTGATTTTGTGCTAACGCCCGTCATTCCGACGTATTTATCCATGCGTACGCTTGAAGAATTATATGGTTTCTTCCATAAAAAACAGTTGCACGTTTCAAAAATTATTGCGTTCTTTTCTATGGCAGAAAAACGCAAGAAGGCGCATCGGGAGATTATGGAAAACGACATGAATCGTTCCTTTAATCTGATCGAACCGTTCATTCCATATGCGGCGGAAGTGGAGGACATGGGTCGTCATCGCATGCCCTTACCGGCTTATCGAAAAAAATCGTTGGCCGTTCAGGCCTTTTATGAATTATGGAACGATATAAAACGTTTTACAGTGGAAGATTGAAACGGGTAAACCCCATTTTTGATACAAACCGTTGTTAAAGGCTTACAATGGAAGGCCGATGACATTTTAAAGGCGCAAAATGCTTGCTTTTTGGAGGCCCATCATGATACGAACATTCGTTTGGTTGTTTATTCTGTCTTCGTTTTCAATGGCTCAATTCGTCGGTCCCTATTTGCAACACCAGCAACAAAAGGTTCTGGCCAAACGTATACAAATT
Organism: uncultured Calditrichaceae bacterium; assembly: GCA_964542915.1. Classification (GTDB taxonomy): domain Bacteria; phylum Calditrichota; class Calditrichia; order Calditrichales; family Calditrichaceae; genus CAZIVP01. The sequence goes on along the minus strand of CAZIVP010000007.1, from coordinate 107,617 downwards.
GAGCGCTACCATCTTTTTCTCAAAGGCGAACAGGGCTTGGCTGAGGAACTCCGATCAATTGGTATAAATCCTCAAACCCGTGCAGGGGATATGATCACGGTTGCGGTGAATAGGGCTCAATTAGCAGACCTTGCGACATTGTCTCATTTAGAGCGCATAAACATGACGCCGAAACAAACGCCACAGAATTCCATTTCGGTTAATTATCAAAACGTGGATGTAGCTTACACCCACGGCTCTACCGGCAGTGATGTGATTGTCGGCATCATCGATACGGGCATCGATTTTTACCATCCCATGTTCCGAAAAGAAAACGGCGATACGCGTATTTTAAGCATCTGGGACCAGTCGCGTAGCGGAACGCCGCCATCCGGATTTGACTATGGCACCGAATATACCCAGAGCCAAATCAATAACGATCTGGACCTCTCCGGACGGCACTCCATCGTACCACACCGGGATCAGGACGGGCACGGAACGCATGTGGCTGGATCAGCCGTTGGCTATGATCATACGATTTCACCTCCCGATACATTGAATGGAGGCGCCATTGAAGCCAATATTATTGTAGTGGAAAGCAATCTGGAAGGCGCCTCAATTGTCGATGCCGTGGATTACATTTTTAAAAAAGCAGAGGCGGCCGGAAAAGCGGCAGTAGCTAATATCAGTCTCGGCAATCAATTCGGGCCACACGACGGCACCAATGATGAAGCCCTCACCATAGACGAATTATCGGGACCGGGCAAAATAGTCGTACGCTCCGCCGGCAATAGCGGCGGGGATAAAATTCACTATTACGATAAAACCGTACAGAGCAGGGATTCGATCGAATTTGGTTATTCCGACTATTTAACGTGCTGGCTGGAAAAAGGCGACCGCCTGACGAGTGTTTCACTTTACTGGGAAAGCGGTTCCATCACCGACTTAGAACTGGATGAGAATTCTATCGTCAAAGATCAGCGTACCGGAGTTGAACTCTATCTCGCACCAGGCGGCTACAGTCAAAATCGAAAAATAAGCACCTACGTATTCTTGAGCGACAGCAGCATGGCAAACCAGGACTTCATTCTCACTTTGAATGAACTGGATGATAATAATAATAACGGTCAGATCGAGCGCCACGCCTGGGCCGGCAGCTCGGTTCTGAGAAAACCGTATGACGGCTTTTCGCAAGGCGATTCCTATGAAAGCGAGCATTATCCTTATACTGTTTCCAACAACGCCTGCGGCCTGGAAACCATCGCGGTGGGTTCGTTTATCACTCGAAATGTCTGGCCTTCCGTAGACGGCAATAATTACACTTTTCCAAACTCGGGTGAAAACGGCGGAATCGCCCGGTACAGTTCTATTGGACCAACCGCCGACCTGCGGCATAAGCCCGATGTGATTGCCGGCGGCACGATCGTCTTGTCGGCCCGCAGTAAAGACGCCGGCTTCAGCACTCCCTTCCTTCCGCCTTCTCCTTACACTGAAGATTACGCCTATTTACAGGGGACATCGATGGCGGCGCCGACGGCGGCCGGAGCGATTGCACTCTTATTGGATAAATACCCGAACTGGGGACCCGAACAGATCATGGATTATTTGCATAACCATGCCAAGGGAACTGAACGCGAAGCAAATCTGACCGAACAAAATGTGAAGGTCAAAGAAGATCCCAATACCTGGGATCGCGTGTTCGGCTACGGCGCCATCGATTTGACGCATGCCTTTACGACCGATGTGGTTGATACCAATACCGGTAATCCCGAATCCTGGCGATTGGCACAGAATTATCCCAATCCCTTCAATAAAGGGACCACTATTAAATTTCAATTACAACAGCCGGCTGATGTTACGATAACCATATATAATCTCTTAGGGCAGAAAATTTATAGCTGGAACCGACCCAATCAAACCGAAGGCGTGGATGAGGTAATTTGGCTGGGGCAAAATTTTGGTTCCACTCCGGTTAGTTCCGGTGTTTATATTTACGAGTTAAGGACTTCCAACGGTATTACCGAACGCAAAAAAATGGTGCTGCTTAAATAGATTTTAAGCACGAAAGGCGCTTGGAATCTCCAGGAAACAGGCGTTGTTCGTATCATTCAATAACCTTTAATAAGGAAAGAACGGATTAACATGCGTATCTTAATCATTGTCATTTTATTTGTTTCCACTTTTACGGTCGAAGCTCAGGACAGCCTCCTTTCGGAAGAGCTCTCAAATCTGTACAAACCCAGCGGTCTTGATTTTTTTGAACGCCCCAATCATCTCCCGCCGCTCAATCAGGATACCACCAACGCTTGCTGGAGTTTCGCCACCACATCGTTTCTGGAATCGGAGATGGCGCGTTTGGGCAGACAGCCGGTCAAATTATCGGTGATGTTTCCGGTCTATTATGCGTTTGTGGAAAAAGCACGGCATTTCGTCCAAACCAAGGGCGCTTCCCGATTCGCCGCCGGCGATCTGTTTACCGGAGTTACCGAGATTGTCAAAAAATACGGCATGGTGCCGCAAAGCGTCTATCGCGGTCAGATACATGAACGGAAAACTTACAATCATCGCACTCTTGAAGCGGCTTTATATGAATTTATGGATAAGATAAAAACGGTCAAATTATGGAATGAAGATGCGGTCATTGCAGGCGTCAAACATATATTGAATCGCCATTTGGGGCCGCCGCCTCAGAAGTTTCAATTTAAAGGCCAAACATACACGCCGTATACGTTCCGCGACGAAGTGATGAACCTGCCGTGGAATGAGTACCTCATGGTAACCTCTTTCCAGTACGATGACTATTATACCTTCACCGAATTTAAAGTGCCCGATAACTGGGCCGACCGCACGGATTACTTTAATTTGCCGCTCGATGTGTTTTACAAATCGCTGAAACGCGCTCTTGGCGAAGGATATACGGCGGCGTTCGATGCGGACATAGGCGAACCGGGCCATTACGACAAAGCGGATGCGGCCTTCATTCCATCATTCGACATTCCCGCACATCGGATCGATGCCGCCGCACGGGAGTTCCGTTATGAGAACGGATCCACCACGGACGATCATCTGATGCACATGCTGGCCTACCGCGAAAATAACGGCGAAGATTGGTTCCTCGTTAAAGATTCCTGGCGGTCCGCCTGGGAAGGCAAACATCCCGGATTTTATTTTTTCCACGGCAGTTATGTGAAGCTAAAAGTGTTGGCATATCTGGTCCATCGTGACGCGGTTCCCGAAATTAGCAGCCGCCTGAAGATGCAATAGCTTGAAGCCCGTTAAAGGCCGCCGGCTTTTAAAGAAGAATTGGCTTAATGCATCGCTTTGTAATTTAGGAATTTGTTCTGTGCCTAAACATCCAACAGACGCTTCACTTCCATGGCCTGGTTAAAATGGCGTTTTTCGTGGGCAATTATGATATCGAATGCTTTATCCATTGGATAAACGATGTAATTATTAGCGGGTGAAACGATGATTTGCCTGTTTTTCAATAAATCCTCAGCTTCCTCAATCATATGCTTAAGCTTTAGCTGATAGTCGATGAATCTTGGTATGATTTCCCGATCAAATTCGGTAACCATGGGTTCCCAATTTTTAGAGGTTATTGTTTTTCTCTTTCGCGTCGGTTGAACAGCATTGTATATGAGTCTGGCAAACAGGTTGGGTAAATACGGTATTTTGGCCGTTATCGGCAGGGGATACCGCCCCTCTTTAATTTGTTCAATAATCGGAAAATACGTTTCATTTACCACCATCAGATGGTCGATATTCTGGGCGATACTCCATGTTTCCGGTTCGGGCTTCCAGTTAAGTTGTTCCCGGGATAAAGCGCTAAATGTAGCTTGAAATTGCATGCTAACGGTGTCGATTTCATTAAGCAAATGTGTTATTTGTTCACGCATGAACCTAACTATTTTTATTCTATTATAATTGTTTCGAATGATAACTCACCGGGCAGGCAAATCAATTCCGAATGCATTATTGAAACGGTCTTACCAAAGAATGACATCATCTTTGAACTCTTCCTGACGTTTTCTCCGAATGAGCTACAAGGAAAACAGCATAAACGCCTTAAACGGACGGAGGGTTAGTTACAGATTCTTCATCCGCCTTTTTCAACATCGTTTGAGTCTTTATCCATTTTTGAATCCAGGGTAGTGCGCACCTTTGCCGCCAGAGTTTCTACGGAAAACGGTTTTTGAAGAAAATTGACGTCCCTGTTTAAAGCTCCCAGGTTTACAATTTTATCGTCGGTATACCCGGAGATATAAATAACCGGTAAATGCGGATTCACTTCGTGGAGTTTTGAAACCAATTGTTTTCCGTCTTCACCCGGCATAACGACATCTGTAATAATCATGCCAATTTGGTTCGTATTCTCCATAAAGACGGATAAAGCTTCTTTGCCATTGGGCGCTTGCAGGATGGTATAACCGAAACTCTTCAATGAATTTGAGACAAAATCACGCACGCCACGGCTGTCTTCAACCAACAGGATCGTTTCCGTACCATACAAATTTCGACTGGTATTGATTTTGGCATCATCGGACTTAAGAGCGGCGTTTACAACAGGCCAGTAAATGTGAAATGTGGCGCCGCGGCCTTCTTTACTCTCCACATAAATATTCGCTTTATTTTGTTTAATAATGCCGTATACCGTTGAAAGCCCCAACCCGGTGCCTTTCCCTTTTTCCTTTACCGAGAAAAAGGGTTCAAAAATGCGTCCCCGTGTTTCTTCGTCCATACCGATGCCGTTATCGCCAATCGATATTTTAATATGCGTTCCCTTTACGGAACCCGGATGGCTGTTTGTAAACGCATCATCAAGGTTTGCGAGCGCTGTTTCAAGCATAATTTTTTTTGTAAAATTCTTATCTTCCACGGCTGCGAGCGCATCCCTGGCGTTGACAAAGAGGTTCATCATAATTTGATCAATCTGCCCCGGATCAGCCATAATATTCGGCAAATGATCCTGAAAATTTTGTTCGATTTTAACATCCTCTCCGATTAAACGCGACAACATTTTCAGCGACTTTTGTATTTGCGCGTTAATATTGAGGACTTCCGGCTCGTATATCTGACGGCGGCTGAATGCAAGAAGCTGGCTTGTCACGCTAACCGCGCTTTTGCCCGCCTGTTCGATGGCATGGATATCTTTTGATATGCGTTCAATCTGTTGATTCTCGATTTTCATCCGGGCAAGTTCGGCGTGTCCGTTTATCACCGTTAAAAGATTATTAAAATCGTGCGCCACACCGCCGGCCAAAAAGCCAATTGCTTCCATTTTCTGGGACTGGAATAATTGCTCCTCCAAACGTTTTTTTTCGGTAACATCCCTCAAGATGCCCTGAACGGCTTTTCCATTTCTGTAGTTAAAATAGGCGACGGAAGCTTCGATATGTATTTCCTTGCCTGATTTTGTTACACCGATAAACGCATAGCTGTGATCGAGTGATTCGCCATTTTCGAATTTTTGCTGCCGTACTTTGATCATGTCCCGGCTCTTATCCGATATGAGCTGATACATACTGAAGTGTTCTTTGTTAACATCTTCCTGGCTCAATTCGAACAATTCCAAAAACCGCCTGTTAACCAATTCAAACCGCTGGTTATAAAGTAAATAGATCGCGTCGTTGGAGTATTCGATCAGGCGCCGATATTTCTCTTCACTCTCTTTTAAGGCCGCTTCATACGATTTTTGTGACGTAATGTCGGACATAAGGCCGCGCACGCCGACCAAGCGATCCTTTTCGAAAATGGGTTTACTTGAGCTGCGCATCCACCTTATTTGCCCGTCCTTACCTAAAATGCGATATTCCTTCGGGTGCGTATCTCCCTTGAGCGTGCGTTCAAAACTTTCCTGAAGCATTTTCTGATCATCCGGATGGATATATTCACTAAACGAATGCCCGATCACTTCCTCGGCTTTATACCCACTCAGTTGCTCGATGACCGAATTGATGTAAGTTATCGAGCCTTTATTATCCACAATAAAAATAACGTCGTTTAAGTTTTCAACCAGTTCGCGATATTTTTCTTCACTGATACGTAACGAGTCCTGTACTTTCTTTTGCATCGTTATATCCGCCACAATGCCCTGGACGCCGGCGCATTCTCCGGGATTATTAAACGTCGGATTTAAGTACAATCGACAATCAACCGCTTTGCCCCACTTGGATTGATAATGAAATTCCCCGTTGTATGGTTCTCCGCTCTCCAGGCATTTTTTAATGGCTTCTGATATACCCGCTTCGACCAGTCGCGGAAAGGTTAATAAATTGACGGCTTTGGTCGCCTCTTCGGAAGGCGACCCCAATATATTGACCAAAGCCGGATTCACCAGTTCTAAATAACCCGCTTCATCCATCAAAAAAATACCGAGCGGTGCATTCTGAATTAAGAGTCTGTTGCGTTCTTCGCTGTCTCTTAACGATTGTTCCACTTGTTTACGGCGGGTTACATCGTTGGAAATCGCCAGAACGCCTTGCCTCCCGTCCGATAGCGTAATTCGCGTTTCATAGAGTTCCATGAAACATTCGCTGCCATCCTTCAAGCGGTTTTTTACCTCGTGATGTAAATTGTGTCCTTCTAAAATTTGCGCGATATGTTCATCAACCACACGGATCGGCGCCCCCGAGACTTCACGGATATCTTTACCAATTAATTGTTCGGGTGAACTGTGCAAAGATTCGCAAATGGCCTCGTTAACGTCCACGATAATACCGTTTTCATCCTCTATGATGATACCGGCGGGTGAAAGTTCGAATAACCTCCGATAACGCTTTTCATTTTCCCTGAGCCGTTCTTCCGTTAATTTATGGCGGGTCATGTCCGTATTGGCAAACACACAGGCTTCTACATGATTTACCTCGTCAATGATCGGGAACAAACGGGAAAGGGTAAACCGTTTCTGGCCATTTTCCGTTTTAAACACGACATCCACATTGCTGATATATTCCTTCCGATAAACCCTTTGGATACGTTTATGAACAGCGCGCCTCTCTTCGTCATCCCACAATATATTTTGAATGGATTGACCCAGGACGGCATCGCGTTTATACCCAAAATACGTCTCACAGGCATCATTCCATTTTTGGATTTTTCCGTGTTTCTCCACTGTAAAGATAGGATTCGGAGAATAATCCACGCATTGCCGGTAACGTTCAAAACGTTTTTGCAAAGCAAGGTCGGCTCGTTTTCGCTTATCCACATCACGAATAATAACAAGTAGTAGATTGTTATCCTCCGAATGGTAAGCACTGGCATTCAGTTCAACGAATCGATCGCTGTCTTGTTTATCTTTAAGAATGGTTTCAAATAATAGTGGATGTTTTTGGATACGTTTTGACTGTTTTTCTAAATAGGCATTCAGTTTGGAACGTTCATCGGGATGGAAAAAGTCGTCAAACGGTTTATTTCTGTTTATATCTTGCGCCCTCCCCAACATTTCGATCAGTCGGTTGTTCATATACAGGCATTTGTTATCCTGAAGAACAACCATACCGTCGTTAGCGCCTTCCACCAGTATGGCGAGCCAATCCTTCGGGTGCGCTTTGGTGTGTAAGCTTGTTTTCTTACGATCATTACCCACAATGCATTCCTCTTTCCATCATCCCAGAATTTGTAATCTTGACTGGCTTGTACGGGACGTTAATGCCTTTATCTTTGTTATATTAAATACCTTCTACACTTCCGTCATTTATTTCTATATGCTCGGATATTATTGCCAAAAGAATAGAAGATATCCACCCTGACTCGTAATTTGATCATAACCATGTATCTAAGGGTGCACCTGGATGGCGTGCTTTTGTTGTTCCGTAACAGACCCGATATGCTTTGCCTGAATACCCTGTTTGTGTAAATATTTCAGACATGCCGTGAGGTCACCGCTATCGATGGAGAACAGCAGGCCCCCTGAAGTTTGGGCGTCGTTCAAGATAATTTTATTGACATTCGAAATATTTTCGTCGTATTGTACTTTAGCAGCGGTGTATTCCATGTTATCACGACTTCCTCCGGGCACGCTTCCCGCCACAACCAGGTCCACTGCGCGCGCCAGGACCGGAATCGAGGCATAATTAATACGTGCGCTGGTTTTGGATGCTCTCATCATTTCATACAGGTGGCCAAGCAAACCGAAACCGGTTACATCCGTACAGGCATGGACATTAAACTTTGCCATGGCTTCCGCAGCAATATCATTTAATTCCGCCATTACATAATACAAATCCTGTATTTCCTGTCTTTCCAAAAGGTCTTGTTTAAGGGCTGTAGCAAGGATACCGACGCCAATCGGCTTGGTCAGGATGAGCTCATCGCCGGCTTGTGCCCCTTTATTCCGGATCACATTATTTGGATGTACGAAGCCGGTTACCGCCATCCCAAACTTCGGTTCCGTATCGTCCACGGTGTGCCCCCCGATGATTGATACACCGGCTTTAGCCGCCATCGTTTGTGCTCCTTTTAAAATGGTTTCCAGAACTTCTATCGGTAAGCGGTTAGAGGGGAAACCGACAATATTGAGGGCAAAGCTTGGTTGGCCTCCCATGGCGTAAATATCGCTCAAGGCGTTTGCAGCTGCAATAGCGCCAAACTGCCATGGATCGTCTACCACTGGGGTAAAAAAATCCACCGTTTGTACGATTGCGGTTTCATTATCGATTTTGTAAACGGCGGCATCATCGCCATTATTGTTGCTCACCAGAACATTCGAGTTTTCCGGCAAGGGCATCTTTTTAAGGATTGTTTCCAATAGTTGCGGTCTTAACTTACACGCACAACCCAAACCATGTGTGTATTGCGTCAATCGAATCGCATCGTCCTTTTTGGGATGAAAGAAAGACTTTTCGCGCGGCAACAGATTGGCTACCACTTCTTCAATCCTGCTCAGAGCGCGATCGATTTCCTCTCTGGTTGTAAAGCGCCCCACCGAAAACCGAACGGTACCCATGGCATAATCGATGGGTACCTTCATGGCTTCGAGAACGGGAGAAACTTCTACTTGATCGCTGTGGCAGGCGGCGCCCGCGGAAACGGCTACCGTTTCGTTTAACGCCGACACGATCGTGTTGGCTTCCATATCTTTAAAGGAAATACTACTGGTATTCGGCAAACGCTGGCTTTCATGACCGTTGACTCTGCAGCGCGGGAATGCTTTCAGAATGCCCGCCTCCAAATGATCGCGCAAACTCTTCAAACCCTGCGTCGTTGACGATAAATCCGGCCCGATCAACTCGGCAGCTTTGCCCAGACCCACGATCTCAATCACATTTTCGGTGCCGGCTCTCCGTCCCATCTCATGACTGGCGCCATGTACCATTTTTTCGAGCTTGACGCCCCGACGAACGTACAATGCGCCGATCCCTTTAGGAGCATAAAGTTTATGCCCCGCTATCGAAAGCAGATCAACATTCAGGGCATCGACCGTAACATTAATTTTACCAATGGACTGGGCGGCGTCGGTATGGATTAATACGTCATGTTTGTGGGCAATATCTGCCAGTTTTCGAATAGGCTGTACGGAACCCACTTCATTGTTGGCGTGCATGATGGAGATGAGAATCGTCTCTTCTGTGATAGCCGCTTCCACCTGAGCAGGGTCCACCAATCCTTCGTTGCTTACCGGCACATACGATACCGAAAAACCAATATTTTCCAGATACTGGCACACCTCAAAAACCGCCGGATGTTCGATCGCTGAAGTGATAATGTGGTTGCCTTTATGACGGTAAGCATGTGCGATGCCTTTAATGGCATAGTTATTTGATTCCGAGCCGCCGCTTGTGAAAATAATTTCTTCCACGGAGCCGTTTAGCAGATCGGCGACTTGCCTGCGCGCCTTTTCCAAGGCGCGCTTGGATGTAATTCCAAATACATGATTGCTGGAGGGATTGCCAAAATGTTCGGTTATAAAGGGTTTCATAGCTTCGGCTACGCGAGGATCGATAGGAGTCGTAGCGTTGTAATCCAAATAGATCGCTTTCATTATACGGTGAAGCCTGTTTATTCAACGATTTACTTTGTGCTCAATATCTCAACAATTTCCTATAAAAGCAATTGACAAAAACATTACGGACAAATCAAATCACAATGCGCATCCGGATACCGTAATGATTACCTCGAGGGCAAAAACGCGATAATTCCTGTTATCTGGTGATGAACCCGTGAAGACTTGTTTAGCCGATCCCAATGAACGGATATGATCTGTTTACTTGCTTTTAAAAGCCGAAAAGGCTTACATTTTAGTGCAAATTTTAAACTGTGTGAGAGATCATGCACCGCATTTTACTTATTATCGGGTTACTTCTTTTCACTTCAGCCGAACCTGGCTCGGACGAAGCGCTCTATGCGTTTATCCGGAGCTTGCATCAATCGGATGCGCTTAAGAACGCCCAGTGGAGTGTTTCGGCACAATACACGGATAACGGAGAGACGATACTTGACTACAATGGAACTCAAAGCCTGGCCCCGGCTTCCGGTTTAAAGTTATTGACGAGCGCAGCCGCTCTTTCAATCCTGGGCGGCGATTATCGCTTCACCACAAGCGTATATTACGAAGGCAAAATTGAAAACGATTCGACATTGAACGGCAATCTGATACTTGTCGGTCGCGGCGATCCAACCCTTGGGTCATCTCAAGTCGAAGGCGCTATGGCATTGGACCGTTTAATGCATCACATTTATCGGGCTGTGAAAAAGAGCGGTATTACAAGGATAAACGGAACCATTCTGGCAGACGATACTCATTTCGAGGAAAAAACGGTTCCGGATCACTGGCCCTGGGTCGATATCGGCAACTATTATGGCGCCGGTTCACATGCACTTTCCATTCACGACAATTTGTACCGCCTCTATTTCAAACCCGGCCGGCATGTGGGCGACCCCACTTCCGTTCTGCGCACCGAGCCTCATATTCCGGGGCTGACGTTCCGGAACTACATCACGACCGGCGCGGCCGGCTCCGGAGACAACGGATACATATACTGCGCACCCGGACAATACCAGGCGGTTTTACGAGGCGCCATTCCCGCAGGCGTGGATGAATTCTCTATTAAAGGCGCCATACCCGATGCCGCTTTGTTTGCTGCGCGCTATCTAACGCGTTATTTGCAACAAAATGGGGTAACAGTACAAAATGCAGGTACAAAAACCGATAAAAAACGGTCTTACAGTCCGGCTAAATCCGTTTTAAATATTGAATCTCCGCCGCTTAAAAAAATTATTTATATGCTCAATAAACGCAGTATTAATCTGTATGCGGAAAGCCTTATAAAAACTTTGGCTGTGCACGATGGTAAAAGCGGTACTACCGGCAACGGGTTAAAAGTCATCCGTCATTTTTTAAAGAACAGCAACATCCCAACAGACGGTTTATTTTTATACGACGGCAGCGGACTGTCGCCGACCAATGCGGTAACGACAAATATGATGGTTACATTATTAACAGTCATGCGAGGCCAATCCTGTTATGACGATTTTTTACATTCCCTGGGCGTTGCGGCCGATCCCGATGATATTAGTTACTTCAAGCATTTTGGCAACAAGACCATTCTCGAGGGAAATGCCCGTCTTAAGTCGGGTTTGATTACCGATGTACGAAGCCACAGCGGATATGTGTGGGGCCGCTCCGGCAGACAGATTGCCTTCTCCGTGATCGCCAATCATGTCAATGGGTCCATCGGCGCCATCGATCGTATTCACGAACAACTCCTTGTAAAGCTTGCGGAATCAAATTAATGGTTTGACATTAAAAACCTTTTACCTAAATTTGTGGTTATAATCCGTAAAAATTCGGTCTAAGTTCTCTGTGTTGAGGTGACTTATGAAAATAAAGGAAACGATACACCGGAAGGTGGCCGTACTAACACTGAGAGGTAAATTAATGGGCCCGCCTGATACCACCGAATTCTACCAACAGATCGAACAACTCCTCGAAGAAGGCGTCAGTCGTATTGTCGTTGATATGCACAACGTCAACTGGATCAACAGTATTGGCGTGGGCACTCTGATGAAATGTCTAAAGTTGGTCCAACGGGCCGACGGGCATCTGCATCTTGCCAACTTGTCGGATAAAGTTCAGAGTATTTTTGCTATGTCACAGCTCACCAAAGTTTTTTCCATTCACAACGATGTGGATGCCGGCATCAAGGAATTAAATCAAACTTGAAAAGCACACCGATGCTAACTTTGCTTAGAAAGGCGGGCAAGCGCTTTATGAAGCGTATCCCTTGAGATCTCGGCGCACTCATATTTTTGTTGGGGTATGCCTTCCAAATAATCCAGAATATGATCCACATTAAGTTCAGCCGCCTCGGTTACGGACATTCCCTTCACCAATTCGGTCATCGCCGAAGCGCAGGCTTGCAACCCCGCACAACCGATGTATTCGTAACGGGCGTCCTTTATGAAGCCGTGAGCGATTTTTAATGAAAGCATAAGTATATCGCCGCAACGGCCCTGATGTTGTTCCCGGATATCGGCTTCGGCCATATTGCCCATATTCAGTTGGTTCTCCAGAATGGCGACGGCCTTCCCGGAAAACCCCATGGCCTGTAATAACTGTTTTCTCGTTTCTTCCATTTGATTTTGCTTCGTCATTTGAAAATTCAAGGCCAATGATTTGTTATTTGATTCATAGCAACAATCTACAAAATTGAATAAGCATGTGCATTATCATTCCTTTTTTATTAGCTTTTTCTCGTATTCTGTTCGAATTCATTGCCGGATTGTTTCATAAATAAGCGGAGAGAACCATGCGAAAATCATGGATTTTTATGCTCATTTTTTGTTGCGCTTTGATGTCCACCCGTGGTTTTGCATTTGACCGAATAACGGGTAAAACATTTGCTTCCCGATCCGAAGTGATCGGCCAACACGGGATGGCGGCAACCAGCCAACCACTGGCTACGCAAGTTGCCATTGAAATTTTAAAGAAGGGCGGCTCGGCCGTGGATGCCTCCATCGCCGCCAACGCCTGCCTCGGTTTGATGGAACCCACGGGTAACGGCATCGGCGGCGATCTGTTCGCCATTGTCTGGGATGCGGAAAGCGAACGTTTATATGGTTTGAATGCCAGCGGCCGTTCACCGCAAGCGCTTACGCTGGATTTTTTTAAAGATAACGATTATCAATCGATACCGCCGTATGGTCCACTGCCCGTTACCGTTCCGGGCTGCGTGGACGGCTGGTTCGAGTTGCACCGTAAATTCGGTAAGCTGGATATACCGTCTGTTCTGCAACCGGCGATCGATTACGCCCGCAATGGCTTCCCTGTCAGCGAAGTGATCGCGTATTACTGGCAGCGACAGGGACCTGTGCTAAGCAGGTATCCCGGTTTTGCCGAAACATTTATGCCCGGCGGCAAAGCACCGGGGAAAGGTCAGATTTTCAAGAATCCGAGACTGGCAAATACACTGCAGTTGATTGCCGATAACGGACGTGATGCCTTTTACCGCGGCGAAATTGCCCGAAAAATTGCCGCCTATATGGAAAAAGTCGATGGATTTTTAAGTTATGAGGACCTGGCAAATCATCGTTCCGAATGGGTCGAACCCGTTTCCAGCAATTACCGGGGGTATGATGTATGGGAATTGCCGCCCAACGGCCAGGGTATTGCAGCCCTGCAAATTCTTAATATCCTGGAAGGCTTTGATATTCGATCAATGGGATTCGGCAGCGCCGAATACATTCATCACTTTGTTGAAGCCAAAAAACTGGCGTTCGAAGATCGGGCTAAATTTTATGCCGATCCCGCCTTCAATGAAATTCCGGTTGAGCAGTTAATATCCAAATCATATGCGGAAAAGCGTCGGAAATTGATCGATCCCCGCGGCGCGGCACGGTCATTCGATGCCGGCGAGCCCGTTTTAAAGGAAGGCGATACCATCTATCTGACCGTGGCCGATAAAGACGGTAACATGGTTTCTCTGATACAGAGTAATTACTGGGGACTCGGTTCCGGAATGACGCCCGGCGATTTGGGGTTTGTTTTACAGAACCGCGGTAAATTGTTCAATCTCGAAGAAAATCATTTCAATACTTACCTACCCGGCAAGCGCCCGTTTCATACGATTATCCCTGCTTTTATCACCAAAGACGGTAAGCCGTTCATGAGTTTCGGCGTAATGGGAGGAGCGACCCAACCGCAGGGCCATGCCCAGATCATCATTAATATGATTGATTTTGATATGAATCTGCAGGAAGCCGGCGACGCGCCGCGTGTGGTACATAACGGTTCATCCCAACCCACCGGCGAGGTGATGGAGGACGGCGGTACGGTCTATTTGGAGAGCGGCATCCCCTATCAAACCGTCCGCGAACTATTAAAAATGGGACACGACGTGGACTACCGCGTGGGCGGGTTCGGCGGATATCAGGCGATCATGTATGATTATGAAGCGGGCGTTTATTACGGCGCTTCGGAGTCGCGCAAGGATGGCCAGGCCATCGGATACTGAGCGATCACCTGCAGCATAAACTCATTATTTCGTCGGTTTGCTTATGAATCACCGCCGGCATTGACCAGGTAATGGCGCGCCAACTGCGTAAAGGTCTCGATCTGTTGTTTTTCCCATTTGCGGCCTTTAGCCAGTTCTTTGCGCATAAGTCGAGCCACTTTAGGCGCCATTTCAACGGCGGCGCGGGCGTCCAGAACCAAGATACGCCTGCGCCGCGCCAACACGTCCTCCACCGTTCGCGCCATTTCGCGCCGGACGGCCCAGATAACTTCACCGGCTACAAAATCCGAAGATTCATACAGGCGTTCGTTGTAGACTTTTTTATCTTGTAGAAACTGCTCCAGCTCAACGGCGTCCAAGCCGTAAAAACGTCGCGCGCCAAAGGCATCGGCATGGTTATGGTATCCGTGTATGTGCAACGATTCAGTGGTGCAGGGCTGCGGCTCCAGATTACCCACAAGAATGACTTTCTCCATGGTTTCTTCCGCCATCTTGCGGTAGGTCGTCCATTTACCGCCGGCGATGGTTATGAGTCCCGCTTTTGAAATGTGAATAACATGATCGCGCGAAACGGAAGCGGTATTTTTGACGTTCGGATCCAGTACAAGAGGCCGGATACCCGCAAACACGCTGAGAACGTCTTCTTCCGTCGGATCTTTGCTCAAATAATGCGCCGCATGTTGCAATAAAAATGCGATCTCCTCAGGGAAGGGTAAAGGTTCTTCCGGAATTTCATCGAGCGCCGTGTCGGTTGTGCCAAGAATTACACGATCGTACCAGGGGATCGCGAACATCACGCGCCCGTCGGCGGTGTGGGGAACCATGATGGCGCTGTCGCCGGGTAAAAATTTGCGATCCAGCACCAGATGCACACCCTGACTCGGTTGAATAATGGATTTAACGCTGGCATCGTCCATTTGCCGCAGGTGGTCGGCGTAAGGTCCTGCAGCGTTTACCACAACATCCGCATGCAGAGTATACTCCTTTTCATTCTCCAGATCGACGGCGATCACTCCACAAATCATTTCATTCTCTTTGATGACGTCGTTCACGTTCATATAATTAATCAGCACCGCCCCCTGTTCGGCGGCAGTGCGCGCGAGATTGATAATAAGACGGGCATCGTCGAACTGGCCGTCATAATAAATTACTCCGCTGTTCAAGCCCTCCGTTTCGATCGTCGGTATGTGCTTCAGGGTTTCTTCTCTTGATATGATTTTCGATTTACCCAGCCCCTCCTTACCGGCCATGAGATCGTAAATTTTGAGCCCCAAACCGTAAAACGGCCCTTCCCACCAGTCATAATTGGGAACGACAAATGGTAGATCATGCACTAAGTGGGGTGCGTTACGTCTCAAGATTCCGCGCTCTCGCAGCGCTTCCAGAACCAGATTGATATTGCCCTGCTGCAGGTAACGGACGCCGCCGTGAACAAGCTTTGTGCTTCGGCTGGACGTACCCTGACCAAAATCGCCTCGTTCCAGTAGCAGCGTCCGGTAGCCCCTGGAAGCGGCATCCAAGGCGATACCGAGACCGGTCGCGCCGCCTCCGACAATGATAACTTCCCAGTGGGCAGACTTATCCTCGATTTTTGCAATCATTGTGTCGCGCTGCATAAAACTCCCTCTTGGTTTATCGGCTGCCCAAAAATCGCTGATTTAACTGACCAATGAACCGCCGAACTCGGCGATAAGCTTTGTTTAAGTATTGGATTTTTTCTTCAGCCAAAAACGATTCGATTATGCCGGCCATTTCCGGCGTGCGCAGGTATCCGTACGATTTGTGGGGGTTACGCCTATTATTTATCATATAATCATTATAAACTTTGATATCAACCGCCTGAACACCTTGGCTGTTTGGTAGATAGTCATCGGCAAGCGTATGGTCAAGCGCAACACGATCCTCCAGGTCGGAAAGATTGTACCAGTGTTTCGTGATATTATCCGGAGCCCGGAGACGCGGGTCTTTTTCAGCTCCTTCTTTTTGCCGGCTGAAGATACGGCTCACCACTGCCGGTAAGCCCAGCGGCGAACCTATCGTAACAAAGGTGTGAATTCGAATAGACTCCGGCGCCTGCGTAAGTACATCATAAGCAACAATGGAACCCATGGAATGGGCGATTAAAAGAATGTCCTTCTTCCGGTATTTTTTCAGCACGGATTGCAGCCGCTCGTGAATGACATCGCGGGCCGGCCGCTCCGGGTCCATTATAGAAGGCTTGCCGGCATAGTAGCTATCCAAATCCTTAAAATACCGCCGGATTATGGCGTCGTTGACTCTGCCGTAATTCAACGTCATATCGGCGTTAAGAAATATTTTATCCAATTGTTGTTCAATATATTTATAGACCGAAGTGCGCCATCGCGATACTTTAGGTCTTTCATGACCGGGACTTTTACTATACGGCTCTTCCAAATATTGGGGATGCTCCCTGTCGCGAATCCACGGTTTCAACGATTTTTCGTGCAATACATCGGCCCAGTAAACCATGTGGAAAGGAATGATTAAGCGTCCGGAACGAATGTCTTTCAATCCTTCCAATAGGGCTTTTTTCCACCAGCGTTTTAATAAGATTTGATGCGGCTTATTACCCAACCCATGAATACCTATAATGATCTTATTCATCCGCGTTCAATCGATTTTTAGAGTCGGTCATCGTTACTATTTTCTCCGGGGGTGGAGCTTTTTTCTCAGCCACCCGGGACGATCGGTTGTGATTCCTTTCATTCCGATGGACTGAAAATACCGGGCATCGTCGCCATCGTTGACTGTCCAAACATAACTGTCGAGATTGAATTGCTTCATTTCCGTAACGACGCGATCGGCCATCGACCGGTCCAAACGCAGACCGATGCCGTCCAGGCCGGCTTCCGCACATCTTTTCAAAATCGGGCGCTTAATTTGATCGACGTCCGTTTGTCGGAAAGGCAACAAGTCTACCAACCACAGAATGGTACAACGCTTAAATTTATTTTTCGCTTTTTTTACAACCTCCAAATCAAAATCCATCATGATTATTTGTTCTTCAGAAATGGAGGTTGCGTTGATTGTTTCCCTAATAACAGGCAAACAATCGGCGCCGCCCTTAATCTCGATACATATGCCTTTTTCGGGCGGCACTGTTTGTAAAACTTCATTTAGTGTAGGGATGCGTGCGCCCGCCCAGCGCTTATCTTTCCAGCTGCCTGCATCCAGTTTTTTCAATTGCTGTAACGTCTGCTCCCTGACCCGTCGATCTCTGCCTGCCGTTCGTTGCGTATTGTCATCATGGATAACCATCAAATGACCGTCCGCAGAGAGATGCACATCCACTTCGACGGCGTCGGCTTGTTGTTCCCAGGCCAAATGCACCGCTTCCAGCGTGTTCTCCGGAGCATCATACGAAGCTCCGCGATGAGCAATGATTAAAGTGTTTGATTCCTTCATATCGATTCCAATATAGCTCGATTTAAAAGCGATGCGAATACCAAAATCCTTCGCCTGTTTTAAACAAAGTTATGAAAGTAAAGACTCGAAAGAAATAATTTGACTATTTTGATTACGTTTTTGAATGGGTCGATCCAGGAATGAATGCGCCTCACTAAGATCAAATAATCATCCGCTAATAGACTTTTAATCGGTAGAATATTGTTCCTCTACTGAACAACTTATATTGAAAATCGCTTGGTTTGCCATTTTTTACACATCTGAACCATACTTGTGAATAAATCATACAGTTCATGGCGGCTCAACGGCTTCATTCCAAAATAGTGAATCCCAAGGGGTGAAATGCTACGGACCGTTTCCATTCTGAAACGGGAGGCTATAAAAATAAATAACATATTGGGATAGGGTTCGCGTACGGCTTGCAACAAACGATGGCTATCCGGCCTGGTATAGTCATCATCGATAATTAGTACGGAGGGTACATGACGGCAAATTTGAATATAAATCTGAAAAACATCCGACTCCTCGCCGAACACCCGAAACGTAACGTTGAACTTTTCTGCGGCGGCGGCAAAACATTCAATAAGATATGCATCCTCTGAGACCGTCAATATGGTCATTGCTTGCCCGCTTATGTTTGTTCTGATACGTTTATTAAACAAAGCCTCCCCTACCATGAGGGGAGGCTTAGGGTTTGCAGTTATTTCATAAGGATCATTTTGCGCATCTGTTCAAAAACGATTGCATTATTGGACACATCCGTCACGGTGATACGATAAAAATAAACGCCCGAGGATAAATTTGCCGCGTTAAAATTGACCGAATAGTTGCCGGTGTTCATCTCTTCGTTGATCAGCGTTTGCACCATTTGTCCGATAGAATTGTACACGGTCAGTTTAACTTTACCTGTTTGTTTGAGAGCAAAGCTAATGGTCGTACCGGGATTGAACGGATTGGGATAATTTTGCTGTAATGCAAACTCGGTGGGAATAACCTGTTCGTCGCCAATGGCCGTTACTTCACCACTGACTTCTGTGGACAACACGCCGCGATTGCCGGAGAAGTCCACCGCCGCAACCTTGTAAAAATAGGTTCCGTCTTCCAGGTTGCTATCCGTGAAATAGAGCTCGGTCGTAGTGCCCACTTTGGTTTCTTCATTGGCAATGAATCCCTCGGTTTCCGAACGATATACGATATAATAGTTAATATCAGGATCATCGGGCGCTTCCCATGATACATCGACGCTATTTTCGGCAACCAGAGCCGAGGTGTTAACAGGCGCGTGCGGTATAAGATTATCCACCGAATAGCCTTCGGCCGGCGTGGATGCGTGAATATTGCCGCCTTCGCTTACGGCTACAACTTGAAAGGTGGTCATCCCGGTTTCATCTGCAGTAGAATCAAACACCGTCGGAACGACCATAGCATAACGCATACTGCCGTCCGCGCTCGTTTCGCCCACATCTGTCCAGACGTCGTCATACGCGTCATAACGTTTAACTTTATAGGTTTCGACAGGATCAACGGCCACACCATCGTCGGCAAATTTATCCCATATTATTTTAACCTGTTTACCCTGGTCATTGGGGACATCGTCAATAGCAACGATTTCGCCGTCAAGAGCCGAATTTTCCAATGCCCGAATCGAAACTTTCAGCAGGGCGACGGTAAAAGCGGGATTATGGAGACCGTGGCTGCCATCATAGTAAACCATTTCATAATTGTAAGCGGCTTTCAATTCCGTTCGCGTCCAGGTTTCATCCACATCATCATGAGGATCGTAAGCATCATGCCCTTCTGCGGCCGGCAACATGGCCGCCAGCTCTTCCATCAAACCAGCCACTTCCATTTGAACTCCTTCTTCCACATCGTCCCCATCGTGATCGGCGTTGCCATTATAGTAATATTTTTTGTCTGCGAAGGTTGTACCCACATCGCCATGGCAGTCTTCACATATAACTACATTATGATTGCCTTCATCATCAACCACTTGAAAGGAGTGCCCGCCGACCAGTAATACGTTATCTTCTTCATCCACATGAGCGCCTTCCATATGGCAATCGACGCAGCCGTTTTCAATATCACTAAAATGAGCGGATGAGGGTAAGCGTTTGCCAAAGGTTACGGCATTTGTACCGATCAGCATATCCGCCTGCGGAACATAGTGGGGACCGTAATGGCTGTGCGGTTCATCGGAATAACTGTTCGCTTCACGTCGACTCTGATGACAGTTCATACACAATTTACCGGTTCCGCCTTTTTGAACCGCCATGTCATTGGCTAATGTTGCTTCGACGGTACGAACCTGATGCTCGTTTGTTACACTGTGGGGATCATGGCAGGAAGCACAGGTAATGGGAACATAACCAGCGGTCGTTTCCTCGCCTTTGGTGAATTGGACAAATCCCTGCCCGGAATGGCAGCGCACGCAGCCGGCGCGTGTTGTTGGATAGGCTACCGGATTGGCATGACCGGAAATATCCCACTGCTCCGGATAGACATGATGCGAACCGGAATCATGGCACCAGGCGCAATTATCCGATGACAAAGTGGAAACCATTTTAGAATTATCCGTAGCTGCAAAATGATCGTTACCGGGACCGTGGCAACTTTCACACTGAACCCGCGCCAGCTTCATTGCATCCGGGTATTTTTCGTTGAGCGTATCCCATTGTGCCGGATAGAGCGAATCGGGAAAGACAAATTCGCGGTCGTCAAAGCCGTCATTATCGGCGTTGGTATCGTAGCCGGTAACATGACAGGATATACAATGGGATGCATAGTGGTCGCTCGCCTCACCTTTAATGCCTTCTTCAAAAAGACTGTAGTGACCTGTTTGTTCCCATTCCGTGACGACCGAACTGTGGCAGGCATTACAGCTGCCATCTTCTATGCCCACATACAAACCTGCGTGAATGGTCAGCGTAGCCGATTGACCTTCATCGGCAAACTCAATGACATAGACGCCCACCGAATCCGTTTGAAAGGCGGCTACCTGGGTAGAGGTATCCATATCGGTTACGGTTGTGAAATCGGCCATGGAGTTTTGTGGTTTTTGCGTCACAGTCCAGCCAGGGCTGGTTAAACGTGCACCGTCCTTTACACCTTTAAAGTACATTTGCGTTTCAACGCCCACGTTAAGCAACCCGTTATACGCAACATCAAACATGTCGGTCGTGTCCTGGTCGGCGTCACGGGGCGAAACGCCATAAGGCTCCAATGATACACTTTGACATATAGCCGAGCCAACTAAAGACAGGATCAACATAAACATAATCAGAAAATACTTTTTCATAAGCCCTCCGGGGTTATTGGTTGATTGAAGACGTTTTTCTAACGCTCATGTTAGAGCAACCACTATACCATTGCGTTCAACACAATTCGAAGACGCTCCAAAAGGGCCTAATACACTGTGTTTTTGAAACTTATGTTTTTCTAAATGAATAATGAAGTTGTGGAGGATATCCGGCCAAACGGGTTAGGGTTGCCTCAGTGGGGCGACAACGCCCCAGTGCTAACGGTTTCCGGTTGTTTGTTGAATTTGCTTCAAAAAAATCCTACTATTATGCAAATTGAATTTACCATTTGACTCTCTATCGTATATTGACAATGATAGAGATTGACGGCATTTTATAACCCATACGGCGAATTTCCCATTATGGAACAAAAATCCGTGCAGAGCGCCCCCGCTCAAAAACAGATATTAATCATTGATGATGAGCACGAGATGCTCATCAGTCTCAAAAAAATTTTAACACGAAGAAACGATTTGCATCCCGTTTTAACAACCAACGCCGATACCGCCATTCAATTGATAAAGGATCGCAAATTTGACTTGATTATAACCGATTTATATCTGGAAGAATCATCGGGACAGGAAATTTTAAAAACTTCCATGAACTACCACAGCGATGTTCCCGTCATTATGATTACGGGTTACGGGACGATTCAGGACGGCGTCAGCGCGATGCGTGAAGGCGCCTTTGATTTCATCGAAAAGCCTTTTACCTCTGATCAACTTTATAATACCATTGATCGCGCCCTTTGCCAATATAATTATGAAAACGAACACGTCAGCATTTCTTCCGAAACGCCAGCACCATTTTCCGAGATCATCTTTAAAAGCGAACAAATGCACACTATTTTACAGACCGTTCGAAAAATAGCACGCGGTAACATAACCGTACTGCTTACCGGAGAGAGCGGCTCCGGGAAAGATCTGATCGCCCGTGCCATCCATCGATTGAGTGACCGCCGCTGTCATGCTTTTGTGCCGATTAATTGCGGAACTTTACCCGAACCTTTGATCGAGAGCGAATTGTTCGGCCACGAAAAAGGAGCCTTTACCGGCGCAGTTTCGAGCAAACCGGGTCTGCTTGAACTCGCCAACCACGGCACCTTTTTTTTTGATGAAATCAGTGAAATGAGCGCTAATTTGCAGGTTAAATTATTGCGCATGTTCGAAGAACAAAAAATACGCCATGTGGGCGGCCAGGAAAGTATTCCGATCGATGTGCGTATTGTGGCTGCAACAAATCGCGATCTGGAGGCCATGGTAGCACAACATGAATTTCGCGACGACTTGTTTTTCCGGCTCAATACAATGAAAATTACTATTCCGCCCCTTCGTGACCGGCCTGAGGATATTATGCCGCTCGCCCACTATTTTTTGACGGCTTTGAACAAAAACCATGACCGGACGATCCACCGTTTTTCTTCGGAGGCGGAAACCGCTTTAAGACAATATCCATGGCCGGGCAATGTACGGGAACTCCATAATATCGTTCAACACGCTTTTTACTTGTGTGAGGGCAATGTTATCCAAACAAGCCACTTACCGTTTCATTCACCGCAAAAGGAAATCGTATTCGACAGGCAGGCGTTGAACCTTCCCTATAAAGAGGCTAAGGAAGCCATATTAAAAAAATTTGAGATCGAATATTTAAAACTTCATCTAAATTTAAATAACGGAAATATTTCACGGACGGCCGAGCGGTGTGGATTGGATCGGCGCACCGTTCATCGCTTAATGCGCAAGTTCGATTTATAGATCCTTCCCTTAGCCTGAATTGATATATGCTTTTAACCCTTCAGGGCTTATTATCATTAATTATAATCGGAAGGATTCCAACTGACTCATCTTGCATCTCGTATTGCAGACGTCTAAATTCGACCTTTTTTAAAATGGATAGACGTATGAAAGCAACATCGCTTAATAAGCATTCTTCTCCGATCGAAGAACTTGCCAACAGTATTACTCACGGAGCAGGCGTGCTCCTGAGCATCGCAGGTCTCGTTGTCTTGCTCATTCAGGCGGTTTTATACGGCAACGTGTGGCATGTGGTTAGCGGCGCCATTTTCGGGACCACACTTGTTATTTTGTATCTCGCTTCCACCTTGTATCACAGTTTTAGTTATCCTCCCGTGAAATTGTGGTTTAAAAAAATGGATCACGCCGCCATATATCTCCTGATTGCAGGCACCTACACCCCCTGCACTTTGGCCAGCATGGGCGGATCATGGGGATGGAGTCTCTTTGCCTCCGTCTGGCTTCTGGCGATTAGCGGCATTATCTTTAAATTTCTGTTTATCGGACGACTGCGTAAGCTTTCCGTTATCTTTTATGTTATAATGGGCTGGTTATGCGTCATCGCCTTAAAAGAAATAAGCGCCAGCATACCCGGCGTCAGTCTGGCTTTACTCATCGGCGGCGGAATCTCTTATACAACAGGGATTGTTTTTTACGGATGGCATAAATTGCCGTTCAACCACGCCATCTGGCATTTGTTTGTGCTTGGCGGGAGCATTCTGCATTACTTTTCAGTATTGAAGGCCATTTAAGCCGATGACCATTACAAAACGATTGGATGCGCTGTTATTCCCTCTCTACTTATTAAATGCGATCCAATAAGGTTCTAAACTGATTTTTACTTTTATCGTTTTCCATACCGCCTTACCTTTCTGATAATGATAGCTATCATGAAATGAAACAAACGATGATTGCGGGAAAATACCATGTTTGCATTTAAAACGATTCGCTCAATTTTATGGTTGATTACAGTGGCATGCCTGCTCTCTACCTGCAAAACCGCCCCCAAAATCGGCCAACCGCTTTCTCAGGATGCATTGATTGACGGGGTCTATGAGGGCTATTATAAAACTGGTTTGAATGCCGCAAGCGTTGAAGTAACAATTGAAAACCGGCAGATTAAACGTATTAAAATTTTGAACCATGATGCCTGGAAGGGCAAAAAAGCCGAGCCCGTCATCGTAAAACGCATTATTGAACAACAATCCACGAACGTGGACGCCGTATCCGGAGCCACCAACAGCAGCCATGTAATCATGAACGCCGTTCAAAAGGCCGTGGAAAAGGCCTTCAGAGATAATTCATAAGTTTACCTAACATCAGCTTCCCCAACCGAATCTCTCTATTGTGTTGCGCAATTGAAACGCATGGCCTTAGGCTTATTTGCCTTTTAAACCTTGTCCGGACGTATCCCGTTACTGTTTCCCGCTTCCCGGAATCATGGCTATTCGTAATATCGGATGGAAACAATTTTCGAAAAAATTTAAATAATACCTTGACATAGTATATAAGCCTGGTTATATTCTACCGAGAGGTGGTAATAATGCGCTTTGCAAAAACAACCGAATACGGTATACGCGTCATGATCTATATCGGCAAACACAGGCAAACCTGGCACTCGGTACATGCCTTACATCGCAGGCTGGATATCCCCTATAAATATCTGGCGCGTCTGATGCGGGATTTGACGCGCGCCGGTCTGCTTGAGGTTCTGCATGGTAAAGACGGCGGCTACCGCCTCAAAGGCGCGCTGTCTGAGATTTATCTCTATCAGGTGGTGGGCGTTATCGAAGGACTCGACAACCTGGAACGTTGTATTTTGGGATTTGAAGAGTGCAACGAGAATGAACCCTGTCCTCTGCACGAAGCCTGGTTGCCGTTCCGTAAGGGTATTAAAGAATTGCTTTACAACACGACATTACAGGAGCTACAAAAAGACGGACAACGCATTTAAAATTTTTTGCGATAATTTACTATAACAAGGTAGCAATTAACTATTTGAGGAGAACTATGAGTGAGATCATCAATAATCGTCAGCAACGCATCGACATTATGAAAGGATTGATCCGCCGGCTCCATAAAGGCGAAGCTGAAGATAAAATAAAGAAACAACTGGAAACCATGCTGGACGACGCCGACTATTCCGACGTTTTTCTAATGGAAATTCAATTGATGGAAGAGGGCATTGATCAGGAAAGCATTCAACAGTTGTGCGACACGCATACGAATGTATTGAGAAGCCATCTCGATTTACAGGAAACGCCTCAAACCACACCGGGCCATCCTGTTCACACATTCATTGAAGAGAATAAAGCGCTTACAAAAACTTGCGGCACAATACGCCACCTGATCGAACAGATCAAGCAAACGGATAAAAGTGACGATGTCTCCCCGCTCATGCAACAAATACATCAACACATGAACGAATTGATGGATGTGGATAAGCATTACCGACGCAAAGAGAACTTGCTCTTCCCCTACTTCGAAAAAAACAACATGCCCGGTCCGCCGACCGTCATGTGGGGCAAACACGACGAAACCCGTCAAAAATTAAAACTGACGCTGGATGCATTGCAATCCGTTGACGTTTTCGAAAAAGACGAAGCGCTGTCTTTTGCCGAAATGGCAATTCGCGATTCAATTGAGGCTATAGAGGATATGATTTACAAAGAAGAAAAAATTCTCTTCCCAACTTCATTGGATCTGTTAACCGAACAGGAATGGTACGAAATTTATGTTCAGAGCCCGGAAATCGGCTTTTGCCTGTATGTGCCCGAGTTTGAATGGCAGCCGGAAGGCGGCGTTCATAAAGAAATCAAAAAGGTAACCGCTCATTCGGATCGCATCCAGATGCCGACCGGCAGTTTTAAACTGGAAGAACTGATCAGCGCCTTATCGATCATGCCGTTCGATCTGACGTTTGTAGACAAAGATGATACCGTACGCTATTTCAGTCCCGGTAAAGATCGCATCTTTGATCGCTCCCGCGCTATTCTGGGGCGTAAAGTTCAGTACTGCCATCCACCCAAGAGCATAAACACCGTCAATAAGATCGTCAGCGACTTTAAAGAAGGCAAACAGGACCGCGCCCATTTCTGGATTCAAATGGGCGAACGATTTATCCATATCGAATATTACGCTTTACGCGATGACAAAGGTCAATATTTGGGCACGCTGGAAGTAACCCAGGATGCCACCGAAGTGCGTGGTTTGGAAAATGAACGGCGCCTTCTGGAATATGATGAATAATTGTAGACTGAAAGGAGAATATCCATGCAGATACAAGCACAAACCCGATTGTTCGATTTACTGGAGCAATATCCGCAGCTCGAAGCCAAAATCATGAGCTTGGCCGAGCCCTTCCGCAATCTCAAAAATCCGATTCTGCGCAAAACCGTCGGCAAATTGGCCACCCTGGAAAAGGTCGCTCGTATCGGTAACCTGGATGTAAAGGAATTTGTCAACATGTTGCGGAGCGAAGTGGGGCAATCGCCTCTGGAATCCTTGGAGGGCGCGACGGAACTGCCTGCGGACCTCTGGGAGCAGGGCGATCCGGAGTGGCTGAAGCAGGAGCCTGCAAAAACCATCAATGGGACGGAAATGCTCTCGCGGGGCGAGCATCCCTTATCGCTCGTCAATAACACGATGCAGCAGTTATCATCCGGCCGGTTCATTTTATTGATCACAAATTTCCCGCCTCTTCCTTTAATAGATGAAATGCGCAAACAACGTTATGAAGTTATATCAAAAAAGGCAGCCAATGGCGAGGATCAACATTACACCTATATCCGCAAACCATAAATAACAAAACATTTTAACGTTCGGATAAAGGAACCTCACATGAAACGCGACAAAAATCTGGAGACCCTTTCCTGGGAACACCATGACGGACTGGTGTTGGCCTTTCGCATCGAGAAGGGATTAAACAATCAAACCGACATACAAACCATAAAAGACTATTTACTTTACCTCTGGCATAACGTCTTAATTCATCATTTCTGGCAGGAAGAACAGGTATTGATCGAACCCATCATGCAGGACCGGGAAGGCATTGATTTGATCAATCAAATGCATGAAGACCATCGCTACTTCGAAAGTATCGTTCATCAATTTGAGCATCAATACGTTGATCACGACAGTCTCTCGGCATTTGCCGAACGCCTCAATCATCATATTCGTTTCGAAGAACGCCAATTATTTCCCTACCTGGAGCGCCGTTTACCAAAGCATAAACTTGACGAAATCGGCTCGTTTCTTCATAAACATCATGAAGCTGTGGATAAAGAGTGGGGACCTCATTTCTGGAAAGCTTAAATGCGTCGTTTTAACATTTATCGAAAGGAGTATATATGAATTATAGACGTTTATGGTTTGCTTTAGCCATTGTGATTGTGGCCTCTTTTGTCGTATTGGGTTATTACGGTTTCGAAATTTATCGGGTGAAGCCGCCCATACCCGATAAAGTGGTTACCACCGACGGCGAAGTTTTGTTCACAGAACAGGAAATCAGGGACGGGCAGAATGTCTGGCAGTCCATGGGAGGACAGGAAGTGGGCAGCATCTGGGGCCACGGGGCGTATGTGGCGCCGGATTGGACAGCGGACTGGCTTCATCGCGAATCTTTGTTTTTCCTGAACACCTGGGCTCAGGAGGACTACGGCAAATCATTCGATGCCCTGTCCGTTGAGCGTCAGGCCCGTTTAAAGGCGCGGTTGAAAAAGGAAATGCGCACCAACACCTACAATCCGGAAACAGGCGTCATTGTGATTAGTCCGATGCGCGCCGAAGCGTTCAAAGCTGTCAGCAATCATTACAGAGGGCTTTTTACGGATAACCCGGATATGAACGACCTGCGTGAGGCGTATGCCATCCCTGCCAATACCATCAAGGATCCGCAACGTATGGCCAGGATGAACGCCTTCTTCTGGTGGGCGACGTGGGCCTGCACAACCGAACGGCCCGGACAGGAAATCACATACTCCAACAACTGGCCGCCTGAAGAATTGGTTGGTAATAAACCGACCGGCAACATCATTTTGTGGTCGGTGATCAGTTTTGTACTTTTATTGGCCGGAATCGGCGCACTGGCCTGGTATTATGCGGTCAATAAAAGCAAAGAGGAGCCTGAAGCGCCCAAACCGGATTGGGATCCATTACGGGCTCTGCAACCGACGCCTTCCATGAAGGCAACATTCAAATATTTCTGGGTAGTTGCGGCGTTGATCGTAGTGCAGGTGTTGCTGGGCGCCATAACCGCTCATTACGGCGTTGAAGGCGGAGGATTTTACGGTATACCGTTGGCCGAGTGGTTGCCCTATTCCGTTACCCGCACCTGGCATACGCAACTGGGCATTTTCTGGATTGCGACGGCGTGGTTAGCTACCGGACTATTTATCGCGCCGGCCGTCTCCGGCTACGAACCGAAATTTCAGCGCGCCGGCGTTAACTTTTTGTTCGGCGCCCTTTTGGTCATCGTAGCAGGCTCCATGGTCGGTGAATGGCTGGGCATCCAGCAACGTCTCGGTCTGGAAGCCAATTTCTGGTTCGGGCACCAGGGGTACGAGTATGTGGATTTGGGACGTTTCTGGCAGGCATTTTTATTTATCGGTTTATTTCTCTGGCTGTATTTAATGGGGCGCGCCCTTTGGCCCGCCATCAAACGCGCCGATGAAAACCGGCATATCCTTAGTCTCTTCTTCATTTCAACGATTGCCATCGCTTTGTTCTACGGCGCGGGTTTGATGTGGGGACGGCAAACGCATCTGGCCATGGCCGAATACTGGCGCTGGTGGGTGGTGCACCTCTGGGTAGAAGGTTTTTTCGAAGTTTTCGCCACCGCCGCCATCGCTTTTCTGTTTACCCGAATGGGACTGGTTCGGGTGCGCACGGCAACCAGCGCCGTTCTCTTTGCCACCGTTATTTTTCTCAGCGGCGGCATAATCGGCACATTCCACCATTTGTACTTTACCGGCACACCAACAGCTGTGATGGCACTCGGCGCAACATTCAGCGCGCTGGAAGTGGTTCCCTTGGTGCTGGTGGGCTTCGAAGCTTATGAAAACCTGAAACTTAGCCGCGCCACGCCCTGGCTAAAGGCCTATAAATACGCCATATACAGTTTTGTGGCGGTTTCCTTCTGGAACCTGGTGGGCGCCGGCCTTTTCGGATTTTTCATCAATCCGCCCATTTCACTATACTTTATGCAGGGTTTGCGAACGACTCCCGTGCACGGTCATACGGCTCTGTTCGGCGTATACGGAATGCTTGGTATCGGCTTCATGATATTCTGCCTTAAAGGCCTGACCAGCCGTTTTGAATGGAAGACCAAAGTGTTGGGCTTTGCCTTCTGGTCTATTAATGTTGGTCTGGTTCTTATGGTTATGCTCAGCGTTCTGCCGCTGGGTCTTATGCAAACCTGGGCCAGCGTGGAGCACGGGATGTGGTTTGCCCGCTCGGCCGAGTTCGGACAGCAACCCGTTATGGATACGGTGCGCTGGCTGCGGGTCATAGGCGATACCATTTTTGCCGTCGGCATTTTGGCTTTAGGATGGTTTGTGGCCGGACTGAAAGGCGGTTGGTCGATCAAACGGGAAATCCCGCAAAGCGAAATCGACAGTGAAATTGAGGCATTTCAAATCCGTTAATAAAGAACGGCGCGCGGCTGATGTCGCATTGGCCGTGCGCCAGTTTAAAAGCAATAAGAATTAATAAACAGAAGGGAGTGTTTACTTTGACACAGGAAATAACAAAAACCACAATTGGAACGCTGGTAGCTGAAGATATCCGGCGTGCGGACGTTTTTCACCGTTATGGTTTGGATTTTTGTTGCGGCGGCGGCAAAACCGTGGAGGCCGCCTGTAAAGAAAAAGGCCTCGAAGCGGACCAGGTCGCCAAAGAATTAGAAGCTATTCAGTATAGCGGACATAATGAACTCAGTCGCTTCAACCAGTGGCCGCTTGACTTTCTGGTTGATTATATACTTGAAAATCATCATCGGTTTATGCGAACGGTTATGGAAGAATTACCACCGGTGGTCGAAAAAGTTGTGCACAACTATCAGAACAATCACTCCGAGACGGTTCAGGTGCGCAATCTTCTCTATGACCTGTTCAACGAAATCAACGCACATTTACAAAAAGAAGAGCAAATTTTATTTCCCTATATTAAACAGTTGGTTCAGGCCCATGAACAAAATCAGGCGATCGGTCAATTTCACTGCGGGAATGTCAACCAACCCATTCGGGTAATGGAACACGAACATGACTCCGCGGGCAATATGTTAAGAGAAATGCGCAGCGCGACAGGCAATTACCGCATTCCGGACGACGCCTGTCGTACCTTCCAATGGCTGTATCATAAATTGCAGGAGATTGAGGCGGATCTGCACCAGCATATTCACCTGGAAAACAACATCCTGTTCCCGAAAGCTATTGAACTGGAATCCAACTTGCATTCGTAATCGTAAGCCTAAACATATAGATGTATAGGTATGATGATGGACAGACGCATGGTTAAAAAAATCCTGTTGCCCCGTCAACACGGAAGTTGGGGATTCACCCTGGAACCATTGTTATTAGGTCTGCTCGCGGCGTTTAGCGTAGACGGGTTTTGGCTTGCTCTGGCAATAATTTTTGCTTTTTTGAACCATCAACCAATCCGCATTGCCTTTAAATCCCAAGGGCAAAAACGGTTTCTCGCGTTGTTTTTCCTTTCTTTGTTCGCCCTTATAGCAGGCGTGATTTTCGTATGGTTTATATACAAACAGGGTCTGAAAACGAGCACGCCTGTTCTAATCACCATGGCACTGATGGTGTTTTATTTAGGACTCGATCTGCGTGGCTACAGTCGTCTGTTGTTTACGGAAATTTTAGCGGCCGTTGCCATGGGTCTTGTAACCGTGAGCATGGCATTGGCCGCCGGTTGGAACTGGCCCATGGCGCTTGGTCTGCTGACCATTGTTTGGATTCGGGCCATTACCACTACCTATTACGTACGGGCGCGTTTACGACTGGATCGCGGAGACCGGCGCTATGTGTTCCGGGCTTATTTCGTCCATTTCATTGGAGTACTCGTTTTGGTGCTTTCCGTTCGCTATGCCCACTTACCATGGCTGGCTCTGATCGCCTATCTGGTATTAACCTGGCGCGCATTCGCAGGAGTCTCTTCGCGGCGGCGTTCGCTTACGGTAAAGCAAATCGGGTTCCGTGAATTTTTATACGGCTTACAGATGGTACTCCTTTCCGCCCTCGGCTATTGGATAGGTTAAGGCTTTTGTACATAGCCTATATTGAAGGAAATTAAAGAATGGAGAACACTTAGCCTTTGAATTCAAAATCCATTAGATTGGGCGCCCTGCGTTCTGGTAAAATTAAAATTGAAAGATCAGGCAATCGATGAAGCAACGATTACGTAATACACCTACATGGTTCCAATGCTTGTTCAAAGGTTCCAAGTGGATTCACAAATACATCGGCCTGCTTTTGGTTCTGTTTCTGGCATGGATGAGTATTTCCGGTATCTTGCTCAACCATCCGCACTGGATTTCCGATATCGCGGTACCTAACATACTCGTACCGAACCATTACGATACCCGGGACTGGAATCGCAGCAGCCTGATAAATTTGATTTATACCGGCGAGGAAAACAATCGGGTTTTTATCGGAGGCAAAAAAGGCGTATGGAAAAGCGAAGACGGCGGTAAAACATTTACCGCCATGCAAAACGGCTTTCCAAAGTCGCCGTATTACCGCAAAACCAACCATATTTTTCATTTGGACAAAAAAGGGAAGCCATCACAGCTCTGGGCTGCCACGGACGGCGGCCTTTATTATTGCGACCTTGACGACGAAACCTGGCATGAGGCTCCACTGGGTCTCCAACCGGAGAAGACCCAAAAGATTATTCAAACGGAAAATCAGTTACTGGTTTTTACGGAATCCAGTTTGTATCGCGGAAATCTTGACCGTCAGCACCTTAAATTCGTTAAAGTTGAGCTACCGCGCCGCGAACACGAACGCAGGGTTTCGCTAATTAAATTATTTTTCGATTTGCATGACGGACATGTATTCGGACTGCCCGGCAAATTAACCTGGGATATGATAGGATTAATCCTATTCTTTTTAAGTATATCGGCGTTTTATGCCTGGTTTTACCCCAAACACAAACGCCGGCAACGCCTCAAGAACGGGGCTGTTTCCCGTGGCAAATTTCAGGCGCGTCTATTCCGGCTTATCGTTCGTTACCACATCAAACTGGGTATTTGGGTCGCAGCAATTTTGCTCATTATCGGCGCCACCGGCTTATTTATGCGGCCGCCATTAATTGTGGCCATCGCCAAAGGCGATATGCCGGCTCAATACTATCCGGGTATTCTCCCTGACAATCCCTGGGAAGAAAAAATTCATAACGCGCTGTACGATGCGAAACGGGATGTAATCGTTATTGCTGCAAGCGATGGGTTATGGCAGGGACCGGCCGACATTTCACGTCCGTTTGAGAAAAAGACCATGCATGTTCCACTCTTTGTAATGGGTCCACAGGTGTTTGAATACGAAGCTGAAACAGATCGGTATTTAGTCGGCTCATTTAGCGGAATGTTTGCTTACGATCCGAAGAACGATCGGGCATTCGACCTCATTAATAGAAAAGCCGCCAACCTTACATCCAATGTGCGGCCCGCCGAACATATGGTTACCGGATATTTTGAAACTCCACGGGGCGAGTCGTTTATTACCAATCATGAAAAAGGGTTGATGGGCTTGAACGGCGCCGGAAAAGACGGGCGTTTTCGCATGCCTGAGGCGGTAAACCGGGTGCACGCACTGTCCTTATGGAACTTCATGTTTGAATTGCACAACGGGCGTCTTTTCAAAGATATTGTCGGCAGTTTTTATATCCTGATTGCACCGCTCGGCTCAATGTTATTTCTGTTGATCCTGTTATCCGGTATCTGGGATTGGTTCTATCTTAAAGTGCGGAACAAACAAAAAGATCATAATAAACGATTTTCAACAACGCGTCGGAAATTTAAAAAGGCTGTCTAATGTGTAGAGCCGACCCGCCGGGTCGTCTCTACAATCCGATGTTGTTCACACCAAACAAAATCGCCACGGTCTGCGGGCGTCTTCGCCGGCGTAATCGATTCCGATTCTTTCCGCCATACGAATGTTCTCTTTTTTCACGTTCACGCCCCGGTCTTCAATCCATACCGAACCGTTAATCAATGATTGGCCGGAATGCTCGGTACGGATGCCGAGCGCTTGGCATACTTTGCCCGGTCCGTCCGCCGTGGATTTTACCAAACGTTTTTGTTTACGTCTCAGTAACATTACTTCAATACCGTCGGAAGGGATAATCGCACGGATAAGCACGGCGTCCGGTATGCCGGTCCGGTTTGTGATCACGTTGAATAATGCGTGCAATCCGTAAATCAGGTAAACATAAGCATATCCGCCCTGCCAGTACATAATCTCCGTACGGGCGGTTCCTTTGCCCCCAAAAGCATGGGATGCACGATCCCGAACGCCGCCGTAAGCCTCCGTTTCTACGATCATACCGCCCGTGGTTTGGCCGTTCAGGTGCGTCACCAGATGTTTACCCAATAATCTTCGGGCCACCCGGGTGACAGTATCCTCCAGATAAAACGATTGATCCAGACGTCGAACAGCAGGTTGCGATACACTGTTTTTCAATTGATACCTTTTCGCTGAATGAACATACGTTGCCATTGTAACAATAATGAAAGGAGATTGAATCCTCGAGCGACCGAATCATAATCACGCCGGGATGTATTTACATCCAGAAGCGGCGTACATCTTCCGGCGTCTCCCGCTGTTTAAGCAGGGTGAAGGTTTTACCGGCTTCTTCATAACCGAGGACCTTCGGTATCTGCCGACTGGTATGGCGATTCCACATACTAAGGGTGTATGCGCCGGTATCGTGGACAAGCAGAAAATCCCCTTCCTCCAGTAACGGTAAATCAACGTCCCTTGCAATGATATCGCCGTTAAAGCACAGGGGCCCGGCTATGGTGTACTTTGCGCTCTTTTGGTCAGACTTAATATTGCCGTTACGGTCTAAAACGCTCAATTCATGGTGCCACTGATCCGGCAAGTAACAACGCCGCATGAGAAGATCGGCGCCCACGTGGACCATTGCCGTGTTCTTGCCATTGTTTGTTTTTACATATTCAACACGAGCCGCCGTCCATCCGCAATTGGCGTGCACATAACGACCGAATTCCGTAATCAGGCGATAGGGGCCGTCAAACAAACGCGGACAATACGCGCGCAACGCATCGGCATATTCTTCAATTGAAACCGGCGTTTCCTCTCTGTAATAGGATACCGGTAAGCCGCCGCCAATATCGAACATGGTAATTTGGGCCTTATTCGATTCGTTATTAACCTTTTCAGCGAATTGATACACGCGTTGCGTGCCTTTAACCAACTGTTCCACCGAGCAGCCCTGGGAACCGATGTGGACATGAATACCATTTAACCAGGGATAGCTTCGATAAGTCTGCATTAACGCTTCTTTGGAATCATTAAACGGGATGCCGAACTTCGAATAAGCGCCGGATACGCTGGTAATACTGATCTTGCCCATACCCACTTGAGGATTAATACGCACGCCGACCGTACTTTTTGAGGGTATACTGGAACGCAACTGAGCTATACGTTCCACTTCCTCAAAAGAATCGGCATTGATATGAATATTATGCTCCAGCGCATAACGAATTTCCTGCTCCGTTTTAGCGGGGGAATCAAATACGATTTGCGTCGCATCATAATCCGTATGTTGGGCAATATACAATTCCGGAAAAGTTGCGGCCTCCGCTCCCACATCGAATGATCGCATATAATGTAATAAACGCGGCAGAGGGTTGGCTTTGACGGCAACGGCGTGTAAGGTGTTTTTAGGAAATGCCCGGCGTAATTGTGCAATACGGTGCTGCAAAAACGATAGATCGTGGAAAATGACCGCCGTGTCTGCTTTGTCCATCCATTGCTTTTCGAGCGCCCGCCGAATAACCGCGCTCATTTGTTGTTCGCTGATATGATCCATGTTTTGCGAAAAAATCAGTATTTATTTGGATAGTAGTTTATACCGCATTCCACTTTGTCCAGATGAGGCCACCTTCCTTCGCGTTCATTACGTGTATCACGAACGGGAAGCGTGCACGGTTTACAACCGATGCTGATATAGTTTTCATCATGGAGAGGATGGTACGGGATGTCATATTTTTTCAGATAATCCCAAATACGTTTACCGGTCCAGCGATAGAGCGGATGTACTTTAAGTATGCCGCGGCCGTCCTGTTGCACCACGTTAATATTGGCGCGGGTTGGCGATTGATCCCGGCGTATAGCGCTAAACCAAACCGATTTATCTTTGATAAAGCTCAATAACGGTTCGACTTTATTATAATAACAACACATATCGGGATTATGACGATAGGTCGGAGTGCCGAGCAACCTCTGTTGCTCCTCTTTGGAACGAAGCGGTCGTATTATTTTTAGATTGAGATTCCATTCCCGCTGCAAGCAAGCGGCAAACTCTAAGGTTTCAGGAAAATGATAACCGGTATCGATGAAATAGACCGCCATATCCGGTTTGTATCGTAAAATATGGTGAAGCAGAAACACACCGCTATATCCGAAGGCGGTCGTCATAGCAACGTCATCGCCAAAGGTTTCGAACGTCCATTCCAAGATATCATCCAAAGAGGCGTCGGATAACTGCTTGACTACGTTTTCGACATACTGATTATTAAGCTGATTCATCCATTATCCGTATAAGTGATATATACGTTCCCAAAGTTCTTGAATATATTGCTTTCGATCAAATATTTTACAATCATTCAGGTTATGGACCGGTGTTTCGTTATCGACAAACCGGGTCAGAAAATCAGGCGACCGGCCCATGTTTTCACCGACGTTCACCAGCACCACGTCGCCGTCTTTAATGTGACCTTCCTGGAGCGAGCGAAAGATGCCTCCGATCGGTAATGCAGCCGCGGGACCCGTTAAGACGGCCGTTTCCGCTGCAATTAACCGCCCGACATCCACGGCTTTATTTTCATCGCAGGCGATAATTTCACCGCAGGTTTCTTTTACGAATGGCGCTAGTACGGGATACGTTTTAGGATTTCCCGTTGACAATGTCGGGATGGCGGTTTCGGGATTTTCGATCACCGGATAATTTTTTTCCCATCCGGCCGGGAAGTTTTGAGCCTTGGCGGTTTCCCAGGCCATCGCCATGGGTGCACATTTATCCGATTGCACCAATATTTGTCTCGGGATTGCTGAAAACACTTCGAGCGGCTTGAGTTCGTGGTAGGCTTTGGCAATTCCGAGCGGGCCGGTGCCGCCGCTTAGCGCCTGAATGTAAACGGTCGGGAATTCATCCAACTGGCGCAGCCATTCATAAACCATGGTCTTTTTGGCTTCGATGCGCATGGGATCGAAATTGCCGGCGGCCAGAATCATATGATGTTTCACGGCAAAATCCGCCGCCAGTTGTTTGGCGCTTGAATAATCGCCTGCTACACGAAACACCTTTTGAGCAAACGAAGCGATGCCCGCTTCCTGCGCGTCGGAGCTGTTGCAAGGAATAAAAGCATAGAACAGAATGCCGGCGGCGCTCAGATATTTTGCGTAGGCATTGGCAATGTTGCCGGTGCTGGCGCCAACGTAACTCTTTTGACCGTTTTCTTTTAAGACGCTCGCCACAACCGTGGCGGCCATATCCTTAAAGGTGCCCGTTGCCGTATTTAAATCATAACGATGGGCGTATATCTTACAATTAATATTGTGTCGTTCGCGCGCGTAATCTTCAATAAACGTCCAGCGATCGATCGGCACGATGCCCTCTGAAAACGAAACGATGTGTTCAGACTCGTTTAACGGTAAATAGTCCAAATAGTGCCAAAGGCTTGCAGGCGTTTCCGTTCGCCTTATGGTTTTTATAAGGTTTTCATAACCCTGTTGATACTCCACATATACTTGTTTGCTTCCGCATTGCGGACATTGCTGACCGTATCCGAACCAATTATTGAAATCTTCAATCTTTTCCTGGCAGGTCTGACACTGGAGGATAAACTTCGTCGTATTCATAAAATCGCAAACAGTTCCTTAATTCAATTCAACTAATCACCTATTTCACATTTCGATTTTAGCCCATAGAAGTAAGCAATATAATAACTGAACAAAACGATTTCCATTTTTTAAAATTCGATAGACTGTTGATTGCTTCTACATTCTTGCCGTACTTTTGCAATTACGGTTTATTTTGATTCCTCAAATGTGGATGCATAAATCGTATTGGCCGCGCGCATGAAGTATTCAAGCGTCAGGATTTTATATAAGAATTCGAAGTGTTCGACGGTTTGATAAGTTGGTTCTCTATATTGTTGTAACATTGTACGCCAGCTTTCTTCTTCAAGCAAACCGCCAAGCGCCATATCCGAATATTCGAGCAAGGCCCGGACTTCATCATTTTGAAAAACCGATTGGTAGACAGGCTTGTAATCCCAGGCCTTTTGGAGTTGTGTTTTTGTATTGAATCCCAGCCGGTTCTTTATTTTGTCCCGAAATTTTTTGGATTGAGCAAACCAGTATTGTATGAGAAAAGGCATCATGGTAATACTGTTTTTAGGAACCATGTTTAAACCGCCAAAATCGGTTTTTTCACGTGCAATGTCTGCGTCCAGTCCATGCACCACCGCCCGCTGAATGGCGGACAAATTATAACGCCATTTTACCGGCAACTGTATCGCCAATTCCATATTACGCCGGAATAACAACGGTGAAAAAAGATCGATATAGTTGTTACAAACGCTGTTTGCCACGCATCCGAAATTGGCATAGTGATCGCAGTCGAACTTATCCACCTGCATTGCCACCGGACTGTGTTCCCAGCCGGCAATGGAATGTTCGATCATCCCACGGAAATAGGCCATGGATTCTGCTTTCACCTCCCTGAATGAGTGAGTGAAAATATCATCACGATAGTTTTTGTTGAGTGCACGGTATTTCAAAAAAACATCGATATTAAAGCGCTTCGGTTCACGGTAAAAGTTGAAAATGTACATTTCATTCCACAAGCCGTCCTTGTAATAACGGCCGTGGACACCATTCACCGCCAGATCGCTAATCGCGCGGTATAAGGAGCGCATATACAAAATACGGCCGATCAGGTAAAAGGGCTCTTCCGCACTGCTCAAAAGTATGGATTGCTTGTAAATATCCCAGGGATTGTTGAGAAATGCTTCTTCCAACATGATGTGGTGCGCCGTGACGCCGTGACGTTTTGCCATCGAGAGGACGGCCGGGACTTCGATATAATCAGGTTTGCCGAAAATAGTCGCTTCGAAGGGAATGTTCTGATTGGTAAAAGCCGCCACAACCTGGCGTGAATCCTGCCCCATCGTCCACTCGATCAGAGGTTTACGGCCGTATTGCTGAATGATCTGCGCGGATTCTTTCATGGAGTGCACCATGCTTTCTTTGGCTTCACGGAACGTGATACGCTGATACTCCTTCGGCCATGTCCAGTAATTTATTTGCCGCAAGGCGCCGTTTTGAATCGTATAAAGGGTTGCGGCCGGAAAATGGTAAACGCCCTCAAGCATGGAGCGCTCGGACATAATATAATAGCGCCATAAAAATTCGTTGAATGCGTAACGGTCCAATACCGGTTCTTTAATTACTGCGGAAAGGACCGCAAAGGGCGTAAACAGGATGTAATCGTCGCTTTCACAGATAAAATTGGTTTTATTCTTAATAAAATCATTAAAAATCAGGAATTGATTCTTTTGAGCGTCATAGAGCTTTATGACAAACTGTCCGTCTAAATGATCGGGCAGTTCCTCATTGTATTTGCTATAAAGACGCCACAAATCAGCGGCGTTGTAAATGCGGGCTTCGAATCTCGAAAAGACCTGCCCTTCGTACGCCAGCCAGTTGCCCTGTGTATCTTCGTACAATTTGGCTTCGTCATGTTTTCGGAACCAAACCATCGATGTGTTTTCATTGGGCCTGCGGACAACGATCTCTTTAAAATACGCCCCGAATAACTGCCGGGCCGTTTGTTCAAAATGGTCAAACCTCTTCCGATTTTCCGTTTTATTTTGAGTGCGGGCGTAAAGCAGAGCAATGCCGGCCACTATACTCTCCCTATTTTTTTCAGAGCTTTATATTTTACAATATACATTCGCATCATGTTAAAGATGTTTTCCTGCTTTAAAAAACGGTCGGCATACGTTTTAAAAACGGGTTGATTCGTCAGCGCATACATCACTTTTAACTGAGCCACATGTAAACGCTGGTATCCCAGCGTCGAGGGGTCCACCTTCGGATACCAGTTTGCC
The DNA here is from genome assembly GCA_964542915.1 of uncultured Calditrichaceae bacterium. GTDB lineage: Bacteria > Calditrichota > Calditrichia > Calditrichales > Calditrichaceae > CAZIVP01. The sequence continues at coordinate 68,298 of CAZIVP010000007.1, read as the reverse complement.
TTGCAAAGATTATAGCGCGACCAGAAGCCAAGATCGTACTGCGGTAATATTTGAACCAAGGTTTCCACGCCGTCGTCAAAAATTTTCCGGGCGCGGGCGTCATCGGGGAAGACCCGCACAAAATCGTAGACACCGAACAAGGCGAAGATCATACCATTCAACACGAGGGTCGGCACGGAAGCCGTATATTCTTCGTAGAAAGGGCCCCAGTTCGTATAACTTGTAACGCCGCCTTTCTCTACCGCCCATGTAAACGAAATTAAGGCTTTTCGGGCCATGGCTGCAAACGATTCATCATTTGTTAACTGATAGGCCCGCAGCAAAATCGACAAGCCACGGCTCTGGGAAAAGGCGGATTGCCAGGGGCCCGGATTTTTATATTGGGGCAACGCCACATCCGTAAGCCAACGGATTCCAAGCTTTTCGTCTTCCTCGGCATTGTGGTAAAACCAATCCGCAAATTTAAGAAAGCGTTGCCGGTCCCCATCCGATTGCGTTTTTAAATAACTGTGAAAGATGGAGAGCCCCATCTGCCCGATCGAGATCGGAAAGTAAACGTAATCTTTATCGGTTACGTCAATGTAAGTTTTGTTAACCGGTATGCCGTTTTCATCAAAACGTTTGATAAGAGCCTGGTCTTTTCCCGCGGACACGCGATCTTCTTCGAATACAAAATAATAATAGCCCAATTGCCGGGAATGAAGTTCTTCATGAATGGGATAACGGTTTTTTGGTGTTTTAAAATCATTCAGGACTTTATTCATCATGAATATTTTTTTGTGCATGCTCATAGATGGCTCTCAAAAATATCGACGAGTTTTTGCGTTAGGCGGCGCCGGCTGTATTCTTCTATCCGTTCGGATTTAACCTGCGGATAGGCGCCGGCTTTCCAATTTTCGTAAGCCTGCATCACGGCTTTTTCGAGAGGCTGCCCGCTATCGAAGGTAAAATTTTGCCCCATATTGAACCCGTTAACGATTCGGGCGGCGTCTCCTTCTTCCGGACCAAAAACAAAAATGGAGCGGCGGAGGGCCAGATACTCAAATACCTTACCGGGAATGATGCCTTTGTTCTTTCGGGTATCCGGGACCAACAAAAGCAATATCGCCGCACCCTGCAGCCGGCGTAGGGCTTCTTTATGATCCAGGTATCCCGGGGTCTCAACATATGGCTTGAGATCCGCCTCTTCAAGCTCCTGCAAAATATACGCGTCCATTTGACCAATAAGCAATATACGGAGGTCATCGGCAAATGAGGCGTCTTTCCGAACCAATCCTTTCAGGACCCGCCACAAATTCTTCGGATTCTGCTGGTGATTGAATTTACCGGCGTAAGCGATGATAAATTTATTTTGATCATACGGAACGGGTTCGTTCGGGAAATCTTCTTCATCATAGCCGTTGGTCAGCACATCCATGGCTTTAATACGTGTGCTTTTTTCTTCGAACAGGCGGGCAAAATGCCTGCTGACGGTAACGATGTGATCGGCCGATTCCAAGGTTCTGCGTTCCAGATAATGATCCAGTTTGGCGGCCAGACGGCTTTTGGCACTTTGATCGTAATGGTAAATATCCGTCCAGGGGTCGCGGAAATCGGCCACCCACGGCAAACCGCTGATGGCCCGCAATCGTTTTGCAATAAGCTGGACGGTCGGCGGCGGCGCCGAAGAAAAAATAATATCCGGTTTTTCCTCTCTGATTAATGTTTTGCCGGCGGGCACGGCATGGGGAATCCAACCGATTTTGGCGTCCGGTATGAACAGATTCAGGCGAATCCAGCGCGCCAGCCGTTTTTTCCAATCGGTCGGTTTTTGCGCAACAAGCGCCGTGGGCAACGGTTGATCGTCGCGGGCGCCCGTAAATTTTATATAGGATTTGATCGGCTCGAGCGCTTTTGTTCGCACAACACGACAGCACGATGGGATCTCTTGCGCGAGGGACTGATCCATGGCGGGAAAGGCGCCGTTTTCAACCGTAAGAATAAGGGGCCTCCAGCCGTAATGCGGGAGATATTTTGCAAATTTCAAAACTCGCTGCACGCCCGGACCGCCGGCGGGCGGCCAGTAATAGGCGACGATTAAAACCGATTTATTGTTCTTCCCACCCATGTACGCTCACGCTTTGACCTTTTGCAGCCACTCCCGAATCCGGGTGCGGTATTGTACGATCAGCGACGCAACGATGGTGAGGTATATAATGGTAAGCGATGCACGGGCAATGCGCACATTTTGATAGTACGAATCCGGATGGAATCGCATTTGGACCTCATGGGCGCCTGCCGGCACCACCACCGATTGGATGGCATGATCGGTCTTATAAATGTGATCCACTTCCTGATCGTCAATAAAGATTTTCCAACCCGGCGGATAGTAAAGTTCGGAAATCACGAAAAGTGCGCTTTTGTCGGTATAAACGTCAAAGGTTATTTCATTGGGTGTAAATTCCCTGATGCTGCTGGAACTGCTGTCGGGCGTGCTTATATCGCTTTCGAGTTCACGTTCCAGAATAGCTTCCTGTTCCGGGTCAAAATTGGGCGCATTTAAAGCGCGCAGTCGGGCATATTCATTTTCAATGACGCGGTAGTCGCCCACAAAAAATCCGCGCGGCATAAATTCATTAAAGCGATAGGTGAAAAGCTGATATTGACTGTCCTTATAAACCGGTTCGATCAGCCTGTGGTTCAACTGTTGCTGCAATACCAGATATTTAACGTTAAGAATTTTAAGGATATTGGGATTGTATGGGAATCCCGGAACGAGCTGCCGTGACAAGTTATTTTGTATAAGTTCTTCAATGGTATACATTTTAATCGGACTGTATCCGCCGATTGTCTGATGATAATAGGCCCAACGATTTTTACCGAACTGCTGACCGCCCGGCAATATGCGATAGATACCGTCATCTTGATTTAAAAAACGATCCGTGGGCGTCGCCTGGAAATAATTACGCTCCAAACGATCCCGGTCAATATAGTCCTTGTGAACCCGATGCTGGATATGTATAAGGTCCGCCGTTACAACAATAATCAGGATCAGCCCCATGGCTGTGAACGGTAATTTTTTCTTCAAATAAGCTAACACGGCTAAAATACCTACGATTAAAATACCCAGACTACGCAAGACATCAGCGGTGAAAAAATCCTGCCGGATATTATGGACCATTTCGCTGACCTGCGGATTGAAGTTTTCACCCACTTTGGCAAAGCTGAATGTGGAAGAGAAAAGCAGCAGCAGCAGGCATAAGCCGACCAGTCCACCGCCGGTGATAAGCACCGGTTTATAAGCGGACCACGATTCACCGCGCTTCAACTGATGCAGGTAGCGTAAGCCGTAAACCGCCAGAATTGTAATCATAAAAAATGTAATGGTAACGCTCATCATGGGCGCACGGAATTTATTGAAAAACGGAAAATAATTAAAAAACAAGGCATAGAAGCTTTCGAAATGACGTCCGAAGGAGAGTAATATTAAAAACAGGGCAAATAAAGCCACCGCTTTTATCCTGCGATCCCGCCAAAAGGCGTAGAGTCCCAGGAAGGCCAAAAAGAGCAGCAATGCTCCCATATACTCATAGCTTTGGGTGAAGGGCATGTGCCCCCAGTAACCCGGTATTTCTCTACCCTGTAAATTGGGATAACGATCGCCCTGATACGTTTCCCGCGACATGCCGCCATAAAAACGCGGTACCAGCCAGGTGAGCATTTCAGCCGGATGGGTGGACCAACGCGTGGCATATTCCATGGTCACGCCATCGGAGCGTTCGGTTTGTTTTTGGACTTTTTCCGGATTGGACAGATCGACGGTTGTTTTGCCGCGTTTCGAATACGGCAAATATTCCCGCGCCAGAAAGAGCGGTTGCGCCGCCATCGTTAAACTGAGGCCCAGGGCTACCAATAACATGGCCGTCGATTTGAAAAACAACGTAAATTTTCGATCGATCAGATCGCGAATGAACGGATATACGCCGATTGCGAAGACCATCAAACCGCTGTAAAACACAATCTGGTAATGCTGGGTACGGATTTGAATTCCGAAGGCCAAAGCAAACAGGGCCATTGCCAGAAGATTCCGTTTGTTTAAAAAATATGAAAAGCTAACAAACACCCAGGGCAACAACATCAAGGCACGGAACTTGGTAAAATGGCCTTCGAGGTAGAGCGATTTATAATGGGGATAGAGGATAAACGCCATGGAACCCAGAAAACTCATCAGTGGGTTCATTTTTAAATAACGAAAAAGCAGATATGCGCCCAAACCGCCGAAGATATAAAAAATAAAAACGCCGTTAAATATGCGCGCCAGCATATTCAGTATGGTATCCACCGAAAAGGTAATGGGATAATGTCGCTGATAGGTAGGCATCCCACCAAAAATGTAGGGATTCCAAAGAGCCCTCTCTCCGCTTTCCTCCTTGTATTCCCGTACCTGATTCTGCTGACCGATGGAAGACACCACATCAACGCCTTGCGGAGACAAACCATCGATCACCATGGGTTTCATCAGCACAAGCATGATCAGGATAATCAGAACACAGAAGAACACATCCTGAGTTCGCTCTGAAATTGAAAAACTTTGTTTTTGCTTCCTGCTTGAAGGGGATTGATATGCTTTCTTGCTTTTTTGCGGTTTTTTTGCTTTGGCCATAAGAACCCCTTATTTGTAATAGTTTTTCTTAAAACCCACTTCCTCGCCCTTCTTAAAGATTACCCGGCGCATATAATTATAAATAAATCCCAATCCGTAACCTATTATTTGCGCCGGCATAACCAGCGGTAACCACAAGGCCGGCTTCCAGTCTTTATAAATACGTACAGCGTCGATCATGGCACAGGCAAATACGATCACCGCCAAACCGATTCCAATAATAAGCAGATAGCGGAAAAATGCAAAAAAGAATGCCATAACCAAAACCAACAGTACCAGCGCCGTTGCCGCCGCGGGAAGAAAATGTAACGGTTCCAGCATCTCCCTGTTCAGTTTGTATAGATTAATCCGCGCAACGCCCCAGTTGAACACTTGTTTGTAAAATCGCCGTAAGTTGGTGCGTCGTTTATGATAAACCGGCGTATCAACAAAAACGACGTTTGCGCCGCTCTGTAAAATACGATGACTGAATTCGATATCCTGGCCGTGCCTCAAGGAGCCAAAACCTCCGATTTTCTGCCATAACGTCCGGCTGATACCCATATTGAACGATCTCGGATAAAATTTTGCCAGTCTTTTACCTTTCCTGCCACGCATTCCGCCGGTTGTAATGAACGAGGTCATTGAATAATTGATGGCTTTTAAAAGCGGCGGGAAAGTATGCCGGAAGGTATCCGGCCCGCCGAACGCATCCGCCCGATGTTCCGCAAGCCCGGCATCGATACGCGACAACCAATCGGCCGGAACGGTTACATCGGAATCCACAAAAATAAAAAAATCGCCCCGGGCCTTTTCCATGCCCATATTGCGGGCTGCACCGGGTCCTTTATTTTCCTGGCTGCAATAACGCAAATTGTATGTAACCGTTTCCTGCGCCTCTCGCACAACCGTTTCGGTGTTATCCCGGGAGCCGTCGTCGGCCACCAGTACTTCGAAACGGTCGATCGGGAACGTGAGCTCTGAGACGGATTTTAAAAATTCGGAGACTTCATCCGCGCGGTTAAAAGAAGGTACAATGATCGAATAGAATTGGTATGACGGGCCGGTCTCCATAAGGCGATCATTCAATTTCTTCACGAACGGCGTACTCGGTTTCCTTGTTACGTTTACTTGTCAGCATTTCACCAATAAGACCCAGGGAAAAAGACTGCACGCCCACAATCATTAACAAAACACCCAGAAATAAGAGGGGGCGACGGCCGATGCCCTCGCCATGAAACCATATCACGGTCAGATAAATCAATATGGCCAATCCGGCAAACATCGATAGTAAACCGATTGAACCGAAGAGATGCAGCGGTTTGTGGCGATAGCGGGTGATGAACAATACCGTCAGCAGATCGAAAAAACCGTGCAAAAAACGCCGGGCGCCGAATTTGGTTCTACCATATTGACGGGCGTGGTGTTGAACAATGATCTCACCCACCTCAAAGCCCTGCCAATGGGCCAGCACCGGCAAATAACGATGTAACTCCCCGTAAACCGGGATGGATTTTATCACCTCTTTGCGATACGCTTTCAGGCCGCAATTGAAATCGTGGATCCCGATGCCTGTGAGCAGACGCGTCGTTAAATTAAACAATTTTGAAGGGATGGTTTTGGTAATGGGATCGTGCCGTTTCTTTTTCCAGCCCGATACCAGATCAAGACCGTTTTCCAGTTCACGGATTAAGTTGGGAATTTCTGCCGGATCATCCTGTAAATCGGCGTCCATGGTGATCACAATATTGCCTTCGGCACGCTTAAAGCCTTCCGCCAGTGCAGCGCTTTTTCCGAAATTTTTACGGAATCGAACAATTTTAATTTCCGGGTGGGATCGTTTCAGTTCACACAGTATATCGAAGGAACGGTCGCTGCTGCCGTCATCGATAAAGATTAATTCGAACGACTTTTGCAGACCGCTCATATAGGTCAAAATCCGCTCGGTTAAAGGCGGTAAAGAGTCCTGTTCATTGAGTAGAGGAATTACGATGGAAACATCCATAAAGCCGTCCTAATTTTGATTTTGCAGCGAAAGATCGATTTGTTTGGCATTGTCGGAAATATTGATGTTGAATTCGTCGGAATCAATGGGACGGTTGATTTCCAGATCATTAAAGTAAATGGATATACCCTGCTGTTCATAGGGACGAACAAAATTGACGGAGCGCGGAAAAGGGATTGCGTTAAATTCCGTAAAACGGTCGTAAACCTTGTAATAAATCAGTTCGTTGTCTTCGCGGTATTCAATCCGTGAAATAAGCAAATAGCGAGGATCAAACCAAATGTTAAACTGGCGGGAAGCGTTATGCGCTTCGAGATAGTATTGATTGTCTTTAATGGTAAACCGTTCTTTTTTTAATACGTTGAACTGATCCTGCGCCAGGAATACGCTTCTTAATTGCGAAATATCAACCGGAAACTGTAAGAAGTTTTTCCCGACGAACTCATCGGTGGTACCTGTTAAAAACTGGTTTTCCATTTGATTGTAAAAGATGAAACGATCCCGGCCAACAAAAACACGACCGACCTCAACCCCAAGCGGACCTTTTACATTGATTAAAAGAGAATCATGCCCGGTCAGCAAAATTTCCGTGTTAAAGTTTCCGGAGTACTTGGGCGAATCGAGTGAAATGCGGGCGTCGCCTTTAAGAGAACTAATGGACTGTTGCCAACGGGCATTGTTCTCAAGTAACTGCCTATAGGTCACTTTTGACAAATCCGGTGTAACCTTTTTCGGGCCGGCGCAATTCCAGACAAACAGAATATTCAACAATACAATCAGGATTTGAATTCTCACAGACTTTCCACTTTCTTTTTCAGTTTATCATTGTTACTATCCAGGTCAAGCGACCGTTGCCAGTATTTAAGCGCCTGATCCTTCGCACCCAGCTCATAATAAACAAAGCCCAAATGTTCCAGCAACACCGCCGATGTGGGCTGTATCGCCACCGCTTTTTTAATGTATTGTTCGGCTTTTTCCAATTCACCCAGTTTAAAATAAATCCAGCCGATGGTGTCCAAATAGGCCGAATTCTCCGGAGCTTTGTCCACGGCTTTCTTGGCCATTTCCAAAGCCTCCTCCAGGCGCGTATCGCGTTCGCACAGGCTGTAACTGTAATTATTGAGTAATAAAGGATTGTCGGGATAGTGCCCTAATGCAACTTCGTAGATACTATCGGCGCGCGCATACATTTCAAGATTTTCGTAAATGACGGGCAAAGTACTCAGTGCATTGAGATTTGTAGAATCATACACAAGCGCCTTTTGCAAGGGTTGTATGGCTTCACGGTTTTTGTTCTGTTCCTGTAAGGCAATACCATAAAAAGCCCAAAGGGTGGCGTCTTCCGATAGCACTTCAAGGGCATTTCTAAATACTTGCGCTGCTTTTTCCGGTTGGTCCGTGTCGGAGTACGTGAAACCAAGGAATAACCATGCCAGGCGATTATCTTTCTTTTCTTCAAGAACGTTTCGGAAATACTGACGGGCCGCTTCATAATTTTTTAATTCGAACTCTATATGTCCCATCAAGTCATTCACGCCCCAATAGGTATCGTTCTGTTCCAGGAGGGGTTTAAGCAATGCTTTGGCCTGCTCGAAGTGATCGAGATGGAAGCGCGCTTCGGCCGTTAAAAAGCGTGCTTCAAAATCACTGGAGTCCGCCTGCAACAGAGGCCGATAAATGGAAATAATATCCTGCCACCGCTGATTGCGTCTGTATAATCGACTTAAATTATGAACGGCGGGACGGTAGGTTTGGTCAAATCGTAAGGCTTTTTCGTAGTTCCGGACCGCCTCCTGAAACGCCTCGTCTTTTTCGTGTACGCGGCCTATTTGATAATAGGCGTCGGCATCTGTCGAATCGAGCTTTACCACCTGTTTTAGATAATAAAGCGCTTTTTCAGGATCGTCCTGTTTTTCATAAAGGCGGGCCAACCGTAGAAGTTGCGTTTTATCCTTGCCATATAAATGTATGATTTCTTCGTATTGGCTGGTTATCTCTGCGTCGTTGTTGTTTTTTTTATAAAGGAACAACAAAAACTGGCGTGCCTGATCATTATAAGGATCTTGCTCGAGTAATGTTTTATATGTCGCAACGGCCTTTTTGTCATCTTCGAGATGGAAATAACATTCGGCAAGCAGAAACAAGGTTTCCTCATTTTGCGGCTCCAAACGCCTTGCTTTGTTCAATAATAACCGGGCGCTGTCAAAGTGGCCTAAACGCATATGGGTTTCGGCTATGCTGTTGTAGATCGTCGCCGAACTGGAATCGTGGTGCAAGGCTTGATAATATTGCACAAGCGCCTCGTTATACCGCTCCTCCATTTGCAGGAAAAGTCCCTGTATGAAATAATCCCTTGCCTTGTACGAAATGGACGGTTTTTCCTCCGGCCGGGATAATTTCTGCGTATGTGAACAGGCCACCAAGAAGATGGCCGCCATCGTATAGTATAACGTCGTCTTAATGTGTTTCATAACAAGTCGGTAAATATATGATTTTTAATGTGAAATAACAAGATTTGCAGCGGACCACGGACCAATTCGTTCTGTATTTTTTTGTTCTTTAAATCATCTTTTTAGTATATGACTTTGCAACAATTACAGAATTATGATTTTTTGCATGTTAACGTGGGGCAAACGTTCATTACACCGCCATTTAGCATGCCTGAATTGGTTCACCATGTACGCCTCCATAACAAATTTCATAAACCCGATGGATTGGATGTATGTTCCAAAAGGACCGTGAGATGGATCAATATCATTCCCATATTTTAACGTTAGAACATCCGCAGCCCGGTAAATTTGAAATCGGACTCAGCTCGTCCTTACATTTGTATCAATTATGATTGAACACATGTTCTAAATATTAGCTATATCATCAGCGTTATCTGTTTTTTGATTAGTGATTTACAAATTTTATTGATATAAAAAAGCGTTATCGACTACGATTTTATGCTTTTTTGTTCATTACAACAAAGCATCGGCTTCCATTGATTAAAGCAGTTTAAACGGATACTTGATAAGGAGTTTTATGCCCGGCATTTTTGGCATCAGTGGAAATACATTTCAGACAGAACGATTTGAAGCAAGCTTAATGCGTTTAGAACATTATCATGTACAAAAAATTACACCGGAACGTCACAGCCTTCTCGGAACGACGTCTTTTGACTTCACCGCGATCCACATTTTCGATCGAGACGATTTAGTCGTCATTATAAGCGGTTACTACTATTCCGAAGGCCAATCCGTTACGCGCTCACCAGACGGAATCGCCCAACGCTACCGTAAACATGGCATGGGTTTCTTAACGCAAATTGACGGCGTCTTCAACCTCCTGGTCTTCGATAAAAAGAAGCAGAAACTTTTCATCGCCAATGATTGGGCCGGCAATCAATATCTTTTTTATTATTTCGACGGCGACACGTTGATATTTGCCCCAGAGATTAAGGCGATTGCATCGACTGTGCCTTCACTGACGGTAAACAGGCGCGCATTGGCAGAACAAGTCTGGTTTTCGTATATGCTGTTCGATCACACGCCGTTCAACGAAATTGCGCTTCTAAATCCGGCGACCATTCTGGAATTTGATCTCAACAAAAAACGGTTAACTCACCACACCTATCACGATCTACGGCACGATTACAATCCAACCGAAAACCACCGGGAAACGGACTATTTGGAAGAGTTGTATGCTCTGTTCGATCGTGCCACAAGTAAACACCTCACAGAATCCGGTATCGCTTTACCGCTAACCGGCGGCACCGACAGCCGCCTGCTTCTTCATTTTTTACTGAAACATCAATACGATCCGAAACTTATTTTTACCAATGGACACAAATGGGATGAGGATGTTCGCATTGCACGCAAAATTTGTGATAAATTCGGATTAGATCACGCGCTTTTCCAGTGGCCATTTCAATATTTTGAAGCGCATTTTTACAAGAATTATGAAATCCACGACGGGCTGTTGCCGAAACCTTTATTCTATCCGACGTTCCATCGTCTTTACGGAAAGACGCCGTTTCTAATCCAATATCCCTTTAACAACACCACATTCGGAGATCGTTTCACGCCCAATTCGAGAAATCACATCGGGCCGTTCCAACTGAACGATACCCGCAGAGATTTCATCATTGATCACTACAAAAGTATTCCAAAGCGCATATTGAGCCAAATGTTTACCAAAGATTTTCATTATTTCGATGCCATAACCGAATCCCTCCACGCCTATTTTGCCGATTTCAGCGGAGCGTCCGCCGTTCTGGCTTTTGATCATTTTACGTGGTACCAGCATTGCCGGCGCGTGGCTAATATCGGCGGCATGAATGCCGGTAAACTTCTTGGCAGACTAGTACCTTCACAAGATCGAAGTTTAACGATGTTTGCATTCAATTTACCGTTCAATTACCGCTACTGGGAGTATTTATTAAAAAAGCTGTTAGTGGTCAAAGCGCCGCAAATGAAAACAATTCCGCGCGAGGGAACCGGCATTCCACTCCACTGGCCGCAATCCATACAGATGTTTTTCAAGGCATGGCGCAAACATGTCAGGGATCGGTTCAAAAGGCGAATGCCCCCGCCCGCCCTATTCTACCGCCATCATGTAAACGATGCGATTTCCCGTTTATTCGCATCCGAATTATTCCGGCAGCGCGGGGTATTTGACCCTGAGTTTGTGGATAAAATATGGCGGGAACATTTAATCGGACAGAATCATACGTATTTGATTCACAACATTCTGAACATCGAGTTTTTTTACCGCAATCTTATTGACTAAGTTCGGATCGGTTACATCCTTTTACAACAAATGCACCTGTGCGTATTCCAAAAATCGATCCATATGTTGCAATTCGCAGAGAACGGCGATGCGGTCTCCGCTCTGAAATTTAAATCGGGGGCCGGGATTGGGAATAAGTCGTCCATTGCGCATCACTGCCACAACGGAAGCGCCCGTTGCACTTCGAATACGAAGCTGGCCGATGTTTTTATCCACAATGGGACTTTCCGGTGGCACATGCACCCAATTTATATCGAGTAACCGGGAAGCCTGTAACTGGTTGACGGTTTGATAGGGTATCTCTTTTTCATAGAGGGGCGCGTACAATTCCCGATGCACTTCGTCGGTGAATTTTTGAATTTGTCTGGCGGGTATATTCAAATGTAATAAAGCCTGGCGTGCAAATTCCAGGCTGGCTTCGAACTCCGGCTGAACGACTTCATAAACTCCCTTTCGGTTCAATTCTTTAATATGGGCGATATCAATGGCACGTACGATAATATGCAAACCGGGATTCATGTTTCCCACACGTGTTGTAACGGACGCCGAAATAATAGCAGAGGGGATCGTTATCATTAACAAACGGGCGGATGAAATTTCGGCTGCCTGCAAAACGGTATGGTGGCTTGCATCGCCGTAAATGAGTGGCAAACCTTCTTTTTTGATCTGTTCAACCCGGTAGGCGTCCATCTCAATGATTACGAAGGCGAGGTCCAATTTTCGCAAGATTTTCGCTATATTCATGCCCACTTGGCCGCCGCCCACAATAATGACGTGATCCTTTAAGGCATCATCAGGTAAATTCATGGTTTCCACGGGTTCGTATTTAAATTTACGTTTGTACAAACGGTATAGCGGCCTGGAAAGCCCGGTAAGAAACGGCGTTAAGAACATCGTTGTAATCGCCGTCGTTAAAATGAGCGCATAAAGTTCTTTCCCGATGGATTGGGTATTCAAGCCTTCCCGCGCCAGAACAAATGAAAATTCGCCGACCTGAGACATGCCCAGCGCCAAAGCCAATGGTACGATGTTAACATAACCAAATGTTCTGCTAATAGCGGCAAAAATAACGCCCTTTCCGATCAACACCAGTACAATCAACAGAAGAACGGTTTCAAAATGATAGATCAAAAATGCCGGTTCAAATAGCATCCCGACGGATGTAAAAAAGAGCAGACCGAAAATGTCCCTTAAAGGGATAATATCGCTTAAAGCCTGATAACTGTAATCGGATTCGCTGATAACCATACCCGCCACAAAGGCTCCGAGGGCAAAGGACAGTCCGAACAGATAGGTGCCATAACCGACGCCCAGACCGAGGGCAGTGATAACCAATATAAACATTTCCCTGGAATTCCAGCGTGTTATCATGCGAATGATCCAGGGGAAAATGCGGGTGCCCGCCAAAATCATAACGGCCAGAAAAATGATCGCCTTAACCAGCGAGATGAGCAGTAATGAGAAGCCGGAGGCAGGATTGTTGAGTTGAGGAAGTATGAGCATCATCGGTACCACGGCCAAGTCCTGTATGATAAGCATACCAATCATTACCCGGCTGGAAAGCGTACCGATAAGCCCCTGGCTGGCAAGAGTCTTTAAAATAACCATGGTGCTGGAAATGGAAATCATAGCGCCGAGCCATACCGATAATTTCCAATCCAAACCCAATAATTCGCCAATGGCAAAACCGTATCCGATGGTTAACAACATCTGTAAGGGGGTACCCAACAGAGCAATTTTGCGCACGGGCTTAAGTTCATTGAACGAAAATTCCAAACCGATTGCAAATAAGAGCAACGCGACGCCGATTTCGGCCAGCATTTCAATTTCATGAATATTGGAGACTGTGATTCCGCCGGTATTTGGCCCAATTACAACTCCGGCTATAATATAACCCAGGATTAATGGCTGTTTTATTGAACGCGCGAGCAAGGCTCCCATAAAGGCAGAAATAACAATGGTGATTATATCGGCGGCTATACCCATGGTATCTCTCTATTTTGTTGCGGGCCTCTCAACTTCAAAACGGTTTCTTCGTATCATTTCAGCAAGATTAACAGGAAACAATTTAAATTTCGTTCGTTTAAGGCGCATCGGCGCATGTGTAACGATGGCGCGGCTAAAGACCGAACAGCACCTTGTGTGATTTTCCTTTTCAGCGCCATCAAATTGCTTGATTTAACTATATGTAATATTTAGGTTAAGTTTTTCCAAATTTGTGTTAAATATAGTGAAGAACAGTCATGAAACGAAAAAAACGTAACACAAGAACGTCCATTTCAAAATTAAAAAACAGCACGATACATAAATCCAATTCAAACATCAGGAATAAGACCGCTCAAAAGCATTATTATTCCTCCAAGAAGTTTTGGCTCCTTTCAATTATAGTTCTGCTATTTATAATTGGCAGTGTCGTGTATTTTTACCGCCTGGCAAAGGAGCTGCCCGCATTGACCCGCCTGGAACGAATCGACCCGGCCGTGGCTTCACAGGTTTATAGTGCAAACGGCGAGATACTGCACTCCTTTTTTCGACTGGAAAACCGCAAGTATACTCCTCTCGATAAGATCCCACAGGCTGCCGTCGATGCGCTTATTTCCAGCGAAGACCGCCAGTTTTTCAACCACTGGGGCATTAACCTGAGCGGGATCGTGCGGGCTTTGGCAGTCGACTTGATCACACTCGAGCTGGAACAGGGTGCGTCCACTTTAACCATGCAACTGGCGCGCAACCTTTATTTCGGTTACGAAAAAACCATTACGCGCAAAATCAAAGAGGCACTTACCGCCATTCAGATCGAGCGGACGTATTCCAAACAAGAAATCCTCGAGATGTATTTTAACGTCAATTCTTTCGGCAGCCACGCTTTTGGTATTCAATCCGCAGCGCGACGATTTTTCAATAAGTCCGTCGAAGACCTTACCATCGATGAAGCTGCGTTATTGGTTGGCATCCTGAAAGGGCCGAGTTATTATTCCCCCATTCGCCATCCCGATCGCGCCAGACAGCGTCGCAACATCGTTTTAAAAACGATGGTGAATAACAACCGGCTCTCCGAGTCCAAATTCGACAGCCTTAAAAAGCTGCCCGTTAATCTCGATCTGAACGATCCCCATGAAATGAAAGTTGCGCCCTCTTTTACGGAATACGTGCGGCGCCAGCTCAATAAAATGCAGGATTCCCTCAATGTGGATATCTACGAAGACGGCCTGCGTATCTATACCACGCTCAATACGGAATTTCAGGAATGCATGGAAAAGGCCGTGCAAAAGAAGATCGACGAGATTCAGGGCCGGGTACGCCGACAACCGGCATTTCGAAAACTCAAGAAGGAGTTGCCCGATTCGGTTTTTGAAGCCGTTAGCACCATGCAAATCGCTTTTGTAACTATTAATCCGCATAACGGCCACATATTAGCAATGATCGGCGGACGCGATTTTAATAAATCAAAGTGGAACCGGGTCACGCAAATGAAACGCCAACCCGGCTCCGCATTTAAACCATTTCTTTATACCGCCGCTATCGATAACGGCTATACGCCTGCGGATGAATACCTGAACCAGCCCACTGTCGAAATCAATCCCGACGGCACGCGCTGGACGCCAAAAAACTATACCGGCAAAGTGGGCGGTTGGGTCACATTGAGAGAAGCTTTGAGACGCTCCATCAACCTGGTAGCCGTACGATTGATTTCGGATATTACGCCCGAGGTGGCGGCGCAGTACGCGCGTGCTATGGGCATTTCCACCGAACTCCGTCCGTATTCATCTTTGGCGCTGGGCAGTTCGGAGGTCATACCGCTTGAGATTGTATCCGCATACGGAACCTTTGCCAACAACGGGGTACACGTTGAACCGGTTTCCATCTTAAAAATTGAAGACCGCAACGGCAACATCATATATCGCGACCAACCCACGACATCCGAAGTGTTATCTTCTTCTACCACCTATATCATGAATGACATGCTGCAGGATGTCATCAATCGCGGAACCGGTTATTCCGTGCGGCGTGATTTTAATTTCAACCGCGCGGCCGGGGGTAAAACCGGCACAACAAACGATAACACCAATGCCTGGTTTATCGGATACACACCGGATATCGTTTCCGGAGTATGGGTGGGCATGGACGATCTGAAATATAATTTAGGACCGGGTATGGCAGGCGCTATCGCCGCACTGCCTTTTTGGGCTGAATATATGACCATGGTCTACGATTCCTTACAATTCAGAAAACGCAGCTTCCCGAAAAGCACCGGTGTTGTTGAGCTGAAAATCTGCAAAGAAAGCAAAAAACTTTCTACGCCTTACTGCCCTGAAACGTATAAAGAACTATTCAAAATGGAATACCGACCGGAAGAAAAATGTAGCATTCATCAGGGGCGTAAAACGACGAATCGCAATCGCCGAACCCGATTTTAATATTAATCATAAGCCAGAGCGTGCATCCCATGAAAATCGCCCGGCTCAAAAGCGGCTTCATGCTATCACCGGAGCAGTTAAATCGGCTTCACCAAGAAATTGATACGCCTGCCTTACTTTTATTTGAACCGGCCATGCGCATAAATATCCGGAGCATGCAAAAGTTTGCCGATTTGCACGGCTGCCGTTTACGCCCGCATATCAAAACCCACAAATCCACCGATATTGCTCTTGCTCAATTAAACGCAGGCGCCAATGGCATAACAACAGCCAAATTATCGGAAGCGGAGACCATGGCAGAGGCCGGTATCCGTGATATCTTCATTGCCAATCAAATCACGCATCCTTTAAAAATAAAATTATTAGCACAATTAGCCCGCCGTATAAATGTTATCATCGGGATTGACAACTGGCAGCAGGTGCAGTTATTGGAGCCTTTTTTTGAGAATGCGGCGTCTCCGCTCAACGTGCGCATCGAAATTGACAGCGGCCAGCATCGTTGCGGCGTGCTGCCAACAGACGAGTTGCTCTTTCTGGCAAAAAAAATAAAAGAAACGCCCTGGCTTCATCTGGAAGGCATCTTCACACACGCCGGTCATGTTTACGGAGCACAATCGAGCGAAGAAATACAACAGATTGGTTTTCGAGAAGGCGAAGTCATGGTACAGGCGTTTCAACTTCTTAAATCCAACGGTATCGACGTGAATACCGTAAGCGTTGGTTCAACGCCTACAGTCAACTATTCCGCTTCCTTTCCTGATGTCAATGAGATCCGACCCGGAAATTACGTGTTTTACGACGGTATCCAAATGGCATTGCAGGTCGCCCATCCCGAACAGTGCAGTCTGTTTGTACTTGCCACGGTCACTTCCATTTCGACCGGCGGAAAAATTGTCATCGACGCCGGCAGCAAGGCCCTGAATATGGATCGCGGCGCCCATTCTTCAGAATTAGTACAAGGTTACGGTACGCCCGTGAACGTCGATGGACGCATCACACGTCTCTCTGAAGAACACGGTATGCTTGAAACGAACAACACACCGTCGAGCGTCATCGGAGGGCCGATACTTATTTTACCGAACCATGCCTGTACTGTGGTTAACCTGTACGACACGTACCATTGTATCGATCGCAAACTCAGGATAAACCAAATGTTTGTTACGGCAAGGGGTAAAAGCCAGTAAATATACACTCGAATTTATATTTTTACTAACAGACCCAATGCATATAAAAGGATACAACAATTATGAATACGAATTTTGATTAGCAGTTTTATTTTAACTATATTTGCCATTTGGTTTTTTGACAATGGAAGGCTACTTAAGGCATTACGGTTAAATCAATAAGGAGTTTTTATGGCAAAGCATCCACGTGGACTGATGGTATTGTTCTTCACAGAGATGTGGGAACGGTTCGGATTTTATCTCATGCTCGGTATTTTCACGCTCTATATGATTGCCGGTCAGGGTGAAAAATTTCCCGGCCTCGGATTCAGTGAAAAACACGCAGCAGACATTTACGGCTCTTACATTGCACTCGTTTATTTAACGCCTTTTTTCGGAGGATTGCTCGCTGACCGGATTTTAGGTTACCGCAAGGCGATTATTATGGGCGGGGTCCTTATGGCGGCCGGCTACCTTATGCTCTCCATTCCGGATTCCATGTTATTCTTCTATTTGGCGCTGTTATTGATCATTTTCGGCAACGGTCTGTTTAAACCCAATATTTCAGTACTGTTGGGCAAACTGTATGAAAATCCCGAATACCAGCATTTAAAAGATTCCGGTTTCAATATTTTCTATATGGGCATCAATATCGGCGCATTTGTGTGTAACTTTGTCGCCGCTTACCTACGCATTAAGTACGGCTGGGGCTGGGCTTTCGCAGCCGCGGGCGGAGGTATGCTCATCGGGGTCATTTGGTTTGTATTCGGAAACATCGCCATACCCAATATTAAAAAAGCCGATGTCATATCGCCCAAACGCGAAGGCGATATCCCTCTGATGCATATTCTGTATAAACTGTTTATTCCCGCCCTTATATTCGGTGCTATAGGCTGGTTTATTCCCAATAATATCTTCGGCGCCGATTCCACCGACGCTTTTATTCTTTTAACGTTGCCGGTAATCTGGTTTTATTACAAAGTTTGGAAGGAGGCCGATCAGCACGAAAAAGAGCCGATTGCTGCTCTGCTTTCGGTCTTTTTAGTGGTCATCGTTTTCTGGGCAATTTTTCATCAAAACGGTTCGGCGCTTACGTATTGGGCAAAGAATTATACCGATCGCGAGGTGAATCCGACGGTCGAACGTGTGTTATCCAAAATGGAAATGGTTGAAGAGGTATCAACCGTTCCGCGCGAAGTTACCCGCACCGGCCCTCATGGCGAAACACTGGGCACCGGCATTGGTCCCAGCTACTATTTTGAAAATTATGGTCGAAAAATGCCGACCGGTCTTGATCATAAACCCGATGATCTCGATCAAAACGAATGGGAAGCCATACCCGAAGAAGATCGATCCCAGTATGGCGCAGTCAAATTATGGCCCACCGAATTACAGGCCTCGATCAACCCTTTTTATATCATTATTTTGACGCCGCTGGTGGTCGGATTTTTAGGATTTTTAAGAAGGCGGAATAAAGAACCTTCAACGCCGCTCAAAATCGGTTACGGTCTGTTAATTACCGCACTTTCGATGCTCATTATGGTTGCCGCGGCAATCTCATCCGGCAGCGGCGCCACCAAAGCCTCTACGGCATGGTTGTTCGGAATTTACGGCGTAATTACGATCGGCGAACTTTTTCTGAGCCCGATGGGACTCTCGCTGGTATCTAAATTGAGTCCGAGACGCATCGCGGCTTTGATGATGGGCGGCTGGTTTCTGGCGACGGCATTCGGAAATAAACTTTCCGGCGTGCTTTCCGGTCTATGGACCTCATTCGACCACAAGGCCTATTTTTTCTTAACCAACACCGGCCTGACCATGATTGCTGTGGTCATTATCTTTATCATTATGCCGTGGTTAAAACGCGTGGTCAAGGAACACGGTGCATAATCAGAAAAGACTTTGTTTAAACGATGAGCGGTATCCGTAACTCAATCGGGTACCGCTTTTCTTTTTTTGCTTTAACAGGGTATTCCGCTTTCGTATCTTGGTATCCAATTACTTAACGGAGTAGAAAATGGCAGTAAATACAAAACCAATTATTGTTGTGGGCGGGAATGCCGCCGGCATGTCCGCCGCAAGCCGCGCCCGGCGTAATGACCCGGATCGTCCCATTCATGTTTTTGAAAAAAGCGGCTATGTATCCTACGGTTCTTGCGGTTTACCGTACTTCATTTCCCATGACGTAAAGCGTGCAAGCGATTTAATCGCGATTACGCCCGATGTATTCAAGGAAAAGCGCAATATTGACGTTTCCCTCCATCACGAGGCCAATTCATTTGACCCGCGTAAAAAGGTTATTATTGTTTCCGATCTCATTAACAAACACGAACAGCGGTATGAATACCACAAACTTATCATCGCCAGCGGCGCTAAGGCCGTCGTGCCAAATCTTCCCGGCGCCGAACTGTCAAATGTCTTCAGATTACGACTTGTCGAGGACGGAGAAGCCATCAAACGGGCGATAACCGGCAAAAATTTAAAAACAGCGGTGATTGTAGGCGGCGGTTATATCGGTCTTGAAATGGCTGAAGCGCTTCGAAAGCAAGAGATAGAGGTTGCGGTTGTTGAACGACTGGATCGTGTGATGGCCAATATCGATTTGGATATGTCTGCAGATATAGAAAAGGAATTACAGAAACAAGGTTGTTTACTTCACAAATCCGGCGGCGTTAAACGCATCCGCGGGGATGATCAAGTGCGTGAAGTCGAATTGATGAACGGCAAGCGACTCCCGGCCGATTTGGTCGTACTTTCGGTGGGCATCACGCCTAACGTCGCATTTGCCAGAAGCGGCGGCGTCTCGCTCGGAATGAGCGGGGCCATCGAAATAACCCCGCGCATGCGCACCAACGTGCACGATGTTTATGCCGCCGGTGATTGTACCGAGACAAAACACCTGGTTACCGGTAAGCAGGTTTATATTCCATTGGGGACAACAGCCAATAAGCAGGGACGCATCGCCGGCGACAACGCCACGGGCGGCGTAAGCCGTTTTAAGGGCGTCGTGGGTACGGCAGTGGTTAAAGTATTCGATTTGGAAGTGGCCCGAACGGGCATTACCGAAGAAGAAGCTATAAACCTTAAAATACCCTGCAGATGCGTTGTTATTTCTGGCAGTTCGAGAGCCGGTTATTATCCCGGCGGTCATTCACTAAAAGTAAAGCTCATTTTCAACGCCCAAAGCGGTCGATTATTAGGCGGGCAAATCATCGGCAAAGAGGGAGCCGCAAAACGCATCGATATTCTGGCAACGGCGTTGCACCAAAAAATGGATGTTGAGGCGCTCACGGAGTTAGACTTAAGCTATGCGCCGCCCTTCGCACCGGTTTGGGATCCAATTTTAATCGCGGCGAATCAGGCCGCAAAGAAAGTCCGGAAACCTTAGTCATCCTTCAAGATAGTCCTTATAAGCCTTCATCTGTCGTTTTAACACCGATTCAAACGCGGGCTGTATCCATAAACGGTCGGCAATGCGACTCATTAAGGGCGTAATCCGGTATTCGATTTGCCACTGGATTTGCGTGGTGCCGTCGGCCAGTTGTTTCATGGTTATCGTTTGCTTGAAATCCGATAATATTCGTTGCTGCTTTACAGGATTGACCTGATGAAAAATGATACGGTGCTCTTCCGGATATAAAATCATCGCCTCCTTCAGTATAAGGCGATGATCATTAATATGGTAAATTTTTTGATACTGCTTTGATTTGCCGGGCAGATTCGAAGTGAAAATGGTACACCATTTCGAATAGTCCTGAACATCCGCAAGGGCATGATATGCCACTGCCTTCGGCGCATTTACATTGGCCTCGCTTTTAATTGAGCTGGTTTCCGCGGTCCAGACGCCAGCTAAAAAAAGCGCCATTAAAGCTGTTAATAAAATAATTGCACCCAGCTTAGTAAGCTTCATTGTAACAACATCATCTTTTTGGTTTCGATCCTGCCGGCCCCGCTGAGTTGCATAAAATAAATGCCCGAAGCGGTCGAATGTCCGTTAGCATCGCGTCCGTTCCATCGTATCGAGTGTTGCCCCATCGCCATCGGTTCGTCTAAAAGTGTACGGACCAATCTACCGCGGAAGTCATAAATTTTCAAGCTCACCGTTTGGTATTCATCAACTGTAAAACGAATAGTGGTTCCGGCATTAAAGGGATTGGGATAGTTTCCAATCAATTCAAATTGTTCCGGATTTTGAACCGGATCATCTGCAGACGTCGCCATCAGGCCCTCAATGGTATTATTGATTTCGCTGGTATTCACACCATTGCCTTCATAGCGGACGATGCCTTCCTGATCGATGACTATACTGTGATCGCGTGAGACGCCGTATCGACTCTGAGTAGCGCCGCCGTTGAGAAGCAGAGGATATTGGATACCGGTTGTTGATTTAAATCCCTGTACATCCGACTGGCTGCCATTCCATACATCTATGCCCAAAGCCTGAAAATTATCGCTATCATAACGGTCAGCGACATTTGTCTGTGTGCTGTTACCTACAGCAAGACAAGTTGGTCAGTTATAGCCAAACCAGTAAATATATACGATTTTTCCGCTCAAATTGCTAAGCGTAACCGAGCCTCCGCTTAATTTTTCCAGACTGAAATCCGGCGCCTCATCGCCTTCATCAATGGCGATTGCTATATGCATCATGGAAAATAGCAAAACGGCTGCTAATTTCAATTTCATTTTCTTGTCTCCTTTATATACGTTTATTTATCTGCTAAATACAAACGGGATTTTATTATTCCCTAACACGAACGATCGTAATTCCAACAAATTCCTCATGTTAGTCTCCGTTCATAGTGAAACTACAGTCTTACAACACACTATTTACGCGCAACTCTATGCCCGTAAAGGGTTGTACTTCATAACAAATACCGCCGCTACAGGCATTACCGCCGCGCCGTTGTCCGGCAAACAAATACACATCATGATTTTGATTGTAACGATAACTGACAAATACATTGGGCCAGTACTTATATTCATATTTATCCTCTTCCAGTAAACGATCCGTTTCCAGAGGATCATCGGATATTTCAAGGTTTGCCCCAAAAGATAACGAGGGTGCCCTGGAGAAGGATAAACCGAGTAACATGTTGTTTGCATGATGTTCCAGTTCGGGTGAGAACGTATATTCACGACGCAAACGTTGTCCCTGCACGTCGATTAAAACACTCCAGCGATCGCTAACCTGATGATCCAGGGAAAACCCGGATGTAATACGATCGTTTACATTAATCACTTCATCTTCCGACCAATCAACAAATACCTTAAACAAGGAAGATGCTTGTAAATAATAATTTATGTCGACGTAATATTCGTTAAACACCTTCAGTCCCTGGCCAAATTCGCCCTCCGCACGGGACCAGTTTACAGTGGCTGTATTGAAATCGCCCAGATTGTATACGCCCTCCAACTGGAAGCCCCGTTCATCAAAGGGCTGCACTGCATGGGTACTGCGATTTAATAATGTGGGCGAATGTTCTTTCACCAGGCTTGGCGGTTCATTAAAAATTAGGGTGAACTTATGGTAATCCTTATATTCCAAACTGAAATTAAGCTCGCCTATCGTCTGGTTAAGAGAGGCATAAAATGCATGTTTGCCCCGGCTGCCGAGTTGAAAAGCTTCCGGTTGTGAACTAAAATTCTGAACAAATTCCACATAATACTGAGTTTCACTTTTCAGGTATCCCTGCAATGAACCGCCGCCATATTCATTCATATTGTTGGACGATTCACTTCTTAAGTACTGAACGCCTGGCTTGAACGCCATCCAGATCGGGAAGCTGACTTCGCCGCCCTGGATAAGCGTGGACCGACGAACTTCATTTGGTTGTGCCGGCGGCTGGAACAAACGGAGCGGCCGCCCATAGAGTAAATTTGCCTCCACGTAATCATGTGAATAATTGAATGATACGCCTTCAATATCTCTGTAGAATCCGTACCGTTGACGGGAGGCGCGGTCTTCATATGTAACGCCGGTTAAATCGTATGTGCGTAACAATAAACCCTTTCCGAACGTCTTGTATAAATTCCCGATTGTTAGATTCAGCCCGCCGGATCGATAGCGAACATACTTTTGTGAAAGCCGCCTGTAATCCTGTGCCCTGTTCCGGACAGAGAACGTTTCCGCGCGAAAACCGAGTTCATAATTATCCGAAAAATAATGAACGTTGAGTTGATCGTATAACGTCGTACGATTATCGGGCTCCGTATCCGGGATGTTACCCAACTGGTATTCTATACGGTTGGAGATAGATAATTGTGCCTGCATCGGTCCCACAAGTGCGGCAAGCAAACAGAAAGTCGTCATGTAAACGTTTAGTGATCTACTCATTTGAATCCTTCAAATATTGAATGATTTCTTTTTCCATGTTTTTTTCGTCTCCCGGTCGAAATCCGACATGCCTGTATATAATCTCATTGTCCTGGTTCACGATCAGAAAGGTTGGTATGCTACTGATATTCAAGCGTGATAGCAGCGAACCATCGGGATCTTTTAAAACGGGATATGGAATATTGTTGGATTTAACAAAGGGTTTTACTTTGGCGCTGTTACGATGGCTGTCCACGTTCAAGCCGATAAACGCCACGCCGCGCTCCTTATATTTTTGATATAGCGCTTCCATTTTGGGCAGTGCCCGTTTACAGGGTGCACACCAGGTCGCCCAGAAATCAATGACCGTCAGCTCTTCGCCTTTAAGCTCATCAAAACTGCGCCATTGATCGTTCAAATTCTTCAATCGAAAAGCGGGGATTTCGGAGCCGGCGCCTGCCAGCGTCAACGTTATCATTGTTAATAAAAGGATTACAACCATCTTTTTAAGCATCATCATCACCTCTCCTCATTTTTCATACAATGGATAGCGCTGTAATTTTTTGATCATGTAACAAATAAATGTTCACATTTCTTTCACAAACAGATCAAAAAATAAAGCTATGAAACCGATTAGCCTAATTTTGAAATTTATTTTAGGTGGGTGCTGATTAATATAGCTTCATTTCCGTTCATGCAAAATTATAATCACTATTATTTTTTGAAAATGTAAACATTTCTATTTTCGGTTATTCCCTCTCCTAAGATGATTATAATATGAATGTACAGGTACACATCTGATTTGAATCAATCACCTCCCGGTATTAAGTTCCAGCACACGAAAAGTTATTAAAAATGGATTGTAAGGGATAACATTGAAACGCGCATGTTTTTAATAATATCAAAGTTTAAGTCGATTTACGTAATAAATTAAGCATCAATGGCACATTCACATTTAGATTCTCATAATAAAAAAAATATCAATTATCACAATGCCTTCATCTTAGGTATTGTCCTTAATGTAATCTATATAATCATAGAGTTGGTTTACGGTTTAATAATTAATTCCATGGCGCTGATTGCCGATGCCGGACACAATTTCAGCGACGTATTGGGATTGGTATTAGCCGGCGGTGCAAGCTACCTGGCGCAGAAGGCAGCCACAAAGACCAAAACCTACGGTATGCGTAAAACAACCATTCTGGCCGCCCTGTTTAACGCTCTTCTATTGTTAATCGCCGTAGGCGCCATTACTATAGAAGCCATCCGGAAAATCTTTGAACCGCAGCCTGTATCCGGTTCCACCGTGATGGTGGTCGCCGGCCTTGGCGTGGTCATCAACACACTCACCGCCCTCTTATTTGTAAAGGGAAGGCACAGCGATATCAATATCAAAGGCGCTTTTATGCACATGGCCGCCGACGCCGGCGTCTCGCTTGGCGTTGTAGGGGGCGGATTACTTATTCATATCACGGGATGGTATTTGATCGATCCGATTATCAGTTTGATCATTGTCGTAGTCATCACCCTGGGTACCTGGGATCTGCTGCGTGATTCGTTTCATTTATCCATCGATGCGGTTCCGCGAAATATCGATTTTGAAGAGGTCAAAAATTTCCTGCAATCGCTTAAAGGCGTCGAAAATGTGCATGACCTACATATATGGCCCATGAGCACGACCGAAACCGCTTTAACCGTCCATCTCGTTCTCGAAAGGCCGTTAAATACCAATAGCCTGATCAATCACATCTCCGAACGGATGCGCCATGACTTTCGGATCGATCATGTGACAATTCAAACAGAAATTGAAAACAGCGACGATTGCCGGCAAAAGTGGGAGGATGATGTATAGAAATAAAAAAATTGGCTTACAAAGGCGTTATTCAGCTCTTTCAGGGACAGATTAAAATGAAAACTTATCCTATTCCGAAACAACCGGCGTATCTTCGTTGGCCATTTCACGCTCCAATGTTTCGAACAATTCCTTTCTTCTAATGGGCTTAGACACATAGGCATCCATACCAACCGCCATGCAATGGTCTATCTCCTGTTTCATGGCGTGGGCGGTTAAGGCCACAATGGGTATATGGCGGTCCTTGTTTTTCTCTTTACTGCGGATTTTTCTGGTTGCTTCGTATCCATTCAATTCGGGCATCTGAATATCCATTAAGATGCAATCAAAACCGCCTTTTTCGTAGAGTTCAATTGTTTTTTGTCCGTCTTCTGCAATGGTGACCGAGTAGCCCTTTTTTTCCAATAGTTTTCGGATCAATTTCTGATTAACGGGGTTGTCTTCGGCTACCAAAATGTTGCGCGGTGAAAGAGTCTCGTTGACTGTATGGCGCGTTATCAGCGGTAATGCGCCTTCGGCATTTTGCTCGGATTGAAACACCATACGAAGCGCTTTGTAGAACTGGGAAGGTTGAATCGGTTTCGTTAAATAGGCATGGATTCCCAAACGACGGCAACGTTCACCATCGCCGCGTGTACCCGCGGAAGTCATCATAATGAATTTTAAATGGTTATTCCGGCTATGATCCCTTATGGCGCTTACCAGGTCAAAACCATCTTTTCCGGGCATCTGGGAATCGGTAATAAGGATATCAAATTGGTCCTCGCCCTTGTCGTTCGGGGCCAACTTTTTCAGAGCAGAGGGTGCATCGGAAACGCTGGTCACCTCAATGCCCTGTTTTTTTAATAATTCGCTAAAATAGGCGCGGTTTGTTTCGTTATCATCCACCAGTAAAACATGCTTGCCCTGTAAAACTTCAACAAATTCCCTCTTGATATCCTCCGGTTTATGGCAGACATCCATGGTCACAGTAAAATGAAACCGCGAACCCGGGCCGCCAATATGATCTTTTGTCTCGGGATCAAAAACGGGGCTTTGCACCCAAATATCACCCTGCATCAATTCTACCAGTTGCAGTGAAATCGACAAACCTAAACCGGTGCCTCCAAATGTTCGGGTATTGGAGCTATCGGCCTGTGCAAAACTTTCAAAAATAGTCTCCTGTTTTTCCTTCGATATCCCTACGCCCGTGTCGGTTACCGTACAATACAATTGAAGTTGCCTATCGTTTTGCCACTGTTTTTGAATGTGGACCGAAATTTCACCTTTTTTCGTAAATTTTATGGCATTGCCGATCAGGTTTATCATAATCTGACGCAGGCGCCCCGGGTCTCCTTTTACAAAATCCGGGACCTCGCGATCGATAAAATAGGTTAGCTCCAATCCTTTCTTTTGCGCCCGATGGGCTTGGGATCGCAGAGTTTCCCCGACGCTTTCTCTCAAATTGAATTCGATCTCTTCCAGATCAAGGCGACGCGCTTCGATTTTGGAAAAATCAAGGATATCATTAATAAGGCTCAGTAATGCATGAGCCGAATTACGTACAATATCGAGATAACCACGTTGTTCTTCAGTGAGCTTCGTATCCAACGCTAATTCCGTCATTCCGATGATACCGTTCATGGGCGTACGAATTTCATGGCTCATATTAGCTAAAAATTCACTTTTTGCCTGGTTAGCCGCCTCCAAATCTGCGGCTGTTTTTTCAAGGATTTCCGTTTGTTTTTGCAAACGCGCCTGGCTCAGAAGATTTTGCCAGTAAGTGAGATTTTGATTTTTAGCCTGGATTAGCATAAATGTGAGGTATAACAAAAACAACATGGCCATTGCCAGTGCATTTTCTGTTGCAGTTATTAATTGGCTGAGCGCCGGCGGCACTAAAATAAGAATAAGATAAAACCGGATAAGATAAAGATTGGGCGCAAGCGTAACCGCCCCCGCCGAAGCCAGACCGATATTAATAAGCACGAGCAGAATAGAAGATACGGATAATCCATAATTATAAAGGATTATGGCCGTAAATCCTCCCAAAATTAAAGCAATAAAAAGAGATAAAAACCCGTAGCTTGCCCGCCACTGCATTATATTAACATAATATATTTTTTTGATTTTAAACGTTACATACAACCTGAGCAATGTCAGGGATACAAGAAGGATTCCGGTTGCAACGGTTTGCAATGGATAATCGTTATATACGTCGGATATCTTGATAAAAATCGCAAATAGTAAAAAGTACATCAAAGGGGCAATATTGCTGCGATGCGCTAATTCAAAATCGCTTTTCTGTTTTAGCGGTTCTTTAAATTCATCTTCAACTTTTATATCGCCGAAATATAATCGATCTTCAAGCATAATTGGGCCTAAATCGGTTGTTGCAATTGATCATATAATCGTCAATTTCAGACAAAAATTGAAAAAAATACGTCTCGTCTATGAAGATAAACCAACTTATTGGGTTCAGGAAAAGCTCAATAAGCAAACAAAATAAACATCGAATAATACTCAACGGTGAGGAATAAACGACGGCATTATATCCGGACGGATAAGAGCGTAATGTTTTTAAATTTCATATACGGCGCGTCAAAACACGACCTGCTTTTTTGCCTGTGTGTTTGCCTTTATTTACAACGATTTGTCCGTTGACAATCACATATTCAATACCCGTTGAAAATTGATGCGGATTTACAAACGTTGCCTTATCGCTCACGGTTTGCGGATCGAACAAAACCAGGTCCGCAAAATAATTTTTACTAATACGGCCTCGTTTTGACAGACCCAATTTATCGGCTGGCATAGATGTCATTTTTTTTACCGCTGTCGGAAAATTAAACAATTCCGTATCACGAACATATTTAGCGAGCACACGCGGAAAGGTCCCGTAAAACCTGGGATGGGGCTTGCCATCGCCTAACTTGCCGGCAGGAGCAACAGCGTTCCCATCCGAACCGATCATAACATGGGGCGATGACAATACTTTTCTCAGATTGGATTCTTCCATAGCAAAGCCCACAATTTGGACACGCATCCGTTCGTCAATCAATAATTGCCTTATAAATGCAAACGGTTCCTGGTTTCGCTCTGTGGCGGCTTCTGCAATCGTTTTACCCTCGAGGCTTTTATTCGCCCCGGTCATGCAGGAGCTTATTAACACCCGGTCCCATCCGCCGATGCGTTTGCCCCGCGAGAGAACATGGGCTTCTATTTCCGAAAGTTTGGAAGAGGTGCTCAGCCGTGCTATTTGATCTTCGGTATCCCCCTGTCTGGACCAAACGGGAAGAAAGATCGAGAGGCCGGTACCGTAAGCTATATAAGGATATCGGTCGGCTTTAACCGGAAGTCCTCTATCAACCGCCTCATCCACCATTTGCAAAAGATGGTCAATTTTATGCCAGTTATCGGGATTGCATGCTTTTAAGTGCGATATTTGCAGGGATACATTTGTTTCCCTGCAAATTCGAATGGCTTCCGCTACGGCTTCTTCCACACGGTCATCTTCATTGCGTATGTGCGTTGCATAAACTCCGTTATGTTGTGCAACAACCTCATTCAGGGCGATCAATTCCTCCGTTGAGGCATAACTACCGGGAGCGTATTCGAGTCCTGTCGAAAGGCCCAGGCTCCCGTTCCGCATGGATTCCGCCAATATACTCTGCATTTTTCGAATCTGCTCCTGACGGGCGCTTACATCGTTTTTACCAACAACATAACTCCTGAGATTTCCGTGTCCTGTAAAGGTGGCATAGTTAATCGAGGGTTTTTGTTTATCCAGAGCCGACAAAAATCCATTTATATCGCTCCAATCAATCGTAAGACCATATTGCTGCGATGCATTCGTTTTTAGATCTTCAAAGTCTTTTTTATTTAAAGGGAAGGGCGAGTAACCGCAATTTCCCGATACTTCAGTCGTTACGCCCTGCAAAATTTTACTTTGCGCCCTGTGATCGACCAACAGCTCTAAATCGGTATGGGTATGGATATCGATAAATCCCGGTGCAACCATTAAACGGTCTGCGTCAATGATTCTCTTAGCCGTCGCATGTTCCAGGTTTTCGAGGGCAACGATGCGATCGTTGCTGATACCGATATCCGTCCTGAACTTCGGCTTACCTGTGCCGTCAATGATCGTCCCGTTTTTGATAATGATATCGAAGCGGGAATTAAACTGGCAGCCTGCCAATAATCCCAACGTTCCAGCTGTCAGTGTTTTGCTGAAACGGCGGCGTGTTATGCGGTTATTCATCGGTATTTCCTCATTTTATTTAATTGATCGATTGTCATGCATTTAATCATAAAATTTCCCGTTGACCTTCCTCAGGATTATTAAGGTAAAACTTAACAATCGCCAGATGGGGCGGCTCCACTGCGGCCGAAAAGGTCTGGGTGCGTCCGATTGTATCTTTCCAGCTTCCGGTTAACCGCGAGGATTCGTGCACGTGTCCGTGGAGCGTTATAAACGGCTGTTTCGTTTCGATAAAACGACGCAGGGCAATACTGCCCAGATGTTTTTCAAGCGGTACATGGTCGATCCGTTTTCCGTCCAGTTCGGCCCTGTCCAATACACATCGATACGGCGGCGTATGAAACAACATAATGGTGCGGGAAAAATCATCAAAGTTCACGGAACCGTCCAATTCCTTCTGGATGGTTACAAATTTCAGATTGTGTCTTAACGGAACCGTATGATGACCTTCCGTGGGATGGGTGCAGCCGGGATCTACATGGCGGGATACATCGTAACGCTCCCAATCCTTGAGCAAAAAGGGCGTGGGCGGAATGTGCGCGTATCCGAAAAAAACATAATCCTCAAAAATGAGACGTCGCCGGTGTATGTAGCACCATAAGCCCATGCGTTCCCCGTGAATGACGTCGCGTTCATACATGCGCGGATCATCATTGCCCAGGATCAATAATACCAATGGATAGTGTTCCTGTAACCGCAGCTTCAAATCGTTAAAACCGATCATCATAAATTGGCGAATAAAATTATCATAGGCGCGGGCATCAGGACCGAATCCCGAACCAAACGGCAATAGGTCCCCGCCCATGAGGAGGACCTCGGGACGCTCTCGATCTATGGCACGCCATAATTTCCGGTAGCGCTCGACATTACCATGCAAATCCGAAACAAAAAAACAGTAACACATGGGCCGATCGTTCATCTCCCTGATGGTTCGCCAGCCTTGTTTAAAAGACGCGCGCGGTGATCAACTGAACGGATCATTACCGCAAAGCTGGTTTTGTTTTTAATATCTTCATCGGTTACGACATGTAAATCAATCAGACCGTCTTTCATCGGATAGCCGGTCTTCAGGTAATTAAGTTCCGCCAAACACAAACTCCAACCATCGATCCAGATTTTCAACAACTCAATGTTCTGCGCATCGTTTTTTATGTGAACAATCAAATCCAGATCGCTGGCGGGGCCGGCGCTGGCTTCTTTCACGCTGCCGATCAAATATATTGCCCGGGCGCCAAAGGCTTTAAAATCTAATTTGCCGGCGATTTTCCGCGCCATACTTTCCCGCCATTTCCAATGTTCGTCGCTGCGGGTCGTTAGCATAAAATTCAGTTCATTGTGCGAGATATCCGGTTTTACAGGCGCCTCCAGATAGGCCATCGTGCGTTCCAAACGTTTATGAAATATGTACATGCTTAATCGTTCCGCGATGGCATTCAGTAATTTTTGTTCTTCCGGCAAAAAAGGCTCGTTGCGATCAAATCCGTCTTCTTCGATATAATAAACAAAGATGGCACCTTCCACATTCTCATCGACAATCAAAGACGCCTGCTGTTTCCATTGCGTCTCTTTAAAATCCTCTGGTGTAAATGTTTTGTCGCGATAGATGATCTTAACGCGGCAAACTTCCGGGAACTGCCATCCGGGCGGAATCATTTTTAGAAACTGACGAAACACCTGTTCCAGACTGAGGTTAGGTTTTTGCAAAACAGCTTCAACGCGGTAGAGGCAATGTAATTCTTTCTCCCGTTCTTTAAGAGCGGATAAGAGTTGTTTCATTCAATTACTGTTATTAAAATGAAACCGTCGTTTATTTTTAAACCGAATATCCGGTAACCGGCGTTTTTGTAAATATACGGCAGCGGATCAGCCGTACAAAATCATAAATAAACGTGAATGCCATTTGAAAAACCGCTTTTGGATTAAGAGGCATTTAATCGTCGTAATAAAAGGTCAACGCGAACCGGCCACACCTTCTTAAATAATGTGATCAATCAACAAGCGCGCATGCAGGAGAAAGGGTCTATGCGATTTATCGCCGATTTGCATATTCATTCCCATTTTTCCATGGCCACGAGTAAGCAGCTCAAACCGGAGTTTCTTGAAGACTGGGCCGGGCTTAAGGGTATTAAAGTGGTCGGAACGGGCGATTTCACCCATCCCGGCTGGCTTGCGGAATTGAAACAAAAACTGCTGCCGGCGGAATCCGGCCTGTTCAAATTAAATCCCGACTATCGCCTCGATGCCGCCAAAGGTCGCCGCGATGACGTTCGTTTTATGTTAACGGCCGAAATCAGCAATATTTACAAAAGAGACGATAAAACCCGGAAAGTGCATAATGTGGTGTTCGCTCCCGATTTTGATACCGTGGAGAAAATCCAGCGGATGCTGGGTAAAATCGGTAACATAACCTCCGACGGACGGCCGATTTTGGGGTTGGACTCCCGCAATCTGCTTGAGATCGTACTGGAAGCCAATCCCGATAATTTTTTTGTACCGGCGCATATCTGGACGCCCTGGTTTTCCGCTCTCGGCGCCAAATCCGGGTTTGACCGCATTGAAGCATGTTACGGTGATTTAACCCGCTATATCTACGCCGTGGAAACCGGTCTATCATCCGATCCGCCAATGAACTGGCTGTGCAGTTTTCTGGATCGGTTTACGTTGATTTCCAATTCAGACGCCCACTCCCCGGAAAAGCTGGGTCGGGAAGCGAATCTATTCGATACCGATCTCTCTTATGAGGGCATCACCGAAGCGCTAATGCATCCGATCGAACAAAAATTTTTAGGCACCATCGAATTTTTCCCTCAGGAAGGTAAATACCATTACGACGGTCATCGCAAATGCGGCATTCGCTGGGATCCCCTGGCTACCCTCGAAAATGACGGTAAATGTCCCGTTTGCGGCAAACCGGTTACGGTCGGTGTAATGCATCGTGTGGCAGAACTTGCGGATCGCCCGCAATTACCGTCCGAACATGAGCGGGCACCGTTCTTTTCGCTCATTCCACTGAAAGAGTTGTTAGGGCAAATTTTAGCCGTAAGCAGCCAGAGTAAAAAAGTGGCAGAAACGTATCAAAAGCTGTTGCGTAACGGCGGCTCCGAATTCGACCTGCTTTTAGACCTCCCTTTGGAAGATATTCGGCGAATCACAAACAGTAAGGTCAGCGAAGCCATCTACCGTATGCGCGAGGGGCGGGTGCAGATTAGCGAGGGCTATGACGGCGAATACGGTGTCATTCGTATCTTCGATAAAGAAGAATCCAACGATTGGACGCGCCAGTCTTCGTTATTCAGCAACGCAACGGAATCAGCGTCAACTTTTGGCGGTCGCGAGCTCATTCGGTTTGATATCGGCGCCTACCGCCATATGGCGGATAAAATGAGGGAAGCACCCACCTCGCAAAACGACGATGCCAAAAGGACGTCCGCCTCCTTAGAAGAGGATCGTCTCAATACAGAACAACAAAAGGCGGTGCGTTACGGCCGCGGTCCACTAATGATCGTCGCCGGTCCCGGCACCGGTAAAACCCGCGTTTTAACCCACCGCATTGCATATTTGATCCGCGAACAAGCGATCGATCCCGAAAATATTCTTGCTGTAACGTTCACTAATAAAGCCGCCAACGAAATGCGCGAGCGGTTGAATACGCTTTTGGCAAACCCGTGGGAGGCAGAGGCCGTTTCCGTTAAAACGTTCCATGCTTTTGGTCATGAAATTTTAAGCGCTTATGCCAATCACCTTAACCGTACAACCCCTTTTACCATTATTGATGACGATGAAAAGCGTACCCTTCTTATTCATGAACTGAATGCAGACAAAACAGAGGCGCGCTCATTCACCCGATTAATTTCAGATATTAAACAGAAGGTCCAATCCAGCCGTGCGATTGAAGATAACAAAGCGGCTAATCTATTTGAGCTCTATAATCAATGGCTCGCCGAAAACAATTGTTTCGATATGGACGATCTGATCTACCAGACCGTTCGCTTACTCCGGGATGAACCCAATATCCGATCGGCATACAGAAAACAGATTCAATGGTTACTGATCGATGAATTTCAGGATATCAATGCTGCACAATACCAACTCGTCCGTGAACTGAAACCGGAAAGCTCCGACAATATAACGATCATAGGCGATCAAAATCAGGCTATATATGGATTCCGTGGCGCAGATGTGCGCTTTATGGAACAATTCCATGAAGATTATAAGCCCGTCGCCGTCTATTCGCTCCGGCAAAGTTATCGTTGTTCAAATCGTATTCTCCGGGCTTCGGCAGAGGTTATGAGCAACCAGCCCCGGCGGCCGGAGCTCCTATCGGCGATGCAAACGGATGTTAAAATTCAGTTTACGATGCAGCAATCGGATCGCAGCGAGGCAGAGTTTGTGGCGCGCACCATCGAGCAGTTTATGGGCGGTCTTCGCTTTTTCTCCATGGATAGTAACATTAGCAGTGGAAATAACGATCAGGGAATCAGTAGCCTATCCGATTTTGCCGTATTGTGTCGAATAGGAAAACAGATGCCTGTTTTGGAAAAAGCATTGCTTGACCACAGTATTCCCTATCAAACCATCGGTGAGCAGCCGTTTTTAAAGCAGCCTCCCTGTTCTGTTTTGATCGATATCCTTAGAACAAAGCAACAAGGGTCTAACCCTTTGCTTAAACGTAAAATTGAAAAACAGATTAAAATGACCGAAACAATGTGGCGACAAATAACGGAAAAATTACAACGCATTGGTAACGTCAGAGAAGAGCTTGAATTCTTAATCGTGAATCTGCGGGAACGCATGCAAGTTGAACAGAACCATTCATTTAATGAACTGTTGGATTGGGCTGAAACCTACGGCGACCGCTTAAATGCATTTCTACGCGATGCTGCGTTAAGCCATCCCCAGGATGCACAGCTACCACAAACAGAACGTGTTCGCTTGATGACGATGCATGCGGCCAAAGGGCTGGAATTTAAGGCTGTTTTTATCGTCGGTTGCGAGGAAGGTTTATTGCCTTACGCGCTTTTTGGCGAACATCAGGCTGATGTCGAAGAAGAACGTCGTCTTTTGTATGTCGGTATGACCCGCGCCCGGTTTTATCTGTTTTTCAGCCACGCCCGGAAACGGCAGTTGATGGGACGTACATACTATCCCGAGCGCAGTCGCTTCTTACGGCAAATTGAAGAGGAACACATCGAGAGGTTACGCAATACATACAAACGCAAGCCAACCAAAGACGACGGACAGTTGAACTTATTTTAGCAACGGTCCCGTTTTACAGAACTTTATCTCATCTATTTATTTTGCTTTAAACAATGGATTCCACACCCCGCCAATTGCTCTGCTAAAAATGTTTCGGGCATAACAAAAATTATATTGCATCTGCTGTTTCTATCTCCGTATGTTATGAATGTTGAGGTATCATCTATTGGTAACCATGAAGGCAGAATAAACCGTCATTTTAATGAATTCTGTGCAGGTAACCACATGTTATTAAGTGAATTATTACCGCAATTGTTACATGTACCGCCTTTTTATAGAGAATCGAATCATTGCAAACTAATTTCTTAAAGGAATTCTGCCATGGAAGTAATGGAAGAACATGAAATTATGTGTCCCTATTGTGGTGAATTCGTTACCATTTTGGTTGATCGTACCATAAGGGAACAAACATTCGAAGAAGATTGCGAAGTCTGTTGCCAGCCGATGGTTATTGAAGTTGTGATCGATGAAGACGAGGCGGTTTACGTGAACACCCGGCAAGAGAGTGAATAATAATTCGAAGACCGTTTGGCGCATTGTGTCTTATTCAGTGGCGTTCGGTTGAACAGTTGCTTTTGTTCAAAAATAGAAAAATGGCGAATCAATGAAACCCTCTTATTCCTTCCTCTAGTAATCAGGCGCCTCACCCTCGGGGAGAAAATAGTACTACAGCGCAACTTTAGGAATAACCGCTGGGTATACCTTGGGTTTAATTCGTATAAGCGGATGAATTGATTGAAACGAATAAATACATAAATGGATCTGTAATACATTGCAAAGCCCATAACGTTTATATTATGCGTGTAATTCAAGACTCTGATTAAAATCTCCGGTAAAGTATCTTTTAGGATGGACTGTCAAAATACCTTTGAGTCTTACCCTCTAAATCTTCTTACCAGTACAAAAATGACGACGACGAGAATCATAGTAAAACCAGTGATCCATACCAAACCGGGTAAACGTTTGGATGTGGGTAAATCCACCGGCTGCATATCGCCCATTAAAATAAACGGAGCCCAGTAAAAAGGATCGTGATGTTCCGAATCTGTGGATTTAAGGAAATCCAGTTTGGCAAGCCTCAACGCAATATTCTTATCCTTTCCCTGTTTCAGATATTTATAAAATCCTGTAATCACTTCGTAGGCGGCGCGATCGTCCACATTCCATAAGCTCACCACTAATGAAGGAACGCCGGCAAATTGGAAGGCTCGTGAAATACCGATCAACCCTTCACCCTTGCGCAATTTGCCGAGAGCCGTATTACAGGCGCTAAGAACCGCCAAATCAGCCTTCAAGCTTTGTGTGAACAACTCGTATGGCTGCAATACGCCATCTTGTTCACTATCTTCGCTCTTTGCCAGTACAATCCTGGAATAAAGGGGATCCTCGTCGTTTACCAAAAAGTGAGTCGCCAGATGTATAATTTTATAGTTGGAAGCGGCCGTTTTAAATCGGGCTTCAGTAGCGGTCGTGCCCGTATAGATATCCGTTTCGGAATCATCGAGCTCGCGGACAATTGCCTGTACTTCTTTTTCGGCGTTTGATAGCTGCCGAAGTTCGTTTGGCATCATGCCTGCATCGTATGCCGGCCTTGCTTGCATTTTAAGCGCGTCCCGTTTACCATTGTAGACGCTAAAATCCGGATTGCCCATCGCAAGCAGCGTCCACGGCGCCTCGCCGGTTTTGTATAATTCGGGATCGAGTACGCTTGCGGACGGCGCATACGAAACGGTGTGGCTTTCGATCAGAAAAACGGCATTCTTAAAATCGTAACGGTTGCGAACATTGCTGGTATCGACCACAAGGGTTTCAAACGGAAAATATAACAGCAGATCATCAGAAATAACGATTAATTGCGACTTTTCTTTTAGCAATTCGGAAAAGGGCCGTAAAATTGTTTGATATAAGTGAAATGCCGGCGGGATGGAAAAATTAGCCAATTCAGCATTAATTACCGAGGTATTGCTCAGAGGACGCTCAGTGTGCTCTTTTTCAAAAATCGGACTAATCCCGGATAACATTTGGCTAAGTTGCTCACGGGAGACGTGAAATTCGCGGTAATCAATGCTATCCTTTGTTATTGCTAAGGCGCCAATATTGTCTCGCCCGATAATATACTCAATCATTAATTGATCTTCGGTTATAATGGAATCTTGCAGATAATTCAGACCCGGTGACTTAGCCGAAGTAACCTGATAAAAAGGCGCAAAATGTGCTTTCATCCAATTTTTTAATTCGGCGCGTTTTAACTGGACATCGGTTATGCTTTGATCCAGTTGTAAAATTTTATCTTTGTCCGGCTTCGGTTTTGCCATTTCTTTGGATAATTGATCGTGATAGGATTGCAAACGTGCATTCATTTTCCTGATTTGTATATTTACGGAATCCGGAAGCAGCGTATGCACCAGAGGTTGACCCTCGGTTATCATTTTCAGAATGGTGGTCGCTTTATACTTTTCTATGATATCCTGAGCAGCCGCATAATTTTGATTGTTTGCATACAAGCCGATCAAGGCGGGATAAGTCTCATATTTATCGCTCAAAAACCCCTGTCCAAGCGATTCAAAGTCAAGGCTTCGCCTGATGGAATCGAACATGGCGACTGCATGACTTAAATGTTTTTCGGCTTTATCATCGAATTCCAATTGTTTGTAGCAAACGCCGGCCCCCGTCTCCGATTCCCATATGATCTGAGCATCATTGATCGATTGTCCCAATTTAAGCGCTTTTTTGAAATATGTTAAGGCCTGTTCGTATTTTTCTGAGTCATACAATACATTGCCGATATGAGATGAGATATAAGCCACCTGGGCTTTATTATCGACCTTTAACGCAATTTGTAAGGCTTTCTCAAAATGATCACGGGCGGAATCGGGCCGCTCCAACTGAAAGAACGTCTCGCCTATACCGGTTAATATGGAGGCCTTTTCAATAGTATGACCCGATTTTTCCGCCAGATGCAATGCCTGGTATAAATAGTTCAGTGCATTTTTTTCTTCATACAAATCTTTATAAATCAATCCGATATTCATAATGGCCCGTATTTCTGATATAACAGCGCCTCCCTGCCGAAGAAGCTCAAGCGAGTGTTTGAAGTAACGTAACGCCATCCGATAATTGCCAAGTATTGCATATGCCGCGCCAATATTATTAATCGCCATTCCTTCTCGCCGGGTTTCCCCTATTTTAGATGCGATCGAAAGCGATTTATGAAAATAAGTCAGGGCATTACGATAATCCCCCATGTAGTAATACAATCCCCCGATCTTGGAGAAAGCATAAGAAACCTGATCCAAAGCGTGATCTTTTTGAGCCGCAGAAATCAGATTACGACAACTTTCCATGGTTTTCTCATATTGCCCGAGTTGTTCGTATATGTAAATAAGCGAATGAAACACATATTTATGTTGAGGATCGATACGAAGGGCCTGATTCAAATATTTTAATGCTTTTTGCCACTGGTATTTTTTTAAATATCCACGCCCCAATCCAAAGCGGGCATTCGCATTTTGTGGCAATCGACGGCTTAATTCGGAGAAGAAAGTAATCGCACTATCAACATTGCCGCGAGCATGGTACACTTCGTTCAAGCCCCCGTAAGGGCCGTATGCCTCATCGTATTCAGGATTCAGCCGGATACTTTTTTTTAAGTGCCGTATAGCGGAATCGTAGTTTTTTTGACTGTAATTAAGGCGGGCAAGCGCGTAATGGGCGGGCCCAAGCCTGGGATAGCGGTGTAACAGTTTGTGGAAATAGCGATAGCCTTCGTTGTAACGTCCGTTTTCAAGATAAATCTCCACAACGGTACGGTAAGGTTTAAAAAAGGAGGGATCCTCTCCAATAAGTTGTTTTAAACGTTCTACGGCGCGTTTTTCTTTACCCTCGCCCACAAGGAAGAGGGCTTGCCGGTAACGGTTTTCCATGGACGATTGTAAAACGGCAGGGCTTTCCTGAGCAGTCAAACTCGCCAGGTTTATAAAAAAACTTAAAATATATACGCTTAAACAAAGCCTTTGCAAAGGTGCGTCCCCATTCCTACACGCTTCGATTAAAGAATGTAAGATGGCGACTTATGCAATTAAAATCAACGGTTTTCTAAGGCCGACAAAATACTTTTTGCCTCTTCCATTCGCTTTCCTTTATGGCTGATAACCTGCTCAAAATATTCTTTTGCAGCGGACTCTTCCTGCTTCATTAAATAAGCTTTACCGAGATAGTAAAGAATGTCTTCCCGTATGCGTTCATTATTTGTTCTCTGTAAACAATCCTTGAGGTGAGCGATACCATGTTCAAGCGTATTTTGCATGAGTTTGTCCATATCTGAACTTCGATTTACTTCCATAATTAATGACAATCCGTAAACATATTGCACATATAATCGATTCTCATGTTCCGAATGGTCCTTAAGAAATTCATTAAGACCCTGCGAAGCCCTCTCATAATTTTGATTATTGAAATCAATAAAAGCCCTTTCCAGGGTATTGTCTGAAATACCGCGCACCGCAAACGTTATGGTTTTTGGCTCGATCTCTGAAAGGTTCTTGTGCTCGTTGATGATTTTATCAATGGATAGGGGGTTAAATATAAACAGGACAAATACAAGCAAAAGCATTGCAACCGTTGCAAATTTCGGGACAGCGCGTGCCGGTAATAACGAATCAATAAACGAAAGGGCTTGTTCCAATACGGATGCTCGTTCAGGTGCTGGCCTGTATGTCGCAGATTTGGGCTTTAGAGTTAAATCAGGCAGCTCCGTCTGTTCAACAAAATTTTCCAAATCCCTATACGATGCCTGCATTTCTTGCACTCGGGCCGAACAATAGTCGCATTCCCGGAGATGCGCTTTAATCTGTTCAAGCTTTTCGGAGTCGGGTTTTTGGCCATCAAAATCAGGTTCATGGGGTGCATTAATATGGGCAACATAGCGAGTTAATTGTCCGTTAGAAATGTGGCTGATGGGGCCATCGGCTTTAAGCAACCGTTCCAGGCGCCGAACCTGTTTAAAATAACGATTACACGTTTCGCAATGCTGGAGATGTTCATCAACTTTATGACGGTTTGTTTCATCCAACTCATCATAAAAGTTGATTTTTTGCTGAAATGATTCACACTTTTGCATGATGTTGCTTGCCTGTTTTAGATGAACTTTCCAATTTACTCCCTATTTATATAGTCGTAAAAAGGAGGCAAAAAGTCACATCGGATAAAAATTTTTTTAATTTTTTATAGCCGCGTGTTACATGCATTTTTACAGCGCTTTCACTTAAATTCAGTTTATACGCTATCTCTTTGTATTTATAGCCTTCAGCTTTCAGCTGTAAAACGTTTGCCGTCTTTTCCGGCAGGGCCTCCATCATTTGTTTTAATTCAAACGCTTCCTCTTCCTGATAGGAAAAAGCTGATTGCATCGTTTTGAAATTTTTTTCGGTAATGCCATATTTAACGGTTCCGTCCTCTCCAATGGCGATATCCCGATATTTATTCAATTTTTTACGGAGGTAATCCCGCATGATATGAAAAGCGGTTTTTATAACGAATCCTTTAAGTTTAACCGGTTCACGGATATTAGGCAGGTTTTGAAGCAGTCTGAGGTAGGCTTCCTGGCTTAAATCATTGATAAGATCCGGGTCTGAGATTCTGTATTCAAAATATTGGCGGATATAGCTACCCAGTTCTGCGCATAATTCTTCAAGGGCTTGTTTATCACCGTTGACAGACTGCTCATATAAAACCGCAATTTTATTTTTTTGATTGGTCATTTGGACGAACTCTGAATCTTCGTCTGATTAAAGAACGGTTGAATTAATTCATGTTCATTGTGTGGCCGTATAGAGCCCTACAAATTCTGCCAAAACGATAGATGCGCTAACTATTAAACTCGTTTACCGTCGCCATTAGTGCATATTGTGTTTACAAATAATGTTCACCCTAATCTATTCCTTTAACATGAACCGGTTCAATACCCACTTGTAGGTGAAAGTAATATAAATCGCAGTAAAATCGTAATAAATTTAATGACGACAAGATGAACTTCCCCGCCTCAAGGTCGTTGTTTGACGTTGTTTTGCGATAATCCAATTAAATCATCTTCAGGGTTTTATACCGAGTTTAGCGAGGCGATAGCGAAGCTTGCCGCGGGAAATTTTTAACAGACGTGCTGTTTGGCTTAAATTACCCGAAGCCTTCTGTAAGGCGCTTTTTATTATTCCGCGCTCCAACTCCTCAAGAGCAATCCCCTTGGTAGGAAAACGATATTGATTTATATCGGTATCAGCCGGACGCGGATTGTAAGCTTCTTCCGCTTCTTTCATGATGTTGTCCAACTCCATATCCAGATTTAAATCTTCGACCTCGATCCATTCATCGCTCTCCAGTAACACCGCCCGTTCAATCGTGTTTTTCAGTTGTCGAACATTGCCCGGCCAGGGATAACTCTTTATCCGCTCGATTGCCTCCGGCCGAATACCTTTAATATCTCTTCCATAATCGCGGTTGCAGTTGTTCAGAAAATAATTTGCCAATAATACAATATCTTCAGGGCGCTCCCGAAGGGGCGGTACGGTTATGCGGCCGATATCCAAACGATAGAAGAGATCCTTGCGAAAAACGCCTTTCTCGATGGCTTCATTTAAATTTATGTTTGTGGCCGCAATAATACGCGTCGAAATTTTTATTTCATGAACGCCTCCGATACGGCGAAAGCGTTTGGTTTCCACCGCCTTTAACAATTTGCTTTGAAAATGCAAACTGGTATTGGCGATTTCATCCAGGAAGACGGTACCGCCGTCCGCAAGCTCAAAGAGTCCTTTCTTGCTCTCCTGAGCCCCGGTAAAAGCGCCCCTTTCATATCCAAACAATTCAGATTCCAGAAGCGATTCGGGTATGGCGCCGCAATTGATATCGACAAACGGTTGATCATGTTCCGAGCTCCGTTCATGAATAAGCCGGGCAAACAACTCTTTACCGGTTCCGTTTTCACCCTCAATGAGCGTGGTGATATCCGGACTGCTTGCCAGCCGCTCCGTAATTTTAATTAATTTCTTGATTTTCGCTGACTGACCGATAATTTCCGTTTTATACATGCCTTTGAATGTTGTGATGTTTTTTCAGACTTTATGAATCGTCACTATAAATATCGGTGTAATATACAAAATCTTAAACGGGCAATACTGTTCTAACGGGGCGGTTGCAAACTCTTTTTTAAACCGTCACTGAGCAGGTGAAAGCCCATTACTGTAATCGTTATGAAAATGCCGGGGAAGGTCGAAATCCACCAGGCACTGAGAAGATGGGCCCGGCCGTCGTTAATAATACTGCCCCAACTTGGAGTCGGTGGTTGGACGCCGATTCCCAGAAAACTAAGGGAAGATTCCAGCAAAACAATTTCCGCCAGTTTAAGCGGCGCAATAACCAACACAACCCGAATGCAGTTCGGAACAATGTGGTAAGCCATGATGCGTGTATGGCCATATCCGAGTCCTCTGGCGGCCATAATATACGGTCGTTCTTTGATGGAAAGTACTTCGGCGCGAACGAGACGAGCGGTTTCCATCCAGCTACTCAACCCTAATATCGGAATCAAATACCAATGATGCATTTCAAAAAAGGCTATAATCATGATTAATAAAAAGATCAATGGAAAGGCCAACAGAAAATCGAGTAAACGCATCAGAATTGCATCAACCCTCCCGCCCAAATAACCTGAAACGGTTCCGTAAATAAGTCCCAGGAGGCTTGAAATAAAAACCACCGCTATAGCAATAATCAGGGATGTCCTACCGCCATAAATCACCCGAGTGAAGACGTCTCTGCCAAATTTATCGGTGCCAAAATAGTGGTCGCCATCGGGCGGCTGGAAACGATCATACAAAAGATTGCCATGTTCATGGGGGTTATAAGGACAAACGAA
Source organism: uncultured Calditrichaceae bacterium (assembly GCA_964542915.1). Taxonomy (GTDB): domain Bacteria; phylum Calditrichota; class Calditrichia; order Calditrichales; family Calditrichaceae; genus CAZIVP01. The sequence continues at coordinate 25,745 of CAZIVP010000007.1, read as the reverse complement.
TTCCGCAAATAACGCACTAAACATCAGTATTAAAATGATACTTAGTCCCACGAGGGCGACCTTCTGAGCCCTCAATCTGAGCAAAATCGGACCGTAGATGCCCGTGGAAGCCAAGGCGTTTTTATTACCCGGATTCATATCACCGGGCTCCGTCAACGGTAATGCGTGGATCCGCCATTGAATATAACAGGTCGGATATGAGATTTCCGATCACCACCGTTAAAGCCGCAATGAAGTTACTTGCCAGTATCAAGGGAAAATCACGGGCAAAAATCGCATCGACCGTAATACGCCCCATACCCGGCCAGGCAAAAATATATTCGGTTATTACCGCCCCGCCCAAAAGAAACGGCAAATATAAACCGATCAATGTAATAAGCGGTAACAGGGCATTTTTTAGCGCGTATTTGGACAAGATCACTTTCATTGAAATACCATAAGTGAGCGCTGCTTTCGTGTAATCCTGAGAAAGGATATCGTTCAATTGGTCTCTTACAAATCGTGCCGTATAGGTAATAAAAGGAACCGACAAAACCAATACAGGCAAAATCATATGTTTGATTTGATCCCATAAAAGCGGAAATACACCGTTTACTTCAAGTAATGATTGCATCTGACTGGAAGGCAACCATCCCAGATGTAATGAGAAGATTAATATCAATAACAGGGCCAACCAAAAGCCCGGCATGGAGTAAAGAAAAAGCATTATATAATTCAGAAGTTTTCCGAGAACTGTATGGCTTTTAACCGTTAACAAGATACCCAGTCCAATCCCGGCCGCAAATTGAAGCACAAATACAATCAAAGTGAGTTTCAGCGTATTTGGCAATGCTGTTTTTAAAACCTGAAAAACAGGTTGGTGGTGCATAAACGAAATGCCAAATTGACCGGATATAAACTTTCCGATCCAAACGAAGTATTGCTGCCAGACAGGTAAATGGAAACCCAATTGCGTTCGTATATTTTCGATCACAGAGGGATCAATTTCCGGTCGAATATAAAGGTCGGTCGGATCTCCGGGCGCCAGATGCAAAAGTATAAAACAAGTGGTGATGACGCCCCAGATAATCAATAACGATATAAACAGGCGTTTTACAAAATAGCGTACCATAGTCTCGTTCTATTAAGCCGTCCGATGAACATTGTACATTCGATGGGAACGTTAAGAATCCCGATAACGGTATTCGGCCATTTTGCTTTAATGATTACAACCGATTTACACGGCAATGGGATAAGAAGCGTCGCGGATTGAACCATTTTTAAAATTCGACCTTAAATAGCCGGGAATTTGTTTTCGGTTTGCTGCGGTAAGTAACGCCTGAGTATAAGGGTGGCGGGGATCATTTATCAGCTTCTCACTTTGGTTCACCTCAATAATTTGACCGTTATGCATTACGGCGATCCGTTCACTGACTTCCGAAATCAATGACAGGTCATGAGAAATCAACAGAAGCGTCAGATTGAGTCGTTCTTTTAAAGAAAAAAGTAATGCGATCATTTGTTTCTTTAATTCAGCATCCAGGTTGGATGCCGGCTCATCGGCGATTAAAAATTCGGGATTAACCGCTATGGCGCGCGCAATAGCCACCCGTTGCTTTTGCCCCCCGCTTAATTGATATGGAAATCGCCCAAAGAGTGAGGCATCAAGACCGACCCGGATTAAAAGCTGTTCTGCGCGCTCCTTCAGCTCGTGCGAGGCAACACCCATAACCACTTTTAGCGGTTCGGTCAGGACGGTCATAACAGAATGCATGGGATTTAACACCATACCCGGATTTTGAAAAATTAATTGAAACCGCTTGCGGTAAGGTAGAAATTGCCTTTGCGACAAGCTTAACAGATCCTGTCCCTTATGCATTAATGCGCCTTTATTAACCTCTATAAGTCTAACAATTGAGAGGCCCAGCGTTGTTTTGCCGCATCCCGATTCACCGATAACTCCCAGACATTCATTTCTATAGATTTCAAGATTAATGTCATTTAGTACGTATGGCGCCGGTTTGGAGACCCGCCTGCGCATCCGTTCCGTTTTATAGGATTTGTGCAAACCTTTTATGTTCAAATAGACGCTGTCCGTCATGATACATTTTCCTTGTTTTGCGTTTCAGTCATTGGGTCATCCCGAACCAGTTTGCCTTCTTCTATTAACAGTCGCCTGTCGGCAAGTTCGGAGACCAGATTTGAATCATGACTGATCAACAATAACGCAAATCCAAAGCGGGCCTGCATTTGCTTCAATAATGTCAATATCTGAAACTGGGTGGTAACATCCAGGGATGAAGTCGGTTCGTCCGCAATTAAAATTTCCGGACGACAAATTAGCGCAAGTGCAATCAAGATACGTTGCGCCATTCCGCCGCTTAACTGATGCGGATAGAACTGATAAACCGAATCAGGCTCGGAAAGTCCCACCAGTTCAAGCCAGGCTAAAGCCTGTTTCCGTGCCTCCCGTTTCGAAAAATTATGATGAATCTGAATAATCTCGCGCATTACAGAACCGATTTTAAAAACAGGATTGAGTGCGGATAAAGGTTCCTGAAAAATCATTGAAATATGTCTGCCGCGAAGCTTTGCAAATGACATCTTGCCGTTGTCCTCTATCGATTCCTGCCGGTAAATGATTTCACCGCTACATAAGCGGAGAGGGGAAGGGAGCAAACCAAGAATCGAGAGGGCCAGCATCGTCTTGCCTGTTCCTGATGGCCCAACCAATGCGAGAGATTCGCCCTGGTAAAGCGTTAACGAGATATTTTGTAAAATTGGGGCGCTGTTCCCCGAGACATCGGTTCCCACCGCCAGATTTTTGATCTGCAATATCGGGTTGGCCATTTAGCGCCCCTTATTTACGTACCAATATTCCAGATCATATACCGAACTCAAAGCAATGGGCGATACATTTTGAAATCGTTTATGAACGCCCACAACTTTATCGATCCAAAACAAAAAGGTGAATGGCTGATCCTGATACACTGTTTTCTGGAACCTTGCCCATATTTTTGCAGCTTCGGCGCGATCCATCTCCTGCCGTCCGCGTTCAATCAATCGGTCCACAACAGGATTGGAATAACTGATATTATTAAATAGATGTGTCGATTTGGAATGAAAAACCGGCGTAGGATCGATATAATACGAAGTGCTTAATCCACCCACACAAGCTTCAAAATTTTGTCTTTTTAATCGCTTCAAAAAGTGGGTCCATTCCATCATTTTAATATGAACCTTAATACCTACTTGCGCCAGTTGTTGCTGAACGACAATGGCAACATCGGATTTAATCTGATTTCCGGCGGGACATATTAAATCAAATTCAAATGTTTTTCCGTTTTTGTCCAACCATTCGTCGCCGTCCGAATCTTTCCAACCGGATTCAGCGAGTAACGACCTGGCTTTTTCGGTATCGTAGGGAATCGCATCTACCTTTTCGGTATAAGCCCATTGGACGATCGGAGGTAAAGGTCCTAAACATTTACGTCCGAATCCGTGCAATAAACCTTCGATCATACCGGCACGATCGATCGCCATCGTCAACGCGCGTCTTACAGAACGGTTGGTAAACAATGTGTGCTTCTGGTTATATCCGATGTAGTAGTAAACCCGGCCTGAGACTTTATGCAGTGTGATATGCTTATGATTTCTCTTCAGGTTTTGAACTTTCGTCAGAGGAATATCGCTCATCATATCTATTTCGCCTGATTTAAGCTGCATAAGCAGGTTGGTTTGATCAGGCACGATTTTAAAAATGACGCGATCGAAAAAGGGCGTTTTGCCAAAGTAGCGATCATTCGGGACCAGTTCGATATACTGCTGCTTGACCCACTTTTTTAACTTAAACGGACCCGACGAGAGCGGTTGTCTTCCGAAGACGTGTTCCTTCAAGGAACGCGGATCAACATCTTTTAAAATATGGCTGGGAAGAATTTCGCCGGCGGTATCAAATATTTGAGCAGGGTAGGCCTTTGAAAATTCAAAGGCTACGGTAAAAGAATCAACAGCGGTCACCCGTTCAATAAATTCCGTTACCCCTTGCCGGGGGCTGGCAACGTCTGGATTCATCAACAAGTTGTAAGTAAATTTAACATCATAGGCGGTAATCGGCCTGCCATCCGACCACACTGCATCGCGCCGCAATGTATAGATGAGTTTTTTATAGTCTTCCGATCGCCGCCAGGATCGGGCTATTTCGGGTTTAAAGTTGGAATGCTCATCAAGATCGGTCAGCCCCAGTAGCATCAGGTGCGTAATTTCCTGAGCGCTCACCGTTTCTCCGAATAATGGATTGAAGGAATCGACATCATTATTAATCCCGATGACGATGGTACCGCCATCTTTGATCGATTCCTTATCCGTACCAACGTCTTCTCTATTGTTTTGCTTTTCACAGGAAAGAAGAATTCCGAAGCACAGAATCACTATAGATATTAATTGTAGCGGCTTTGTCATTCGAATCGCCATTCGTTTATTTTGATTAAATCGACACTGATTAGCCGTAATTGGATTCAAGCTTGAGAATCGTAGATCCTACACGAATCAGACTGCCGTTATTAACTTTGATGCGTCGGCTAATTTTTTTACCGTTCACGTAAACGCCATTGCTGCTATTCATATCTTCAATATAGATGTCCCCGTTTTCCACATAAACAGCGGCATGGGATTTGGATACCAATTGGTCTTCTATAATAATATCATTATTGAGATCTCTGCCTACGGTGCTTTTACCCTGTACAAGCTTAAAAACCGTTGTTTTGTCTTCATTTCTCAACATTCTTAAAAGCGGACCCGAACGTTTTTCATCGTTCAGCTTGATACCGCATTGAGTGCAGTAATTACAATCGGGGCGGTTTTCATGGCCGCAATATGCACATTCCGTTAATGACATAGTTTGCTCATTATCATTCGATTAAAATTAATTTTCCAAAACCTCGTTAATTTTCTCCAGCAAAGCAGCGGCGCGAAAATCATCCGGATTTTCCCTGAGAACGCTTTCGAGCTCTGAGCGGGCTTCCTTATATTTTCCCATTTTAAAGTAAACGGAAGCCAGGTTTGTGCGAACGTCTCCGATTTTCAATTCGCGCTGGGTTGAAAAATTTTTATATTCTGAGGTTGGCAATGTTTTACCGCACCCTCCGCAGTATTTATCATCCGGATAGGTAATAAACCCGCAATCAATACAAACATTCATACCTTAACGCCCTCATTTGATTGTTCACATTCATCTACCAATGGAATGACGAACTTAAAGGTTGTTCCTTCATTTTGTTTCGATCTTACCATTAAATTTGCGTTATGACGTAAGGTAATATCCGCCGCAATGGATAACCCCAGCCCTGTACCCTTGCCTCGCGTTTTTGTCGTAAAGAAAGCATCAAAAATATTCTGGATTAAATCATCCGGAATCCCACTGCCGTTATCGCAAAAGTTCAACAGAGCAAACGTTTGGTTGGTTTCGACAATATCTTTCCAATCTTTACGGCTCTGGCATCCCGCAAAGCCTTGATTTTGTAATTGTTCCGCTTTTTTGCCATCTATCACTTCCGTGGAAACCGTAAAGGTATCACCGTTTGTTTCCATCGCGTCAAACGCATTCTTAGCTAAATTAAGAAAAATTTGCGTTATCTGATCCGGATCTCCGTTGATATTTAAAGCATCCTCACAAAGTCGTTTAACAATGGAAACGTTTTTGGGCTTAATTATTTCGATGGTTTCCAAAAAGTCTTCCAGGCTGGTATTGAGACGGAAAACTTTAAAATCCTTCTTTTCTTTGTAGGCCATGGCCCGAAAGCGATTTAAATAATTGATCATGCGCTCTACCTGGGCCGGAATGCGCTGCAACTTTTGTGCAATTTGTGGCTGTAGCTCGGGCTTTAATAGTACAATTTCGGTCACTCCGGATATAACCATAAGGGGATTTTTCAATTCATGAATAATTTCGGTTACGAACTGGCCGATTGAGGAAAGCTTCTCCAAATGGATCAACATATTCTCCTTACTGGAAAGCTGGGCGTATAGATTCTCGAGAACTTTATACTTTTCATCCAGCTCGCGGTAAGCAATTTCCTTCTCGCGCTCGGAATTATCAAGGATGTCAACCATATCTTTATAGGCCTTTTCGAGCTCCGTAAGTAACCGCTTGTTTTCGGCTTCCAACTCGCTATTTCTATGTTGTAATTTTTTTGTATCCGTCAGCAATGCTCGTTGTCCCTCTTTTGATTGATGAGGTTCCCTGTTTTATAATATCGATATCGGTGGTGTGATGGTCGCCGGGCTCTATAGTGGAAATTTTCTGCGATAATTCCTTCACTTTGGATGAGATATTAATCGACTTGAATAATTCAAGTGCATCATTAAAATAGTTCCTGGCGACTTCCATTTCACCCTGTTCGACTAAGATGTTTCCATATGTGAATTGACTCTCCGCCAATCCTTCCAGATAATTTTTCTTCCTGAAAATGTTAATGGCCTCTTTCAGATAATCTTCGGCCTTGAAAAAGTTGCCTTCCTTACTGAAGATAATGCCGAAAATATGATAGGCCTCCCCTATACTTATTACATCGGACATTCTTTTAAACATCTTTAAAGCTTTTTCTGTTAATCTTTTGGCTTTGGCCGTTTTTTCCTGTCTGGCAAAAGCTTTGCCCATGTTAAGATAGGTAAGGGCGTGTAAACGTTTCGATTCGGTTTCATCGGCAAGTTGCAGACATCTTTCGAGCGCTTTAATCGATTCCAGCCATTGGCCCTTGTCCGAATAGAACATACCTATATTATGGTAAACGGTGGCCTGGCCCTGGCCATCGTTTTTGCGTTCGTATATTTGCAGCGCCTTTTTAAAATTTTCAAGAGCAATGCCATAGTCACCGCGAATAATGTTGGCAATAATGCCGATATTGGTATAGGCATGCGCTTTATCAAATTCGCCGTATTCGGAATCGATCGATTTTATGGTCAAATTAAAATATTTTAAGGCTTCATCATAGTTGCCCTGATGAAAAAAGTGAATCCCCATTTTATTATAAACCCTGCTCAGGACGTTTTGGACTTTATATTTTTGTGTCAGGTTTAAACATTGACGATACAGCTCCAGAGATTTTTCGAACTCGCCCAGTTTATCCTGAACGCGTCCGATGCGCATATACGCGTCTATCCGTCGTTGCTGGTTGTTCTGCTGCAGACTTACTTCGGCATATTTTCTATACACAGAAATGCTTTGCTCCAACTCGCCGAGCTCTTCATAACAGATGCCCAATTTAAAATACAAATATTCCGGTGGAATACTTTGCGGTAATTGTCTATGATCGTTGGAAACCGAATCCAGTAAATCCTCATAAAAAATGGCGGCCGCGCGATAAGCCGATAGTTCGAATGCCCGTTCTCCCGCGCGATATAAAAGAGGCATTGCGTGCGTATAATCGCCGCCGCGATAATAATGTTTGGCAACATCACCGATATAAGCGCCGTAATGCGGTCTGTGCATTTCTTCAAGTTTCTCGGCAAGCATTAAGTGATACTCCCGCAGCAACGCCGATGGAATTTCCGAATATAAGAGATCACCCAACATCGGGTGCTCGAACTGATATTGGCTCTCCGAATTTGTTATAACCTGATGATCATTTTCGATCTTTTGCAGCCTTTTTAACAGATTGATTTTTTTCCATTCCATCATATAAGCCAGCAAGGCGGGGTCAAATTTATAGCCGAAAACAGAAGCCACCTGCAGAATCTCACGATCTTCCTGACTTATAGCGCTCAATCTTCGAACAAATATATCTTCAACACGGTCCGGTACTTCCAACTTAAAATCGATTTTTTTGTCAACCCAGATATCGCCGTTGATGAAGATGTGTCCCTTTTCTTTCAAATTTTTTAATGTTTCGATGAGAAAGAACGGGTTACCCTTCGTCTCGCGATAAATTCCCTCATAAAATTCTTCCGAAAAAGCGGAGTTTTCCAACAATTTATCAATCAACAAATCGCTGTCCCGGCGATTAAACCGTTTCACTTTTATTTCTTCAAACAGATATTCACGCCGCATGCGGGCCAGAATATCAACAATCTTCTTGGGTTTGCCGTTTTCTTGTAAATCGTAATGATCCGACCTTAATATCCCGAATAACAAAATGCGTTTATTTTCAATCTTGCGGGCTAAGTAGTGGAATAACTTCAGACTGGATTCATCCGCCCACTGTAAATCGTCAATAATAACGATCGTCGGCCTTAATTCAGAAAGCATGGAAAGAAGCTGAAAAATATCTTCAAATAAATTTGTATTCTGGTTTGCTTCATCTTCGCCCGTTCCGGACGTTTGCGAGATAAACGTTGTTTTAAAGCGCTCCGTAAACTTGGTTAAGATAGGCACATTCTGCCGGATCATTTTCTTCAATTCGTTGCGTTGAGCTTCGGATAAACGGCTATTATCATGGCTTAAAAATGCACGCAACGCTTCAATATAGGGTAGATATGCATCCATGCCTTCCTGATAGAGGCAAGCGCTCTGCAGTACCCAGGTTTCCTGATGTTCTAAATAATTTCGAAATTGGGTTGCTAAAGTACTTTTCCCAATACCGGCTTCTCCGGCGAGAATAACCGTTTGACCCAATTCATTTATAGTCTTGTTATAAGCCGTAATCAGTTTTTTGAATTCTTCATCACGGCCTATAAAAACAGGACGGAATTGGGCGTTGGTATAGTCGGCTTCTTCATCTTCCTTTTCAAAGAAGGGTGTATGCGATGCGCTCCAGAAATCATCGGCTGTAGCCGTTTTTGCATTCAGGCGTGTTTTAAGCGCTTCAATCATATCTTCGCCGGATTGCCAGCGCTTTTCACGGTCGTAGTTAAGGGCCGTTATAATGGCGTCGTCCACGTATTTCGGTATATACTTATTATAGTAGGACGGGACAACCGGTTCTTCATTGAGTTTTTTAAACAGGATATCGACCGAATTTTTGCCGTTGTAAGGCATACGTTTCGTCAGCATCTGATATAGGAGTATCCCGGCCGAATAAATATCACTGCGATGATCAACCGCTTCGCCCAGCATTTGTTCGGGCGCCATATATTCGATGGTACCCAATACTTCCTGTTCTGAATCGGCCTTTGAATTTTGACCTATCTTTGCGATGCCAAAATCCAGGACCTTGGCATCCTTCTCTTCCGTAATCAGGATATTTTCGGCTTTGATATCGCGATGATAGATACCTTTCTTATGGGCTAAACCCAATGCTTTCAATATTTGGATAATGATTTTTTTCGACAATTCAAGATTAAGGGGGCCATCTCTGTAAATCATTTCTGACAAAGAGGCACCTTCTACATATTCCATAATGATGTAATGGCCATATTCATTCTGACCCACATCATAGATGGTTACCACATTGGGGTGGATTAATCGGGCCGCGGCTCGGGCTTCTACCAGTAATCGTTCAATATTCTGCTTATTTTTCGAAAGGGAATTGTGCAGAAGTTTAATGGCCACATAGCGCTCCAATACGGTATCGAAGCCCTTATACACCTCACCCATGCCGCCGCTTCCGATTTTTTCCAGAATGTTATATTTCATTAATTTTTCCATACGGATTAAACCTCAGACAACATCTTATTATTGATATTCATTTTATCTGCAGTGATTTCCCCATCCTGTAATTCAGCAATTTTATTCTGTATTCGTTTTATTTTGTTTTTAACGCCGATGGAGCGGTAAGTTTGCAGCGCCTTACGCAATCTTGCCAGCGCAGCTCTATGGCAATGCCGGCCAATCTCCATTTCTGCCAGAGCATATTGGGTTTCCGCAATGCCCAGACGGTTTTTGAGTTGTATGAAACGGTTAAGAGCTTCATTAAAAAACGGAACGGCTTGATGACACTGATTATTATGTACTTCAATAATACCGCGTATTTTGTAATATTCGGCGAGGCCCAATTCGTCTTTTAGCAGTTTCGCCAAGCGATAAGCTTTAAACGCATATTCTTGCGCCTCGTCCAGTCTATTAAGATGTACGAGAGCAAGGGCACGGTTAACAAAGGTAATCCCTTTTAATTGCAATAAACCCATAATATCAGAAATGCCCAAACTTTTGCCGTAAAACTCATTGGCTTTTTCCCAGTCATGTATATTAGCATAGGTCAGCCCAATATTATTGTAGATACGCGCCAACCCGATTTTATCGCCCTGCTTTTTATAGATGGGGATAGCTTTACTATAATAAGCTATCGATTGCATAGGATCATTGTGAACCGTTGCCAACACACCAAGGCTATTGTAAATCATGGCGATCATGGTGCTGGATTCAATTGACAAGGCGTCTGCCAAAGCCCGGTTGAGATACCTCCCTGCTTCGTCATACTTCCCCAGTTCCAGATTAATTTTACCCATCCCATAATAAACGTGGGTTCTTTCAAAATCGCCCAGTAAATGTTCAGCCTTCGAACAAACCTCCAAATTTTCCCGGGCACGATCCCATTGATTTAAATTAAAGTAGGCAAAGCTTTTCTGAATACGAATTAAAAGGTTTATTTTATCCAAATCTTCTTCATCATAAAGTTGCTGTGCTTTCTCACAGTATAACAAACTTTGTTCGTTGTCGCCCATGGTGCGCTCCAGCCACGCTGCCTGAATATACATTTGCACCGTCAGCATTTTCTCCATTTCCGAAAGGTCTTCTGTTTTTATGTAAAAAAGTTTTTGCATAAAATGCCGCGCTTCCGAAAAAGCCAATTTGCGGATCGCAATGGTGGCCGCCCGGGTTATATAACGATGCGCCCACTTTGTCTGCGCGCTCTTTTCATAGTATTCCGCGAGCCGATATATCTTTGCATCCCTATCGATGGAGTCGTCGCGCTCCAAAACGGCTGCGATGTCCATGTACATATTTTTCTTTTTGTCTTCATGGATCTGCCGGGCAACAATCGCCTGTAGTTCATTCGTTTTAAAACAGAATTCGCCATTCTCATCCTGAAAAATAAAAGCCTTCTCACTTAAATTTTGTAATTCTTTAACGATGTCAAAACGATCTTTTTGCAGAACCTGGGACAACACCCCGTGAGCAATACCTTCCTCCATTATGGATGCATAATACAGAATCTCCTTTTGAATATCAGACAATTCCCTTAATCGTTGGACCACCGTATTGTAGTCCGATAGTTCGGATGCCGACGTTACCAGATGGTGTTCATCAACCGGTGAACGATTAAACCATACGTCCTGCTGTTTGAAAAGAAGTTGTTGCTGGTACATCAGTTTGAGATAGGTCATAACGCGAAAGGGATGGCCACCCGATAATTTATAAAGAACAGGTATAAAATCGCTTGAAAAATCGGTTTTTTTAAAAAAATGATTCAGCATCTGTCTCAATTCATGCTGGCCGAAGCGTTTAAGCGTTATTTTTCTTATGACTCCTTCCCGGTTCATTCGTTGCAATATATCTCTATAGGAGGCGTCTTGGGATCGCTCTTTGGTGATCGGTCTATTTTCTGTTAACGTAATAACGATAAAAAGCGGTCGATCGGAAACATTACCCGCCAGGTAATGTAAAAATTTCCAGAACATAAGCGGCGCCAAATGGGTATTTTCCCAACAAATAAATTGTGCTTTACGCTTGCTTTTTCTAATAAGCCGCTCCAACGTCTTTTGTCCGACCAAATGGTGATGGTATTTTTGTTCGTCCAACGCCTTCCAATTAAAAAGAGAGCCCTCACTCATTTTTTCTATCTCACCGAGCTGGGATTGAAGATCATTGAACATTTTCAGATTGTCGGTTTGATTATCAGGGCAGGTAAACAACGATTCGGTAAATGATTGATGAGAAGAACAGGACGTTTGTCGGTTAAATGTATGATGATAAAATTCAAACTCATATGATCTTAGCTGATTAAACAGTTGTTTGATTAATACTGATTTACCGATGCCCGCTTCGCCTTTTATGACGACTACCCGGCCTCTGCCTTCGAATGACTGTTGTGCCGCCTCGACCAATTGCGCAAATGCATCTTCTCTCACAAAAAAGAATGAGCTGGATATCGACTGCTCTTGGTTGGCTAAATAGGCTTCTATGTTTTCATTCATCAACATAATATTTTTGGCCTTTTAAGAGTTCCCGGACGTTCTATCGTTAATCGACAAAAACATTAGTAGTATAAGCAGGCAGGTAATTTTTTGAACAATGATGAAGGAAGGAATTTCAATTGTATATACGTCTATTTCCAAATTTTCAATGAAATTTATGAGAAATGACTTTTGAACTAATTAGGTGTGGGTAAAATAAACAAAAGCGATACCGAGACCGGTATCGCTTTTGTTGTGGTTGGGATATGCCAATTTTATTTCAGTAAACTATCCAACGCCACTCGCATACGTATAATCCCTCTTAGAATATTTACAATCTTTAAACTTAAAGACGCTTTTCTCTAATCAACGGCAATGGCATACCTGGAAAAATGATGAATGGAAACATTCATCCATTTGCCATCATACTCAACATCCTCTTCGTCCTGCAAAATGTAATTTCCGTCTTCATTGATAAAATAGAGGTTTGCATCTTCCATTCCGAAACGTTCCCAATCTAATTTGATCGTTAACGGAGGATCGAACGTGCTGCCCTCCGGACCGAAGGTGTAAAGTAATTGTTTTTTGTCCGCCGTACGCTCGACTTCCGTTGTAAGTGTAACATCTGCCCCGGCAACCGTACCGTCCGGTGGGGTTAAGGAAAGATCTTCCACATGAATTTCATTGCCGCGTATCAGGCTGAATGAGCCGCCATAGTATCCGTCCTCCGCTTCCCAATAACCGAGAGTATAGGATTTAAATACCGGATAATCGACGGCGTATCCCGTGTTTGCGGGTTTATCGATTGCCTCTTCAGAAGTTTGTAACGGTCCTGCCTTTTCACAGCTCCATATCATAATGAACAACGCTGCTATCAAAATCATCCCTGATAATTGCTTCATACGAAACATCCCAACCTCCTTGTTTGGTGGATTACTATATTTGCAAGGGTTAGGTTGCAATCTTAATGCCAGAAAAATTAACAGCCTGTTTTTTAATAATATAAAAACGAATTGGTTTTTATGAAGACCTTCAAAATGGTTGAAAAGAACCTCTGAATTGGCTGAAATCAGCCAGCCGGCAATTATCAGCCATTTGCAACCAACTTAAATTAATAGGAGGAACCGTACACTCGGCAAATGAAAACGGTTGGATTTTTATTAGCGTAATAGTAGCATCTTTTTTTGTTTCGCGCGGCCATCCGCATTTATTCGGTAAATATACAATCCGCTGGGTATGTTAGCAGCGGCATACCATTTCACATGATGACGTCCCGCGGTTTGTTTTCCGCTTATAAGCGTGCTTACTTTCTGGCCGTTTAAATTGTAGATATCCAAAGTAACATACATCGAAAAAGGCAGCCGGTAGCTGATTTCGGTTACCGGATTGAACGGGTTCGGGAAATTTTCAAACAGTTTTAATTTAGAAGGCTCAAGCTTCGAGCTTTCTAATTGAACGGTTTCGGCGACAACCACCCAAACCGGTATTTGTATGGACGCCTCGTCTGCATCATTGCTTTCAATAATTACGTTTGCTGCAAACACGCCGCCTTTTTGTTCCGATCGGAATTGTACTTTAAAGTAGTCGTAACTTTCAGCCGCAATCGTTGCCGGCTGACCCGATATTTCAAAGGCGGGATCAGTGGAGTAAATATCGCTTATGTGCAGCTTGGCATCGCCCGTGTTCATTACCGCCACTTTACGCGAAACCTGTTCCTCAAATCCAATGGTATCCATTTGTATGAAAATCGGCGTGACGACAATATCCGGACGTTTAACATGGGCGGCTCCGCCAACCAGATCAGGAAGACGATCCACCAATTGCGGATAATCGATAAACGGATTGCGGTTATGCTGCCAGTTCATATCGATACGATTGTTTCGCCGGCGCTCCACAACGTCAACAGTATCTGATCGATGCCATTGATAGAGCGTCGATTTTTTGGCGAATACCGGTTCACCGCTTGTAGTCGAAGGGATTTGTTCAACCAGTTCAAGGTCGTAACCCTCGCCGCCTTCATACCGGACGGTCATGTAGTACATCATGCGGGCGACATCTCCTTTCATCGCATCCCGTACTTCCCAGGAATTTCCGTCAAAGCGGCATTCGGAAGCGCGATCATGGAATTGACCGCCGTTATCAAAGTCGAGATTACCCCGGTCGGCATTGGTCCGGACATCGGAGGGACGTATATGGTGCAGATCGGTGCCTGCCGGTGGATCATTATCAAAATCGCCGTGCGATTTCGCCCAGACATGCTCACGGTTCCAATCGCCCGGATCTCCGCCGTTTTCATATTTTGAAAACGACCAACCGGTATAAATTTCGATGATATTTTCCGGATTATCAGGGTCTTCATCGGTATCGCGTAAAGCCTCCCAAAGCGTTCCGTAATCCAATTCGGTATGAGTTTTAATGGAATTATGCAACGCCGTTTTTAATCCGGCCCCACGTTTATTTTGTGTTTCGGCATAATAGTCATTCCCATATATTACGATTGCAGAACATTTTATAATAAGCGGACGATGGACATCCTGCGATTCAATCCTTAAAAAATCGCTGTAATTGAGGTTTTGCGCGCTTTCAATAAATACTTTAAATTCCTTACGGTCGCCGGCGGGCAACACGGAAGCCGATAAATCCGTTTGGAAAGTCGTTTCTTCGAAGAGCACCTCTTCGATTTCGATTGTGTTCGAAGAATGGTTTTCGATATACAACGTTCGAAAATGTGTCTTACCCGCGAGAACCGAATCAAATGCCACAACCGTATCCGAGAGTGAAACCGAATATCCGGAATTTTGCGACCGGAGTGGTGCAATAAGTAAAAAAATTATGAAAATCCATTTTAAAACATTCAATTGCATAAAGATGCTCGCTGTTTGTTCAAAAATAAATTGGGTGGAGTTACGTATTAATATTAAGTTAGCAAACACAAGGTTACATTGCGAACACGTTTATGAATTTAATGAAAATTCTAAGGCAGAATACAGCCCATGACTTGCCCAAAATTGTTTTCACGCAACCGTTCGGATGACGCCATTGAACGATTCAGACCTCCGAACCATACAAAAATTTTATAGTGGTTTCCGGATAAACGAACCGGTGGGCAACAATCAATTTTCCTGGCATCGGCGTAAACATAAATCCATCTGGGTGCCGCCTCTGGTCAGGGGCCTTCCCGATGAACTTCGAACCGGCAGCGAAATTGTATTTGCGGAGATTGATGAGAGTTGTGAATACGCCGTTAAAGGCTTGCACGCCTTTCTTTATTTTGAACACAAAACCCGGCCCGTTTTTATTTTTGACAACCATAACCACGCTTTTTTCTTCTGGTTTATGCTCCGCCACACGGGATCATTATCGGCGGATTCACAGCTGATGCACGTCGATCAGCATAGCGATATGCGCAGACCACCATACTTTTTAAACAAAAATGTCAAGGCGTTTGATATCGCCTCCGTTTTTCGCTATACCAATTTCGAGCTCAATGTTGGTAACTTTATCAAGCCCGCACTGGAATTGAATTGGTTCAAGAAAGCCCGCATCATTAATAGCAATAACGCTTTAAAAATCAATCCCGGGGATTTTGTACCTTTTGTTCTGGACCTTGATATGGATTTTTTTGCACCCGAGATGGAATATATCGATTTCGATTTTAAGAAGGCACGTATCTTGTCGTATATGCGTAAGGCGTCGGCAATTACAATTGCAACCAGTCCCTATTTTATGGATCAAGAGACTGCCATTAATCGGATACGGGATATGTTCGCTGGCTGCTGAGATTAATCGTCAATCGACCAGGAGTTTCAACCATCGATAAAATTATATAAATTATCATTCTTTCGGACATAAAAAGCCAAATATTTAAGGAATTTACCATGAAACGAAACCATCTTGTTCTTTCAGCCATTCTGATTTTCGGATTAATTAGTGCATGCCGGCCGCCTGAGCTCCGGAAACATGAAATAAGAGCCGTATGGATGTCCCGTTTTGAGTATGCCCAGAACAAAGATTCAGAAGCTTCAAAGACATACATTCGCGATGCTTTCCGCCGCTTTCGTAAGGCGGGGCTCAACGTGGTCATCTTTCAGGTGCGCGGTAATGCCGATGCCTTTTATCAATCCGCTTATGAACCATGGTCCCGGATGCTTTCCGATTCATTGGGAAAAGATCCGGGTTGGGATCCGCTGCAATTCGCCGTCAACGAAGCCCGCCGGCAGGGATTGGAATTACATGCCTGGATAAATACATTTCCGGCATGGCGATCCAACGAACCGATGCCGGCGGAAAGCGAACCGCTCCACCCGATCCTGGCCCATCCGGAGTGGCTTGTTTGCGACAGCGCCGGTAATCCCATGAAACCCGAACATGGTTACATCACCTTTAGTCCCGGTAATCCTGAAGTACAACTTCATATTCAACAGGTGGTTATGGACATCGTGGAAGGATATGATGTGGACGGCATCCACTTTGATTACATCCGTTATCCCGAAGGCGCAGAACAACTGGGATATTCGCATGACTCCGTCAGTGTGAGTCGGTATCGCTCCACCGGAGATAATCCTCAACAATTCCAATGGAATGCATGGCAACGGGAACAGATCAATCATTTTGTAAGCCAAACATATAACGCCGTTACATCGGCCAAACCGTGGGTCAAAGTATCCGCAGCGGTTATCGGCCACCATTACGGCGGCACGTGGAACGGATATCATGTCGTCTATCAGGACGCCCGTCGATGGTTGGCCGCCGGTAAAATGGACCTGATCTTCCCCATGACGTATACTCGAATGGAACATCCAACCGCACCTTACACGTCTGCCATCGCCCAATGGAAACACATGCAACACCTCGGCAGATGGATCGCGCCCGGTATTGCCACCTATAAAGTCGGACGGCAATACGACTGGCAGGAGATTTGGAACCAAATTAAATATGTCCGGGAACATGAATTCCCGGGTATGGTATTTTTCTCAGCAAACAGTCTTCTAAAAAAAATCGAGGAAATCCGTGAAGATTTTTACTTCGAACCCGCGCTGACGCCGCCGCTGGCATGGAAAGACCGGGTTCCGGAAATCCGGTTGAGTCAACTGGTATCCAAGATGTACGGCGACTCTTTAACATTGAACTGGCAAAGCAAAGGTCCGGTGCAGTGCTTTGTCCTTTATAAATCCAGGCAAATCGCCTCCGCCGATCAAATCTTAAAAATCATTCCGGCCAATGCACGACAGTTGTCATTACCGGGCGAAGGAATCCCTGATACGCTCTACCTTACCGGCATTAACCGGGTCGGTGAAGAGAGCGAGCCACAACCTTTTGAACGAAGAACCATGAAACACATATCCTTTCGTTCCGAGTAATCGTTCGATAGGACCAATCAGCCGTTGCTGCACCGGTTAAGCTTATCGCATATGCCAGTGGAATACACGGCGATATATTTCCTGCACCTGCAAGGCCGAAAGCTCATAACGCTTCGCAACCCGCTCGTAAATAAGCGGCGGAATTTGTCCGAAGGTTTCGGAAGAGGCAAAACTGCTGTTTAAGACGGCATTGTATATCTTTTTTTCGATCAGCGACGGTTCTTCCGGAACAGGAATGGTTTCCCATCGACGAAACATCACGAAAAACATTCCGTCTTCTTTATACCTGCAAAATACATAAGGCGTCAAGCGGATATCCGAAAAATAAGGATAAACCATCACCCGCTCGTTTTGACGCCCTTGCTGGGAACCAATCATACTGTAGTAACGGATGAGATGCGCCGCCACTTCTTTAGGGCTGAGGGTCAACGGCAAACGGAGTTTGGTATCGACCCGGTCGCCATCCACATGAAAAGCCGCAATGGCATGCAGTGTTTTCAATCCGGATACAATTTGTGGTAGTTTCGCCTGCCATTCACCGTCACTGCTAAGGGAACTGTCATTGCTGAAGACATGTATTTCCTCGGGCATATCCGGAACCGGTTGGCCGTGATGCACAACTGCTATTAAAAGCAAGATGGTAACGATTAAATTTTTCAGATACATATGAACATTCTCCGATGCAATAAAATTTACAAGGCTGAGGCGCCTAAGAAAACATCTTTCTACTTTTTTTGCCGTGAAACCTTACCGTCGGGTGCGACGGAGCGCCGGAATAAATTTTGAGTTTTTTGCATTTGCATCCCTCAAAATCGTAATCAGGCGAGGTTAACGGACATGTTTTTTAAACGCATATACGAACCGGGTCTTGCACAGGTCAGTTACATTATCGGATGCCAGACCAGCGGCGAAGCCATGGTGATCGATCCCCGCAGGGATATCGATGTATACCTGAAAACGGCACATGAAGAAAAGCTGACCATTAGCCACATCGTCGAGACGCATATTCACGCTGATTTCTTAAGCGGTTCAAGAGAACTGGCCATAGCCGCCAATGCAGGCGTTTATCTATCCGCAGAAGGCGGTCTGGATTGGCGGTATCAGTTCGCCCATAACGGTATGCGGGAAGGCGATACATTGCATATGGGTAACTTAAAAATCGAAGTGCTGCATACGCCCGGGCATACGCCCGAACATATCAGTTTGCTTGTAACTGATCAGGCCGCCAGCGAAGAACCAGTGATGATCTTTACCGGCGATTTTGTTTTTGTAGGCGACGTGGGCCGTCCCGATTTACTGGAAGAAGCCGCCGGAATGACCGGTACAAAAGAGCAAAGCGCCCACGATGTGTTCCATTCACTTAAAAAATTCAGATCCTTGCCGGACCATATTCAGGTCTGGCCTGCCCACGGCGCCGGTTCGGCTTGCGGCAAAGCTCTGGGCGCCATTCCTGTAACCACCGTCGGGTATGAAAAATTCGCCAACTGGGCTTTGCAGATCGAGGATGAATCGGCCTTCGTACATCAACTGTTAGCGGGGCAACCGGAAGCGCCAACCTATTTCAAAAATATGAAAATAATGAATAAGGCCGGAGCGGCGCTGCTCGGTCAAATCCCTCAACCGGCTCGTCTCACCCTGCAGCCATTTCTTGCTTTCAAAGCACGCGGCGTACAAATCATCGACGCCCGCGACCGGGAAGCCTTTGCCAAAGGACACATTCCGGGCAGTATCAATATACAGGATAATAGCGCCTTCTCCACCTGGGCCGGTTGGATGATCGATTACCAGCAATCCATCTTATTGATCGCGGAAGACCGCCGCATTGAGGAACTAACCAAAGCTTTGTTACGAATCGGGCTGGACAACATCATTGGCTATCTGCCCGATCCAGGTCTCTGGAAGACGGCCGGAAATAGGCTGGAATCATCCGGTCTCATCGAATCGAAACAACTTCAAAACCAATTACAAACGAGCG
Source organism: uncultured Calditrichaceae bacterium (assembly GCA_964542915.1). Lineage (GTDB taxonomy): Bacteria > Calditrichota > Calditrichia > Calditrichales > Calditrichaceae > CAZIVP01. Next base: position 6,380 of record CAZIVP010000007.1, on the reverse strand, counting down.
AAATCCAACTGATCGATGTGAGGAACCGCAGTGAATTTAATGAGGGACACATCCCCGGCGCCGAACATTTACAAGCCGGTCAGCTTAAAAAACAGCTAAGCCGCGTCTCCGGAGAAAAACCTGTGGTGCTGTACTGCGCCAGCGGAGACCGTTCCAGCATTGCTTTGAGTCTATTACAGGCAAAAGGATACGACAACGTACAAAATCTATCCGGAGGGATCGATGCCTGGCAGTCCGAAGGGCTGCCCGTTGAACAGCCCCGTGAGGCATCGCTGATTTAAGTTACCTTCATAATGAAACCAACCGTGAACATGCCGGAGCCCGAGCATAATGATTAAACAAATTGATGCGCAGAAAGCTAAAAACTTTTTTGACAACAATCAGCTTTTCATAGATATACGGGAATGGGAAGAATACGAAGAGGCGCATATTCCAGGTTCACAATGGTTAGCGCTTAGCGAAATAAACGAAGAACGATTATCGGAAATCCCCAAGGATGAACCGGTGGTAGTATATTGCAGAAGCGGCAACCGAAGCGCTTATCTACTTCAAATTTTAAAATCATACGGTTACGATGATCTTTACAATCTCGATGGCGGTATCATCGCCTGGAATGAGCAGAAATTGCCGGTGGAAAGCGATTTGATGCATACTTCCGCCAAATGAGAAAATGCAAGTGTTTTTCTTAATTTCAATTATGATTATTTCGATATAAGAATCGCAGCTCTACGGGAGCAACATTTTTACGATGTGATATGGTTTGATTGCGATTATTAACAAACGGATGCTTGCCCAGCCGCCGATACTAAAAACGTAAACCTTCCGTACCTCATTGTAATCCGAAAGAAAGGCGCCATCTGAAAAACGATCCCAACGCCTGCAAGCAATTGATTCTGTGCTCATTGAATAGCTTCCATTCGACCCAACTTCCGCTTTTGAGCATTTGATTTAACAAGTGACATTTTAATTTTAGTAATTTTCATTTACTTTACGGCAGGGTTTTTGGTTTATAAAGTAAAAACCGGTTTATGAATAAACATCGAATCATGCAATCATTGTCCGATCGTATTCCGCTTCTGCAGTGGTTACCCGGTTATAAACGGTCGTACTTGAACGGCGATATCGTAGCCGGTATTGTGGTAACAGTTGTGTTAATACCGCAGGCGATTGCTTACGCCATGCTGGCCGGATTACCGCCCGAAACCGGACTCTATGCCGGCATGGCAGCGCTGCCCGTCTATGCTATTTTAGGTTCTTCACGGACCCTTTCGGTGGGACCGGTGGCCATTGATTCCATATTAATCGCGACCATCATCGCGCCTCTCGCTGCCGGTAATCCCGAAGAATATTTGGTACTAGCCGTCACTCTGGCTTTTCTGGTGGGGGTATGGCAAATCGTTTTAAGTTTGTTGCGGTTGGGCGATCTGGTTAATTTTATCAGCCGACCCGTCATCAATGGTTTCACCAATGCCGCGGCGCTGATCATTGCCTTAAGCCAGCTCAAATATATTTTGGGAATCGAGGTTACCCGTAGTACTTACGCCCACCAAATGTTTATTTCAATTGTGAACCAGCTATATCATATTCACTGGCCGACGGTTACCCTAACTATTGCCGGCGTCACTCTTCTGCTTGTGTACACACGTATAGCCATTCCGTTTCTTTCCGGAAGCGGTTTATCCGATGTGGCGACCATTGCCGCAGAACGCGCGGCGCCTTTGGTTTTATTACTGGTATTAACCGCATTAAGCGCGGTAATGCATTTCTCTCAATCCTTTTCGATTGCCATTGTTGGGAATGTTCCCGCCGGTCTTCCGAAGCTTGCTTTGCCGCAGGCGTCGTCTTCATACTTGCAATCGTTGCTGATGCCTTCATTTGTCCTTGCTCTTATTTCTTTCCTGGAGAGCATTTCAATCGGTAAAACACTGGCGGCCCGAAAAAGACAAAAAGTCGATCCCAATCAGGAGCTACTGAGTATTGGCGCCGCTAACATAGCTTCCTCTATCGCCGGCGGCTTCACCGTATCGGGTGGATTCGGACGATCCGCCGTCAACGATACAGCAGGCGCCCGGACGGGGCTCGCATCAATCATTACCGCCGGATTGATCGCCCTGACCGTTCTATTCCTGACACCGCTCTTTTATTATCTGCCCAAAGCCGTATTGGCCATTATTATCATTTCCGCAGTCCTTCGTTTGATCGATTTTCCGGAGACGGCCCGTATATGGCGTTTTAATAAAACCGACGGTATCTCCGGCGTGTTTACCTTTTTTGCTGTATTAGCGGCGGGTATTCAATTCGGTATACTGCTTGGCATCCTGTTAACGATCGGGCTGTATTTGTGGCGTACGAGCCGCCCGCACCTGGCGGAAGTGGGACGGGTAAAAGTCACTGAACATTACCGCAACGTCAAGCGCCATGAAGTTAAAACCTGTCCCCATGTCCTCGCCGTGCGTTTTGATGAAAGTTTATATTTTGCCAATGTCAACTACCTGGAAAACAAACTCGCCAATTTACTGGCCGAACGTCCCGATACACGTTACGTACTACTGGTATGCACCGCAGTTAACCGTATGGACGCCAGCGCTCTAAAAGCGCTTCAGCGTATGGATGCCAACTTTAAACACGCCGGCATTACCTTGCTCTTTTCCGAAGTAAAAGGGCCGGTGATGGATCATCTCGAACGCGCCGGCTTTGTAGACGCTTTTGGGAAAGAGCGGTTTTATTTCACCACTCACCAGGCCATGCAGGCATTGAACTGCATCGAATAAAAAAGCCTCCCAATTTTAACGGGAAGGCCTTCACATCTCATATCGGCGTTCTTTCGATCCGATCATTTCTAACGAAGCCGCCATATTTCCGTGTCAGTGCATACAAGTTAATCCCACCGTGTTATGAAATCCGATGCGATACATTCATCACTTTCAATTGAGACGGATGCGCCAAGATGGGAATCAATCTTTGAACAATTTCAGAGAGATAAACCACTCGTTATTGTGATGATCTTGCCACCAGGCTCTGGCGGCACCCAATGAGAGAGTGGATTGCAGGTTGTACCAATGTTTGAAATTGAAATTGATTTGCGCCCCAAGGCTTAACCACAGCTTACTGCGCGGCGAATTGAGCCAAAGGCCCTGGCTGTACCATGAGGCATTGATATAACTCAGATAATGATGGCCCAGATGAATGCCGCCGGGCCGGTATGGCGGAGAGGAATGCTCGATCAAACCTTTGACGAAACGATCGGTCGCCAAACTATAAATGGGGATTCCCGGGAATCGAAACACCTTTCGGTATTGTCGAATTTTTCCGTCTTCAAGATAACGGTTGCCAAATCCGCCGAAATAAAATTTACCGATCGCCATATCATCAAGAGTACGGCGATAGCCTCCCATAAGTTTGAAATGAAGGATATTATGAGGAAACAATGCCGGTAAATAATAACCCGCTTCGGCATGGAAGCCCCCAACCATGTCGGCGTTTTTGTGTGGTTCAACGGCAAAAAACATTCCGGTAAGCGAAAGTTCGCTGCCCTTCTCGCTATCCACGCTCCCGATAGAGCGTCGGATATTCGCCGAAGTTAAGGCCGATTGCATCACCACAAAATCGGGCCGAGAGACCAGCACCAGATTATCGTTGATGGCTTTAATCCCTGTATAGAGCGCGACTTCCGAAACCTGTTTTATTTTATGAGGAATATCATATTTCCAGAACTTGGTGTGGGTCGCCGTAAACTTATTGCCGATCATACTGCGTTTACGTTCATTTGCCAGATCGAAAAAATTCGGGGCGTTGTGGTCCACTCCAAATTTAAGACGGCGACGGTATTCATAGCGTCCTTTAAAATGAAATCGCGGAACCGGCAAATTTAAGCGATAAGGCGTTACGCCCATTTCAATCTGTACATCATGGATATAAAGGGGATCGGCCAAATGGGTATACATACCGATGGCCTTTTGGGATTGGAAACCGGTTACAATCGGCATAACCGAATGAAAATGGATATGGCGTAAGGCGCTGTAATGTTGACGCCCATCCGCGGCCTCATTTTTTATGTTCATTTTCTCTTCATTCGGTTCGAGCGGCCAGCTCCGGATATCGGGATTTTCGGCCAGGACCCTCTGGCCGTAATACTCAATTGCGGGTAATTGTTTGGCGGGACTGTTGTCGATAATGACCGGTTTAAATCCTTCCACCGTAAATTCAAAAGCCAAAACGGAATCGCTATTCAAGGCGACGGGTTGGAATAAACCGCGGATCGTATGGCTGAGTGCAAGCGATTTACCCGATTTCATACTGTAACGGTATATATTGGAGACGCCATTAACGTAGGCATTATAATATAAATACCTGCCGTCACCGGACCAGGATGGATACTCCGGCGAGCCATCATCAATGATAACCTGATATGTTAAATTCGAGCCTTTTTTCAAGGCCTGCAGGTCTGCCATAATAACAGCCTGACTCCCGCCCGGTCGATGCAAGGTTGCCGCCAAATATTTTCCCGAAGGGCTGATAGCAAGATGTTGCAAATGATTCTCAATACCCAAATCAACAATCGCTATCAATTTACGGTAAGGATAGGCGGAATACACCAACTCCGTTTTACCGCCTTTATGGCGGATGCCGTAAAGTTCGTGCGTCTTCTCGGATACCGTTAAATCGCCTACGCGGCAGTCGGGAAACAGTAATTTTTTTTCGTTGGTCACGGTGTTACGTACATGTATGTCCCGAAAGAGCTTATTATTATTGGTCGTGTAAAAAAGGAATTGATTGCTTTTATCGTAAGCTGTCGATGCAATCCCAACCATGCTGGGCGACGGCAGGGAGCCAATCGTTTGCACTGATTTGGATTTAACGTCTAATCGTACCAGTTTGGTTAAACGGTGTGGACGATGGTAGCCAAACAAAACTTCCTGATTGTGCGGATCGAAATAGGCCGCCGTTACCCAACCCAAGCCCTCGTCGGTTAAGGGTTTGGTAGTGGTTAAGGGCTGTTTTTCCAGATTACGAATATTCTTGCTTTGAAAATTTTTCTCTTCCTTTATAAACCGGAACCAAATGGTTTCCAGATCCTCACCGAAAACCCGATGGAATTTATCTTCAAAATCCGTATACTCCTGTTTTTCACTTACTGTGAACCAGTCGATCAGTTTGTCCACGCCATATTCCGAACCCAGATAGGCGCTGAATCGGGCGCCATATAGATAAAACAACGTTTCAAGTAAAAAAGAGTTATGGCTGGTTTTCGCTTCTAAAATTTGCGGCGATGGAAAAGCGACGTTTTCATACACCATGGTTCTGAAATACATTTCATCAAAATTCCCAAGGATTCGCCCATAACCGCCGCTCAACCACGTTTCCATAAAAATTGCGATGGCTTCCTGATGCCAGCGCGGTGTGTAACGCCGGCTGTTGGTTAACCGGCTGTAGAGGACAGTCAAGGGTTGGGCTTTTTCGGGCGGCACTTTCGAATATAATTTGCGATTAAAACGTTCGTATTCGCCCGCCTGATCATTGATGATGATATGGACGAGTTCATGACTTATGATCCATTGAATACGGTTGTTGAACGGTGTGGTCTCATAGCTAAGTTGTAAAGGCGCGATTTCCAATCGGATAAAATTATGGGGAATGGTGGTCGTTCCGGCCTTACCATAATCGCTGAAGTCGTAAGTATTGATAATGATTTTTTCATCAGGCGTGTAGTTGAATATTTTAGCCAGGGGCGGAAGGGCTTTTTCAGCAGCTTCTAAAATGCCCGGTACCAGCGCCGCATGTTCGTCGCGATAAATGACCTTAAAATGGTCGCTCTCAACCTCATACCATTGCTTTGCCGCCCAAGCGCTCTGCCAGCTTAGAAGTAAAATTATCAAATAGAAGCCGGATATAATGTGTCGGTAAGAAATCATTTTAACGATCAACTTTACGTATTAAAGTAAAGCCCTCATTCCATTTCGAAACAAGGGCTTTTTTTGATGGCTAAATTAACTCAAAATGCAGTCATATGGAAATCTATCTGGCAAAAATTCCAAACTGACCGATTAAGGCGGCATTGTTGCCATAGGCTACTGCATAACGGCTGCCCAGCTCTTCGATCTGTGCCGCATTGTTGCCATAGGCCACTGCATAACGACTGCCCAGCTCTTCAATCTGAGCCGCATTGTTGCCATAGGCCACTGCATAACGACTGCCCAGCTCTTCGATCTGTGCCGCGTTGTTGCCATAGGCTACTGCATAACGACTGCCCAGCTCTTCGATCTGAGCCGCATTGTTGCCATAGGCCACTGCATAACGGCTGCCCAGCTCTTCGATCTGTGCCGCGTTGTTGCCATAGGCCACTGCATAACGGCTGCCCAGCTCTTCGATCTGAGCCGCAT
>CAZIVP010000006.1:0-189720 GCA_964542915.1 uncultured Calditrichaceae bacterium | reverse complement strand
GCAGCAACCCAGACACCATCCCCAAATTCATACCTGATTTCCGGATTCACATAATAGTCATTCTCATTGGGGCTGTAAAATGTAAAGAATGAAAGCTGTACCGTTTGATATTTAAGAAGCCGGTTGACCCGCAGGCTGAGCGTATGGCGCAACTCTTCCCGCCCCGGAAATTGGGATGGAAGATTGTCAACATACCGGTCGTAATTCTGAATACGTTCTCCGTAATATTGCACTCCCAGAGTAAGATTTTGTCCCAGGGCGCGCTGATAACCCGCCAAAAAACGGGTTTGCGAATTTTCGATTCCCGGATTCGTTCCGCCAAGATCGTCGCGGGAATCGTAGTAACCGCCCTCCAGGCTCAGCACGCCCTTTAGAAACGCGCCCTGCAGGCTGCCGCCGTAAACGTTCAGACGCGGATGCGTAAACGTCAGCGAGCCGGCTTCAGGGTCAATCCGCATACCCGGCGGGCTGCCCCAAAAACCGCGGTAGAAGTACAGCGACAAATCAAAATTACCCAGGTAACGATAGAGTCTTGCGCCCACCTGAGTATTTTTCAGGCTCATATCCGGCTGTATCTCGCTTCTCGTCGTTATGTCGGGTACCGGATCAAATGCCAGCAAGCGTTGACCGCTGGGCAGTCGGTCTGCCTGATAGAAAGGGACGGCAATTACCTGAAAAGAGGCGAATCCGGGAAAGAAGTTGACGTTGACGGCGTCGGAGCCGAATTTGAGATATTGCAAAGGTTGACCGGACAGAAATGCCACCCAGTCTTTGGGAAACACATCATTGATGAACACCAAATCTCCCACGCCCCAGGTTATAATTTGCCGTCCGGCGCGGACATCAAATTTGCCCAGCGTCAAATCCACATAAGCTTCACGTACATCGAAGCCGGCGCGTTTATCCACGGCGTCGTAGTACATATCAATTTTGCCCAGAAGACGGGCTGCACTGCCAAAGCGGGACAATTCCAGTTGCACGCGCTCATCGCCGAGCAGATAGTCCGGCAGGGGGCTTCCATCAGGGCTGCGCAATTCTCCCACATCGGTTGCCCGCAATGAAAAGTTACTCTGCACAAAACCATGCAGGGTGATCTCCTGGGAAATCAGATGATTAGGGAGAAAAAATAGAAACCAAAAACCCCAAAAAATTACGAACTTTTTAATCATAAATTGTTTCCTTTGACAATTCTTTTAAAAAGAGAAAATTCGAGTTTATTAGATCATGCCTTGATTTTATTAATAAATTAGGCTATTTTTTCTAACCTTCACGAAGGCGCATCACTATGAAACTTCAAGAACATATCGATTACTGGTTAAAATCAGCCGCCCACGATTTGGCGAGTGCCGAGACGCTCTTTCAGAATAGTCGAAATGACTGGTGTCTGTTTTTGGGACACCTGGTAATTGAAAAAATAATGAAAGCATTCTTTGTTCGAGACAACCAGAATCATACGCCTCCCTTTACTCATAATTTATCTGTACTAGCTTCACATACAAATTTAAAGTTGACGGCGGAACAAGAAGCTTTCCTGCTTGAATTAAACCAGTTTAATATCAGAGCCCGGTATCCTGACTACAAATTTGAGTTCTACAAAAAGTGTACACCTGAATTTACCGAACACTATTTTACCAAAATAAAGGACTTGTACCAATGGCTATTGACACAGATATAGAAAATAAAGTGTATTTGTTCCTCGAGCTGGTTTCAAAGAAAATCAACCTTACCCAGGCTTATATTTTTGGTTCCGCCGCAAAGCACACGCACCACACATGGAGCGATATCGACTTGGCGATTGTTTCTCCGGATTTTTCAGGCGACCGTTTTGAAGATAGTAAGCTCCTGATCCCTTTCATCATTGATGTGGATCGCTCTATAGAAGTCCATCCGTTCCGCCCGGAAGATTTCTCACCTGAGAATCCTTTTGTTGACGGGATCGTCTCCACCGGCGTCCGTATCCGGTAATTATACAACCCAATGCAAATACCTGCTTCATTCGATATTTCATCGTATCCACTTCCGCGGTGCGCTGCGCAGAAATCGTTCCGAAAAAATGTCGTCTTCAAGACCCACATTGTATTGAACTTCCTTAAAAGTAACAACCGTGCGGTGGCCGTTCTTAACATTCTCCATAGTCCGCTTCATAATGGTTGGAATATCCTGCACCTTTTCGATTTTATTGGCAGTAAATAGTTTGTAAAGCTCGCCGCGCTTGTCGTAATATTCCTCTTTCAAAGGCAAAAAAGTTTGCTGATCGATCCGCGAGACTTTTCGGCGCCAGTCGGCGCTCCCTTCCTCTTTGGGCGTGCTTTCCACAACATAGACGGATTGTCCTTCAAGCGTTTCTTTGCCCTTCAATGTATGGGCGTCTTCGGAGACTTCGCGGCCGGAAACCTGCTCGTAGGTAAAATCCGAACCCACAAAACGGCTGTTCTTGTCATCCGCGGCAATCCGGCGCACCATCTTAATGGAAGGCACATATAGCCAGCGGTCATCATTTTTTCCGGTGTATTTCCACACCATGAAAGTCATCTTGCGAACATCGGCCGGCCGGTGAAAATACATATAATATTTTTGCTGGTGGTTTTCGCCGGTGTTCAGACGCAGCATAGTCAGCTCGCGTGTGCGTTCATTGCCATCCTTATTAATAAGCTGCATCAGCACCTTTGCTTTAATATCCTTTCCCGCATAGTAGAATATCTCGCGGGACTTTTTTATGATTTCCTGCCCGGTGAGTGATTCCTGAGCATGAAGATGCGCAAATACTCCGGATACCGTAATTATCAATAAAACAATGAATTTATCTTTCATCAGCTCCTCCTTTCATTCTTATTCAATTTACCGGATGCCAAAAATCGATAGCCCACCATTCGCATCAACGCCGGCAGCAACAGCAGAGTGATTATGGCGCTAACCGCCATGAGCACGGCGAAAAAAGCGCCGACGGTCACATACGGTGTCAGATTGGCGAATATCAGGGGCAGAAATCCAGGGATAATAACGAACGCATTACGGGAAATAGCCCGGGCCGGTTCCTGGAATAGGTAGTTATTGGCGGCATCCGGATCGCCGGTTTCCTGATATTTGCGGCGAAAGCGCTGGATAAAGTGCACCGCAAAATCGATAGATAAGCCGAGCGCCAGCGCCGAGCACACTGCGATGGGCATATCATATTCTTTGCCCACAAAACCGATTAATCCGTAAGCAAGAACGATGGCAAAAGTTAACGGCATCATGGAAATTAAAGCCAATCCGGGTGAACGAAACAGAATAAACATCAACAAAAACACGGCAGCAAATCCGCCCAGTACCGCTTTGAGCATCCCTCTGACCATCAGGTCCTGCCATACCTTATTGATGTAAGTGAGGCCGGACCAGCGCATTTGGATGCCTTCAGGAAGGCCATTCGTATCGAAATACTGTTGCACCGCTTTTTCCACTTGCTCCATATCCCGGTTGTCGCCGCGTTTCATTTGCACCCAAATATTGGCGTTGTGGTAATCATAATCTACGAAATTATCCAGGTCGTTGGGGTCGCCTGACATCAGGTAAAGAAACAGGTACTGGGCAATTTCTTCCTGACTGTCGGGAAGAGCGTACGTATTGGATCTATCACCCTTCAGCACAGTACCCACCCTTCTGATAATATCCGCCAAAGAGGTCGTTTTGCCAACCACATCCATTCGCTCCAGATAGGCTTGCAACCGGCTCATATAATTCAGCACTTCCGGCTGCTTGATGTGATCCGGCTGTTGTCCTTCCACCGTCAGGTAAGCCATATAGGTCCCGCCGAAGTTCCGGTTCATCATTCGGTCTGCCACACGGATTTTATGATCCTTATCGAACCATTTCACCGGATTGTCATTGACCACAATTTTAGTGATTCCCCAGACGCCGGCAGCCAAAAGCACCAAGGCGCCGGCGACGACCAGCCGGTTTTGAGCGAATGCAAAACGACCCATCCTGGGTAAAATTCCTGCCAGAAGCGAAGGCTTGGTTTGCGGCTTCAGGATTTTGGCCGCCAAGCTTTCCTCCCGAATCAACATAATCGATGCCGGGATAAAGGTAATGGTCAACAGCCAGGCAACGATGATCCCGAAAGCCACAAATGCGCCAAAAACACGCACCGGGGGAATATCTGACAAGGTCAGAGATGCAAATCCGGCGGCTGTGGTCAGGGAAGTGTACAGCATTGGCGCATACAACTCATCCACCACCGCCAGCAATGTCTGTCTGCGATCGCGAATGTTCGGGTAGCGATCGTAAAATTCGCTCAGGAAGTGTACGGAATCCAGCACTGCGATGGGCATGAGAAAAATGGGAATCATAGAACTCATGATGTGCACGGTAAACCCAAAACCAATCAACGCGCCCATACCCCAGACCACGCTGACCATTGCCACAATCATAGGGGAGATAATCAGGGTTATTTTTCGAAACAGCAGAAACAGGAGCAGGAAAATGACCAGTCCGGTCAGCGGCGCCAGCAGGCCCATCTGCAAAAACATTTCATAACCGAAGGTATCTTCAGCTACCGGCAGACCGGCAATGTGGTAGCTTTGGCCCTCATCCAGCACGTTTTCTGCAATTGCTTCAATTTCACCGGAAATGCGATGACTCATGTCTTTTTGCCGGATGGGGATATAGATAGCAACCGCATCGCCGTCTTTTGAAATGAGTTTTTCCAGAAAAAGGGGATTGTCATAGACTCCGGTTTTGATAGCGTCGGCTTCAGCTTGCGAAGCAGGCGCCTCCGTCATGATGCGTTGTACCCGCAGTATTCCCCCGTTTGAGGCGACGTTATCCGTGGTGGTCAGGCTGATTACGTCTTCCACGATCACCCCGTCAATTTGCAGAATTTCCTCTGTAATGCGGGCAATTTTATCCAGGGTTGAGGGCCGAAAAATACCTGCGTCATCATGGATTCCAAGCACGATCATGTCGCGGATTCCGAAATCATCTTTTATCTTGTCATAAAAAACCCGGTCGGATTGATCGGCTTCCAGCATGTTCTCCGGATCCGTATCGATGTGAACGTTTTGAAATTGATAGAGGAACACTCCGGTGATAACCAGGGTCACTGCAATAGCCCATTTGGGACGATCTATAGATAAAAAGATTAGTTTTCTAATCATAATGGTATCCTCCCTTTAAGCTTCACCAAACCTCCAGGATTTGGTAAAGCCGAAAAGCTTACAACTTACACGGGAAAATCGTAGATAGAAATTATGACTAAGACAGATAAAATTATTTTAATCCCCAATTACTTTTTGCATCCGTTTAAATTGTTGTTGATCGATTTCCCCCGGGCATAGCGCTTCTTTAAAATATCCATGGCCTCTTCACCGGGCGGCAGATTCTTGCGCTCCTTACGTGTACAGCTGTTGTTGACAATGGTTACGACACCCCGGATGATTAATCCCGGTGTTAATCATAAAATCGTAAACGACTCCATTAAAAAGTAATCTTTTTCTGTAGCGCTACTCGCACTAACTTTTTTGACAGGATGAACAAAATGAACTGGATTGGTCAAAGAACAATCTCTATTCCTGTCTTATTATTCCGCCGATAAATCATTTTTCCTTTTTTGGTTCCATCTATTTCGAAATCTCCAACTTCGGAGTCAGCTTCACCGGATTTTTCAGAGTAAACACCACCGGGCAGCGTTGCAGCGCCAGCTCTTCGGCTTCTTTGATCTTCTCTTCCGGGGCATCGCTTTCTACAGTCAGGGTCACCCGGACTTCTTCCATGGTGGGATCATCGCTAACGCCAAAGACCCGTGAGAAATTCACATCCGCTTCAACACGGGCCGTTAATTTTTTCAGTTCGATTCCCAGCATAGCTGCCATGGTGGCGAAGGTGCCGGTGTAGCATGAAGCAAGACCGTAAAAGCAGTAATGCATCGGTCCGGGCAGTTTTCCGCCGCCGCCCATAAAGGTAGGATTATCGACCTTGAAAACCGTTTCTCCGCCCTCATATTGAATTTTTGATTGAAACTGAACATCGCCTTCTTCCGGAAGCCATTCGCCTTCGATAACCTGCGTTTTGCGCGCCGCATTCGGATCATGCTGAATTTGTTCCTCAAATTGCTGAATGGTTTGGGTATCCACATTATTGAATCGTGCCATCGTTGTCCTCCATCGGATTGATTTAATGTAACTTCATTAATTGTGTATGGTTATTTTTTCATTCTCATCATGGGGCAGCGTTTCCTCATGGAGCGCCTGGAAGTTGTTCCTTCCGCTTCCAATGACTGGATGTAACTATAAAGCGCTTCTTTTTCCTGACTGGTGAAGTGATTAAAAGAAGGCATATAGCAGATTCCCCTTTCCAAAATATTGAAAAATTCATCTCTGGTGAAGCGTTCTGCAGCGCCCGCCAGCGGCGCCGGTTCCATCATGCGGGCTTTTGGCGGTCGCGGATCATTGACCGTAGCCCGATGGCAGGAAGCGCAATTGCTTCTGAACATGCGCGCACCGGATAACTCAGCAGAGAGCGCAACCATTTTTTGTGATGGGCCGAAAAGAAAAGCAATCAGGGCGTCTTTTTCCTGGTCGCTTAAATATGAAAAAGACGGCATTTGGCCCTTACCATTATCAATCAGATGAGAAACTTCGGTTTCCGACAGGCGATCTTCAAGATTTTGCAGCGAAGGAAACACATCCCCTGAACCGCTGCGATCCGTCCCGTGACAACTGGCGCAATGTTGACGATAAATATCCCTGCCTGTCGCGGACGATGCATCTTGCAGAGAGTACGCTGTAGTCAGTGCTATAAATAAAAAGACAATAATGAACAAAAGAGCTCTAAACATACAAACCTCTTTTTGATTTATGATTAGAGAATTTTAATAAATTCCCCGATTAAGACGAGCGAGAGATTGATTCGTTAAGGCATGATTTGATTTTTTTTACACCCAACCAAAGCGCACAAGCGACTTATTGGCCCGCCACGAAAACAATGCTGCGAGTGCTATAAGGACAATGTTCAATAATGGAGAAAAGGCGTCGTAAACCTGCATGCCCAAAATGATGATTGTAAGGACAATAAACAGACAAACGGTTGCCAATTGTTTGCGGCGGGCACGGAAAGGCTTCAACTGTGCGCTGAAATTCTCCGGCGGCGCCCCGGGATTGATTCCGGCAATTTGCCGTTCAATAGCGGGCTGCAGACCGAAATGTACGTAAGAAAGTAACCCCATCAATACCAGTAGCAAAACAGTCTTCACCAAAATCACCCAGTTTAACCACAAACCCGCAATGCCCAACGGACCCAAAACCAGCAATAAAATGCCGGTAATCAGCACACTGGACTGAAACACATAGCAACGTGCCGCCCCGCGCCGAATGATGTTTTCCATGTAGCGGTCAGAAGCATAGACAAAACCGCCGCCCATTGCCGCCCGCTCATTCACAACAATGAGATTGAAAAGCGGGATAGCCATAAAAACGAAGCTGACAATATGCAGCAGTTTAAGCACTTCATAAGAATAGCCCATTTTTGCCTCCTTAATTAAAAGACCAACGTTTTCTTACTTTCACTGACCCAGTTCGCAAGGGTCGCCATATCGCTTTTAACCACGCCGTCCAATAACTGTTCTTCCGACGCCCCCCGGACGTCACAACATGAGCCTCAGGCGTAAATACGTACCTCTCTTTTCAACAAACTTCTGAGCATGATACCAATATTGTAGAAGCCGCTCGGCGTTTTCTGATTTTTAAGTCCGCAAAATATAGCGTCCGCCAATAAAAATAACCGCACTTCCTGACCACTTTTAGCCATGGCCTGTGCCAATCGCAGCCCATTATAAGTTCGCTCATTGCCATAGGGTGCATCATTGAGAATCAGCAGGGTCATCGTTTTACCTCCGTCTTATTCTATTGATTTTGGGAATACCCGTTAATCCGTTTCGAGCGGTAAACCCGCCTCTTTCCAATCGATTATGCTTTCATTAAAACGAACCGAGCGAATGCCGGCGGCTTTCAAAATTCGGATCGCTTCTGCGGAGAGCACGCAATAAGGTCCCCGGCAATAGGCCGCCACCTCACGGTCTGCGGGCAACTCCTTTATTTTTTCTTTTAACTCATGCAGCGGCATCACCATGGCGCCGGGCAGGTGCCCCTGCCTGTATTCCTCCTCGGGACGCACATCGATCAAGGTGACCGATTGATCCTGGATGCGCTCCCACAACTCTTCGCGGGTCAGGGTCTCCATGGCGTCCTGTTCTTCGTAAAATTGACGGACCACCTCGCGGATTTCGGCTACCCGGCTTTCCGCTAATTTCTGCAAAGCTTTCCAGCAACGGTAAACCTGATCGTCCGACAGGCGGTAATAGATACGGACGCCGCTGCGTCGGCTTTCCAGCAGACGGTCGCTTTTGAGTATCTGTAAATGGCGGGACGTGTTGGCGACCGTCATGCCCGCCTGCTTGGCCAGGGACTCCACATCGCGCTCGCCCTGGGCCAGCACATCAATTATTTCCAGCCGCTTGGGGCTGGCAAAAGCGTTGGCCAGTTTGGCGAACTCCTGAAATACCAGATCTTTAAATTCTCTTCCTGTCATTGTTTCAATATCCTTTTATTAATCAATTGATAAATTGAAAAATAAAATATGTAGAGGCCGATGTCAATACAAGACTTGTTTTTGCGCGTGTATTTATTAAAATTCTGTTCTCAGATTTTTTTTGCTGCCGGTTTTGCCATTATAACACCGTAACTGAATACCATACACAACAGCATCATAATTCGACGCGTCATTGCTTCAGGTAGTTTCAGCATTTGTTTGATTCTGTGGGCTTAAATTGCCAGTTGCGCTTAAATCAGTCCGGCGCCGAGGGCAATGGATATTAAAATCAACATGACGGCCACTATGATCTGCAAAAAACGCAGGGTTACCTTTTTCAGTAATTTGTTGCCGAAAAAAGCGCCGGCAACAGCGGCGGCCGTGGCCGAGACCACCAGCAGCAGGTTATCGCCGAGTCCCGCTTCGATAAAGCGCGTGGCGTAAACGCTCAGCCGGGTAAAATCTACAAAAGTCGATACTACCACCGCCGTGCCGATAAACGACTCCTTGGAAAGGCCGGCTTTGATTAAAAAGGCGCTGCGCAAAGCGCCCTGATTGCCGGACAGTCCGCCAAAGAAACCGCTCAATGCGCCGCCGACGGCCAGTTTATTTTTCCCGAACTGCAGGTTGTTGAAATAGGGAATCAAATCCATCAGCGCAAACAGAATGAGTAATACCGAAATGATCAGTTTGAGGGGATAGACTGCAAAATGTTTTCCGAACAGATCGTAATCAAACAACGGTTGTAAACCGGTGATATTGATCAACAGCCAGGCGCCGACAAAGGCCGCCAGCACTGCCGGTACACCAAAACGCAGCAGCACTTCTTTATTGGCGTTTTTGCCGACCAGGATAATCTTAAAAATATTATTAAAAAAATGCACCACGCCGGTCAGGGCGATGGCCAGCTCCACCGGAAAAAAGATCATGAACACCGGGGTGAGAATCGTTCCCAGACCAAAACCGGAAAAAAAGGTCAGAATAGCGATCACAAACGCCGCCAGCGAAATAACGATAAACTCCATATACCTATGTTCCTTCCCTTCGTTTTGCATCCGGCGACCAGCGGCCGCCGCCGTTTATAAGCAAAAACAGGCTGCCGAGCAGCATAGCCCAGTCGGTACGCGCAGCATGGGCCATTACCCAGAAACCTTCGTTAATTAAAATGGGTATTTTAGTACTGACGATCGCCGCCAGCATAATCACAATCAGCGGCGCGGCGGCATAACGGGTAAGCCACCCTATTAAGACAAGCAGTCCGCATATTATTTCGAACGATCCGACAAAATAACCCAGAAAGTCCGGCGCCGGTAAACCGATGTTGAGGAACCTTCCTGCGCCGCGCACAGCCGGAAACAGAAACTTTTGGATACCCTCGGACAAAAACACCGAACCGACCATCAGGCGAATCAGAAAAACGCTAAACGCCCGGGCGGGTAATGAAGATTGTTTGTTCATACGTTACTCCGTCTTACTTAAAACGTGTTTACACTTCTTTTTACAAAATCCAGCGCCACAATAGTATGGTGAATAAAAACAGCGATCCATAACTTAGCGGAATCACATACATCATTCGTGCGGCGCGCACGGCCCGGAAATGCGTATGAATCATCTTTGCTATTACTTTAAAGCTTAACACCATTCCGGCAATACTAAAAAAGGTGATCAGAATGCTGACCGTGATGTCCATCCAATGAGGATTGGCAGCCAAGACTACTTTATTTTCGAAAAAGAGTCTGGTGGTAAGCATTCCGCTCACATCGGCCGGGACATGCTCGAAATAGGGTATGCGCGAAGTAATTTTTAAAATTCCTTTGCTGGCGTGGGCGGCAGCCATGACAGGTAAAAACGCCAGCGCAACATACCTTGCAAATTGAGCAAAGGACGTTTTTAATCCCGCCAAACGGGTGAGCAGATACGACCCGTACCACAGTATCAGCGGCAACAGAAGAAAAATAAAGAAACCATAAATTAGACCGGAAACCGCAGGGTTATGCCATGGTAATTCCGCTACAATGCGGTTCGGTACAAACTCCAGCAAACTATCCGTAATCTTCCATTCCGAAAGCAGCTCGCTGATAACAAATCCGGAAACCAGCAACACAAAAAACGCCTCGGCGTTTTTCAAGGGCCGGACGGATAATAGATCTTTAGCGAACCCGATCAAGCGGAAACCGGGATTGGGTCGGCCGCGGGCATTTTGTGGTTGATATTTATCGCAGGTCTTTAAACAACCTGTGCATAGAATGCAATAATCATTTTGATTTAACTTACCCGGGTGCAAATCCACGCCGCAGCTCTTATTCACTAATTGATAATGATGTTGTTGGCTGATGCAGGATTTATCTTTGCAGGTGCGGCAAATATCGGGATCGGCGACCCGCCAGCCGAAAGGTGAGATTCGCGAATACAGGCCCAGTAAATATCCCACCGGACAGACATAGCGGCAAAAGGTATTTTTTTTGTAGAGCAAACCGGTTAGAACCGAAACTATGATAATGAATAACAGGTAAACCGCCATGTAGGTGGGATTGCGGTGAACTTTTAAAACCTGAATGCCAACAAACAGGATCAACAGGTAAAAAACGGTGATCGCCCAACCGGACAACAGCCATTTGGGGCGTTTTCGTTTTAATCCGATTTTTGCAAAGAACGAAGTTATCAGTTCAACCGGGCAAACAAAACACCACAACCTGCCCAGAAATATGGCGCTGATCACGATCAACGGCCACCAGTACGACCAGACCAGTAAATTGCCCAGATTAAAATTGCGTAATTGCACCAGGAACGCCTGATCACCGGAATAAGCGGAAAACCCCAGAACGATAAGTATCACCAACCCGGCCATGGTTAAAGCACGAAATATAACCGGCCAAAAGTTGCTGCGCAGTAAATTGTTAAATTTATCCAATACCACTGAATGTTTTGTTTCCATAATTTTCTCTCATTATTGATGTTCATTTAACAGTTATCGAATAAAATGCATCAATAACGGAGGCGCCTTAAAAATGAAATATCTTAAAATAGCCAGATTTAAATTTAATATTTTTTTTAACAACAAATATTTTTCGATCACGAATATCTTTGTGCCGGCAGGCAAAATGGTTTTGAAAGCGGCTGGTAAAAGGGCGTTGAATGCATGACCCATATTGAGATCATTATACGCTTCCGCCAATGAAATCAGAAAAAATGCGCTGTGTATCTTTTCTCCCGCATCCTTATCTTCTTTTGGGGAAGCCTGCTTTTCATTCCCGGGGAAATCAACAACGATACCGTCGTTTGTCTCATGATGTTCGTGAGGAATAAAGCGGTCGGCAAGTAGCCCGGTTAAGGAAAGCAATAAAAAGTAAACGGCAATTTTTCTTGTAATTATAAATCTCAAAATTATGAACACCTTATGAATCTTCAAATAATTCATCGACCAGCTCTTTGGCCTGCAGGCGGGCTTTTTCCAGGATCGTTTTGCCGTTTTCGGTGATGGTGTAATAACGCCGCACCTTTCCGTTGACGTTTTTCTTTGTCGATTGCAGGTAACCCTGTTGCTCCAATTTGTGGAAGATGGGATAGAGCGTTCCGAATGATACATCGTAACCGTGCCTGTGCAGCTCCTCTTGAAATTCCTGCCCGAAGATCGGCTCTTTATCGGCGTGATACAGGATGTGCACTTTTATGAATCCCAGCAGCAGGTCTTTGATCAATTTGTCTTCCATATTATCTTCCCGAGTGTTTGCAGCAAAATAATATCGAAATACGATATTGTCAAGCGATATAAAAAAAAGCCGCCCGCGGGCGGCTTAAATTTATGCTTTCATTGGTTGCGGTTTATTTGGTCAGAATCATTTTTTTCGCCATGCTGAACTCGCCTGCCTGTATGCTGTAAATATAGATGCCGGATGCCAGGTTACTTCCGTCGATTTTAATATTATGCCTGCCGGCTGGCATACGGTTGTTTATCAGATTTTGAATGCGTTTTCCATCGATGGTGTATATTGCCAGATTGACATCGGATGCCTCGGGCAAGTCAAATACAATGGTCGTACTGGGATTAAAAGGATTGGGGAAATTTTGATGCAGTTCAAAGTTGGCCGGTAAATTAGCCGCAATAAGATCGTCATGTATGGCGGTTCCGGTACCGTGGATTGCGTTAGCATTCTCACCGGCCCATGCCAGCGATTGATTGGTATGGCAACTGAGGCAGGCATAAGGCAGCGAGATATACGCTTTATCTTCATCATCCACGCGGACAAATGCGCCATCATCTGTAAACATATTCCAGGAGGTGTCCGGATTGATTCTGAACATATGCGTGCGGATATCGCCTTTTGGTACTGTGCCGCCCTCATAATCGATGTTAATATTTACCGCTGATTTTGCTGCAAAGGGCATGTGGCAACTTTTACATGAAAAGTCCGCTTTGCCATCTATTTTAATCTCAACATCGCTGTGGCAGGTCAAACAGGTTTCGTCGTCGCCTTTATAACCGCCCATGGCGTATTTGGTGCTTTTATGCGGCGAATGACAGCTACCACAGTCAAAGTTTTTATGGGGGGAAGCCAGTAAATCTTCGTATTGTTCATGATGCTTGATAAGACCACCGCTGGCGTCGATTTGAGTGACGTCGCCGCGAATATGGCAAGTGCTGCAGTTTTCCTCCGTGCTCGGTTTGACTGTTGAGGGCGATTCGGCATGATCCGCCGATGGACCATGGCAGGCTTCGCAGCGGATGCCCGGCTCTACCCAAGTCCCATGAATTCCTTCGAGACCATCCTGATTATCGCTTAAATCGCCGTCTGTATCGGGGTCTTCATCCGCAACCCAACCGGTCGTATGACAAGAGCCGCAGGTGTAAGGCTTCCGTGGCGCCTTGTCGCTGTCATAACCGGACCATCCTGCATCCAGTCCGAGTTCGGCGTTTGCCAGATTATACTGCCTTATAGAATCTCCCGTTAGAATATAACCTTCGCTGTCCATAAAGCGTGCTTTCCAGCCAAAACCTCCGATAACATAAGAAATATCATCCCAGGTTTGATCTTCCGGCGGATTTGGCACTCCCGGAGACGTCCCTTCCGGATAAACGGGGGCGGCGCCTTCCACTTTGTTAATCTTGTACGGGTGGCCGCTTTTTGTGTAATTATCATACTTATTACTGTGGCAAGTCTTGCAGGTCTCGCTCCCCGCATAATCCTGTGCGGCAAGCGGTTTTCCGAAAAGAAGAATAAAGCCTGCTACCAAGATTGTTAGTAGTTGTAACGATAGTCGCATAATATTACCTCCAGTTTTATAAATGATTAATTCAAGATTTACGAATATGTCTGTTACTCAGAGCTTCAACGGCTTGTATAATTTCTCCATCAGCTAATGGTTTAATCGCATAATATTGAATTCCAAGTTCATTAACCTGGCGTCCCAGGTGTAAACTATTATCCGAAGTAACAAAAATGACGCTAAGTTCATTGTTTATTATTTTGATCGCCCTGATCAGGGCGATCGCTTCGTCCTTTAAAAAATCGCCGTCTATCAATACTAATTCTGATTTTTTGGTACATATAAATAAAAACACATCCAGTTTATCCTTCACGCCTTGATAATAATCGAATTGTATGTCGGGCAAAGACCTTGGTTGCTTCATTTGGTTTAAAATTCCCTCGTCTTCGCACACCGTCAACACTCTCATCCGTTAAAATAGCGTTTAATTCGTCCTTTTAAAGTAATATACAAATAATTTTCCTCATTAAAATGAAACAATTATGAAAATTTTTTCATCTTTTTTGATGTTCATTCTGCAGGATTTTTTTTAAATTCGACTGCTTTAAAAAACAGGAATCGTTCATTATGAAAATTTTAATTGCAGAAGATGAGTTTTATATCGCTCAATCATTAAAAAAAAGCCTGCAAGCGGAACGTTTCGTGGCCGATATTGCCGAAGATGGAGAAAGCACTTTAAATAAAATCACCAACGGTAAGTATGACGCATTAATACTGGATTGGCGCATGCCAAAAGTAAGCGGATTGGAGGTGTGCAAAAAACTGCGGGAAGAAGGTAATGAGATACCGATTATTCTGCTGACTGCGCTCACCGAACTATCCAATAAAGTACAGGCTTTGAATGTTGGGGCCGATGATTATATTACCAAACCCTTTTCATTTGAAGAGGTGCTTGCCCGTCTAAATGCTGTGCTAAGGCGCAGGCAAAATGAAACACATACACTCTCTATAGGACGGTTGACTCTTGATTTAGTGACACATAACCTGCATAAAGAGGAAGAAACAATCAAACTACCCGAAATGGAATTTGAGTTATTGCGTTATTTAATACAGCATAAACAAATGATTTTGAGTAAAGAACAACTGGCCAAAGAAGTTTGGCAGTTGCCGTTTCTCCCCAACACCAACTTTATTGAGGCGACCATCAAAAACTTGCGTAAAAAACTGAAACAGTTCGGAGCTTCCGTTTCTGTGAAAACCATATACGGAGAGGGTTATTGTCTGATTGAAGATGAAGATAAAACGATTTAAGTTATCCGGTACAATTATCCGTAATGCCTCATGGAATGCGCTGTTTGTTATAGCCCTCTATATCGTACTCAATACGTTTTTCCTTCTTATTTTAAAATATGAAGCGAGCCGTATTAAGGATGATTATCTGGAACATGAACTCGAACACCTTTTGTTCACAATGCATGTAGAAAATGATTCTTTGATTATTGACCATAAACGGGAGCTACAAGAGACAGACTTAATTACCGTCCGTCCGACTTCTTTTTTCCTCCAGGTGTATAGTCCGGAAAAAGACATTTTTTTGCAAAGTAATAATTTGACTGAATTCGGCCATATCCCTCTTCGTATTCCAGCATACCGGGATTCGATCCGTTTTACTAACATAGATTTAGGGCAACATACATTACGCACGGTTTATACGTATCTGACGAATGAGCGGGGTGAACCGGCAGCGATCGTCCAGCTTTCGGCATTTAAAACCAATCTTTCCCAATTTATGCCTCTTCTGTTCCAATACAATCTGTACAGTTTTCCGTTTATTATTTTACTTATTATTGTCGTCAGTATCATACTGGCCCGCAGAAGTTTTGCCCCGATTAATAAAATAATCAATCTGGCCAACCGAATTTCGGCGACTCATCTCAATCAACGGCTCGATTATAAAGCCCGGCCTGATGATGAACTGGGAAGACTCAGAGATACATTGAATAATCTGTTTGACCGGCTTGAATTCCAATTTAATCGAATATCTCAATTTACGGATAACGCCTCTCACCAGTTAATGTCTCCCTTAACGGTACTCAAAAGCGAACTGGAATATATTCAACGCAAATCGCACGACAACAAGGAATGCCGGGAGGCGTTCAGTGTTATGAGTCAGCAAACGGACCGAATGATTAAGATTGTCCGTACCTTACTCATACTGGCTAAGGAATGCGACGATTGTCATAACGATCAGTCCATATTTAATTTGTCCAAAGTGGTTTTCGGTATGGAGATAGTGTTCCCGAACCAGCATCTTGAATTGGACGTAGAAAACGGACTTTATGTCCGGGGCAACAGCGAATATTTTTCAATGGTCATGCAGAACCTGATTGATAATGCGATTAAATATTCCGATGCATCAGAATCGGTTACGGTCACCGCTAAGTTACACAATCAAACCATTTACATTGATGTATGCGATCATGGTATAGGCATTCCCGATGATCAACGGGAACGCATTTTTGAGCGTTTTTATCGCTTTGAAAACAATCGAAATAACCAGATAGCGGGATTTGGTTTAGGGCTTTCTCTGGTTAAGTCGATTGTAAACGCGATGAACGGGTCCGTTCAAATTTATGATAACAAACCGACGGGCGCCTGTTTCAGGATTACCCTACCTGCATTAAGCGTCGAATAAAACGAATATTTGAGAAATTGATTGATACGGTGCCCGATTTTTCCGGTATTCTTTTTTGTTCCAATGGGGCAAAAGAAAATAGCCAAAGCGGAGTCCGGCAATGTTTCACCGCCTCCGGCCCATTTTGTATCAACGGCGTCTGATGATAATTCGTCAATTTGTTTTTGATTGAACTATCCTGTTATAACTCAATTTAATACCTAAATTAAACCTAAATTACAATAGAGAATATAAAACAATTTACAGCATTCATTGAACGTGAAGATGATATGTTCGTCGCCATTTGTCCGGAATTGGATATCGCAAGCCAGGGATACAGCGTCGAGGAAGCGCGCCTTAACCTCAAAGAGGCCATTGAGTTATTTTTCGAAACGGCCTCCAGGGAAGAGATATCGGAACGATTGCATGATGAAATTTTCATGACACGTCTTGAGGTAAGCGTTGGGTAAGCTCCCCTTATTATCCGGCCAGGAAATTTGCAATATTTTAAACAAGTTTGGTTTTGTTAAAATAAGACAAAAAGGCAGCCATATCATAATGCAAAAGGAAAAACCGGGATCAACAACAACGGTTCCTGTACCGAATCATAAAGAAATTTAAAGAGGAACTCTAAGAGCTATTATCCGACAATCTCAGCTACCGCAAAGTGCATTTGAAAAATAGTTGTACTTCAATTCTTCATAAATTGTAAGACGAGAACAATAACTTAATGATGGGTTTTGAGATTCCCGATTCGCTTCGCTCTCTGAAATGCCCCATAAACAGCCCCCGCCCCGATTCCCGGTTCCTCACATATAAAGGTAGAATACGTAAAACCAATTTATTCTCTTGGTTAACGTCACACACGCTGCAGAAAAAGTTAATTGCAAATTTAGTTTGTGGTAAATATATAACTATATAAACACATGAGAAATCAACAATATCCGAATGAAAGATTCAATAGGCCAACAACTTAAATGGCATTTATCCAGTTCATCTTTGGCTTGTTTGCAGTCAATAATCTAATTCCGAAGGCCCGCGTTACACGCCGGCAGAAATCAATTGCTTGAAAAAGGCTTTTTAGAGATATACGGCAAAAAAAGACTGTCCTTTTCAAACCGCTGATTGGTCGCCATTAAGCGTATGGCGCTTCTCATAAAATCCATCTCAGCAAGAGTATGGTAAGCAAAAAAACCGAACCGTAGCGGAGAGGGATGATGTAAGACGCGCACCGCTGAAGGCCTTTCCGGTCGAAGTTTTGTCGGTTCACGCGCCGCTACGTTTGTCAATCGGAGCGCCGTCCAATTCCGAAAAAAGGCACCGCGTGATGGTTTGCCGGCTGTTTTATCGTTCCGGGCTATTTCGTTGTCCCTGCAGGCAAGGATCGATACCATACCGGCCCGCCAGGCGCTAGGTTACTCGACGCGCGAACCGTGTAACACAAGCCCTCGCATGCAAACGGCCATCGCTCTAATGTTCTTAACGTCCCGCTTTGTTCATCAAAGGGTATCTTCAAAAAAATCAACGACCAGCTCTTTGGCATGCAGGCGGGCTTTTTCCGGAATTGTTTTGCCGCTTTCGGTGATCGTGTAATAACGCCGCACCTTGCCGTTGACGTTTTTCTTTGTCGAGCGAAGGTAACCCTATCGCTTCAATTTGTGGGAAATGGGATAAAGCTTCAAACCGGATGTGCATTTTGTGGTATCTTCGACCCTTAATTGAACTGTTTTTTAGTTTTGTCGCTGCAGTGGGCCGGAGAGGGTTTTGAATTCCCTTGATAGTTTGTGTATTATAGTTATAGTAAACATTAAGGAGATGTCGCCATGAAAGCCATGATATTGAATCAGCTAAGTGATTTAACGCAGATTCGTACGCCGTTGCAGATGGTCGAGCTACCCAAACCCGAACCGCAGGAGGGCGAGCTGTTAATTCAGGTTTCCGTCTGCGGCGTCTGCCACACCGAACTGGACGAGATCGAAGGGCGCACACCGCCGCCGCGTTTACCGGTTGTCCCTGGCCATCAGGTGGTGGGCCGCATCGAAGCTAAGGGGGAAGCGGTGGATGCGGAGCGCTTCAAAGAAGGCGACCGCGTCGGCGTGGCATGGATATACAGCGCCTGCGGACAGTGCGCGTTTTGTAAAGAGGGCAATGAGAATCTCTGCGCCGCATTCAAGGCGACCGGTCGCGACGTTAACGGCGGTTATGCCGAATATATGACGGCGCCCGCCGAGTTTGTCTTTTCCATCCCCAGAAAGTTTAAGGACCGTCAGGCCGCTCCATTGTTGTGCGCCGGCGCAATCGGCTACCGGGCGCTTAAGCTGACCGCCCTCGAGAAAGGCAAAAAACTGGGACTGACGGGCTTTGGCTCCTCGGGCTATCTGGTGTTGCAACTGGCCAAACATCTCTATCCCGATACGCCGGTCTACGTGTTTGCGCGCAGCGCCGACGAACGGGCTTTCGCTAAAAAACTGGGCGCCGTATGGGCGGGTGATACCAGCGAAAAAGCGCCGGAAATGCTGGACGCCATCATCGATACGACTCCGGTTTGGAAACCGGTGGTGGAGGCGCTCAGGAATTTGAATTCCAGCGGACGTCTGGTCATCAATGCCATTCGCAAGGAAGATGTGGATAAGGCATATTTGCTGAATTTGGATTATCCCGGACATCTGTGGTTGGAAAAAGAGATCAAGAGCGTGGCCAACGTAGCACGCAGCGACGTGCAGGAATTCTTAGAGGTAGCCGCCGAAATTCCCATTAAGCCCGAAGTGCAGGAATTTCCGCTGGAAAAAGCTAACGAAGCGTTGATGGAAATTAAAGAGAGTAAAATCCGCGGCGCAAAAGTCCTCAAAATCAAATGAGCGCCATGCAGAAAATACTGATCGTTGGCGGTCTCATTTTAATCGCCGTCGGTTTATTGTGGCCGTGGCTGGCCAAAATTCCGATCGGTCGGTTGCCGGGCGATATCGTCATCAATAAACCGAATATAAAAATTTACATTCCGATCGCCACCATGGTAGCCTTGAGCGCCCTGCTTTCGTTAATAGTCTGGATTGTACAAAAATTTAAGTAACGATTCGCGGGAGCTCCCTGACTTTAGAGTGCCCCATGGATGGCAAAAGCTCTTTCTGATGAAGGCGCATTTTTTCTCGGCGCTCGGAGGCTCCCTCCGGTACGTCATTGCAAATCTTACCTTTTACGAATAACCATAAAAGTCATGTCATCCTGTTGCGGATGTCCGTCCGACCATGACTCGGCATATTGCTCAAATTGATTAATGATGGCCTCCGGCGACAAACGTGCGCTATGGGAGAAGAGTTCGGCGGCTTTTTCGTAACCGGGCATTTCGCCTTTATCGTTGAAGTGTTCGGCAAATCCGTCGGTCATCAAAAGCAATGTATCATCCGGCTCCATATGGAAGATGCTGTTGTGATATGCATAATCGCCGTAGCCGCCCAGCGGCAGCCCCTTGAGCGAAATTTCTTCCACCGTCCCGGAGGCGCACCGGTAAAGTAAAGCGGCGGGTAGTCCGGCGCCGACAATCTCGAGTCGGCTGGAGCAAAGTCTGCCTACTGCCAAAGCCATGTATTGGTTTCGCAACCCCATGCGCCTGATCGAAGTGGACGCTTTTTGCAGGAATGCGTTTATATCCATTTCTGCGGCATTATTGGAGAAGAGGATCTTCATGGCGGCGACCAGTGCGCTGGCCTGGGCGCCGTGGCCCGTCGCATCTCCGATGGCAAATGTAACCGTATTGTCCTCAGCCACATGCAGATCGTAGTAATCGCCGCCCATCTCGGCGGCCGTTTTCATAGAAACGGCGAACGTGTATTCCTTGTGATCGGGCGCCGCCCGCGGCAACATGGCCAGTTGCGTCTCCCGCGCTTCCTTCAGTTCACGGCTTTTTCGCGCGTGTTCCGCATGTAGCGCATTGCTTTTTTCATTCAGTTGCCGTTTCTGCCAGAAGGTGGTGCGCATGTAATATTCCAGTCCGTAACTGGCAAACATGCCCATCACATTGGCCGAAATCAAAAAATAGGTATTATTGAGGATGACGGATGCCGGGGCAACGTCGCTGCTGACAGCGTACCACTCATAAATACCAATGATCGTCCAGGTTGTAAGCGCAGCGTAAATAAAGCGCAGGCGGAGCAGGGCGTGTCCATAAATTAGCGTCAGAATGATGCTGGCGTAATAGTTGAAACTGCTGGCCGCTTCATAGACGGCAAGCTTACTGATTACGCTGAGACCGCCGACCAACACAACGGATGCCATGAGCGGTTGGAAATAGCGCTTGGCGACGTTTATGAAGGTTAACGCCAGTATCAAGATAAAGTAAAGGGTTACCGCCAGTCGAATCCATAAAAGACGCGGTGCCGCCAATGGCACCAATTGGTAATCCAGAGAAATGAATATCAAATAAAGCATGGTAGCCAGTAAAAGCGCAATGCGCACCAGATATAATGATTGTGCGGCGTGGTAGTCGTGATAGACCGTATTTAACGATTTATTTCCGAACGCCAGCGTTAAAGGATGAAGCGCTATGCGCCCCGTTTCATTCTGAATGTTATATGCCTTATTATGAGGCACGGATACATCTCCCTTTTTAATTATAATCGAATATTGTTTTACAATGCATCGGCGTTGAAACGAGTGCCCGATTCGGAAAACGCTTTTTCAAATTCTATACACGCATTGTTTCGGAGGCGCTCAAGCGCCGATAGACATTTCGTCAAAAGTTTGTGAAACGCTTCCGGACACAATGATTACTAAAGCCGGCGTTGCGTAGAATCAATTGAGACGGAAGGAACAGACACATATTATGCCAACCGTTTTTTAGAGATGTAACATAATGAAATTTATAAAATTAAATTAAAAACCAAGCGCCCGAATATTTTCACGATATTTCGTTACGCTCCGACATATCGCCATATCAGCAACGAAAATTCGTAAACGCTTCATGCCCGGCATCCGTTGCTGAATTCGAATCGACCTGACGACTGTCCAATTGTGTGAATGGTTCGTTTTTTACATTAAGATTATACAGTGTTACAACGCGATGCTATTTTATTATTCTAAGGTCATGAAGTTTTAATGTACAGGGCGAATACTACGGCAACGAAACAAAAGAATCATGCGTATAGAGCAACATATCTTTTGAGCCGTATACTTCTACGGGACCATTTTGACGGAATCCGGCTTTTTCCAGGACGCGGCGCGAAGCGATATTGGGCGTATCCACAACGGCATGCAGCTTACTTAATCCATAGCGATGGAAGGCGTCTCTGAGAACCGCTCGAGCGGATTCGCCGGCAAAACCGTTACCATGGTAACTCGACGCGATCATATATTGCAATTCAGGTCCCAAGGAACGATCCGATAACGCAGGAGTTGTAACGCCGCACCAGCCGATGAACGTTGGGCCCAACCAGAGCCCCCACACAATATATCCGCAGCGTCGGTGCCCTTCCGCAAAATGTTCAAAAAAATCCCCGTGCGCCATGTTTCGGCGTTGCTGGTCATCTTTGATCGAATGGTAGCGATGATAGAAACGCATCACGATCGGATCTCTGATTAGCGTTTGATAGAACATTTCAAAGTCGCCATCTGTCAGAGGACGAAGCGTTAATCGCTTTGTTTTGAGGATATCGATAGTTTTTGGGTTATTTGTGTATAGCATAGAAGGATCCTCAATTTATTTATGGCATTCGTTATTCAGGCTAATTGTTTTAGAAAATTAGGTCGTTTATAAATAACCTCGAATCCCAATCGTTTCAGATTGCGGTACGAGGCGACCGGTTTTTGTGGTTTTGGTTCGGCCGTCTCCACAACCGCCCACTGGCAACCCGATTTGGCTGCATCACGGAGACGACGTGAAATCAATACAGATTGGGCGCCGTATCCGCGATAATCCGGAAGCGTCGCCGCAATTGCCAGCGATGCAAATTCATTTCGTACGAACATGGCCGCACAGGCCGCCGGTTTCGTACCGTCATATGCAAAATAATGGCGCCAACCGGGTTGCCCGACCGGCTGTGCGATGAGCGGTTTAAGATCCGCAGGCCATTCAAAACAGGTCAGTATCATGTCTGCAAATATGTCTTTCTGGCCGGCGTCTGTTTGTTCGATTCTTAAGTTGGTGTGCGCTACCGGTATGGGCTCTGTTGACCTGGACAGTTTCACCCAGTTATTGTAGTGGTAAAATCCTTCGGCTTCCAAAAGCGGTTTGTTTTTTTCCAGTTCATCGGACCATACGGCCTGTAAAAAAAAGCGCGGAATGCCGGCGGAAACATAAGTATCGATTATTGTTTTGATTTGATTCTCGTCGATTGAATCAAGCAAACCGGGGCCCATAACGCGGTTAAACGCCAAAATATCCACCTGAGGTGTGATAGCGGCGCCCGCATCTTCCAAATCGATGAAACGGGTACCATACTTTTGTGTTAACGATGCAGGCAGATTTTGGTAATAATCTCTCAAATAGCTCAACTCCTGTCGTTCCAGTTCACGGGTAAATGCTATCCTGTTTAATTCTATATCTGTCATAAACAGCCTCATGTATTTGGTATTAAACATTCGATGGCCGGCGCTATTAATTAAGATTGATTTTCAACCCATCTTCTCATTTGAAACAGTGTACTTGCCAGACACGCTCAAGGCCGGCTCCATAGTTGAATATGTTGAGCATACTCCAGGTTATGTTTGGCCCGGAACAACGCGATAAGCGTTGGCGTGTCGTTATTTTTGGAGTGGTTCCAACCATAAAAAACGACAGTTTCGGATCCGCCATTTCGTACCTATAACGAGTTGCTTTTTGCCAGAACAAAATCGGCCTGTTGTTCAAACATCACGTAAAGGCACGCCAGGTGGAGCATAGCGTATTGAATAGAGCCGATCAGGATGTTGAATCTAATAACGTACTAAGGTTAAACAATGCACCTGATCTTTAGCGGTAATTATCGTATTTCACCGACAATAGCCGGGTGATTATGATTCCCGGCGAGTAGCGGAGCTTACGATGTAGGAATGGCTGACATTATTGCGCTCCGCTAATAAACCGCCGCTCCCATCAGGGATCGGTCGGGTGCGGCGGTTTGTGATTATGCCCTCGTTTACATGTATTTCCTACGACTTATGCCAGCGTTCCATGTGCTTGGCGTGTGTATACAGATAGGAATTCGCATCGAAGTAGTGGTCATAAAAATCGAGATCGAGATGATGCGCCTGTAAATAGGTCAGGCAGAAAATAGTCGGCACAGAACCCGGGAATTTACCGAATTTATCGAAGACATACTGCGCCATGGTTGCCACACAATCTTTGAAATGTTCGCTGTGTACCTCAGCACTGGAACGGATGCGGGCGCTTTCTTTCCATGGTCCCGGCGTTTTGGGATTATAGGGGCCGCCTTTTCCGAATTTCCTTTCAGCGACGGCCTCAACCGCAGCGCGCATATCCGGGTAGTGAGGCGGGCAGAAGCCCTCAAAGATGCCCGGAAGTCCGGTTACATTCGGCAAAGCCCACCGTTCGTCGTTGTCATACCGGAAACCGAGGCCCGGCACCTGTGGATCGCCGCTGGCGCCAAGTACACTGTAACGATCGACGCCGTCAAACATCCAGCCGCCCAGTCCCAGCGCCTGTAGCATTAACATACCAGCGTAACAGGCCGTAGAGAGTTCAGCTGTCGCTTCGGTTAACGTGTATTGTTCCACAAACGTCAGGGGAAAGGGGTTATCCACATCCACCAGATCGCGGAACTTATCCAATCCTTTAATTTTCTCATTGTTAATGTCATCATACATACAATAACCGTTCTGCACCAGAAAGCACAAAATAAGCAACATATGTTGGGCCAAATCGACTACCGGCACAATAAACGTGCTACCGGGCCGATTCACGCACCAGGTATTATGCCCTTCCATATAGGGTTCCTGCGGCGGCAGATTCAAACGTCCGTCCGCAATTTTTTTGATACGCTGGCGATGGGATTCCAGCCAGTCGTTCAAATTCATAGAGCCGTCTGCATCCCGATTGAGAAGCGCTTGTGCATCGCGTGTGGGAAAAAAGTAAACGCCCTCGTCGTCGGTATAGAAGAACTCGCTGGTGTGGAAGCCGGCTGCCGACGGGAAGGTGCGTCCTCCGGCGGCACCGGAGTAATTAGAAAGGTGCGGTGCATATCGTTTATGACGGTAGATCATGTGATGCCAGCCGGTATTACCTGCGGCTGCCGTCAAGACCAGCATTTGCTCCAAATCGCTAAGGGCCAAGGGTGCGTGTTTGGATTTAAATTTGAGCGGACCGTCGGGAATTTCATCGCCAAGCGCAAATCGGCGCGCCCTACGCCCATACAACGCCTCCACTAAAGGAAATTGGACGGCTTCCTTCAGACCTTCAGGAATTTCCGATAAACCGTCGAGTAAGAGTTTACCGCGTGTTTCAGCCTGTTGTGCAAGCGATTTCATACCCAGACCGCCCGCGAGCGAGCCCGCGGCGATAAACAGAGTTCCGAGCGCTTTGCGACGTGTTTGGCTAAAGGGTAAACGATTGAAACGAAACTTCATCATGGACACCTCCTTTTTTTATGTGATTGATATTTTATCAAACCACGCCATTCGTGGCCTTTGCAGTCAATGCATTACAAATGTGATTGTGCCCTGGGCCGGAAACCCTATTTAAAGCACAACCACACGGCGATATGAATGTCAAAACCGGCGATCAATTCGGAATTTGATTTTTAATAGTGTTAAGCGTGAGTTTTTACCTTACGATGTGAGGAAGGGGAAGAAATGTGATAGGGGAAGGTGGTGCGGATTTAAAAAGTCCACGGTATTTCCTGTTCCGGAGCATACTCACAGAAGACGCCGGTGTTAATGGAGATTTGCAGATGCCGCGCTAATTCAGGGTGCAGGGCGGCAATTTTTTTGATGGCGTCGCGGATGCGCCAGGTTACGGCTGATCGGCACTTTTCGATTGTTCCTGCAGCCTTGCGTGTCTTTCCGTTTCTGCTAATGGACCGGGAAATATGCTCCAGTAATTTGTCATACTCCTGATGCAGTGAGGTCAAACGTCCGTCATCGTTCATGGCATCGGCTTCTGCAATTGCATCCTGCAAATGTAATAGCCTTTGCTGATAATCGCTCCGCGCTTTTTGGTCAAAGACAGGCTGGCTTTTTTCCAGCGTTTTTGCCCCCATGAGGTCGGTACAATGAATCGGCTGATAGGGTGAGGACAGCAATCGCGCTATATCCTGAAGACCTTTGCGGTGTGATATTTGAATTTGTTTTCCGTTAAAGGAGAGTAGCCATACCATACCTTCAGGACTAAAACGATTGGGCTGCCGTGGATAGGCGGTGTTTGATTTGTTTGGCCGGCCGTTTAAATTCGTCTGACTCATATATTCCCAAAACGGATTTAAACGGGTTCCTCCTCGGTAGGGATTAACGTCCTTCATCCATTGCAGTGCTGTGATGGTGTCGGCAGGTTTACCGCCGTTGATTTTTTCCGTAAACTCGGTTATAAATATATCCCAGAACGTATGCATTCGATCCATATCGCCTTTCATAAAATAAGCGGCGGCCATATAAGCTGGAAAATCAACAAAACCTTTGCTCAGTTCATTGCGTTCTCCAATCATCAGCGCCTGCTCTATGTTGCCCATCTCGAAATGGATTAAGGCGCCGCAGGCGTATGCATAGTAATCTTCGGATGGATTCAAACGTTGGGCGCGCTCGTAAAGGATTTTGGCTTCTTGCAGATAACCCAGAAAGATAAAACCGTATGCTATAAAAATGAGGTTTTCTGCATCGTTGGGATTCATTTGCAGCGATTTTCGTAAATAGTATTCCCCTTTTTCGTAGGCGCCGTTAAAAATGTGAATTCTGCCTAAAATGGTATGGCTTATGTGATCCCATTCGTCCAGTTCCAGCGCTTTTTGCGCCCATTCGAAAGCTCCCTTGCGGCTAACATCCCATCGACTCCATAACTGACAACTCCATTCATTAAAGTAGGACAATGACATTCCCGTATAAGCACGCGGATAATGCGGATCCATTTTAATCGCCTGTTTAAAATACATCCGCGCCTGTTCGTCCGCTTCTAAGTTACCTTTCTTCAACTCCTGATAGCCCTTCAACCAGCATTCATATACATTGAGGTGGGTGAGCGGTTTCTTTCGGATTTCATTTAACAAATCATGGTCCACAAAATGTTGTAACGATACGACAATTTTTTGCTCGATTTCTTCCTGGAGCTGAAAAAGCGCACTGAAACCACCGCTGAATTTTTCCGCCCATACCAGCCGGTTTTGTTTTACATTGATCAATTGCAGATTGAACTGAAGCCGATTTCTATGTAAACGAACCATGCCTCTTATCATATAGTCGAGATTTAATTGATAGAATTTGGGGTGGTTATATATCTCATCCGGAGAGATATCCTGAACGGCATCGTAAGCAATAATCTGGAAAGATCGAAAGCGCGTAAGGTCTGTTATTAAATCCATAATAAGACCGTCCGCAAACCTTTGTACGCGGGAATCGTCGGTGAGAAGCTGCAGCGGTAATACCGCCAGACATATTTGATTATTTAAATCCGCATTTGCCATGGTAACTTAAGAAATAATCGATTCTTTTTTATGTAACCTCTTTCGAATATAGTCCGAATAATAATCTAAAGGGCTTCAGGCCTTCCCAAGCTTGCAAAGCTTGTTCAGTGCAATAGGTGCCGGTGCAATCTTGAAATCTTTTTACCGAATGCAAGCTGCACACGAAGAGTAGTTTGGTCTTGTTTACATAATTCATTTCAACAAACCCTTGATTATCCCTGATTGGTCATTGAAATTAGGCAAATACCGTTGGCTTAAATATAAAAACCATCACGGCGGTTTTATAATTCCCATGCTTTTGTTCGTATACCTGTTTGCGGAGACTCGTCTAAACAGTTAGTAAAGCAAGAGAGGGCGATAAGCGTCCTCGTTGCGGAAAATTAGACCTCGGGCGTATCGAGTGGATGGGTCTGTTTTTCAAGTGGCGCGTAGAGCAGGAATCTTTTTGGGACGATTTGCCGGTTATGCCCGGCGCTTATCATTACCGGTTTATTTTTGTATGAATTTACGGTAATTCGCATAACGGTCTAAAATGGAATGTACATATTTCACCGGTTCTTCGCCGCGGCAATAGCCATATTTAACAACGTCATCATTAAAGTATTTTTTTCTGGATTTCAGCTGTAAATAACGTTCAACGTGATTGTCCCAAATCTCCGGATTTTTGCCGTATTTTTCAGCAAGCCGCTGGGCGTCCCTTACATGACCATGGCCCGCATTAAACGAAGCCAGAACAAACTTGAGCCGCTCCGAACTGTCCGGGATGCTTTGCCAGTATTCCTGCAGCCATTGAATGAATTGCACGCCGGCGCGGATATTCTTTTCGGGATCGAACAAATCGTTTACCCCGTATTGGCGGCCGGTTTCAGGCAAAACCTGCATCAGTCCCAGTGCGCCTGCCCATGATTTTTCGCGGGGATCAAAACGGGATTCCTGGTATATTTGAGCCGCCAGCAGCCGCCAGTCCCAATTGACCTTCTCGGAATGCGATTTGATCAGCGGATCGTATTTGGAAATTTTGTTGCCGGTATGTGAAAAGTATTCGCTCTTCATGCGACTGCGAAAAGCGGATCGATTCTTAAAATATTTGTTGTAGATAACATTGTACGTTTCCGTCCCGCGCGTTTCTCGTATCCAGCGATCGATTTCCGATTTCAGCCCAGGCGATGTTTTACGGACAGCCCAGGCGACGCGCTGCGGTAAACTGACTTCCGTTTTGATATCGATATTGGAGTAATAAGCTTTATTAATCATGGCGATGTTTTGATCGGCGATGGTATAACGTATGTCGCCCTGCGCCACGCGTTTTATCAATTCTTCGGTGCTTACATCGCCGGCCGCCTGCCTAATGTTGATATTGCCGCCGATTTCATCCCGCAAGTTCTGCAACCGGTGATAATAGGATGAATTTTTCCGAACGTGAATGGTTTTACCGATCAGCTCAACCGGGGTGCGAATGAGTTCGGCTTCGATTTCGTGCCGTTTCATTTGACGCCAGTCTTTGGGAAGGCGCTGGATTAATACCTGTCGGATAATATTGTGATGTTCGGTAAACAATACTTTCTTTTTCCGATCCAGTGTAACGGTCATGCTGTGCGCCACCAAATCGCCGTCTCCGCGGTTAAGTCGGTGGAAAATGAGGTCCATATTATCAACGATTTGTATTTCAAGGTCAATTTGAAGGCTGTCGGTCAGGCGTTTCAGAAGTTCGTATTCATACCCCATGGGCTGCCCGCGATAGATGAAATAACTTGTTGCGCTGTAGCCGGTAAGCGCAACAAGCTTTCCGCGATCTTTAATTTCGGCCCAATCCACATCGACGGGGGCGGGCAGGGGCTTATCCGCTTTTTCGCCTTGCGAAGGACCGTTATCACACCGGCAACCTGCTGTGAGTGCAATGAGCGCAAGCAAAAAAATGCCCGTGAATCGAATCATCTTTTTCATACGAACCTCTGAGGATGGTACTCCTTTACTGCTTTTGTATGTATCTATTGTCTGAAAAAGTAATGATTGTATGGTTGAAAACAAAATGAACGACCGTTTTATTCTGTTCGAATCAAGATACGATTATTGATTTAAGACGATTGGATTAATAAACATTCGGAGTAAAAGAAGATAGGAGCGAACAAAATGAAAAACGGGAAATCGCCATCGATATCCCGTTTGTGGTTTTATACATATCGCCCATATCGCCGTGCGGCATGGCACCCTGTGATTTGTTTTCTTCGGGTTTTATCGGTGATCAGCGCTTCCGTCATCAACGGCAATCCGGCTATCGAGGCGGCATTTTCCAGAGCCGAACGCGTTACCTTGGTGGGGCCGATGACGCCCGGTCACGGCCGGATGCGATCTTTACAGGCAGAAATAGCCTCAGGTTTATTGGTTGATAATCGCTAAAATGTCGTCTTCCTTGATGATCAAATATTCTTTTTCATCCATTTTAAATTCGGTTCCGGAAAATTTCGCATAGAGCACGATGTCGCCTTCCTTAATATCAATGGGCAATCGTTCTCCCTCTTTGGAGAGTTTTCCTGGGCCGGTCGCCACAACTTTGCCTTTCATCGATTTTTCACGCGCCGTATCCGGTACAATAATGCCGCCCGTCGTTTTTTCTTCGCTTATGACCGGCTCAAGAAGAATATTATCATGCAAGGGTTTGATGCTCATGGGGCATTCCTCCTTTTTTAGTGTATTGGTTTATGTGTATGGATCATTCCAACAATTGTTGACGTTTCACGCGGCGTTGTGATAAAGATACCGCAGGCTTCAACATATATTGCCCGAGCATTTATTCTAAGATAACGGGCGTTCACGATATCTGCCTTTAAACATCAGATGGGCATTTTTAAAATCTTGGTGCTTCCTTGTTAATGGTTTGATTTAAAAAGATTTTTTCCCCAACGCATTTCGGCAAGACAAGCTTTATGCCAAATCATTTAAGTGCAATAAAAACAATAAACGGCCTTAATCTCTTAAAAGAATATAATAAAAATGGCAGATTAAAATCTGCCAAAAATGTATATATTCCATCTCTTTTGGCACATTGGAAGCCGTGTTTTGCTGATTGCGTATCCGCAACGTTTGGAAAAAAGTTAGGAGGGTAATACGGATAGTATGGAAGCAGAGGAGCTGGGAAGAACATCAACGCAGGCGCACGCCGGCGTTGATGTTTGTGGTATTATATACCCCCTATTTTACGACGGTCATGCGATTGCTAATGGACCCGAACCGGGTGGTTAAACGATAGATATAATTTCCTGAAGCCAGACGCGAGGCGTCAAAGACGAGGCGATGTGCGCCGCCGGATTTCGGCCCTTCTTGTAATACATCGATGAGTTTTCCCGACAAATCATAAACGGCCAGCGTCACGGGTGTTTCGGCTGGCAGGAAATATCGGATGGCGGTAAAGGGATTAAACGGGTTAGGGTAATTTTGCGACAACTCAAAGTTCTGAGGCGTTGTTATAGGTTCTGTTTCGAATAGAGCGGTTTTGACGCGGGTATCATATTTAATGATCCTAAAAAAACCGAGGTCATCCTCATCGGCAAAGCGATACACAACCCAGGCATGCCCCTGATCATCGATCGTCATACGCATGGCACCGATGTGGCTGCTGCCGCGATTATGATCGACCGTACCGCTGCTAATGGAAAATCGTAACCGGCCGTTGCCGTCAATTTTTTTCAAATTGGCTTCTTTGAAGTATTGGTCATCGGCCGTACCAAGATGTAGTATATAACAATTGCCGTCGGCGTCCACTTCAATACCGTAAGGTCGGTCCCACTCATCGTTTACCGGGTATTCATGACTCCATTTCAAATTTCCTGCAACATCGAAACAAGCGAGCGTTACATGCCAGTTATTTTCCCACCATTCGCCTTTATTTAGATGCGTTAACATGAAAACATTACCATTGTCGTCAACATCCACGTAACCGTCCTGAAAATCCCATTCCGTTGTGTCGGCCTTGTAGCGCATGTCGCCTGCGAAGCGACCATCGATATCATATTTTCTGACGCCGCGATAAGGTTCCTCAATGTAAACGGACAGACGTTCGTTCAGATGGAGATAGATGGAGCCGTCGGCGCCCATTTGGGAATCCTCTAAGCGTACGGAACGGCTGATGTTTGTATAAACGGAATCGAAAAGCAGGTTGCCCTCTGTATCATATTTAAGCAAAACAGGAGCAAACTGATCATTGGGCGTGTCATCATAAATGACATCACCGGTAACGAAGATATTGCGGGCGTCATCCATGTGAATATGATTGGGGCTGTCTTTCAATCCATAAGGACTGTTATAGGTTCTTGTCCAAAGCGTGTCGCCGCTGTGGTTCAATTTAATGGTCGTGATATCCATGTTGGCTTCTTCATTACGGTGATTGTGCGTCTCGCCGGTCACAAAAATATTGCCTTCGTCATCCGTGATGATATCGATAACCTTATCCTGGCGGCCACTCGTTCCGCCGTACTCACTTTGCCATTCCATATTACCTTCTTTGGAATATTTTGAGACGAGATAATCGTACTCCCACCACCCGCCCTCTTTATCGATGCTGCCGGCTGAGATAACGTTTCCTTCATTATCCATGGTGATAGCGTTGGCGTGTTCCGTCCCGGAATGAATGGCGTGCGCCCAGAGGCTGTCGCCTACGGCGCTGATTTTGACCGTATAAAAATCTTCCCAGGATTCTTCAGCCACACTGTTTTCAACCATACCGGCGATAAACAAACTACCGGATTCGTTCAGCGCCAGGTCTTTTACCATACTGCCCGGTACTTCTTCCTGCCAAAGAATCTGAGAAAAAACTGTTGTAAAAGCGGCTAAATGAAATAATAGTATACGAAACATAAGCAATCCCCCCTTTTTCCAAAAATTGTTGATCGTTCGATTAAAGCGTTATCAGATATGCGGTGACAACCCGCGATCCAGCGGGATATGAATGACTGAGATGAAACCGGGATCGTTGAATCGCGGATAGCCGGCTTGTTGTTTATTTACAAAGCGGGCGCTGGATTGACAATACGGCAGATGTCAGATTTTCTTCGAGATGATGATAGAACCACAGGGAGGTGGGTAATGGATTATAAGGCTGAATTTAGGGCGATGTCATTGTTTGTGGTAATAAAGAGAGAGCGGGCAAGCATCCCTGCACGGGGTTTAAATGAGTTTATGACGTTGTGCTTTTTGTACCGCTTGCATCTTATTGTGTACCTGCAATTTTTCGTAAATATGTTCGATATGCTTACGTACGGTAAATGGCGAGACAAACAGATTTTCAGCGATGGCCTTATAATCCAGGCCCCGGCTCAGTTGCTCCAACACTTCCGCCTGCCGTTTGGTCAATAGATTAGATTCCTGAATGGCTTCGGCGGTCTTCACTACGTCGTTTGGAGTGCTTCTCAGCAAGGCGAGCGACTTGGCGGCGATGACCGGCGTCATCGCCGCCCCGCCTGCCATGATCATCCTGATGCTATCGCGTATCACATCTGGCGGTTCTTCTTTGAGCAAATACCCGTTGGCGCCGGCCCGAATGGAACGGAATATTTTATCGTCGTCATCAAATACCGTGAGCATGATGATTTTAATCGAAGGGTAGTGCCGATCTACGTATTCGGTGCAGGCGATGCCGTCCAATTCCGGCATTTCAATGTCCATCAGGATCGTGTCCACATCATTATCTTGCTTAAGACGTTCCAGCAAATCCCGCCCGTTGAAGGCCGTATATTTGTACTCCAGCTCATCCTCGTATATTTCAAGCTTTTCCCGGATCGATTGGGCAAGCAGTTTGTTATCGTCGGCAATGGCGACGCGTATTCGATTATGTTTATCCATAATAGTTAATTTAACATTGCTCTATTTTCATACAATAGGGCAGATGCCTTATTCTATTGATTCGGTTTTCATTTAATTTCCAGCTTGCAATACCTTGATCGGAATCCGGCAAATTATATGGGTTCCGTCTTCCGAGCTTTGAATCACCATGCGGCCACCGGCCTCCATACAGCGCAGTTCCATATTACGCAAACCGTTGCCGGCGGGTTGGCGACCGATATCAAAGCCTTTGCCGTCGTCGCAAATGACAAGCACGAGGTCGTGCACGGATTTTTCGAATGTAACCTGGATATGATCGGCTTCAGCATGTTTAAGTGTGTTTTGCACGGCTTCCTGTACAAGTCGGTAGAGGTTAAGGATTTGCACGGCACTAAACCTGTAAGATTGGTTGATTTGGCATTGTACTTCCATATAAGGATTGCCGGGCTGGCTGTTTATTTGCTGTTTGAGTTCATTGATTTTGAGAACAAGTAAGTCCACGGCGCCGCCCTGTTGTTTTAAGGCCCAGATCGAATGGCGCAATTCTTTAATGGTGCTGCGTCCGAAGGTGCTCAGGCGCTGGAGTTTTTCCTGTAAATTGGATTCCTTCGCACTATAACTCAAATTATCAACGGAATTGATCAGGAAGGTCAGGTGTGAACCGATATTGTCATGCAATTCACGGGAAATTCGAAGTTTTTCATCGGCGATGTTCTTTTCCAGTTCGGATTGTTTAAGTTTATTTTTCAGGACTAATTCTTTGCGCAGCCGTTCCCGTTTGGCCTTTTGCCAGCGATAGATAAAGAGGCTCACGACTGCGAGAGCAATGATGGCCAGCAGTGCAAGCGTGAGTTGAGCGGTCTTTTTTCGGAGGGCCAGGGCATGCTCCGCTATTTTGCGGTCTTTCTTTTCAGTCTCGTAGGCGATTTCAAGTTCGGCGATTTTGGCGTTGGTGGATATGTTTAACAGGCTGTCCTTAAAGGCGATGTATTTTTTTTGATTGGTCAATGCTTTCCGGTAATCGCCTGTTTGTTCGTAAACCTGCGTTAATTTTAAGTAGGCGTAACGCGCCAGATCCGTGAAGTTCAGCGTATGACATTTTTTAAGGCAGCGTTTGAAATAAGCGACGGCGGAATCGCTTTTGCCCATGGCAACGTATATCTCGCCATAAAGCATCAGATTGAGAGACCGGCCATATTCCCCCTTTTCCTTTTTGCGATATGTATCCGATTCGGCGGCGTATTCCAGCGCTTTGTCGAATAGGCCCTGCATGGCATAAATGCCGGCGATATTGTTCAAACTATAGGGAATCCCGTTACTGTCCTGCAAGGCGTATTTCACCTTCAGCGCCCTTTCGTAAAAATAACGGGCGCTGTCCAGGTTGCCGCGTTGTTCGTGCAGCACACCGTAATCATCGTACAGACTGGTCAATCGTGTTCGGTATTGATTCTTTTCCGCCAACCGGATGCCTTTTTTCATATACCGTATGGCGTTCTCCATGTCGCGTTTCCGTTGGGCGTACCCGTAGTGACCGTAAATGGCCGCCAGATCCGGGGAAGGACCCAGTTGTTCGAATCGTTTGATGGCTTTCAGTATAGCCGAGGTTCGTTCATCGATTTTGCCGAGGACGTTTAACGCCAGACTCAGCTGGGCGTAGGCCTTTGCTTGCCCGTAGGTATAATCAATTGATCGCGCCCGTTCGGCGTTTTCTTTAAACAGTTCGACCGCCTTGCGGCCATTGGAAACGAGGTAGGCGTGAGGAAGGGCGTTGATTGAATCGACCATTTGTTTCGTTTCGCTGGCGGCAAACGACGCAGCCGATGTGAGGGTCAACAAAAGCAACAAATTGAACGTGATCCTTGCCGTCATGATGGGGATTTCCCGCTGATTGCTCTTCTCATTCAAAACGTAAAACGAAGGCTATTAACGCAATTTTGTCTTATTCCATTTCGGCGTAGCTTTAAATAAGTTGTTTTGGTAAATGTGCTACCGCATCCCTGAAATTCTTGGTTTTTTCCTGAACTCGTTCGGACAGGGTATCAGAAATCGGAAATTTTACTACCTCCCACAGGCCTGAAGATAATCGGTCTATCCCGGAGATCGGAGTAGCGGCCGGCAGGGCATTGAACCGCCGAGTACGCAGAGAGCGCAGAGAAAAAGGATTATGTTTAGAGAAATGCAGGCGCAGTCCTACCATTATTCCAATACTCAAGCCTTGGGTTCTTCGTACCTTAGTCATGAATTTCTTGCTTTTCCCGATGCTACGAAGGAGGCCTCATCTATAACGCTTTCGTCAGGGATGAAACATCAATTACGGTGCGCTCTATGGCGTTTCTAGCGGGACGCTGATCATTAAGTGAATCTCATTGGGCCTATAAATCTTCTGTCCCTATGGGAGATGGAAAAACATAGAGGATAAAAACGTTAAAAGCGGTCTTTTGCTTTTGCTTCGATTATTTTGCTCAACCCCATTCCGTCCGGCAGCTCAATTTGGAAAGACGGATTGCTCCAAGGGAGCAAGATAGATTGGATTAGCCCGGGGCAACGCCCTGGGTATAATGAGCGGGCAGCTTATTCAATGGAGCATCAAAGAGGCAGCCATATTGACAAGGCCAAAGGCAAAGCATTTGTAATTACAGGGAAGGTTGTCACTGTGTGGCAGCGGCCGGCAGGGCATTGAACCGCCGAGTACGCAGAGAGCGCAGAGAAAAAGGATTATGTTTAGAGAAATGCAGGCGTAGTCCTACTATTATTCCAATACTCAAGATATTTGCTTTGAGTGCCTTGATCGTGTCATTCTTGTTTTCATTGCCATAACTGCCGCCAAATGGCCTAATAATAATTTGGTTCCGGCCGTATTGGTTTAAGTGTGAGACCGGCATAGCGCTCAGTTAAAACTGTTAAAACTGTTGAAACGATTACGGTTTGTGTTTTGGCGTGTATCCTTTACACCGGCCTGAAGACCGTTGTTAATGGAAAACTAAATAAAGCACGGTTTCACTTGGTCATAAATTCCCGAATTCAGTTAGGCCTCTGCTCATAAATTTCTTGCTTTTATCCCTGGCCATATTGCCATTACAACTTTTGCATCGGAATCTATTTGTGGCTAACTTCTTATTTTATACTAAAAGTGCATAACACAACCGAGCTTTTAAAACGGTATGTGACACAGAGTTGTAGTAGCAATGATGAAGACGTATCGTTGCAAGAAGGATTCTAAATATCGGGCTTTTTACTTGACGCTAAACTACTCAAATGTATATGGAGATTGAATGAACGATTTACCCTGGCGAATTGCGATTGCCATTGTGGGTATTCCCTTGCTGGTATTCACTATTTTAAAAGGCGGATTGTATTTCTTTATGTTAATCGGCGTCATCTCGGTATTGGGTCAATGGGAGCTTTACCGGATGCTTAAAGAAAAAGAAATATTTGCACAGAAAGGCATCGGGATTCTCCTGGGGCTTACGACTCTTTACGGTATGGTGTATGGATTCACGCCGCCTGTGTTGAGTCTTGCCTTATTGGCCATACTGATACTCTTTTCCATCGAAATGTTTCGAACAA
Organism: uncultured Calditrichaceae bacterium; assembly: GCA_964542915.1. Taxonomy (GTDB): domain Bacteria; phylum Calditrichota; class Calditrichia; order Calditrichales; family Calditrichaceae; genus CAZIVP01. The sequence goes on along the minus strand of CAZIVP010000006.1, from coordinate 153,300 downwards.
CCGGTTCTGCAAACTTAAACATTGCAGGTACTCTGTTCGGTGTGGTGTATCCCGTCGTATTTCTGGCCATTCTGGTATTATTGCGTATGAATCCATACCAAACTTTTATTAATGACAATACCGGCAGCAGCGGTGCAATGTTGCTTACCATATTTGTGGCGGTGTGGATTTGCGACACGGCGGCTTACTTTATTGGTATGCGATGGGGTCGCCATCGTTTGTTGGAGCGGGTGTCACCTAAAAAAAGCCGCGAGGGAGCCATAGCAGGGTTGATTGGCGCCATTGCTACATTCCTCGTTGCACGGGCGCTACAGATCCTACCGATTTCAGTGGTTCAGGCGTTAATTGCTGGCATCATTGTTGGCGTTGTAGGTCAAATGGGCGATCTTGTGGAATCCTGGTTCAAACGCGATGTACAGGTGAAAGATTCATCGGGTCTTCTGCCCGGGCACGGAGGGATTTTGGATCGTTTTGACAGCGTTATGTTTATCGCGCCTGCGTTCCTGATCGTCTATCTTCTTTGGGGTTATTGTGTATAGACGATATGGCGCCATTGAACGTATCTGCATTTTGTTTTTACTCATGATGATCGTTGGAACATGCGAGAAGAAACAAAAACCGTCTTGGGAATTTAAGCAGCCAACGGGTGAAATTAAGGTGGGCATCATCGGCGGAATCGACAATCTTTTTCCGTTTGATTCCCAGGAATACTATAGCCAGAAACTGGGCGATTTATTACTTTTTCCCTCTTTACTCAACCTGGATGCTAATGGAAGGCTCACTCCGGGTTTATGCCATACCTGGCAGAGCGAGCAACAGGGGGAACTGTATACCCTCCATCTGAACACTTTAAAAAAATGGAGCGACGGCAAAGCAGTAACGGCTCATGATGCTCAGGCAACCTATCAGTTTCTAAAACGGCACGAACGGCGTATCAATGAATCCTGGTCTGTAAGCGCCATTGAGCGCTTGGTGGTCAAAGATTCTCTGACTTTGGAATTCCACATGCGCGCTCCCGGTATTAAAGCCAAACGAGCCCTTTGCTGGCCGGTCTTGCCTAAGCCGTTGTTAATGCGTTATGCGGAATTTGAGAAATTTAAAAAAGCTTTAAACGAACAATTTGTGGGATGTGGATCTTTTATTGTAAAACAATGCAATGCTCGTCGTCTGCATCTGATCCGTAACCGTTATTACAGTAAAAATACGCCATATCTGAAAACGATTCAAATTCGTTTTTTTAACAGCGAAGATCGTTTAATCCAATTCGTTCGGAATAACACATTACATATGGCCTATGCTATGACGCCCAAAGCAGCCGAAAAATTGCAAAAAAACGCGCCATATCGGATCGAGGAGAGCAGGGAACCGGGATTTACATTCATAGCATGGAATACGGAAAGAGCGCCGTTCGCATCCGATACACTTCGCAAAGCGTTGACGCATGCGATCGATCGCAGGGCGATTTTGGATGGAATTTTGTGGGGCTATGGCGAAGTTTACGACAACCCGACCCATCCCGGTTTACCGTTGTTCAAAAAACGTTTGGTTTATCATTACGATCCGGACAAGGCCCGAAAATGGTTTAAGAGCGCCGGGTGGAACAGCAATACGGACAATGAATTTCTGACCAGGAACGGAGATACCCTGAAATTTGAATTAATGACCAATAGCGAAAGCCGTTTAAGGCGGGAAGCGGCGCGCAATGTTAAACGATATTTGCGTTCGATCGGAGTAAAGGTGGATGTACGATTGGTCCCGTGGTCTGCAATGGTCGATCGCTTGCAAACGGGCCGCTTTGATGCAGCGGTCGTCAATTGGCTTGAAACCGATCCGATGGCATTTACGCAGTTGTTTCATTCCGAACAAGCCGATAGCGGTTACAACGTGATGAGATATCGCAGCTACAAAACCGATTCGCTTATAGAAAGCCTGTTTAAACGGGATGGTAAAAATTCAGCATCATGGAAGCAATTACAGCAACAAATCATAAATGATCAGCCGATTACCCTTTTGTACAACAAAAGATATTTTCACGCTGTGCATAATGATCTGAAGAATGTACGGTTTCCTGCCGATTATTTCCTGGCAAATGTAAAAAAATGGTATCTTTCAAAAGAAACAGATAATTAGAGAGGTGTATTGTGTCTGAAAAACGCGTATTGGTAGTAGATGATGAAGAGGACCTGACGTGGTCGATTTCGAAACATCTTTCAAAAGATAAGGATAAGTACATGCTTATTACCGTCAACAGCGCCAACGAAGCATTGGAAGTGTTGGCTCAATTTCCGGTGGATCTGGTGATTTCCGATATTCGTATGCCGGAAATTTCCGGCTTGGATTTGCTCATGGAGATCAAAGACAACTATCCAACGACCAAAGTGATCATAATGACGGCCTATGGCTCTTCGGAAGTGCAGGAGGAAGCCAACCGACGCGGTTGTTTCAAATATATTGAGAAGCCCTTCGAAATGAAGGAACTGCGTCAGTTGATCATGAACGCCGTTGAAGACAAAAAGGGATTCGACGGACGCATTTCCGATTTCCAGTTGAGCGACCTGATCCAGATGAATTGTCTGGGGCGATTGACCAATGCGCTGCACGTTAAACACGAAGAAGAAGAGGGCATCATCTTCTTTGAAGACGGAAATATTGTGCACGCCCAATTGGGCGATAAAGACGGTGAAGATGCGTTTTACCAGATCATCAGCTGGGAAGGCGGGCAGTTTTCCGTGGATCGAAATGTGCGGGCGCCGAAGGAAACCATCGCAAAGGGTTGGCAAACGCTGTTACTGGAAGGATTGCGCCGGGTGGATGAAAATCGAAAAGGCGGATTACCGCCCGAAGAGACAAAACAGGATGCAAGGCGCGAAAATTTAGCCCAGTTGCTCTCGAGGTTTGTCAAGACCAAAGGCATTATTTTAGCAGTCGTGTTCGATGAAGAGGGCTTACCGGTTGTATCCTCTTCACAGGAAGACCATACCGAAGAATATCCGGTTGCGCAAATGGTGCCTCTGGTTTCTGAAATCAATCAATATATGGCAGAGTTTGATAAAGAGATCAAGATGGGGACACACGAAGAAATTTCCATCCTGTTTGAAAAGGGCTTGTTGCAGGTTTCAAAGATCACCGGTCGAAGCGAATTCCTGATGGTTCTGGCGGATCGGTCCATTAATCCCGGTTTGTTACGGATGGAGGCCAAAAAGATCATTAAACAGGTTGCGGCGGGACTCAAACCTTAAATTGGTCGCGTAACTTGTGATGTGCGCATTGTAATTGATTCCTATTTATATTATACTCTACTAACTATAATGGGTAATTACGTTAACCGTATCTAACTAGGAATATAATGCAAATGTGCTGATAATAGTAAAATATATAAAGATGATTGTAAGAGGGGGATCGTATGAACAAGGATCTGAAAACGAAATGGCAGGAGGCCGTCAAGCAATCCAAATTCCGGGATATTAAATTTGTAACCACCTCGAGCGAACCGGTAGAAATGCTGGCGACTCCGGAAGCGTTAAACGGATTCGATTACGACAGCCAGTTGAGTATGCCGGGTCAGTATCCTTACACCCGCGGAATTCATCCCAATATGTATCGTGGCCGTTTATGGACCATGCGGCAATTTGCGGGCTTCGGCTCTCCGGAAGACACGAACCAGCGCTTCAAATATCTTCTGGAAAACGGACAAACCGGCTTATCAGTGGCCTTTGATTTACCGACTTTGATGGGCCGCGACGCTGATGATCCATTAAGCGAAGGCGAGGTGGGTATCTGCGGCGTTTCGGTTAGCTCGCTTAAGGACATGGAAATTCTTTTCGATGGCATCCCGCTGAACGAAGTTTCGACTTCCATGACCATCAACTCGCCTGCCATGATATTACTGGCCTTCTATATCGCTGTGGCCGATAAGCAGGGCGTCTCACAGGATAAGCTGCGAGGAACCGTTCAAAATGATATTCTGAAAGAATACATTGCTCAGAAAGAGTACATTTATCCGCCCCGCCCGTCCATGCGCATCATTGTCGATATGATCGAGTATTGCACCAATTACATGCCGCAATGGAATACCATCAGCATCAGCGGTTACCATATTCGCGAAGCCGGGTCGACAGCTGTGCAGGAACTGGCGTTTACGCTGGCGGACGGTTTTGCTTACATCGAAGCCGCACTGGAACGGGGTTTGGATATTGACGACTTTGCGCCACGTTTGTCATTCTTCTTTAATTCTCACAACGATTTTTTTGAAGAGATCGCCAAATTTCGTGCCGCACGACGGATTTACGCCAAACGCATGCGCGAAAAATACGGCGCCAAAAACGAACGGTCTCTTAAATTACGATTCCATACGCAGACCGCAGGTTGCTCCTTAACCGCACAACAGCCGGAAAACAATATCGTTCGGGTTGCTTACCAGGCGCTGGCAGCCGTGCTGGGCGGTACCCAATCGCTCCATACCAATTCCATGGACGAAACCCTGGCGCTGCCGTCTGAAAAAGCGGTTAAAATAGCACTGAGGACGCAACAGATTTTAGCATACGAAACCGGTGTGGCCAATACTATCGATCCTTTGGCCGGCAGCTATTTCATTGAAGAGTTCACAAATAAAATGGAGGAACAATCGGAAGCCTACTTTGAACAAATCGACAAATTAGGCGGGGTGATTCCGGCGATCGAAAAAGGCTTTTTCCAGAAAGAAATTGCCCGGGCGGCCTACCAATACCAGAATGAAATCGAACATAAAGAGCGCATCATCGTCGGTATTAACGAATTCAAGGATAAAGAGGAAAAGATTGAAATACCGCTGTTGGAAATTTCACCGGAAGTCGAAAAACAGCAAATCGAACGATTACATGCGCTAAAGCGCGATCGGGATAATGATTTGGTTCAAACGTGCCTACAAAAACTGCGCGAAGCCGCCCAAAATGATGAAAATCTTATGCCGCCGCTGGTGGAATGCGCAAAAGCATACGCTACGGTTGGTGAAATGATTGATACCCTCAAAGAGGATTTCGGCGAATACGTAGAACCGGCGGAATTTTAACAGATTGTCTCATCAGGAAACGAAGGACAGGGAGCATAAAATGGATAAAAAGATTCGCGTTCTGGTGGCTAAAGCTGGATTGGACGGTCATGACCGCGGGGCTAAAGTGGTCGCTGCAACGCTCCGCGACGCCGGTTTTGAAGTTATTTATACCGGTTTACGGCAAAGCTCGGAAATGATCGTAGACGCCGCCATTCAGGAAGATGTGGATGTCATTGCAGTCAGTATTCTCTCAGGCGCCCACATGGCCATCTTCCCGAAGGTGTTGCGATTAATGAAGGAAAAAGGCCTAAATGATGTACTGTTAACCGGCGGTGGAATAATGGGCGATGATGAGATTAAACGATTAATGGAACAGGGCGTTGGCCGGCTGTTTGGACCGGGTTCTTCCTTAAAAGAAGCGGTCGAATATATCAAAGATTGGTATGCGAATCGTAAAATGGAAACAGCCTGAACAGCCTGTTGGAAAAAAATCATGCCGGATAAAATAAACGAACCGCAACACTTCCGGGCGCGCATCACCGATTGGCCGATCGATGAACGACCAAGGGAAAAGCTCAAGCAATTGGGGCCCCGGTCGGTGAGCAACGCCGAATTGGTTGCGATCCTTCTGGGATTCGGATCGTCCAAATATAACGCTGTGGAACTGGCAAAAAATTTACTCCGGCAATTCGGTTCACTGGATAATCTTAGCCGTGCAACCATTTCGGAAATGGAACAAATTGAAGGCATCGGACAGGCAAAAGCCGTTAAATTACTGGCTGCTTTTCAGTTATATCGCAATCTGGAACGCGAAAAAGCTGAACGGGCGGTGGTTTATTTTCGAAGTCCGAAACAGGTGGCGGATATTTATCGTCCGGTACTGGGGCACCTCAAACATGAGTGTTTCTATGTCATCTTGTTGGATGCAGCGTTGAAAAAGATCATGGATTTTGAGATTACGAGGGGTATTATGGATGCATCGCTCGTTCATCCGCGCGAGGTCTTTTCCCCCGCTATACGAAACCTGGCAAAGGGCTTGATTGTGATGCACAACCATCCCTCCGGCGAACTCAAACCCAGTGATCATGACATCCGAATTACCGAACGGCTTGTGGAAAGCGGCAAACTGCTGGAAATTCCCGTATACGATCATTTGATTATAACAGCTAACGGCTTTTACAGTTTTAAGGAACACGGCTTGATCCATTGAAAGCAAAAAAATCAAACGAAGGCGAGGTATGAACCGAAAAGAGCAATTCGCATTGCTGGAGAAACTCCGTTCGGAAGCGCTTAAAGGCGGCGGCGAAGCACGTATTGAAAAACAACACGCCAAGGGCAAATTAACGGCGCGGGAGCGGATTCAATATCTGGTGGACGAAGGCACTTTTGTGGAAATGGATATGCTGGTCAAACACCGTTCCCGGGATTTTGGTCTGGACAAACAGCGCATCCCCGGCGACGGCGTGGTTACGGGTTACGGGTATATAGATGGTCGGCTGGTGTTTATCTTTTCCCAGGATTTTACCGTTTTCGGCGGAAGCCTTTCGGAGACCTTTGCCGAAAAAATCATAAAGATTATGGATCAGGCTATGAAAGTCGGCGCTCCGGTTATCGGTCTGAACGATTCCGGCGGCGCCCGTATACAGGAAGGCGTGGTGAGCCTGGGCGGTTATGCGGAAATTTTTCTGCGCAACACGTTGGCCTCAGGGGTAATTCCGCAAATTTCCGCCATTATGGGACCCTGCGCCGGCGGCGCGGTTTATTCGCCGGCGATTACGGATTTTACGCTGATGGTAAAAGAATCCAGCTACATGTTTGTAACAGGACCCAATGTGGTTAAGACGGTTACGCACGAGGAAGTAACGGCCGAAGAACTGGGCGGCGCCGAAACCCACGCCGCCAAAAGCGGCGTAAGCCACATTACATGCGACAACGACCTCGAGTGTTTAAAACAAATTCGAACACTCATTTCATACATTCCAAATAACAATTTCGATGATCCGCCGCGCTTTAAAGGCGAAGATCCGCCGGGACGGATTGATGAAGAGTTGGACACGATCGTTCCGGAAAATCCCAATCAACCCTATAATATGAAAGAAATCATAAATACGGTTGTGGATGACCAATCCTTCTTCGAAATTCACCGGGATTATGCCCGCAATATGATCGTCGGTTTTGCCCGCATGGACGGCTATGCGGTGGGCATTGTCGCCAATCAGCCCGAGCATCTGGCCGGCGTTCTCGACATCGATGCATCGCTTAAGGGAGCGCGATTCGTGCGGTTTTGCGACGCTTTCAACATTCCGCTGGTCACGTTCGAAGATGTACCGGGATTCTTGCCGGGTACGCATCAGGAGTGGGGCGGCATTATTAAACACGGCGCCAAGCTCCTTTATGCTTTTTCCGAAGCGACCGTTCCGAAAATTACCGTTATTACACGCAAAGCCTACGGCGGCGCATACGACGTCATGAGCTCCAAGCATATACGAGGCGACGCCAATTTCGCATGGCCCAGTGCGGAAATCGCCGTTATGGGTCCCAAAGGCGCCGCCGAGATCATATTCCGAAAAGAGATCAGCAACAGCGACGACCCCGAAGCGGTTTTAAAACAAAAAGAGAAAGAGTACCGTGAAAAATTTGCCAACCCATATCTGGCGGCGGAGCGGGGCTTTATCGATGAAGTCATTGAACCGCGTTATACACGACTGCGTGTAATCCAGGCGCTTCGGATGCTGGAGAATAAAACCGACAGTAATCCGCCCAAAAAACACGGCAATATTCCGCTATAAATCAGACGTATAACGATTAACTTATGTGTACACGATGGATGAAAAAATAATCGATTTTTATCAAAACCGGTTACGACCGGCGGATAAAGCAACGATACTCTATCAATTTATCATTATCGCCATTATTTGGTTTCATTATCGGGACGTGCCACATGCTTCCGTTTTTATTTCGCTGCATCTGCTCGTGGCGTTCGTACTTTCCATCTTACCGAAATTGAATCCCTCTGCCTGGGTAACCTGGCTGCGCTATTGGAATCCCGTTATCATTATTCCAGCCAATTTTTACGAATTACATTTTTTGGTGCATGCCGTAAATCCTACAGATATGGATAGCCTATTAATCCGACTCGATTATACCTGGTTCGGAACCCATCCCACGGTTTGGATGCAGAACTGGCATCATCCTCTTTTAACGGAATATTTTCAACTGGTATATACAACGTTCTATTTTCTACCACTGATAATGGCTTACATCCTTTATCGTCAGCGTCATCTAAAAGCATTTGATTATTTTGCATTTGTGATGGTATTGGGTTTTTATTTATCCTATCTGGGCTATTTTCTGGTCCCGGCGCTGGGTCCGCGCCATACGCTCGAACATTTACACAGTTTCGCATTGCACGGATACGGCCTTTCGGAGCAGCTTCGCCATTGGCTCAATGTACTGGAACGCATCCAGAGGGATGCATTTCCCAGCGGACATACGGCCATAACGTTGATTACCATGTATTTTGCGGCCCGGTTTCATAAACGCTATTTTTATATACTTTTGATTGCCGGAGGCAGCTTGATCATTTCAACCGTCTATCTACGCTACCATTATGTTGTGGATGTGTTGGCGGGTATTCTGCTTTGTCTGTTGGTAATTTTTTCGGCCCCGATGATCTATCAGTTTTTGGTGCGGGTCGGGATTGCTATGGACATGGAATCTTTACGAAAATACTGGGCGCGCATCAAAATCTCTCAGTGATCTTTCTTCTCATCAAAAACAACCATATCGGTGTTTTCGGAGTATTTTTCGATTCTGAAGTTTAAAGATTCACGGAATTTTTGCAGACGTTTTTGTACATCATCGATACTATTCGATATTTTTTTAATGTAATTGATTTGCTCTTCGCTCAGTGTGGATTTTCTGAGGGACATTTTCAACAAGTCAAAATTAACCTTTAAGACGGTGAGGGGTTGATTCAACTCATGATTGGCCGTTGCCACCATGGCTAATACGGAGTTTTTACGCTCCAGTTCAATGATTCTTGATTGCGAGGCTTTTAGTTGCTGGTATGAACGCTGTAATTTCTCATTGGTATTTTTCAGTTCGATATGCGTGCGTACGCGGGCTTTCAGTTCGGTGCTTTTAAACGGCTTGGTAACATAATCCACTGCACCGGATTCAAAACCATGAACGATGTCTTCATCGGATGCTTTCGCGGTCAGAAAAATGATCGGTGTTTCCCGGGTATCCGGGTTTTCTTTGAGTTTCTTGCAGACTTCGAATCCGTCCATACCTGGCATCATAATATCCAGCAATATCAAATCCGGTTGTTTTTCGGGAATTTGCTGTAATGCTTCTTCGCCGCTCTGACAGTAATCGCTGCGAAATCCAGCCTTTTCCAGCATACGCGTTACAATTTTGACATTCGGCCATAAATCATCAACGACAAATACCAACGGTGCTTGTTGCCTCTCCGTGCTAACGTTTGAATTCATCCTGATCCTTCAGTTAAGGTTAACCTTCTTCAGCGCTTCATATAATTATATCGTTCAATATTAAATTTCTTTACTAAAAATTGCAATTAATTATGTGCAGAAGCGTCTCGTCCTTTAAAACCCGGAGAAGGAATTGATTCGCATAAAAATGATATAAATGGCGACAGGTCTTTCGCTGATTTTGAACGTCTTGTTAAAGCCCTTTCTTATGATACGCAAACGCCATATATTAAAATACATGTTAACTGCAATCATTAAACACAGAATTAAAAGATTCTTTGGCCGGGAGGCAATGATGGTGATTAAGGATAGTGCGCTTTCTCTCATGTTGATGAAGGAGCCGGAAGCTGCCATCAGAGCGATCGTAGAGGACGACAACGATGCTCTGAAATATCTCTCGGAAACCGTTTCCTATCCGGAAACGATGCCCACGCGTATGTGTTTCCGCCTGGACCATAAGGATCAGTTGGCCGGTTATGCCTGCTTTACCAATATTCGCTGGTATAACCGTAAAGCTGAAGTGCAGGTTTTTCTTAAAAAAGACGTACGCGGCAAGCGCCTGGGCAAACAAATTTTGGATACCTTAATTCGTATGGCTTTTGATCAATTCAATTTACACCGTCTTGAAGCGGAGATTATCAGCTATAACAAAGCGGCCGTAAAACTGTTTGAAAATATGGGATTCAAACGGGAAGGGACCCTGAGGGAAGCCAAATACTACGGTGGACGATATCACGACATTCTGCGGTATGGTTTGTTGAAGGAAGAATTCGAGGCATGATCACTGTGGTTGCGGCATTGAAGGCCGAAGTCGAACCGTTTTTAGAAAAATCAGCTGTTAATGAGCGCGTCAAGTTGAAGCAGGCGACGCTTTATCGCACACCGCATGTGGATTTCCTGCGGACCGGTATGGGGAAAGTAAACGCCCGCCTGGCATTGCAGCGATATTTACAATTTTTTAAAACGGAATCCGTATTGAATATCGGAACGGCAGGCGCTTTGCATTCAAATCCGACGATCGGCGCCGTTTATTGCATTAACCGCATCCTGTACGAACAGGGCGAAACCTATTTCGATTTACCACTACTAAATCCAATTCAGTGCCGCGAGAAAATGGGGCTTCTAACCGTGGATGAAGCGGTTACCGCAAACGAGAGGCGACGTACGTTAAACCGGCGATTCGGTGCGGAGCTCGTGGATATGGAGGCGTTTCATCTGGCAACGGTCGCACGGGCATATGACTTATCGTTTTACTGCATTAAAGCCATCTCCGATCGGGCTGCGGAAGAAACGTCTGATGAATTCAAACATTATTATCGCAAGGTGTGCCGGGCGCTTGCGGATTTTGTCAGCCCGTTCATGTCAGCGCAACAGCAATAGCTTGCGTACTTTTGCAACATTGTCGGCCTTGAATCGGTAGAAATAAACGCCGCTGGCTACCGGACGATCCTGATCATTACGCCCATCCCAACGCCTTTGATGCACGCCTGTGTATAAAGTCTTCCTGACCATCGTACGGACCATCTTCCCGTAAGACGAAACACCAAGGCAAAAAGACCAGCTTATAATCATCGCCGTTGTAAAAAATGCCGCCATGTGGCTGCCATTGACCGGAAGCCCGGTCAAACACTTTAAAAATATTGGTTGCCTGCGACGCAGCCAGTATGCTGCCGTTGCAAAAATTGGGGGAATTACTGGAACAGGCTAAAGCCATAGACGCATTAGTCAAACCAAAAATTGCCAGGGATGAACAGGGTATCTATGATTATGCAACCTATGGCTAAATCGTTCTTTGCCTGAAATTCCTGTCGTCTGATAATGGCTTATGTATGCTTAAGCGTAGGTTTGTGATTGTTTGGGATTTTAGTTAGATTGCTCAGGCTCAGGCAACTCGGTTGCAGGGATTTCGTAAATAGAAATTCAGCGCTTAAGCAAAGGAGAAATGAATAAATCATGAAATCCAAACTGCTTGCCATAAAAATGGTGCTGATGGACGTGGATGGCGTATTAACCAGCGGTGAAATCATCTATACATCCGGTGGCGATGAACAGAAAATATTTGATGTACAGGACGGCATGGGCATTACGCTGGCGCGTATGGGTGGACTAAAAACAGGCATTATTACCGGCAGGCGCTCGCAACTCGTAATGCGCCGGGCGGAAGAGTTGAACATCGATGCCGTTTATCAGGGTAACTTCAACAAGCTGCCCGATTATGAAAAGCTGAAACACGATTTTGGTTTGGAGGATGAAGCGATTGCTTACATCGGCGATGACCTGTTGGATTTACCCATACTGAAACGGGTAGGCTTTAGCGTGGCCGTTGCCAACGCCCGTGATGAAGTTAAAGCTATTTGTGATTTTGTAACCATCGCAGAAGGCGGCAAAGGCGCCGTTCGGGAAGTAGTGGATAAAATTCTAAAACGCCAGGGTACGTTTCATGAATTGCTGCAACAACTCGAAAAATAACCATCCCCAAAAAGTCCCGTTTCCCAAAATAGTCATGCTCCTGATGCCAATATTATTGGTGGCCAACCCTGGCAAAGGACAGGTTTATGTAGCGGTTGGCGCTTTTGATAATATTAGCAACGAATTTCATTTGGACGCGTGGCAAAATCGTCTTGAAAATTTGCTCCAAACCGAACTGCAGCGTTATGAAGGATTAAAACTGGTCGAGCGTCGCCGTCTGGAACAGATTTTACAGGAGCAGCAATTGCAACTCTCCGGTATGGTGGATAGTCTGGATAACAGGGCCGTGGGGCAATTGCTGGGCGCTGACTTTATTTTAACGGGCGTCATTGATTTATTGAGCGGGCGATACCGGATCAACGCAAAAATTTTAAGGGTGAAAAGCGGCGAAGCGGCGGTAGAATCCGTGCAGGCTCCGGACGACGATCATCTGGTCAAAATGGTGGAATTACTGGCCAACAATATCGCCGCTCGACTGACGGGCCGGGGCGACTATCACCATCGCATCGAATCGGAAGCGTATCCCACCCGCTATTTTATGCTTGCAAGCCTGGCAAGCGTGGCGGGCGCCGTCTGGACCAACCAGCGTTATCAGGATTTTAAGGACCGCTATAACCGCGCCGACCGCCTTGAAGACTTTGATCGTTTGTATGATAGGGCCAATAACAGTAAAAAGATCAGGACTGGCGTCGCCTTTTTTTCAGGCGTGATGGTAGCATCAACCCTTTATTACTGGATCAAAAGCCGAATGACGGAAGATATTCAGGCTTTGCCTTCGCAAAAAATCGGGTTTATGCCAAAGATGGAATACCGAATGCCAGAGGAGGTGGGGGTTGCGTTTTATTACCGTTTTTAATGTTTTTAATTTGGTTCTTCTGAGCGTGCTTCTTCTTTATTGTGAAGATATACCACGCGATAATTTAATGGATCCAAAGAATCCGGACAGTTACAGCAAATCGATTGTTTTAGTGGAAGCTTTCGTGAATGTGGCCCATCCGAGCCCCTATAACGGTTATGTGCTGGAGGCGCTTAAGGAAATCGACGAAAACGATAGCGACAATGTGATTGTGGTCGAGTACCACAGGGATTTAACTCAAAATGGCTTTTATGACGATCCCTACAATGATGAAGAACTTAGCTTGCGTTTTACCCAACTTCAGGAACGTTATTTACAGGAATGGCCGGATGCCATCCGTGGCGTTCCCGATGTGTATATTAATGGCGGCAATCGACGGGTGGCCGGCGCCTCTTCGAAAAGCAGCGTGTTAAACCGCATGCAACTTTATCTGGATGAAGTAACCGATATTCAGAACCGCTATTCAATTGAAGTGGATTTGCAATATCCCGGGCAAGATCAGATAGACATTAAAGCCCGTGTAGCTTCGTTGGGAAATCAGGCTTCTGTTGATCTGCGGCTTCGGTTCATGTTTGTAAAGGATCATCAGACATCACAAGCATCGAGGGCGGTAAACTACCTTGAAGACGGCGTTTTGGTCGGTAAGATCGACGCCGGATCATATAAAGAAATTCGTCTGGCTACAATCAACTTTGACACAATGCCGGACTACGCTGTTATAAGCCTGACCAGCGACGACGGAAGTGAAGTGTACCAGACGTTACAGAAGACCGTAGAGTAAAGACGATGAATGCCAAATCCTCCAAAAATTATCGAAGGGATGGAATGCAATGTTTGAAATGGCGCTGCCTTTGTGTGCTTTATGGACAGTCGCCAATTAAAGCGGGCCGTTTTATAGTCAGAGGGAATTGCGCATAACATGGTTTGTAAGGAATTAAATTACTATAAAAGTTCGCGACATCATCACTCAGTTTGGCCGTCATTGAAATGAAACCTATTTTTATATTCGTATTAATAGCAATGTTGCTTTTTGCTTGCGATGAAGTCGGAAAACTCATCAATGCCGGCAAACAGCCTAAAATTGAAGCGCCGGGCATTGAGGTCTCTGCGGATCGTGTTCTGCCGTTGGACACCGTGCGTGCAAGTGTAAGGGCCTCCAATCCGGAAGACGGTCCGCTCGACTATCAGTGGAGTGCAAACGGCGGACATTTTATATTGCCTGCAGATGACGATTCCGTGCGATGGATTGCGGATTTAAAAGGCGGCAGCTACCGGATAAAGGTTAAAGTTAGTAACGACAACGGCAGCGATGAGGATTCCAAAGAACTACAGGTACTCAATCTTGAAGCGCCGGTGGTTGATATTCTTGAGCCCGCACCCAATGCATACTTCGTCTTGTGGGATACGATTGAAGTACGTGCGCGCGCCTATCATGAAAACGGCATCCTGTGGGCGAGGATTCGCTTTAGGAATGGTTCTAGGGATAGTGTATTAGCGGAAACGGGCGGTCAAAGTGATCCGATCTATCGATTTATGTTCAAAACGAACGAGGAGATGACGGGGAAGATAACATTCATCGTTGAGGCAAAAGCTTCCACACAAGCTGCTTCTGTGGGTAAAGACTCTGTTACCATAAACATAGAGGGAATTATACCTGGCAAACATGAACGATAAACAAATTATTGATATCGGAAAACGGGTTATAAAGGTTGAATATGAGGCCATTGCACGCTTGCATAAACGTGTTGGCGATGAATTTGCAAAGGCCGTTCAATTGATTTTGAAAACGCAGGGGCGGGTAGTGGTCAGCGGTATGGGAAAATCCGGTGCAATCGGGAAAAAAATTGCCGGTACGCTGGCGAGCACCGGCACCAACGCCCTATTTCTGCATCCGGCGGAAGGAATGCACGGCGATTTGGGTATGGTTCACAAGAATGATGTTCTTATGGCAATTTCAAAAAGCGGTGAAACGCCCGAACTTATACGGCTTTTGCCTTCGTTTCGCCGCTTGAATATACCGGTAATCGCTATGACGGGAAACCGCAGTTCAACACTGGCAAGATATTCCAGCGTCATCATCGATATCGATGTGGAGGAAGAAGCCTGCCCCAATGATTTGGCGCCGACAGCCAGCACAACGGTTACACTTGTGATGGGCGATGCCCTGGCCATT
The DNA here is from genome assembly GCA_964542915.1 of uncultured Calditrichaceae bacterium. GTDB lineage: Bacteria > Calditrichota > Calditrichia > Calditrichales > Calditrichaceae > CAZIVP01. The sequence continues at coordinate 138,277 of CAZIVP010000006.1, read as the reverse complement.
GCATTGCTGGAAAGTCGCGGTTTTTCGGCGGAAGACTTTGCGATGCTCCATCCCGGCGGCGCCCTGGGTAAAAAATTGTTGATGCGCGTGAACGATCTGATGGAAAAAAACGAACGATTACCGTTCTGTTTCGAAGACGATCTCATGAAAGTTGCTGTAATGGAAATGGCCAACAAACGTGGCATCTGTCCCGTCGTGACTCGCGAAAACCGTCTGCTCGGCGTGGTTACGACCGGTGACTTAAACCGTTTAATTGAAAAGACCGAAAACTTTATGCAAATACCGGTGGTTGAAGTCATGAATAAAAATCCTAAATTTTTAAGAGTGAACGATTTGGCCACAATTGCATACAATGAAATGGAAAAATACCGTATAATTGCCATGCCGGTGGTCGATGAACAAAATACGTTGATCGGTGTGGTTCATTTACACGATTTGATGCAGGAGGGCATCACCGGATGAGATATATTGTTATTTTACCGTTATTTGTGGTAGCCTGTTTACTGATTTTTAACGGGTGCGGCGGTGAAAACCATCAAGTCGCCGATTCCGGCCAGATCCAGCCATTGCCGGATCAGGAAAGCTGGGATGCAACCATTGTGATTACGCGAGAAGGGAACAGAATCGGTTATTTAAAAGCCGGCTACATTGAGAAATACAGTAAACGCAAAGTTACACATCTTTCCGATGGCATCACCGTCGATTTCTTTAACGAGGATGGCGACCACACTTCTGTTTTACATGCACAGGGCGGCAAAGTGTACGATCAAAAACAGGATATGTTTGCCTATGGTAACGTCGTCGTTGAATCGGACAGCGGCGTAACACTGTATACCGATACCTTACAATGGGATAATAAGCGTCGAAAAATTATTTCAGAGATACCGGTCATGATCACAACGGAAGAACAGGACACCCTTTACGGCGACAGCTTCATTTCGGATCCGGATCTTATCAACTATGAAATTTCAAATCCCCGCGGTAAAACATCCCGGGCTATTGACGTTGAATAACCTTTATGAAGAATCATACACCCGTATTATTAATAGCAATAAGTTTATCGCTTTCATTTTTATTAATAGCCGCCGATGATGGTCTGCGTTTAATCCATGCCGACAAGAGCATCGGACGCAAAGAAAATGAACAAAAACTGCGTATCTTTAGCGGCAATGTACATTTTCAACAAGACACCATCCATATGTATTGCAAAGATGCCATTTATAATGAAACCCTGAAAAAACTGACGTTTAAAGGGGATGTCTTCATACAGGACGGCGTTCATAAAATCCGCGCCCGCGAGATCGAATACTATCCCGATAATGAAAAAGCAATCTGCAAGGAACGCGTGCGCGTTAAGACGCCCGATGACTCTTTGTATGCCGAGTATATGGTTTACTTTTTTGAAATTGACAGCGTTTTCGCCGAAGAAAACGTTTATGTAAGAAATGTTGAACACTTGGTGCAAATATGGGGTAACAAGGGCTGGCACAGTGCACCCTCCCGTTTCAGCAGGGTAATTGGTAATGCGCGACTAATTAAGCGCGATACAACCGCCGGGGATTCGCTTGACATATATGCCAGACAATTGGATTATGCGGGCGGCGATTCCGCACAGGCTCTTGCGGTCGATAGTGTAATCATTTACAAAGGAGCTCTGAAGGCGATATGCGACACGGCGCGTTATTTTCCTGGAACTCAAAAGATTTGGTTAACGCCTAGCCCCAATGTTTGGTACGATGATAATCAATTAAGCGGACTAAAAATTAATGCCTTGTTCGACTCTCTGAATTTAAAACGGTTGTTTGTATATGGCAACGGGGAAGCGCGCAGCCGTGTGGATTCGCTTTCCGAAAAGGAAAATATCCTGCGTGGCCAACAAATCCGGTTTGACATAGAAGAAGGGCAGCCACAGAAAATACGGGCTGTGGATCAGGCTTCGAGTATTTATTATTTAAAAAACGAAAGAGGAGAAAAACAGGGTTCGAATTTCGCCACGGCGGATACGATTCTGATCCACTTTAAGGAAGGCGAGGTCGATAGCATTCAGATTATCGGCGGCGCCGAAGGCGTTTACTATCCGGAAAATTATGAGGGAGAAAAGGCCTTTGAAACAAAACAATGAACCCTACATCCTGCAGGGTAAAGACTTAACAAAAATTTACGGTAAACGCAAGGTGGTTAACCGTGTTTCCGTCCGTGTAACGACGGGTGAAATTGTGGGGCTGCTGGGACCGAACGGCGCAGGCAAAACCACGACTTTTTACATGATCACGGGAATGATAAGACCGGACGGGGGACGAATTCTTATCAACCACAAAGATATAACACGCCTGCCGATGTACAAGCGCGCCCGGCGCGGAGTGGCTTATTTACCGCAAGAAGCTTCAATTTTTCGAAAATTAACCGTCGAGGAAAATTTGCTTGCAATCATGGAGATGCTCTCCGTTCCCAAACAGGAGCGTCGAAAACGGTGTGAACGCTACCTGGAAGAACTCAATATTTCACATATTGCCAAAAACAAAGGCTATCAGCTATCCGGCGGTGAACGGCGCCGAACCGAGATCGCACGGACGCTGGTAACCCGGCCTTATTTTATTCTGCTGGATGAACCATTTGCAGGCGTCGATCCCATAGCGGTTGAGGATATCCAAAATATAGTCCATGGTCTCAAAAATCGCGGAATTGGTGTGTTGATAACGGATCACAATGTACACGAAACGCTTTCCATAACCGACCGCGCCTATCTTTTGTTTGAAGGAAGCATCCTTAAAGAGGGTACGTCAGATTTTCTTGCTGAGGATAAAGAGGCGCGCAAATTATATCTCGGGGAAAAATTTCGTTTAAATCGTTAAAGATATCAGGCAAAATCTCAGGATACAGAAGTATTTAACTTCATCTGTTTATTATAAATATAATGGGTGTTATCTTCGCCAAAAATACGTTGGATAATGAGCGGTGATAAATTATTTGACTGAGGCAGGTGAACACGATTAAAGGGAAAATCTGAATTGAGCAGAATAACAGATTGTTCGTCTTCGTACTCAATATGATAGTTATAACGTTGAAAAATTTTCACGATTTGTGCAGTGGAAATAGCATCAAAACGAATTTTTCTGGAAATCAAAGGCTTGTCGGGCTCATTCGGGAAGTCCTGACCGCGCTTGATACACTGATTTTTGTACAGATACAATGCTCGTTTAATTAAACCGTTAAGGTGCTCTTTGGCTTTGCTCTGCACATAGCAATTGGGTACATTTTCACAAAACGCAATGTATTGCGTGCCGTCAAATGCTTTTTTTATTACAATCTTCATGAGGTACGGCGTCTTATTATTGACTGCTACGAAATTTATATTCGGTCAATATAGAAGGTGCAGAGCGCCGAGTCAATGAAAAATTCCATTGCAGCTTGTAATTAATCAAAAAATTATGGCAATTGAGCCCCTTTTTTTGTATTTTCTTTATGCCTGATTACTGTTGTTTAATGGAATGTTTAGTTACTGAAGCGTCAATAAGGCCTATATCGCCAATTTGCCCATGAATTTTTATACATTTTTTCGAAAGCATAGTTTACCTGCGGAGTTTGTTTGCATGGAGATGAGATACGGTATAGAAGCTCAGAACGTTATTTTTTTCTCAAAGTATACTATCGCTTCAAAGTACCAAGCATGCCCTTATCCGAAAGCGGACCGCATATTTAATTTGGGTTATATCCGGGGTGATCGCTAATGAAGCGTGTTCTCATTCTTGGAAGCGACAATTCAAGCATTAATGCAATGATTGCCGCACTTATACGCTATATTTCCTATGATCGTGTTGAAGCTTACTGCGCGGATTTAAGTCCTAAAACGCCCAATAAACAGGTCATTAAAATACTCCGCGAAATCGGCGTTAATTTGACGAACCAGGAAATCAAATCCATGAATGAATTCATCCACGATCGTTTCGATATCATCATTACAACCACGAGTGAAGCGCGGGAAGCTTCGGAGCTTCTTACCGGCGGAACAAAAATTCACAAAGAGATCAACGATCCGGTACATTTGTATAACGACGCCATTGATTGTGAAATAGGATATCGGGAGCTCAGGGATGAATTAAATGAATGGTTGAATGAATTTATCAGCCGACACCGTCTGGTTCAGATTTAATTTTCAATTGAATCATTAATACCGTTTTTTTACGGATACCATTTCTCTCTCAGAGAATACAGCAACTTCTAAGAGACCTCCCGGGCGGATGTTGATATTTATCCAGCGGACATTTACTCATTTTCAGGGCGTCAAATTTATTTGAAGACAATGAGGGCATATGCTATATTGATAACTTTTTTAAAGGCGACATTTTGTGGTTAAATGATTGATATAATGGTAATCTTGCGCTTCCGGAGGCTTTATGGTTAATCTGTCGTATATTAGGATTCTTGTCGTTATCGTAATTGCTTTTTTGACCTTGCCCTTAATTCAAAATTCCAGGCTACACGCCGAAAATGCAATTCAACAGGATACCACCATCGAGAGCGGCGAACATGGGAATCATTCGGAAGAAGGACAGCATGGCGAAGGCGACCATGATTTAGGTGCGGATTTGCCCCTGTGGAGTGTGTTGCCATTTGTGGGTATTTTACTCTCAATTGCCATTTTTCCGTTGATTGCGCCCCGTTTTTGGCATCACCATTTTCCCAAGATTTCATTTGCATGGGCTGTCATCTTTGCCATTCCGTTCCTGTTTATTTATAAATCACATGCTTTCCATGAAATTGTTCATATTTACCTGATCGATTATATTCCATTCATAATATTGCTGTGGAGTTTATTCACTATCGCCGGTGGCGTGCTTGTTCGCGGCACGCTTAAAGGAACGCCCGGCGTCAATGTGTTGATTATTCTGATCGGGACGCTGCTCGCTTCGTGGATCGGAACCACAGGAGCTGCAATGGTAATGATTCGCCCTCTGTTGCGCGCAAATGTGCATCGTAAACATAAAGCTCATTTAGTGGTGTTTTTCATCTTTTTGGCAGCGAATATAGGCGGTTCGCTGACACCGATCGGAGACCCACCTTTATTTTTAGGTTTCATTCACGGCGTCAACTTCTTCTGGACATTCAGTTTATTCCCCGAAATGGCTATGGTTGTTGCCATTCTATTGGTCTTGCTATTCGTTATGGATAGTTATTACTACCGAAAAGAGAACGTGGCCGGCTTTCCCGAAGAAGAACAAATACCGATCCGGGTGGAAGGTGCGTTTAATTTTATTTTTCTGCTTGGAGTCGTGGGTGGGGTCATCTTCAGCGGGTTGGTTGAAATCGGCGATTTCACTCTGCTTGGCGTACATATGAAATACCAGAATGTAGTCCGGGATTTATGGCTGGTTTTCATGGGGCTTCTATCGCTCTATTTTACAAGCAGGAAAATCCGGGAAGATAATGAATTTACCTGGTTTCCCATAAAAGAAGTGGCCTATCTCTTTGCGGGCATATTTATGACCATAATACCGGCGCTGGCCATACTGCAATCCGGAGAAAAGGGCGCCATGGCGTTCGTCATTCGTCTTGTCGAGGAACCCTACCACTACTTTTGGACCACCGGTATTCTGTCCAGTTTTCTGGATAATGCACCGACCTATCTGACGTTTTTTAATAGCGCTCTCGGGAAGTTGGATTTAACGGAGGCAATGATCTCCCAGGCCTTCGACGCCGGCGCCATTAGCGCTCAATATCCGCAATTTATCGAATTTTTGACCGCCATCTCGCTGGGTGCAGTGTTTATGGGCGCCAATACTTACATCGGCAATGCGCCCAATTTTATGGTTAAATCCATAGCGGAAGAATCCGGAATCAACATGCCCAGTTTCTTCGGTTACATGATTAAATATTCCATTCCAATCTTATTTCCGATTTTTATCGCTGTAACATTAATATTTTTGTAAAGCATTATACTTATTCAATTCGTTTGTATGGAGCCCGTGCAACCGGGCTCCATTTTTTAGTGCCTTTAAAATGAAATTCTTGTTTTTTATCCCGAAGGTCCGAAGGACTCCTTGGGAGGACTACTTCATGGTTGATCCTTTCGAATATCCCGATTCTTCAGAGTAAAAAGAAAAGTAATAATAAGATAGATGCTTTGATCTCAATACCTCAGCTTTTTATTTCATCATTTATAACTTAATTGGTTCCGGTCTGTCCCGATATTCGGAGCTTGTCCGGCTTAGGGTAAAATATTTATCCTATACTTCTGCCGAATTCAGAGAATTTTGTACAGTGCTTTTATTTTTTTAAATTCGGTCTTTAATTTAAACGAAGTCAAAATACGCAAATAAAATTTGGTAGTATGGAAACGAAACGCATCCGAATTTTATCGGAAATTCTGGCCAACAAAATTGCTGCGGGCGAAGTTGTGGAGCGTCCGGCATCGGTTGTAAAGGAACTGGTTGAAAACGCCATCGATGCCGAAGCCGATCAAATCGCAATTTTTATCGAACAGGGTGGCCGTAAACAAATACAGGTTGTGGATAACGGTTTCGGTATGGATGCGGACAATTTGCAAACGGCCTTCGAACGTCACGCCACCAGTAAAATCGCTACGGAAGAAGATTTGAACCGCATTGAAACACTGGGGTTTCGGGGCGAGGCTTTGCCCAGCATCGCCTCGGTAAGTCAGATCGAAATTAAGTCGCGTACGGCAGACGAAGAAATGGGCAATATTTATACCCTGAATGGAGGGAAGAACGGTCGTTTAAGAAAAACCGCCGCTAATGTCGGAACAAGTATCCAGGTTAAAAATCTGTTTTTTAATACGCCGGCGCGCCGTGAATTTCTCCGCGCCGAAAGCACCGAAAATCAACAAATCATGCTGGTGCTTAAACGGTTCTTTCTTGCCTACCCGAACATTGCGTTTGAGCTGTGGATGGACGATAAACAACTCTTCAACCTGAGTGAGGCGGATGTTGGAGAGCGCGTTCGGGCCGTTTTAGGGCATGCTTTTTTTAAAGGACTGCTACCCGTTAATGCGGAGCTCGGAGGCGTGGTTCTGCGCGGTTTTATTAGCCGTCCTGATGTGGTTCGAAAATCACGCGGACATCAATTCCTTTTTTTGAATGGCCGCCCGATTCACGACAAATCACTCCACCATGCGGTCTTTCAGGGATATTCAAACCTCATTTCAGCGGGGGAGTATCCGATCTTTTGTCTCTTTTTGGAAATGGATACGCGGCTCGTGGATGTAAATGTGCACCCGGGCAAAATGGAAGTGCGGTTTACCAACGATCGCAGCCTTTACTATTTTTTTATAAATACGGTTAAAAAAACGCTTAATGATGAAGGCGTCATACCGGAATTCAGAAACGAACCCGGTACGGCGACTTCTCCACCTCAGGAAGACCGCCCCAAAGAGATTATTGATGAACTGCGCAATCGTAAAAGATCCATGGCGCGTTATACCGGGGGGAGCCAGTTAAGTTTAACCTACTTTGAACCGTCAGCGCAACAAGATCCGTCGCCCGACGAAAGCGAGCCCTCCCAAGAAAGCCGGCCGCCGCAACTGCCGCCTTTACAAACACAAGCGGATGTTCAGTTCTGGCAGTTACACAATCGTTATATCATCTCCGAAATAAGAAGTGGGATGGTGATTATTGATCAGCATGTGGCCCATGAGCGTATCCTATTTGAACGCATGATAAAGGTGGTGAAAGAAGACCAACAACACGGCGGCCAGAAATTGTTGTTTCCGCATAAACTAACGCTTAATTATGAAGACTTCATGGTTTTTAAAGATATATATGAGATATTGAAAAAGATCGGTTTCAGCATTAAGGTATTTAGCGGAAATACCATCGTCATAGAGGCCATGCCGGCCGACGTTAAAGTAGGCCGGGAATCCCAAATTTTGCTTGACATTATCGATTATTATCGAAATGAACCGCTAAACAATTTCGACCATTTTGAGAAAATAGCGGCGGCGTTTGCCTGTAAAAATGCGATTAAATCCGGCGAACCTCTGACTCAGACGGAAATGCATAATCTCGTCGATCAACTGTTCGCCTGTGAAACGCCTTTTTTCTGTCCCCACGGGCGACCGGTGATTGTAACCATGGATTTAGAAGAAATGGATCGTAAATTCAAGAGGATCACCTGAGCGTGTCGGCTATCGTTCCGGTTATCGTTGGACCGACGGCGGTCGGTAAAACAGGTGTATCCATCCAACTCGCCCGCCAAATTCCATTCGAAATTATCTCCGCCGATTCCAGACAAATCTATACATACATGGATATTGGCACGGCCAAGCCGGAGCCGCACATTCTTGAGAGCGTGAAGCACTATTTTATCGACCATAAAAGACCCGATGAATACTACAGCGCGGGTCTGTTCGGGCGGGAATCGCGTTCTTGTATTCAAGAATTGTTACAAACACGGAGAATGGCGCTGGTCGTAGGCGGATCGGGTTTATACATTAAAGCGTTAATTGAGGGCTTTTTTAACGGTCATGTTCGGGATTTCGTTGTACGGGAACGTTTAATGCACCGGCTGGAAGAGGATGGTCTGGATGCGCTATACCAAACGTTGAAAGAAGTTGACCCGGACTACAGCCGAAAGATCAGCCCTAATGATCGCCAGCGCGTACTACGTAGTCTGGAAGTTTACTACAGCACGGGCAAGCCTTTTTCCGAATTTCATCGTACTGCCGTTGAACCGGCCCCGTTTCGAACAGTGATGATTGGCCTGACGATGGAACGTCCGGCTTTATATGAACGCATTAATCAACGCGTGGAAGCTATGTTGAAGCGGGGATTGATCGAAGAGGTGGAATGGCTGCAGGAACACGGTTACGATCTCCGCTATACCGCTCTGAACACCGTTGGATACCGTGAGGTATTTCAATATTTGAACCGTAAGCTTTCGTATGATGAAATGGTCGAACAAATCAAACGAAATACCCGACGCTATGCCAAACGACAACTTACCTGGTTCCGTTCCATGACGAACATCCATTGGATAACGATCCAGCCACAGGGCGATGATAATGAGATCGCCGCTTATATATCCAGGAACATCTTTCGGAAATACAATCTTATCTCCATTTAATACGGCGGCAAGGGATGCTTGTATCGCCCCGTTTTAGCGAACGCGCATAGTATTTAACGCATTGTCAGACAACCATCTGTTCATCATTGATAAATCGTTTGAATAACATAACGCTTTATCTTAGCTATGGCACGTAGCCGTAATAAAAAGGAGCGATAAATGCGTTGGTAACGAAAAGATGTTGTTAATCTTATGTCTTCAGCTAAAGTTCGAAACAACCTGAGTTCAGGCGAGCCTTTTTTTCCAACTTAAGTTAATGATGCCAGTGGTAAACGATGGTCTTCTAATGATGAAGCAATGCATTTATGTCGCTTAGGTCGCTGTATGAAAGTGATTGAATGAAAATGATTGCGCTTCAGCGCAAGCGTGAAATTGGTGAGCAGGTGTTGCCGATTGAATCAGATATTCGGAATTTGCTAATACTTTTTTTCAATTTAACGATAATTCAATGTCAGAAAGTAAATGTTGGTGTGCATTTCCTTTTGGTTCATAAAAACGAGAGTTGGATGTTATGTTATCCCATAATAATCGATATATCATAAATTAACTCAGGCGACGCTGAGTTCTCGCCGGGAAGAATATTTTAATGAATTCAAATAATAATACTAAAGCACAAAAGGATAAAATAAAACATTGCCGTGAGACGGCTATTAGCGACCAATTAAAACAATTCTTAGAAAATCTGAATCGGGTTTCCACACTTCAGGATATTTTTAACGTCACACAAAAAATCGTCGTTACAATTTTAAAAGCCGATCGTTCGGCCATTCTCTGGTATCAAAACGATGGCCGGCTATGCTTACAGGCATGGAAAAGCCTATCCGCAGATTTCCGCAAATCGTTGGAAGAGCAAGGCCCGTGGCATAGCAATAAAGGCGATCTGAAAGCGCATCACTACCCCGATATGGCTACATCCGGCTTAAATGAGGCGGTAAAACATGCGTTCACCAAAGAAGGCATAAACGCACTGTATCTCTTGCCCATGAAAACGTCCGAGCATTTCCGCGGATACCTTATGTTTCTGTACACCCATGCTTACCATTGCACATCGGAGCAGCTGGAATATGCCAATGTAATCGCCCAAAATGTGTCCGTCGTTCTTTCGAGGCAGATTGCGTTTGAAGAGACCCGGGAATTAAAATTGAAATATCAATCCATATTTGAAAATTCTGCCGAAGGTATCTATCAAAGCACTCCGGAAGGTCAATTTATCACGGTAAATCCGGCCATGGTCCGTATGTTTGGCTATCGGAATGAAAAAGAAATGCTGGCAATCGAAAAAACATCCGATCTTTATTGGGAGACTTATGAAAGGGAGCGATTGGCAAAGATGGTAAATTCCAAAGGGGTCCTGGTGAATATTGAAGTGCAAATGAAACGCGCCAACGGCAATCCCTTCTGGGTTTTAATGAATGATCGAGTTGTAAAAGACGTCCATGGAGATGTTCTGTATTATGAAGGCACCCTTCAGGATATAACGGACCGCAAGCAAACCGAAGATCTTTTACAGCGTCGTGATATGATTTTGGAGGCAATAAGTTACTCCGCGGGACGCCTTTTAAAAACCACCGCATGGGAAGAAGAAATCGATCTTGTTCTAAAAAAATTAGGAAGCGCCGTCGATGTTAGCCGTGTGTACATTTTCGAAAATCACCGGGATAGTAAAGGCAAGTGGTTCACCAGTCAGCGCTTTGAATGGGCGGCAGAAGGAATCGCTCCCCAGATACACGAGCCGCAATTGCAGAATCTGCCTTTTGTCGAGGCGGGATTTGAACGTTGGATCCATACGATGCTTGAGGACGAACAAATCCAGGGTCTGGTAAAAGATTTTCCTGAACAGGAACGGGCGATTTTGTCGCCACAAGAAATTTATTCCATTCTGGTGATCCCAATATTCGTAGAAGATGAATGGTGGGGATTCATTGGATTTGATGATTGTCATCAAGAACGGGAATGGACCCATACAGAAGTTGATTTGCTCAAAACGATTGCGAGAATTCTGGGCGATGCCATTCACAACAAAAAATCCCGCGAACGTATCCGAGAAAGTGAACACCGGCTGCGTTCTCTCATCAACGCGACGCCCGACATTATTTGTTTTAAAGACGGCGAAGGCCGGTGGCTCGAAGCTAATGATGCCATCCTCGAACGGTTTTCATTGGGAAAAGTTGCGTATCAGGGTAAAACCGATCAGGAGCTGGCGCAATATACCGACCCCGTTTATCGCGAGGCGCTCCTCTTAAGTACGGAACAAGACGAACGCACATGGCAGTCCCGAAAAGTATCCCGTTCAGAAGAAAAAATCAAACAACCGGACCGTAGTGAGAAAATCTTTGATGTGATACGCGCGCCCGGTTTTGACGCTGATCATAATCGAAAAAATCTGGTGGTATTGGGTCGCGATATCACCGACCGTAAAAAAGCAGAACAAACCGTTTATAAGCAGCTAAATTTTTCTCAGACCCTCAATAAAGTGGCAGAACATCTGATCCAATACGATGATCTCCAGAAGATTCTAAACATGGTGGTTCGGACCGCCGGCAAAGCCCTGCAATTAGATCGTTGTCTGATTTATTTTCTCGATTTTCAAAAACAAGAAGCGGTATATTTGAGTAAATGGAACAAATTTGACCATATTAGCAGCACTTTTCCGGATGAGAGGCTAACGTTCGACAGCATTAAAGAAAGTATAAAACACTTTACTGAGCATCGTTCCTGGATCGAAAGTCATATCAATAAAATACACCCGATTTTAATAAGCGATGGCTGGGATGAGACAGTACATGTTCGATTAAATATTAAAAGCATCATTTGTTTTCCATTTGCCTTCACGGAAGAGGGATTTTACATCATCGCTTTAGGTCATCTGCAACAGGTGCATAACTGGAGAAAAGAAGAAATAACATTCATCGAATCGCTTACATGGCAAGTCGAAATCGCCATCATGAAAATGAGGTTCTTAAAAGAAAAGGAAACAGCCGCACAACAATTGCAACGCCTTGCCATGTTGGTTGATCAGGCCAGCGAATCGATCGTTATAACGGATGTCAAAGGCGAAATCGAATATGTGAATCCCGCCTTTGAAGCCATAAGCGGCTACCGTTCCCATGAGATTTTGGGAGACACGCCCGCCCGAATTAAAAGCGGTAAACACGATTCCGATTTTTATAAAAACTTATGGACAACCATCAATCGCGGTGAAGCCTGGAACGGCAAATTCATCAATTTACGCAAAGACGGCTCCTATTTCGCCGAAGAAGCGGTCATCTTTCCCATAAAAAACGATAGCGGATACATTATTAATTTTTGCAAGATCGGACGCGATGTAAGTCGAGAAGAAGAATTGGAACGACAATTGGAACAATCCCAAAAAATGGAGGCGATTGGTACCTTGGCAGGCGGCGTCGCCCACGATTTTAACAATCTGCTGACGGTTATCAACGGATACGCTGAGATGGCATTAATGAAGGCGGAAAAGGGAAGTTCATTGCACAAGAATCTTATTTCGATTTTGAAAGCAGGCAAAAGCGCCGAAGGTTTAACGCGGCAACTTCTGGCATTCAGCCGCAAACAAATATACGAACCCAAAATCCTCAATATAAATGAAATCATTACTTCGATGGATAAAATGATGCGGCGGTTACTTGGCGAGGATATTCAAATTGAAACGAATTTGACCACCGATACACCCAATATCAAGGCAGACCCCGCCCAAATCGAACAAATATTGACCAACCTTATTATCAATGCCAGGGACGCCGTTAATACGGTTTCGAAACCCGGTTTTAAGAAAATTATTCTTATCGAAACAGGTGCTACTCATCTGGATGAGGCTTATGTGGACCGGCATACAGGCAGTGATGTGGGGCCCCATGTATTTTTTTCGGTTTCGGATAATGGAATCGGTATGGATAAATCAATTCAGGATAAAGTATTTGATCCCTTCTTTACGACAAAAACTAAAAATAAAGGCACCGGCCTTGGGCTGTCAATGGTTTATGGTATTGTGAAACAAAATAAAGGCAACATTCAGGTCTATTCCGAACCCAACGAAGGTACTATGTTCAAAATTTATTGGCCGGTGAATACGGAAGGTATCATAAAGCAGGAAACCGTTACTGATGAGAGAAATCTATACGGATCGGAGCGCATTTTACTCGTTGAAGATGAAACTGAAGTGCGTGATTTTGCCGCAAGCGCGCTGGAAGCCCTGGGTTACCAAATACATAAGGCTGCCAACGGCCATGAGGCGTTGGAGATGCTAACGGAAGGCAACCTCGATATTGATTTGCTTGTAACGGATCTTGTTATGCCCGAGATGAACGGCAAAGAACTGGCGGACGAAATCATTAAACTAAATCCTGAAACAAAGACGATATTTGTCTCCGGATATACCGATACGCATGTGGTCGTAAACGGGTCGTTGAAAGAGGGCGTCCATTTCGTTCAAAAGCCGTATTCACAAAAGAAATTAGCCCGGGTCGTTCGATGCGTATTGGATGAGAAGGACCATTCCTCCAACTAACGCACATTTAAATTTGGAAATTATTTCTCTGTCGAAGTTTGTTATGCGATATTTTCTGCCGAAAAAAACAATAATATCCCCCCCCCTGCATTTATTACTTTACACAGGTGAATTTAAGTATTACTTAGCGATTACTTACTGAGTAAGGCGCTACGGCTTTTTTCTTGCACAAAATTACCTAATTTGTTATGCTTCAACATTCCAAAATAAGAGAGGCAAAAAATGCACGCGCAAGCGTCTGAATTTGATGTGATTATTGTTGGCGGCGGACCGGCAGGCGCTTCGGCCGCGATGTATGCGAAACGCCACGGCTTAAAAACACTGTTGCTGGAAAAGGATATGTTCCCGCGCGATAAGATCTGCGGCGATGCCATTTCCGGCAAATCCATGTCCATTCTTAAAGAGCTTGACTTGCTCCATAAAATTCAAAAGGAACCCATTGCACTTGCCGAGTCCATTACTTTTGGCAGTCCGGACAACCGAACGGTCAATATTCCGTTCAATCCTAACGGTCAGCCCGACGCCAATCCCAAAGGTTTGGTGGTGCGTCGGATGGTGTTCGATCAATTTCTTTTCAAACAGGCCGCCGCCGCAGCCGATCAAACCATCGAGGGATTTACGGTTAAACAACTCATCGTCGAAAACGGATACGTGCGTGGCGTGAGCGGCGTTTATAAAAAAGACGGAACAAAGGCATCGTTTTTCGGACGCATTGTGTTTGGCGCCGATGGTTTTAAATCGGTCGTGGCCCGGGATATGGGCTTATACGAACACGACCCCGAGCACTGGGTGGTTGCCCTGCGCCAGTATTATGAAAATGTAAAGGGACTGGACGCCCAGCTCGAGCTGCATTATATCGATGATGTGCAGCCGGGCTATTTATGGATTTTTCCGGTTGACGGCAACCGTGCCAATGTGGGTATCGGGATGCTGCATGCCACCATGAAAAAACGCGGTATCGACCTCAAGCAATCGTTACAAAACGCCTTGAACGGTTCTTTTCTGAAGAAACGGTTTGAAGGGGCAACAGCGCTCGAGGAGCCGAAGGGATGGAATTTACCCGTCGGAAGCAAGCATCGTAAAAATTACGGAAACGGCTTTCTGTTGCTCGGCGATGCAGCGGGTCTTATCGATCCGTTTACGGGCGAAGGTATTGGCAATGCCTTGTTCTCGGGACGTCAGGCGGCGCAAACGGCCCGTGAAGCGGTGGATCATAACGATTATTCGGAGACGTTCTTGGCGCGTTACGACCGGCGGCTCTGGGGTGAGGTGGGGAACGAATTAAAAGTGAGTACGAAATTGCAACGCATAGGCCGCATTCGTTTTCTGCTTAATTTTGTAATCAATAAAGCGGCCCGGAATCAGGAAGTCAAAGATATTATAAGCGGCATGATGGCCGACGAAGTACCGAAAACGCGTCTGGCCAATCCGTTTTTTTATGCTAAATTGTTTTTAACGTAACCGGCCCATTACAGAAAGGGGAAGTTAGAATGAAACGTATGGCGATCGCTATTGTAGTAACGGGAATGATATTCACCCTCCATTCCTGCCAAACAAACAGCGCTAATAATGGGGAAAAGATAACTATGCTTCGAGAGAATATCGCGCAATTTGCACCCACGGAGATACGTTACGATGATTCACTACTGGATGACCGACAGAAGAAGGTTGTCGAAAAGCTTTATCAGGCGGCCAAAATAATGGATGAGCTTTTTCTGGAGCAGGTCTATTACAAAAACAAAGTAATTCAAAAAAAATTGCAACAAAGCGACGATCCGGTCGATCAATTAACTCTGGATTACTTTAACATTATGTTTGGTCCGTTTGACCGCCTGAATCATAACGAGCCGTTTTACGGAAGCGAAGCTAAGCCAAAGGGCGCCAATTATTATCCTACCGATATCACCAAAGCCGAATTTAATCAGTGGATAGAAGATCATCCCGAAGATGAAAAAGCCTTCAAATCCGAATTTACGGTTATTCGCAGGGAAGGGGACCAATTGTTAGCGATTCCCTATTCCGAACATTACGCCGAACCGTTGGCCCGCGCTTCGAAATTATTGCGCGAAGCGGCGCAGTACGCCGATAATGCGAGTCTTAAACGATATTTGTTGACGCGTGCCGAAGCTTTCCAAACGAACGATTATTTCGAGAGCGACATGGCGTGGATGGATCTGAAGGACCACACTATAGAAGTGGTAATCGGACCGTATGAAGTATACGAAGACCAATTGTTTAATTATAAAGCCGCATTCGAATGTTTCCTGACCATCAAAGACCCGGAAGAAAGTGAAAAACTGGCGGTTTTTGGAAACTATCTCAACGACATGGAAAAGAATTTGCCCATCCCGGAAGAACACAAGAATTATAACAGGGGCAGTGAATCGCCCATCATGGTCGTGCAGGAAATCTTTTCGGCCGGCGATACCAAGGCCGGCGTACAAACCCTGGCGTTTAACTTGCCCAATGATGAACGCGTCCGGCAGAAAAAAGGCTCTAAAAAGGTGATGCTCAAAAATGTGCACAAAGCCAAATTCAAGAAACAGTTGAAGCCGATCGCCGAACGCATCATGGCTGAAGAAGGGTTAGCCAATGTTACTTTCGATGGTTTCTTCAATCACACGCTGATGCACGAAATGTCCCACGGTATCGGCCCGGGCATTATTACCGTCGATGGACGCAAAACCGAAGTTAAAGATGAATTGAAAGAAACCTATTCAACCATCGAAGAGTGTAAAGCCGATATTCTGGGCATGTACAATAATATCTTCATGATCGAAAAAGGAGAGTATCCAGAGGCGTTCGAAAATGAGATATGGTCTACGTTTTTGGCCGGTATTTTTCGTTCCATCCGGTTTGGCATCGGAGAAGCACACGGCGCGGGCAATGCTATTATCTTTAATTATTTCCTGGAAAGAGGCGCGTATAGATTTGATGAAACACTGGAAAAAGTTACCGTAAACCGGGAAAAAATATTTGGTGTGCTGAAAGAATTGGCGCACAAAGTGTTAATGATTCAGGCCACCGGCGATTACGAAGGCGCCAAACAGCTCATTAATCAATACGCCGTCGAATCCAAACCGATCGTAACATTGAGAAATAAATTAAGCGATATTCCGGTGGACATAAAACCGGTTTTCCAGATTGAAAAAAAGATGGCAAAATAAAAGTTTGATAGGGTATTAATACATTTTGCCGGATTTGAAAGATCGTATCAACTTCATCAAATCCGGCATTTTTTATGGGTATTAATATTGATTTAGAGACTGAGGGATAATCTGACCGGCGCTTATGGAAGATTTAATTCTAATAGACAATCGGAATATTTACGATCCCTCTTTGAATCTTGCTCTCGAAGAATATGCCGTTCGCCGATTGGAAATGCGGCATGGCTATTTGCTTTTGTATGAGAACGATCCTTCGGTTGTAGTCGGGCGGCATCAGAATGTGATCGAAGAGGTTAATTTAAAAAAGGCTTACGAAAACAATATACCGGTTTATCGCCGTATCTCCGGCGGTGGAACGGTCGTTCACGACCGCGGCAACCTCAATTTTAGTTTTTTAGCACGCCATACACTCAAGGACTTCAATAATTACCGAAAATTTCTTACACCGGTGGTTGAGCTTCTACGCGAAAGCGGAATACCGGTCGAGATCAACCAACGCAATAATCTTATCGTCAATGGCATGAAAATTTCGGGCAATGCACAATTTAGCAGTCGCGGCAACATGATCAGCCACGGGACGCTTCTGTACGACGCCGATCTGGAACGGATACGAAAACTGTTAAGGCTCAATCCCGCTATCCGGGTTCAGTCGCGCAGTTCAAAATCGGTACCGGATGTCATAACCAATGTGCGACGCTATCTGAACCACGCGTTAAAATTGAACGATTTTAAAGATAAACTTATCGAACGCTTGTGTGGTCCTTCTCCGCAGCGGTATCGTTTTTCGGAAGATGACTGGCGGCAAATCCGGAAGCTTGCCGATGAGCGTTATCGCCGTTGGACGTGGAATTTCGGACAATCGCCGCCGTGCGATATTAAAACGGATTGGCAAGAGGGAAATGAGTATGTGACGGTTCGTCTGAAGATCGAGAACGGGCGTATAAAAGAAGTGAATTTAGACAGCAATTTCCTGAGTCGAACGGATCGCGTTTTGATTTTAGCTACGTTGAGCGAACGTCCCTACGATTACCCAACCCTCCAAAATCTGTTCGGGACGATGGCGCGACAGAATCCCGCTTCATCCGATTTGCATCGCATTCCGTGGTTCGATATGTTTTTTTAAACATAAATTTAGAGGAGCACAGTATGCAAGAATATGCGATTGTTACGGGTGCCGGTACGGGTATTGGCCGGGCTTTGACCATTGATCTGGTTGAAAACAAAGGTATTAAAGTGATTGGCGTGGGACGTCGTTTACAACCGCTTCAGGAAACGGAGATTTATTATCCCGAACGTATTAAGGTCATTCCGGCAGATATCAGCAGTGAAGAGGGCCGGCAAAAGATTGTGCAATCGTTGCCGCCGGAGGCCGACTTGCGTTTTTTAATACACAACGCCGCTTTACTGGGGCCGGTTGTACCATTAAAAGAGATGCCGTTGCATGCCTGGGAGAAGCACATAGCCGTGAATGTTAATGCGCCGCTTTTTTTAACACAATTACTGTTGGAGCGCCTGGAGGGCGGCCGCGTTTTGCATATTTCCTCGGGCGCGGCGCATAAACCGTATCAGGGCTGGGGCGCCTATTGTACCTCGAAGGCCGCTTTTCACATGTTGTATCAGGTCTTGCGGGATGAATTGAAGTCGCAGCAAATCGCCGTGGGCAGCGTCCGGCCGGGCGTGGTGAATACGCCCATGCAGAACGAAGTACGGGCATCGGATGCATCGGTGTTCCCGGCATTACCCAAATTTATAAAATACAGAGACGAAGGCCAGCTATACGAACCGCAACGCGTTGCCCGGTTTATCGGACATCTGTTATTCGATACGGACGTGGAGGCCTTTTCGGAAAAGGAGTGGGATATTCGTGAACACGAGGATCAATTCCAGCAAACGAAGGACGGGCGCAATCCCGCCAAGTCGTGAAGTGTGAACAAAACAATCCGCGCACAGGTAAACCGTTATTGCTCCGCTTGATGGAATTGTATCTCTGCCTCTGAACGATAGCTTATCATAATATTTTCCATTTGCCCTAAGCAATACTATGATTCGTAAAGCGATAGAATGACAATAATGATTTATAAATATACAGATTACACCCAAATTATTGAATAAAAATTTGGAAAAGGCGCATCCTTCGTTTATCTTGCCCACTATTTTTATACGGGAAATGACCGGACCTTAGACGGTTCCCTTAAGTAATCTATCTTTTTTGACCTCCGGTTAAGGGTCGGTTTATAACAATAAAGGGTGTGCATATTGTACGATATCAATCGTTCCGACCTCCGATTCAAAATTATGAAGCCGTTGCGCGCCATCGGAATCGCGGGATATGGCGCTTATATACCCGCCTATCGCCTGGCCGCCCGCGATATATCGCGTTTATGGCGTGCTGAGC
Organism: uncultured Calditrichaceae bacterium; assembly: GCA_964542915.1. Classification (GTDB taxonomy): domain Bacteria; phylum Calditrichota; class Calditrichia; order Calditrichales; family Calditrichaceae; genus CAZIVP01. Next base: position 119,112 of record CAZIVP010000006.1, on the reverse strand, counting down.
AGGATGTGCGTTCTTTACCGATAAAACAGAAAAGCGTACCGGGGCCGGATGAGGATACGGTAACCATGTCCGTTGAGGCGGCGCGGAACGCCATCCGGCGTTCACAAATTGATCCCGGTAAAATACGTGCGGTATGGATCGGATCGGAATCACATCCGTATGCGGTAAAGCCCAGCGGTACTATTGTAGCCCAGGCGCTCTCCATTACCCCGGATACCGTAAGCGGCGATTTCGAATTTGCCTGTAAAGCCGGAACCGAAGCCATGCACGCCGCCTTCGGATTTGTAGGCAGCCGAATGGCGGATTATGCCATGGCGATTGCCATGGATACAGCTCAGGGGCGTCCGGGCGATGCGCTTGAATATACGGCGGCGGCCGGAGGCGCCGCTTATATCATCGGGCCGGCAGAAGAGGCGCTGGCAGTTTTGGAAGGGTCTTTTAGTTATGTGACCGACACGCCGGATTTTTTCCGCCGATCCTATCAAAAATTTCCGGAACACGGCAATCGCTTTACAGGCGATCCGTCGTATTTCCAACACATACGGGCGGCGGCTTCTACCGTGATGGAAGAGTTAAACTTAAATGCGAAGGACTTTGCTTACGCGGTTTTCCATCAGCCCAACACTAAGTTTCCGCTGAAAATTGGAAAAGAACTCGGCTTTAAACCGGCACAATTGGAAGACGGATTGCTGGCGCCGAAAATTGGTAACACATACGCCGGAGCGGCTGTGCTGGGACTCACCGCCATTTTGGATAAAGCTCATCCAGGCGAACGGATTCTGGCGGTCAGCTTTGGATCCGGTGCAGGCAGCGACGCCTTTGTTTTTCTAGTAACCGACGCCATTAACGAAGCCCGCCGGCGCGCACCCTTGACAAGCAGTTATGTTCGGAGAGAGACGTTTGTCGATTACAGCACATACGCCCGGTGGCGTACAAAGATCATTCAATCTTAACCCATTGCAGGATTCAAATATAAATGCAAAAAGTGGCCATAGCCGGCATCGGACAAACGCGTGTGGATGAACACTGGTCCCGATCAATCCGTCATTTGGCGGTTGAAGCTTTGTTACAGGCGATGGATAATGCATCCGTCCATGATCCTGAAGCATTATTTGTTGGTAATATGTTGAGCGGACCGCTGAGCGAACAGGAACATCTCGGTGCTTTGGTGGCCGATTATACCGGCCTGGAAGGCATAGAAGCCGTGAAAGTGGAATCGGCTTGCGCCTCCGGCGCTTCGGCTTTTAGAAATGCGCTTTTTGCAGTAGCAAGCGGACAGGTCAGAACAGCCGCAGTGGTTGGCGTTGAAAAATTGACGGAGTTTTCGGGCCGCCGCAGTTCCAACGCCCTTGCCACAGCCGCCGATGCCGATTATGAAATGTCCGTAGGTTTGAGCTTTGTGGCTATCAATGCCTTAATGATGAGACGTTATATGTATGAATACGGCATCGATAAAAATGACTTTGCCGTCTTTCCGATCCAGGCGCATGCCCATGCCGTACACAATCCCAATGCCATGTTCCGGCGTGAAATCTCAAAAAAGGAATACCAGCAGGCCAAGCTTATCGCCGACCCCATTAATTTGCTGGATTCCAGTCCCATCGCTGATGGCGCGGCGGCGCTTGTGTTAACCGCAGCGGATTATGAAGGCTTGCGTAAGAATAATGCCGTGACAATAGAAGCCTGCGAGGTAGGAACCGACGCCATAGCTCTCGACAACCGGCAAGATCCTGTTTATCTTAAAGGCGTTGAACGGAGCGCCCGTAAAGCGTTTAAGACGGCGGGATTAGAGCCCGATGATATCCGGTTGTTTGAAGTGCATGATGCATTCAGTGTTATTACCGCTATGTCCTTGGAGGCAAGCGGATTTTCCGAAACAGGGCGTGCCGTTCATGAAGCACAAAACGGCCGATTTGCCCGCACGGGAAGGCTGCCCGTGGCAACCTTCGGCGGCTTGAAAGGTCGCGGTCATCCCGTCGGCGCGACCGGTGTTTATCAGCTTGTGGAGGCCGTTCAACAATTAAGGCGGGAGAGTCCGGATGCACTGCAAATCGATGATCCCGAATACGCCATGACGCAAAATATCGGCGGAAGCGGCGCCACAGTGGTAACCACGATTCTTGCCGCGCCGAAATCTTTGTAGAGGAACAATATGGATATACCGAGATATTGGCGTTTACGTCAACAGCGGTATCATTTGGAGGGCAGTCAATGCGAACAGTGCGGGAGATTGTTTTTCCCGCCGAGACGTATTTGTGTCGATTGTAAAAGCCGCCAAATGAAGGCGTACCGATTAAAGGGAAACGGGAAGATTTATTCCTACACGGTCGTTTACCAGACATCGGAGCGTTTTGAACAACAATTACCTTATGTGGTGGCGCTCATCGATCTTGATGAAGGTCCGCGCATCACGGCACAACTGGCGGACATTCAACCAACTGAAGTCGATATCGGGATGGAAGTTCAAATGATTATCCGTAAAATCTATGAAGAGGGAGAACGGGGACCCATCGTTTACGGCTATAAATTTCGTCCCGCTATCCCCGAATCGCAAAATGTTTAATCAAAGGATATCGCGTTTTATGTTTACAATTCAGCCGATCGATACCGAACGAAAAACCGAGTTTTACGAGGAATTGGATAAACAGCTTCACGCTTTGTTTGAGGGGGAATCCAACGCTTTGGCCAATCTCTCCAATTGCGCCGCTTTGCTTTTCCATTCCATGCCCGACCTGAATTGGCTGGGATTTTATTTGTTTTTTAATAATGAACTGGTACTCGGTCCCTTCCAGGGCAAACCCGCTTGCGTACGTATTTCCGTGGGCAAAGGAGTGTGCGGAACGGCAGCACAAAAACGGGAGACGGTCGTGGTCGATAATGTGCATGAATTTCCGGGACATATTGCCTGCGACAGTGCCTCCAATGCTGAAATCGTCGTTCCGATGGTTAAGAACGAACAGTTGGTGGGCGTGCTGGATATCGACAGCCCCAAATTTAATCGCTTTGACGAAGAAGACGCCCGTGGGCTCGAACGGATTGTGAGAACGCTCCTGCAGAAATCCGATATTTAAGTCTTTTAAGGATGCAGGGTCTATACTAAATCCACTTTCAAATTTTGCATTGCCCTGTTTATTGCTGCAAGCTGCGCTCCTGTTGTAATAAGATTTGTGAGCAGTTTTTGCTGAATAAACGATGGTATCCTTTTTCCCGGCGTTTTCTAAGTTTCCAACGATAGTACCAAATAAAGGCATTGCAAGGATGCCAACCAAAAACCACTGTATTCTCCATTTTCTATTTTTGATAAAAATGCCTATATTTCAGTTTTGACCTGTATCATATATCGATCCAATAGTGCAACATGAATCATTAAAAGAGTGGATTTGGGATTTAAACAATGCAAGCAGAGATTAGAAAGAATTTTGCAAGCGACAACAATGCGGGGGTTCACCCGGAAATAATGAAGGCCATTGAGTCGGCGAACCGCGGCCATGTGGTCGGGTATGGAGACGATCCCTTTACGGCGTCAGCGATTCAGCGCTTTAAAGAGGTCCTGGGAAATGATATCGATGTCTATTTTGTCTACGGTGGTACCGGCGCCAACGTGCTGGCGCTTCAGGCGATGCTCCGTTCCCATGAAGCGGTAATCTGTGCCAATACCTCCCATATTAATGTGGATGAATGCGGCGCTCCGGAAAATTTTACAGGAAGTAAGTTGATCCCTTTACCGTCCCAAAAAGGTAAAATTGAAATTGAACAAATCGAACCGCTGTTAGAATCGCGTGGCTTTCCGCACCATGTACAACCCGGAGTAATTTCCGTTTCACAACCGACCGAATTGGGAACGGTGTATACCATCGAAGAACTGCAGACCCTTTCCTATTTTGCCCATCAAAATAATATGCGTCTGCATGTGGACGGCGCGCGTTTATCCAATGCCGCGGCCGCACTAAATTGTCCGCTTCATGCCATCACCGCAGACGTGGATGTGGATGTATTGTCGTTTGGCGGCACCAAGAACGGTTTGATGTTTGGAGAGGCGGTGGTGTTTTTTAATACCGATTTATCCCATTCCTTTAAGTATATTCGCAAACAGGGCATGCAGCTGCATTCCAAAATGCGTTACATTGCCGCTCAATTTAACCGTTTTTTAACGGACGATCTTTGGTTGCACAATGCCCTCCATGCTAATGAGATGGCGCGTTATCTTTTTAAAAGGGTCTCGGAACTCGAGGGGATTGAGGTTACTCAAGCGGTTGAGACAAACGGCGTCTTTGTCAAATTACCTGCCGGGATCATTGAACCTTTGCAAGAGGAATATTTCTTTTATATATGGAACGCAGCTATGAATGAAGTTCGCTGGATGACCGCATGGGATACGACCGAAGAGGACATCGAGCGTTTTGTCTCGGCGCTTCAGGCGTTACTAACGCAGTGATTTGTATCGAAGCGCTTTAAGACGCTTGTCATATAAAATTAATTTGCGCGCCATGGAACCGGTCATTATATTGGCCGAAAATCAGATACTAAAGGAAATTATGTTCCGGTTAATTCTACACATCACGCATCATTCACACCATCACCACATGCATTATAGTATCGGAAAAAACCGGAACAGGGTTCTTGCATTTAAACCAGAATAGACAGTTAAAACATATACATTTTAAGAAACCCGGTTCCGGTTGGAATCGGGTTTTTTATTTTGTAGCAAACAGAGAATGAGGCATTTATGACCCTGACACTGAGTGTACAAAAGACAGGCCGGCTTAGCGAGGAGACCATGCGGTTGCTAAATGATTGTGGCATTCATATTTCTAACGGCGGTAAGGACAAGTTAAAATCAAAGGCTGTCAATTTTCCTTTAGAAATTTTGTATCTGCGTGATGACGACATACCGGAGTGTGTCGCAGATGGAATCGCTGATGCAGGTATCGTAGGAGAAAATATCTATGCCGAGAAAGAACGACCTTTGGTTATAGAAGAGCGTTTGGGGTTCGCCCGTTGCCGTCTTTCCATAGCGGTTCCCAGGACAATGGAGTACCGTTCTCCGCAGGACTTAACCGGTTTAAATATTGCCACTTCGTATCCCAACATCATGCGCCGCTTTTTGGCTGAACAAAAGGTGGACGCCTCCATTCACGAAATAAGCGGCTCGGTAGAGATTGCGCCAAGCATCGGCCTTGCGGACGTGATATTCGATATCGTAAGCACAGGGAGTACCCTCCTGCATAACGGCTTAAAAGAAGTGGAAACAGTGATGCATTCCGAAGCGGTCATGATCGTGAATGAGCAGCTGGATGCGGATAAACGCGGGATTCTGGATAAATTGCAGTTCCGTATGCAAGCCGTCAATCGCGCCCGTAAGTACAAATATATCCTGCTCAATACCCCCGATGACAAAATTGACCAGATATGCGATCTTTTACCCGGCATGAAAAGCCCCACGGTGATGCCGCTTGCCGAAAAGGGTTGGAGTTCCCTGCATTCGGTGATCGAAGAAGATGATTTTTGGCAGGTCATTGAAAATCTTAAAAAAGCAGGCGCTCAGGGTATTTTGGTGGTTCCAATCGAAAAAATGATTATGTGAAACGGAGTAACGATGCAAATATACCGCAATCCCGGCCGCGATGAATGGCCAACGCTGCTCCGACGACCACAGGCCGATTACACCAATCTATATGAACAGGTGCAACCGATCTTAAATCGTGTACAGCAAGAGGGCGACGAGGCCCTGCGTCATTTTACCCGTCGGTTCGATCAAATAGATATTTCCGACCTGTGTGTAACGGAAACAGAGCTTTCGCAAGCCGCCGAGCATTTAAATCCGCGCCTGAAAGAGGCCATCAATCGGGCACGTGCAAATGTAGAACGTTTTCATAAACATCAAATGACACAAATACGAGAAATTGAGACCGAAACGGGCGTCACCTGCTGGCAAAAAGAGACTCCGATCGAAAAGGTCGGATTGTACGTTCCGGGCGGCTCCGCTCCTTTATTCTCAACCGTCCTGATGCTCGCCGTACCGGCGGCTATTGCGGGATGTCGTCAAATCGTATTATGCAGTCCGCCCGGAAGCGATGGCGGCATACATCCGGCCATTTTGTACGCGGCGCATCAAAGCGGCATTACATCCGTATTCAGAGTGGGCGGTGCGCAGGCTGTTGCGGCTATGGCTTACGGCACGGAATCGATTCCTGCCGTGTATAAGATTTTCGGACCCGGTAATGCCTATGTAACGGTTGCGAAGCAGTTACTGAGTCTTGAAGATGTGGCGATCGATTTGCCGGCGGGGCCGTCCGAAGTGGCGGTTCTGGCCGACCAATTTGCCGATCCCGCTTTTGTCGCAATGGATTTGTTATCGCAAGCCGAGCATGGCCCGGATAGTCAGGTTATTTTCGCCACGGATGATGATACATTACTCCAACGTGTTTTAACGGAAGTTGAACAACGGTTGCAATCGCTGCCACGTAAAGAGATCGCCCGGGAAGCCTTGCAACATAGTAAATCGATTTTATTGCCGGATTTAGAATCAGCAATGGATTTGTTAAACCAGTATGCACCGGAACACCTGATTCTTAATGTTAAATATGCAGAGAGGTGGACGGAAAAGGTGACGAACGCAGGATCCGTTTTTGTGGGATCATACACACCGGAATCGGCGGGCGATTATGCTTCCGGAACCAATCACACGCTGCCCACGGGCGGATACGCCCGAAATTACAGCGGATTGACGCTGGCATCCTTTATGAAAACCATAACGTTTCAGCGTATCACCCGCGAGGGATTGGATCAGTTGGGGCCGGTTATCGAAACCATGGCCGAACATGAAGGGCTGGAGGCGCATAGGCAGGCTGTGGCTGTGAGGAGAGAGCGCAAGTTAAATGGAAAAAAATTGAAATAACGTTTGGGACGCCCCTGGAAAAGTAAAGTGTAATGCGATAAAAGAAAATCAGTAGCGAGTATGGTAATAACAAACCTTTCCCTGTGTGCGTGGGGAAAAACTTGAGAGGGGCTAAGAGTGGATTAATGAGAACAAGGGTTTGACTCCATTGTTTGAAGAAAGGGCGTGGCTGTGTCATTGAATAAATCGATCCGACATCAGTTAGTTACAAAAACGGGAGCAAAGTATTTGAAAGCAATTGAACAATTAATAAGAAAGAATATTCGCGATTTGGAGCCTTACCACTCGGCGCGGGAGGAATACAGCGGCGATGCGCGGATTTTTCTGGACGCCAATGAAAACAGCCTGGGGTCCGTTTCGGGAGACGGTTTCAATCGTTATCCTGACCCGCTGCAGCGTGCATTAAAAAAACAGTTGGCCGCTATAAAACGGACATCGACGGATCGCATTTTTTTGGGTAACGGCAGCGATGAGGCAATCGATCTGTTAATCCGGGCCTTTTGTGAACCGGCGCGGGATCAGGTCATGATTATGCCGCCCACATACGGCATGTATAAAGTAGCGGCGCGCGTGAACGATATTGAAGTACTGGAAGTTGCCCTCGATGAACAATTGAACATCGATCGGGATACCATTGATTCGGTTATAGAAAACCATCCCAGCCTTAAATTGATTTTTATTTGCTCACCCAATAACCCGACCGGACACCTTTTTCCGGCCCGCGATGTGCAATATATTCTGCAGCGGTTCGGAGGGCTTGTCATCCTCGATGAAGCCTATATCGATTTCAGCCCGGAACCGGGATGGTTGCCGGAACTGTCAAGGTATGATCATCTGGTGATCCTGCAAACACTTTCCAAAGCATGGGGAATGGCTGGTATCCGTTTGGGAGCGGCGTTCGCGCACCCATCCATAATCGCAATCCTCAACAAAATTAAACCGCCCTATAATATCAACAGCATTACCCAAAGAACGGCTAGCAAGGCTTTACACAAATCCGACCGCTTTGAATGGATGGTTGCGACGTTGCAACATCAGAAAAACGAATTGCAAGCGTCTTTAAAAAAATTAACGATGGTCGAATACATTTTCCCTTCGGAAGCCAATTTCTTGTTGGTGCGTTTTCGGGATCCGAAACAGGTTTACCGTACGCTTATCGAAGCGGGTATCGTGGTGCGCGATCGGTCGCATTTGCCCCGTTGTGAACGATGCCTGCGCATTACGGTGGGCAGCCGTCAGCAAAACGAACGTTTGATCGGGATTTTAAAGGCAATGGATAATGATGAATAGAACATTGATTGTACAAAGCCGCGGCGTTATTACAGAAACAGCCGAATCCGGGAACCGGCAAGGTCAATCCGGCGATTATGAGCAATTACAGCCCGAAGTCATTTATTACCTGAATCGCCTGCAACGGGAACACGGCTTTCAATTGATTCTGGTTGATGCCGCACCGATGCCCGCATCGTTTATAACGTTATTGCAGAAACAGGGGCTGGACATAAAGGCACACTTCAGCTTTGAAGAGCTGCAAAAAAGCTGGCATACCGCGCGCGGGCAATTGCTAACGGAGGCATTTGCACTTGATGCACGGGAGGCGCGCTTGATTACAAACAATTCCTATTGGCAACAATGGTCCGAGCAAATTGGAATGCCCGTCTGTGTCTTTAAATCGCTCGCCGCCCAAACGAATGAAGTGAATGAATATAACTGGCGGAACGTTTATGAAGGTTTGGTCAAATCCCATCGAAGCGCCGAAATAACACGTACGACTTCAGAAACCGATATCCGGCTTCATATTCAATTAGACGGAGAAGGTTTGTTTTCGGCGCAGTCGGGTATTGGTTTCTTCGATCATATGTTAGCATTGTTAGCCAAACATAGCGGAATGGATATATGGGGCGAATTGAAGGGCGATTTGCATGTGGATGAGCACCATCTTGTGGAGGATACCGCCATCGTGCTTGGCGAGGGTATTCTAAAAGCGCTCGGCGATAAAAAGGGCATCAGTCGTTACGGCTTTGTCTTGCCGATGGATGAAGCACTGGCGACAGTGGCGCTCGATTTCAGCGGTCGGAGTTATCTGGTATGGAAAGCCGAATTTAATCGGGAACGCATCGGCGATATGCCTACGGAATTGTTCGAACATTTTTTTAAATCACTGAGCGATCATGCCAAATGCACGATACATATTCATGCCGATGGAAAAAATGAGCACCATAAAATCGAAGCTATTTTCAAAGCGTTCGGACGGTCGCTGAAAATGGCATGGACCAAAGAAACCGGCTCGTTTACCATCCCCAGCAGTAAAGGTGTTTTATGAATATAGTGATCGTTAAATACAACGCGGGCAATATCCATTCGGTAAAATTGGCGTTAAAGCGACTGGGCATGGACGCCGTTGTCAGCGACCATCGTGAACGGATTGAAGAAGCGGATAAGGTTATATTTCCGGGGGTTGGGGAGGCAAATTCCGCCATGGCTTATCTGCGCAAGCACCAAATCGATCAAACCTTGCAAAATCTTCGCCAGCCGATACTGGGCATCTGTCTCGGGTTACAACTGATGTGCCGACATTCGCAGGAAAACGATACACAGGCGTTGGGTCTGTTCGATGTGCCGGTTGTGAAATTCCCGCCGCAGGATAAGGTACCGCATATGGGGTGGAATGCCGTTTACAATCTGAAAGGTCCCCTATTTAAAAACATTGGGGAGGGCCGTTTCGTTTATTTTGTTCACAGCTATTATGCGCCCGTAACAACCGAAACCAGTGCGGTGTGCAATTACATGGTACCGTTCAGCGCCGCATTGCAACAGGACAATTTCTTTGCCGTCCAGTTCCATCCCGAGAAAAGCAGTGATGTGGGAGAACAAATTCTAAGGAACTTTTTAAACTTATGATTACCATTATTCCGGCCATCGATGTGATTGACGGGCAGTGTGTACGTCTGCGTCAGGGCGATTTCAAAAGCAAAACGATCTACGCCGATGATCCGTTGGAAATGGCGCAACGATTTGAAAAGGCGGGTATTCAACGTCTGCATTTGGTTGATTTGGACGGCGCGAAACAGCGACAGATCGTCAATGCAACCGTTTTACACAAAATTGCGGCAGCGACGCGCCTGCAAATCGATTTTGGCGGCGGCGTCCAATCCGATGCGGATATCGCGAAAGCCTTCGAATGCGGCGCCCGACAGATAACCGCCGGAAGTGTGGCGGTGAAAAATCCGCAGATGGTGCGTGCATGGATCGAGCGCTATGGCGCACATCGCATCATTTTGGGCGCCGATGTACGCGATAACCGCATTGCCATTTCCGGCTGGCAGGAAGCTTCGACGCTCAATCTTGATGATTTCATTCGCCAATACTCAGAACAGGGCATTCAAACCGTTATTTGTACCGATATCAGCCGCGACGGTCAAATGCAGGGTCCGGCCTTTAATCTTTATAAGCGTATCAAAAACGAATTTCCGAATCTCGAAGTGATCGCAAGCGGCGGCGTTACTCATATCGACGATATACGCCGTTTGAGTGATACGGGAATCGACGGTGTAATCATCGGAAAAGCCCTCTACGAAAATAAAATTCAACTACACGAACTGGAACCGTTCCTATGTTAACCAAACGGATTATCCCCTGCCTGGACATAAAAGATGGCCAGACGGTTAAAGGCGTTAACTTTATTAATATCCGGCGGGCGGGGGATCCGGTGGAGCTTGGGCAAGCGTATGCCCGGCACGGCGCTGATGAGCTGGTATTTTTGGACATAACCGCTACCATTGAAAAACGCGCCACATTCGCCGAATTGGTTCGCGATATTGCATTGCATGTTAACATCCCGTTTACCGTCGGCGGCGGCATCGCCAATGAAGCGGATGTATCTCGTTTGCTGGACGCCGGCGCTGATAAGGTAACGGTTAATACGGCCGCCGTAAATCAGCCGTCTTTAATCGATTCGTTAGCGCGACGTTTCGGGAGCCAGTGTGTGGTTCTCGCTATCGATGCCCGCAGGGAAGAGGATGGACGGTGGCGGGTGTACACGCACGGCGGTCGCAAACGAACGGAAAAACGGGCCGTCGACTGGGCGAAAGAAGCGGTCCAGCGCGGCGCGGGGGAAATATTGTTAACGTCCATGAACCACGACGGCACAAAAAACGGCTTTGCGGTCGAAATCACGCGGCGACTTTCCGAAGACCTTCCCATCCCTGTGATTGCCTCCGGCGGAGCGGGAAATCCGGAACATTTTGTGGAAGTTTTTGGCGAGGGTAAAGCAGACGCTGCGCTGGCCGCCAGTATTTTTCATTTCGGGGAAATTAAGATTCCCGAACTTAAACAATATTTAAAGAATCATCAAATAACGGTGCGCTTATGAAACCGAATTTTGACAAACAGGACGGGTTATTGCCGGCTGTTATTCAGGACAGTGAGACCGGTAAAGTCCTGATGCTGGGCTACATGAACCGGGAAGCCTTCGAAAAAACCCAGGCGGAAGGACGTGTCACGTTTTTCAGTCGGCGCAAACAACGGTTGTGGACAAAAGGAGAAATTTCCGGCCATTATCTGCAAGTAAAAGAGATACGACTGGATTGCGACCAGGATACGCTGTTAATCAAAACCGCACCGCAGGGTCCCGTCTGCCATACGGGCAAGGATACCTGCTTTGCCGAAGTCAACCGCGACCGTCAGCCCTTTATCTATCAACTGGAGAAGGTGATCGCGGAGCGTAAACGCAATCCCAAATCGGGTTCTTATACCAATAAACTGCTCGATAAGGGCCCGGCAAAAATCGCTCAGAAAGTGGGCGAAGAGGCGGTGGAGGTGATCATCGAGGCCATGGCGGGCGATAACGACAAACTGATTGAGGAATCGGCTGACCTGTTGTATCACTGGTTGGTTTTGCTCAGTTTAAAGGGTGTTGAGATGGATGCGGTATTCGAGCGTTTGCGGCAACGGCGCCGGGAACAGAATCCGGTTTGAACGACTGTAAACATTGAATTGGAACAGATAAGCATTGGAGACCGGGCAAAAGGCCCGCGAATCATGGGTAGAGTATGCAATAAAGGACATCTTTGATAGGTGTATCCATCTTTAGTTATGCATAGCTTAGAGTGCACGTTTCGAGTTTTTAGAAAACTCAATGAAAATGCAAACGAGTATATTCTGTCAAATCACCACCGATGTTTAAATCGCAAATATATACCGGATAATGTACATTAAAGAGAACCATGGATTCGTGCAGGTATATTATTCATAATTCAATAAATTAATTAAGTTAATCCAGAACATTTCCGATTAAGAAATACAATTAATTGAATGAAAGGAAAATAGCTTAATGGCTGCAATGCACGAACGTAGATCGGTTCCTCGTTTCAAAATTCCGGGAGCACGCGTGAAGCTTCATCAGGAGGGCGGTTTTCAGGGCTGTGAAGCTCAAAGCGATGAAGGATTGCTTGACGACTGCTCCGTAAACGGACTCAGAATCGAAACCCAAAAAGCGTTTAAACCGGGCGCGAAAGCTAAGTTAGAATTGTTTATTCCGGAACACGAAAATTTGCACTTAACGGGAAATATTATTTGGGCGGCCCCTGCTTTGGATAAGACCAAAATGCATGTTGTTGTAGAATTCAGTCCTTTCGGCGAAGGAATTGGCTATAATCCCGTTGCCGCTCGCAAACATTTGGAAGAAATTGCTGAAGAATATCTGTTGAATGCCCAATAGCTGCATTCAAGTACACGCGCTTTCGTTGGGTAATACGATTATCATGCTTTACATTCGTTTTAGACTTTGAACGCTGAGCCAGACGTTATGGAGAAAATGAAGCCGCTCAGATTCTTCGTTGTTTAACTGCGCCTCTGAATGGAAATTATTAAAGAAGAGGCAATTCGACGATCAAACTGGCCAATCAAGCGCAGGCTTTCTTGCCAATTTGGCGTATCATGGAGCGAAAAACCAGGGCGTGGAAAGGAAAAACCCCGTACCAGTATAACAAACCCGACAATCCCGAAGGATAAAAAACGGCCGTTTGGCGAATCGTGCTTCCGTTCCCGGAGGGCGCGACTTCGAACTCCAGCCAGGCTTTTCCCGGCAACCTCATTTCTGCAAATAATTTGAGCTTGTGTGGCGGATCAAACGCCTCAACGCGCCAAAAATCAAGCGTATCGCCCACTTGCAAGCGTCGGTTCGTCGGTCGCCCGCGCCGCATACCCACGCCACCCAGCATTAAGTCAAAAGCTCCGCGTAGCTTCCATAAAAAATTGCAGGCATACCATCCTTTCCGGCCCCCTATTTCGGCGATCGGCTGAAATGCTTTATGGGGCGGGACGTTCACGGATGTGGTTCGCGAATCAATTAGTCGGCTGCGCAGGCGGATTCCGCCGTATTTGGATGTTTGCAACGTTGCAGACAGTGCGTCCGACCACCGCGTTTCGGCGAATTCTTTATCTTCATTATGCAGAGCCAGTCGGATGGCTCCTTTGGCGGATTTTGGTTTGATGGAGAAATAACGTTTTGCGCTGTCATCCGAAACCACGGTGGGATGGACGATGCTTTCGATCAGTTTTTTTCCGATTCGGGCATAGACGGGCGTTACCAGTCCCAGCCACAAACTGCTTAAATAGGGCGTTAAAACCGGAACCGGTATCATCAGACGCTTTAATCCGCGTTGTCCGGCATATTCCTTCATAAGGTCATAGTAAGACAGTTGATCGCTGCCACCGATTTCGAATACGGTACTGTGGTCGATCTCTAGATAAAGGGCCTCGATTAAGTAGGATAGTAAATCGTCAACGGCGATTGGCTGAGCACGTATTTTGACCCAGCGCGGCATGATCATGACCGGTAATTTTTCCGTTAAAGACCGAATCAACTCAAAGGACAGACTTCCCGAGCCAAGAACGATGGACGCTCTGAATTCAACGGTATTTACACCGGATTGTCTTAAAATACGTCCGACTTCCTGCCTGCTTTGCAAATGTTCGGAAAGTTCTTGTCGGGTATCGCCGAGGCCGCCCAGATAGATGATTTTATGAACGCCTGCACGTCGGCATGCTTCGGCAAAATTTTCTGCGGCTGTCCGATCCGTTTCACTGAATCCTTTGGCGGAGCCCATGGAATGGATTAAATAATAAGCGGTGCTAACATTTTGCAGAGCCTTATCCAGGGAACTCCTGTCAAGTACATCGCCCTGTACCACTTCAGTGCTCTCTTGTACGCGCGGCATCAGATAGGAAACATTCCGGGCCAGACAACGGATGGCGACCGGCTCTTTTTCCAATAATTTCAGTAAGCGACCGCCGATATAGCCGGAAGCTCCCGTTAAAAGTATGCGCTGTTTCGAAGTGTTCATGATCATTCCTTCCTTAAAAGAGGTCTATCCGGCCGGCATGGTATCGAGTGATTGCATTTTGCTCGATATAACGAAGGAGATCACCGCTGGTCCAGCCGGTGCGGGCGATAACTTCCACCCTCTCTACATCAATGCCCTTTGAGATCAACGAATCTCTCAACTGTAGCGGCCAACTTTCTGCAGGTGCTACCGCCTCTCCGATGGTGTAAGAGTCGCCCAGCGCCATCAAGGTGATGCCTTCCGAATTCGGAGTTCGTTTGTCTTCGCTATCGGTAATATTGGAACAGGCATACAGGCTTAACATTAAAAGGAAACTGTAAACTGCTTTCCAAATGTCAAAGATACGATTAGTAGAGCGTTTCATATTAATAATAATTTACCTTAATAAAATACATGAATAAATCGTGTAAAACGGAAAACGTTCAAAAAATAAATTCATCAATCTCCCAACCGGTTAAAAAATAAACATAATATTGAAAACCATTACTGCTCACCTTGAATTTCGCTAAGAACGTTTGCAGCGTATGCCAATTTTGATGCTGAAAGTAATAAACGATCACATCAAACAGGAAGAGAAAACCGCCCTGTACGATAATGGATTGCCCGTAGCCCTTCAGCCTCTTTTTATGGTTGTCCGCATTTTTTGATCGTTCAAGTAAATACATGCCGGTCATAATATAACCCATATCGAGACCGGCATTAAACAGTAAAATATTTTTGATGTTCGTCGCCTGCTTTCAGATAGAGCGGTGCATTAACGGAAATGTTTGTTACCGCATAACCGCCAAGGGTTAACATAGCCTGTGTGTCGGTCTCCGAATGTTTCCATTAATGGCAAGACAAAAGCGGCGTCCCTCTCATGCAGGACTCAATTATTGAATCAAAATCATCTTCTTCGTCTGCACGAACTCGCCGATTTTCAGTTGATACAGATATACGCCGCTGGATAAACTCCGTGCGTTGAATGTTACCCTGTGAACGCCGGATGATGTTTTGGCATCGAAAAGGCGTTTGATTTCTTTGCCCGTAATATCATAGACGGTCAGGGTTGTGCGTGGATTTTGAACATCTCCACTGCTTGGAATGGTGAATGCAATCGTCGTGGACGGATTAAAGGGATTTGGAAAATTTTGCGACAGGGCGTATGAAGTCGCCGGCTGTGATCCGGAATTCTCTAGAGCCGTGGCCATGGAATAATCAAACGCCAGCATCTCGAATGATTCAACATCGCCGTTGTTGTTCCCGGCCGGCGCCTGTTCCGTCAATGAGCCGCCGTCGTCGGATTCATATTGGGCCAGACTCAAAAACAATTGCGGAGGTATACTACCGAATTCTTCTTCGATGTTGATGTAGCCTTCAAAATACGAACCGGCGTGTTGTGCGACCGTTCCGGTCGCATCAAACCAGGCAAGGTAATTATTGTTGTTTTCATTGCCCATAAACGCCGACCATGCAACGGTTTGGCCCGCTTTGGCCCAGGGAGCGGAACGCATTGATGTCGTATCGGCGCTTAGTAGGATAAATTGGTCTCCGCCGCTCCCCTCAGCGCTCTCCGAAGCGAGGTATAAGTTAGGCGATTGCCAATGGGCGTAAAGCTTCAGTTCCCCGTTTTTTGCAATTTGTTTGGCGCCCTCATCAAGATTGCCGTCCATTTCATAATCCGTATCATTACCCGAAGATCCAAAATCGATATGATAATCATTTCCGTTGTTATTATCCCAGGTGTCATTCTCATAGTGAATAACGAAGGCGATGCGATTAACGACCTGCTCGTCTTGATTAAATGGTCCGATGGTTATTTGTTGCAGGCTGTTGTTAATTTGGAAGGGTGATTCCACCGCCGGTCCGTTTTCCTGATAAAGTTCTGTGCTGTCGGGCCAGTAAATTTTGTGAGGCGTCTGCCAGCTGTTGCCCTGATAATTGACGCCCCAGTGCAGGTAACCGTGTAAAACCATATCCGGCAGAGTGATCACGATCGAATCGTTTTTGGTTGGATTTTGCGGTTGCCATGATAGGTCGTCGTTTGGCGCTCCACTTTGACGGTTGCCCACCCATACGTGCTGAATCGGCGTCCGGGCCGCATTGCCGTTCGAATCAACCGCAACCACGTAATAATCGATCATTACCTCATTTTTTTCTGAAATAGTGGCACCATATTTCCTGGCTTTTTTTAGCGGCACAGGATCGGTTCGGGATGGCGTAAAGGTCGCCTGCATTGCGAGTTCGTTCCACACTCCGACTCCGCCACCGCCATTGTAAAGCTTGTTTGCTCTGTCCATAGTGCCGTCCGTATCGGTTCGGAACCTTAGTGTTACCGAATCCAATCCGCTGACATCATAAGCGTAGGTCCACACTTCAAAGTCGCTCGATTGCGGTTGATACCATTCCAAACCGCCCGGATTATAAGGTTCGCGTTGGGGAATAAAGATAGAAGGTGCCGTATTATCGGGCTGACCCGCTATAACCGCATCCGCCAGGGTAACGGCTTGGTTAGATGTCCGGACGGGATGGGCGTCCCAGAGACCGTCGATGGAATAATCCCAATACCAGTAATCGCTTGACTCACCTAGTAACAAGTATCGATAAGCTTCTTTTGTGTTTTGCGATCCGGGTTCGATATTCCGCGCCGTTTCAACATAATTTTTTGCTGCCGTAATGACGCTCCAACTGTTCCGGTCCGCCGAATAGCCGTCCGGCTTCTCATCGGCAAGCCATTTTTTAAATTCGGGATCGCCGTTATCGGCGCCGCTCCAACTTCCCCTTTCCACATGGATTACGTCGCCGGGATCGGGCGGGTACATCTCCAGATAATCCGGAACGGTGGTGCAAACAAACCGCTCGGAGTTTTGCCCGAGCCAATCTACAAAATCCTGAAAATTATTGTTGTAGTAAGCCGAACTGCCGCCGCCGTGATTGTCGCCGTCATGGGCAAGTACAATTAAGATGGGATGGTCGGGGTCCGTGTTATATGGTTCCAGCTGACTCATAACTTCTTCATAATTCAGTGCGCCGAAACCGCCTCTGCCGTCTTCGATGCCCATATAACGATCTGCCGGAATCGCTATTATTTTAGATCGTTCGCCGGTTTCGGGATCGGTATATTCCAAATAGTGGGGCTGATGCGCCCATTGAGCGGAAACGTTCGTCGGCGCCCAAAGGCCGGTTAATTGAATCCAGTCGTTCGGATTGGGATTACGCACATCCGACAGGTTGGGTTCGTACAAATTGCCTTCGGTTGTAAAAGGGTACCCTTCGCATGCGCGTTCGAAATGAATATTATCGATCAGGACCCATTCGATGCCTTCGGCTGCGAGGTGCGGTATCATTCGCGGTGCGAAGGCATTTTCAGGCGGGAACATCCCACGGGTTAGGTTTGTTATGGCAAAATGTTCATTCAAGGCCTTTCTGTGTTTTTGAATCTGGGTTCGGATATCATCGCCCCGGATCAGGCCCATCAAGGGATGATAGTAACCGAAACCTACCATTTCCATTCTTGCATTGCCGTGCGTTGTCATTTTTGACTGCATCGCTTTCCAGCTTGTTTTCCAGTTCTGAAAATTGGGATTTCCGTAAACCTCCAACTCATTCAAATTTTCGATCAGGGATCCCGAAAAACTGATCTGGGCTCCGAAATGAGGGAATCCGGCGTTGATTCCTTTTTGAATGGCATCGGAAGGGAAATGGGTGTAGGGACCGCTGCGTTGGTCGAAGATTTCGAAGAGTGAATAGGGATAACGGTCGTTTTGCTCCGTTTCTATAACCGTCTCCGCGGGATAATAAATGGGCTGGTGCATATGCCATTGGAAGGCAATATAAATGGGCGGGTTATCAGTTTTACCGGATTGATCGGCGTTTATTACATTTGTAGCGAGGCTTACGAATAGAAAAATACATAAGAACCGTTTGACCATGGATACTCCAATTTCGATCGGTTCAAAAATAGTGAAAACAGTTATCCATTTACACACATGAATATAATTAAGAATAGCAATTTGGGAGCATTCTGTCAAAGAAAATGATCGAGATTCCATATAAATAATTCGGTTAAAACACCTTGCAAACACGTTTCTGTTGTACTGAGCAACAGGGTACGTCCTTTTTTACCGGACGGCTTCAGCTCTTTTCATTTATTTTATAGCAATTATCCATTATATTTTTTTGAACCGCAAAACCGAAACGAGAAATAATCACTCAGGTTGGCTACCAGTTGCATTGGATTTTCGAAAGCCGCGGTTTTCTTAAAAAAATCATTAAGGAATAAGGAGTGTTAATTTAAGATGATCGATGATACCATACATCTTGTCTGGCGTAAGTTATTGGCGTGGGTGGAACCGAACGGTAAGCATTTTCTTCTGGATCCTGTTGATCAATTTGGATCCGAAGGCGAAGCGCCTTTCCATCAAACTCGGCAATTGAACGCGGCATTTCTCATCGCGCTGGCCGGAATCGAACATCCTTACCATAAAGCTGCCCTGAATGTCTTAAAATCCATAAAAAGCGGGGATGCACGGCATTTAATCGCCCGGTTTTATTTAAAAGCCCTGGAGGCCATCCCAAAAGAGATGGAAATGGTATATAACGAAGATCCTGCGTTTGCAAATGCGTTGAACGATTTAAGACGCTTCCTGGAACAAAACGGACGGGAATCGGACGGGCGCTTGTCCGATAAAGTGTATGCCGTGTTTTTCCCCGAGGCCAGAATGCCCGGCGACAACCGGTCAGAGGCCATTAATAACCTGCGTAAAAAAAGGGAAGTACGCATTGAGAAACGGAACGACCAACCTATTAAAGAGCCGCATCGGGAGATTCTATTTACCGGCAACGCTTTACTAACGCTACCTCCTGAACAAACAGACATTGAAAAGCTGCCTTTTTCGAATAAATTGAAAGATGCTCTGTTTCAAATCAAGCAGGAGCAGCAATTGTACTGGTACGACCATCCCGTTCAAATTGGCGTCGATGTCTCGCAAAATGAAATTATTTACGGACTGAGAGGATTGGATGAAGCGATTCAATTCGAGCGTAAACGGGGAAATGTGAATCCTGATGATCGGCTGACATGTTTGCTTTCCGTCAGCGTTACCCACCAGGGATTACAGGATATCGCCGGAATGTATATCAAGGAAGAGCTGCAACGTAACGGCGGTTTGAACAACATCGATCTTTATGTATTTACAGAAGCCGACGCCCGGCATTTGGTTCAGCAATTGCTGACGCCGGCTGCAAAACAGTGGATGGATGGCGGGCGTTTCGACGGCAACTTCGAAATGTTCGGCGCAGACGGCGAATACGGCCGCCACTACAGTTTTCTTAAAGCAATCGCCGCACTCTGGCAGGTGTGTATCGATCCCGGAATTAAGGCCACCTTTAAAATTGATCTTGATCAGGTTTTTCCCCAGGAAACCCTGGTTGAGGAAACAGGTCAATCGGCGCTGGAACATTTTACCACGCCGCTTTGGGGGGCAAGAGGCCTTGATGATCGCGGCCGGCCCATTGAACTCGGCATGATCGCCGGAGCGCTGGTCAACGAAAGCGATATCGCTAAAGGCCTGTTTACCGCAGATGTGACGTTCCCCGAAAGCATTTCGTCGGCCGACGAACGTATCTTTAACAGTCGTACGCCTCAGGCGCTTTCAACCGAAGCCGAGATGATGACACGCTACAACAGCGGCGATATAGACGGAAGCAGTCGCTGTCTTCAGCGGATTCACGTAACAGGTGGCACTAACGGCGTTCGTATCGATGCCCTGTTTCGACATCGGCCGTTCACACCTTCGTTTATCGGACGCGCCGAAGATCAGGCTTACATATTGCCTGCGCTGTTCAACGAGCCGGTTTATTTGGGTTATGTACATAAAGCGGGTTTGATTATGCGCCATGACAAAGAAGCGTTTGCCGGCGAGGCGATCAAACACGCTTATATCGGTAAGCTCATCGGCGATTATATTCGCATACTCTATTTTTCCGAATACGGCCGTTGTTTAAATGAAGATTTAAACACACTCAAGGATCGGATCGATCCCTTTACCGGTTGTTTTGTATCCAAAATTCCCCGAACCGTGGTGTATCTGCGGTTTGCATTAAAGGCGGCTTCGTTCTTTGCTTCGGAGCGATTTGAGGAGGGCGATGATTTTGTCAAATCCGGGACGGAGCGCATTTCTAAGGCCATGGCGTTCACCGGCGGCGAACCGTCGCCCTTAAAAAAACAATATCAGCGGGAGAGGCGTCAGTGGCGATTGTATTATCAAACCCTCTCCCGGCTTGCCAGAGCGCTGAAGAACAATGATGATGAAGCCGTTGCACTCAAATCCAAAGCTCAATCGATTATCAACGCTTGCCGTTATTAGATCGCGCGTTTTCCACCATGGTGTGGACGCTCCGATCTAAAATAACATGCAATCCGCCGGCAGCGCGAAGAGTTCTTCTGTGCACTGGCGAATCCAGCGAATCAAGTTTTAACAGAAGATGCCGTCGCCGGTGCGGACTCTGAAACGATTACAGATTCGTCTACTTTATTACCAAAGCTAAAAAAAAAGACGCCATTCCGATACGGAACGACGCCTTTCACATGAAATGTGAGCAGTGCTCTTTATTCGGATTGTATTTTTTGCATTCGTTGTTTTAAGGACGGATCAGTGCGCATAGCCTGCAATATTTGTTGAAAGCGCTGGCGTTTCATATCTTCCTCTTCGATAGCGTTCTTAACGTCCTGTTGCATTTGTTCCTGAATGGATTGAACGTTTTTCGAAGCTTTTTGAACTTTATTGATCTTTTCTTCTGAAAGCTCCACTTCGCCTGGCGCTTGCGCGTTACGCATTTGTTTGACAGCGGTATTATACGTCTGCACATCCAATCCCGCATCATTTACGGCGACCACCATCTCTTTTTGTGCGTTTTGCTGGATGGTGTTCACCTTTTCCAGCGCATTACTGAATTTCTGCAATTCCTGGTCGGAAACGTCTACATTCTGCCGCTGTGGCATTTGCTGCGGCTGCTGGCTAAAAACCTTCTCCGGCGCGACTGCAAGTACGCTTAACAGCATTATCATTGTAACAAACCATTGAAAAGTCGATCGAAACATTGAGACCTCCATACATTTTGATTTAAAAAATTCGGCACCTTCTACGTGGCCGCTTTCTGAATGTTCCTGAATAAATTCAAAAAAATTTAGCCCGCTGATGTTGTGGGCGCGTATGAATATTTTTGCATTCCGCACGAATCGTCCGGGATGACGGGAACGGTCATTGTGGAATCCAACTGACAGCGTAATGTGGGCCTCAATGTCATTGTAAAGACTTTTCACATTTTCAGGCTTCGGATACGGCTCGTTTGAATTGTTCCGGGATGGATGCCGGTTTGTTTTGGCGGTAGTCAAAGAATACGATGGCTGTTTTGGCGAGTGCTATGATTTTGCGGTCTTGATTAGTTATACGGTAGTAGAAGTCGCAACTTTTGCGCGAAAGATCGCTTACGGTTACTTCGATACGGAGCGTATCTTTGTAGTATGCTTGTGTTTTATAAATGATAGCCGCGTCTCCCATAATGATGCCAACGCCTTCCACGTCCACTTCGCTGTAACCCAGATGATTCAGAAAGCGCACCCGGGCTTCATGTATATAGCCCGGTAGCGCATTGTTTGCGAGATGGTTACCATAATTGAGGTCGGTGATGCGAACCTGCATGTGCGTTTCATATTGAAAGTGGTGCGGCATGTTCAGTTTGATGCGCGGCATGTTTAGCTGTCCCTTCGTTATTTAAACACAATAAAGTACAATGAAGGAATTGAAGTGGCAAACAATTCATCTTACCCAAAATAGGATGCGAGGATTGGTTTATTTATTCATTTTTTTATATATCCCCTCAAGGACGCCTTTGACGGGGTCGGAATTGAATGTAATTCATAAAGCGAGCGTCAGCGTCGATCCGGGCGATGGAAACATAGTCTTTGATATGACGCAGATGTTGAATACCTTCCAGCGGCTGTTGAGTCGGTAAACTTTACATTGAAAGACCATCTTCTGCTTGGAGATTTTTTCTATGATCGCTTCTTTACTGGGAAAGCCGAATGCGGGAAGCGCCAGTAGAAAAAATCTGATTCCCGCGGTAAACCGGAAGTGTGCGTTATAAGTCCTTCGGTGGTGATGGGCGGTACACATTTCATGGATCTGCCCGATTTTGAACCAGGACAAATGCTCGCAAACCGGGTTATCGAGTCGCAATTTACAGGCGTCACGCAGTGATATGATGGCGATACTTGTGAATAGTTTGGAAATGGAACAATTGTGTGGATGGTTTTGTGTTCGGCAACGGTCTGATTCCCTTTATCGGCATAACCGAATTCGTCTTTCCATATGATTTGATCTTCGTGAACGATAGCTGCGGAAATGCCCGGAATCTGCTCGTAGGCTTGTTGAGCATCCATTATACGTGAAAGGACTAAACGAATATAAAGAAAATCGGACGGTTATTCACCCATATAAACGAATTGCGTTATATCGTCAAAAAACTCCGGAAGCGTTTATTTCATGCATCACTAAAGAAAAGGAAGGGCGGGCCCGATAAGCCTGCCCGCCCTTCATGGCAGAATCGAATCCGGCAACGGATGCCAAATATTATGTTCAGAGCATCGGATATCTTAATCTTGATGACCGGTTAAATAACGGATGGAATTCGTAAAGAGTCGTTTAGCCATCACCGGCTGCATTCCGCCGGATTCCCCGCTTAGCATGGAAACGATGCCAGGTATCGTGTGAATCATTATCCGGCTTTGCCGGGTATCGATAAGAAGAGAGGCGGCGCCGATGTTACGATCGTGATCGCGCCCGTATCCGACAAACACTTCCACATTATCGCCATCCACCAATAAACCGTCTGTGCGGTGTACCGGGACCTGATAATAACTTTTCATAGCCTGATTGACCGGTAAGCCTGCAAACACGGGGTGTTCACGTATAAAATACCACGATCCCATCCACGAGGCGCGTGTTTTACCCACATGACCTTTAAATTCGAGCAGGTTGTTCGAGGCAAGACGTTTGCCATACGCCTCAGTTGCTTCGGGTCCGTCCGGTAATAACAGCAGGGGCGTGCCCGCCTTTGCCTTTGCCAGGATTTCGTTTTTAAGGTGCACTTCCTGGCGATAGGGTTGCCAAATTAAACCGTTATTATCCTTGTAAGCGGGACCGCCGCAATTAATGGCTATCAACGTATCATTCGTTACTACCTTGATCGCGCTGAATTTGGCGTAATTGGTTGTTAATTCGGGAACCGTTATATATACACCGCCGTTTTGTACTGCTACCGTAAAACTTGTATCCAGAGCAATATTGGGTCCGCCCGTGGCGGCGACGATATCAAAATCCTCGAGCACCAGCCTGCCGTTGATGGCCACGTTCATAATACGGTCGCCCGGTTCCTGTAGCGTAACTTCGGCTAAATAAAAGGTAACGCGGGCGCTGTCGGCCGGTAAATTATCGAACTTATATTCCAGATTGCGGTAATAGCCCCAGCTTTCGGTATGGTATAATACATCATCTTCCGTGTCGGCGATTTGGCGATCAGAGCTTACCTCGGAACGCCATCCCTGTAAGAGACGATCGCTTACAAGCATCACGTCGTAATGTTCGTTTGTTTCGAATGCTTTCGCCGAAATCCCCGGAAAGTTTTGCAGGCTTTTTAGCATTGCCGGTTCATGGGCGGCCACTCCGACGGTTATCGGATTCTCAAACGAAGTTTTGGGATCGATCACAAGGATGGAATCCTGGCTATGTACGCGACCATCCAGGCTCATTTCAAGGCGATACCAGCCCGCCGATTGGAGCGCCGGCGTCGTAATGGCTTGAGCCAGTGGGTAGACAAACCGATCTTTTTCGAATGCCGGAAGTTTATAATTGCCTATATCTTTCCGGCCGCCCGCCGGTGTTCGTAATGATAGTGTAGCGTTGCCGCCGTGTGGCCGGTTCGTTTCATTCAACAGATACAAATCCAGCGTATCGCAATTACCTTGATGTACAACAAGAGACCGTGGCTTTACGACGAGGCGGAAAGGCGCCAACCGCTGTTTTAGCAGATCGGGATCGCCTTTGAATCCGCGCAGATTATCCACCAATCCGGAATGATTTTCAATGGCGGTTGATTCCCAGCCGCTGATCACCAGAAAATCGTTGGCTTCCGCAAGGCGTGCGGTCTCGACGACCCTCGCCCAAAAATCATAGCTTTTGTTTCCGATATCGCGATACAATTCGGAGGTTGTCGCAAAAGCGTCTCTGAAATCCCAGTGATCCAGAAAAGCGCTATAAGCAGAATCGATTTCCTGATGGTCGCGTCGATCGTAGCTTTTGCCGCCCAATTCTTCGATTTCGGATAACATGCGACGATGATCATCGCTGACAGCGGCGCCCAGCATTTCACCCCACGTTGCGATTTCCTTGCTATTTTCGGAACGATGCGTGAAATTTTCGGGATGATCATACATTGCATCCTGCCAGACGCCCGGTCCGCCTACGGTGTGCTGGTCCCACCAACCGGAATAACCATCCCCCCGATCCACCCTAATGGAATCTTCATAGGGCTGCATCCAGGCCTGATTGCGCGGAGGAATGCCCGATTTTAACATAACGATGCGACTGGGATCTTCGCGGTGCATTTTGCGCAACAGGTTGAATATACGTGGATTGTTCAGGTTGGGATGTATTTCGTTTTGAATATTATACATGATAAGTGAGGGATGACTGCGGTGGTCGCGTATCATCGCCAGAATTTTAGCTTCCATGTATTTTTCGGTAAATGTTCGGGGCGCTCCGTTTTTACCCGATCTATCCGGTATTTGCTGGGGCGATTCAGCGTAAAGAGAGTATTTGTCGCCAAGGGCGGTTTGGCCGCCACCGGGTTCCATAAACCGTAGCAATCCTATGCGGTCCTGTGCATTCAGCACTTCCGCTTTGCCAATATTGCGGTGAAAATTAATGCAATTCATCCCGAAGGCCCTGGCCGCCTGAACTTCTCTCTCGGCCAGATGCGGCAGGGGCCATAGGCCGTTTAAGCCCCAGTATCCCCACGAGATGGCAGAAGTTAAACGGATGCGTTGGCCATTAAGCCGCAGAACGGCGTTATCGTCCACTCCATCGGCTTCGAACCAGCGGAATCCAAACACTTGAGAACACCGATCCTTATGATCGGCGTCGCTGCTAAATTCCGATGTGACTCTGTATAAATTGGGATCATCCAATTCCCACAATTGCGCTTCATCATAACCGAGTTCGATATGGGTTGTTGTGGTTTCTCCGGCCGCAATTTTGATATTAGGGGCTTTCGCTGTTTGCTCGATCTTGTTTCCCGGCTTTTCTTTTAATTGCAATTCAACGACGCCGTTTACTCTCCGATTACTGCGGTTGTCAAGAAGTATGTTCACATTTACTTTACGTTTTTCGGGCCGATTTAACACCCAGAGGTCCTTGATAAAGACTTCATCGTGGGCCCGCAGATAAAGACCGCGATCGAGTCCGCCGAATCCGTGGCTGGCGTGGAAGCGATATTCGCCCCAGGCCATCAGCTGGGTATCCAGCCAGTCAAACCGGCCGCCCGGATTTGTAATGCGTATGGCGAGCCGGTTGGTTTCTCCCGGGCGCATGGCCTCGCTGAGGTCGCAGGTAAAGGACGTCTCGGTAATTATGTTGTAGCCCACCAGTTGTCCGTTCAGGTAAACTTCCGCCCGCAGCCGTGCACCTCGGATGAATAATGAAACATGTTTATTCTGAAATGATTCCGGGATTTTGATGTCTTTCCACCACCAGGAAACGCCCCGATAGCTACCGTTTTGTACCTGATCATCATCGTTTTCGAAATAATAAGCATTCTTGTAAGGGCGGTATCCGAACGCGCCCCAATAATACTGTTCCACCGTAGCCGGCAGCTTAATCTCGATGCCCTCTGCGTCGTTTAAGGTTTGCCAACCACCGGAGGGCGGATTTACGGGCATATTCTCAAGCTGAACCTCGCCGGGGAGGAAAAGCTGGTCGTTCTCCCAGGCGGCAGCCGTATCCGGCCATAGATGCCAGCCGCTATCGTCTATGGCTAATTTTTGACCGTACGCCAGCGAAATTGAAAGCGCCAGTATTAATAGTTTGATACGCATGGAATGAATTCTCCTTTTAACCTGCCTTAAAACGTGACGCCGGCGACCAGAATGAGATTGCTGAACGGAGTCTGTTCGCCGCTGCGTACAAATGTGATGTTGGTTGTTTCCCACCCGATTTGTTTAAAGCGTTCATGGCTTATGGTCTCCATTTCGATGCCGGCGAGGGCGTCTTGCATAATGTTTTGCATGTGCGGAGAGCGTTCCGACGTTTCCTTGGCCACAATGGCTTTTTCCACCTTTACTTCTGCCATCAGGAGTTTCAGAACCTGTTCAAAGGATGGGATTCCGGCCGCAAGGGCTAAATCTATTTTTTCTTTATCATACGGAATCGGAAATCCGCTGTCGCACACCACCAGCATATCTCCGTGACCCAAATTTGCAATCACATACGAAAGTTGTGCATGCAAAATACCATGTTTTTTCATAAGACGTCCTCGCTTTCTTCGTCTATCAAATTAACTTTTCGCCACCGGCCGTTGCGCTCGATCCTGAGAGTTACGATTTCCATGGCACGGAACGGACATGAAATCGTCATGCTGGGATACAATAATCGAATGGTAGCTTTCGTATCAATCCCCGATTGCTCCTGTAACCGCATGCTGAGCGCGTTACCATCCCTCGACGGTTTCATCGCCAGCAATTTAATATCAGGGGGGTGAATTTCGATGAAGGATTGACCGGCGTTTAATTTTGAATCGACCGGAGGCGTAACCGATCCCACCGGCAGATAAGTATAAATGGCGGGCGGCGTGGCCAGCCAAGTGGCCAGAGCCGGTAATTTTTGCCGTAGCGTTTCGGGTTTACCCACCGTGATCAATACACGAACTTCATGGACACCCTGATCCGAGAATTTACGCTCCGGATAGGGGGCCAGCTTGAACCCGCGTTCATGGCAAAAGGCCGGACTGCGCAAAGCCGATAGACGCAGTTCACCGTCTTTGAAATCAAAACCGTGGGTACCGTTATGAACAACGCCGACGGCATGATGCCCTTCAGCCAACATGAGCCAACGACTGTGAACATGTTCCAGTCCGTCGGCTTGGTAGGTCGTTACGCCGCCGGGTACTTCGCAGAGGACTTCTTCGGTGGAAAGCGCCAGAGGGAAGGGTAGTTTAAGGCGTTTCTGTTTTTCATTCCAGTTAACGCGCAGACGAAATTCCAGTACACGCCATTGGTTATAAACGATGGTATGCAAACGGATTTGGCTGTGCTGGCAGCGCATCACCGACTCGTAGACTGTTCTTATGGGGCCGGTATACAGAACCGTATTGCTCTTCGAATCGGGCTCAAAGGCGTCGCTGATTTTGCGATAGGATCTACATCCCGTGCCCCAGGAGTCGCATGGATCGTCTATAACCAGCGGCTGAATAAGCGGACCGTTGAGATAATTGAATCCGCTTTCATCACGTATCTGTTCAACAAAACCCTGGGTATCGGTGGCAATATTCAAAGCGGGCGGCGCTGGTTTCTGTTCAATTGCACCTTCATGTGCCTCGGCGAAGTATCGTTTATAACCACTTTCGGGCATTGTAGCCATAAAAACGATTTTTCGGCGCCATTGGTGGAACGGGAGGAGCGCTTCCGGGTGCTCTTCCTGAATCGCGATGGGTTGGCTGTCTTCATCCCTTAAATGGACACGCCATTGACCTTCCCATTTGGGGCGATGGGAAATCATAAATTCCACTTCGACGGGTACTTCTTCCAAACCGTTACTGCAGTTGAGAATCGTAATGGGCAGATAAGCCCGCTCTTTATGCCCGCGGTTCATATAGGAAGCGGCTTCCAAGCGTAAACGCCGCGCGGTTTGTTCTATTTTACCATATAGATCAAGGGCGTCCTGCTCGGCCGGTTCAATGCATGTGCCCGGTAAAATATCGTGAAAATCATTAAAAAGATGATCGTTCCAAAGGTTATCCATAAGATCTTGCGGATAGGGTTGTTTGAGTGTCCACCAGGTGAGCGTGCGCAGATGCTCGGTTTGTCGAAGTAAGTGCATACTACGGTTTGCTCTCCGCTTTAATCGGGACAGGGTGGTGTAGCATCCCGGGAAAATATTTTGCAGATCACCACGCACTAACGGTGCCTTGTCCCCGTAGTGTTTTAGCGCTTCAAAGAGATAATCCGTCGTGCTGTGTATAAATTGGACGCGATTTTCCTGCCCGCAAAATCGCCGGATGCGTTTGATGTCGTCGCGTGTCGCTCCGCCGCCATGGTTGCCGATCCCCCAGAACACAGGCACATCCCGATCGAGATCCAGGGCCATCTCGACGGCTTCCCTTAAACGTTCTTCAATATTATCTTCTTCAGTATGGTAGAGGCCGATGCTGATACGTAAGAAATAGATTTCGCTGCCGTCGCTGCCTTGCCATCGACAAAAATCGGAAGGCAGTTCCAGGTCGTTCGGATCGGGACGCATAAAGATGTACATGCCGTATTCTGCTTTACGCAAAATTTGTGGCAAACCCGCACCATGGCCGAAAGAGTCAAAATTATAGGCCACCTGCGGCCGAACGTTGAAATGTTGTTTGAAAAAACGGCGTCCTTCCGTAATACAACGAATGATGGATTCGGTGCAAGGGATGTTTACGTCGGGCTGTAAATACCAGCCGCCGCCCACAGACCAGCGGCCTTTTTTTACCATGTCCTGAATCTCTTTGAAAAGATCGGGATCGTGCTGTAAAATCCACTGATACAGAACCGCTTCATTGTGGTTGAAAACCAGGTCTTCGTATTCCTTCAATAAATCCACTGCATTTCGAAATGTGGAAAGAGCTTCGCTACACCCCTCCTCCCACTGCCACTGCCATACAGGGTCCAAATGTGCATTACAAATCAGATGAATATTCGGTTTAGACATATCGTTCCCGGATTTTTTTCTACTATTCTTCATCGTAAGAAGGTAAATTTTTATACCATGTAAAATATAGGATCACGGAAAGCGCTGCGGCAATTCCGAGCCAAACAAAAAATTGGGACCAAATACGCAGAAATGCATAGAACGGTATCAATGCCATGGAAACCTGGAAAGCCGCCGAAAGCAAACCGTTTACGCCATCAATGGTAGGGGTTTTGTCCTCGGCCGGAATTAAGCCTCGGCGAATCGCTTCCTGCCGGATCGGTTTCCAAAAACCGAACGGCCGGATGCGACTGTAAAAATCCAGTAAAACCTCTTTATCCGTCGGGGCAAAATGAAAACCGATAAAGACGGTCACGGCCAGGCTGGCAAGGGTATCAACGGCAAGCGTTACCGGACCGGACCAGTGTGCGAAAAAGATTTTCTGGAGTATGATGATTACGGTTGAGGCGGCCATACTCCATACAAAAGCCTTTGCGCTAAATCGCCACCAATGCCAGCGCATGGTCGCGGGAACCAGTATCATGGTAACCACGACAAAAATCATGGTTTCCCAGGCAGATACTACGTGCCGGAAACTGAGACTGAAAACAAACGCCAAAAACAGAGCCAGAAGCGAGGCGGCCTGGCCCAGACGTACCAGTTTTTTTTCGCTGAAATTCTTATAGAAATAGCGCTTTAGAAAATCATTGACGACCACGGAACTGGTCACATTAATCATGGCATCCAGTGTGGACATGAGAGCGGCCAAAAGCACTGCCATAAACAATCCACGCACGCCGACGGGTAAATTTCCCAGTACCAGCGGCATTATTTTTTCTGCGTCAAAGCCGGCTTCGGCGCCGAGATAGTAAATGCCAAGCACCATAAACGAACACCCCATGATCCAGCGCAGAATGTAACCAATGGACCACATGCCGCCGGCAAGGGCGGCGTCTCTTGAACTGCGTGCGGTTAAGAAAAACTGGAAGTCCCAGACGTTCGGCCCGGCCAGAATGCGGAAAATGAGCCAGGAAAAACCCGCCATTAAAATAGGTCCGAACCAGAAAAAGTGATCGTAGCTGGCAGGCGTGGATTGCAGGTAGCCGTCCCATAGCGTCCACTCCAGCGTTATCGAACTCCATTGCGGCGATTGGCCGGCAATGAAGTCCAAAATGATATCGTTTTGAAATACGATAATCGCAAGAATGATGGCGCCGATGCCCAACAGCACCGTTTGCAGCATATCGGTTAAAATAACACCGAAGAACCCGGCGAGGGTCACATAGATGCCGACGATCGTGAACACAATCAAGGTTGAGCTCCAGCGCGGCAGAGGAATAAATTCCTCGGCAAATTTACCGATGCCGACGGCAATGTACATGAGATTGAAAATCATCAAGACGATCAGGAAAAGGGCGGCGGCAATGCGCGCTTTTTCGGCGTCTTTGTTGTCACCGAAGCGCGTCTGATTCCATTCCGCGAACGTCATGACTCCGGAGCGCCGAATCCATTTTGCCTGAAACGCCATAAAAAACGCAATGATAAACCATCCCCAATAGATATGGGTGGCCCAAACCGCTTTTAATCCCAGATAGTACAGGGCGCCGACCATTGCCATGGTGCCGCCGATATCAATGTAACTGGAGCAGCCCGATAATCCCAGCATCCACCAGGGCACATTGCGGTCGGCCAGATAATACGAATCCCTGTGCTTGGTTGCTTTTTTTTGTACCCAGAAACCAATAATGGCAACCAAAACCAGATATAATGCAATCAACGTCAGATCAATAAAGTGTAAATTCATTTCATGGCTCCATATTTTCGACTTTCTGAAGAAGGGTGTATGTAGTCAGAGATTGGGTTATTAGATGAAAAAGGCCGAAAACAATGGCTTTGACAAGCAAAGCGTAATTCCGTTTTTAGGATTATAATTGTTAACGTTAACATTTTTTATTAAATTTTTTTGGTTATTGGTTCATGCACAAATGGAATCTCCCATATAAATGCTTAAACGGTGGAAATGAAGTGCCATATAAAAGGACATGGAAGCGGCATATATATTGTTCTTCAAACGCATTATTCTCATTATTTATGTAAATAAATAAAAAAATACTAAAAAAAGAAACAAAATGTAAAACAAAAAATGAATTTTACGTTAAATACCGTTTGTAATTTTTGTAATTGATGTAGGGGGCATCTCAAGATTTTACGGTCTTTGTATGAAGTTTTGCCATTTTGTCGTTGCAAAACAATAATTGTGTAAAGTATCAGATCGGTACAAAATTCAAACGATAAGGAAACGTGTTATGAAATCCCATTCTATTATCGTACCCGGCGGACTGAATACCGATATTGTGGGTCTTGGTGTGGATCGAATCCTTAAAAGCGGCGAATTGACGCTCGGCGGCAAGCTGAAGATTGGCGCCGGCGGCAAGGCGCGCAATATGGCGCAAATGGCGGCGGCCTATTTGGGCAAGAACACGGTTGCAATGATCGGACGGACGGTCCGGGATCCCTTTGGTCTGTGGCAGGTGCCGGTAAATGCATTGAGCGAAGCAGGCGTGGACACACGTCATGTACGTATACTCGAATATGAACATAGCGGCAATAAGTATCCGGGGATAGCCTTGATTCCTGTGGATAAAACGGGTCGGAATCAGATTTATGTATTGCCGGGCGTCAATGCTGATTTTAGCGCTGAAGACATTGATGCGGCCAGCGCTTTGTTTGAATCATCACAGCAAAAGAAAGTATTGATTCTTGCCCTCGAAATTCCGTTGGAAACCGTCCGCTATGCCATCGAACGGGCCTGGAACGCGGGTATTCCTGTAGTACTGGATCCGGGCGGAATCAGCGTATCCCCGGATGATATTTTGAATGAAAAGATATTTTTACTCAAACCCAATGAACATGAAGCCAAAATCATAACCGGTGTAACCGTCCGTAATTTTGAGGATGCAAGACGCGCAGCAGAAAGAATACAAGCAAGAGGCATTACATACGTTATGATTACCCATGGTATTCATGGCGCTTATCTGTTCGGACCAAATACGGACTTACATATTCCGATCCCGGATATCGAAGGCCTTGAAGACGAAGTACAGGATGAGACCGGATGCGGAGACCAGGTAACGGCCATTATGGCTGCTGCGCTTGCAACGGGCAAGACGGTCGAAGAAGCGGCCCAACTTGCCGTAAAAGCCGGGACCTTGCAATTCCATCGTGCTGGTATCCAGCCGGTGGACAAAGAAAAGTTGTAAATCAGCATTGAAACCGTTTGATAAAAGTGTTATTTTTCAAAATATGTTAACGATAACATTATCAATTGATATTTATAAGGCAGAATCCATTGGCAAACCGTTTTATTGGCATTGACGTGTCGACACAGAGCTGCAAGGGGGTTTGTATTAACACGGACAGCGGCAAAGTAGAGTCTGTCCACAGTATTAACTATGATCGGGATCTGCCTTCATACGGAACATATAACGGCGTAATCCCTTCGAATAGAGCCGGCCTATCCGAATCCGATCCCATCATGTGGCTCGACGCTCTGCAGATGTTATTCCGCTATTGGAGCGATGCTGGCGTGCCGCTTGAATCAGTAAAAGCTCTGTCGGTCTCCGGACAACAGCACGGGCTGGTGGCCATAGATGAACAGGGTCGTTTGACCCGCACACGCAGTAAACTGTGGAATGACGTTTCCACAGAAAAAGAATGCCGACTTCTTACCGATGCCCTTGGCGGACAATCCGCAATGATCGAAGCCATTGGCAATACGCAGAGACCCGGATATACGGCAGGCAAGATATTCCATATGTATCGCCATGAACCGCGGGCGGCCAGGGCAACCAAGACATTTTTCCTGGTTCATAATTTTATCAACTGGTATCTCACAGGGGGCAAGCAAGGCGGCCTCCGCGTTATGGAACCCGGCGACGTTTCCGGAATGGCGCTCTGTCATCCCGGTACACTGCACTGGTCCGAGCGCATTTGTGGAGCCATCGCACCCGATTTAATCGAAAAGTTACCGCCGGTTAAACCTTCCGACAAATCCATTGGTTACATCGGGCCAGATCTGGTTCAGACCTTCGGATTTTCTCCGGGATGCCGTGTGGATGCCGGCAGCGGAGACAATATGTATGGCGCCGTTGGAACAGGCAATATCAGGCCGGGCATCGTTACTATTAGTCTCGGGACGAGCGGTACTATTTACACCATATTAGATGAACCGTGGGTGGATGCGGAAGGCGAGATTGCATTGTTTTGTGACAGTACCGGCCGTTATTTGCCTTTATTATGTGTCTCCAACATGGCAAATGGCTATATGGATTTCTTGCAACAGTACGGTTATGATCACGACCGGTTCCAGGATTTACTGCAAAAGACGACGCCCGGCAATAACGGACGCATGTTAATGCCCTGGTATGAAAGCGAACGCACGCCGGATTTACCGAAGGCGACGGCCGTTTATTGGGGATTCAATTTAAATGATTTCAACGAACCGGTTCTGGGTCGGGCCGTACTCGAAGGCCATATCCTCAATTTATACGATGGTTTTCGTCGTATGCCGGTACAAAGCGGCGATATACGCTTAACGGGCGGTCTGGCGCAGTCAGACGCATGGGGCCAAACCATTGCCGATGTATTCAATACGGAAACCGTGCCCGTAAACGGCGAGGGAGCAGCCCTTGGTGCGGCGATTCACGCAGCCTGGGTATATCAAAAAGAGGTGCAAGGCAGCGATCGGCTTGAACAGCTCTGCGATCAATTTGTGGAATTGCAGGAAGAACGGCGAAAGTATCCCATGTATCCGCAGCGATATGAGAAGATGAAAGCGATGTTTCATGAAGTCAGTTTGAGGTTGCGCAAACCTTACCAAACAGATGCTTTCGAAATACATCATGACATATATCAAAAAAGTCGTTCAGATGACTGATATGCACATTAAAGAATGGAGAGACCAATGAAGCGCTCTCAGGTTTATAAAGCACAGAAAAAGGCTTTGCAGTTGCTGGAAAAAGCCCATATTGTTCTGAATGAACGGGAAAAACGGGAAATCGAAGTGGCCGATTTCGGGCTAAACGATTTAGACCGCATCGGACTGCAACTGGTAGTGTATGAAAACAACGAACGTTACTGCGCCAAAGAGATCGTTCTCCTGCCCGGCCAAATTTGTCCCGAGCACCGCCATCCACCGCAGGGTAATGATAATCCGGGCAAAAAAGAGACCTTCCGTTGTCGCTGGGGCGAAGCCTATCTATATGTGGAGGGCGAACCCACCGTTAATCCCAAAGCCAACGTTCCGGATGTACATAAGCCCTATCTTACCGTGTGGCATGAGATTGTGCTTAAGCCCGGCGATCAATACACCATACCATCCGATACGCTCCACTGGTTTCAGGCCGGGCCGCAGGGAGCCATTATTTCGGAATTTTCATCAACCAGTAACGATGAAACGGATATCTTTACCGATCCCCGGGTAAAACGCATTCCGCAAATCGAAGAAAACTGATTAAAGGTGTACGCCATATGACGTCCAAACAACGATTTCTAAAAGCGCTGGACCGTGAAGTTCCGGACCGCCTGCCGGTTACCACCCATCATGTGCAACCGTCTTATCTAAAGCGCTATATGAATGGCATCGATGAACAGGCGTTTTTCGATCGATTCGGGCTGGATCCCATTCTCTGGCTTGTGCCGCATAAACCCGATGAAAGCAAAGGCGATTATTTCGATCCGACCCAGAAAACCCGAGGCTTTCTGGAGATTCCGCGTATCTGCAACGAACAATGGCAGGTCCGCGTGGAGCCGTTGGATCACCCCAAGTATGCTACGCAGCGCTTTCAGTTTATCACGCCGGAAAAAACCCTTTCCACGGTGCTGCAGAGTGATCAACACACAACCTGGGTGTCAGAGCGCATGATCCGGGAAAAATCCGATATCGAGTTATTGGCAAAATATGCCCCGGCGCCGCTCTGCGATGTGGAAGAAGTCAATCGTCAGGCGGAAGCCTACGGCGAACGCGGATTGGTTCGCGGATTCATTCCTCCGTTTGATGTTTACGGCCAATCCGGCTGCTGGCAAGATGCCGCCGTGCTGTTTGGGATTGAGCCCCTGATCATGGAAACCTTTACCGACCCGGAGTGGGTACATGCTTTTTTGCAGATTCTGTATGAACGCAAAACCCATTTTCTACAATCGATGCAAGGCGCCCGTTTTGATGTTTTGGAACACGGCGGGGGTGATGCCTCTTCCACGATTATCTCACCCCACATTTTCGAACAGTTTGTTGCTCCGTATGATGCAAAATTGACGCGAATGGCGCAGGAATCCGAACAACGGGTGGTTTACCATACCTGCGGCGGCATGATGCAGCTGCTGGAACAGATTGCCGATCTCGGTGTGGATGCAATGGAGACGTTCACACCGGCTGAAATGGGCGGTGATGCAGACCTGGCAGAGGCAAAAAAACGCATCGGGGACCGTGTCTGTATGATCGGCGGCTTCGATCAGTTCCATTTTTTTAAGGATTGTAAACCGGAAGATACACGCCGGGAAGTGCGGCGCTGCTTTGAATCCGCCGGTCAGGGCGGAGGATATATTCTGTGTCCTTCGGATCATTTTTTCGACGCAGACATCGAATTGCTTGAAGCGTTCGCCAATGAGGCCCATAAATGTGTTTACCGATAAAGCATCGTGGGTAACCTCGAAGAACCTTAGGTTTCAGGAGCCGGTTATGGTTTTTATGATTATAAAATGTACACCGTTGAGGAGGAGAAAATAACGATGAAGCGCACAATATTGGGGCTAAGCGCCTTACTGATAGCGGCTTGCTTCCTGTTTATCTCTTGTGAGAAAGAGAAAAGCCAGGCAAAATATGTGGTCGGATTTTCACAGTGCAACAGCGCCGAACCATGGCGGGAAGCCATGAACAAGGCAATGGAATCCGAGGTAAAAAAATATAAAGAAATGCAATTGATCATCAGCGACGCCCAGCAGAGTAACTCCAAACAAGTCGCTGATGTGGAGAATTTCATTGTTCAGGAAGTGGATGTACTGATCATCTCCCCCAATGAAGCCAAACCGCTTACAGCCATCGTGGAAAAGGCCTATAATCAGGGCATCCCTGTCATAGTATTGGATCGAAAAATTTTATCGGATCAGTACACGGTGTTCATTGGCGCCAATAATGTAAAAATCGGCGAACAGGCAGGACAATACGCAGCCAAGTTACTTAACGGTGCAGGCAACATTGTGGAGATTTGGGGATTGAAAGGCTCCACGCCGGCGCAGGAACGCCATGAAGGATTTATGCAGGGAATTGCGGGAAATCCGGAAATCAAAATTATTTATGAACAGGACGGCGCCTGGCTAAGGAGACGCGGAAGAGAAATCATGGAGAATGCTTTGCAGCGTTTCGAAAATATTGATCTTGTTTACGGGCACAACGATCCGATGGCGATCGGCGCTTATCTGGCGGCGAAAAACGCCGGCCGGCAGGAGGATATGTACTTTATAGGAATCGACGGTTTGCCCGGTCCCGAAGGCGGAGCCCAGGCCGTTTTAAGCGGCCAGCTGGATGCCACTTTTCTTTATCCCACAGGCGGCAAAGAAGCTATTCGTGTTGCGGATGATATTCTGGACGGTCGGGAGGTACCGAAACATATAACGTTACCAACCGTCCGGATTGACCCGTCCAATGCAAATAAATATAAATAGACGGGGAAAGTAAATACATTGGAACGGACCGTGTATTGTTTGAGCCGACTGAATATTTTGAAAGACGGGGGCCGTCCTATTGGGGCCAACACATTACGAATTTTGATTTATAATCAGAACCATTCCTTTCCAAATCAGTTGAGGAAGCTATGTCATCCTACTATGCGTTAGGTATCGATTTCGGAACGAATTCCGCAAGAGCCCTTTTGCTGGATTTACAAGACGGCCGGGAGGTGGCGGTTTCAACGTGCGATTACCCCAGCGGGGAAGACGGCGTTTTGTTGGATTCCAAAAATCCGCATCTTGCCCGTCAGTATCCGGGTGATTATAACCATGCCATGATCGAATCCGTCTCAAGCGTTATAAACATCGCAATAGGGGAGGGCATAACCGCAGAGCAAATCATTGCCATCGGCGTCGATACCACCGGCTCAACTCCGTTGCCTGTGGACGGACATATGACCGCCCTTGCCCTGAAAGATGAATTCAAACAGAATCCGAATGCGCAGGCCTGGTTATGGAAAGATCATACTTCCGCTTTTGAAGCCCGTACAATCACAGAATGCGCCGGAAAACATCGTCCGCACTATCTTGACAAATGCGGCGGCGCGTACTCTTCCGAATGGTTTTTTTCCAAAATCTGGCACTGTTTACGAACCGATCCGGATGTATTTGACGCGGCCTATTCATGGCTGGAGTTATCCGATTATATTCCAGCCCTGTTGGCAGGTATTGATGATGTGCGTATGGTTAAATGTAATATTTGCGCAGCGGGACACAAGGCCATGTACAACAGAAGCTGGGGCGGGCTGCCCGATAAGGCGTTTCTCAACATGCTCGATCCAAAACTTGCCGATTTGCGTAACCGCCTCTATGAGCAGGCTTACCCCTCCGATACCGTCGCCGGTTATTTGTCTGAGTACTGGGCGAATGTATTCGGTCTGAGAGCGGGTATCCCTGTGGCGGTAGGAGCATTGGATGCCCATCTGGGCGCTGTCGGGTCCGGAATCGGCGAAGGTACCCTGGTGAAAATTATCGGCACTTCAACCTGTGATATCATGGTTTACCCGAAGGATAAACATCTGGAAGACATACCGGGTGTGGCCGGCATCGCAGAAGATTCCGTGTTACCCGGTTTTGTCGGCATTGAAGCCGGACAATCGGCGGTGGGCGATATCTTCAACTGGTTCGTTGTACGCGTACTGGGTGACAACAATGGCCACCTGAGGTTGAGTGAAGAGGCTGCCAAACAAACGGCAGGTCAGCACGGCTTGTTGGCATTGGATTGGAATAACGGCAATCGTAATGTGTTGACCGATCCCGACCTAACGGGATTGTTAGTGGGACAGACGCTCCACACGAGCGACGCCGATATTTACCGTGCATTAATCGAAGCGACGGCTTTCGGCGCACGACGGATCACCGAACGAATCGAACAATACGGTGTGAAAATCGACAAATTTATCAATTGCGGCGGTATTGCTGAGAAAAATGCTCTCGTGATGAAAATATATGCCAATGTAATGAATCGCCCTATGGAGGTTGCTGCCAGTTCACAAACCGTGGCCATGGGGGCTGCAATAATGGGGGCAGCGGCCGCTCTTAAAGGAAATCCCGGTTACGAGAATGTGGGAGCTATTCAGAAACGCGTCTGCCGCACCGGGGAAACTGTCTATCGACCAAAGGCGGAAGAAGCGGCGGTTTACGAGCAATTATATAAACTCTATGTGGACATTCATGATGCATTCGGCAAAGAAGGGGAAGAACAGACCTTATTCCATGTTATGAAAACGTTATTGGATATTAAGAAAAGAGTCCCGTCTCATTAGAAACGGAACTCTTCCATTGGAGGGTCTTTGGGAGGAGAAGCTATCTGCGGAACCAACCGAAGCGCCATTGCCCCTCCTGCAGGAGGACAGCTGCGACGATG
This sequence comes from uncultured Calditrichaceae bacterium, assembly GCA_964542915.1. Taxonomy (GTDB): domain Bacteria; phylum Calditrichota; class Calditrichia; order Calditrichales; family Calditrichaceae; genus CAZIVP01. Next base: position 80,247 of record CAZIVP010000006.1, on the reverse strand, counting down.
ATGGCCCCTTTAAGCATTAATTGAAAATCTTTCTGTACCCCATGCAATCCGAGGATATTGCTCAGAATTCCAATGATCAAAACCCCGGCGAAGGTTCCTTCCAATGTGCCCTTACCGCCCATCAAACCGGTGCCGCCGATAACCACGGCAGCGATAGCGTCCAGTTCGAAAGCGACGCCGTCGTTGGGATTGCCCTGATACAATTGAGCGGCGTGAATGACACCCGCCAGCGCCGAAAGCAGACCGGAAAAAATGAAAGCGGACGTTCGAATCCAGTTGACGCGCAATCCGGCCAGCCAGGCTGCCTCTTCATTACTGCCGATAGCGTAAATATGTCGTCCCAGGCGCATGCGTCGCAGAATGAGCGAAAAGATGGCGGTAATGGCGATAAAAATGAACACCGGGAAGGGGATACCCAGAAAAGAAGTGGTAAAAATTTTGAACGATTCCGGTGCCGCGCCTTCACCGAATCCGATATTACGGGAATTACTGTCCGAGATAAACAACGCAAATCCCCTTGCGGCTGTCATCATAGCGAGCGTGACGATGAAGGCCTGGATTTTGCCCCATGCGGTCAGCGCACCGTTTATAAAGCCGGTTATGACGCCGGCAATCAACGCCAGGGCGATGGTTAAGACAAATCCCAGTTGCCAGTCCATTAGCCCGAACGCTGTGATCGTGGCCGAAAGCGCCAGGATCGATCCAACCGACAGATCGATGCCCGCCGTTATGATGACCAACGTCATTCCGATTGAAATAATACCGATCTCGGAAACCTGCCGGAGAACATTGGCTAAATTGTCGAATTTTAAAAATATAAGATTGCCCTGGCTGCTCACCGGCGAGAATAGAATACAGAGAACGAACAAGCCGGCAAAGCCCATCACGGGTTTGATCCAATCATTCTGGGTAATAAACGCGTGAAGTCGCATATTCATCTATCATACCTGTTTAAATGCGTAACTTAAAATTTCTTTGGAATTGGTTTCCGTCGTGTTTAACAAGGCGGTTTGCCGCCCTCCCGAAAGCACTAAAATACGATTGGTGATCCATAGTAGCTCGGGAATTTCCGATGATGTTAAAATAATGCTGACGCCGGACGATTGCAGCTTTCGGATCAGATTGTATATTTCTTGCTTGGCGCCTACGTCGATTCCGCGCGTCGGTTCATCCAGTAACAGAAGTTTCGGTTGGATTAGTAAAACACGCGCCAGCAACACTTTTTGCTGGTTACCGCCGCTCAGATAATTGATGTGTTGTTGTAGTGAGGTCATGCGGACATTAAGTTCGGTCGTTTTTGCCTTAACAACCCGTTTCTCTTCCCTCTGTTTAATGAATCCGAACCGGGAAAGAGCAGGTAAGATCGACATGCTGCTGTTTTTCAAATTACTCATACCGCTGAATATGCCTTCCCGTTTGCGGTCTTCCGATAAATAAACAATCCGTTGCGCAATGGCTCTGGAAGGGGATTGAGGCATATATGGTTTATCATTGTAAGTGATTGCGCCCTTAAAGCGGGCGCGGTAATCGCCATAAATAAACTTCAACAGTTCGGTGCGTCCCGATCCCAATAAACCGGCAATACCCAGAACCTCGCCATGTTTTAATGAGAAATCCACCTCCTGCAACGCCGTACAGCCCTTTCGATTGACATGAACATTCTCGAGTTTTAAAAGAGGCTTATCTTCCGGGGGAGCTAAAAGTTCGCTCATGTCGCTGACCTTTTTTCCGATCATCCGGCTAATTAGGAATTGATTATCTACTTCTTGAATATCATACTGCCCCATAAAATAACCGTCCCGCAGGATGGCTACTTTATCCGCAATCTCAAAGATTTCTTTCATACGATGGGAGATATAAATGATGGTTTTACCCTGTTGTTTGAGACGTTTGATCTTATCGAACAGAAAAGCGATTTCACTGTTGCTGAGCGCTGACGTGGGCTCATCCATTACAATAATTTCGGCCTTTATCAGCAACGCTTTCGCAATTTCTACCATCTGCTGCCAGCCTATCGGGAGATTTCGGATTTTGATATTGGTGGAATAGGGAAAGTCAAACTCGGAAAGGGCTTGTTCGGATTGTTGCGTCATTGCCTTGTAATCAATCAAATCCATTTGCTGTAACGGTTCGTTTCCCAAGAAGATGTTTTCGGCCACGTTCAAATCGGGCACAAGATTCAGCTCCTGATGAATGATCGAAATGCCGGCGCTTTCGGCCTCGCCGGGTTTGTTGAAATGCACCGGTTGTTCATTGAGATAGAGCGTTCCGCGATAGTCCGGCAAAATTCCGCACAGGATTTTCATCAAGGTGGATTTACCCGCGCCGTTCTCTCCCAGCAATGCGACAACATTGCCTTTCTCAATTGAAAAATGGATATCGTGCAGGACTTCCACCCCGGAGAAGGACTTGTAAATATGCTCGAATTGCAAAAGACTCATTACTTGGATGCCCGCAACATTTTAGCCCGGAATTCTCCACCGTTAATTACATACAACAGCGGAAGCGGCCGGTCGATTCCCTCGCGTAAGCTCGGCATTTTTTGCCACGGGGTCGCCGAAAGTACGTTGGCAAGATCGCTCCAGTACTGTAGGCGCGCTGCGTTTAAATTCCAGGTCATGTGTAAATGATTAGCCGGAGCGTATTGTTTATATTCCAACATTGTGGCGTGTTTTGGCATCAGAAACGTATGCGGCCATGTTGGATCCGTATTGCTGCAGAGTGCTTTGGCCAATTTTGTCGGTAATGTAACAGTTTCTGCCTCATCCCAGACCATTGAAAACATGCCCGAGAGAGCACTATAGGCCAAACGTGCCGCAATACCTTTTATGCCGCCCGGACTCAGAAACGTAACCGAGTTACCGCCGCCGGGGAAATATTCATTGTTAGCCAGGGGAAAAGAAATGTTTTGCATAATATCTTCCACTGTGGCGCCCGGTTTTGCCGCCCAATCGAAAGAAGCGGAACCGGAATTATTGCCGTCCACCAGGCCGCGTTCTTCCCAGGCGTAATCGCCTTTCAGTTTTAAATCAATACGTTTTGCAAGTTGTTTGATTTCCCAGGGTTCCCAAACTTTACGAAAATCCATGAAGAGGGGCGGATGCCCACCCGAAAGCCAGGTCATGAACAACATGGTCAACAGCGCCTGGGTATCGGCTTCGGTAGCGAAAGGCAGTACGGCTTTGCGGCCGTTGTGATCAAAGCTGGAATTGAAAAGCGATTCCATCACATCGGCAACGGGTAAAGGCAAGCCGCGCAGATCGGAGCCCCATTCCAACTGGCTCATAAACCCGCCTCCGACCGCATCGAGTTCGTCCATTAAATCGCGCACGATGAGATACATGGCGAGACTTTGATCGAATTTAGCCCGGTGTTCGTCGTTGTGTAGTTCAATACGTTCGCCTACGTGTTTGTGAAGCCAGGTTTTCAGAGCCTTCAGTTCCTCTTTATCATAAGATTCTTTCTGAACCATGTCAGCCAGTAATTTCATGTCCAGGCGTGTTATTTCCAATCCAAATGTATTACGGGTCGGGATTACATGCGGCAAAGCGGTTTCCATGCCCATCGAATCATGCCCGAACAAAACCACGCGTCTACCTTTAAGACCCTGATACGTGACCGCTGCATAAGCCCAATCTACCAGTGTGGTTTGGGTATATTCGCTCATCTGCGGTTCCAAACCCGTGTCATCCCATTTGCCGACATTGATGTGCAGTAGAGAACCCTGTTGCGCCATGGCGCCCGAAACGGCATGAGTAAAAACAACGCCGGGCTTTGGACCACTGTTGCCGCATGTAAGGTTTACGGGCGTGTCTTTCGGGAAATGACTCAAGAGGGAAAGAACGGTTAATTGCGGAAACGCCCATGTGTCGGGAACGCCGATTAAAATATTAACACCGGCGTGTTTAAACTGTCTGGCGACCAGATCGGCCTGTTTTTCGCCGTCCACTAAAATATCTGAATATACGATCGGAACGGATTTACTATCCGGCAAGTGCATTTGTTTTGCCAGTGATTCCGCCACCATTCGGATAATATTTTTTGCACGGTTGCGTGAATGTTCATCAATGCGCGGATCACAGGTCGCAAACACTCCGATTATGGCGGAATCAACTGAGCTGTCCTTTGGTTCGTTTAGTCGTCTTACATCCATTTTCTTCTCCTGACCGAATTCATTTCGTTTTCGATTCTTCAACTTCGTTGCCCCATAAGAGGCTATCGCCCATTTTTTCACGCCAGGCATCCCGCCAACGGTGCATTTCAACCGTTCCGATTTTTGGCATATTTTGACGTTTTTCTTTTGGAAGCATGTCGGGAAAGGCTTTATGAGGCTCGACCTGGTACCAGTACGCAACCGTCACCAGATCCAGGGTAAGGGTATTAGCATGACCGTGTTCAATGGTTGCCAACATGGATTCATTGAATACCAGCGGCGATTCCAGAAAGAAACGGTAGCTGTGCGTGCGCCCCAACCACCCGATGTTTTCATTAACTCTGGGGTATCCAAAATATGGATGCATGTAAACTTCTTTGGGGCACCAGGATGAATTAAAAAAATCTTCGGTGCCGGTACCATGTAATTCGGGCGGCCACTGCTCACCGTCAATAAAGATCATATCATCGCCTTCTCCGTACCAGATGGGACTGGGACAATCCACATAATAATTTATGCCTACAAAATGGCCACGGCCCTCAATTTCGGCAAACACGTGATTGCGTCCGGCCGATTTGGGATGATCGGGTTGCGGTCCGAGAACCGCCCATTCATTTTCACCTTCGGGGTGTGGCCGGGTAAGAGTACGATTCCACCAGGCGTGAAAACGCGGCATTTTCTTGTCGATGGAAGGGTGGTCTTCATAGTCGATGTAAAAATAGAAAGCGCCGATGGCTTCATCGGATTGATTTTCGAGGGTGATACGGGCGCCCTCACTAAATGGCATGGGGAAAAAGCAATTCATTGCATTTCCTTTAACGGGCGCCGCCGCAATGGGCATGGAAATCATTCGATAGGATTCCCCCCATCCCTGGCCAAAAAAATCTCCGATGGGTGATTCGACGCTTGGCTCTGTCTCACCGTCCCAGTACATCCGCAGTATGGCGTTACGACGAATCATATCATCGCGACAAGCGATCGTTATCCAGATATGTTTGATAATACCGGCGCCTTCAATCTCCGCTATTGTCGCCGTTGTATGGGGTTCAATTGAAATCCGATCATTATTTCCACCGGTGGTGTCATAGCTGGAAATGCGTTTTGTTTGATAATCATGGAGTTTTAACAAGTTTTCCAAATCACCGCCCTGGGCAGTAACCAAACTCAATGAAAATAAAAAAATGATGGCGAATAGTGCCTTTTTCATAAGGTTTCTCCTCTGATTTTATACAAGGAACAAAATAAATAATAACCCAAAAATAGGTAAGCGACCATGTGTATCGTTGCTTATGCCTCCTGATCAATCCATAATTTTATTTCGATCCCCTAAAATGTCCATTGATATCGATTCTATATTTCAGAATCGCATGTTTTTCAATTTTGGTTTCATAAGGGAGCCTACACGCCATCTCTTCAATACCAAAGACGGTGTATTTTCAAAAAAAAAGATCAAGTCTTGCGCTCGATTTTATTTTTGAGTATAATTGTGTTAGCGTTAACATTGCAACTGTCATGTTAACGTTATCATAAATATAAGCATGATTAAACGAAAATCAATGACAAAAATGTTTGGCCTTGGCCCAGCCAATGATACAAGTGGATGGGAGGCCTGATTCGATTTTTCAATTCCTACCTTTGTGTGATGATCTGAAAAGGTGAGGCATGCATTTTTGAAGCTGCGATGATGATTTTCAAAACAATGATGACTATTTGATTTAAAATGAAGGTTGAATCCACGTTCCATCTTAAAAAGCGAGCGCTTATGAACATCCGAAACCATGTCTCAATGACCTGCCTGTTCGTTACTATTCTGCTTTCAAGCTGGGCATACGCAGGCGATGCAATCCATGTGGGTTTGGTAACAACCCAACAAGCGTTATCACATGAGCAGAAATCTGTTTTAAACTGGCTGAATCAGGCAAAAGCCTTTGAAGTCACAACCATGCCATTTAGCGAGCTTTCGGCGACTCCGGACGGCTCCATTGATGTGTATTGGTTTCACATTCCTGATTCGAGCACGTATTATGATTGGATGGCTACAAATCCGGAATTAGTCAAAATTAAAGAGGCGTATGAAAACGGCGGTCGATTGTTGCTGACGAATTTTGCATCATTGTTGGTGCATGATTGCGGTATTGAGGATAGGCGTCCGGAAATACGGGTTGAGGAGATTAAAGATAATTGGCTGTTCGATAAGAAGGGATTACAAAGTTGGCGCGGCCATCCCGTGTTTGAAGGCTTATTCGGCGGCGCTTTTATCTGGGATACGTATGAAGACCACCGGTTGCCGCGAATCGGATATTTTGATGAGGCGTTTCCGGAGAACGGACGTGTGGTAGCCGTTGAGAAATCCTATATAACCGTTCATCGTACCCGCCGGTTGATGGTAGAGTATGATAATGACAAAGGTCGCCTGCTTACAATCGGCGGAATGGTTTTCTTTGCACGGGAAAACCGTTTGGATTTCAAGATGAATATGTTCATCAAAAATGCCATTCAATATTTAAGCGAAAAACAAAGGAGCAATGACCGCACCTATTGGCAACAGTACGCCTACAAACCACGCGCATTTGAACTGGAATCGAATCCTGTAAAAACCGGCCGGCAAGGCAGATTATTAAACGATCTTCCGCAGAGTGGCCTGTTGCTCGAAAAGGAAATAGGCGAAGATCAATTCTTTGATCTCGCCGGAAGGCGCGCCCTGGTAATGGGGAAAGAAAACGGCGGGATCGATGAACTATGGATGCATCCGTTCCGGGTCTTGCGCGATTTTGAAACCGGAATTGTCCTGGACGAAAATGTATTATGGCTCTCGGCGCTGGAACCAAAGATTGAAGTTCGGCCGGAATCGTTTACACGCATATACGATACGCCGGAAGGTGTTTTGCACGAAATCGTCTATACCGATATGAATGAACCCGGCGCCTTCTTACATTACCGCGCGCCGGATAAAAAGAGAATGCGCCTCGTCATTCGTTTTCGAAGCGACTTAAGATGGATGTGGCCTTACGATGAATACGCCCTGGGTGATATTTGGTACGGATTTGACAGAGGATTAAATGCCTTGCATGTGCGCGATGAAACCCAGTCCTTCTATTGCCTTATGGGCAGCGATGTGCCGGCATCCGTCCATCATAGCGGCGGTTTAAAAAGCGTAGAATTTGATGTGCATAAAAATCGCTTTGATGGTCAATCGACAAATCTAAATCAGGTTTATCACGGCGCGGTTTATGAGCTTTCCCACGATAATGATTATTGTATGAATTATTTAATCGTCGGCACCAATGAGGGCAGAGAGAACGCGATTGAACATTATCGCCGTCTTTTAAAAAATCCGAAACAAACGTACGGTAGAACAACCAGTCATTATACGGAATTGTTAAATCGTACCCTAATAATTGAGAGCCCCGATACGGCGTTCAATCGCTTGTGGAAATGGGGTATTGTGGGCGCGGATCGCTTCTGGGCTCACACGCCGCCTTTGGGCACGGCACTGCTTGCCGGCTTTGCCACGACGGCCCGCGGCTGGAATGGGGGGCACGAAATAAGCGGAAGGCCGGGTTATGCATGGTATTTCGGGCGTGATGCGGCTTGGTCTGGTTTTGCCGTGGATGACTACGGAGATTTTGAAATGGTGCGGCAACAATTGGAATTTTTTCAAAAATACCAGTCGCCATCCGGGAAGATTTTTCATGAATTATCTACATCCGGCGTCGTCCACTACGATGCTTCCGATGCAACGCCTTTGTACGTCATTCTTACCGCGCACTATTTGAAAGCCTCGGGCGATGTGGAATTTTTAAGAGTGAGCTGGCCCTATATCCGTAAAGCGATGGATTTTATGTATTCGACGGATAGCGATGGAGACGGCTTGATCGAAAACACCAATGTTGGGCATGGTTGGGTGGAAGGCGGGAAGTTATGGGGCGTTAATACCACCTTTTACCTGGCGGGTATTTGGGCGCAGACGCTGCAGGATGCCGCTTACATGGCCAATTTAATGGACAAAAAAGATTTGGCCGAAAAATATGAAGCGGATGCCAGGCAGGTGCAGGAGCGATTGAACGACGACTTCTGGAATGAAGAAGGAGCGTTTTTCCACTACGGAAAATTCGCCGACGGTACGTTTAATCCCGAAAAGACGGCGTTACCGGCGGTAGTCATGTATTACGATCAACTGGATGATGCGAAAGTAAAGCCTATGCTTAAAACATACGCCGGAAATGGATTTACAACTGACTGGGGTGTGCGGATTTTAAGCTCAAAATCACCGTTGTTCAAACCTACCGGTTATCATTACGGGAGTATTTGGCCTTTATTCACCGGATGGACGGCATTGGCAGAATATCAGTACGGCCATTCGGTACAGGGCTTTAAGCATATTATGGATAATATGCGCATAAAGAATTACTGGGCACTGGGCTTTGTGGAAGAAGTTATGCACGGCGCGGAGTATCGGCCTACCGGCGTATGTCCACACCAGTGCTGGTCAGAAACCAATGTGTTACATCCCGCTATAACGGGCATGGTGGGATGGAAACCCGATGCTCCAAACAAAGAAGCGACCATTAAACCCCGTTTTCCCCTTCATTGGGATTCGGTCTTTGTATCAAATATGCGCATGGGAGAGACGGTATTAAACCTTTCGATGACACGCGGCCAAAATCACACACATTATCACCTGGCTCGTCTCTCGGGCCCGCCGGTAACGATCAATCTGCAGCCGGAAATTGCAGAGGGTATGACAATAAAATCCGTTAATATTAACGGAACGGAAAACAAAGTCTCGACGGAATCCGCACGGGGTTTGCTCAGAAAACCGATTGGCATAGAATTAAAAGAAGATCTAACGGTGGAATTGAATCACACCGGCGGTATTGGGATGATTCCGAAAATACCGCAACCGAAACCGGGCGCTTCCGCCGTTGGTTATCGTATCATTTCTTCATATATTAAAGGGAATGCTTTTTTTGTTGAGCTGGAAGGTCTATCGGATTCAAGGGGCGTATTCGCAGTAAATATTTTTGATCAAACGATTTCAGAGATAGAGGGTGCTAAAATGGTCCGTACAGACGACCGCGGCATCTTATCTTTTAGTGTGCGCTTTCCCGAGTCAGAAGAGACTTATGTTAAGAAGAGCATTATCATACATTTAAAGTAACGATCGGACTTACATCACGGAGAGTAATAATTGTCGAAACGTGTAACCGCAAAACAAATTGCCGATCATTTGGGAGTTTCGGTAATGACAGTCTCAAGGGCGTTAAATAATCGCCCCAATGTGGATGAAAAGACGCGGGAAGCGGTTATAAGGTGCGCCCGTAATCTGGGCTATATCCCCAATCATGTTGCAAAAAGCCTCGTATTAAAAAAGACATATACGATTGGCGTTGTGGTACCCGAAATATCGATTTCATTCTTCCCGGATGTAATTAAAGCCATTGAAGAGACAGCATACGGGGCGGGTTATCAAATCATTTTAGCCCACTCGGCGGAAAGCGTCGAACGCGAGACCCATGCTATTCAAACGTTGGCATCGAAGCGAGTAGACGGCATGTTGATTTGTACGGCCCAGGATGTTTATGATTACGGGTTTTACAAGCAGATTATACGTTCGGGCCTACCGATTGTCTTTTATGATCGTTGCGCATTTGGCATCGGCGCCAGTTGTGTAAGCATCAATGATGAAATGAGCGCCGAGCGTATCACGGAGCATCTAATTCAACATGAATACAAACGCATTGCACACCTGGCCTCCCTTTCTTCCTTGTCGGTGGGTCAGGCCCGCTTTAATGGTTTTAAGCGCGCGATGGTAAAAAATGGTTTACCGTTGATTGATGAATTGATTGTTGAGGCCGGTTTTGATGAAGACGGCGGATACGAGGCAATGCTTAAAATCTTAAACCTGCCACGTGAGCAATACCCCAGGGCGGTAATGACGGTAAACGATCCGGTGGCGTTTGGAGCAATGCATGCGATTTTGGAGCGCGGGCTGAAGATACCCGAGGATATTGCAATTGTCGGTATCGTGGATGACGTCCGCGCAGAATTGATGCCGAGTCCGTTAACGACCATTCGCCAACCCGCCCATGAGGTCGGCGTTCGGGCGCTTCAAAAGCTTATAGCGCACATAGAAAATAAAAATGAGATTACAGAAAGCATCGTATTGGATACGGAAATCGTCATACGTGAATCGTGCGGCTGCTATCAAAGAGGTAAATCGATTGCATAAGAAAATCATCGGAGAGGTAACCGATCAAATTGATGGTTTATGGTCAGAAATTATCAGGAAAAACATTTTTATCTTGACTTTTAGTTTTATGATGGCTATAATTTGTTAACGTTAACATGCTTTTTAATTTTACCGTTTGAGAGGAACATATCAGATTTGATGAAGCCATTTACTTTTAATTATTGTTAGCCATGTTAACGTTAACGTAGAAAAATGTTAAACATGTTGTTTTAATAGTAGCGTTATATGACCGGATCAGAATGTAACCATTCATGTAAGATTAAAACGCGGAAAGGAGGGAGGCAAAAACAAACATTAGTGTGATTCTTTTATTGAGACGTTAAATCTTAGAAGGAGGTTTTTTATTATGAAGCGTATCATACTGTTATCATTTGTTGCGCTGTTTCTTTTTTCGGTAACCGGTTTGCTCAATGCCCAGGATCAAATCGGCGGACCCTATACGGTCGATGAAAATACGATGTTACTCATGCATTTTGAAGACGATCTAATCAATGAGTCAGAAAAATCGGCCGACGGCGAGGGTCATGGCGTTTATTACTATGTTCCGAATAATATTTCAGGCCTGGGGCAGGCCATACGTATCGATAACGACTCCCAAAGCGACTCTTCTTTCATAACGGTTGCCGATACGTCTTATTTAGATCTGACTGCTAACTGGACGATCGAAGGCTGGATTAATATTTTCACATTCGGCGAGGGTGGCAGCGACTGGCGCTGGGTTCCCCGTTTGGTTATCAAAACCGGCGATGAGGTTTTCTGGCGTCCCAATTACTGGGTTGAAATGTGGGGCTCCGATCGTTTCTTCAGTATGGGATATCACACAGCGACCCAGGATCAGTGGCCGCAGGTGAATACGCCCCCCAACACCATGGAAGTAGGCAAGTGGTATCACATGGCCTACATCCGCGATACAAGCCGTAATATTTTACTTGGTCTTGTGCACGATCAAAATCGCGAACTGATTAATTTTAATGTGGTTGATTATACGACATTTGGAGATGAAAATACCGATCATACGCCGATTACAACCGATCAGCCTCTGCATATCGGTTACGCCGGCGGCGGCGGCGATTCGTTCCTGGATGGTTTTGTCGATGAAGTGCGAATCAGCGATACGGTACGTGAATTCCCCGTTCCTCCGATTATTACCGGCGTAACGGAATGGGATAACCAAACCACAGATACGCCCGATTATCCGGTTGAAGCAGAAATTTACAGTTTGTTCAATACGGTAAATTCCAGAACATTATATTACAATGCGGGCAGCGGTTGGCAACAAGTTTCGATGACGGCTACCGGAGAAGAGGATATGTATACCGCAACCATTCCACAGCAACCGGTCGATTCTAAAATTCAGTACTATGTCAAGGCGGTTGACGACGAAGGTCTTGAATTCACTCAGCCGCAAAAAGCCGAAGAGCTGGAAAACTATTACGAATTTATCGTTTACGAAGTACAACCGAATTCCAATACCCTCAGCTTGAACTTTGAAAGCGGTTCCGGTGCACCGGTAGATAACGGCGTTCATAGCCATGATGTTACGACGGTTGGCAACCCGCAGTATAAGAGCGATGATGTTGCCCAGGGTGATTTCTCTATGTACCTGGAAGGCGATTCCAGTTATCTTGAAGTTGAATCCCCTTATCTGAATAGTAAAGAATACACAGTTGACATGTGGATTAACGCCGATTCGGCCCATACCTACTGCCGTATCATTAACCGGCCCATCGATCCGGGCAACTGGTATCAGAATTGTTATCAGATTCGGTTCAATCCTGATAATCGCCTTTTAGCCGGTGGTTGGAACGAATATGATGGATATGTTACCGCGGTACTGGATGACAGCCTGCATCTGGGAAAATGGTATCATTTGATCTATGAAGTTCAGAAAGCTCCGGAAGGCGATACCACCAATTATTACGGAATTTTCCAGTTACGAGACGAAGCCGATAATTTCATGTCTCAAAAATACTTTACTTTCGATTCCGCAGTGGTTCAGGCGTCGGCTCCGTTACGTATCGGATATGCCGCCGGTCGTGCGCATTACGAAGGTTATCTGGACGCGATTAATATTTACAATTATCCGCAGGCTTCGTTAACGCCGACCGATTCGGTTGCGACAGCAATCGACCGCGAGAAAAACCTGGCTGAAATTCCGAATCGCTATAGCCTTGCACAAAACTATCCCAATCCGTTCAACCCCACAACGGAAATTAAATTTTCGATCGGACGCCACGAAAAAGTTTCGCTCGTGGTATACGATATCCTGGGACGCGAAGTACGTACGCTCGTCAACGATGACATGGTTCCTGGCGAGCATAAGGTTGAGTGGAACGGGCGCAATGACCTCGGAAACCGGGTTGCAAGTGGCGTCTATATTTACAAATTAGAGACGGATAATTTTTCTAAAGTAAGAAAAATGGTCTTGATGAAATAAGGATATTAATTCATAAGGGCGGAGATTCCTGAATCTCCGCCCTTATATTATTATTCACAATTTGGCAAAGGTTACACCCATGTTCGAAAAATCTATAAGAACCGTTCCTGTGGTATTTGTTGCTATTTTATTATTGTCGGGTATCTGGAGTTGCGATACAGGGCTCGAAACGTCCCCTGATCCGGGTATTTTAAGGGTAAGTATTCAATCGAATCCTGAGGATACTTCGATTATTATCAAAAGCGACACCTTTTCGGTTATTCAGGGCGACAGTTTCGGCGTCAAATTTTTCCAGGGTAAGGTTTATAATGGTAAAAAATATGCCCTGCTTTATGAAACCACAGACAGCTATCTTACGGAAGACCTGGTTTTCAATGTCATTAAACGGACCAATGACCATTATAAAAAGTTAACCGTTTATGAATCCTATATTCCCCCGACCAGTTATGATCGACTTCAAATAGGCATAAATGCCAATGAAATTCGGGTCAGCCGGGTTTATACCCGTTATCAATATGATGCTGAAGGTAATATTATCGGTTCCCGTCTGGATACTACGACCATAACCAATCCTGTTAGGCTTCCCGATGATGCCAGACCGTTAATGGATTTTGAAGCCGATTTTGAAGTAAAAGAAAATAAAGTTACCGAAGTTATATTGCAGCTAAATCCATTCGAATCTTTAGATCGATTTAAAGATTCGTATGTATTCAGCAGGCAAATTAGTGTTAAAGATGTAATTTATCATGATTAACGAGTAGGAAAAGCGATGAAAGTGGCATTTAAAGCAACGCATATTTTGCTTTTTTGTTTAATCCTTATCAGTCAGTGGGCGTGTCAACGGGATACATCTTCTGCGAATCCCAATGATCCTCCGAATACAACACTGGCCAATATTCCAATCGACAGTTCAACCATCTTCGCCCTTGCCACCTTACACTGGGACGGAGAAGATACCGATGGATTTATCAAGGGCTATCAATATCGCTACACAACAAAACACATGTTACAGGGCGATATCTACGAACAGGATTGGATTGAAACCGATAAAACCAGTTTAACCATTGCGTTTGAATCGAGCGATAGTCTGAATATGCAGACCTTCGAAGTCCGTGCAGTGGATAATAGTGGTGCCGTCGATCCGTCCCCGGCGAAAAAAATCTTCTTTACACCGAAAACGTATGAGCCGGTAACCGAGATTCTCTCACCGAACAATAATAGCGTACATTTTGCCAGAGAAACCGCAACAGACTGGTGGCCTGGCGTTGAAATAACCTTCACGGCTAAAGACGAAGATGAACAGGGCGATATAGTCGAATACGCCTGGGCCGTTGATGACGGCGAATGGACCTGGACTACGGACACGTCTCTCTTTATAGAGCCCGAAAATTTCACGCCGCTGCAAGGCAGCCATACGATCCGCGTAACTTCGAGGGATAACACAAATTTAATTGATCCCGTTGGCGATTCGATTACCGTCAATTTGATCAAACCCACTTTTGAAAAAGATATTTTAATCATTGATGAAACCGTGGAGTCGCTTATACCGGGCGAGGGTAAACCTTCGGATAAAGAGGTTGATGAGTTTTACGCCGAATTATTCGGAACCGACGAAAGCTGGGATTTCCAGAAAAACGGGATCCCTCCCAAAGAGACGCTCGGACAATATAAGATGCTAATTTGGCATGCCGATAATCCTTACTCCACTACCTCCGATGTTCATAAACTCCCTGTTCACATCAATGTGATTAAAGATTATATGAATGTGGGCGGCGACTTTGTGATGAGCGGTTGGCGCATATTAAAATCGTTCGCCAATGAAGACGATTTTCCGCGTGCTTTCCGGGAAGGCGAATTTATTCATGATTATCTTCATATTACGCTTGTCAATGAAACGGCTTTGTTTGGCGACTTCATAGGCGCTCAGGGCGCAGGCGGTTTCAGCGATATAAGAGTGGACTCGACTAAAATAGAAATCTTCCCCTATGGCGGTAAGCTGGCCCAGGTTAACCTGATGCCGGGTATCGCCGGTTTTACAGATAAGATGTATATCTATCGTAATGATATTAGCAGCAGCTTTACCGAATATCGCGGTCAAACCGTCGGTCTCCGTTACTATGGCAGTGTGTTTGACGCCGTCGTACTCGGTTTTCCGGTTTATTTCATCATGAAAGAAGATGCGATGACTATGGCAAGTGAAATACTGAATAATATGGGATATCAACGATAATTAAAAGCTTGATTAATGAAAAAGCATCTTTGAGGTATAGAAGGAGTTATTAAAGTGAAATTATTAAAAAGCGTAACAACTCTCATTCTGCTTCTCGGTTTCGTATGCACGCTCTTTGCCGGTAACACCGGTAAAATTGCGGGGCGTGTGGTGGATAAACAAACAGGCGAACCCCTGGTTGGTGTAAATGTATACATTCCCGGTACCAACTTCGGCGCGGCTTCAGATGAAGACGGCTTTTATTATATTCTGCAGGTGCCGCCCGGAAAGTATGATCTGAAGGTAAGCTATGTCGGCTACCATACGCTCACTATACGACAGGTCAGGGTTCAAGTGGACTTAACCACAACAATCAACATCGAAATGGAACCCGAAACCATCGAGGCGCCGGTTATCGAAGTGGTGGCCGAACAGGAAATGGTTCAAAAAGATATCACTTCTACCCGCCGAACGACCAGCCGTAACACAATTGAACAAACACCGGGTATGGAAAACACTTCCGATATTTTCAAGCTGCAAGGGGCCTCTTTTGTGGATGAAGCGCCCCAAGCCATTCAGATTGGCGAAGGCCAGAGGCTGGAAGTAAGGGATGAAAGCATCAAAAATGTGCACGTCCGCGGCGGACGCGGCGGCGAAATCCTGTATATGGTTGATGGAATGCCGGTGACGCATCCCCTTTACGGCGGCCGCAGTGTTCTGGAATTAAATGTTGTCGATGTAGAAGAGGTGGAACTGCTTACCGGCGCGTTTAATGCCGAATACGGCCAGGCGCAATCCGGCGTGGTTAATATCACGACCCGCTCCGGAGGTGATCAATTTACGGGCGGCATTGAGCATAAAACCGACATTTGGCATCCCATTGGAAGGACCCATGATTTGCAGTATACTTCCTTTTATTTCGGCGGTCCGGAGCTATTCACCAGCAATTTGTTACCTTCCATTGGTCTGGATATACCGGGTAAAGTGAACTTCTTTATCTCCGGGAACGGCAATATGACCAATACCGCCTATGAAAATCATCGCACGCGCGACGAAATTGATCTTTTGGGTATGACCTTTAGTGAGAAACAGGACAATCAGGCGAGCTTGAATACCAAGATCGATTGGGCGTTAACGAATCAATTAAAATTTTCATTAAGCTATCATGGTTCCTGGAAGCAATGGAGCCGGTTCAGCTGGCCCTGGAAAAATTATCCGGATCATATGGTTGATTATAGCCGGAAAAGCAATAGTTTCGGCTTGCGCTTTAATCATACGCTTTCAAAGTCGACATTCTATAATTTAAATGTCAGTTATCTCGGGTTAAACTATCGGTCTTCACTGGACGGAACCAAACCCTATGAATTTTGGAATTTCTATCCCGATAGCGCCTCTTTTGCCAATGATAATCCCATTAGCTACACGGAATGGAAGAAAGAGTCGAACGGGGAAAGTCCGTACGAGATAACGAGCTCCATTGAGCCGCCCAATTACGATCTTTCCCGTTTTTATGACGCGAGCGGATATGAGAATAACTGGCGCAACGATTTGACTACATCCTTAACGACCAAAGGTGACCTTACCTCTCAGATTCATCCCGAACATCTGGTTAAAACGGGATTTGTTGTGCAATATCATGATATTCAATATGTGGATATTCAGGACGGCGGCACCAAATTGTCCTATTACGGTTTGTGGAAATACGAAAACGAAGGTCAGGAAAACACGCCGCCACCGGGGCCGTTTCCGGAATTCGGACAAAATCGCTGGGTTTTTAACAGTTATCCCCTTGAAGGAGGGTTCTACATTCAGGATAAATTTGAAAAGGAAAGTTTGATAATCAACGCGGGTATGCGTTTCGACTGGTTCATGCCCGGCGAAACCGTCTTCGATACGAACTATAAAGATCAGTGGGAAGCGGCTACGGGACAGGACGCCGACTGGAAGTGGTTTCGTTACGCCTTGAGCCCCCGCTTCGGGATTTCTTTCCCCATCTCGCAAAGAACGGTGGTCTTCTTCTCTTACGGTCATTTTAATCAGTTGCCCGAACTGCAGTTTTTCTACCGAGATCCTTATTCCGGAGGATTCACAGGAAATCCGGGATTGGATTACGAACAGACCATTCTTTACGAATTTGGTTTAACGCACCAATTTGCAAAAGACTGGGCGTTGGACATCAAGAGTTATTCCAAAGATATCTCTCAGCAGGTAGGCACCATTCGTACGGTAGCAGCGCTTGGTTTACCCGTCGATTTGTATGATAATAACGGCTATTCGAGGGCGCGTGGTTTGGAATTTGAGCTGAACAAACGCTACTCCTATCATATTTCGGGTAAGGCCACCTATACACTGCAATGGGCGACCGGTTATTCTTCATCCGCGTTCGAAGATTACATACGCTCCCAAAACGATTTCCCCAATCCCATTCGGGAGCGGCCGACGAATTGGGATATTCGGCATCAGGTTGTCGTACAGTCCACCGTATCCTCGCCCGAAAATCAGCCGGTCGAACTGTTCGGTTATACGTTGCCGGACAAGTGGGATATGACGGTACTGTATCGCTTTTCATCAGGACAGCCGTACACGCCCGGAACCAACGATCCGGCGGAAGCTCAGAAAAAAGAAAATGCGGCCACAGGACCGCCTTCGATGACGACCGATCTCAAAATTCGGAAAACCTTTGGCGTCTTTAAAGATTTAACAGCCACTTTTTATGCGGATATATTTAATCTGTTCGATCAGAAAAATCCGCAGTTGGCATACGGTTTCAACACATGGACGGGCGAACCATATAAATACGGCGATATCTACCAGAATACCAACCAGTATTATGATTATTACGTGATGTACAGCCTGATGGACCCCCGTCAGTACAGCCTGGGTCGCTATGCAAAATTTGGTCTGAGTATTAACTGGTAAGCATTGGTAAGGAATGAAATTCAGGTTTCTCATTTTAACCGGATTGATTTTCATAATGAAAATTGCAGATGCACAAAATACGACGCTGGACTGGAAATTATATAATATCGGTAAAATCCGGCAAGTGATCACCAATACCGGAGCGATGAATGCTAAATATGATGCCAGTTTTGCGGGCTATAAACGGTTGATTAATTGTGAGTACCCCCCCAACAGTTATGAAGAGCATCTGACCGAAGGCGGATTATGGGTGGGCGCCGTTGTCAACGGTGATACGATGGTCTCTATTACCGAAGGCGAAACCGCCGACCGTGAATTTTATCCGACTGATCGCAGTTGGGACAGCATTTGGGTTGTGCCGAAAGGAGAACAGGCGGCTATCCCATACTGGCCCGATTATGAAGGGATTTCTGACCTGGATTACGTATGCAGGTATAACGATTATGGCCCTGCAAGCCAACGATTGACCAATCATAAACCCATGTACATCGAAGTGATTCAGACAACCTACGCCTGGAGTTCGCAACCGATAAACGAGATCATTGTGTTTCGGTATCATATCATTCCTAAGAGAAATCATTTAGAATCGGTATATTTAACCAGTTGGATTAATGGCAACGTCGGCTATGGCTTGACCAATGCCCATGGGTATGACGACGAAACACATTTCATAAGAGCGCAGAGAACACAGTATTGTATTGATTTGCCCGGCGGCGAAGACGGTACGGCGGTAGGCCCGGTTGCTACAAAGATTTTTGCCCCGCAACCAGACGCCGGTAATCCGAAACTGACGTTTCAGTGGTATAACGGCAATCTCGAAGGTCTACCATCGGACGATCGCGTACGGTATGAACAAATGTCCCGCGGACGAATCATGCAGGATCAGGTCAATACAGGAAACGGAACCAAGTCGATGGTTTCAATCGGCCCCTATAACATTGATCTTGGTGATACGCTTACCTTTACGGTTGGATTGCTTGTGGGGGAAGGTAAATCAGGGCTCATGAGGAATCTGGACTATCTGGATTGGTTGGTAGAACAAAATTTCGGCGTACCTTCGCCGCCGCCGTCACCGCCCGTGCGCGTTGAAGCGTCCAATCATCGGGTCACCCTGGATTGGCAGCCGCGACAGGGCGACGTCAATCCCGAAACATATAGTGATCCTTATCGGGCGGATAGCTCTATGCAACCGTTCGAAGGGTATCGTATTTACAAAAGCACTCAAAGTATATCCGGTCCCTGGACATTGCTGGCTTCGTTTGATTTGGAGAATAATCCCTTCGGAGCCAATGCCGGCATCGAGTATAACTACACCGACGTCGGACTATTAAATAATCTGGATTATTATTATACGGTAACGGCATTTTCAAAACCCGATAGTCAGATTAACTTTCCATCATTGCAATCAAGCATCAATGCCAATGCCGTCCGGGCCACACCGGGTACGCCGCCCCCGAAGCAGGTGGGAAAGGTACGGGTTGTTCCCAACCCCTATCGCGGCGATATAGCTTATCAAAATTATAATCCACCCTGGGAAAAACCGCCGGGAAGCCGAGGCCGCTGGATGGAACAGGATCGGCGCATACAGTTTATCAACCTGCCTTCGTTTTGTACCATTAAGATCTATTCTTTGGCGGGTGATCTTGTAAATACATTGTATCACCGCGATGCCGACCGCGGCTATGAAGATTGGAACCTGACATCATCGGTAGGGCAGGCGGTGGCAAGCGGAATCTATCTGTTTACGGTGGAAGATCGGGATGATCATGTACAAACCGGTAAATTTGTGATTATTAAGTAAGAGGAAATAATGTTGAAAATGATTAAATCATACATCCTTATCATTTTACTGTTTATTTTTATAAATCAGGCACAGAGCCAGTTGGCGCGACTGGATTGGAAGCTGCATGATGTGGGCGCTGTACGCCAGGTTGTAACAAATATGGGCACGAACTGGGGCACCTTCAGTATGGACTATCCCTATCTGCTTTATTGCGAATTTCCGCTCAACAGTAACGAAGAGCATATCGGAGAAGGGGGGCTCTGGGTCGGAGCTATTATGGAAAACGATACCCTGGTTTCCGCTACCACTATCTGGGCAAGTCCGCGCCATGAGTTTTATCCCACCGACGCCCTCTGGGATACGGTTTGGGTTGTTAATAAGGGAGATACGGCGGATATACCTTACTGGCCCAATTATACCGCCGTCTCCGATGAAGATCTTGTATGCCGTTTTTCAGATTATAATCAGGCAAGCTTACGCCTGAGCGATCACAGTCCTCTTTATTTAGACGTTATTCAGGTAAGTTATGCCTGGAGTTCTGCGCCCTTAAATGAAATGATTGTGTACAACTTCCATATAACGCCTACACGGAACGACCTGACAAACGTTCATCTGGGTTACTGGATGGATGCTAATATTGGAGATCGCCCCATATCCGGGTATGCGTTCGGAACCGATGACGCCACCATGTATCTTGATGACCGCCATCTGGCTATCTCGTACGATCTGCCGGGGGGGAGCGACGGCACTGCCTTCAGCCCCATAGGTATGCAGGTTTTTCCGCCTGAACAACTCGATCATCCGGATACGAAATGGACCTTCATCTATTACGGTCAGGGACAATCGCCGTCAGATGATGATACAGACCTTTTCATGGAGATGAACTCCGGCCGCATTATGGAAGACCAGCAACCGAGCGGGGGCGAATCGCACACCGCTTATCAGCTCTCGCACGGGAAAATCGATCGTCTGAGCGTTGGCGACACATTGCACATGGTGGTCGGTCAGGTGATGGGAGAGGGCATTGAAGGCGTTGAAAAAAATTCGGAAGTGCTGTCATGGCTGATTGAACAGGATTTTCAGGTTCCTTCCCCGCCACCCTCGCCGCCGCTGCGAGTGGAAACACAGACGCACAGGGCCCTTCTAAAATGGAAGGCTCAAGCCGGCGATACCGACCCCGAAACGTATTTTGATGAAAATCGCGCCGACAGTATCGCTCAGCCATTCGAAGGCTATCGTGTGTATAAAAGCACTAAAAGCCCGAGCGGACCCTGGACGCTCCTTGCGGAATTCGATGTGGATGACAATGAATTCGGACTTAACACGGGATTGGCGCACAGCTATGAAGACGTTGGCTTACTCGACAATTTGGAATACTATTATTCGGTAACGGCATTTTCGAAGCCGGATACCGTCAGCGATTTCCCATCGCAGGAATCCAGTATTAATGCTAATGCCGAGGAAGTGGTGCCCGGGCCGGCGCCGCCTGAAAAAGTGGGGAAGGTTAAAGTGGTACCCAACCCCTATCGGGGCGATATTGCCTATCATGAGTACGATCCGCCCTGGGAAAAGGTACCCGGAGGCCGAAATTGGATGGAACAGGATCGTCGCATTCAATTCATCAATCTCCCGGAAAACTGTGAGATAACCATTTACTCGCTTGCGGGCGATCAGGTGCAAACGATTGCGCATCGGAGCAGTTCACGCGGCACCGAAAACTGGAATTTAACTTCATCCGTTGGGCAAGCGGTCGCCAGCGGAATCTATTTGTTTACGGTTGAAGATTTGAATACCGGCGATGTGCAAGCCGGAAAATTTGTGATAATCAAATAGAAAAGGATAACCATTATGTATCCTTATTTGAGTAAAATAATTATATCCACGGTTATGGTTATCTTGTTATTCAATCAATTAATCGCGCAGGAAACGACTCTGGATTGGAAAATGCATAACGTGGGCAAGGTCAGGCAGGTGGTTACCAATAATGGTGCATTAAATGCAGCCGAACCCCACAATAAAAAATACAATTATCCTTTTCTCATCAATTCCGAGTATCCCGTCGGTAGTAATGAGGAACACATTTATCTTTCCGGTTTGTGGATCGGTGCAATAACGCCGACGCCCGACACGCTTGTATCGGTAACACGCAGCCATTTTACCGAAGATGAGTTTTATGCAACGAATGCACCCTGGGATAGTGTTTGGGTGGTCCGGAAAGGCGACACCGTTGATATACCCTATCTGGGCGACTATACCGCTATCTCCGATCAGGATTTTGTTTGCCGTTACAGCGATTATAACCTGCTCAATATACAGGATCATAACCCGCTGTATTTGGATGTGATTCAACGCAGTCATGCCTGGAGTTCACCGCCTCTGGATCAGTTTATTGTTTTACAGTATGATATTGTACCCACCCGAAACGATTTGAAGGATGTCTACATAGCATATTGGCAACAAGGCGAAGTGGGCGATAATAGTATCGGCGATAACTGGATTGACGATTTGACTTATTTTTATCCGGAGATGCGGATGGGGACAACGCTGGACGGTCCGGGCGGCAACGATGCCACTGCGATCGGCCCGATCGGCGTAAAGGTCTTGAGCCCGGCGGATACGGCAAACGAACTGAGCTGGAGTTATCATAATTATACCCATACGGACTTGTATAATATCGGCAGGGACCGTAAGCGCTACGAAAAGATAAGTGAAGGTCTTACCATGGAAAACCTGATCGAACCGCAGCGCTCGCATTGGACGCTTTCAGTCGGTCCCTTTGAGCAATTACGCGTTGGAGATACCCTCCATTTTGAACTGGCCCTGGTTTTTGGCGAAGGCGAACAAGAAATGCTTGAAAATGCGGAATATCTCGAATTTCTGAGTACGCGCAACTTCAGAGTACCGTCCCCGCCGCCGAAACCGGAACTGGTGGTAAAGCCGTCCAGCCAGCAGGTGCGTTTGAGCTGGTATCCCTCGGACGACGCAACAAATCCTGAAAATTACCGCGATCCCTATCGCGGAGACGGTGAGGAAACCCCGTTTGAAGGTTACCGCTTGTATAAAAGCACAAAAAGTAAAAACGGACCCTGGACGCTTCTGGCCGAATTTGATATCGATGGCAATCAATACGGATTTAATACGGGCTTACAATACGAGTATATTGACGACGGTTTACTCGATAATTTTGAATATTTTTACACGCTAACGTCCTATTCAAAGCCCGATTCCGTTACTGATTTTCCCTCTCTGGAATCCAGTTTGGGGGACAACAGCGTGCGTGTAGTACCCAGTACGGAACCGCCCGAGACCATTGGGAAGGTGAAAGTGGTGCCGAATCCCTATCGCGGCGACATCGCCTATCACAAATACGATCCGCCCTGGGAGAAAGTGCCGGGTAGTCGGCTCTGGATGGAGCAGGATCGCAGGATTCAGTTCATAAATTTACCTCAGTACTGTGAGATAAAAATTTACACGCTGGCAGGCGATTTAGTGCAAACGATCATGCATAACAGTCCTTCAGCCGGATTCGAAAACTGGAATCTTACATCTTCGGTCGGTCAGGCTGTTGCAAGCGGTATTTACCTATTTACGGTGGAGGATTTGAATAGCGGTGATGTGCAAACAGGTAAGTTTGTAATCATTAAATAATGAATACGATACAGCAATGATTTAACATAAAAGGGATGAGTACAATGTTAAGAAAATTACTTACCTTGGTTTTAATAATGCCGTTCATGGTTTACGGTCAATACGAACGTCCGGGCAGTACCTCCGCGCAATTCCTGAAGATTGACGTCAGCCCGAGGGCGGCTTCGATGGGGCATGCCTATATTTCTGTCTCTGAGGGCGCCGAGGGCACGGTGTATAATCCCGCTGCCCTGGCATGGATTCGCGGCACCGATGTGGTATTTACACATACGGAGTGGTTTGCGGGTATCAATCATGAATTTGCAGCATTGGCGCACAATATGCCGGCTATAGGATGCTTTGGCGTTTCCGTTACCGCCCTTTACACGGATGAAATGGATGTGACCACGCCCTTACAGCCGGATGGTACGGGTGAAACATTTTATGCCAGTAATTACCGCTTTGGTCTATCCTATGCGCGATTCTTGACAGACCGCGTCTCGATTGGGGTAACCGCTAACTATATCCATCTGGCGCTTTATTCCGATTTTAAAGAGAGCGCCGTGTCTATGGATATTGCCACATATTATGTTACCGATTTCCGCGATTTTAAATTCGGAATGGAAATCGCCAATTTCGGCTCTTCCATACGGTTTGTCGATGAAACGTATCCTTTGCCCGGTAATTTTACTTTCGGTATGAGTATGAACGCTGTGGAGCAACCCAATCAAACCTTGCTGTTCAGTATCGCGGGCGTTAAACCAAATGACGGCGAACCGCTTGCACAGGTTGGAACGGAATGGAATTACAATCAATTATTGTTTTTGCGCGGCGGCTACCGTTTCAATCATGACGTCGAAACATTTTCATTCGGAACCGGCTTGAAGTTTGATCTTGCCCGATTTCAAACCCGCTTCGATTACAGTTATAGTGATTATGCTTTGCTCGGCGCCACGCATCGCTTTGGACTTGGCGTTAGACTTTAATATAAAGGGGACGTCCGTTCGTTTTTTATTAACGCCCGAATGAGATGGACTCATAAAGGCCTCCTTATGTTAGTGGAACGGACGGCGCCCCTTTTTGAAAGTAAACAACAAGAACATCCTAACCCGCTTCGGAAAATATGAAAATTAACAATAGTTTTGTTTTTGTGCTCGTTTTATGGTTGTTCCTGTCTGTTATTACGGCTCTGAATGCGCAAACCGAGGATGAAATCTACTTTAAAAATTTAGTTAAACATGTGGACGGTTCTGAATGCAAAGAACAACCTCCTGCAGCGACGTTCACGGTATACATGAATGCAGATTCCGGCCGTATCTTAACCGATCTGGCGCCCCGCTGGGATAGCGATGCCGAGCCTAATATTAATGGAATGGGCGCCTTCGGGATCGAGCTGGGCAATTTTTTAGCCCCCCAGTTCGGGGTCGGCGACACCGTTCATATGCGTTTTACCTGCTCGGCGTTCGGTCAACAGGGTACCATCGAAGATGTTTGCACGACGATTCCCTGGCACCGCTTCCCTCAAACCCTTTATTTAGAAAGCACGAATTTACCGCAACGACCAACACTCCTGCAGCTAAAAAAAACGGAAGAAAACGGTTGGCGTAAGCTTTCCTGGCAGGGCAATGCGGAAGACCAATTTATCATTTACAGGCGCAGTTACGGCGATACGCTTCCCGGCGGGATAAACCGGATGCAGTATTACCGCGTCGGTGAGACGACGCAAACCCTCACCTTTACGGATACCACAACTGCAAAAGACCAAAAATATGGATACCTGGTTTATGCGGTCAACAGCGAAGGAAACATAAGCGCACGTTCCAGGGAAGTGAACGAAGATCCTTATATAGCCCCGGGTCTCGATTTAACCATTGGATACCTGGCAAGGCTGCCGCGCCTCGATTATGTGTGGGATAGCGAAAATCCTGCCATTGAAGGCTGGCCGCCGCCTGAAGAACCGGTTACATGGCGTGCGGTCATTAAGAATTGGGGCGATACCGTCTTGACTGATGTATCATACCGCTGGTATCTGGACGGACAGCTTATTAATGAGGGCTTGGTTACGATGCCGGCCCGGGATACCGTTTCCGTCGATTATGACTGGCCATGGACGTTTGAGCGACATCGGATTAAATTTGTATTGGATGCGGATAACCGTGTCGCCGAAGAGGAAGAAGAAAATAACAGCCTATACGTTTATACCGATGCGATTAGCGCTGGATTTTATGTGGAACAAAGCGTCTATGACTATTTCCGCCGCTATCAGAAGAAATTAGAGGTCCACTCCAACTGCTGGGAAGACTGGGCGCAGCGTCATGTACGCATCTGGAATCAAATGTTTGCCGATGCCCGGTTCGAACTCACTCCTAACGGAGTGCTCGATCGCATCCGTCTCGATAAAATAACGGTCGTTCCTGACGGCGCTTTACCGCTAAACGGCGGATTACCAACCAATAACCCCAATTTGGATGACCGAACGGTTGACCTGCAATGGGGTTTCCCTAAAACATTATTGGATGGTAGTTTCTATAGCGATCATACAAACGCCAACAAAAATAACCCATTCTATTTTGAAGGCTCCCTGTTGCATGAGCTCGGTCATGCACGTTACCTCATCGATGTGTACGGCTTTAATGTTCATGAGAATGGCAGCGGTAACACCGTTGCCATTAAAGAAGAAGGGGAACTCATTGTGGGAACCGAATGGATGCCTCTCTATGGAGATCGTGTCTTTTCCGCACCCCACAAAGGTCTTATGAACAGCGATTATACCAAGGTCGATGCGTACAGCGCAAAAGCATTGAACTTGATTGAAGGACACCGTGCCATAAAAGGGAATTACAACGCCCCCGGCAACATCGGGGTTTATCTCCAGGATTTACCGCAGCATAATCGCGTTAAGCTTAAAGATCAGAATGGTAATATTTTAAAAAACGCTGCGGTTGAACTCTACCGGGCCGAGCGACAGGAAGGGGTTTGGTACGGCAAATTTTACGACGATTCGGCGGATGTTAGCTTAAATAGCGACGAAAACGGCATGATCCTGCTGGGCCGCTGTCCCTTCGACGAAGACGGAACGATCGATCATACCTATAGTCTTGCCAACGGCGTTCTGATCCTGCGCGTGCAGCAGCAGGAGCGTATTGGTTATGGGTTTCTCGATGTAACCCGAGTCAATATGGAATACTGGCGCGGACACACGGATACGGCGGATTATGAAATGGAATTTAATATGCGGCAGCCCCAACCGATCTTGACTGACGGTGATCCCGAAAAACCACAGCATTTTACGATGTTGCCCAATTATCCAAATCCTTTTAATCCCAGCACAACTATCCAATTTCAACTTCCGGACCCGGGCATGGTGCGCTTAACCGTTCATGATTGCGGCGGTAAATTAATTAAAACCATATTCAACGGGCATTTACGGGCGGGTAAACATGCATGGAAGTGGAAAGGTTTGAATGAGGAAAACAAACGCGTGGCCAGCGGTATCTATTTTGCAAAAGTAACGAAAAACAATCAAATCCGTGTTCAACGTCTGTTATTATTAAACTGAGAGAAAACCATAACAAAGGAGGTGATGGGTAAGATCACGAAAAGACCAACAATTCACTGAAATGTTTTAATCTAATCATGAGAGGTTGTACCATGAGCAAAAAAATTATGGTTGTACTTCTCGTTATGCTGAGCGCTTCCTTCCTTTGGGCTCAGGTAACAGGAACGGAAACGGTTTGGGAGAAAAATGCGGGCGATTTTGAATTCTTTCAAAACGATCATTTAACCCGCGGAATGGATCTCAATCCCACCAATGACCACCTTTTAGTCGCGAGCCGTACAGGCGGCCATCAAATTTATGTTTTGGATGCGACTACCGGCGATTCCCTGTCGGCGCTGGATATGACCGGCGTCTCGGGCGGCGTATATCATCTGAATTTAGTCGCAGTCGCCGATGACGGGGCTATTTATGCCTGTAATCTGACCACCGATGGCGCCGGTTTTAAAATCTATCGTTGGGCGGATGAATCCTCGGCGCCAACCGAAGCGTTTAACGACACCGTCAGCGGCCGGGCAGGAGACGCCTTTAATGTGGTCGGCGAAGGCGAAAACACCATCATTTATGCCAGTGGTTCCGGTTCTTCCACCATTACGCTGTTTACCACCGACGACGGCAGCACCTTTAGCGTGGAAAAAGAAATATCCGTCTCATCCGGTTTGGCCCGCGGCGGTATCGCACCGGCCGGTGATTCATTGAACGCCAATCTCTGGGTCAACGGAGCAGGCAATGCCGCGACTCTGATCGATAAGGATGGAACCGTTATAGCTGAAACCAATACGGGCCTCGTTGCATCTGCATTCCACAATGTGGATTATATCGAAACCTCCAGTGGTATGCAATTGATCGCTTTGGCCGGCGGTAATGTGGAAAGTACGAGCCCCAAATTGCAGGTTTGGGATGTGACCGACTCCAAAACCGATCCCACCCTTTTTACGGAAGGTATGCTGACCAACACCTTCAATTCCAATTCCAACGGAACGGGTATAGCGGTTGTCCGGGAATCGGATAACGGTGCGCTCGACATGTTCCATTTACTCACTAACAACGGTATTGCAGCCTATCAGAGTTTGCCTGTTGAGTATGATATTACGGAATTGCAGGTAACGAGCGACTGGGGCGAAGGTCCATCACAGCACGTCGGTGAGTTCGTGAAAACCAAGGGCGTCGTTACCGCTGCAGGCAGCGACGGTTTCTTCCTGCAGGACGGATTGGGCGATTGGTCCGGTATTTACGTCTATAACCCCGGGCATTCGGCGGTTCGTGGCGATTCCCTGTGGGTAACCGGTACGGTTACGGAGTATTATGGCTTAACGGAAATCACGGATGTGACCGAAACGGTTGTAACGACCACTGGAAATACCTTGCCGGACCCGAAAGGGTTGCAAACCAGTGAAGTTGGCGCCGAGGCTTTCGAAAGCGTTCTCGTGCAGACTTCAGGAATTTGCGATACGGAAGCAAACCAATATGGGGAATGGACGATCGATGACGGTTCGGGCGCACAAATGATTGATGATCTGCTATTTGCCTTCGAGCCTACCCTGGATTTTGAATATGATGTTACAGGACCTGTTTACTATTCCTTCGGAGAATATAAGGTCGAACCACGCGATGCTGCTGATATCACCGAATATGTACGTAATCTGGAAGTGGTTTACGCCGATGCTTCCGCCGATACCGCCAGTGCAGACGGTTCGATGGAAAATCCCTTTCCGGGCATTGACGAAGCCTGTAAAGCTGCGGCCGACTCTGCAACTGTCTACGTGGCGCCTGGCACATACGGAAACGTCTATATCGGCGCGCCCCGTCCGGAACACCTGACCATCATGTCGACGGACGGTCCGAAAGCAACCATCATCGATGGTTCCCAACAGGAAAACGGCTTTGGTATTGCCTTCCGCGCCAGCACAGGCTGGGTCATTGACGGTTTTACATTCATCAATGTCGGCGAAGGCTGGGACAGCGGATACGCCAGCGGCGTTTACAACTCCAATTCCGATACGAGCGTTACCAATATCGTGCGTAATTGTGAATTCTACGGTGCAAACAAACGCGGTGTGTGGGTTCAGAAAAACACCAAGACCGATATCCATAACTGCTTGTTTGTGAATACCGGCGCCAACGCGGTATTGTCTTACGGCTTTACCAATTTCTACAACAATACCGTGGTTGGTACGGACACGCTGTCGCCGTACGGCGATAATTCAGGCGTATATCAGGCCGGTGACAATATGTCCAACGGCGTAATGAAGGTCAAAAATAATATTTTTGACGATAACAGCGCTGCTATCACGCGCGCCGGAGATAGTTTCCTCTATTCATCTCACAATCTCTTCTATGAGAACGGCAAAGATACCACCAGTGTAACGGAAGATTACGGCGGAAACGTCTACGAGGATCCGCTGTTTGTTGATCCCGAAAATGACGATTATACGTTATACGCCGAAAGTCCGGCCATCGATGCCGGGGTTGATGTTGGCTTGCCTTTTGAAGGGGCCGCCCCGGATATGGGCGCTTACGAAGGATTCACGTCTATCATGAATATCTATGTTGATGTGGAAGCCGACCCTGAAACGGCCGACGGAACGGAAGCACACCCCTACGCAGCCATTGATACGGCTTGCAAGGTAGCACCCGATGGCGCTACGATCTTGGTTAAACCGGGCACCTACGGCAATGTCTATATCGGAACACCGCGTCCGGAAAACCTGACCATTAAATCAACAGATGGCGCTGAAGCCACCGTTATTGACGGATCGTTGCAGGAAAACGGCTTTGGTATTGCATTCCGGGCCGGTACCGGTTGGGTCATTGATGGTTTTACATTTATCAATGTCGGCGAAGGCTGGGACAGCGGCTACGCCAGCGGCGTTTACAATTCCAATCCCGATACCAACAGCACGAATATCGTACGCAATTGTAAATTCTACGATGCCAACAAACGTGGTATTTGGGTGCAGAAAAATACAAAGGTCATGATCCATAACAACGTCTTTGTACGCACTGGCGCCAATGCCGTTCTGTCTTACGGTTTTACCGATTTCTTTAACAATACTGTGGTATCGACCGATACACTGTCGCCTTACGGCGATAATTCCGGTGTATATCAGGCCGGCGACAATATGTCCAACGGCGTGATGACGGTTAAGAATAACATCTTCTGGGATAACAGTACGGCGATAACGAGAGCTGGCGACAGCTTCCTGTATTCGTCTCACAACCTCTTTTTCGAGAATGTGAGGGATACGCTTGGTATTACGGAAGACTACGGCGATAATCTGTTTGAAGATCCTATGTTTATCGATCCCGCAGAAGACAATTACCAGGTCTATGGTGAAAGTCCTGTCATTGACGCCGGAACCGATGTGGGCTTGCCATACGAAGGCGACGCCCCGGACCTGGGCGCTTATGAGGGATTCGGCGGATTAATGACGATGTATGTGATGGCCGGCGCGGACTCGCTGACCGCCGACGGCACCGAAGCTCATCCGTATCCGCGAATCGATATGGCTTGTCAGAACGCCCTGGACGGCGCAACCATTAATGTTGGACCGGGAACGTATGGTAATGTCTACATAGGAACGCCGCGTCCATCGAATTTGACCATTCAATCCACCGATGGCGCCGGGGCGACCATAATCGACGGCTCCAAACAGCAAAATGGTTTCGGTATTGCCTTCCGCGCCAGCGCCGGATGGATTATCGATGGCTTCAAATTCATAAATATCGGTAAAGACATGGACAGCGGTTATGCATGCGGCGTTTATAATGATAACCGCGGCAACGGCGATACGACGGTTACGAATATCGTACGTAATTGCGAATTCTATGGCGCTAATAAGCGCGGTATCTGGGTACAAAAAGAAACCAAGACGCTTATTCACCATAACTACTTCGTCAATACAGGCGCCAATGCCGTATTGTCCTATGGCTTCACCGATTTCTTCAACAATACGGTTGTCGGTACCGATACATTGTCTCCTTATGGCGACAATTCGGGCGTATATCAGGCCGGCGACAATATGTCCAACGGCGTGATGACCGTTAAAAATAACATCTTCTGGGATAACAGTGCGGCGTTAACGAGAGCAGGTGACAGCTATCTTTATTCGTCTCATAATCTCTTCTATGAGAATGTCAGAGATACGCTGAGTATTACCGAAGATTACGGCGATAATGTGATGACCGATCCCATGTTCGTAAACGCTGATGAAGATGACTATCGCCTCCAGGAGGGTAGTCCGGCGTTGAACGCAGGGACGGATGTCGGCCTGGCGTTTGTGGGCGCCGCCCCTGAACTGGGCGCATATGAAGGCGAAGGCGTTACCGATATTGAAGATTCCGAAGCCTTGCCGAAAGTGTATGCCCTTAAACAAAATTATCCTAATCCATTCAACCCGGAAACGACCATTCGTTACGATCTGCCCAAACGTTCCGATGTGAAGTTAACCGTTTATAACGC
Organism: uncultured Calditrichaceae bacterium; assembly: GCA_964542915.1. GTDB lineage: Bacteria > Calditrichota > Calditrichia > Calditrichales > Calditrichaceae > CAZIVP01. The sequence goes on along the minus strand of CAZIVP010000006.1, from coordinate 48,848 downwards.
TTTGGGACAGAAAGTACGGGTTCTTGTGAACAAACAGGAATCACCCGGTCAGTACACCGTGGTTTGGAATGGCCGTGATGCACACGGAAATCAGGTGAGTAGCGGCATTTACTTCTACCACATCGAAGCCGGTGATTTTCAGAAAACTCTGAAAATGATCATGTTGAAATAGGCCAAGCGCATATCAAACCGGCAGCGTAGAAGTCGGGCCGGAATAACCTTGGTTTTGTTATTCCGGCCCTTTTTATAAAGGAGTCATTTATTAATCGATTGATGATTTAAGAGGAATCATTAATGAGACCGGCCTTGTTTAAATTACCGTTGATCATCTTATCGGCTTTACTTTTTCTTATTGGTCTTGCTCAGGCCCGTCATTCGGTGCAATCGCCGGACGGTCGATTGATCGTGGAATTGAGTACGGATAAGAAGAGCGAACAGAATAGTAATGGTTTCAATCCGTTAACCTATTCCATCCGGTATGATAATCATTCGGTCATCGAACATTCTGACTGTTATCTGGAATTAAAGAACGGTCACACCATCGGAAAATTGTGCAGCCTGATATCCGTCCGGCGAAGTAAAGTGAAAACAACCCGCGAACTGCATTACGGCAAAAACAAGCAAATTAGTGAATATTATTATCAAGGCCGGTTTCTTTTCAAAACCGGAAAAAACAGCAATTACCTGGCCGAACTGATTGTGCGTGTATATAACGATGCGGCCGCCATTCGGTGGCATCTTCCGGTACAGACGGGCCAGCACGCGCTTAAGATTAAAGATGAACATTTAAGTGTTCGTCTCGAAAATAACGCCGATGTCTTTGCCTTGCCTCTGGCCAATTTTCAAACGCCTTACGAAAATAAGTATACAAATGATATGCTTACGGAATTGCCGAGTGGGCAATTATTCGGATTGCCTTTTCTTATGCAGTTGAAAAATGGTCTGTGGCTGGCTATAGCGGAAGCGGATCTGTCAGATTATGCCGGTATGTATTTAACCCGATCCGAAAGTGCCCAGCAAACATTGCTGAGTCGTTTGGCGCCGCTTCCAAACGACAGCAGTTACGCTGCGGATATCCAACGACCCGCATCGTTACCGTGGCGGGTATTTTGGATGGCGGAACATCCCGGTCGTTTTATAGAATCCGATGTGATTTTGAGCCTGGCGCAAACCACGCGAATCGAGGCGCCGCAATGGATAAAACCCGGAAAGGTCGTCTGGCCCTGGTGGACCAATCGTGTGGTGAGAGGAAGAGAATTCGAAGGCGGTATGAACACCGAAACCATGAAATATTACATCGATTTTGCCGCTGAAATGGGCATCGAATATTTATTGATCGACGCCGAATGGTATGGAAAACACGATACCGCCGATGAAGATATTACCACAACCATCCCCGAAATCGATATGCCCGCCATTATCCGATATGCCAAACAAAACGGTGTCGGCGTATGGTTATGGCTGAACTGGCAATGTGTTCGAGATCAGATGGATCGCGCCTTTCCGCTTTACGAGCAATGGGGCATTAAAGGATTAAAAGTGGATTACATGAATCGAGATGACCAGCAAATGGTGCAATTTTACCGGCGTGTTGTGGAAAAAGCGGCTCAGCATCATTTGATGATCAACTTTCATGGCGCTTTTAAACCCACCGGCCTGCGCCGTACTTTCCCCAATCTGCTAACCCGCGAGGGTTTATTGGGTTTGGAATACAGCAAATGGAGCGAAGCGTGCAACCCCGAACACGACTTAATATTACCCTATACGCGGATGCTGGCCGGACCCATGGATTACACGCCCGGCGCATTTCGGGTGGCCTCCGAGGAAACCTTTGAAGCGCGTTTTACGGCGCCCATGGCCATGGGCACCCGCGCGCATCAGTTAGCCATGTACGTCGTGTTCGAAAGCCCGCTACAGATGCTTGTAGATTATCCCGCCGCCTATTTCGGCAAACGTGGGACGGATTTTTTGAGACATGTTCCGGTTGTTTGGGATGAAACCCGTTTTATTGAAGGCGAGGTAGGCGATTATATCGCACTCGCGCGACGACAAGGAAAAGAGTGGTATCTGGGTACCATGACGGACTGGTCCCAACGCTCCCTGGAAATCCCACTACAATTTCTGGATGATAATAATTACTACGCTTTCACATATATGGATGATATCAAAGATTATGGTAGTGTGAAAACGCAACGCAGGCTGGTTAATAAAAATGATGTTTTAAAAGTCGAAATGGATGAGGGCGGCGGCTGCGCGATTCGCTTCGTTCCGACATGGTAGCGAATCGATATACTGATGGGATCAGGGGAAAATATGAGACTCCCTCATGAAAATCCAACAATCCGAACATGATTTTTTAAACATGAGGATGCGATCCATGCGAACACTCTTAACAGTAATTTCCATTATTGTAATAATTTTAGCGAACCGTCTTATGGCCGGCGAGGCGCAACCCTTCCTTTCTGATCTGAACGCTACAAAGGATGCACCACTGTATACTACTTATGCGGCCGCTATGGAGCGTTCAGAGTTTACACTGGACCAGGGATTCCATCTCATGTTTTACGCCCCGGAACGCGGAATCGAACTCCAGACCGATACCGCCGGCGATTGGTGCCTGGCGTTTAAACGCGACGCCGACTTTGTTTACAGTTTGAAAGATGTCTATAAGGAAGCGGTTGTAACAACCTCTTATCCCGATCTGGTGCGGTATCACTATTATCCTTTTAAAGACTTGCGGGTCGATATTTTATTTCTGGTGTACAGTTCGCAGATCGCAATTCAGGATATTACCATCAGCAATGAGGGAGAAGAGACCATTCCTTTTAAATTATATTCATTTCTGCGAAACGATTATCGCGTCTTTAATAACGTTCAACCCGATAATGAAAATGCGCGCATAACGTTCAATCATGAAGAACTACCCGATGGCTGGATACTGGGCCATGATATACCGTACGTCAATCCGGTTTACGATGTCTTCATGATGTCCGAACAAGCGCATCGAATGACCAGTTTCAGGAGTTTTAAATGGGGCGACGTCTCCATTCCGCATCAGGTGCGACTCGATAAAAAGGCGCAATATGTGGTCTGGGGTAAAATGGCGCACAAAGACGGAGAACGATGCCGGCACAGCAATCCCAAACCGCAACTCATGGTGATGAAAAACGGCGATCGCACGCGGTTACTCACTGAGACTGCGCCGCGTTGGGGCAGCACCGACCAGAATATAACCGGATACGGATTTTACGGCATTGAGTTGGGTAATTTTGACACACTCAACCAGGACGATTCCTATCAACTGTATGTAAGGTGTCGCGAAAGCGGTGAAGTCGCCGACGTAAACGGCCGGATCGAGAATTTGAAGAAAGATCGTGTGCGCCGGGATGTGATGTTTTCCGAATCCCTTTTGCCGCCCACACCGCAACGCTTTCGGAAGGATGTTTGGGGCAGCGGCACGGAGATCAGACTGTACTGGGATCATGTGGACGGCGCTGTCTACAATGTTTACCGGCGGGATTATCGAGAAAACGGTTATTATCAGACCATAGCTGAAAAACTTTCCAGAAATTTTTTCACCGATAAAAATCTTACGGGCGATGAAATTTACGGGTATGTCGTAACCGCCGTGGATACGAGCGAAGATACCATGAGCATGCCCAGCGATGAATTGACTAATATCTTTGGCAGCGATTTCCTTACCGATATGAAATACCCCGATCAGCGCAAAACTTACGTGCGCGACCTTGCCAGGGTTGTATCCATGCAAAAGCATCTCAGCCTGGAGCCGGGTGAAACAAAACATCTGCGTATTATGCGCGGTTTTGCCCGCGACGACGATAAACGCCGCGCCATCATCGAAAAAATGGAGGCACTGCAAAACAAGGCCCTCGAACCCTTTGTAAAAAGTAATGAAATGTTGTTTGCGGAAGTGCCGGAATTACCGTATGAGGACCATGAATTGAAGATGCTTTATTACAGCGCATTTAATATGGCCCGCCAGGTGTTTTTACCGCCCGAAAACAAAAGCAGTTACAACTATTACGTTTTTTCCAGAGAACCAACCTGGGGATGGGGCCATGGCGGACAGGTCTTTCACGAAAGCATCACCATGCTGGCGTATGCCTATATGGATCCCGTCAGCGCCATGAATTCGCAGAAGGTATACAGCGAGCGCCAGTATGACAACGGCTACATCAATTACCGCACCGGTTCCTATTTGGATGAAAAGATCGAACACAATGGTGAGTTAACTTCATCAGCGCCATGGTATGCCTGGCAAAACTGGGAAGTCTATAAAATTACCAAAGATCGTGATTTTTTGCGGGAGATGTATGAATCCAGTAAAAAATTCTACAATTTTTATGTACCCAATCGCGATAAAGACAACGACGGACTCTGCGAGTGGGGCGGCCATGCCGTCCTGGAATCGGTACGCGACGCACGGGTCGCTGTTTGGGATGAAGTCGGATGGCCAACCAATTTTGATGCCGTTGATCTAAACGCCATGTTGGTTAAAGAAGCGAAATCGCTTGCTGCAATGGCGCAAGAGCTGGGGCTGACGCAAGAAGCGGAACAATGGCGAAGCGATGCGGAAAAACGGAGCCGTCTGATCAACGAAACCTTTTGGGATGAAACAGACGGTTTTTATTACCAGGTGGATCGCAAGGATAATGATTTTACATTTAAGAATCCCAACGATCTCAAGCGCCAGGAGATTATCGGCTTTCTTCCCATGTGGGCCGGTGTTGCCAGTGATGCACAGGCAGAGAGACTCGTCGAGCACTTAACCAATCCCGATAAATTCTGGCGTCAATACGGTGTACCGTCCCTCGCTGCAGATGATTCTTATTACAATCCGAAAGGCTACTGGAATGGACCGGTTTGGGTTGAGTGGGATTATCTCGTGATGGACGGCCTGATCCAGTATGGTTATGAGAAGGAAGCCCGGGAACTGGTCATGCGTGTCGCCAAAAATATGGTTGAGCAACTGAAAAAAGACCACAATCTTTGGGAATTTTATAGTCCGGATCACCAGTGGGCGGGCTATCACAAAACCTATATCTGGGCGGCCGTTATCAATCGTATGCTCCTGGATGTGGCGGATTTCAAATAATCCGAAAAACCGGTAAATGAGGATGGAGGTTTATTTGATGTTCAAACACGGCAACATATGGATGTTCGTTGCATTGATGGCCGGTTTGCTTGTGTTCAGATCGGCGCCTGCACAGGAAGATGAGTACGTATACTACAAAAACTTTGTAAAGCATGAAGACGGGAGCAGTTGTGAACATTTACCGCCGGAAGCTACTTTTACTGCATTTTTGAACCGCGACTCGATCCGCTTGCTAATCGAATCGGCCCCGCGCTGGGTGGAAAACGTTGATCCCAACATTAACGGTAAGGGCGCCTTTGGCGTGGAGCTGGGCAATTTCAGTGATCCCTCTGTTGCTGCAGGAGACAGCGTCTTTATACGATTTACCTGTAACGCCACGGGGCAACAGAGCGTTTTGAAAGCGTACGTTAATGATATCCCCTGGTATTATTTTCCGCAAACCTTAAACCTGTCGGATGCAGCCATTCCGGAGCCGCCCGGTGATGTGCGTGTGCGCTATAATGAGCAGCATCAGAGGATCGTCGATTGGGAAGCGGATAACTCCTTATCCTTCGATGTTTACCGAACAAATTTACTGGATACCATTGCAAGAGGGCTTCCCAAACGCCAATACCGGCGCATTGCGGAGGACTTAACCGAAACGTCATTTCTGGATACGACCAACCGTTCGGAAGCTATTTTCAGCTATATCGTTTACGCCCGCTCGCCTCAGGGCGTTTACAGCAGTCATTCCCGCGAGGCCATGGAGGGACCTCTGGTACAGGATTTTGCCGTAACGCCCGGCGTTACGACCGTGCGCCTGGATATCGGCGAGTACGAACCGGCGCTGGGGGATCTGAAAGGTTATAATATCTATCGTCGTTCCGGTACGGATCCCTGGCAAATTGTCGGTTACAGCGGTCTTGGTAATGCATACATCGATTCACGGCTACAGGCAAATCATTCGTATGAGTATATGGTCGCCGCCCGTACAAGCGCGCGCACGGAATTCGGCGAAAGTGAAGTGATAACCGTTACAACGCAACCAAGCTCCTCACAGTACTATTACTATGCCAATCTGAAAGTGGCGGTCGTCATTTACCAGAATACCAACGGCGGCGCCATAACCAATCCGCATATTCCCAAAATAAAGCGTATGTTGAATCTGGGCCGCCAATTTTATTGGCGCAATTCCGGCATGAAGCTCAACATTGAGTTTACTTATTATCCGATTTCAGAGTACAGGGATTTTGGCGATCCCGACAATCTTAATGTGGGCATGACGATTGAAGACCTCAAGTCGGAAGGCGTAATGAATACGCAGTATGATATTATATTTCGTATAACACCCGCAACCGCCGGTTTTTGGTCCATCGGCGTGCAATCGTTCAATCTGGAAGGCCCCGAACGGAAGACCGGTTTTTCGCAATCCTACTGGCCGGTGGGAACGGGCGTACAGTATCCCGGAACAGACGATGATATTAACTATGGTCTTACGTGGATTTTTGTCCATGAATGCCAGCACGCCATTGATGCTCTGTATAATGCCAACCGGCATAGTGAAATGTCTCACGGCGATTTGCCGTGGCAATTTCCGGTTGCCTGCGGGGAGCACTATGATTTTCAGGCGAAGATGTTCAGGGATTTCGAGGCGTATACCGACCTGCTGCCGCTATGGGGCGGCATCTACGAAACCACCGACGCCGATGAAGACGGTTTTCCGGATGAAGATGCCTTTCTGCCTATGGATGAAAAAAGATTTAACAGCGAGCCCGGTAAATCGGACAGCGACGGCGATCGCCTGAACGATCGTGATGAATATTTAAACGGCGTCTTCGGCGGCAGCGATCCTCAGAATATCGATAGCGATGGGGACGGAACGGCCGACGGCGACGATCCCTATCCGCGCTATCCGCTCGATACCCGGTTAGAAATTTTCAGTCCGAAGATCGACGGTATTATCGAAAACGGCTGGCCGTTGGTGAACGATGAGGTCAGCTTTGCATACGAGGCGTTCAGCCCCAAACTGTATATGAGTTATGATGCGGATTATTTCTATATTGCGCTGACCTATGGTAAATATGCCGAACCACGCTTCTCTTTTGATTTTCATAACGACGGATGGTGGCATTCCAGCGGTAATACCTTTATGCGTATCGACGTAAAAAACGGACATTTCAACGAGTTCCGTTCGTGGGATGCCAGCCCGGAAGTAAAACAGTATAGCCTGAATAATGGCGGACCCGGCGGCATGTGGGATACCGATAACGAATATCAGCAACAGTTTGAAAGGCGTGTAATCATGCCCGGTTCGGTTCAAATGAGTACTGTTTATGAAGCGCCCAAAACGACAGTCGAAATGGCAATTCCTCGTAGTGAGTATGCCGGCCTTACGCTTAACGAGGGGGATCGTATCGCTTTTAATATTAATTATTATAATCTTGATAACCACTCCGGGCAGTGGGCAAGCACCTTTGACAAATACAGTTTTGCATCCGTCCGGTTGGGAGAGGCGACTCCGTTAGCCAAAGAATCAATTGGATCGGGCGTTCAAACGTTTCGTCTCCGCGAAAACTATCCCAATCCCTTCAACCGGCGAACGGTTATTCGCTACGAACTGCCGCACACCCGGGATGTCGGCCTTCATATTTACAATGCGTTGGGCCAGCGTGTTCGAACCCTTTTAAATGAACAAAAAAATGCAGGTAAACATCAGGTTATCTGGGATGGCCGGAATGATGCAGGTAGCGTGGTGCCAAGCGGGATCTATTTTTACCGCATAATTATTGACGGAAAAGCCCGGAAGCCGCATAAAATGTTACTGGTGAAATGATATTTCGTGTATCGACAGATGAGAGGTAACCAATGATCCGATCCGTAAGCTTTATTTTATTGATTTTGTGTTTGAACGCTACTATGTATGGAAATAATCAAACAAAACTTAAAACGTTAGGTATCAACAGTGCAAAAGGAATCAAGGTGGAATCGGTTCATCTTAAGCAAGAAGACAGGATACCGCTGCCAAAAACGTTGCCGCTCTTTTCAATTGATATCAACAATGAAACCGTTTCAGCTTCTTCCGCCGATTTGTTAATGGAAGGCGATTCTATTCGGTTCCGGTTGACGGATCAGATCGAAGGCAGCGTAAAGATTTTGACGGACTTCGAGCCGGGCTGGAAAGCACGGGTTACTTTCTACAATCGCGGCGACAGCGCCGTTCATTTATCCAATTTTGTGCCGCTTGGCAAGGATAAAGATCATCTTTATATCACGGCATCCGGCCCATGGTCGCTTGCCCGCACGAAACTATTCCGGCCCGATCACGGACCGATCGGCGTGGTTCTGCCCGATAACGCCTGGGATCTGGGCTACAGTGATATTACAATCAATGAAGATTACGCACTATGCGCCATGTCCCGCAGGCAGTCAACCCAAAAGGCCGAGCGCAAACGATGGGGTACGGAAGTTAAGAGCGGCGGTTCGGTAGCGTTTGCTATTTGGGCCGAAGGCTATACCGGACATAGCTGGCGCGATGGCATGCGTATCATGTTCCAGGAGCGTTATTTATACGATATAAAAGGATCATTCGACAACTCCCTGTATGAACGGGAAGATTTGCAATGGATTCGGCACAGTTATGTGATGAACACGCATATGCCCTGGGATCATAAATTTTATGATATATATGAGGGCGGTTACCAGCTCAAATCGTATTTCGATCAAATGGAACAGCTCTTCGGAGGTTGGGATGTTTATGTACTCTGGCCCACCTGGCCCATGCTGGGCATGGATCAACGCAATCAATGGGATTTATACGGGGATCTGCCCGGTGGTCTGACCAAGGTGCGAGCGATTAGTGAAGCGCTTCATCGAAGAGGCGGGAAATTGTTTGTCTCCTACAATCCCTGGGATCGAAGCACCCGCTATGTGGATCCCTATGAGGGTATGGCGGATTTGATCCGCAAGACAAAGGCAGACGGCGTCGTCCTGGACACATACGGGCATTCTACCGACAGTTTACAAAGGGCGGCCGATTCGGTTAAACCCGGCGTGGTTATGTACAGCGAAGGCATGGCTGTTCCAAAGGATATGCAGGGTATCGTAACGGGACGCGTTCACGATGCCATATTCCTTCCGCCGCCGCTGAACATGAACAAATTTATCAAACCCAATAACGCTATTTTCCGTGTTTGCCAGCTTTTTCAGGGACGCCTGCATCGTGAGGTTGGTGTTGCATTGTTCAACGGATATGGCATCGAAATGAATGTAATGGGCGCCGGACGACCCGATTGGATTGAAGACGAATACCACTATCTCGGAAAGGCGGCCCGAATATTGCGCGAGAATACTTACAACTTCCACTGCCAGGATTGGACGCCGCTCTTACCGACCACAACCGACAGTATCTGGGTGAATCGTTGGCCCGGTGAAGATAAGACGCTTTATACGGTTTTCAGCCTGGAACCGGAAGGATTTGAAGGTCCGCTTTTCGAGGCCCCTGTCCGGGAAGATAAACACTACGTTAGTTTATGGCACCATGAGGAAATTACGCCCGACACAATTGACCACCAATCATACATTCCGGCACGTACCCGTGCCTTTAACCGCAGCTGGTTGAATACCCGCCGCGAGGGCAATGTGGACGTGATCGCCTGCCTTGCAAAACATTTATGGGTTGAAAGAGAGCGTGATCGTTTAACCTTTGAGGCCAACGCCGGCGATGAAATCCGCGTATGGGCCGGTAGCCCGGCTTATTCCAAAGAAGCCGCGACATTCGGTACAGAACGCCGTACCATCAATCTGACCGAAACGTTCGGACGCCATGAGGGTAAAATCGTCGTTCAATTGATGAACGAAGACATTTTACTGGATGAGCGCATCGTCGATATACCTCTGCGTTTAGCGCGTCTTATTAGTGAAATCAACCCGACGCCGCCAGCGGAAAACAAACCGGAGGACATGGTGTTGATTCCGGCGGGCAATGTTACGCTTCATACCTCTAAAAACAGCGTATGGGTGATCCCAAACCCCGAATATGGCGAAGAGGGAAAAGAAGTTAAAGTCGATTCCATCTATATGGATAGGTATCCGGTTACCAACCGGGCATTTAAACAGTTTATGGATGAAACCGGTTATATGCCGGAAGATACCGTTAATTTCCTCTCGCATTGGAAAAATGGTACTTACAAAGAGGGCAGGGGCAATCATCCCGTCGTCTGTGTCAGTTTCGAAGATGCCAAAGCATACGCTCAGTGGGTCGGAAAGCGCTTACCGACTGAAGCGGAGTGGCTTTACTCCGCGCGCGGTTCGACAGATCATCTCTGGCCCTGGGGGGCTGAGTTCGATTCCAGCCGCTGTAACGTTGCTATCGGCCATAGTACGCCGGTTAATGCGTTTCCTTCAGGCGCCAGTCCCTTCGGCGTAATGGATATGGTAGGCAATGTATGGCAACTGACCAATGATGTGTATGACAACGGCTCCAATTATTACATTATTTTGCGCGGCGGCAGCTATTACGATCCCACTTCCAGTTGGTGGTATGTTAAAGGAGGGCCTCAGCCCTTGGATCGCAGCCAGATACTTCTGCGCGTGAGTCCCGGTTTCGAGCGCAATGCCACCGTGGGATTCCGCTGTGTGAAGGATTTATAAACTGAAAACTATGGAATAATGAAGGAATTGTAATACATGCCAGTGAAATATTTGTCGGCGATCGTTTTAATTTTATTGCTATCTGCAGGCTGGGCTGCAGAAAATATTAAGGAGGTCCGGTTTTCAGGAGAAACCCGCCTTGAAATTAAAGGAATTGTTTCAGCCGAAGGCGAGGCAATCACTTTCCAGAAGGCGCTTCCGCTTTTCAGCCTGAAAATCAATGATTCTCTGGTGAGTTCTAAAGATTTCCGTTCCGAGAATAGCAAGCGGTTTGCTTGGAACGATCAAATCAGTGGCCGGACAGAATTCGTCGAATCGTTTGGACGGGGCTGGAAGGCGCACCTCATTCTCCGGAATGAAACAAATAATGCATTAGGCCTTTCCGATTTGGTGCCGTTGGGCCAGTCGGATGATCATATTTATATAACGGCGTCCGGTCCCCGGTCATTAGCACGTTCCAAACTCTTCTTTCCGGAGCGCGGTCCGGTGGGAGTTATCTTGCCCGATAATGCCTGGGAATTAGGCTACAGCGATTGGCGGCTGAACGATGATCGCGGCATTTGTGCCCTTGCACGCAGAGACCGCGTAAAGGGCGGAAAGTCGCAGCGTTGGAAAACCGTCCTGGAGCCGGGTGGCCAGGTGACTTACAATCTGTATATAGATATGTATACGGGTCCATGGCAAGAAGGACTCCGCCTTATGTTCCAGGAAAGGCATCTGTATGATGTGAACAAATTTGACAATTCCATGTTCGAGCGTCCCGATCTGCAATGGGTACGCCAGATGTATGCAACGGTATTGATGTACGCCTGGGATCACGATTTTTACGATACGCACGCAGGGCGGTATACCTACGCCCGATTTCTGGAACGTGCAAAGCATTACCTCGGCGGATGGGATGCATTCATTCTCTGGCCTACCTGGCCGACGCTCGGCGTTGATCAACGCAATCAATGGGATCTGTATGCGGATTTGCCCGGCGGTTTAAATAAAATGCGGGCCTTTTCCGGGGAACTCCATGAACACGGGACCCAATTTTTTGTATCGTACAATCCCTGGGACCGCAGTACCCGCTATGTGAATCCTTATAAAGGTATGGCGGATTTGATCCGTAAAACAAACGCCGACGGCGTCGTTCTTGATACGTACGGCCATTCCAGCGACAGCCTGCAAATGGCGGCGGACGCCGTCAGGCAGGGCGTTTGTATGTACAGTGAAGGTATGGCTGTGCCCAAAGATATGCAGGGCATCGTAAGCGGCCGTGTGCATAATGCCATTACTATGCCGCCGCCTTTAAATCTTAATAAATTGATTAAGCCCGAGTTTGCAATATTCAGGGTATCGCAACTGAAGGATCATTTTTTACACCGCGATCTGTCGGTCTCATTCTTTAACGGTTACGGGACGGAATTAAACGTTATGTCTCCCGAGCGACCGCACCGCTGGGAAAAAATCTATTCCTATTTTGGGAAACTCTTAAAAATCCAGCGTGAAAATTCAGAAAACTTTTTAAGCCGCCAATGGACGCCTTTGATCGATACGGAGGAAGATAGCATCTGGGTAAACCGCTGGCCGGGCAATGATAAACTGATTTACACCGTTTTTAGCCTAAAGCCCGAAGGCTTTCAGGGCGGTTTGTTCGACGCGGAGCAAGAAACCAATACCCATTGGGTCAGCCTTTATCATCATGAAGAGCTGAAGCCGGATACCATAGCCGAACGGATTCGAATACCGGCAAAGGTGGAAGGTTTTAGCCAACACTGGCTCAATAGCAGACGCGAAGGTAATGTCGATTGCATCGCTCGTTTACCGAATCGCCTTAAAATCGAACAGCATGGAAATAAGCTCGACGTATTTGCCAAAGGACAAGGTACTGTCCGAATATGGCAGGGCGATCCTTCTTATCAAAAAGAAGCCCATGAATTACCGGCCGGTCGCCATAGACTTAATCTATATGAACGGTTTAAGCCGGGACAGGGCAAATTCGTCGTTCAGTTACTTCAAGATGGTCGATTGATCGATGAACGGATCACACATGTATCTTACGGAACGCCGGTATTAGTCAGCGAACCGCAGAAAACCGAACCGGTGATGGAAACACCGGATGGAATGGTCCGGATTCCGGCGGGACCTTATGTATTTCAACAGGCGGATCCGGACGGCTTTTTGCAGGAACCCGATCATTCCGAACCACAGAAAGTGGTGATGGAAGAATTCTTCATTGACAAATATCCGGTAACCAACCGTCAATACAAACAATTCCTTGAGGCAAGCACGTATCAGCCCGAAGATACGCTCAATTATTTAAAAAACTGGCAAAACGGTACCTATCCGGAGGGCAAGGCGGACTATCCGGTGGTCTATGTCAGCATTGAGGATGCGCGTGCTTACGCCCGTTGGGCAGGAAAACGTTTACCGACCGAAAGGGAGTGGCAATACGCAGCGCAGGGCAGAGACGGACGGAAATGGCCCTGGGGCAGCCAAATGGATTCCAGTCGTTGTAATGTGGGCATTGGCTCGTTGACGGCGGTGGATGCGTATCCTTCCGGCGCCAGTCCCTTTGGCGTTATGGATCTGGTGGGTAATATATGGCAACTTACGGCGGATGAATATGATAACGGGGCGCACTATTTTCTCATCATGCGAGGCGGCAGTTACTATCATCCAACTTCAAGTTGGTGGTATGTAAAAGGAGGACCGCAACCCTTGGACCAAACCCAGATGTTACTGCGGGTCAGTCCGGGGTTTGAACGTAACGCCACGGTTGGATTTCGTTGTGTGATAGACGCCCGAAAGCCCTAATTGCTATTCCGGTACGAGGTACGTATCGGAAACTTACGAGAGTAAATAAAAAATATCGGCCACATCGGCCAGATTGAAAAGCAGAAACAATGTTTACGACCCTTACAGGAGTTATTCGATGAAGCCACTTTTTCTTATGATTGCCATGTTTTTTCTGGCGGCTTGTTCCGGTTCCGATGACGAACTGCAAAATTATCTATCCCAGAGCCGTCTGCCCTATCTGAAACCGGGTAAAACAGCGCAGGTATCCAGCTATGATACCACGGGCGCCAATAACGATCGTATCAATATCCACGCCGGGGATACGGTTACCATTGCAGACATCGACGGTCCCGGCGTCATTACCCGTATCTGGATTACCATCGATTCCCGTGATCCGCATTTTTTACGCCGCATATTACTGCGTATGTTTTGGGACGGGGAACAACATCCATCGGTCGAAGTACCGGTGGGCGACTTTTTCGGTACCGGCTTTGAATACACGCATTATTTTGCTCAATATCTGGGTATGAGCAGCGGCGGGTATTTTAGTTACTTTCCCATGCCCTTCAACGAAAATGCCCGTATAGAAATCGTTAATCAAACCGGTCAGGAAGTTTACGCCTTCTATTACCAGATCAATCACCACCAGCTGCAACATTCGCTCAGCGAAGATGTGGCCTATTTCCATGCCCAGTGGCGGCGCGACGTCCGAACCGACAACCATGAAAATTATACGATTCTGGAAGCGGAAGGAGAGGGACACTTTTTGGGCCTGAATATGAGTATGCAGGGCTACAGCCAGAGTTTGTGGTATCTGGAAGGCGATGAGATGGTTTATGTGGATGGAGAGCCGTTTCCTTCCACTTACGGAACGGGCACGGAAGATTATTTTACGAGCGGTTGGTACTTTAAAAACGGTGCATACCATGCGCCCTATCATGGCGTCATTATCAAAGATACGGAAAAAGCGCGTATCGCAGCTTATCGCCATCATATCCCGGATCCTATTCCCTTTAAAGAATCAATCAAATTTACCATCGAGCATGGCCACGGAAATGAAGCGGTCGCCGATTTCAGCAGTACCGCATATTGGTATCAGAAGGAGCCGCATAAACCGTTTGAACCCATAAAAAAAGCCGGGCTTCGGATCCCCCTGCGGGTCATTGTTCCGAATGGAATGATCGAAGCGGAGAGCCTGAAGATTGCTGGCGATGTACATCATGAAATTCAGGATATGTCGATGCACGGTCCGGAATGGAGCAATCATCATCAGTTGTTGGTTCGGGCGGATGAGCCTGGTAAATCCTTTGAACTGACGATAAAAGACAAGGAAGAAAAGGCTTACAATGTGGATATCTATTTCAGCAAAGGGCCGCGTTACGGCAAAGGTGATATTTATTATAACGGTATAAAAAGGGCTTCATTTGACGGATACCGGCAATCGGTATACCCGGGCGGTAAGATTTCGCTTAAAAATTTAAGAACCACAGATGAAGGAACGCTACCTTTCCGTTTTGATATAAATGCGGGCGAAGCGGGCGACAATATTTATCAATTGGGAATCGACGGTTTTAAACTGGAGCCCGTGCGGAAGTGGATATCGCAATGGCGGTTTATCGGTCCCTTTCCCAATCCGAGGGAGTCCGATTTGCTGCGTTATGGTCTCGATACGGTTTATCCGCCACAGAAAGAGGACAACCCGGATGCCGTCTACGAGGGCGCAGAAGGACAAAAGGTAAGTTGGAAACGCATCGAGACGCCCGAAAACGGTTACGTGAGCCTCTGGGATAAAGTTAATCCCTATGAGTTTGTAATATCTTATGCGCAAGTATATATCCATTCGCCGGAAGAACAGACGATACCGTTGTATATCGGCAGCGATGACGGATCCAAGGTATTCCTGAACGGCAAGGAGCTTTACCGCTTTTTGGATGTACGTATTGCAGCGCCGGACCAGGATCGGGTTGCATTACCCCTACAAAAAGGCTGGAACCGATTGTTATTGAAGCTTGAAAATAATTTCGGCGGTTACGCCTTTTATGCGCGGTTGATCGATTACAACGACAATTTAACGATTACGACCGAAAAACCATAAACGCAATGAATTCAATAAATTAAAATGGAGATACTATGCCCAGGGCATATTTGATCATTTTTTTGTCTCTCGTGTTTTTGATGCCTGCGCTTCATGAGGCCGAAGTGGAAGTGAACGACCCATTCCTCGTCATCAACGCCGAAGGCAACGATCCGTTATTTACAACCTACGCAGCTGCAAAAGAACGGTCGCGATTTTTTGCGGACAAAGCCTATTTTTTGGATTACTTTTCACCGGATAAACCGATTACGTACTCAAGCCAGTATGCCGGAGAACTGGCCATGGTCTGGAAAATCAATAATGTCGTTTTTAGTAAAAAGAAAGATTTTGCCCGGCAACCCGTTGTGACCGCATCGTTCCCGGATATGGCTGTTATGAAGTATGAACCGATCGAAGGGTTGAAGGTTCAGGAAACGTTTTTTGTTCACAGCTCCGGCGCGGCTTTGATCGATATGAGTATATGGAATGAGGGCCATAAAACCTTCGATTTCATTCTTTATCCGATTCTGCATCTAACGGAGGACTCCCTGAATGTAGTCCGTTACGACGCCGCACACAACGGGTACGTGTTCGAACATTACGAATCGACCGTACGGCTTCACAGCAACCTGTACAAAGAGCGCGGCTATCCCACCGATTTTCGCAACATGTTGGTCAGCAATCGCGAACCGGATAGTTACGGCATTTATAAAGGATGTTCCATTCAAAATTTCTATTTTGCTGCCAAGCGTTTCAGTAAAGTCCACGCCTACGTAAAAGCGCTTAATGAACAGAACGCCGGACCTGCTGAGATTGTAGCACTGCAGCAAAGTATTACGTTAAAACCGGGGCAATCCACGCAGGTGCGCTTTGTGCGCGGCGCCCAGGATGCCAGGCACGACGAAAAAGAAATGATGGACGATGTGAAAGCGGCGCTTAACGCCGATTTACAATCGTTTGTGGACCAAAATGTACAACTGTTTCAATCGGTTCCGCGCATTGATTTTAAGTCAAAAGAAGAGCGCATGGTTTATATAGGCGCCTTCAACCTGGTACGGCAATGTATGCTGCCGCCGCGCGGGGAGACCCAATATAATTATTACGTGTTTTCCCGCAACCCGATCTGGGGCTGGGGACACGGCCATCAGGTGATGCATGAATCGCTTTCCATGCTTTCCTATGCTTATTTAGATGCACAATCCGCCCGGGAATCGCAACGCATCTATATGGAACAACAATATCCGGACGGGCTGATCGGTTACCGCCACGGCCCGCGTGGACCTCAGGTCTATCCCCATGAAGGGAAAGCCACCACCTCGGCGCCTTTTTTCAACTGGACAAATTGGGAAATTTATAAAATAAATAAAGATGAAGCGTTTTTAAGCGATGCCTATGAAGCCGGCAGCAAATTTGTCCACTACCTGGAACGCGAACGCGATGAAGATCAAGACGGCCTGTTCGAGTGGGGGCCCTACGGCATTATCGAAAATGTGCGCGATGGTTGGAACGTGGTTTTCCAACTTTTTTCGCAGGGCGAGGATGAGGGCCGCGATATTTCCGGTGAATTAGACGCCCTGGATCTTACGACCCAGGTCGCCAATGAAATGTACTATCTTAAAAAGATGGCCGAAGAGTTGGGCATTGATGACGGCGTGGAAGAGTGGTCGGTTAAATTCAATCGCACGCGCGATCTCATTAACCGGTATATGTGGGATGAGAAAGACCGTTTTTATTATCACGTGGATATGCGTGATAATGACTTCATGTTCGAAGGACGCAGCCTGAAGCGCAAAGAGATCATCGGATTGCTACCTTTGTGGGCGCATGTACCAAATGAAGAACAGGCGAAGGCGCTGGTCGAAGAAATGAAAAATAAAGATTCGTTCTGGCGCACATACGGCGTACCCACGCTCGCCGCCGATGATCCGCACTATACGCCCTTTGTGGACGGCTGTTGCCGCTGGAACGGGCCGATATGGTTGTTGTGGGATTACATGCTGTTGAACGGTTTGCAGAATTACGGCTTTGAAGAGGAAGCCGGACAACTCGCCGATAAGATGATGCTGGCGGTAAACACGCAACTGCAAAAAAACCACCGCTTCTGGGAATCTTTTAGTCCGGATTATCCCGTTCTGGAATGTCCGTCCAATTATATATGGGATTCCATCATGGCACGGGTGTTGATCGATGTGTATCAAAAATGATCATGGGAATGTAATAATTTCAATACATGGGGCAGGCACTGAAATTTAAGTGTTTTATACTTGATTTACATGATTTGAATTTTGATTTGGATAGAATGAAATAAGAGAAAGGATGTAAACGTGTATCAAAGCCGGCTTTTTTGGGGAACCATTTTAACATTAACCGTTCTATTGAGCATGCAAGAGGTGCATGCAAAAAATGTCAATTATGTCTCCGGGCGCGAACCGCTTGCCGATAATCCATACATCGAACTGCCCATCGGGAGCATCGAACCGCAGGGCTGGATCCGACATCAACTGCAATTGGCAGCAGACGGCATGACCGGCCATCTGGACGAAATCTGGGTGGATGTGGGGTCGACCAATGGATGGCTGGGCGGTGAAGGCGACGCCTGGGAACGCGGACCATACTGGTTGGACGGACTGGTACCGCTGGCATACATTTTAAATGATAAAGAACTCATAACGAAGGCGGAAAAGTGGATTGAATGGTCCCTGCAAAGCCAGCAGGAAAACGGCTACTTTGGTCCCGTTCCCGATACAACCAAGGCGTTCGGCGACAGCCCACGGCAGCGGCGATGGGCCTGGCAGGAGAAAGCCAAAAAGGATTGGTGGCCGCACATGGTTATGCTCAAGGTAATGCAAAGTTATTACCAGGCTACCGGAGACGAGCGGGTAATCGATTTGATGCGCCGTTATTTCCGGTATCAAATGAATAATATTGACGAAAAACCGCTCGATTATTGGACGCACTGGGCAAAAAGCCGCGGCGGTGAAAATCTCGCCAGTATTTACTGGCTTTACAATCGTACCGGGGATGATTGGCTGCTCGATCTGGGCGAAACCATCTTTGAGCAAACCCTTAACTGGACCGAGCGCTTCGAAAGTGAAAAAATGCATGCCTGGAGCTGGCATGGCGTTAATACCGGTATGGGCGTTAAACAACCGGCAGTCTGGTATCAATATGCAAAGGATCAGCGATATCTTGAAGCCGTGCGAAACGGCATCGAAAAATTGATGGACTATCATGGCCAGGTGTACGGTTTATGGGCGGCGGATGAATTGCTCGCCGGAACAGAGCCGACCAAAGGAACCGAAACATGCACGGTTGTCGAGTACATGTTCAGTCTCGAAACTCTACTGAAAATCAGCGGCGATCCATTCTATGGCGATGTGCTGGAACGCGTTGCATTTAATGCATTGCCGGCCTGTTTAAAGCGGGACCACACGGGGAGACAATACTACCAGCAAGCCAATCAGGTGGTATGTAATCGCGATTGGCATAATTTCAGCACCAAACATGGCGAAACGGAAAATTTATTCGGTTTCGAAACGGGATACGGATGCTGTACTGCAAACTACCATCAGGGCTGGCCCAAATTGGTGAATCATTTATGGACGGCGACGCGTGATAACGGCCTGGCCGCCCTTGTTTATGCCCCCAGCCGGGTTACGGCAAAAGTGGCCAATCATGTCGAAGTGACCTTTAAAGAAGAGACCGAATATCCCTTCAAAGATCGCGTTCGCTTTGTCTATGAAAAAGGAAAAACAGTCGCCTTCCCATTCCATTTGCGCATACCACAATGGTGTGATAGTGCCGTCGTCTTTGTGAACGGAGAGACATTTGCAAAACCGGAGGCAAACAGCATAATCAAATTAAATCGTCGCTGGAAAAAGGGCGATGTTCTCGAACTTTATCTGCCTATGGATATTCGTTCTCAACATTGGCACGAACGGTCGGCATCGGTCGAACGCGGACCGCTGGTATACGCCCTCGGACTGGAGGAGAATTGGAAACAAATCAGCGGAGAAGCGCCTTATGCGGATTACGAGGTCTATCCTGAATCGGATTGGAATTATGGGCTACTCCGTCAGTATTTAAAATCACCGGCTTCTAACTTTGATATTCAGTATAATGAAGTGGGGCTACTGCCGTGGAGTTTAGAAGAGGCGCCGGTAAAACTGGTAGCCGAGGGCAAACAAATACCGGAATGGCAATTGTACGGAGGGATTGCCGGCCCGATACCGTACAGTCCTTATTGGAGGCCCAAAAAATACGAAACGACCAATGAAAAAATAACCCTGGTGCCATACGGGTGTACAAAACTTCGGATTGCCGATTTCCCTGTGATTCGATGATGGCGTTCCGAGCAATGAACAAAATCCAAACTACGGGCTGCAAATAATAATGTTATCATTAATGATACTAACCTGAGCGAATGCATTCCTGACCCTCCCCCTATGCCTCTTTAGCTTCTGAAAAGGGCAGGAGGCATAGGGTTTTTGGGAGTCAGACGTTTACCAAAAGAGGAAATAAATCTAAGGATGGATCATAATGCTTGAATGGCGAGTAAAAAATATTTCACCATGTTAACGTTAACGTATTGGTGCGACGATGATCTGTAATCAATTCAAGCATCAAACAATAAGTCATTTGTGTGATTTCGAAGTCGCCTTAAGGAAGCGTTTGCCATAACATCTCTTTTACGATAGGATTGGATTCAGGATGAAGCATATTACGGTTTACATATTCTACATTGTGATGATGTGTTCGGCGCTCTCAGCGCAATCGTTGTTCATCAACGAAGTGATGCCTGCCAATGTGACCACCTTGCCGGATAAAGACAAACAATACAGCGACTGGTTGGAAATTTACAACGCCGGTTCACAAACCCTCGATTTGACCGGTTATTATCTGAGTGATGATGCGGATGAGCCGGAGCGCTGGTGCTTTCCCCCTTTTATGTTGCCTCCCGATAGTTTTGTGGTTGTATTCGCTTCGGAAAAAGACTCACAAATTCCGGCCTTCCATTATGAGACCGTTATCGATTGGGGCGATCAATGGTATTATTTTGTCGGCGATTCCCAGGGACCGCCGGCCGATTGGAAGCAACCGGCATTCAATACCGACCAATGGCCGCTGGGCGCCAGCGGCTTTGGTTACGGCGACGGAGACGACGCCACCGATATCGGTCCGCCCGAGGCATTCGATGAAGCGCCTCTTTCGGTATTTGTGAGGCGCAGCTTTGAAGTGAGTGATACATCCGCCATTGAGGCGGTTTATCTGCACATCGATTACGATGACGGATTTGTTGCCTATTTGAACGGAAACGAAGCGGCCAGGAGAAACGTCAGCGGACATCCGCCAACCTTTGATACGCCAGCAAGTGCAAATCACGAAGCGCTTATGTATCATAATCAAGAGCCCGAACTTTTTTTGATTGATGATTTTGATCGTTATATCAGGCCGGGCGATAATATCCTGGCCATTCAGGGCCATAATGTGGATCGCTACTCTTCCGATATGAGCCTGATCCCGTTTTTAACACTTGAAATGACAACCATTCCGCCCAAACCGCGCGGACCGTCGGAGCATCTCGACTTTCCGGAAGAGGCGGAGCTGCACGCGGCGTTTAAATTGGATTCCGAGGGCGAAGTCCTGCTTCTGACCGATTCCGGCGGACAAAGGATCGACAGCCTTCGCTACGGAGCCATTGGCGCCGATATCTCCTACGGCAGAAAACCCGACGGACAATCCCAATGGTACTATTTTAATCAAGCGACGCCTGGCGCCCCGAATCAAACCGACGGTTATAATATGTTTGCCCCGGCTGTGCAATTTTCGCAAGAGGGCGGCTTTTATACACAGGGCATACAATTAACCCTGTCCGCGCCGGATCAGAGCGGCACAATCCGGTATACGATGGATGGCACGGTACCAACGGATACGGCTGCGCTATACGAGCAACCACTCCGGATCGATTCCACCACTGTCTTGCGGGCGCGTCTCTTTCAGGACGGTAAAATGCCGGGCCCAACGATTACCCACACATATTTTATGAATCCTGATTTTGAACTGCCCGTGGTTTCGCTGGTTACCGATCCCGATAACTTTTTCGATGAACATAAAGGTATCTATGTCTATGGGCCGGACGCAGACACATTAAGCTATCCTTACTGGGGATCAAATTTCTGGGAAGACTGGGAACGCCCCGTGCATCTGGAATTTTTTGAACAAGATGGAAGTCGTGCGCTTGGTCTCGATGTCGGCACGAAAATTTTCGGATCGTGGAGTCGTTTATATCCGCAGAAATCACTTGCAATTTACGCCCGCAGTCGCTATGGACAGGATCGAATGTATTATCCGCTCTTCCCGGATCGGACGCTGGGAGAATATAAGAATATTGTATTACGCAATTCCGGTCAGGATTGGGGGCGAACCTTCTTCCGTGATGGCTTGATGTCCAGACTGGTCAGTACAACCGATCTGGATTATATGGATTATCGCCCTGTGTTGGTCTTCTTAAACGGCAGGTTCTGGGGTATCCACAATATGCGCGAAAAGATGAATGAGCATTACCTGGCGAATCATCACGGCGTTGATCCCGATAATCTCGATTTTATAGAACGTGATTCCATGCTCATTCAGGGCGATTTACAAACCTACAATCATCTGCTCGACTTCGTGCGAAATAATGACCTAAAACAGGCAGAGAACTATACCTATGTCAAATTCCTGATGGATGTGCATAATTTTATGGATTACTGTATCAGCGTGATGTTCTATGCCAATTCGGATTGGCCCTGGAACAATGTTAAATGCTGGCGCCCCAAGACGCCGGACGGCCGTTTTAAATGGCTTCTATTCGACAATGATTATGGTTTTCACGGCGGGCATCTATCGGCCATATCGAATATGTTCGATGAGATGCGGAATCAGAGTAACGGAACTACGCTGCTTTTCTTTGAATTGTTGAAAAATCCGGAACACCGGCAGACGTTTATCAATCGTTATG
Source organism: uncultured Calditrichaceae bacterium (assembly GCA_964542915.1). Lineage (GTDB taxonomy): Bacteria > Calditrichota > Calditrichia > Calditrichales > Calditrichaceae > CAZIVP01. The sequence continues at coordinate 26,246 of CAZIVP010000006.1, read as the reverse complement.
CCAACCACCTCAACACGACCTTCCATCCCGCCCGTGTAACGACGATGATCGAGGAAATGAAATACCAAACTCTTCCGGAAATGCCGCGCCATATCGAACGCTGGGAAAATACGTTTGAAGGTCCCTGGTGGTTAGGTTCGTCGATCGATTCCATGGAAGAATGGCATGATGCTATCCGCGTTGCGATTGAATTCGCTCTGGATCGCGGCAAATATGTGCGGCAACATATCATGGAGGAATTCGGCATCAGCGACGGCGGTACGGGTACATTAGAACTGGACATAACCCCTTCGGGCGCCGGAAACATCAGGCTAAACGATCATTTATCCATATCCAAACAATGGCAGGGACTGTATTTTAAGGAAAACGCCGTCCGCCTGTTTGCTCAGCCAATGGAAGGGTATCGCTTTGATGGTTGGCGGGGCGCTGTGAACAGCGATATGCAAAACATAGATATGAATGTGTCGGACAGCACCCGGTTAACGGCTGTGTTTGTCCAAGATACGACATCGGGATCGCTGGTCATTAATGAAATCAATTATAATTCGGCCGACGACCTGGATACGGAAGATTGGATTGAACTTCACAACGCCAGCGGCTCGCAACTAAATGTAAGCGGTTGGACACTCTTGGATGACGATGATACGCATACGCCGTTCGAACTACCGGCGAACACGGTTTTGGAGCCCGGTGAAGCGCTCGTATTGTGCCGTGATAAAAAAGCTTTCCGGGCGGTTTTCCCGGATGTGGAACGCTGTTTTGGCGATTTTGATTTCGGATTCTCAAGCAACGGCGAGCTCATTCGGCTTTTCAATCCGCAAGGCGTTTTGGCGGACAGCGTGCGTTTTGGCGTGGTAAATCCCTGGCCCACCGAACCGGATGGCCAGGGCTATACATTGGAACTTACCGATGTTCTGGAGGATAATGCACGCGCTGAATTCTGGCGTGCCTCAAACGTTCGCGGCGGGACGCCGGCTGAAACGAATAGCGTTGCTACAAGCATCGATCATACCGAGTCGGGAAAGGTCGATCACTTTAAACTTTACGCCAATTATCCCAATCCCTTTAATCCGTCAACCCACATTGGCTTTGATGTACCCGCGAGAAGAAACATCCGCCTGGTGATTTATAATGTTCTGGGCCAGCAGATACGGGTTCTGGCCGATCGACGGTTTAGTCCGGGCCACTATGAAATCCAATGGAACGGCAGGGATGAAAACGGAAACCCATTATCTTCGGGAATTTATTTTCTTCATTTTAAATCCGGAGATTTTGAACAAACCCATAAACTGATGATGGTGCGTTAAAATGAACCGATTATTGCAAATTCTATTTTTGAACGGTTTTATCTTTATATTTATATACATTTCGATCATACCCGTACAGGGGCAAAACGGCGGGTTTGACTCAGCAGAGTCACTCCGATTACCCAGTGCATTTCCCGACGGCCGTTATACGCCTCATGGTTATCTGGATAATCCCTGGCATTCCATGGTATTCAATCGTAGCGGGGTCATTCGCTCGGTCCCGCCTCTGGGCATGGCCTTCTGGAAGCGGCCATTGGATTTTCCGTATGGCGGCGCCGCCGGAGGTCATATCAATTATATATCGGTTCTGCAGATGGGCGTTTTGCTCGATGGTCAACCGCTTTTGATCCGTGATAATTTTGAAAAAGTGGATGCATCGTTATACGCTTCGTATCATAGTAAGAATATCATGCGTTATGATGTGCAGACCGGCGGCATCCACTTAGCCTTCCATTACTTTCTGGCTGATGAGAACCTGCTTGCATGCCGTGTTGAAATAGAAAATCGGAGCGCAGACGCCCGTGAAATGACTCTGTACACTTCTAATATCTACGGTTTATGGCAGGATAAGTGGTGGGGGAGTAACGGGCTAAACGGACAGTATGTGAACGGAATGGACGGCTTTATTAACAAGATCTGGGCCTACGGCGATGTTTTTGCGCTGGCTTCCGACTTTACAAGCACCAATTTCTTTGCTTCGAACAACCGGGCACAGTGGTTACAATGGCAACATTCCGCTACAAAAGCAAACAGGGAAACGTGCATTGTCAAAGGGCGTGGTCCCTTGCATACGACGTTAGCGATCCGATTTCGATTGCAAAACGGAGATCGGAAAAGCGGTTATGTCTATCTGGTACGTGCGGCTAACAGCGCTGAAGCGCAGAGCCGTATAGCGAACGCACAGGAAGTCAGCGATACGGCGTTGCAAGAAAAGATGAATGAAGATCGGCGATTCTGGCAAAATTGCCCGCAACTGGTGGGAGACTGGCCCGAACACTGGAAACACGGCTGGGTGTATGATTGGGAGACGTTACGCATGAACGTACGCCGCCCCGTGGGTATTTTCAACCATCCCTGGGATGGGATGCAGATTCAATCGCCGCGTCTGGTGCTGGGTGAAACCGCCATCGATATGTTCACCATGAGCTATGGGGACATGGATCGCGCCAAGGAGGTATTATACGGTACCTTTGCCGACGCGGTTATGCCTAATGTGCCCTGTGTACGTGAAGACGGCAGTATGAATATGATCGGCGCAGACGGTTCCGAATGCGGCACGGCGCCCATGTGGGGATTTCCGTTCCACGCCATAGAATCCGTTTATGAACGAAGCCACGACCGCCTCTGGTTGCGCAAACTGTATCCGCATTTAAAAGAATATCTGGATTGGTGGTTGCAAAACCGCACGGATGAAGCGGGCTGGTTCCATTGTAACAATAGTTGGGAGTCGGGCCAGGACGGCTCCAGGCGCTTTCTGGTGGAAGGCGAGGGCGATCCGGCTACATTCGTACGAACGGTTGATGTTGAGGCCAGCATGGCTGAAGCGTTCCACATTATGGCCCATTTTGCCGAGACTTTAAACATGGGCAAACAATCAACGCGATGGCGCGAGCTGGAAAAACGACATCGCCGGCATACGCGCTCTATGTTCGTGGATGGCTGGTACCGGGATATCGACGGCCGTAACGGACAACCCATCATTCTGGAAGATTTTTATGATCCCATTATGCTGGCGCCTTTGACATGTCGCCTTGCGGACAGTGTCCAAATTAACGAAGTACGCCCGCAACTGGAGTTTATTCTTGAGCATCCGCAGTGGCTGGAATGGCCGCCCAAGGTACTGGCGTTTGCCGAAGCCGCTGTGTATGCAGATATGCCGGCTGCCGCGGCAGAGGCGATTACATCCCTTGCGGAACGTATCTATCGGCGAACCGACGCCCCTCGGGTCAAATATCAAAATGAGGAAAATCCCTATCAATACCGCATTCCCGGTGTCGCCTGCGAATACTGGCCGGTTCCGAATCGACCGGCCGGCGGAGAGGCGTACGGTTGGGGCGCTACGTTACCCATGTTCATCATTCGGCATGTGATAGGATTCCGTGAAAATGTGGATTCCAAAAAACAGGGCTTTTATCTGCAACCGGCGGTACCGGCTTCATTTATGGGCGACGGAAAAAGCATTGGAATCAAAAATCTCAGGCACAGACAAATGACAATTGATCTACAGTACGATTTCATAGAGGACAATCGAATGCAGGCAGCGCTGAAGATCAAAGCGCCGCATACGTGTACGCTTACGGTATTCGACTCAAATGGCAACCGGCTTACGGAACTGGAAGGTGAAAAGTCAATGGATATCCGGTTCGACGCCCGGCGAGGACAACGCTATTGGATTGAATACCGGTATTAAAAAGGATAAATAAACGACTTACTTTAATGAAACAGACACATAACCATTGAGCACTGAAACGGGAAGAGGTTAAAAATGGAAGGACGCGGAAAACATACGAAAATAGGAAAATCGTTCGGTATCGGCGTGGTCGGATTGGGCGAGGGCAAAGGCGTTGTGAAAGGATTGGCCGGGCACCCGGAGCTAAGGGTAAAGGCCGTGTGCGATACCAACGATGATTTGTCAAAGCAGGTGCAGCAGTTTTTCAATATTCCGAATCGTTACAGCCATATCGAAGACCTGCTCAAACATAACGATATTGACATCGTGTTACTTTATACGCCGGATCAATTACATGTGGAGCACATCCGCGCTTGTTTTGAAACGGGAAAACATGTGATCTGTACCAAGCCGCTGGTGACCTCTCAGGAAGAAGCGAGTGAAATCATGAAACTCAAGACGCGTTTTCCGGAATTACAGCTTATGGTGGGCCAGAGTTCGCGTTTCTTTGGCCCCATGCTCAAACAACGCCAGGCCTTTGAAGGCGGAAACCTGGGCGTAATCAGCTTTGCGGAAACCCAGTATGTGCATGATATGCGCTGGTTCTATAACAATCGCCCCTGGGCCCGCGAAGGCGGCTTCGATTTGCTCTTTGCCTGCGCTTCCCATCCCGTTGATCTAATCCGCTGGTATCTGGGCGATGTAACGGAGGTACATGCCTACGGCGATCGTTCCCGGATCGCCCAAGAAGCCGATTTCAGCGGCCGCGATATATTCATCATTAATTTGAAATTCGAAAACGGCCGGATCGGTCGGGTGCTCGGCCTTTACGGCCTGGAACATCTTCATCAAACCAGGCCGTGGATTGAAGTGGCGTTGTACGGCGACAGGGGAACGTTTGTTGCCAAGTATCCGCAACTCGAGGCGCAGGTAAAGTTCACCGGTGAAACCGAACAGGTTCGACATTACTTCGAGGATATTTATCACTACTTTCAATACGAAGGCGTTAATCACCACGCCGGCGAATTCGTTAATTACACCGAATACTTTGCCCGTTGCCTGGCGCAGAACAAAATAGCTATGCCCGACGCCGAAGACGGTTTTAAAACCATGGCCACGCTTGAGGCGGCAAGAAAATCTATGAATACAGGTAAACCGGTGGAGGTGGAGCAATATGGTATACAATAAAATGATGCCCGTGGTTTGGATGCTGATTTTTATATTGGTTAATATTTGGTCAACGGACGTTGCTGCCGACGAAAATTTGAACATCCCTTACGAAATTCCTGTCGTTGTGGTAAAATATCTACCGGTTAAAGACGATTCAATCGATACCGATGTTACCGGAGATTGGGGCCGTAGTCTTGCGTTCACGCAACAAAAAACCGAATCCATAACCGCTAAACTCGTACAGGTGCTGGAGGAAGGATCACGATACCATGCCTATAAAGATTCCTCGTCTCCGAAATCGCTGGCATATAAAATTCTCAAAACATACGAGTTCCTGGAACCGTTGCCGACCCGGAAGAGTGGTTTTGAAAGACGCGCGCCTATGACAGACTACAAAATAATAATGAAGCGTATCGGTATCGAAGAATGGGTAAACGAAAGAGGCGTTAAAGAAGTTTGGATATGGGCCTATCATGGCGGTAAAGTTCATTTGTGGGAATCCAACATGTCGAGTCCCCATGGCGATGTAAGCAACAGTAATCGGGACAACGATGATTTGCCCGTCCTCGACCGTACCTATACGGTTTATCATTACAATTATCAACGCGGTTTATCGGAAGCCGTGGAAAACCATATGCATCAAATCGAAGCACTTCTGAATCATGTGGACGGTAGAGATGAAACGCCAAAATCCAAATGGGATGAACTGCTGTTTTGGGGTAATTTTGTCGGCAGCGATCATACCCACAAAATCATAAATCCGGGTTGCGGCTGGGCCCATTATCCGCCAAACGGAGAACATGATTACGATTGGGCGAATAAGCGTTTTGTTTCCACAGACATTGAAAACTGGAAACCGGACGGCAGCGGTAAAAGGAAACGTATTAACTGTGAGAGATGGAATTGCAATAGTTTGGACTGGTTTCGTTTTTGGATGCAGAGCATACCGGGTTATAACAACGGTTTGGAATATCAGGGAAAGCGACTTTCCAACTGGTGGATTTTTGTGGGGGATTGGGATTATACGAAACATAATAACATTGGATTGGTGATCGATCAATAGGTAATGAACGCCACGGAATGGAAAATGACGCCTTCGAGTTATAAATGCGCCTGAAAAATGCGATTTAAAAAAGATTGGTTGTTAATCATACTTCCAGGAATACTTATGGCGCAAAGTAATGTGGATAATTTAACGGAACGACTCCAACGATTATCGACGACGCAGGTAACGAATTGGAAGTATTTCGAACCCTTTAGGGTTACGGGGCCGACCGTTGAAGAAATGAGCGGCGTTCAATTTGATGACAGCCGCTGGAGAGAACTTCGATTGGGACAACACATTAATCGTGATTCCTGCTGGTTCCGAACGGTTTTAACGGTTCCCGAAACGATTATGCAACAACCGGTCAGCAATACGCTGCGGTTGAACCTGGCCGTAGATGACGCCGGCGACCTTTGGATAAACGGCGATCATAAGGGTCGATTCGCGTGGGAAGGGCAATTTTTACTGGATGATAATATCAAACCCGGAGCGAAGATTACGATATTAGTTAAGATGATTAATACCGGCGGGCCAGGGAGGCTATTGAACGCCGAACTTCAATTGCCGGCGCTTGATGATGTACGGCAAATAATTCAAAACCTGAGCTTCAGTTTACGTGTGGCACAGAAAATCTTCGGATTTGATACCTATCAAACAAATGCACGCGTGCGTTATGATCCGGGCGTTGACCGCAGTAAACGCGACCCGGAAAAGAAACAACGGTTGTATGAACGCGTACAGGCGTTGGCGCAGCAGGTGGACGTGCAATCCCTTGAAAACGGTGATATGGAAAGTTTCAAGGCATCGGTCGAAAAAGTCCGGCAACATTTCCCTGAGCTGGATCGCGAAGTAAAAAGGTACACGTTGTTTTTTACGGCTAATGCTCATATCGATGCAGCCTGGTTATGGCGCGAGCGGGAAACGCACGAAGTGTGCAAAAATACGTTTTCGTCCGTGCTGGATATGATGGAGCGATTTCCGGGATTCACCTATACCCAGAGCGCGGCCTGTTACTATCACTGGATGCAAACCATGTATCCGGATGTTTATGACGGCATCAAATCACGCATCGCCGACGGACGCTGGGAGATTATCGGCGGCTCCTGGATCGAACCCGATTGCAATATGATTAGCGGCGTATCCTGGATGCATCAGTTGTTGTTTGGGCAGAACTACTTTAAAAACCATTTTTCAAATGAGACAAATATCGGTTGGAATCCCGATTCATTCGGTTATAATTGGAATATGCCCCAGTTTTACCGTAACGCCGGCATCGATGTTTTTATTACCCAGAAAATCGGCTGGAATGATACGAACGTTTTCCCGCACCGCATTTTCTGGTGGGAAGGTCCGGACGGTTCGCGCATCCTGTCCTATTTTCCGTTTGATTATATCAATCGGGTGGACGATCCCTTTCAATTGGTGGATTGGTTACGTCAATTCGAAGCCAATACCGGTTTTACAAAGCTATTGATTCTTTTTGGCGTCGGCGATCACGGCGGCGGGCCGACGCCGGAAATGCTGGCAAAAATTGAACGCATGAAATGTTATGATATTTATCCCTCGATTCAATATGGAACGACCGCAGCGTATCTGAACTGGCTAAAAGCAGAGGGATTAAACGATATGCCGGTATGGAAAGACGAATTATATCTGGAATACCATCGCGGTACGCTGACGACGCAGGCTAAAATGAAAGAATACAATCGCAGGTGTGAAGTTTTGCTGAGCGATGTACAAAAACTGGCAAGCTTCAACCAGTGGTTGGACGGAGCTTATCCGGCGGCGGACTTACAGGAAGCCTGGCGTTTGGTCCTGTTGAATCAGTTCCATGATATTCTGCCGGGTTCCAGCATCCGCGAAGTGCATGTGGACGCCCTTAAGAGCTATAAAGAGGCGGAAGAGATCGGCTTGTATCGCCGCCAGGAGATGCTGGATGCCATCGCCGACCGGATAAATACGGAGACGATTAAAGCGGATCGCCTGGCGGTGGTTTTCAATACGCTGAACTGGGAACGCTCCGAAACGGTTGCCCTTAAACCGGATAAGGGCGATCAACAAGACTACGCCGTTTTCACGATCGACGGTAAAGCGGTTCCGTCTCAAACGGTACAAACCGACCGATACCAGCGCGCGATATTGTTCCGCGCTGAAAAGATACCTGCGATGGGCTATCGCGTCTTCCTGTTGCGCCGGCAGGAAGCGCCGCGATTTCAAACTGATGTACAAATCGATAATAATGCACTCGAAAATTGCTGCTTCCGGGTGGAGGTCGATTCGGAAAGCGGCTGGGTGAACCGCATTTATGATAAGAGACTCGGAAGGGAAATCCTGACCGATGTCGGCAACAAACTGCAGTTGTTTGAAGACCGGCCCGACGCCTGGGACGCCTGGAATATCGGGTTGGGCAGGCAATACAGGACCAACTTCCGCAAGCTCGAAATCGTTGAAAGAGGACCGCTGCGGGTTGTGCTGCGCGCTTACCACGACTTCCTCAATCCCAATGTTGTGAAGAGCTATCCCACCGAAGATTTTCCGGAGAGCTTTTTTGAACAAGATATCATTCTTTATTCGGAATCCAAACGAATCGATTTCAAACTGCACGCTGACTGGTGGGAAGACCATACCATGCTGAAAGTCGCTTTTCCGGTGAATGTCCAATCCGATAAGGCAACCTACGAAATTCCGTATGCCGCCATTCAGCGGACCACGAATGCTGAGAAACAGGAAGATAAAGGGAAATGGGAAGTAGGCGCTTTGCGCTGGGCAGACCTTTCTCAAAAAGCGTACGGCGTTAGTTTGTTGAACAATTCCAAATATGGTTATGACATTAAGTCAAACGTTATGCGGTTATCGTTATTACGGTCGCCGAAATGGCCGGATGAAACGACCGATCGCGGAACACATACGATCGAATACGCTCTGTACCCGCATAAAGGCGATTGGAAAGATGGAGGAACCGTACAGGCGGGCCATCAATTCAATCAGCCGTTGATGGTGACGTCGACAGGGCAGCATAAAGGCGTATTGCCGCCCGTGTACTCGTTTATTCAGCTGAAACCTGAAAGCCAGGTATTAACGGTTGTTAAACGCCAACAAGATGATCCTGATAAATGGATTGTTCAGTGGTACAACAGTACGGATCGTGATACGGAGGCAACGCTTGTGTTTCCAACGCAACCGAAAGGTGTATGGCACAGTAATTTTTTGGAAGAAACGTTGCAATCAATGGAGGTCGATGGGAAGGAAATGCATGTTCAAAACGGCGCTTTTAAAATAACAACAATAAAAGTGGCGTTTTGAACAATTAAAGGCTAAATCCATTAAAGAAGCGATGTAATCGCTACACTTCCGGTTAATATGATTATGGATAAACTGAATATATACGATAATTAAAACCCAAAAGGAGTGATTTTATGCAGAACAGACTTTTAAAAAAAGGATTTCTTTATATGGGCATGGTTTTCATGTTCATCGCAGGAGTAAACCAGGGATGGACTCAGATTACCCGCAGCAGCGAGGTGAATATAGCTACCCAAATTGAAGAAGGGACCGCCGAGGTTCAAATGGATACGAGTATGGCCCGGAGCGAGGTATTGAAGATGTTCGACGGCAACGCTTACACGGCGATGAGTATTCAGGATATCGATACCCTCACCATTACCCTTGTATTCGATGATGAAGTTACGGCCAGCCGCAATAAACTATTCACATGGAATAACGGTTCGTACAATCTGGAAATTGCCGATACGCAGGGTGATCTGGAAACCAAAAGCGGAACGTATGAAAAGCTGATCGATCAGAGAACATGCACGAGTTTCAGCTGGGATTCCCTTGATTTTGAAACCAAGTCGTTCCATCTGGCGCGATTGGCGTTAAAAAACCCGGATAGCAGCGGCATTATGGTTGGTGAATGGGCAATGCTTGCGCAAATCAATATTACCGGACTGAAAATTATACCCACTCCGCTGAAAATGATTCCGGGAACCAGCATGCAAGTGGAAGTAAAACTTCAGGATTCCCAGGGGAATACCTATCCTTACGATTTGGAAGAATATGTTATCTGGTCGTCCACCAACACAAATGTGGCGAGTATCGACGAACTGGGCTTGATTACCGCCCATGCTGAGGGTAATGCGACGATAAAGGCCCGCAATAATAATTTGAGCGGCAGCGCCGGCCTGGAAGTGGTGCCCGATTTTACATCCCCGAAAGCCGAAACCATGACACAAAAAGTGGCTTTGGTTGTCCAAAATCCGGTGATCGATTCCACCAGTATGACAAAGATCAATGAGGAGTGGGGATGGCAGGACCCGTATGTTTATGTCGAACAAATCATCGAGCATTTCCACGATGCCAGCCATGGCGTGGTTCAATTTGAGGTCGTGGAGACGCATGATGACGGCAATATATTTACACGACTCGGCGATTCGTTAATGACGCTGGATACGTTAGCTTATTATTACACGCAATCAAACCATAAACTGTACGGCCGGGAGTCGGAAGGCACTCTGCAGCATTACGCCGAAATCGAAGGCATTGTTAAATTTGATTATAACGCCATGGTTGATTTTTATGATTTGGATACCAAACGCAATAACGGCGAAATCGACGAAGTTTGGGTGTATGCCCCGCCATTCGGCGGTATGTATGAATCGCAGCTAATGGGGCCGGGCGCATTCTGGTACAATTCACCTCCGTTGGAGCATGAAGGTTTAAATAAGCTATTATCCGTTATGGGCTGGAATTACGAACGCGGCGTGGCTGAGGCCATGCACAGCGTCGGGCATCGCTCTGAGAGCGCCATGGTCAAGGTTTACGGTGGTTGGGATATTCACAGTGAGAATCCAACGCCCTGGGATTTGTTTACACGAATCCACAAAGAAATTACCGATGGCGCGCATGTGGGCAATATACACTTTCCGCCAAACGGACGCTCTGATTATGATTACGGAAATACCCAGAAGGTGATTTCATACCACCAAAACTGGAAACGATATCCGGTACTACTCGATCAAACGAGCGAGGTCAATCGCGAAACGTGGGGCGCGCCAAACGGTAATTATCAACTGGGTTATATGAAGTGGTGGTTTGGTCATTTACCGCATTTTGAAGGCGTGCATAACGGCGTTTTGAATAACTGGTGGCATTATATTCTGGATTATGAGGAAGCCGTTGAGAAGGCGGAGTATTTAACTTCCATCGAGCTAGAAGAGACATTGGGTCACTTGGAATCCGGCGCATATGAATTGGAGCAAAATTATCCCAATCCGTTCAATCCGGTTACCAATATAGCATTTACGATTCCCAGCGCAGAAAAAGTATCGTTAACCATATATGATATGCTGGGACGCGAGATAAAGACGCTGGTCGATCGAAAAATGAACGCAGGCCGCCATGAAATTCAATTTGACGGAGAAAATCTCGCCAGTGGATTGTATTTTTATCAGTTAAAAACGGAACATACTCAACGAAGCAAAAAACTGCTTTTGGTCAAGTAATCATTAAACACGAAAATTATTGTTTAAATGGTTGACTTAAAGGGATGAATCCTTTTGCTGGGATTTATCCCTTTTTTTAAATATCAGGAAAAAAGGTATCCCTATTAAAACCGTTGCAACGGCTATTGAGGATTCGACGGGTCGTTCAAAATAAGCTAAAGTAAGTATGAGTAATCCCGCTAAAATATAAACCGATTGGACTGCCGGAAATCCGGGCAAGCGAACCGATTTACTGTTTTTGCGCCTAAGTATGAACACGCCGAGTACCGAAAAGATCGGGAAGATACCCAGTGCGAATCCCATGTAGGTCAAAATCTGGTCAAACGTACCGGAGAGCACCATAATAATGGAAATAGAGCTCTGTAACAAAATGGCTTTACTGGGCACTCCGAAGCGCGGATGGACATAAGATGCAAACTTAAAAAAGTACCCGTCCCGTGCCATGGAATAATAAACCCGTGGTCCAAGAATAATGAAAGCGCTCAGGGAAGAAAAGAGGGCAAATGAAATGAACAGCGAAAAGACCGTTTCCATTGAACCGCCGAACAACTTCCCCATGGTCAATCCGCCGATGGAAATAACGCCCGACATCTCCTTGGCCGGAATGGCGTAAACGTAAAGGAGGTTCAACAAAAAGTAGAGCAGCATCACCATCGCCGTTCCAAGGTATAGCGAAGGCGGCAACGTTTTTTCCGGCTTGCGAATTTCCGATCCGATGTAAGTGGACGCATTCCAGCCGCTGTATGCAAACATAATCCACATGAGGGAAAGACCCATGGTTTTCAATTTGCCGAAATCGAAAGTAAATGTCTCCTGTGTCATTAAATGATCAAAGCTGCCCTTGCCCCACATAAAACCCACAAGGATGAGAACCACGATCAAGCCGACCTTCAATATGGTAAGATAGTTTTGGATAATAGCGCCAAATTCGATTCCGCGAAGATGCACAAGCGTAAACAGCGCTATAACGGCAATCGCAAGCAACTTTTTTACGAGAGACGGCGTCAGGAATGTGGTCGGCGTTTGTTCTATTAAGAGGACCGGAAAAGCCCGGCTGATATATTCGCTGAAGCCGATAGCAGAGGCGGCGATAGGCGCCGAGAAACCGACGATAAACGAAATCCAACCGCTCAGGAATCCCAGCATGGGATTGTAAAGGCGCGATAGAAACACATATTCGCCGCCGGCTTGCGGCATGGAAGCGCCAAGTTCCCCATAAGCCAGCGATCCGCAAAGAGCGATAACGCCTCCGATAATCCACAAAATGAGCATTAATATGGGATTGTTCAAATCCTCCATCAATAGGCCGGAAGTGGTAAAGATACCTGCTCCGATCATATTGGCGATCACAATATTCGTAACCGCAAATAATCCCAGATTTCTGTGAAGACGGTTAGTCTGTTTTTGTGCCATTATTGTTTTTGTTTTGACTTCTTATAGCTAACGGATATACCCGCAAAACCGGACTCCACGATGGTGGTCTCGTAATTGGGCGCTTGCATTGCATAATCGAGAAATTGTTGAACGGGATTCTTTCCGCCGTAGGCTTGATTGTGGCTGCGAACATTATGGGCGGTATAGCATCCGCCCTCAACAATTTTATGTTCCAGTTCGGTAAAGTAATTTTTATACCATGCTTTATCGGCATCGCAAAAAACGAAATCAAAAGGCCCTTCCAACTCCTTAACCAGTTGATGGGCGTCAGCCAGACGGGCATCAATATATTCGGATACCCCTGCGGCTTCGAAATTTTCTAACGCCTTTTTATAACGATCCTCGTTGATTTCGATGGTCGTGAGTTTTCCGCCCGTTTTACTGAGCGCCCATGCCATCCATATCGCCGAATGGCCGGTAGATGTGCCAATTTCCAGCGCTTGCTTATAGTCATGTTTGATAATCAGGTTGTGTAAAAACTTGCCGTCGCTTACCGGTACATTCCAGTGTCGCCATTGATTCTCATGGCGTTCCAAAAATTGCTTGACGCGCTGATCCAGATCCGTCGGTCCGTTGGATTCCTGCGCAGATCCGAAATACATGATTCCGGACAGCAACAGAAAAACAAACAAAAGGCCTGTGATCATATGTATACACTTCCTCATTGCCTTATCCCCCGTTTATTGACGTGTAAAGGGTACAATTTAAGGCGGGCGGGAGCAGAGAACAAGGTATTGTGAGGGCCTTTCAAAAGGCTGTCTGAACGTAGTAGGGTGGTCCGTACTAAGCACGTTTCATTTGATGGCCGGTTTCAATTAATTGCCGGTGAAGCAGTTCAACAGTGTTTCGGATATCCGACTCATTTATGATAAACATAAAGCTGATCTGTGATGCGAATTGTGAAATAAGATCAATGGATATACCCGCATTGCGCACCAAACGAATGATTTGCCAGGCAAGATCGGGTTCGTGGTTCATATTTTCACCGACGACAGTAACAATCGCTTTTTGCTCCTGAACTTCCACATTCCCGAAGCCCTTTATCTCTGCTAAGATTTCCGGTATGCGATGGCGATTTTCCACGGTTATGGAAATTTTTGTGGCGGACTTGGATACGGCATACACACGGGTGTCATGTTGCGAAAGGCGTTGGAATAAATCGGCCAGCATTTGAGTGGACAGCAATAATTGCGACGATTCCAGGGTTACCAGCGTGATTCCTTCCTTATAGGCGATGGACTTAACCACTCTGGGATCGTTTTTGCAATTTTTCACAACAATCCGGGTGCCCGGCGCCTCGGATAAGTGTGTATTACGGATGCGCACGGGAATATCCTGTTCCAGAGCGGGTTGGATGGCGGCCGGATAAAGCACGCGAGCGCCGAAGTAAGCCAGTTCGCAGGCTTCATTATATGTCATAAAATCCAACGGTTGTGCGGATGGAATGATGGTGGGATCGGCCGACAATATGCCGTCCACATCGGTCCAGATTTCAATTTCCTCCGCACCGATTGCAGCGCCCAGCAGCGAAGCGGTCAAATCCGATCCGTTGCGTCCGAGCGTCGTCGGAATACCCGTTGTGGTGGCGGCAATGAATCCCTGCGTAACGACCACTTCACTATCCTTCGTCAGCGGCAGTAAACGTTTACCGGCCCGCTCTTTAATTTCATCGAAAATAGGCCGAATCCCTTCATCGGGATGATGGGTTATGATTATATCACGGGCATCCACCGTAGCCGTGCGGCTACCGTGCATGTGTAGCAGCGTGTTTAATAAGTGCGAAGAGAGTATTTCACCGATTGATAAAATAGCGTGGCTGAGATCGGCGCTTGCGAAACGAATGGCCTTTGTGGCGTCCAGCAGCGCATTGAGTTTGTTGATTTCATTATCGGTCAATGCTCCGAGCTTTCGTGCGTATTCCGTTCCACCGAAAAGCGCGTCGATTACCGCTTCGTGGCGCCTTTTAATCTGATGAATGATGCCCCGGACCCGATCCATGGATTGTGCGGCCGCCATTGCCATCGAAGTTTCAAGCAAATCGGTAATACCTGCCATGGCCGAGACTACCACGACCGGCTGTTTTTTTAGGTTATATGTAATGATGCCGGCGACGCGTTCCATGGCTTCCGCATCTTTTACGGAGGTTCCGCCGAATTTCATTATAATCATAGGATTACTCCCTTTGTTCTAACTGTTGTAAAAACGGTTTGATGATATCCGTCATTTGTTCAAATTCGATTAAAAAGGCATCGTGCCCATTTATAGATCGGATACGCCGATAGTCGGCGTTCGGAATGGCCGAAGCAATCGCCTTTTGCTCGTGTTCAGGGTAAAGAATATCACTGTCGATGCTGATGCAAAGGGAATTGGCTTTTATCGAGGCGAGCACGTCGTTCATGGCGCCGCGATTATACGATAAATCATGTAAATCCATAGCGCGGGTAATTTTTATAAAAGCATTGGCGTCGAAGCGATTTACCAATTTTTCGCCCTGATAATCGAGATACCGTTGTACCTGAAACGGATTATCGAAATCAAAGCGATGATCGGAGTCATACAAACGTTCGTAATGAAACCGTTTATTGAAACTGATATCGCTGCGATAGGAGATCATACTTATTTGCCGGGCCAGCGCTAAGCCGTTACGCGGTTGCGTCTCGTAGTATCCGTCATGATAAGCCGGATCATTGGTGATGGCCGTTCGAGCCGCATGATCGAAACCGATACACCAGTCGGAGTGCCGTACAGCCGTCGCAATAGGCGCAATGGCCCTGACCATTTGCGGATACATAACGGCCCATTCCAGCGCCTGCATACCTCCCAGTGAACCGCCGATAACCAGACGGAGCTGTTCGATGCTGAGATAACGGATGAGCCGTTGTTGCGCCTGTACCATGTCCCGGACGGTCATTTGCGGAAAATCCGGACCGTAATGCCGACCATTTTCAGGATTGAGGGCAGTCGGCCCCGTGCTGCCGTAACAACTGCCAATGATATTGGCGCACACCACATAATACCGTTCGGTGTCGAAGAGTTTGCCGGGTCCAATGAGGGCGTCCCACCAGCCCGGTTTATTCTGAGATGCCTGTTTTAGCAACGGGGCTTTCTCCAAAATCGACGGTGGAAAATGTCCGATACCGGCGGCATGGGCGCTTCCGGTCAGAGCGTGACAGATTAGAATGGCGTTATCACGGTCGTCATTGAGCCGTCCGTATGTTTCATAGACCAATGTTAAATCAGCTAAGAAATGGCCGCTATCAAGTGGAAACGCTTCCGAATATTGATAGAGAGAAACCTCTCGTTGCAATAGTTTATTTATCTGAAAAGCGGAAGATTTCGTTATGTTCTGTTTTTGATCATTTGCTTGTTTTGCCATTGATACTCCCGTTGATTTTAAAATCCCGTAATTGATATATGGATGTGCTGAATGCTTGACTTATTGGATAGCAGTGCTATCCGTCTTTTTATGAATGTCGTCTTCGTAACTTTGCTATGAAAAGAAACCATAATGTACGATTGCGGTACTCCCATATTCCAATCTTCCAATTCTCCATCACTTCACGAACACAAACCTTCCTTTCCATTCGCCTCAAATTACATCAAACGTATGCTCAAAATCGCCGATGATGTCATCGATATGTTCGATACCAACCGAAACACGAATCATATCTTCTTTTACGCCTGAGGCTTCCCGCTCGGCCGGGGTAAGCTGCTGGTGCGTGGTTGAAGCGGGGTGAATCACCAGCGTTTTGGCGTCCCCCACATTGGCCAAAAGGCTGGCCAGCTGAACCTGATTGATAAACATCTTTCCCGCTTCTAAGCCGCCTTTAATGCCGAAACAGAGCATGGAACCGAACAATCCTTCCCTGAGATAGTGTTTTGCCGTTTGGTGGTAGGGATGCGATGACAGACCGGGATAGGCAACCCATTTGACTTTCGGATGATGTTCGAGCCAGTGCGCCAGTTTCATGGCATTGCCGCAGTGTCGTTCAACCCGTAGCGACAAGGTTTCCAGCCCCTGAAGAAACAGAAAGGCATTGAACGGACTCAGCGCAGGACCGAGATCGCGAAGCCCTTCAACGCGGGCGCGGACAATAAAGGCAATGTTTCCGTTGGGGCTGTCGGGGCCAAATGCTTCGGCAAATTTCAGGCCGTGATAACCGGGGCTTGGTTCGGTGAACACCGGAAAATTACCGTTGCGCCAGTCGAACCGCCCGCTGTCCACAATAATGCCCCCAATCGAGGTGCCGTGACCGCCGATCCATTTAGTGGCGGAGGCGGTGACAATATCCGCACCAAAATTGATGGGACGCACCAGATACCCGGCGGCGCCAAATGTGTTATCAACCACCAGGGGAATGCCATGTTTATGGGCCACATCGGCAATGGCCTCAATGTCGGGTACGTTTAGAAGCGGATTGCCGATGCTTTCGATATAGATACCTCTGGTTTTTGGATCGATATTGCTTTCGATTTCCGTAGGGTCGTCGTTTTCCACAAATTTCACATCAATGCCCAGACGTGGAAGGGTAACTTTAAACTGATTGTAGGTGCCGCCGTATAGATGGCTGGTTGATACGATATTTTCGCCCTTCCCAGCCAGCGTTGTTATAGCTAAAAGTTGGGCCGCCTGTCCGGATGAGGTTGCCAAGCCTGCGACGCCGCCTTCCAGTGCGGCCACCCGTTTTTCGAAAACATCATTGGTGGGATTCATGATGCGTGTATAAATATTTCCGAACTCTTTCAGATCAAATAAGTCGGCAGCGTGGTCGGCGTCGTCAAACAAATAGGAAGTGGTTTGAAAAATAGGCACCGCACGGGCACGGGTGGTCGTATCCGGTTCCTGTCCGGCATGAAGTTGTAATGTTTCGAATTTATATGCATTGGAATGTTGATGGTTGGCCATAGTGGAAACTCCTCTTGTTTGATGATTATGTGGTTTCGGGTAAAAAAAAACCTCTTCAGGAAAAGAATCCGGAAGAGGTTTATATCTCACCTTTATCTTTCCCCGCATCGGGGCAGGATTTAGCACCTTTTCCCTGCATTAGGGACGGTTGCTAAGGCTTCAACGGGCCTGTTCCCTCCACCTTTCCTGATAAAGCTTATGTACGTCCGACGGTTTACATCATTAAATCGGTAACATTTGTTTTGCTTAAAATTGAATTGCAACTTATTAAAAGAAATGTGACGAGGCAAATAAAAAAAAGTTTTATGCTTATATGTTTTCAGAAATTCGTATTTTGATACATTTTGTGAAAAAAACTTAGCCGGCCAAACTTGAGCTTCGTTATGATTGTGGTATCTCACAGTTAATTGAGTCATACCGCTAATTTAGTTTAATATGATATAAGAATGCTTCATATTGTAAGCCATGCAGCATACAGACGGCTTCCTGCATTAAATCATTTATGATGTTATGTACTGTTGAAGCGTGTTCCAGTACTCCTCGAACAGTTCGATGGTATTGTGGCGTCCGTTTTCGATGTAGACTAATTTTTTGTCGCCGTGTATCTCTTGATAGAGCGCTTCAGCGTGTCTGGGATGAATGATTTCATCCCGTTGCGCCGCCAATAACAATAGGTCGTTTTTTAATTGATCGGCAATCCGGATGGTCTCATAGGTCTCGCTTAGCAAGCTATTTACCAGAAAATTGGGAAAATGATCATAGGCCACTTCCTTGATGCTTTCGAAGGGCGTTACCAGAATTGTTTTCGGGATGTTTTTATGAACGGTTAGATGTGTTGCAACGGCGCTTCCGAGGCTACGGCCCATGGCTACGGTTTGACCGTTTGGAAGTGAAAAGCGTTCTGTCAGTGTTTCGTATATACGAATGGCATCCGCTTTAAGAGCTTTCTCCGAAGGATCGCCTTTGCTCAGGCCGTAACCCCGATAATTGAACAGAATCACATTGGCCGGCAAACGGGCGTTAAATGATTCGATATTCAACGAAACTTCTTCACCGTTGCCTCCGAAGTAGAAGATGGTCGGCAAATGTTGTAAGTCCTTTTTGATAATCCAACCGTGTAAGACGATGTTGTTAACGCTTTCCACAGTCAATTCGGATACATTGTCAAAATGTTTATTTATATATTCCAGACGCTCTTTCGATACCGGTTGAGGATAATATAACATATTACGTGAGATATTACATCCGATCATAAGGTATATGCCTGTCGTTAATATGAATCCATATTTAAAACTTATCATGGCCAGAACCTACATTAAAAATGGATGAACGGCAAGATGTACGGTGGGGGACTCGGGTAACGCCTGGTACAATAGACAGAAGGGCGACCACGATTTGGCGCCCTTCTGTCTCCAAGCTTTGTGATACATTTCAATAAAAAATTTATTGCTGTTTGGTGTTATTGGCTATGGCAGCCAGGGCACGGAATTGTTCGGCAAGAAAACGTGACGCAACAATAATGATGAAACCGTAAATAGGCATTAGAATGATCGAGAGTAGTCCCACATTGAGAAATCCCATACCGAGTTGGCGGCTGATCATCATACCTTGTTGACCAAGGAAAATCGTTGCCAGCAAGGCGAAAACAAATCCTACCAGACCGATCCAGGTGCCTAACCACTCGCCGAGGGTCTGAATGAAGTGTGAAAAAACCGGCGTGGCGATGAAATCGTCGCCAATAGCGGAGGAGGTGAGTACTTTGGTTTTGCGATTCCACCAAATTTGAAAGCCAATCCACGAAGCGATGAGGATGGTAATCCAAACCAATATAAAGACGAACACGAATTTACCCGGCGCCCGGAATATGTTGTTATCAATCGCCTTATAAAGGATATAAAACGGAAGGATCAGGTTTATAACGGCGATGATCGAATAGAGCCAGCTAAACGGATTACGAAAAATTTTACCGTTATCAATGAAGGTCAAGTAAGGTGCGATGAAGGTAAAAAACCGGTTTTGCATAATACGTTCCCCTTTGGATTTGGTTGAAAGTTTAGGTGTAAAGGTTAGTCATAAGATTTGTGCCTCTTAAGGTGGAGCAAACGAAACTCGAATGTGCAATGTAATAAATTATACAAAGGTAAAAAAGAACAATTTTATTTATATAGCAAATCGTCAGAAACGAAGTTAACTCGGTTTTCAGAATCCATAGTTTAGCGTAGAGTAAAGAACACAGTTCAGTGGATTCCTGCTTTCTCAGGAATGACTTATGATGGATCTGCCCCCAATCAGTCATTTCCGAGCGCAAAGCGCATCTGGAATCAAGGGCGCACAGAGTGGTTTCATACTTTTCCTTAGTTGGCGGAAAAGCCGCAGGCATGGCTTTAAAATACATATGAGCATCAGATACGTTATTGCTTGTGTTGTTTGCTGATAGAATCGTATACCCCTGTCACCGAGGTTCTGTTTTATATCCTTTTACCCATGCAATTAAAAGTTCAAAAGCGCCGACTTGTTTGTCTGAGATTAGGAATCCAATTTGACGAATCCGGGCCGGTTGAATCGCACCGGTTTCCGTTTGCACGCGTCCCCGCAATACCGGATTAAACGTATCGAATGGTAATGAAACTTCAATCCACCGGCCTTCCGTGCTTTTGAAGTTAGCCTGATAGGTGACACCGTCCGTTTGGTGGTCATCCTTTAACCGCAGTTTGTAGGCTTTCCCGTCGCCATTTACACGTAATGAGATGCCCGTAAAACCGTCAAGATCAAAGTTCCGCACCGGGCTGCGGATCGAGGCAAAGCCGCCGTTGTTTTCGAATGATACTTTGCCGGAAAATATTGCAGCCCCTGATGCATCATATTTAAGTGAGCTTTCGGAGCGTCCTCCCATAACCACATCATCAATGGCGATCCATTGAGAAGACTCCGATGGCATATTAAAATTGAAAAGCATTTTCGCTGTTTTGTGCTTCATTTTACTTGCTTTCTTTCATAATAACCAACGACACTAACAAACGTAGCATCTGTTTTAAAGGATTCCAAATTACGATTCCAATATTATCGGATGTGAACCCATTGCGGATATACCATTACTTCCTTAAAACGGCATTCTAAAATTCACAAACCATTTAACGAGAATCGTTCGTGCATAATGTGCACATCGGTGTGCATATTAAAACATGATACCATCAAATTAAACGTGCACCTTTTAATTGCATCTCCGAAAAGGGCCTTTATATCAATAGCTGACGTTTTTTTAAAAGGTCTGGCATATTGTTTGAAAATGAACGGAACATCAAATCAACGACACCTAACTGAACCAACATTTAAGGGGGAATTATGAGGCGTTTCTATTATGTTCTGATGATCGCATTTTTATTATTAACCATTAATAACTTAACGGCGCGCAGTAAACGTGTTTCTCAAATCCCAAACGGATCGGTCAATGCCTGCGCTAATTGCCATGTTAATCCTGCGGGAGGCGGAGTGCGCAATGCGTTCGGCCAGGAAGTCGAGGCCAATTCTTTGGACAATAACGGCGACGTGATCTGGGAGTATGCTCTGGCGCGTTTGGATTCGGACGGCGATGGCATTCCCAACGGTGTTGAGTTATTGGACCCGAATGCCTTTTGGAGTGAGAATATGCCTGCGCCCGGAGAACTGGATCGTGTCCGCAATCCAGGCAATGCGAACAGCTTTCACGGCGATATTCTGACTGTACAGTTCGAGGAAATGACGCCGCATGTGGGTCAAAAATTCGAAATCCGGATCATTGATCAGTACGATCGCAGGGAAGTGATTCGAAAAAAATTGGATGTGATACCCGCCGCCGAATATCAAATGTATTTCGACGGCATTGAAGAAGGACACAGTTATTATGTCGATTTTTACGCCGATTTGAATAATAACAAGCGCTATGACCCGCCCGCCGAAGATCATGCCTGGCGGTTGGAGGTGAATGATGTGAAGGGTGATACGATTGTTACCTTCACCCATAACACCGATTTTACCGATATAAACTGGAATTATCTTCTGACGGTTTCTTTTTCCGATATGTCGCCGCATGTGGGTCAACAACTGGAAATGCGGTTGATTGACCAGAGAACGCTGAAAGAAGTGAATCGAGCAACCCTTGATACCATCAAAGATTCCGAATTCAATCTTTCCCTCTCCGGATTAGAAATGGATGAAGATTACCGGATTGATTTTTATGCGGATTTTAATAATAACAAACGATATGATAGCCCGCCAACGGATCACGTATGGCGATTGGAATTAGAAGACAGCGAAGGAGATACAACGCTTCCATTTGTTCACAATACTGATTTTGTGGATACAGGATGGGAATACCAATTGCATCTGCAACTTTCGGAAATGACGCCGCACCTCGGGCAACTGTTTGAAGCACGCGTGTTCGACATCTTAAACCAGAAAGAAGTGGGGCGCGCTAAACTGGAAGCGATTCCACGGAGTGATTTTCAATTAGAAGTGGTGGGGTTGGATTCCGTAGGTTACTACCGTGTGGATTTTTACAGCGATCATAACGGAAATAAACTTTACAACAGCCCGGCCGAAGATCACGCCTGGCGTATTGAAACAGGCAAAACGAGCGGCAATACCACCGTCCATTTTATGCATAATACCGATTTTACCGATATTGACTGGCATTATCGGTTGCGATTGGAAATCAGCGACCTTACGCCGCATTTGAATCAGAAGTTTGAGGCGCGCGTGGTCGAGAAGGAAAGCGGCAGAGAAGTTGGACGTGCTTCCTTACAGAGCGTTCACACCGATGAATTCGAATTGTTTATTCCCGGCATCCGGCTTAATACCGATTACGATGTGGATTTTTACGCAGACTTCAATCAAAACGGTGTTTATGATGCTCCGCCCGATGATCACGCCTGGCGACTCTCCTATAATCCCGGCGACGACGGCGATAATAATTTAAGTTTCAGTCATAATACCGATTTTAAGGATATTCAATGGGCATATCTGTTCAAGCTTGCCTTACAAGATATGGACCCCCATGTGGGCCAAATGTTTGAAATCCGATTGGTCGAACCGGACGGCCGTGGCGAAGTGGAACGTAAACGCATCCGGGAAATCGTTCGTCCCTCGTTTACCGTGCCTTTATCCGGATTGAAGCCGGATATGGATTACCGCGTGGATTTCTATGCGGACCTGAATCAAAACATGCAATATGATGCACCGCCCACCGACCATGCATGGCGCGAAATGTTTGCATTTTCAGAAGGCGACACGACCGTACTTTTTACGCATAATACCAATTTTACCGATATACAGTTTCCCACATCCATCGCCGAACCGAAAAGAGAAGATATACCCAATCGCTTTGCACTGTATCCGAATTATCCCAATCCGTTTAATCCGGTAACGACGATCGCGTTTGATTTGCCCGAAACGGCGCCGGTAACTCTGACCATCTTTAACAGTCTGGGACAAAAGGTCCGGACACTGCTGAACAGCAGGCTTCCCGCCGGTCATTACCAGGTTCGCTGGAACGGTTTGGATCGTTCCGGAAATCAGGTGAGTTCCGGCATCTATTATTATCGCTTAGAGCATCGCTCTGCGGTGGACGTGCGGCGCATGATGTTCGTCAAGTAGTCTTCGTTAATAATAGTACATCGCCTGAGACCGAACGATCCATAAATCCGATGGTGTTCGAAAGGCTACAATAATAAAAGATGAGGGCGGCGCTTTTGTGCGGCCCTTATCTTCTTACCTTGATAATTGATTCTATGCAGATCACAAAAAGAATATGAAACAAGGCCTTTCAAATTGCTTCTACAATTTTTTTGCTATTAAAGAAATTTCTCATGAGAGGGGTTTTACCAGTTTGGGATATGTATCAGTGTAGTTTCCAGGAAAGAGATATAGCGGAATGCATATGGTTCAGAGTTAACGATATCCGGACATCCGATGGCAAATTCCAGAGGGCGTCGGCAACGGCATACAGCCAGATGCCTGCTGTTATATAGGTGGAAATTTTACGGGTTTTTGCCCAGGTATTGTACCGGTCGTAACGTTGGGCGACGACGTCGGGTTGGGTCGCATCCAGGTAGGATTGTTCGGCGTTGCGTTCGATCATGTATGCGCCGACGGTAAATACGGCGGCCCCGCTAAAAAGGCCGCCAACAATGTACGCTTTCTTCTTTTGATTTTTGTAAAATTGGCCCCACCCGGGCAATATTGCCGAACGCCATGTTGCGCCCGGTCGTAAGTCTTTTACAAAGATATACCTTGTATAACCGATACGCCGGTTTCGGGTTTCCGTCTGAGTAAAGTTCTCTTTAATGCCCGCGAAAAATCGCCGTATTTTCGGCGATGTACGTACCGTATCCAACTCCGTATCGGGATTGATTGAAAGCAGCGACATAAAGTGCTTACGGGCGGAATCTTTTTTACCCACACTAAAAAATGAGAACGCCAGATAACGATGAATCAGCGCTAAATCATGCGGTTGTTCATTTTGTTCCAACGCCAAATAGCGGTGTCCGAATCCGACGGCTTCTTCAAAACGCAAATCATCATACAGGTATTTAATTTTTGACGCCTCAATATCATCGGATTGGGAAAAAAGTGTTGCCATTGAACACAAAAACAAAAGGAGGCCCCACCGAATGATTCTATTTAACATATATCATCTTAAATGTTTGTAATCTATTCTCCGATTGTACTTGCAGCAGATAAATACCGGAAGCGGATAATGGCGGTATACGCCAGGTGAATGGATGCGTTCCAGGTGCAAGGTAGCCTTCATGTAACATGGCTATTTGTTGACCGGTGATATTAAAAATGGCGATCGTATAGGGAGCACTTTCCGGAATTGTGATGTCAAAATTGATTCTACTGTTGAAAGGATTGGGATAGCCATGGATTAATATTTGGTTTTTAGGCTCTGCATTGTCCTTTTTGGTTGGAAGCGGCGTTAAATCGCCGTAATAATATTCGACTTTAGCTACCGGATCGTTGAATTTATTTTCGAACCCCCCGAGCACAAAGACGATAGAATCATGAACCGTTACCGCAGCCATTCCACTTCGGGCTGAAGTAAGCGATTCGCAGGGTCCGAATTGTAATGTTTTCGTATTATATACACTTACTTTGCTGGTTTTACCGGCGGATGTTTCACCGCCGAGCAGGAAGATTTCATTTTCTGAAATCGTGGAAGCGCCGTAGCCCCGGCCTTCTTCCATTTCACCGTTTTCGATCCACACATAACCGGATGAGCCCGGGACGGCTTTGTAAGCGGTTGGCGTTAATCCGTAATAATAGCCGCCAAACATATAAAAGGTGTCCTGATAAACGCTGGAAAAATGGGCGGCTCTCGGAAACGGTAAATCAAAGACGGCATCTAACCATTCGTTATCCGGTGCGTTATACCATTCAATTTCATCTATCATCGAATAATCATTGTAATTTATCAGGGGGTTTGAGAAAAGTTAAAAATGTCATAAATAGTTATATTTATATAATTTAAAGTTATATTAAGGTTTAAGAAAAGTTTGAGCATCTTTACAATATTTAACGCATTTTATCACCTGGTTTGAGAAAAGTTAAAATGGTTTTTACATATTATTTTACGGTTAATAAAAAAGCATTTAAGTTAATTATAAACATAACTTTTTATAATAATAAGCTATTCTTCAATATTAATATCAAAAGTCAGGGCGATGAGCTGGAGTAGCTTTTGGCGCTGACGCGGCGTAAGCTTGTGGATAGCCCGGATAAGCGGCTGGACGCCAGGCTCTTTATATGACTGGCGGCGCTCTTGGATTTGTTTGCCGTTGGGCAGCTCCACCTGGTAGGATAGATTAACATTATTGGTATTGCTGAACACCCCGCCATAAACCTTACCGGTTTTGATAGTAGTAGAATTGCCCGGCCCCGGACCGCGACCGGTAAGCAGCCAGTCCACCGATACATTAAAAAAATCGGCAATCCTTAGTAGTCTATCCGCGCTTGGAGTCTGTTTATCATTTACAATTCTTGATAGCGAAGGATAGTCGATATTAATTTTTTTTGAAGCATCCGACAAACTTGTAAAACCATAATTATCAATTAGATGCCTTACACGTTTTCCTAAAGACATATTTTTTTACCCAAAAATATTCGTGAAAACTATTGTGCAAATGCAATCGCAATATTATATTGTTCTAAAAAACGCACCAGAATTTTAAAAAAATAAAGGACTCGTTATGGAACCCTTTAAAAACTACCGCATGGTTAACAAAACCGAAATCGCCCGGCGGCTGGGCATTAGCCCGCGCTATGTGGCTTACCTGCTTAAAGGCGAACGGGGCAAGGGCAGCGGCGCTAAAACCCTGGCCAAAATCAAAGAACTGATTCGGGAGATGAGCCGCGAAGCGGCCTAAACCCGGATATTGCTATTTAGCACGCAAATTAATCTGATTCCATTAAAAAAACAATTAATTATTGGAATAGACGGTATGGATACTATTAAAAC